>JAWLBL010000063.1:0-3175 GCA_041687695.1 Myxococcota bacterium | reverse complement strand
CGCCGCTCCGTGCTCATGCTCGCTTCTCCAATCGAGGTCATGAAGCAAGCTTGCACGGCAACGCGAGTGGAGGGGAGATACCCGATACCGGACGGTTACGGCGCTGGCGTCGTGCTGGCAGCCGCCCTGGGCCTCGTCGCAGCTGTCGACGGTGCAGGCCTTGCCGTCGTCGCAGGGCAAGGGCTCGCCCTGGCAGACGCCCGCCTGGCAGGCGTCGTCGACCGTGCAGGCGAGGCCGTCGTCGCAGGCCGCCCCGTCGGCCTTGGCGGGGTGCGAGCACTGGCCCGTCGCGGGGTCGCACACGCCCGCGTCGTGGCAGGCGCTCTGGGGCGAGCAGGTGACCGGCTGGCCGGCCGTGCACGTCCCCTGGACGCAAGCGTCGACCTGGGTGCAGGCGTCGCCGTCGTCGCACGCTGTGCCGTCGGGCCGGGCGACGGCGACGCAGGTCCCCTGCCCTGCGTCGAAGGCGCCAGCCATGCAGGGGGTGTCCAGGTGATCGCAGCTCGGGGCCTCGCACGGGGGCTCGCCGCAACCGTCACCCATGGTCTCGGGTTCCGTCGTCTGCCCGTCCGCGTCGGGACCCTTCGTGTCCGGGTCGCCGGTCGCGACGTCGCCGGCGTCGACCTCGACATCCTGATAGACCGACAGGTCGTCCCAGCCGCAGCCGGCCGAGCCGACGAGCCCTGCGACCATGACGCTAGAGATGAGTTGCCGCATCGTTCCCGCGCTCCCTGGGTGTGGTTCCCTACCGTGCAGGGCTACCACAGCCTTGCGAGGGGCTCAACCCGTCCCGGGCGGCTTTCGAAACGACGAAGGCCCCGCGAGCGGGGCCTTCGTCTTCAGCGTCTGCCCGTAGGCGTCGGCCTATTCCTCGGTCTCGAGCCCGACCAGGTTGGCGCTGGTCGCCTCGAACCAGACGCCGACGGACAGCGAGTCCTTGGCAGGCAGGCCGCCGCTGTCGACGTCGAGCACGCTCTTGATGACCGGCAACGCAATACTGCAGTACTGGTTGAGCTCGTTGCAGAAGCCGTCATCACTGGTGCAGGTGTTGTTGCTCGGCTTGTTGCAGCTGAAGGTGCTCTCGTTGGTGTAGTTGACCAGCGGACCGGGCAGGCCCAGGCAACCACAGTTCGAGTCCGCGTAGCCGTTGAGGGCGCTGATCAGATCCTCGATGTGGACGTAGCCGCCCAGCTTGCCCTCGGTGATCTCGAGGCCGGCGCCGTTGGGGCCGACCGCCGCGGTTCCCGCGATCTGGGTGCCGCTGACCGTCACCGTCAGCGAGATCTCACCCAGGGGGAAGCTGAGGGTGAAGGGCGACGGCCCAGCCTCGAAGGCGCCGCCGACCGTGGAGGCCCCGCCGAAGGAGATGAGCGGCTGACCGTTCGGCGCGAAGCTGGACGGGGAGACCAGGAAGTCGCCGTCGCCGCCGAGGTTGGCGTTGTAGTCGGCGAGCGGGTCCCCCGACGGGTTCGCGTTGGCCCCGTAGTAGCCGTTCACGACGAACTCGGTGTCGTTGGTCGGGTCGGTGTCGTCCAGGTCCACCTGCTCGAGCAGGATGTTGACCGTGCCGTCCTGAATGGCCTCGAGCAGCAGGCCATTCACATCAAGGTCATCACCACCGAGGAAGCCGCCGATCTGTCCAACCAGCTTGCCCAGCGCGTTGTCCGGAGTGTCGTCGCCGGTGAAGTCGAAGCAGCAGGCGGGCAGCGCGTCGCCGCCGCCGGCCGGCGGAATCCCGGCGATCGCGAGGGAGGAGATCCAGCTGGCCTGGGCCGAGAACTCGGTCGGGATCTCTTGCTGCGCGGTGCACTCGCCCTGGAAGCAGACGGGGGTCTCACCCTCACAGGTGGTGGTCGTCGCCTGGTACTCGCACGAGGCGTTGGCGCCGTTCGCGGTGCAGGTGCCCTCGGCGGCGTACGTCACCAGCGTGGTCGTGTTGGTGCACACGGCCTGCGGCGGGGTGGTGCAGGGGTTGGGGTCGCAGGGGTCGACCGGCTCGACGTCCTCGGTCGCGTCCGGGCCCTCGTCCGGCGTGGTGGTCGAGTCGTCGGCGGTGTCGCCCTCGACCGTGTCGCCACCGGTGGTGTCTTCATCGGGCGTGTCGGTGCCGATGTCGTCCGTGGTGTCGGTCTTCGCCTCGCCGCCGTCATCATCACAGCCCGTAGCGAGTCCCATCGCGAAACACGCGGTAAGGACTACGGAAAATCGGGTGAGCTTCCGCATTGTTGGATCTCCTGGGTATGGTGCCCATCGGGGTAGCGCGGGGACTGTACGGAAGGGGCCTCTACGCCGCAAGTGTTCTGGCCGAAGTCGATTTTTGACACGCCGCGTCGCGAGCGCGTCATGGCGGGGAGTCTGGCACGGTCGTGTGCAACGCAACGAGCGCAACGCAGCGAAACTTTTGAGCTACTTCAGGACGCCCAGCAGCCCGGCCACCGCGCCGACGTTGCTGAGGACGTAGTGGGCCCGGTGCAGGGCCGCCGCCGGGAAGGTCCCCGGCAGGGCAGCCACCCTGCATCCGGCGGCCCGGCCCGCCTCGACACCCGGCGGGCTGTCCTCGACGACCAGACACTGACGCGGCTCGAGCCCCAGGCGCTGGACGGCCAGGCGGTAGGGTTCGGGATCCGGCTTGGGCGCCTGGACGTCGTCGAGGGTCACCATCACTTCGAAGCGCCAGGTCCAACCCAGCCGCTCGACGATGGGCTCGACCAGCGCGCGCTCGGTCGAGGTGACCACGGCGAAGCGGTGCGTGCGCATCGGCACGTCGAGCAGCACCCGCTCGACGCCGCGCGTGGGGTGCGCGCGCGGCAGGACCTGCGCCCGGGCCAGCTCGAGGCGGCGGGCCAGGGCGGCCTCGAGCAGCTCGGGGCGGCCGGCGGCGGCGAGCGCGGCGGCGAACAGGGCGCGGGTGGGCCGGCCGACGCC
Source organism: Myxococcota bacterium (assembly GCA_041687695.1). Lineage (GTDB taxonomy): Bacteria > Myxococcota_A > UBA9042 > PHBI01 > JAWLBL01 > JAWLBL01. Next base: position 250 of record JAWLBL010000063.1, on the reverse strand, counting down.
GTCGAGGTCGGCCTTGGGGTCGAGGTCGACGCCGAGCTCGGCCAACACCTGGCGCTCGAGGTCGGCGTGCAGGCGCTCGGTCTGGACCAGCGTCCCGTCGAAGTCCCACAGGACGGCCTGGATGTTGGCGGAGTGGGTCATGCGTCCTCGTGGATAGAGTCCCAACCCGTGGTGTATGAGGCTCGGCCCGAGCGTCACCAGCCTGGCTGGGGGTGCGAGGGCCACCGGGTCCCTGTAGAAGGGGAAGTGT
>JAWLBL010000062.1:0-3954 GCA_041687695.1 Myxococcota bacterium | reverse complement strand
GCCGACGTCATGGTGCGCATCAACGACCACCCCAACTCCCGCATCGCCGAGCTGCTACCCCACAACTGGAAGCCGCGACCACCGCCCGACCCTTAGACCAGCGGCAACGGGCGCGCAGGGGGACTGGGCGACACCTGATATCGGACGGTTACCCTGGCCGAGTGCACCGACGGCAGCGCCACCAGCCAGGTCTTGACGTCCACCTCGGAACGTACGAAGCAGGTCCCGCTTCGTCTCCCCATCATGGCTTCGAAGCACGGCGGGAGGGGGGTGCCGGCAAGCTTGTCCCCTCCCGCCACCCCACATCCTGCGGACCGGCCCCACGCCGATGCTTCGCCTCCCTCGCCGGAGGCTCTACATCAACGGGGCCGTCACCGCATGATCTCCCTGCATGATGCCGGCGACGCTCCGTCCTCGCCCGGTCCCATCACTCAGCCGGCCCGAACCGAGCCCCCGACCCATCGACTAGCCTGCTCGGTAACACCCATCCAGGGCACACTCCCGCGCTGGCCCGTGCCAAACCGGCTCCAGCCCAGCACCCCCCTCGACCGCGCCGGCAAGGCCCTCGACGACGCCCGAGCCGCCTTCTGCCTCGACCGCAACCAGGGCCTGACGGCCACCTACAACGCCCCCGAGGACCCGACCCACCACGACCCGGAGGTCCTCCACCTCCGCGAGCTCCACCTCGCCAAAGCCCGCGCCGTCATCGAAGCCTACGGCTGGCAGTCCCTCCCGGTCCCCAAGCACCTCACCCCAACCCCCAACATCCCCGAGGCCACCGAGACCATCCCCCTCCCCGAAGCCCTCCTCCCCTACACCGACCCGACGACCGAAGAAGAAACCCGCGCCTTCCAACGCTTCGAGGACACCATCATCGACCAACTCTTCGCCCTCAACGCCCTCCGCGCCGCCGAAGAGTCCCACCGTCCCCCTCGCCCCCCAGCCGGTGTCAGCAGCGGCCAGAACCCGCGTGCAGACGGCGAGTAGCGCGTGCGGTCGATAATCTGGCCGGCGAGCTGAGGCGGGCGTAGTCGGAGGGGGTCTCGAAGGTGGGGGGAAGGCGCTGCAACGCCTGCCCCCCTGGACGGCGCCGACAACGAGCGTCTGAGCCGTCCAAGCGGAGGATGCCGCGGATGGCCTTTGTCGGCCAGGCCTTCGAGACAGGAGGGCCGATGTTGAGTGCTCGCCTGTACTCGTGCAGCGCCTGTGGCGTGCACGTGGTGATCTGTCGTCGCTGCGACCGGAGCAACGTCTACTGCCCGGGGTGCGCGGACCAGCGGCGTAGGGAGAGGCTCAGGCGTGCTCGGCGCGCCTATCGCCGGTCGCTTCAGGGGGCACGGATGCACAGATTGGCGGAGTCCCGGCGCTACCACCGGCGACGTAGTGCGGGCTCCTGCGAAAACCTGGGGGATCACGGTTCCGCGGAACCACAGCCGTCTACAGGCTCCTCCGAGACCTCGACAGTCAACCCGGTCGAGGCGGAGGTGAACGATGGTTCAGTGGAAGGTGGCCGTCGAGCCGACGGTCAAGCAGACCAAGATCCTGGTGAAGGACGGGGATGGGAACGAGCTCCTCAAGGCGGCGCTGCCGCCCGCCCCGAACCACCCGCGGGCGCTCCTCACGCTGCTCGAGGGCTTGGCGCTGTGGGCAGGGCACCCGCTCGCTGCTGTAGTTTTTGTGGGGCCCGCGTTGCCGAGGAGCTTCGAAGAGGCCCTCTTCGGAAGGGGGCTGGTTCCTGACGAGAGCGCCCTTGTTAGGTTCAAGGTGACCGGACCGCCGGTTCGCCGCCGCACGCTGCGAGGCGTCGGTGACTTCCGTCAGCTCCGGCTGGTCTGGCGGAGGTGGGCATGATCTCGGCCGACCTCAAGTCCAAGATCCGCCGGCTGTTCCACGCAGAGAGCTGGCGGGTGGGGACCATCGCTCGCGAACTCGGCCTGCACCACAGCACGGTGAGGCGCACGCTGCAGGAAGACGGCGTCCCGTTGACGGCACTCGCGTCGCGGCGCTCGAAGGCCGACCCGTTCGTCGCGTTCATCCGCGAGACGCTCGACAAGTACCCCGGGCTGACCGCCAGCCGGCTGTACGAGATGGTGTGCGAGCGGGGCTACGATGGCGGACCCGACCACTTCCGCGCGGTGGTCGCCCGCCACCGCAAACCCAAGCCGGCGGAGGCCTACCTGCGCCTGTCGACGCTCCGCGGCGAGCAGGCCCAGGTGGACTGGGGCATGTTCGGGCGCATCGAGATCGATGGAGCGTTGCGACCGCTCGTCGCGTTCGTGATGGTGCTGTCGTGGTCGCGCTGGACGTGGCTGCGCTTCGGCGTCGACATGCGCATGGGCAGCTTCCTCGAGCACCACGAGGCGGCGTTCGAGGCGTTCGGGGGCGTGCCGCGCGTCGTCTTGTACGACAACCTCAAGTCGGCGGTGACGCAGCGTGTCGGCGACGCCATCGTGTTCAATCCCAACCTGCTCGCGTTCGCCAGTCACTACGGCTACGAGCCGCGGCCGGTGGCGCCTTATCGCGGCAACGAGAAGGGGCGGGTCGAGCGGGCCATCCGCGACGTGCGCTCGTCGTTCTTCGCGGCGCGCGAGTGGAAGGATCTCGCGGACCTCAACGCGCAGGCCGAGCGATGGTGCCGGCAGGTCCGCGGCGCGCGGCGGCACCCGGACGACCGGACGCTGACTCTCGCCCAGGCGTTCGCCGAGGAGTCGCAGATCTTGCGTCCGCTGCCGAGCGACGCCTTCCCGGTCGCCGACCGCGTGGAGGTGAAGGTCGGCAAGACGCCTTATGTGCGCTTCGACGGCAACGACTACAGCGTGCCGCACGATCGGGTGCGGCGGACCCTGACGGTGCTCGCGACCAGCAGCGTCGTGCGCGTGACGGATGGCGCCGACGTCATCGCAAGCCACGCTCGGTCCTGGGGCAAGGGCAAGCAGGTCGAGGACCCCGCCCATTTGGCGGCGCTGGTGGCGCAGAAGCGAGCGGCCCGCGAGGCGCGCGGGATGAACCGCATCTTCGCGGCGGTCCCGGCGGCCCAGGAGCTCGTGCGCGTCCTCGCGGACCGAGGCGGCAACGTCGGCTCGGCGGTCGCGCGCCTGGGCGAGCTGCTCGATGCGTTCGGGGCCGCCGAGTTGGCGTTTGCCGTCGACGAGGCCATCGCAATGGACGCCCCGCACGTCGCGGCCGTGCGGCAGATCCTCGACCGCCGGCGCCGCGACGCTGGCCGGCCTGCGCCCGTCGCCGTCGCGCTCCCCGATGACCCGCGCGTGCGAAACATCACGGTGCGGCGTCCGTCGCTCGACGCCTACGACGCGCTCAAGGGGACCAAGGAGGGCGCCGATGCGTGACGACCTCGAGCGGCGCCTTCGCGCCATCGGCCTGCTCGGGCTGGCCTCGCGTGTCGACGAGCTTCTCGGCGAGCCGTGGCTCGAGCGCGTCATCACCATCGAGACCGAGGAGCGCCAGCGCCGCGGATTCGACAGCCGCCTCAAGAGCAGCCGGCTCGGCCGCTTCAAGCCGATGACCGACTACGACTGGTCCTGGCCGCGCGTCGTCGACCGCCCGGGCCTCGACGCCGTCTTTCAGCTCGGATTCGTCAAAGAGGGAGCCAACGTACTCCTCATCGGACCCAGCGGCGTCGGCAAGACGATGGTCGCCAAGAACCTCGCCTACGCCGTCATTCGCGGCGGTCGCACGGCGCGCTTCACGACCGCGAGCGCCATGCTGAGCGAACTGGCCGCCCAGGAAGGCCTCGCGGCCCTCTCCCGAGCGTACCGACGCTTCACCAGTCCAGCGCTGCTCGTCATCGACGAGCTCGGCTACGTCGCCTACGCCAATCGCCACGCCGACGTCCTCTTTGTCCTGTCCCGGCTCCCCGTCCCGGGTTTGTCTCGCGGTCGTTTCCCGGTAGTTGGGCTGGGATGAGCCCCTCTCGGGTGTCCCGTCCCGCGTTCG
>JAWLBL010000061.1:0-5364 GCA_041687695.1 Myxococcota bacterium | reverse complement strand
CGCCACGCGACCTCGTCGCTGCGCCCTTTACGCCGCCGCAGAACCGGGAGATCGAAGCCCTCCTCGACGAACCATCGGGTGACCTTCTGAGCGCTCCCGGACCTCAGGGGTCAAGTCCCAACTTACAAACAACTTCACGTCTGAGCGCCGTCGGCAGGGGTAAGTCGCTCGCGGAGGCGGGCTCGGCGTAGGGGTCAAGTCCCAACTTGCATACATCTTCACCATGCACCTCGCGCAACCGACCGTCTGCACTCGAGTTGTTTGTAAGTTGGGACTTGACCCCTGGGACTCTCGGGACTCCTGCCGTCGGAGCTTTGCCGTCCGTCACTCGGGACTCCTGCCGTCGAGATCGTCGCCCAGTTCGGCCTCCAACTCCTCGACCGTGGGCAGCTTGCCCTTCAATTCGTCGGGAAGAGACTCGACCAGCCGGGTTTGCCACTCGGCCACGCCGATCGGCTTGTTCACGTCCCTCAGGGCATACTCGACGAGCAGGCGATCCTTCTCCTTGCACAGGAGGAGTCCGATGGTCGGGGAGTCCGTCGCGTGCCGCATCTGCTCATCGACCGCCGACAGATAGAAGTTCAGCTTCCCTGCGAACTCGGGCTCGAAGGGCACGGTCTTCAGTTCGATCACAACGAAGCGCCGGAGCGTGAGGTGATAGAAGAGCAGGTCTATGTAGAAGTCTCGACCGCCGACCTCGAGTTGGACTTGACGGCCGACGAATGCGAAACCCACCCCAAGTTCCATGAGGAATCGCTGGATGTGGTCGAGGAGCCCCTGTTCGAGCTCGCGTTCCCGAACATCTCGAGCAAGCGTGAGGAAGTCGAAGACGTACGGATCCTTGAGTGTTTGCTGGGCCAGATCGGAGTCGGGCGGGGCCAAGGTGCTGGCGAAATTCGTGAGGGCACGCCCTTGGCGCTCGTGCAGCCGACTCTCGATGTGCACGATGAGCACCGACCGGCTCCAGCCGTGTTCGACGGCGAGGCGAAGGTAAAAGAGCCTCGCGCCGGGGTCCTGTACCTTGGAGACGAGCACGATGTGATGTCCCCACGGAATTCGTCCAACAAGCTGTTGGACTTTCTCTCCGGAGCCATGCCACGCCGCGAACACCTGTTTCATGTAGAACAAGTTGGTGCGTGACAGGCCGCTCATCTGAGGGAACTCGGCCCTGAGGTCCCTTGCGAGCCGCTCGACGACTCCTGCCCCCCAACTGTGTTGCTCAGTAAGAAGTCGGCCGATCTCCAGGTAGAGAGCGATCAACTCCTGATTCACAGCCGTGGCCGCCTTGATCTGGGCGGAACGGACCTTCGTCTTCAAGTCCGCGAGAACCGCGGCATAGCCGCTGGGAAGGCCGTCCGTCACCAGAGCACCTCAGTGGACCTGGGGCCGCGGGGACATGCCTCCGGTGGTTCATGCCAGGCGACGCGAGTCATTGGTTTGCTCCTTCTGAGTCGTATCCTAGGATGCTGACCTCTTCGTCGCGGGTCAGGCGAAGCTGGCGCACGTCGGGTGGGAGGTCCGGCAAGGCTTCCCTTTCTGCCAAGATGGATGAGACCGCGACCCCTCAGCAGTTTGGCGAGCAGGGCGGTAGCGAGACCGGGTTGATGAGTACAATGACGAAGCGTCCACGGGTGATGGCTGCTCCACGCGTAGTCGTCAGCCCGCGCCACCATGCCGGCCTTCACCGGGTTCGCGTGGACGTAGCGCACCAACTCTGCCAGGTAGACCTCCTCCTGGACCAACCGAGACTTGAAGCGCCCCTGGAACAGCGCCCCGACCCGCCCCCGGCGACCGTTGAACCGCTGCGCGTGTAGCTGGTTCAGATGACCGATGGCGTTCGACAGGGCGTTCCCCTCGTCCTCGACCACGAGATGGTAGTGGTTGTCCATCAACACGACCACCAGCGCGTGAACCCCGAACCGGACACTGATCTCCGCCAAGGCCTCCAAGAAGTCGAGCCGCTCCTTGTCTTCCTCGAAGATGTCCCGCCGCGCCGTCCCACGATTCATGATGTGGTGCACGAGCCCGGCCCCGGTGATCCGCAGTGGCCTCGCCGTGAGCCGACCGTGCCCATCTCAAACCGGGCTGTCAACCGCGCCGAGCCGTCCCCGAGAGGAGCAATTTAACTTTTACGGACGTGGCCCCTGAGCTCTTACGGACGTGGCCCCTGAGCTCTAACTTTTACGGAGCTCCCGATGAGGTCGGCCTCGGCTTGGGTCATCTGAATCACAGCGTGACGTTGCAGCTCCGTGTCGCCCGAATGCCAGAGCCGGCGTAGCTCGGCGCCACCGAGGCTGGGGGTGGTCATGTCGGTTAGGACTTCACTTGCGGACCGGCGCAAAACCGGAGCGGCCGAGACATCATTCAGCCGAGTCCAGAGTGGCTCGACGACGCGAGGGTCATCGAGCTGGGACAGCACGTCGACGAGCGTGTCACGGCGGGCTTCGGTCAGCTTTGGGTCCCCGAGCTCGCCGAGGATCTGGAAGGTGAAGCGTCGGTCGCGGTCGTCACGAATGCGCGCGAGGTCTTCATCGGTGAGCAGCGTCATGGTCTACCTGATCTCGTGGGCTCCCTGGGAGGGACGAGGGACAGGCTACACAAAACCCGGGTGCCAGGCCTCGCCACCGATTCTTAAGGCCTCATCCCAGTGTTATCCGGAGTGTTACCCGGGACCATGTGTCACCTCCGCGCGCGCGACGTCGCCCGGCTTCTGGAGACGCCGCTCGTATGCGTCCCGTCAGGTGGTGTGTGAGGCCGAGTTCCGTTCGAAAGGGACCTACGCATCGAAGTCGCCGGAGCTGTGGCCAGTGTGCGTAACCGCAGAGCGGTTTTTCAGCGGCACGTGGGCGAAGCCTGGCTTCGTCAAAGGCGGCGCGGCCTCAGGCTTGGGCGGGCCAGGCGCCGGTGAGCGTGCGATGGACGATGTGGCCGCTGAGCGCCAGCAGCACGGCGACGCCGACCAGATAGGCGCGGTTGCGCAGCGGCTGGGTCGGCTTCAGGTAGGCGACGGTGTGCACGACGCGGCTGACGAGGAAGAGCGGGAAGTAGACCAGGGCGCCGGTGGGCCAGGCGCCGCTGTGCACGTACAGCAGGCCGAGGAAGAGGAAGAAGGGGATGTTCTCGAGGTCGTTGCGCAGGGTGTTCTGGGCGAGGGCGGCCAGCTCGCCGTCGGCCGCGGCGGGGCGGGCGCCCTGGCCGAAGAAGGCGGCGTCCTCGGGGCGGACGAAGGCGCGGTGACGCAGGCGGTCGAGCCCCTGCACCGCGGCGACGGCGAAGAACTTGAGGAAGAGGGCGACGGTGCACAGGGCGTAGACTTCCACGGGCTGCATGGCGGCTCCGAGCGGGGTTGGAGGGCTGGGCGTGGGCGCGCCAGGACGTCGCGCCGTCACGTTTGCGCCTCATCTACCCACCGCGGGGGCGTCGCGCTTGAACGAACCTGCTAGAGCACGCGCAGCCGCGAGGGGACCATGCTGGGCGGGTGGCCGAGCATGCGCTGGCAGGTGCGCGTGAAGTGGGCCTGGTCGGCGAACCCTGCCGTCGCGGCCGCGTCGGCCAGCGTGGAGCTGCGGGCGCCAAGCGCGCCCAGGCCGCCGATGAGGCGCTGCCAGAGCCCGTAGCGGCGCACCGGGAGGCCGACCTGCGCGCGGAACAGATGCGCCAGGCGCGACGGGGACAGGGCGACGCTGGCGGCGAGCGCGTCGAGGGGGACGAGGTGGCGCGGGGCCTCGTCGAGGAGGCGCTGGGCGTGCGTGACGCGGCGGTCGAGCGGCGGGGCCTCGGTCGCGGTCAGCCGCAGCCGGGCGAAAACCTCGTCGACAATGGCGTCCGGCGGCTCGGCGCTGTCGAGGGCGCAGAGCTCTTGGCGCAGCCAGCGCGCCAGGGCGTCGACCTCGCGGCCGGCGAACCAGCGCAGGCCGTGGGATGGTCCCGGCGGCTCGGCGCGCAGCCCACGGGCGACGTCGTGCTCGGGCTCGACGAACAGGGTCAGCGTGGGGCCGGTGCAGCCGGCCCAGTGGGTCACGTGCGGCGGGACCACCAGCGCCCCGCGGCCGCGCGTGAGGGCGCGCCCCGCGACGCGACCGACGACCAGCTCACCATCGAGCGGTACGCAGATCTTCAGGGCGTGGTGCGCGTGCACTCCCGTCGTCGCGGCGTGGACGAGGTGCAGGATGCGCCCGCGCCACATCAGGCCCTGGTCGTCGGCGTGCGGTCGGGTCATGGGGTCGATCCTGCAGACCGGCGCGGACGAATCAAGCGGCTTCGCCCGCGGCGGGTGGATGGGCGCTCGCGGCGAGAGGGCGAGCGTTGGCCGAGGCGGCGAGGAGGCTCGGGACGACGCGGGAAGGAGCGTCGCTATGGGCCCGATGGTGGTGACGAATTCGCCTGGGTGACCGATGATGCCGCGCGGCGACGGCGGTCATACCAGACGCGTAGCGCCGGCCATCACGCGCGCGAGGAGTCCATCAATGTCAGCCCCGATCGAGCCGAAGGTGAAGCAAATCTCGAGCCTTGGCGGGGACGCAGGGGCCGTCGACGGGCGTGACGCGCTGCCGGGAGTGCAGCTGCTGCAGGCCGAGCTGAAGTCGACGCTGATGAGCTTGCCGGTGACCAGCGTCGTGCTGGAGCTGGGGGCCGCGCGCGTGTTGCTGTCGCCGGCCTCGACGCTGACGGACGAGCAACTGCGCGGGTGCGGCGCCGTGACCGACATCGTGGCGCCCAGCTTGATGCACACCGCCGGGATGAAGGCCGCCGCCGCGGCGCATCCGGGGGCGCGGCTGTGGGGGCCGCAGGGGATTCGGGGCAGGCAGCCGGACCTGACCTGGCACGGCGAGCTGGGCGTCGACCCGTGGCCCTACGAGGCCGAGCTGGCGCTGATGCCGCTGCCGGGCGCGCCCAAGATGAACGAGGCCGCGTTCCTGCACCGCGCCTCGCAGACGCTGGTGCTGACGGACATGGTCTTCAACATCGACCGGCCCAAGGGCCTGCTGGCCTGGCTGTTCTTCCGCATGTTCGGCACCTACCGACGCTTCGCGGTGAGCAAGCTCTTCATGACCATGGTCAAGGACCGCAAGGCCTTCCGAGCTGCCGTCGCGCACATCGCCGAGCAGGACTTCGAGCACGTCGTCATGGCTCACGGCGTGCCGGTCATGGCCGACGGAAAGTCCAGGCTGCTGGCCGCCTTCCGAGAGCGCGGCCTGCTGGACTGATCCAACGAGAGGCGGGCGCTGGGGGTGTCGGGGTGTCTGCCGCCAACTCGCGCCGGCTCCGCCGGCGCGGAAAGCGCCGCCATGGGCGGCGCACTCCGAAAGCGGGCCCTTCGGCCCGCGTAGGAGGCGGACCACCAACTCGCGCCGGCTCCGCCGG
>JAWLBL010000060.1:0-9504 GCA_041687695.1 Myxococcota bacterium | reverse complement strand
TCCCGCCCACGGCTCTCGGTATCGCCGCGCAGGACGAGGGACGCCAATTCTGGACCTACCCTCCCGCTACCGGGTTGGGAAGGGGGGACCTGACACTATCGTCTGGAGGTGCACCGGGGACCAGCGGGAGGTGCGTCATGGCGAAGATCAAAGTCGGCTATTTCGTGGGCAGCCTGGCGAAGGCGTCCATCAACCGGACGCTGTCGAAGGCGCTCATCAAGCTGGCGCCGGACGACCTCGAGTTCACCGAGATCCCCATCAAGGATCTGCCGCTGTACAGCTACGACTACGACGCGGACTACCCACCCGAGGGGCGCGCGCTGAAAGAGGCGATCGCCAACGTGGAGGCGGTGCTCTTCGTCACGCCCGAGTACAACCGCTCCATCCCGGGCGCCCTCAAGAACGCCATCGACTGGGCGAGCCGGCCCTACGGGACCAACTCGTTCAGCCACAAGCCGTCGGGGATCATCGGGGCCTCGCCCGGCAGCATCGGAACCGCGGTCGGACAGCAGAGCCTCCGCAGCGTGCTCGCCTTCTGCAACTCGCCGCTGTTCAACGAGATCGAGGCCTACATCACCTTCAAGAAGGGCGTCTTCGGCGACGACGGCGTGGTCCACGACCCGAGCACCGCCGAGTTCCTGCGGCGCTACATGAAGGGTTTCCGCGACTTCGTGGTCCGCGTGATCTCCGTGTTGCCGCCGAAACGATGACCGATACGGTGGTCTGGCTCGACCCGTGGCCGCGCTCCCCGCGCTCCCCCGAGGCCGCCCACGACCGCGCCAGCCCCCCTCCCGCCTCCTCGGCATCACCAGCCTCGTCCTCGCCGAGGTCCAAGCCACGGCGGGCGGCGCCCAGGAAGCAAGCACCGCCCAGCGCGCCCGTCCTCGACGGTGGTCGCCCTCGCACCGCGGAGCCTGCGCTCGCGGGCCGACCCCCACCCCCGAACCGGCCGACGCGTTTCCGCGGTAACGTCGGCGCGGTCGACTTCCAGCGGCCTCACGTCGCGACTGTGTTATGTCCGGGGCGTCCGCGGGGGAGGGGGCGCGCATGGGGAAGCTCGGTCGGTGGGTGCTGGTGGCCCTGGCGGCGGCGCTGGCCGCGTGCTCCGGTCGTGAGACGGCGCCCGAACCGTCGCCGTCGACGGCGGCAGCGAGCGCAGCCTGCGAGGCCTGGTGGGCCTGCGCGGCCTACGGGCTCTGTACGCCCCAGGGGTCGTCGTGCAGGGCCACGCGCGACGAGGCCTGCCGGCGCTCGACGGACTGCGCCGACTACGGCGCCTGCGTGGCGCGCGGGGGGTACTGCCGCCCGGCGGCCGAGCGCGACGAGGACTGCCGGGCGCTCGGGTCGCAGCGCTACGACGCCTGCGCCGAGGTCGGGCGCTGCGTGGCCCAGGACGGCGAGTGCCGCGCGTTGACGGCGGCCCACTGCGCCGCGTCGCGTGCGTGCCGCGATGGGGGCCGCTGCCACGCCCAGGACGGCGACTGCGTCGTGCCTGCCGAAGACGACGCCGCCTGCCGCCGCGCCCCGGCCCCGGGCGTCGCCCCGCCTTGCGCGTCCGAGGGCCAGTGCGTCGCCCACCAGGGCCGCTGCGTCGCGCGCGCCGACTCCGCCTGCCGCGCCTCGCGCGCCTGCCTCGAGGACGGCCGCTGCGTCCGCGAGGGCGACCTCTGCGTCGCCCGCAGCGACGCCGACTGCCGCGCGTCCACCGCCTGCGCCAACGAGGGCCGCTGCACCCTCCGCCTCGGCTACTGCGAGGCGACCGACGCCGACTGCGCGGCCCGCCCCGCCTGCCGCGACGACGCCTCGGCCTGCCGCGCCATCCGCGGCGCCTGCGGCCCGCCCCCCTTCATCTACTTCCAGTTCTGACTCTGACGGGCGGCCAGGTGGCGCGCTTCGGCGCGATCCGCTGGTGAAAACCACGATCGAACAGTACCTCGCGCGCATGGCCTCGCCTGATGCGGTCGTCGTCATTCGACCCTTTCCGTTTTGATGCACGGGGAGAGGTGCGCCGTGTTCCCGATGATCACCTTCGTGCTCTCACTGCTCATGGCTACATGCGGCTCGACCGCCGCCGATGTGCAGCCGGACGGCAGTGCATCGGGCAGAGCCCAGCAGCAAGAGAGCATGGAGGTTCAGCTACTGAACATCGTGCCGGCCGGCGAGGCCATGACCGTTCTCATCCTCGCCGCCGGGCGCGAGCAGGGGCTGGCGACGGGTCAGAGAGGGCACCTCGAGTGCCACCCTGACGAATTCGTCGTCGACGAGGTCTACGCGCATCGCTCACGCGCTGTGATTCGGCCCGGGCTGAAGGCCCGTCCTTCAAAGCGGGCCCGCATCTTCGTAGGGGGCATCCCCTCGGAGCCGTTTTGCCCCGCGACCGACTGACGCGTCAAACCAGAGGTGCCGCGCCACGGAAACGGGAACTGGGGAGCCCTGACACCTGCATTCCGTGCGCGCGGCCGGAAGGCGAGGCCGGGGACACGTTCGGCGAGGCTCCCGCTCGGCCATGACGTTACGATGGACCCGGGGAATCGGTCCCGGACGCCTTGACGATGTTGCGCTGCGTCGGGGATTCTCGCGCTGTCCCTGGCTCCGAGTGCGGCCGATTCGTGGTGATGGAAGCTTCGCTTCGAGGAGGGATCCTTCGGGCGGTGGAACTTGGGCGGGCGCCGTGACACAGACCTTGGTGACCTGGACCGTGCCCTGCGGCGCAGTGAGGAGCTCGCCGCGGCAGCACGGGAGCGCCGGCACGCGCGGCTCGACGTTGCCGCCAGCCTGGCCTACGAGCATCCGCTCGCGCCCGAGCTGGTCGGGGGCTGGCTGGATGGACTGGTCGAGTCCGGGGCCGTGGGGCCCGAGGAGCTCGCGAATCTGTTGGCGCACGTCGAGGCCGTCGCCGGAACGGCCTACGCGGAGGAGGCGTTCCTCTGGCCCGCCGAGCGTGCCGAGGCGCTGGAGGCGCGCTCCGAGCGCGCGCGGGTCGCCGAGGTCGAGCGGCAGGTCGCGCGGCTGGCGCCGCGGCTCGGGATCCCGCAGGGCGAGGTACAGGTTCGGCTGGATGACGAGGCCGCTCGCAGGTTGGCGACGCGGGGCGCCGAAGGGCTGGCGCACGAGGGCGTGGTGTATCTGGACCCGGCCGGGTTCGATCCGACGACCTCGCGGGGGCGCTACCTGCTGGCGCACGAGCTGACGCACGTCGCGCAAGGTCGGGTGGGTGGAACTGGCGAGCCCTGGCGTGCCGAGATCGAGGCGGCGCGCGTCGGGCGGGCATGGGAGGGCGGGGGACAGCTCGAGCGGCCGCGGATGCCGATGGTCCGCGGAGCCGAGGCCGCGGACGTGGATGCGGCCGGCGCCGACGAGCAGGAACAGCGAGGACGCGTCGAGGCGGCGGTGCTCGAGGTCATGCGGGGCGCGGTCGAGGCTGCGACGGATGGCGGCGACCTGTATGCCGAGCTCGTCGGCGCTGTGGAAGGCGTCGTAGGCGAAGCGTGGCGGGCGCGGTTGGCGTCGGGCATGGCCGAGGTCGGCGCCTGGATCGAGCCGGTCGTCGGTACGCTCGACTGGTTGCGGGAGGCGTTGACCGGAGAGAACGGGTCCGAGGTTGCGTCGCGCGACCAGTCGTTCGGGCTCGGGTGGTTCGCCGACCAGGTGGCGAAGAACGTCACGGACATCCTGACGGGGCGCACCGGGGGCCATGACGCGATGCGTGGTCTCCTCGCCGCCGCCGCGAGTCGGCCGCTCGAGCTCGAGCTTCAGGGCGCCATCGAGGAGCTGCGCACGCTGCGCGGGGTTTACCGCAGCGCCAAGGGGGCTGCGCGAGTTCGGGCGGGTCAGGAGATTGCGCGGGTTGCGCGGTTCGCCGTGACGCTCGACCGGCGGCTGCACCGGGGGCTCCGGGGTTCGGGGCTCGAGGACGAGCCCGACGTGGTGCTCGACACGGCCACCGCGGCCGATGCTGCCTCGAGTGATGAAGCTGCGTTCCTCGCGGCCGAGGGGGACGAGGTCGGTCAGCTGAAGCCGGAGACGGTGCGAGCCGATCTCGACGGTCTGGTGCCGAGCGCGGGCGAGGAGGTGATCGACAACGAGGAGTTTCTGCCCGGCGCGACCGACGATGCGAGCCACGCGATGCTGCGTCAGCACGTCGACCACCTCGCGGGCGAGGAGAAGGCGCTCGAAGCGCTGAAGACCAAGGTGCTCCCGAAGGCGAAGACGCCTCAGGCGTTCGCGCAGGTGTACCGGCAGTGGTTCGGGCTCTTCAGCCGGGCGGAACGCGACGCGGATCCCGAGTTTCAGCAGAGCGACGCGCTCTATCGGACCGCGTTCGATGCGCTCGGCGTCGCAGGGCTCGAGGGCGCGATGGTCCAGGCGACCTTGATGGATTCGCTCGGAGGCGCCGTGCCGCTCGGAGAAGCGACGACGGCCTTCGGCGGGCAGACCGCGCCACATCTGCGTTGGACGGGCGAGGCGAAGGGGAGGGCGGGCGCGGCGAGGTACGAGCAGAAGGCGGTGTACGTCGGGCAGGGGCAGGGCGAGGGGCTCGTCGGGGAGGCGCGGTCCCGAAAGGCCATGCTGGCGGCGGGCTCGCGACGGGGCAAGGCCGAAGCGAAGCACCACCAGGCCACGGGGGCCGTCGGGAAGAAGTACAGCGCGGAGTCGGCGGAGATCGACAAGGGCTGGGCGTATCTGGTCGTGCCGGAGCGACTGGACAGCGAGGTCACCGGGGAGATCAAGGTCCTCCCGAAGGAGACGGCGGAGTTCCTGCTCGCGCTGGAGCAGCACTACGCGGCGGTTCGCGCGCCGCATCGACCGGGGGTGGGCGACAAGGGGATCCGAGGCGGTGGGCTCGGAGAGGCGAAGGGCGTCGATCCGGAGCGACTTCCGAATCAGGAGACCTCGAAGCGAGGGGCCATCGCGAGGGAGCATCGGGCGGCCGGGAGCATCGCTCGACGCACCGGGGCCGAGGGCGCGCGCGGTCGCAACCCGTCCGCCACCGGGACGGTCATCGGGCTCCTCGAACAGTGGATGGACGGCTACCTCAGCGGGGCGGCGCCCGGCGACCGGCTGATGGCGATCGCGCGGATCGCGGCGGCGGAGCATCCCGGGCTGGCCGACGAGCTGGTGGCCCTGCTCAGCGGGGATGCGCTGGCCGAGGTCGCGGTGCAGGTGCTCCGGGACGTCGCGCTCATGGCCGGGTTGAAGGCGTTCGGCAAGGCGGGGCAGGCGTTGGCGGAGGCCGTCGCCCAGGTGCGGCGGGCGAATGGGCGGAAGCAGGACGTTGGGACGGCGCTGGTCCTCGCGCTGTGGCTCGAGCGCGCGATCGGGGCTGGGTCGCTGGGGGCGGCGCGGCGTGCGGCGTACACCGTGCAGCCCGTCGCGGGGGCGCTGGTCGAGTTTCTGCGCGATGAGGTGGTCGGAGCGGCGGTCGGGGGGGCGGGCCGGCTGCGCGCCGGGGTGGAAGCGGGCCGGGCGGGGAGCGCATGGGTCGGGCCGCTGGCCAGGCGGCTGACCGGGCCGGACGGGGCGGCGGCGACCGGCGAGGCGTACGCGCTGATCCTGCGAAAGACGCCGCCGACGACGGTGGACGACGCGATGCGCGCCATCGAGGTCGCCGACGCGCTGGACGGGACCGGAGGGCTGCGTCGCCGGGTAGAGGCGGACCCTGGGGTGAAGGCGGCGCTCGCCGGGCCGGATGCGGAGCTGTCGTACGAGCAGCGCCTCGGGCGGCTCGAGGCGCTGATGAAGGAGGAGCGCCGGGCCGAGGATGTGGCCGAGGAGCTGAAGCGGCTGGGTTATCGGAAGGACGGGCACCGGCTGGCGGCGGACGACAGCCGCTATCCGCCGATCCACCTGGACGAGTCCGGGCGAATCGTGGTGGGCCCCAAGGGGAAGCGTGGGCTTCAGCAGTCCAAGGACGCGGCGCTGAAGGCGCTGGCCGGGGCGACGCGGCTGGGAGAGCTCGAGGACGCGCTGATCAAGCGTGGGCTCTCGGAGCGGGACCGGGCGTTCATCCATCGGCTCGATGGCAAGGGGCTCATCACCGAGGTCCACGCGCAGATGGCGGCGCGTGGGCGGGGCGACGTGCTCGCGCGCGCGACGGCCGGGCTGACGCGCGACTATGGGGAGCATGCGTACCGGCAGTTCAAACACGCGCTCCGTGACGGGATGATCGCGCTCGTGACGACGGACGCGAGCGGGCGGCGGCGGCCGGCGGACCAGCAGATGAAGGTGCTGAGGGATCTGCTGGACAGGTCGACGGAGTCCGGGGACAAAGGGGCCCTCTTCGCGGCGTACAACGAGTGGCGGCTGGTGCAGCGGGGCGGGAGCTCGGAGGTCGAGCGGCTGGAGCTGGTCGACCGGCTGCCGAAGCCGGGGCAGCCCGAGAAGGTGGAGCAGGTTCGGAGGAAGCTCGAGGGGGACCCGCCGACGTTCGTGGATGGGGTGGTGAGGGTGTCCGGGCCCGCGGAGCCGGGAGAGCCTCCACCAGGCGTCTACGCCGTCGAGTACAAGTCAGGTGGGGGCGCGTTCAAACCGGAGCAGGCCGTGCGGTATGGGAAGGCGATGGCGGCGGGTGGCGGCAAGCTCGTGATGGAGGATGGGCAGGTGTATGACGGGGTGGTCTATCTTTGCAGTTCCAAGAAAGAAGCCGACGGTGTGGCGCGCCGGCTGCGAGGGATGCCGCGGTCTATGCGACATGTAGCGTACTACACTGACGGAGGGGAGCTGTTGTGGCAATTGTGAGTCGGGTCGATCGGGAGAGTTCGTCCGAGATGGACGTGGACATCAGAAGCTCCGGACTCGAGGAGGACTTGCGAATCTTCGCGGAGCTTGTCGAAGTTGCCGAGCTCAAGGTCGACGGTTGGCGGGTCCCGTACCTCGCAAGCTCACGTCCGTGTCGCTTCGAGCGGGTCCTGGAACGAGTGCAGGCCTACGAACCGTCGGAGTTCCAGCCGGCCGGTTTTGGAGCCATCGAGGGTGGCGAGGAATGGTTGGGATACTGCCACCATGGCGAAACGGCTCGCATAATGACCAGCATCGGGCACGAGCTGTCGGCCAAGGTGAAGCTGAAAAGGATGCGAGCCCAGAGGGTGATTCTTCGGCACCTGTTGCGCAGCGGCCAGGTCGTCACCGGTGATATCCGGCGGCAAGGCTCCTTCGGCCGATGGTTACCCGAACTCTCTCTTTTGAAATGCAACATACTGGGGCTGGTGACGACGAAGGCCGAGGTTGAAGCGGCGTTCGAGCAGCCGGATGTCTTCTGGAACGCGGGGTGGGACTCGGTCGAGCAGTTCGGCGAGCAGTGGCTGCTGACGCGCGGGCTGGAGGACTTCGACTCGGTCTCCTGGGTGGAGAGGGCGGCGCCCCACTACTGGGCCATGGCGAGGGCGGCGAAGCCCGGGCAGTGCAGGTACTATTGGGTCACCAAGCCACACAAGGCGGAACAGGACGTCTATTCGGCCGGGCGCCAGACACTCGAGCCTGTTGGGTTCCTGAAGCAGGAGCGGGTGGCGGAGTACTCGTGTCTCCTGGAGCCGGGCGAGCACATCTCGGGGTGGGAGATCCTCGGGCTGGCGGGGATTCGCGAGACTGGCAAGCTGCCGCGGGGCCGCAAGGTCGAGGCGGTGCGCGTGGTGTTCCTCGACCGCGAGACAGCCGAGCGGGAGAAGCGGCCGCTCGTCGAGGTCGGCGTCGAGGTGTGGTGCTACGGGCCCGACGGCGAGCGGGAGCGCGTCGAGTAGGCAGGGCGACGGGGCGGGAGCTCGGAGCTCGAGCGGCTGGAGCTGGTCGACCGGCTGCCGAAGCCGGGGCAGCCCGAGAAGGTGGAGCAGGTTCGGAGGAAGCTCGAGGGGGACCCGCCGACGTTCGTGGATGGGGTGGTCAGGGTGACGGGTGCCGCGCGAGCAGGCGGGCCGGAGCCGGGCACGTATGCTGTCGAGTACAAGGCTGGCGGTGGGGCGTTCAAGCCGGAGCAGGCCAAGCGCTATGGGGAGGCGATGGCGGCGGGTGGCGGCAAGCTCGTGATGGAGGATGGGCAGGTGTATGATGGGGTGGTTTATGTTTGTAGCTCGGCTGCGGAAGCAGCACATGTTGGCGGCAAGCTCATCATGCCAAAGGAGAACGGCCGCTGGTATGTCGCCTTCTACGACGAGTCGGGAGCCTTGAAATGGCGCGAGTAGCTCGGATTGATCCGCAGTGTTCGGTCCTCATGACGGCTGATCTTGTGAGCGACGGACTCGATGCTGACGTGGATTGGTTCCTGGCTACCCTCCTGACGGCTGGAATCGAGCCAACTCATTTCAGGATGCCCTTTGGCGAGGGCCGGAGGTTCTTGCGTAAGGACTTGTTGAAAAAGCTACAGGCCCATGAAGACCCGCGCGAGGGTACGCCGGCGAGCTTCGGGGCTATCGCCGACGGCGAAGAGTGGGTGGCCTACGCCAACTATGGTGCTGAAGCCCGCATCATGATGCATATCATTCCTGGCTCATTTGCCGGTTGCATCCGAAAGGGGGTTCGTCAGCAGGTCGAGGTGTTCCGAGCAGCCCTGCGAGGGAGAACGGTTTCGGCCGGCTCCGTCAGAAGCCACTGCGACTTCGGACGCTGGCTGCCGGACCTGGGGCTGGTGAAGTCGCGGACGCTCGCGCTGGTGACGACGAAGGCCGAGGTGGAAGCCGCTTTCGAGCAGCCGGACGTCTTCTGGAACGCCGGTTGGGACTCGGTGGAGCAGTTCGGCGACCAGTGGCTGCTGACCCGCGGGCTGGAGGACTTCGACTCGGTCTCCTGGGTGGAGCGGGCGGCGCCCCATTACTGGGCGATGGCGAGGGCGGCGAAGCCCGGGCAGGTCAGGTACTACTGGGAGGAGCCGCCTGCGAAGGCCGAGGAGGCTGTGTACACCGCGGGGCGACAGACCCTGGAGCCGGTCGCATACCTGAAGGCGGAGCGCGTGGCGGAGTACTCGTGTCTCCTCGAGCCGAGTGAGCACATCTCGGGGTGGGAGATCATGGGAGTCGCAAGGGTCCGCGGGCACGGCAAGCTGCCCCGGGGCCGCAAGGTCGAGGCGGTGCGCGTGGTGTTCCTCGACCGCGAGACGGCCGAGCGGGAGAAGCGGCCGCTCGTCGAGGTCGGCGTCGAGGTGTGGTGCTACGGGCCCGACGGCGACCGGGAGCGCGTCGAGTAGGCAGGGCGACGGGGCGGGAGCTCGGAAGTCGAGCGGCTGGAGCTGGTCGACCGGCTGCCGAAGCCGGGGCAGCCCGAGAAGGTGGAGCAGGTTCGGAGGAAGCTCGAGGGGGACCCGCCGACGTTCGTGGATGGGGTGGTCAGGGTGACGGGTGCCGCGCGAGCAGGTGGGCCGGAGCCGGGCACGTATGCTGTCGAGTACAAGGCTGGCGGTGGGGCGTTCAAACCGGAGCAAGTAGCGTCCTGTCAAGTGGTGTATGAGCCGGAGTTCCGTTCGAAGGGGACCTACGCCTAGTCGTCGTCGGAGCTGTGGTCAGTGTGGGAAACCGCACA
>JAWLBL010000059.1:0-10029 GCA_041687695.1 Myxococcota bacterium | reverse complement strand
CCGGCCGCGCGCTACGGCGCGGCTCCAGCCCACACGCCTCCGCGGTGATTGAAGCACACGACTGGGGGGCCCGGGCATGGGCTACGGCGAGGAGTAACGGTCGTACGCGTATTTCGCCTCCGGATACGCCACGCCGAAGGCCGCGCAAATCGCAGCGGAGCAGCGCTTTCCGGACTCGTTCGCCTTCTCCATCGTGGCGACCTTCACCGTCGTGCGCGTGAACTCGCCCGCGACGTACACGCCCGGCGTCCCGGTCCGGTTCGGCACCTCGTCGACGCCGAGCGTGGCGGCGAAGAGCGGCGCCGCGTTGCGCCAGCGGCCGTCGCCCCACTCGAGACCCTGCCCGGGGAAGAAGTCCTCCACGAGCTCCGGCTGCTCGAACGCCGTCTGCGCGAGCAGCTCCGCGCGGAGCTCGTCCCGGGTGCACTCGGGATAGCAGCGCCCGTGGAGGCTGCCCGGCGTCTTCGCGTTCGACGCGGCCGTCCACAGGTACCAGCGCCCCTCGAACTGCCGGAAGCCCGAAATCACGGACCACGGGCTGCCGAGAGAGAAGCGGAGGTCTCCTTCGACCGCGCCTTGCGGCTTGTCCCGCAGGAGGAAGTAGAAGCCGTTCGCCCACTTCTCCGCGCGCGGCGGCGGCGCGACCTCGGGCAGCAGGCGTCGCAGCGCGGGCGTCGAGGTCGCCACCACCACGACGTCGTGCCAGTCCACGCCGCTCGCGCGCTGCACCCCGCGACGGTCCCCGTCGACGACGATCGCCTCGACCGAGGCCTCGCAGTGCAGCGTCGCGCCCAGCCCCCGGAGATGGGCGACCCACGGCTCGAACATGCGCTCACGCGACGGACCGTCGAGCATGTTGATCATCGACGCGGAGCCGTGCGGATTGAAGAAGCGACCGAACACGCGCAGCGTCTGCTCCGCGGCCGCGAGCGCCGGCCCCTCGGGGTTCGCCGCCGCGCTGATCTCGATGAGCTGGACGAGGTATCGCAACGCCGGGCTGCGCCGCTCGACACCGAGGTAGTCGGCGTAGCTGATGCCGCCGAGCTCGCGTTCGCGACGCGCCGGGGACATGAACAGCAGGCGCGCGTGCTTCGCGACGAACGCCAGCGTGTCGCGCTTGGGCAGCCCCTGCGCGGCGAACGCCCGGATGAAGCGGCGCCCCTCGGCGGAGCGCTCCTTTCGCGTCATCCCCATGCGCCCGCTGATCGCGACCTCCGAGCCGTCCGGGAAGCGGCAGGTCGCCGTGCTCGACGAGACGAGGCGATCGAACACCGTCGTGCCGTCCCCGCAGGGAATGCGCTTCAGCGTTTCGGGCAGGCAGTAATAGTGCGCGGAAAAGTTCTTGTTCACGTGCTCGCGCACGAGCCCGTCCGGCGTCCGGCCCGAGCCGGCCTTGCCGCCGGGAAACGACTCCGCCTCGTACAGCGTCACCGCGAACCCGCGCTCGAGCAGCTCGTGCGCGACGGTAAGGCCGGCGACGCCCGCTCCGACGATTCCCACGCTCTTCATTTCGATCTCTCCATCTTCGGGAGCCTCAAATGCGCTCGATGACCGTGTCGAGTCGTCCGGAGACGATGCCGAACGGCAGGTACTGGTGACCGGCGTCGTAGTCGCGCGCGAGTCGTAGGCGACGGCCCTGCAGCAAGGTCGAGAAGAACGCCGCGGCCTCGAGCGTCGCGATCTGCGCGCCGAGACACACGTGCCCGCCCAGCCCGAACGGCAGGTACGCCCCCGGATGGCGCTTGTGCTCCGCGCGTTCGGGCGAGAAGCGCAGCGGGTCGAACCGGCGAGGCTCCGGCCAGTAGCGCTCGTCCCACATCGTCGTGCCGGTCAGCGCGATCACCAGCGCGCCGGCTGGGACGCGGTGTCCGCCGAGCTCCGTCTCGACGAGCGACTGCCGGTTCAGCTGCCCGGCGACCGGCAGCACGCGCAGCGTCTCCTTCCAGGCCCAGGCCTGCAGATCGAGCGCGAGCAACTGGGCCGGCGCCGGCGTCGTCCCCGCGAGCGGCGCGGCCTCCTCGCGCAGGCGCTCCTGCCACTCGGGGTGCTTGCACAGCAGGTACGCCATGCTCGCGATGCCCGACGACGTCGTGTCGAAGGCCGCCATCATCGTCGAGATCAGCATGCGGACGAGCGCGTCGTCGTCCATCCACGTGCCGGCGGTGTCGACCTGGCAGATCCGGCTGAAGAGATCGCGCCCCTGGCCCGCGCGTCGGCGCTCCACCTGAGGTCGCAGCGACGACCAGAGCCGGTCGTAGCCGTCCATCGCGCGGCGCCACGCCGGGCTGAAGCGCGAGCGTTTCAGGATGGCCTGCGGCGCGAGCCACGCATCCGCCGTCGCGCTGTCGAGCCGGGCGCCCTCCTCGGGGTCGTCGATGCCGAGGAAAATCTTCGCCGACACGTCGGCGAGCAGGCGTCTGACCTCGGCCTTGAGCGGAACCGTCCCGCGCTGCTCCCACTGCGCGAAGCGGGCGCGGAACATCTCCGTCGCGTCCTGCACGTAGCCGGCGAGCGCCGCCGCGTTGAACGCCGGTCGCAGGATGCGCCGGATGTCGTCGTGAAAGCTCCCGTCGGTGGCGAGCGGACCGTCGACGCTCTCCCAGCGACGGTTCACGCCGCCCAGCAGGTACGCCCACGGCAGCGCGCTGGACCAGATCCCGGCCCGGTTCGCGCCGATGCTCGCGTTCAGCTCCGCGTCCGCCACGCAGACGATGGGGTCTGGGCCGACCATCAGGCGGAACACGGAGCCGAAGCGCTGGCGCTCGCTCGTGAAGAACGCCTCCCCCTGCCGCACCATGCGCAGGAGCATCAGGACGCCGTTCACGACGCCGGAGCGGCCGGGCAGGTGGTCGAGCGCGCGCGCGAACGGGAAGTGGCGCGTCGGCCGGTCCACGTCGCCGACGACGTCGACGATCGATGGCTCTGCTGCGGTGGTCAGGCCTGGCATTGCGATGCAGGGGTCAGGTCGTTTCATATTTCACTTTCCGTATCGCCGAGCGTGGTGTTTGGCTTGGAGGTGTCCGACCATGCTTCGAGCCAGTCTCGGATCTGCTCGTCTCCGGGCCGGCATCCCCTGTGCGCGACCAGGCGGACTTGGCCGGGTGACATGTCCAGCAGGCCGGCCACGTCGCGGCTCGTGAGGGTTGGGATGGTCCGCAGGGCGAGGACGGCGAACCGGCGCGCCGGATTGGCTCCGCGTCCGTGGGAGGGGGACCGGAGTTCGTCGATAGAGGCGCCGGCAATGGAGGCGATTCGATAGAGGAGTGTCTCGGTCGAGATGCCCGACTCAGGAGGGCCAGCAGCGGCTTCGTCCCTATTCGCATGGGAACCCGTAGGCACGGGCACGGCCGAGCGCTTCCGAGTGAAGAAGTCGACCTCCTCGTCGAATCCGGTCGGCCACGGCTCGGCACCGCAGTAAACTGCGCGCACGAACGCGTCGAGCCCGGCGCCGGATCCGAAGACCCGACGCACCTCCCCCAACGAGAGCCAGGGGGGCGCAGCGTCCAGGCCGACGAAGGCCCGGTGACTCGTCCAGCATTCCTGGTCAGGACGCCTGACGAGGCGAGCACGCACCGGATTGAGGTGAAGGTAGGCGAACAGGTGACGCTCATACTCCTCCTTCTCGACCACCCGACTCCGGAACCGCCCGCGGAAGAGGGGCCCGTCCCAGCCGCACTCCTGGTTGAGCCTCTGCGTGTAGGTCCCCGAGAGATGCTTCATCGCCTCGGAGAGGTTGCCCAGGACCGACCTGACCAGGAGGTGGTAGTGATTCGGCATGAGCGAGTACGCGTTTACCTCGATCGCCGAACGCTCGACCGTTTCGGCGAGAACTTCGAGGAACAGGCGGCAGTGGTCGTCGGTGACGAAGATTTCTGCACGACGGGCGCCACGGTTCATCACGTGGTGCCAGGCCCCCGGATAGTCGATGCGTGTCCGCCTCGCCATGAGAAGATTCTGCCGCGTCGAGGTGCGCCACGCAAGGGGCAGCTAGCGCCCGCAGACCAGGCTTCATGAAAGGGGAGAGGGCCTGTTCCCGGGCGTCGGAAAGTGACATATGAAACGACCTGACCCCTAGCGCTCCCTAGCGCTCGGACGTCTGCGGGATGGCCGGGAGCGCGCAGAGAGCGAGAGGACGACGCGCCCTCCCGCTCTCCGGCCGAGCGACTCATCGGTCGAGGCGCTCGGGCGTCGTCGTCACTTCTTCGGGACGGGGTCGCCGCAGGCGCCGTAGTGCAGGATGGAGACCTTGGCCATCGCAGCGGTGCAGTCGTTGTCGTAGGTCGAGCCGTCACAGCCGCAGACCGGTTCGATGACCTTCGGGCATCCGGTCGGGACCTCGAGGCAAGCGCCTTCGGCGAGGTTCTCCTTGCAGGTCCCGAGAACGAAGTTGCAGAAGAAGCCCTTGAAGCACTGGCCGTTGTCCTCGGTATTGCAGAACGCCGCGACCGGCTCGCACGGCCCGGCCTTTTCGATGGCGACGCCGGCTTCGGCGGCGGCGCACGCGTTGCCGTAGGTCGTCCCGTCGCACCCGCAGACGGGATCCTCGATCGGCAGGCACCCCTCGGGACGGGGCGCGCAGGTGCCCGCCTCGCCGCAGGTGCCCGGCGCCTTCACGCAGTAGTCGCCCACGAGGCAGTCGCTCGAGGCCATGCAACTCGCCGCGGGACAGGTCTCGAGCTCGACCGGCAGCGGCCCGCACTGCTCGACGCAGGTGCCGCCTTCACACGCCCAAAACTTCCCGGCTCCAGGCTTGAGCGGCGCGCACGACGCGCCCGCCGTCGCGCCGCTGTCGTAGCACTCGCACGCGTTGGCGCACGCCCCGGTGCAGGTGTCGGGGCAGCCGTTGCCGTCGGTGTCGACCGACAGCGCGCCGTTCGCGCAGCCAAACCCAGGGTCGCAGGCGCAGCCGTCGCCCTCGGTGACCATGCCGGGCGCGCACACGCACTGCTCGGCGCAGCCGTCGCCGTCGCCGTCGAACGCGACGAGCGGAGGCTCGCAGGAGACGGCCTTGCA
Organism: Myxococcota bacterium; assembly: GCA_041687695.1. Taxonomy (GTDB): domain Bacteria; phylum Myxococcota_A; class UBA9042; order PHBI01; family JAWLBL01; genus JAWLBL01. The sequence goes on along the minus strand of JAWLBL010000059.1, from coordinate 5,016 downwards.
GCCGAACGCGCAGTCGACCGTCGCCGGCGGCAGCTCACCGCACTGCGGGATGCACATCCCGTCCTCGCACGCCCAGTGGTTGCCGCACCCCGAGCACGGCTCGAAGCACGTGCCCTTGAGGGGCTCGCTCTTGACGTAGCAGTCGCACGTGGTGTCGCAGCAGGGCGCTATCTGCATGTTCTCGCAGACGTTTCCGATGCAGAGATCGTCCGTGCAGGTCTTGCCGTCGTCGCAGTCGGCGTCGGCGACGCAGTTGGGGCAGGCGGCGCCGGGCTTCAGCACGGTCCCGTCCGCGCAGACACAGGTGTCGACACACCCGTCGCCGTCGGCGTCATTCGCAACCGCGTCCTTCGGGCAGTCGAGGGGCGCGCAGCACGCCGGGTCCATGGTCCCCTGGCAGGCGCCCGCGATGCAGGTATCGCCCAGCGTGCAGGGATTACCGTCGCTACACGCCACCTCGCCGCCCACCGGCTCGTGCGCGCAGTTGCCCGCGGCGCACGTGTCACTCGTGCACGGGCTGCCGTCGTCGCAGTCCGCGTCGCCGTGGCACTCGACGCACAGGCCCGTCGCCACGTCACACTTGAACGCGCCGCAGTCGGCGTCGGCCTTACAGCCCGTGATCACGATGTCCGGCCCCGTGTCGGGCGCGGCGTCGGCCTCGGCGTCCCCTCCCGGCGCGTCCACGCCTGCGGCGTCCGGGGTGACGCCCCCGTCACCTTCGGGGACATCGGCCCCCGCGTCCTCGGTGAGGTCGTCCCCCGCGTCTTCGGTGACGTCGGGGCCGGTGTCGGGTGAGGGTTGCGCATCGTCCGAGCAACCGCCGGCGAGGCCGGCCAGGATGGTCAGGGTCGCTAGGCGCGCGAGGAGAGCGGTCGGGCGCATGGTCGGATCTCCATGGGTAGGTTCGGAGGCGGGCCGGTGCCCGCCCCGGGCCTACGGTTACATGGGTGCGGCGGGTGGAAGCAACCGTGGATCGCTGCGGCGCCGGTAACTCTCGCGCGTCACGTCGCCTTGCGTGAGCCACGTGGGGCCGGCCACCGCGAGCGCCGCCCGCAGTGCCGTCCTGCCGGCGAAAACTCAGGGGCCACGTCCGTAAGAGTCAAATTGCTTGCCGTGCGAAACGCGTGGCGGTCGGCTCGAGGCAGGCGTGTCGGAGGATCGCTGCTAGAAATCAGGGGCCACGTCCGCAAAAGTTAAATTGCCTGGCGTGCGCGACGCCTGGCGGTCGGCTCGAAGCAGGCGTGTCGAAGGGGCGCTGCTGACGCCAGGCCGGCGTGATGCCGTCATGAGCTGCTCTCCGGTCCGTGGTGAAGGCTGGTTCGCACCGAGTCGATGATGGACTGTAGCTCTGGGTCGGCCGAGGCGAGCTTGCGGTAGTGGCTGGCCATCGGAGCGATGCTGGCGGGCCTGGTACACGTGATGGCTGCTCCATGCGTAGTCGCCAGCCCGCGCCACCATGCCGGCCTTCACCGGGTTCGCATGGACGTAGCGCACCAGCTCTGCCAGGTAGACCTCCTCCTGGACCAACCGAGACTTGAAGCGCCCCTGGAACAGCGCCCCGACCCGCCCCCGGCGACCGTTGAACCGCTGCGCGTGTAGCTGGTTCAGATGACCGATGGCGTTCGACAGGGCGTTCCCCTCGTCCTCGACCACGAGGTGGTAGTGGTTGTCCATCAGCACGACCACGAGCGTGTGAACCCCGAACCGGACACTGATCTCCGCCAAGTCCAGCAAGAAGTCGAGCCGCTCCTCGTCGTCCTCGAAGATGTCCCGCCGCGCCGTCCCACGATTCATGATGTGGTGCACGAGCCCGGCCCCGGTGATCCGCAGTGGCCTCGCCATGAGCCGACCGTGCCCATCTCCAACCGGGCTGTCCACCGTGCCGAGCCGTCCCCGAGAGGAGCAATCTAACTATTTCGGACGTGGCCCCTGCGCTCGAGAGGAGCAATTTGACTCTTTCGGACGTGGACCCTGCGCTTTGTGCGCTTTGGAGCATCTCCTGGTCGCCGAAACGGGTGAACCCCGACCCTCGGAACCCGAGTCAGCGATTTTTTCGCGACAGGATCCGCGAGACGCGCGGTCTGATGCGTGCGGGACTGCTGGACCGCGGCTCGCACGCGCGCCCTGGATCAGGGCCCCGTGCCGCTGAGCGCCTCCGGCGTCTCGCGTCCCGAACGTGTCGAAATCTAGTTGATCGAGGCGTCCTCCTGACGCGGTCGCCTCGGCGTTGGGCAACGCCGAGAGTGGCTGGCGAGCGCAGGCAGGGCGAGTTGCGGGAGTGAGAGGATGTTACGGTCGAGTTCCATGATGTTCGGTGTCGCGTTGGCCCTGGCTCTACCGGGCTGCTTGAAGCCCGAGCTGGCGCTGTGGGTGAAGGCGGAGCGGCGAGGCAACGCGCTGGTCGTCACGGCCGGGGGAGGAATCGATGGCCCCGGCGGCGGTGTCGACGAGGTGAGCGTGAACGGGGTCATCCACACGGCGATAGCCGGCCGCTCGATGTTCGTCCTGCCTCTCGAGACCCTGTCGCAGGGAACGACCACCCTGAAGGTGGTCGGCCGGCTGGGCGAGCGATCCGCGACCCTGGAGAAGTTCGTACCGGTGCCTGCCGCAGAGGAGGGCCTGGGATTTCACATCCTCGGCTGCGCCGAGCAGGAGGGGCGAGAGAAGGTGTACGTGCGCCCCGACGGCGGGACGGCTGAGGGGTTCTGGTGCGACCTGACGCCCGAAGGTCTGGCGGAGTTGATTTGGATCGGCCCCGCGGACGCACAGCTGAGTGTCGGCGGGCATCCGCTCGAGACGACGGCGGGCAAGGATCTGCGCCCGCACCGGGCGTCGCTGTCGCTGTGGCACCTCATCGGGGACGCGACCCTCGCCGAGATCGGTGGCGAGGTCCGAAGACCTTCGTTCTCTCCCATGCGGGAGGTGGCCGCGCCGCTCGCCGTCACAGCGGGCGAGCACCGCGTCGAGATCACGCTACGGCATGAATTCAGCAAGACGCTCATGCGGAAGACGCTGGACCACATCGCAGGTCGAGGCCTTGCCACCAACAGAGAGGCGGAACGAGGGATTCTGGTCGTGGACGGCTATCGGATCTGGGGCACCGAGGATCACCGCCTCTCCGACATGGCCCTGGTGGCCATCGTGGAGCCGAGCGACGAGCCGGTACGGGTGGGGACTTGTACCCGCCGCCACATCTCTGGTGCCTCCTACAAAGTCAGTCACTTCGCACAGGACAAGGTCGTGACGATCTACAGGGCGCGGGACGGGGCCGAGGTGGCGAAGAAGGTGTTCGAAGGGAGCCGGCGATGTCCGCTGCCAACTGGCACCGTGTGGGTCGATAAGCACGGCGCCCAGCTCGACGTCGACGAGAGCATCACGACGTCCCCGCCGCCCGATACGATGAACCGATGGGTCATGGCGGTCGCGAGGCCGCGCAAATGAACTTCTCGGCCAGGACGAGAGGTCGAGCGCTCGGCAAGCGTGCTCGTCGAACCTTGGCGTCGCCAGCGCCGCGTCGGGCCGTGACCACGGGGCGCTGGGTGATGGGTTTGGACGCAAACAGGGAGAACGAGGGATGCAACGCAGTCTGGTCATCCTCTTCATGGCAGTGACCGTCTCGGCGGCCTGCGGCAAGGCTGAGGTTGATGACGCGCTGGAGCTGGTCAGCACGACCTTCGACGACGAGGCGATGATCGTGAAGGCGGCCGCCGGGTCGGATGTCGCGCAGCTCCGGCTCATCAACTTGCCGATGTACGGCGTCGACGACCAGGTCTGGTTCGGCGACCGCGTGGACGGGTACTTCGTCGCGAGAGTCCCCCTCGAGGAGCTCGAGCCGGGTCCAATCGCCGGCAAGGTCTTGGGCCGCGCCGCCAGCTCTCAGTGGGTCTCCAAGCCGTTCGAGGCCGAACTGCCTCTGCATCTCCGGTACCGTCGGGCCGCCGTCGACGACGTGCCGAAGGAGCAACGCGTGCTCTACACGGCGTTGAAACCCGTTGGTGGGGAGGAGGGCGCGCTCAGCGGCACTTTGGACGACCAGCTCACCCTGCACGTGTCACTGACGGGCTATCCGGGCGTCGAGGTCAGCCTCGGCGACGCCAGGGCAAAGTTCGACGAGAGCGGTCGAGCACACCTCGAGGTCTCCATGGAGGGGGTCGTCGGCGATATGGAGCTCGCGGGGCTGCGTTCGGGACCGGACCTGCTGAACGACGGTGACGCCGTGCTTCCCAGCGCCGAGTTCACGTTGCGGCTGAGCCACGGGGACAAGGAACGGGTGATCCCATTGCGGACGTCGGTCGAGAAGCTGAACACGCACTGGGCGATGAGGCTCGTCTCAGCCTATGCAGAGAAGACCAGGCTGGCCGAGGCGCCGACCGACGACGGCGGCGCCTTACTCGCGGTCATCAGGTCCGAGGGCAACTGGGTCACGATGACCAAGGGAGTGGGCAAGCTGTCGCGTCTTTCGAAGATCGGCGTGGCCGCCGAGCACTTCGTCCACGTCGACTGTGGCACCTACGTGAACGAGGAGAATGCGCAGCGCGTCCAGGTCGGGGCCGAGGGGGTCGACCTGAGCGTGACCACCTACCGCGCCGGCGCGAAGCCGCGCCGGGAGGTCGTGGCCAGCGCAGGCCGCCAGGGGTGCAGGTACCTCTACCGCGTCGGGTCCCGGCGGCATGTCTACCCGTCCGAGAAGAGCCTCGCCCGCTGGCTCGCCAGGTAGGTTGGGGGTTGAAGGGGTAGGCCTACCCACGTTCGACCTGCGGCGAGTGATGAACCCTGACCCCTGCCTTTCGAAAGAGTGGCCCATCCCAGCCATACGCGCGGTCGACGCGCTTGGTGTACTCGGCTCCGAGAAAGCTCATGCCGGTCGAAAGCGTCCCGTGTGGCGACCGCATGAGCAAGTGGCAGTGATTGGTCACGAGCATCAACATGCCGTGATACCCATGTTCCGGAGTCTCTGACCGTCCACTACCGGTACCACCCGCACTTCGGTCGGGAGCTCCGGGTGCGGCGTCGGTG
>JAWLBL010000058.1:2084-12057 GCA_041687695.1 Myxococcota bacterium | reverse complement strand
AGAAGGGCCAACCGGAGTGCTCCACCTTGGTGGAGCCCCCATCCGGCGCAGCTTGCTGCGCCGGTTTGGCGGCCAGATCCCGGCGGCAAGCCGCCGGGGCCGGGGCTCCGGCAAGCCGGAGCACTCCAAGGCCGCCTCAGCCGGTATCAATACGACACCCTCTTCCAGCCGGCCCGAACCTCCCCCTCCCCCGCGCCTCGAGTGACACCGCCCCCCCCCACCGTCTATGCTCCCGCCCATGTTCGTGGCGCCCCGGCCCCCAGCGACCCCCCAACGGCCCCGCCCCGCCGCCGCCCCGCGAGGCCCCGCTTGACCGCCGGCCCCGCCCCCGTCGGCCTCCGCCCCCGCGAGGTCCTCTTCGTCCTGCCCCCGGATTTTTCGGCCCCCGCCGACCACGGCCCCTTCCGCTTCCCGCCCCTCGGCCCGGCCATCGTCGCCGCCAGCATCGCCCGCGACGGCTTCGTCAGCCGCGCCGTCGATCTCGCCCTCGACGCCTTCCACGCCCCCCTGCCGGTCCCCACCGACGCCGGCACCGACCGCGCCCGCGTCGAAGCCCACCTCGCCGGCGCCCCCGACCCCGCCATCGACGCCGTCGTCGACGCCCTCGCCCGCCGCCTCGACGCCCACCGCGGCGACGCCGACCTCGTCGCCTTCTCGGTCGAGCGCGCCAGCCAGCTCCCCCTGACCGCCCTGCTCACCGTCGCCCTCAAGCGCCGCTGGGGGCTCCGCATCATCGTCGGCGGCGCCGCCGTCGAGAAGATCGCGGACATGCTCGACCGCTCCGGCGCCCACGGCGCCGACATGGTCACCGGCGCCTCCAGCCCCCCCGACCTCTGCAACGTCTTCCACCAGCTCTCGGCCCTGCCCGCCCACCGCGTCGGCCCCGCCCTCCGCGTCGAGGGCACCCTGGTCCAGCTCGGCCGCGCCGGCCTCCGCCAGGCCCCCTCCGCCGCCGGCTGGCCCCTGCCCGACTTCGGCATCTACGACCTCCCCCGCTACCGCCGCGACCCGGTCCCCGCCTGGCTCCCCGGCGCCACCGCCTACCGCGGCGACCTCGGCCCCTCCCTGGTCCTGCCCTGGCTCTTCACCTTCGAGTGCCAGTTCTCCTGCGCCTTCTGCCAGACCGGCGGCAACCAGACCGCCAAGCCCGCCGACCACGCCGTCCGCGAGCTGGCCACCCTCGCCGAGCGCTACGACGCCCGCGAGTTCCTGCTCTTCGACACCCAGATCAACCTGGTCGCCGCCGACTTCTCCCGCGCCCTCCTCGCCGCCGGCCTCGATCTCCGCTGGTCCGACTCCTTCCGCGTCAGCCCCCGCACCCCCGGCGACCTCGCGCTGATGGCCCGCGCCGGCTGCGCCAGCCTCACCGTCGGCGTCGAGTCCGCCTCCGACCGCGTCCTCAAGCTCATGGTCAAGGGCCAGCGCGCCCAGCAGGCCACCGAGCTGGTCCGCGAGGCCCACGCCCTCGACCTCCTCCTGCGCGTCAACCTCCTGTCCTGCTTCCCGGGCGAGCGCGCCGAGGACTTCGAGCTGACCCGCGCCTGGGTCCGCGACAACGCCTACGCCATCGACGACCTCGCCCCGTCGTCCTTCTACCTCACCGCCGACTCCCCCCTGGGCCGCGACCCGGCCCGCTACGGCATCCGCATCCGCGACGCGCGCCCCCTCGGTGGCGAGTCCAAGTTCCGTAAATCCACCAACTCCCTCACCTACGACGAGGTCGACGGCCTGACCTGGGAGCAGCGCGAGCCCCTGCTCGCCGAGTCCGAGCGCCTCCTCCTCGAGGCCTGGCACGACGGCCGCGAAGGCCTCGACCGCGCCCCGCCCATGCCCCTGCCGGTCATGGTCCAGCTGCGCCGCCGCTTCGCCACCAAGGCCGACATCGCCGCCGCCGCCCTGGCCTGGGCCCCACCGCCGCCCGACCCCGAGCCCGCGCCCGAGCTCACGCGGCCCGCGCCCCCGCCTCCCCCGCCGCTGCGCGCCCGCCCGGTGCTCCCGCGCCGCGTCCCCCCGCCGCTGGCCCACGCCTTCGCCTGCGCCTTCGAGCCGGTCCGCCCCGACGTCCAGGCCCGCTGCCGCCCCGGCGACGTCCTGCACGCCCTCCTCTTCGCCGACGGCGGCGCCCTCTTCTTCCGCGGCGCCGTCACCCGCGACGCCGCCCAGCGCCCCCTCGCCCTGACCCTGGAAGACCTCCTCGCCCCCTACGCCGGCCCCGCCGCCCCCGCCGACCCGCGCCCCGCCCTGCTGCTCCGCGGCGCCGCCCTCGACGCCGCCGCCCTCCGCGCCGTCGGCGCCCCCGACTTCGAGCTGCTGACCGTCCGCCTCGAGCCCGCGAGCCCCCGGCCGGCCCCCGCCCCGACCCCGTGACCGCCGCCCGCCCCGCCGACGCGCTGGCCGCCCTGGTCCGCGCCTGCCTGCCGCCCGGGCTGACCCTGCTCGCCCTCACCCGCGACGGCGCCGACCTCCTCGCCCGCCTCGCCGACGACGCCGGCGCCGAGCACCTCGTCACCTGGCACGACGCCGCGCTCGACGGCCCGGCCTACCTCCGCGGCGACCACCTGGCCTTCTCCTACCGCGCCTCGGCCGACCCCGCCCCCGCCATCGCCGCCATCGAGGCCCTCCGCGCCCACGAGGCCACGCTCTCGGCCCTGTCCGCCGCCTTCGCGCCCGCCGTCCGCGTCCCCCGCCCCGCGCCCGCCCCGGCCGCCGAGCCCGGCCGCCTGGTCTACCTGCTCGAGCGCGTCCTCCTCGCCCGCGTCGCCCGCGCCCGCCTGTCCTCCCTCCCCCGGCGCGACCTCGCCGCCGCCGTCGCCGCCGCCCTCGCCCCCGACTTCGCCGCCCAGCCCCCGGTCACCCAGGTCCACCTGTTCCTGCAGACCCACTGCCGGCAGGCCTGCGAGTTCTGCGAGGCCCCCGGCGTCCGCGGCGGCCCGGTCGAGCGCCTGGTCGCCGGCGCCATGCGCCTGCAGAGCCAGCTCCGCCTCGATCTGGCCTCCACCGGCCTCTTCGACGCCTTCCTGGCCCACCTCGCCGCCCAGCCGACCCGGCCGCTCCTGACCCTCACCGGCTACGACTGGACCCGCCACCCGCGCCGCGACGCCCTGCTGGCCGCCCTCGAGCGCCACCCCGGCCCCTTGCGCCTGCAGGGCCCCTCGACCGCCCTGTCCGACCCGGCCCTCGCCCGCCGCGTCGCCGCCCTGCCCGGCCTCGAGGCCATCGCCACCACCCTCCAGTCCAGCGACCCGGCCCAGCACGACGCCATCGTCGGCACCCCCGGTGCCCACGCCCGCCTCATGGCCGCCCTCGACCACCTCCGCGACGTCCCCATCGAGCTGGCCACCATCCTCACCCGCCGCACCCTGCCCAGCCTGCCCGCCACGGTCCGCTGGCTCTCCGAGCAGGGCCGCCCCATCGATCTGGTCGCCTACATCCCCGACCGCGGCCACCCCGACCCGCTCCCCCCGCTCCCCCCGCTCGACGAGCTCCGCGCCGCCCTCACCCAGGCCGCCCCCCACGCCCAGCGCACCGTCCAGAGCTACGTCGGCGTCCCCCTGTGCGCCGTCCCCCCTCCCGAGCGCCCCAAGGTCACCCCCGCCGTCCGCGGCACCACCGCCGCCCCCCAGACCTTCGCCCCCGCCTGCGCCCGCTGCCCCCAGCGCCCCACCTGCCCCGGCCTCCCCGCCAGCTACCTCGCCACCTTCGGCGCCCGCGGCGTCTCCCCCCTGTGACCCTCACCATGGTTGACGCCGCCCCCGGCTGAGCCGAAAACCGCCCCCGATGCCACGGCGCCGCCCCCAGCTCCTCGTCCCGGCCCTGCTCGCCGGCAGCTTCGCCTACGCGGCCACCCGCTACGTCGTCTTCGGCGACACGCCGCCCGCGCAGCTCCCCCTCTTCGTCACCAACAAGGCCGTAGCCCTCGCCGCCGTGACCCTGCTCGGCCTCTCGGTCGCCGCCGCCGCCCGGCCGGCCCGCCGCCTGCGCGGCCTGGCCGGCCTCACCCTCTCCGGCCTCCACGCCTTGCTCAGCCTGCCCCTGCTGCACCCCGGCTACTTCCCGCGCTTCTTCGCCGCCGACGTCACCGCCCACCCCCGCCTCACCGCCGCCCTCGAGGCCTCGCTCCTCACCGGCGCCGTCGCCCTCGTGACCCTCCTGGTCGTCGCCCGCCGCCCCGCCGCCCCCGAGCGCCCCCACCTCCGCGCCCCCGCCGTCGCCCTCGCCCTGGTCGCCCTCCACGGCGCCCTCATCGGCTGGCCCACCTTCTTCGCCCCCGCCTCCTGGCCCGGCGGCCTGCCCCCCGTCACCCTGCTCGCCACCCTCGTCGCCGCCGCCTCCCTCGCCATCGCGGCCCGCCGCCGCCTGTCGCGCTCGCCCCGCCCCTGACCCCTGGCGCCCACGGACGCCGCTCCGCGCTGGACGGCCGCCCACTTTGGCGTTAGCCTCGCTAAAGTGAAAAAGACACGCAAATACGAGATGCGCTCGCGCGCCGAAGCCGCCGCCGAGACCGGCCGCCGCATCATCGAGGCCATGGCGACGCTCTTCGCCGAGCAGCCCTTCGACCGCATCACCCTCGAGATGGTCGCCTCCCGCGCCGAGGTGACGGTCCAGACCGTCCTCCGCCGCTTCGGCTCCAAGGACGGCCTGCTCGCGGCCACGGCCGCCGACGCCCGCGAGCGCATCGCGGCCCAGCGCGGCGAAGCCCGCCCCGGCGACCGCCCCGGCGCGGTGCGCGTCCTCTTCGACCACTACGAGGCCTGGGGCCACCTCTCGCTGCGCCTGCTCGAGCAAGAGGAGCGCCTCCCCGAGATCGGCGCGCTCACGGCCGAGGGGCGGCGCATGCACGCCGAGTGGGTCGAGCGCGTCTTCGCCGATCTGTTGAGCGGACGCGAGGGCCCCGCCGGCGAGCTGCTGCGCGGACAGCTCGTCGCGGTGACCGACGTGTACGTCTGGAAGGTCCTCCGGCTCGACCGCGGCCTGGACCGCGCCAGCGCCGAGCGGGCCGTGCTCGAGCTGCTCGAGGCGCTCGCCACGACCAGCGCCCAACACCAGGGCGACCCTTCGCGCGCCCAACGAGGAGCTTGATGGCCACCATCCTCTGCTACACCTCGCCCGCCCGCGGGCACCTCTACCCGACGGTGCCCATCCTCCTCGAGGCGCAGCGCCGCGGCCACGACGTGCGCGTCGTCACGCTCGCCGACGAGGTCCCGACCCTCGCCGCCCTCGGCCTCGACGCGCGCCCCCTCGCGCCGGCCATCGAGGCCATCGCCCACGACGACTTCCGCGGCCGCACGACCCTGGCCGCGCTCGAACGCGCCGTGCGCGTCTTCGCCGCCCGCGCCGAGCACGAGCTCGACGACCTCCGCGCCGCCATCGCCGACACGCGCCCCGACCTGCTCCTCGTCGACTTCAACAACTGGGGCGCCGCCGCCGTCGCCGAGGCCTCGGGCCTGCCCTGGGCCCTGTTCATGCCCTACCTGCTGCCCTGGAAGCTACCGGGCGTGCCCCCCTTCGGCCCCGGCCTCGCCCCGCGCCCGGGCCGCCTCGGCCGCCTGCGCGACGCCCTCGCCGGCGCCGTCGTGGGCCGCGCCATCAACCGCAGCCTGGGCCGCGTCAACGCCATCCGCGCCCGCGCCGGCGCGCCGCCCATCGCCGACATGACCGGCTACGGCCGCTCCGCGCCGGCCCTCCTCTACTACACCGCCGAGCCCTTCGAGTACCCCTGCCCGGACCGCCCCGCCTCGGCGCACCTCATCGGCCCCGGCCTGTGGGAGCCCCCCGGCGCCCCGCCCGACTGGCTCGCCGCCGTCGACCGCCCGCTGGTCCTGGTCACCTGCTCGACCGAGTTCCAGGACGACGGCCGCCTCGTCGCCACCGCCCTCGCCGCCCTGGCCGACCAGGACGTCCAGGTCGTCGCCACCACCGCCGGGGTCGACCCCGCCGGCTTCGCCGCGCCGCCCAACGCCCGCGTCGAGCGCTTCGTCCCCCACGGCCCCCTGCTCGCGCGCGCCGCCTGCGTCGTCTGCCACGGCGGCATGGGCATCACCCAGAAGGCCCTCGCCGCGGGGGTCCCGGTCTGCGTCGTCCCCTTCGGCCGCGACCAGCTCGAGGTCGCCCGCCGCGTCCAGGTCGCCGGCGTGGGCGTGCGCCTCCCCCCGCGCCAGCTCTCCCCGGCCCGCCTCAGCGCCGCCATCACCCAGGCCCGCGCCCTCCGCCCCCAGGCCCAGCGCCTCGCCGCCGCCTTCCGCGCCGCCGGCGGCCCCCGCGCCGGCGCCGACGTCCTCGACCAGCTGCTCCAAGGCTCCCGCGCCGCCCTCGAGCGGCTCGCCTGACGCCCGCTCGCGCCCCCGCCCGTCGGCCCTCCGCGACGTCCCCTCGCCGCGCGACGTTGGCCCCGGACGCGCCGGTTCGTACGGCTCAGGCAAGCGCCCGCGCCCCCCGCCGCTTCTCCCCGGGCGCGGCGAGGAGGATCCATGCTCGCCCGCTTCCGTCACGCGCACTTCATCGGCCTCGGCGGCATCGGCATGAGCGGGGTCGCCGAGATCCTGCTGGCGTGGGGCTACGGGGTCTCCGGCTCGGACCTCACCCCCTCGCCCGTGCTCGACCGCCTCGCGGCGCTCGGGGCGCGCGTCCACGTCGGCCACGACGCCGCCCACCTCGGCGACGCCGACGTCGTCGTGCGCAGCAGCGCCATCCGGCCCGACAACCCCGAGCTGCGCGAGGCCGGGCGCAGCGGCCTGACCGTCATCCGCCGCGCCCAGATGCTGGCCGAGCTGATGCGCGACAAGCACGGCGTGGCGGTCACCGGGATGCACGGCAAGACCACCACCACGACCATGATCGCCGCCGTCCTCGGGGCGGGCGGCCTCGACCCCACCGTGGTGGTCGGCGGCCGCGTCGAGGCCTGGGGCACCAGCGTGCGCGTCGGGGGCTCGGACGTCCTGGTCGCCGAGGCCGACGAGAGCGACAGGTCCTTTCTGGACCTGTGGCCGGTCCACGCCGTCGTGACCAACATCGACCGCGAGCACATGGACTGCTACCGGGACATGGGCGACGTCGCGCGGTCCTTCCGGGCCTTCATGGACCACGTGCCCTTCTACGGCGCGGTCGTGGTGGCCACCGACGACCCGACCCTGCGCAGCCTGGCCCGCGCCGGCAGCGCGCGCGTCGTCACCTGCGGGCAGGCCGACGACTCGGATCTCCGCATCAGCGACCCGCGCCCCAGCGTCGAGGGCGGCGTCCCCCCGCACTGACCCGTGGCCCCGCCTGCGCCGGGCCGGCACACGGCCAGGCCTCCCTTGCACCCGCGACTTCGGGCGTGCTACGGTCCCGCCATGCGGTTCATCTTCGCCCTACTCGCCCTCGTCGCCCTCGTCGCTCCCACAGCTTTCGCCGCTTGCGAAACCGCTCCCTCCACGCCGGGCACGCAGCCCGACGCCGACTCGAACGCCGACGCTTCGGATGACGACGCGGCCGACGGCTCGCAAGACGCCGCCGAGGACGCCCCCGATGTCCCCAGCGGTGACGCGCTCGATGCATCCGACGCCGAAGTCGCCGCGGAGTGCGGACCCCACCCTTACACCGAACAGTGCTGCGTCCAGTTCTGCGAGCCGCACTTCGAATGCGAGCTGTGGTCGGATGGCGACGGAAGCTGCCAACCCGTGAGAGGCACCTTCGGCGCCGTATGCCCCACGGGCTGGTGCAATCATGACCTCGTCTGCGCCGCGGTGAACCCGCGAATGCAATACCCCGATCGTTACGACTATTGGTCCGGTGGCCCCGACGGTGGCAACGGCACCTTCTGTAACGAACCCGCCTCCGTGCCCGAAGGCGGCGCCTGCGCCGGCGTCGACGCCCTGTGTGAAGCAGGTTTCGTCTGCACCGACGACGTCTGCACCCTCGCCGACTGACCGGGCGCGCCAACATCGCTCCACCGACCAGCGGCAACTCCACGCCTCATCTCCGTTCGACGCCAGCCGACTGCAGCCCGCCTGCCGTGTCCCGCCGGGACCGTCCGCGGATTGCCAGCCCGGCCGAACCCTGCCAAGGTCCGCGGACCTGAACCCGAACGGAGCTGAACATGGATTTCGAAGCCTTCCTCCCCCAGCTGGCCGACTACGGCGTGCGCGTCATCGGCGTGCTCATCGCGCTCTGGCTCAGCTTCAAGCTCTCGGGCTGGCTCGGCTCGAACATCACCAACACCCTGCGCGCCCGCAAGTTCGACGCGACCCTCAGCATCTTCTTCGGCAGCCTGACCCGCTGGCTGGTCCTGGTCTCGGCGATCCTCGCCTGCCTCAGCCTCTTCGGCATCGAGACGACCAGCTTCGCGGCCATCCTCGGCGCCGCGGGCCTGGCGGTCGGCCTCGCCTTCCAGGGCACCCTGTCGAACTTCTCGGCCGGCGTCCTGCTCCTGGTCTTCCGCCCCTTCAAGGTCGGCGACTTCATCAACGCGGGCGGCCAGTCCGGCACGGTCGTCGAGATCGGCCTGTTCGTCACGGCCCTCGACACGCCCGACAACCGCCGCATCATCGTGCCCAACAGCGCCATCTCCGCCGGCACCATCGAGAACATCAGCCACAACAGCGTCCGCCGGGTAGAGGTCGCCGTCGGCATCGACTACACGGCCGATCTCGCCCAGACCCGCTCGGTGCTCGAGGCCGCGGCCCTGTCGGTCGAGGGCCGCCACCCCGAGCGCGGCCACCAGGTCGCCATCACGGGCCTCGGCGCCTCGTCGGTCGACTGGGTCGTCCGCGTCTGGTGCGCCTCGAGCGACTTCTGGCCCGTCAACGAGCGCACCATCGTCGCGGTGAAGACCCACCTCGACGCCGCCGGCATCGGCATCCCCTACCCGCAGATGGACGTCCACCTGGCCCCCAGCCTCGGCCTAGAGGCCGGCCTGCCGTCACCGACGGCCCAGACCACCCCCGTCCGCCCCGCCCCCGCCAAGGTCGGCTGACCCTCCGCGCCCCCGCCAGAGCACGCCCCCACGCGTGCTCCGGCCTGGCGCAGCTCGCTGCGCCGGTTGAGCACAGCTGCCGCCCCCGTGACCGTGCCCGCTCCCCAAACCGGACTGCACGAGCTCGCTCGTGCTCCGGCCTGGCGCAGCTCGCTGCGCCGGTTGAGCACAGCTGCCGCCCCCGTGACCGTGCCCGCTCCCCAAACCGGACTGCACGAGCTCGCTCGTGCTCCGGCCTGGCGCAGCTCGCTGCGCCGAGTCTGGCCGCCATCCCGGACATCCCGCGCAGCCAGCTGCGCGACCCACGAGCCCGAGCAAGCTCGGGCAGTCCGGGTACCCCGCCCGCACCTCCAACCGGAGTGCCCTCGCTCGCGAGGGCTCATTCCTCGCGCCGCTAGCGGCGCCGGCTGGTGCGATCTCCGGCCTCTGTCCCCGACGCCCGCGCCCCCCACCGGACTGCACGAGCTCGCTCGTGCTCCGGCCTGGCGCAGCTCGCTGCGCCGGTTGAGCACCGCTCCCGCCCCCGTGACCGTGCCCGCTCCCCAAACCGGACTGCACGAGCTCGCTCGTGCTCCGGCCTGGCGCAGCTCGCTGCGCCGGTTGACCTCGGCTCCCGGTCCCCCGTGAACCAGCCCGCGCCTCCCCACCGGACTGCACGAGCTCGCTCGTGCTCCGGCCTGGCGCAGCTCGCTGCGCCCAGTCTGGCTGCCATCTCGGACATCCCGCGCAGCCAGCTGCGCGACCCACGAGCCCGAGCAAGCTCGGGCAGTCCGGCAACCACGCCCGCACCTCCAACCGGAGTGCCCTCGCTCGCGAGGGCTCTTGCCTCGCGCCGCTCGCGGCGCCGGCTGAGGCGATCTCCGGCCTCTGCCCCCGACGCCCGCGCCCCCCACCGGACTGCACGAGCTCGCGAGGGCTTGCGGATCGCGCCGCTCGCGGCGCCGGCTGAGGCGATCTCCGGCCTCTGCCCCCGACGCCCGCGCCCCCCACCGGACTGCACGAGCTCGCGAGGGCTTGCGGATC
>JAWLBL010000058.1:0-1984 GCA_041687695.1 Myxococcota bacterium | reverse complement strand
GCGCCGCTCGCGGCACCGGCTGAGGCGATCTCCGGCCTCTGCCCCCGAGGCCCGCGCCCCCCACCGGACTGCACGAGCTCGCTCGCGCTCCGCCCTGGCGCAGCTCGCTGCGTTTGCAGATGCGCCGTCCTCACTCGCCTGGCGACCGGCCGGGCGGGCTGGGTCCTGTCGGCCTTCCGCGGCCTCCATCGTCGCGGCGTCGCTCGCCGTCGCGGCGTGGCGACGCCCCACGCGACCCCTGACGCGGCCACGCCTCAGCGGTGCCGCGCCGGGCTCACAGACACGCGTCCACGGGCTCCTTGTCCTCGCACTCCATCACGTCGGCGACGCCGCAGCTCGCGACCTCCGTTTCGATGCCGGCGAGGCAGGCCGTCGTCGAGCACTTGCAGGACCCACTGTACTTACAGCACTTGATGCCAGCCTGACCGGCGTTCGGACACGTCGTCACCAGATCGCCGCCCGACACGCTGGCGACCGTCGACTGCCCACACGTGCACCGATTCAACCCCTGCGAGTATCGGCAAGCCACGGCCTTGCAGTCGCAGAAGTAGCCATCGCAGCAGAACCCGGTGTCCCCCGGCTCCTTCTCGACCGTCGCGGGGCTGCACGCCGTCTCGGTCCAGTCGGGCGTCGGGTCGTCCACGCACATGCAGTGGTCCGAGCCCACGACCTTGCACCCCACGTTGGGCGCCGCAACGTCGCTGGCGTCCGCGACGTCCTCGGTCACCGCGACGTCGCTCGCGTCCGCCACGTCACCGTCCGGGCCGCCATCGTCCGAACCCGCCCCGTCGAGCTCGCCCCCGTCGCCCGCTCCCGAGTCGCCGCCGCCGGTCTCTGGACCAGCGTCGACGTCGGGCAAGGGCCCCGTGGACGCCCCCCCGGGGTCATCACACCCGACGAAGGCGAACAGAGTGAACACAAAGCTCATGACGACGCGAGTGTAGACGTTCATGGCGCGCCACTTGCCACACCCCGTCCGACCCGTCAACGAGCTTCGAGCCGCCCCCGCACCATCCTCGTCACCGGCGCCCGCTCCCCGGCGTCCCATGACCATCACCTGCCGCAGGACGACGAGCTCCCGGCGACAACCGCGGGTCAGCCCGACGCGGCCGAGCGGCCCTGTCGTCTCCAGCGCCCACGTGAACGAGCTGAGGCCTGGCCGCGCCCCCCGCCAAGGCGGTTGCGCCTCCTTGGGCCCTGCCCTATGCTCGCCCCGGCCTCTCGGACCCGGCGCCCCGGCGAGACCTCGACCACCCGAGATGGGGACCGCGATGACGCTCTGCCCCGACGACGACGAGACGCTCCTGCGTGGCTACGACTGGCCGCTGCTCGAAGAGCGCGCCGTCCAGGAGCTCCACGGACTCGCCGCCGCCCTCGTCTACGACGGCCAGCTCGACGACCTCGAGCTACGCCAGCTCTCCGAGTGGCTCTCTGCCAAGGAAGCGTTCTGCCAACGCTGGCCCTTGCACGCCCCATTGCCCGTTCATTGAGCGATCGCGTTCTACCTCAGGAGACAACTGTGAAGTTCATTGGCATGTTCGGCACCTTCGCCCTCGGCTCCCTCGCAGGCATCGCCTTCCTCGTCACCTGCGACGCCCCCGGAGGAGGAGTCAATCCGGCGCTCGCGGCGCCCACCGCGTGCGCTCAGTGGCAGATCGTGAGGATCAGACTCGACGATCTCAACGAGTCAGGTCAAATGGTCCCGAGCACGTCGCAGTTTCCAGACATGGCCCTGGACATCCCCGCGGGTTGGGAGCCCTTCGCCATCGAAGACTACTCCGTCACCGCCCGACGCTGTAAGAGCTGAACCCGCATATAGAGATCGGGCCGTCGATCAAGGGTGAGAGGGGGAGGGGCCTGGGCGAAATGGCGGCAATTGCCACCAGACTGCACGAGCTCGCTCGTGCTCCGGCCAGGCGCAGCTCGCTGCGCCTGGTTCGGCCGCCATCACGGACATTCCGCGCAGCCAGCTGCGCGACCCACG
>JAWLBL010000057.1:0-13292 GCA_041687695.1 Myxococcota bacterium | reverse complement strand
ACGTCCCGCCCACGGCTCTCGGTATCGCCGCGCAGGACGAGGGACGCCAATTCTGGACCTACCCTCCCGCTACCGGGTTGGGAAGGGGGGACCTGACACGATATCGGACGGTTACCGACTGCCCGCCCCTGGTGCTCCGACACCTGGTGCGCGGCGTACTCGGTCTTCCCACTGCCCTTGCCCGCCTTCAAGAGCGTCAGGCGATGGGTCAGAGGGGCGTTCGGGATGTACTTCCCCTGCACGAGGTCGCGGGGCAAGTAGCGCGTCACCTTGCGGAAGGACCGGGACCTCGGGTCCGTCGTCGTAACATCACTTCCGGTCGTGGTTGTCTTACACTTAAGCGAAGTGGTGTTACCGGTCGCCTCCATCTGGACGAAGGCAACGGGCGCCTGCTGGTGGAGCCAGGTGACTTCGCACCGATGGCAGTAGGCACGTGGCGCCTCGCCCGCGTCGTGCAGGACAACGCCCGCCTCGCCGCCGAGGTCGCAGCACGGGAGGTCGGTGCGGCTTCCCTTCTTCAGTCCGGCGATGGTCCCGAGGTCGCCGCGCTGAACCGCCCCTGTGCCCTTGGTGCCGGTCACCTTCGAAGTGCTGACGGGGGGCTTCGAGCCCAGCATCATGTGGGCGAGGTCGCGGTCTTCGTCCGACAGGCTGCCCCGCGTCTCCCGAACCCGTACTGCGTGGTCGCGGAGTTCGAGGGCGCCCTCGCCGCCGCCTTCGTGACGCGCTTTTGTCTCCAGGCGCTCGGCGAGGCGGAGGTTCTGCCGAGCCGCGTCTACGTCGTCGCATCCAAGCGCCCCTGCTCGGACTCGCAGGGCATCCCGGATGCCCTCGGGAGACTGGTGGACCGTGCTGTCCAAGTGGACGACGGGCTGCTTGCGGTCGCCGTCCCAACCGGGCAGGCGCATCAGGCGCCCAGGGTCGGTGATCTTCGTGTCGCCGGTGAGGCAGACGACGAGGAGGTTCTGTATCTCCTCGCGGAGCGGGTCGTTCGGGTCGAGTGCGCGGTCGAACGCGAGGTAGGCGTGGACGGACTTCCCGCCCGTGAAGACCTTGAGCGTCCACCCGAGCCCCGTCACGTTCGCAAGTTCGGCGAGCAGCCGTTCCTGCTCGGCACGCGAAAGGTGATCGATCTCAACGAAGGCGCAGAAGGCAAGGGCGACCCGATCCTTGCCCAGTCCACGGTGGAACCGGCGCACCTTCTCGGAGGCCTCGGCCTCTGTGATGCCGTCCTCGCGAGCGACCTGCTGGATGACCCCGGGGAGGTCGGCGCACTTGAACAGCGCGGGAATCCAGTAGCGCCCCTTGGTGTCGCCGGGGTACTCGCCCGACCAGAGGTAGTAGTCCGCCTTGCCCACCAGCGCGTCGTCCCATGACGCGGTGATTGACAGCCCGAGGTGTCCCAGCAGCGCGGCTGCTGCGGCTTCGGTGGCTTCCGTTCCGAGGTTCTTCCAGTTGCCCATACGTGCCGTCTCCTCGCCCGTGGAATGGCGTCAGGAGATCCATCGGCAGGGCTGACTGGCTACGCTGCACGCTTGGTGTCTGGGCGCTGCGCCAGCCGTTGGATCGCTCTACTGTCGTGCTTTGGTCTCTCGTGGTGCTGCTACTTTAGAGAAGCACCCCCTCCCCCCGTCGGGGGAGGGGTATGACAGCATCACAGATCCCGGCCGGATGGGGTCACCGCCCGACACACATCACGTTACCCGGCTCATGGGCACGATGCACTCCCCCCGGTGCACATTTTTCGACTCCCGCCGAAAGTCGGCAGGTGAGCCCTGTCGATTTCAGTGGGCGCGTCGGCCGTGCTGCGCTTGCGGAGGAGGAGGAGGTGCGGCAGGCTGCTTCGCGTCGCGAAGAAATCGTTCTAGGAGAACCGGTATGCGAGCGGCACCTGATGGGCTCTACGACATGATCGTCGGCTTCGGCACGCCCGGTGCACAGACCCACGACGCGAAGATCGGGGGAGTCTGGAAGAAGCCGCACTACAGGCTCTCGTACCTCCTCGCGGCGCGCATGACCCTCGAAGTTGCGGCGGAGCAAGGTCGAACCGACGAGGTGGCCCTACCAGTCGCCTACCTTCAGCGCCACGCCTTCGAACTCGCCATCAAGGACGTGACCGGACTCGCGTACTCAGTGGCAGCAGATAAGCAACGCATCCAGCGTCTTCAGCGAGGCTTACCTGACGAATGCCCACCTGAACGCTTCGCTGAGGAAATCCACCACATCGGCAACTTGCTGGACGAACTCAAGAAAATTCTCGCGAAGATTGGAGCGGAGGACTTGTTTCCATCGGACCTCGACCGAGTGCACGAGCACCTGCGCTCGGTCGAAGAGGGAATCCCAGAACGCTTGCGTTACGACCGGATACGCCCATTCCCACCACCGCCGGAGCCTGGCTCGAAGTCTCTGAAGCGCAAAGACATGCCCTTGGAAGGGAGCCTTCCTGAAGCGCGAGTGTTCAAGTTGGGCGAGACGCAGGAGTTGCTTGAGAACACCTTCGCCCGACACTTTATCTACCGCCATGATGCCGTGATGGACTTGGACCCGGATCAGTGGACGCTGCTCGAATCCCTCGCGGTGCAGAGCATGGGCAACTCCGAGCAACTACTTCGCATGGGCGCTGAATTCTGAGACGTGCAGCATAGATTCTCGACGTGCTCAGATTCTCGCAGACCCCCACCGTGAGAATCTGAGCGCGTCGAGAATCCGATTCTCGATCCCGAGAATCGCGTTTCGGAGAATCTGAGCCCCCGAGAATCAGATTCTCGGAGCCGACTTTCTCGAAGGCGAGAATCCGAGAATCACGGCACGCCGCGTCCAAAGATTTCTTGGATGAGGTCGGGCTCGTCATCGGGGCGCAGGATGTCGGCGTGTCCGGCCGGGCAGATCAGCAGTTCAGGCACGGCTGGCTTGTTCTGGCGTGGCACGAGGATCTCGTTGAAGACGGAGCCTCTGTACAGCTCGTGCACGAGCGGATGGTCGTCGTAGGAGAGGAGCCAGGGCTGGTCGGTCGCCAGGAGTGCACCGGCGAGTTCCCGGTGCATTGCCGCATCGAGCGGCTGCGGGTACAGGTCCGGTCCCGCCTGCACGTAGGGCGGGTCGGCGTAGATGAAGCACTGACCGGGTGCGGCGATGACCTCCCGGGCGTCGAGGTTCGTGCACTCGTTGTAGAGGACTCGACCCTTGAGAAGACGGTGCGCCGTCTTGATGCGGGTGACGATTAGCCTGGTGTTCCAGCGGGACGTGAGGTTCGTGCGCAGGCTTCCGGACATGCGCCCGAACCCTCCGAAGAAGCACTGCCTCACGATCAGTTCCGCCATTGCGAGATCGATCCCCTTCAGGTCGCCGGCGTCGAGCGCCGCCGAACAGTCCCAAACCAGCTCGCTGGTGATCTGGACGGACTCCACGCGGTCGATGAGTTCGCCGGGCTCGCGGACGACAGCGGTGTGGAACGCCGCGACACCCCGTTCGGCATCGTTCAGCCAGACCATCCCGGCACGTCCCGTTGCGCGCATGTTCAGCGACACAGCGCCTCCGCCCGCGAAGGGCTCGCGGAACACACGGTCGCCGTACATCCCGCACCCGACGAGAACACCGGTCGCTTCGACCAGGGGCTTCTTCACGCGGGTCTTGCCCCCCGCGTAGGTCATCGGCGGCACGACCAGCTTGCGCGCCTTCAGCACACTCGGCGGGAGGGGCTTGTCCGTTGCCACAGCAGCCGCTGCCGCGACCGCGAAGGGCGTCTGGTCGGCATCTTGCGGCTGCGGGGGCACGTGCTCCACGAGTTCGGGGTCCACCGCCAGGAGCGCGTGGTAGACCTCGACCAGGTGCGCACGCAGGAGTTCCTTACGGCTCGCACCGCGAGGCAGGGACGACACCAGATCATGGGCGCTCTGGCGCCACTGCTCGACTTTGCCGACCTTCGGCTTCGAGGGTGGCTTCGGCTTGGGTTCCGGTCTGGCGTCCGGGTCCCGCCCCTCCCGAACGGCGCGGATGGCGGAGGGAACGTCGCGCAGGGGACGGTCGAGGACCGAGATCGGCAGCGGCGTTGCCGATTCAGCATCGACGGCTCGGGCGACCTGAACGTAGAGCCGGATGGTCCGGGCCGACCGCCCGAGGAGGGACGCCTGCTCTCCCGCCCAGTTCGCGACGTTGCCGTGCTTCGTGGTCTGGCGCTGGACGAGCAGTGCACGACCCACGAGGTACGCGCTGCGCGCCCCGGCACGGTTGTGTTCATCCCCCTCGGCGAGCCAGGCGCGCAGGTCGTCGGGGGTGACCTCTGCCGGTTCGAGGATGGCGCCGGGGTGTTGGTTCAGGAAGGCGTGGAGGGTGTCGGGTTTCTTGGGCTCAGCCGCTGCCGACTCGAACAGCTCGCCGATCAGGTCGGGTCCGTCGTCGCGGTCGGGCGTGACACCCGGAACGGGCGTGCCGAGTTGCCCGAAGAACTCGAAGAACCCGTCTACGTCGGAGCCCAGGTAAACGAGGCAGATGGGCGTCTGCGCTCCGGCGCCTACCGCGCCCCTGAACCGCACGCGGTCGCGCAGGTCCACCCGTGGCCAGGGCGTCACGTCGCCGAACCACTTGGCGTCGAGCGCCGTCGGAAGGAGCACGACCGCTTCCGTCAGGTGCCCAGCCCGGTACTCCTCGACCGCCTTGACGAACCACATCGCCTTGACGCTCCTGCCGGCCTGGACCCCGAAGGGCGGATTCAGCCAGAGGAAACGGGCGTCCCACACCTGCGCGAGTCCATCGTCCTCGACGGTGTAGATGCGCTCCGCCCCGACGAGGGCGTTGTGTTCGGGGGACGAGGCGGGGTCGAGGTTGATCCTGCCGTTGTGGTCGTGGCGGCACCGCCTGCCGGCGAAGCGGCGCACGGTGTCGAGGATGTGCACGGGGGTGCCGAGGGCGTCGTCGCCGTGGGTGCGCTCGCGCAGGCGAGGGGTGCGGCTCTGGGGGGATGCGGAGGGGGACGTTGCGTTCATGGTGAGGCTCGCAGTCAGAGGGTTGCGACCTCACCACTCGGATGGAGGAGGGGGCGAGGCCACCCCTAATAGGGACGAGCCCGCCGACTTGAGCCTGGAGGATTCCCCACCCCAGCCAACCTGGGAGAACCACTCAGGATCCTCGATGCACTTTCTTTCGGCTAGCACGTGGGCTGACGAATGAGCGGAGGATGGCTGGAGCGGGAGGAGTCGCCCAGCAGTCGAAATCATTGAGGTTTCCGGTTTGATGCCTCCACGTCCCCGCAGGCTACAGTTTGAACCGCCCACGAAGGCTCTCCAGCGTGTCCCGGTGCCACTCGCCCCGCTTGCCGGCCATCCGGTCTGGGGCGGGCAGGTAGCTGCGCTTGTTCCAGTAGCGCCACCGGGCAACGCTGACGCCCAGGTACGCCACCGCCTCGGCTCGGCCGTAGTACCCCTCAGACTCTGACCTTGAGCGCGCGTCGGCCGGGTCCTTCACGCCAGCGAGCTGTTCCCACGTTCGTGGATGGGTCAGGACGTAGGTGGGGAGGCCGTTGGCTCCTGCGAACCGCAGGCTGACAGACTCGACGCCGGTGTTGCTCACGCGCACCCGTACCCGGTAGCGTGCCATCCAGTCGCGCTTCGCTTCGGCCATCCAGCCCGCATCCCACGTCATCGCTGCCAGAGCGTCCTCGACGGCCTGTTGGTCGACGACGGGCAGCGTACCAAGGGCATCGAGGGCAGCCTGTAGCCTGGACCGCTCGGTGGTCAGGCCGTCGTGCCGCTTGTCGTGCTCGACCCTGCTGATCTTCTCGTCGAGGTATAGGTCGGCCAAGCGCGCGAGCTTGCGCTCCACGGCTTGGATCTGCGCCTCCAGGATGGGCCGCTCGTCCTTCTTCGGTTTGGCGGTGCTCCCACCGGCGCGAACTCGCTCCGTGAACCAACCCTCGGTGCACATGGCGGTCAGGTAGTTGTCCAGGGCTCGGTTGACGACTCCCGCTTCGAGGTGCCGGAAGCCGCACTTCTCCAGCCTGTTGCGGGTCCCCTTGCAGGCGCAGTGGTAGCGCAGCCCGTGGTACCCGCTGGCTCCGTAAACGACGTGTTCAGCCGGCCGGCTCAGGTCCAGTGTGATCCAGCCGTCCGCCTGCGGCCCGAGCCTCTCGTGCGCGGACCACATGAAGCCCGTGAGCCAGATCGCGTCGAGGTTCGTGGAGCGGGCAGCCCGCCGCTTGCCCGCTCGCTGGTCGAGTCGTGCGTTCGCGGCCCGCCAAGTCTCATCGTCGATCAGCTGGTCGGCCGGGTCGAACACCCGAACCCGGATGATCTGATCCTTCGGACGCGGCACGAGCTTGTGAGTCCCCTGGCGTCCGTCAGGCCCCGGGACGTACTCGCCTCTGGCCCAGTGATCGATGACGCGAACACCTCGGTAGAGCGGGTTGCGCATCCACGCTGCGATTCGAGAGGCATGAACCCCTCCGCACGCCCGCCCGATCGCGCTCAGGTTGTCGATCCCGTCAACGACGAACATCTCGAACGCGCGGCGGACGATCTCGGCGTCTTCGGTGTAGCTCCACTTCTGGGACTCGCGGTCGTAGGTGACGCCCAGCGGTAGGTGCCTGGGATCCGGGACCTGCCCCGACCTGCGCATGTCCTCCTTGGCGTCCCATGTTCTCTGCTTGATCCGCAGCTTCTCGCGGCCTGCGAGAAGGCCCTCCAGGTAGTCGATGGTGAAGTCACCATCAGGCGACGGCACCTTAACTCCCATGGGGTGGTAGATGAGCGTGCCCGACGACAGGATCTGGTACAGGGCTTCCAGTTCGGCAGGCTTGGTCGCTCTGCACACCCGGTCGGGGTGGTAACAGGCGATGTGGACGTTCGGGTCGCTCAGGAACGGCTCGACGTGCCGGCGCCACTCGGGGGTCGCGGTCCAGTTGCCGCCACTGACGTTCGATACCTCGACCCACGTGAGGCGGTCTTCGGTGACCCCCTCGCGCTGGGCGATGCGCCTGATGATGGCCCTCTGTGTCTCCGGGGTGCCCTCGTCGGCTTGCCCCTGGGTCGAGACGCGGACGAGCGCGATGAGCCGTAGTTCCGGGTTCGTCTGAGCGAGCATCACCGGCCACCCCCGATGGCCAGAGCGGCAGCGACGCCCAGTCCGTGCACGTCGACCGGGATCATCGTCTTCCCCCGGTAGATGGCGGGCGGGGCGCTAATCCACGCCTGCACGTAGGCGGCCACCTGCTCCTCCGACCATGGGCCGAGGTGCTCGCTTGCGGCGCGGGCAGCGCGCTCGGCGAGACGACGGTCGGCGGCCGACGTGTCGATGGGCCTGACGTTCTGCGGGTCGTTGGGTCTGGGGCTCGTCACGGCAACACCTCCTGAGCGGTCTACCCGTCCGGCGTTGCTAGTCAGCCCCCTTCGACATGATCGGCAACAACTTCGAGTGGGTCGCCGACTTCTACCTGGCCAACGCCTACGCCCTCACCCCCGCCGAGGTCACCGACCCGACCGGCCCCACCCGCGAGCAATCCGCCGAAGGCAACAGCCACTTCGCCTGGCGCGTCGCCCGCGGCGGCGGCTTCATCGGCAACGAGATGAGCAAGATCAGCCACCGCAACAGCTGGCGCATCGGCTGGCCGCCCTTCTTCTTCCTGGGCAACACGGGCCTGCGCCTGGCGCTCGACCTCGACGACGACTCGCCCGCGGGGCCCTTGCCGTGAGGATGGCCCGGCAACGCCGCGTGCCGCGATGAACCTCGCCGTCGAGCGCGCCCTCGCCGCCGCGGTCGCCCAGCGCACCGGCGACCGCTGGCGCCTGTCCGACCTGTGGCCCACCCGCGAGGGCCTCGCCCTCGCCTTCGACACCGAGGGCGGCCCCCTCGAGCTCCGCGTCGTCGCCGCCGGCCAGCCCGCCTACCGCACCGTCGGCCCCCGCGCCTACCAGTACCGCTCCGGCGGCGCCAGCCTCGCCCCCGCCCAGCGCCAGCTCCTCGACGCCGCCCTCGACGCCCTCGAGGCCGCCTTCGCCGCCGCCGCACTCGACCCGCTCGACCCGCGCGCCCTGACCGCCCCCTCCGACGGCGCCGCCTTCCCCTCCCCACGCCACCGCGCCCACCTCGCCGCCCCGCTCGCCCTGACCGACGCCCAGCGCGCCGCCTACCGCGCCGACGGCCACCTCCTCCTCCGCGGCGCCCTCGACCGCGAGGTCCTCCTCGCCGCCCGCCCCGACGTAGAGGTCGCCCTCCAGCGCGCCTGGCCCCCCGACCTGCCGCCCCCGTCCCGCCGCCCCGACGCCTACTCGGCCGCCTTCGTCCAGGTCACCAACCTCGGCCTCGACGACCCGCGCGTCCGCGCCCTCGCCCACGCCCCGCGCCTCGCCCGCCTGGCCGCCGACCTCATGGGCGTCCCCGCCGTCCGCGTCTTCTGCGAGGACTGGTTCGTCAAGGAGCCCGAGGCCGCCCTCACCCCCTGGCACCAGGACGCCGTCTGCTACCCCTTCGACGCCGCCGCCAGCGTCACCGCCTGGCTCCCGCTGCAGGACACCTCGCCCGACATGGGCCTGCTCCGCTTCGCCCTCGGCTCGCACCTCGGCCCGCCGGTCGACATCGAGAACATCTGCGACGCCAGCGAGGCCCTCTTCACCCAGGTCATCGCCCAGCGCGGCCTGCCCGTCCGCCACCTGCCGCCCCTGCGCCTGGGCGACGTCAGCTTCCACGACGGCTGGACCTTCCACGGCGCCACCCCCAACCGCTCGGCCACCCCGCGCGTCGCCCTGGCCCTGCACTTCTTCGCCGACGGCGCCCGCGTCAAGCGCCCCACCACCCCGACCATGCAGCACCTGCTGGCCTCCTTCGGCCCCGGCCTGAGCCCCGGCGACCCCGCCGCAAGCCCCGCCTGGCCCCGCGTCCACCCGCCCGCGCCCGCCGCCCCGGCCCCCGCGACCCAGGCCTTCCACCTCCGCGCGACCCTGCTCCCCGACGGCCACGCGCCGGTCGACCTCTGGGTCCTTGACGGCCGCCTCACCTTCGACCCCGTCCCCGGCGCCCCCTCCCTGGCCGCCCCCGGCGGCTTCGTCTGCTCGGGCCTGGTCGACGCCCACGCCCACGTCAGCTGGGCCCACGACGCCGACACCCCCGCCCACGCCGCGGCCTACATGAACGACATGCGCGCCCTGTACGCCGGCTCCGGCGTCACCCTGCTGCGCGAGCTGGGCGCCTCCAGCGACGCCGTCCTCTCGCTGGGCGACGCCCCCGGCCTGCCGCGCGTCCACGCCGCCGGCACCTGCGTCCTGCGCTCGGACGCCTTCTCCTTCGCCGCCACGCCCCCCGACCGCCTCCGCGACGCCTTCCTCGCCCGCGCCCACGCCGGCGCCCGCTGGGTCAAGGTCTTCGCCGACTGGACCGACGACTTCGGCGGCAAGGAGCGCCCCGGCTTCGGCGCCGACGACGAGGTCACCTACCCCCTGCCGGTCCTGGCCGACGCCGTCGCCGCCGTCCACGCCCTGGGCGTCCGCGTCGCCGCCCACGCCTTCACCCGCGCCGGCGCCCAGGTCGCCCTCGAGGCCGGCGTCGACTCCCTCGAGCACGGCTGGGGCCTCGACGAGCCCCTCATCGACCAGATGGCCGCCGATCCCACGCCCGGACGGCGCACCGCCTGGGTCCCCCTCGCCGGCATCGCCATGTCCATGTGGCAAAAGCTCCGCCGCGACGGCGACGCCGACCGGGTCGCCTGGGTCGAGCGCTCGATGCAGCGCCTCGCGCACCTCATCCCCTACGCCCACGCCCGCGGCGTGCCCATCCTGGCCGGCACCGACTGGTTCCCCGAGGTCACCGTCGCCGACGAGGTCGACGAGCTCATCGCCCTGGGCCTGTCCCCCGACGCCGCCGTCGGCGCCGCCTCCTGGACCGCCCGCGCCTACCTCGGCGAGCCCGGCCTCACCGAGGGCGCCCCCGCCGACCTGGTCCTCTTCCGCCGCGACCCGCGCCTCGACCCGTCCGTCCTCGCCGCCCCCGACCTCATCCTCCTCGCCGGCCAGCGCGTCCGCCCCTCCACCGCCGGCCTGCGCCCCCACCGCCTCCCCTGGCGCCGCCGCCACGAGCAACCCTGACCGCCCGCCCCCGCGCCGCCGACCGCACCCGCCTCCGATTGTCCCCACCCCACCCCGGTGCTACCGTCCGCGCCATGCTGACCATCGAGCACCTGACCCTCGACCAGGCCGCCGCCGACCCCGGGCTGCTCGACCGCCTGCTCGCCGGCCAGCAGACCGGCGTCATCCTGCGCGGCTTCCTGCCGCCCGACGTCCCCGCCGCCGTCCTCGACGCCGCCCTCGCCGGCCACCTCCCCGGCCTCGACCCCGGCCACTACACCGGCCGCAACTACGGCCCGACCCTCATCGTCTCGGGCCCCGATCTGACCCCCTACTTCGGCCAGGCCGACGCCCTCGCCTCCCTCACCGCCGCCGGCGTCGACCTCGAGCAGCGCCTGCGCGAGGTCCTGTCCGCCCTCGCCCCCGGCCGACAGGTCCGCCGCCCCGTCCACGCCTCCGGCCGCTCCTACGCCCCCATGGGCCTGCGCATGCTCGCCCCCGGCGGCACCATCCGCCTGCACTGCGAGAACGAGACCGCCGCCTTCCCCGCCATGGCCGACCTCACCCCGCAGACGGCCCGCCTGACCACCCTCAGCTTCTACACCCCGCTCGCCCTCCCCGAGGCCGGCGGCGAGCTAGAGGTCTACCCCCTGCGCTACGCCGAGGGCCCCGGCGCCGCCCTGAACCGCATGGACCGCGCCGGCCCCCAGCTCGAAGCCCTGCTCGCCCAGCACCCGCCCACCATCGCCCGCGCCGCCGTCGGCGATCTCCTGATCTTCGACGCCGGCCGCCACTACCACCGCGTCACCCCGGTCCAGGGCGACCGCCCCCGCTGGACCCTCGGCGGCTTCCTCGCCCCGGCCGCCGACGGGCGCGCCCTGTACCACTGGAACTGACCGCGCCGGCGCGACTTGCCACGGCCCAAAGGCTCCACTAGCGTGACGCCATGAGCCCCACCGCACCACGCGACGGCCGCCCCTCGGTCCGGGTCCTGGCCCAGCGCGCCTCGCGCCTCGCCCGCCAGAGCGTCCCCGTCCTGCAGCTGGGCACCCGCCGCCTGCTCGGGCGCAAGAGCCCCTTCCAGATGACCCTGTCGCTGACCAACCGCTGCAACTTCCGCTGCGAGTACTGCGACATCCCGGGGCAGCACCGCGAAGAGCTGACCCTCGACGAGTGGCGCCGCGCCATCGACGCCTTCCGCGACGGCGGCATGGGCCGCGTCAGCCTCATCGGCGGCGAGCCGCTCATCCACCGCGACGTCGGCGCCATCATCGACCACTTGAAGGCCCGCGGCATCCACACCGCGATGAACACCAACGGCTGGCTCGTCCCCGACATGCTCGACGACGTGGCCAAGCTCGATCTGGTCTGCCTCACCCTCGACGGCCCGCCCGAGGTCCACGACACCCAGCGCCGAAAGGGCTCCTACGACCGCGTGCTGCGCGCCCTCGACGCCCTCGCCTCGCGGCGCGTCCCGGCGGTCACCATGACCGTCCTGACCCCCAGCGGCGCCGACAACGTCGAGCACGTCCTCGACGTCGCCCGAGCCTACGGCCACCAGGCCTTCTTCCAGCTCGAGCACGACAAGCACTGCGACGTCGACGCCCCCATCGCCCCTCGCCTGTCCGACGAGCGCATCCGCCGCCTCGCCCAGCACCTGCTCGACCTCAAGGACCGCGGCCTGCCGGTCGGCAATTCCCGCCAGATCCTCGAGCGCCAGCGAGACCACCGCTACCTCGGCTCCTGCCAGGACTGCTACGCCGGCCAGTACTACGGCTACGTCCTCAGCGACGGCACCGTGGCCCCGTGCCTGCTCACCCAGTGGCAGCAGACCGCCGGCAACGGCCGCCAGCAGGGCTTTCTGCAGGCCTTCCACCAGATGCCGCCCCCGATGGGCCCGGGCTGCTCGTGCGTGCCGACCCACGAGGTCAACCACGTGCTCGCCTTCGACCCCCGCGCCCTGTGGCACGCCATCGAGGTCTCGCTGGCCCTGCCCCGCGCCGGGTGAGCCGCGTGGCCCTCGGCAGCCCCGCCCCCGCCGCCTCCCCGCTGACGCTCCGCCCCTCCGCGGCCCGCGCCGGCTGGCTGCAGGCCGCGCGCCTGCGCCACTGGGCCCACTTCCTGCTCCTGCCCCTGGCCGGCTACGACCCGGCCGCCCCGCTGGCCGCCAGCGCCCTCGCCCTCACCCGCGGCGTCCTCATCGCCTTCGCGGTCCTGGCCTTCGGCTACCTGCTCAACGGCCTCGCCGACCGCCACATGGACGCCAGCGCCGCCAAGAACCCCATCGTCGGCGGCGGCGCCCCCCAGTCCTTCGCCGCCCCGCTCGCCCTCCTCGCCGCGCTGGCCACCCTCGCCGCCGCCTTCGCCCCCTGGCCCGCCGCCCTCGCCACCGCGGTCGGCCTCGCCTCGGGCGTCCTCTACTCGGTCGGCCCGCGCCTCAAGCGCTTCCCGGTCCTGGGCAGCCTCGCCAACCTGACCAACTTCGCCCCCCTGCTGTGGGTCGGCCTGCCCACCGCCGCCGCCGCCGCCGACATGCTGCCGCTCACCCTCTGTTTCGGCGCCCTGCTCCTGCAGAACCAGCTGCTCCACGAGGCCGCCGACCGCGACGACGACCGCCGCGGCCGCCTCCGCACGACCTACCTCCTGCTCGGCCCCCGCGGCAGCGCCCTCGCCGCGGCCGCCCTCGGCCTGTCGCTGACCGCCCTCGCCGCCGCGACCCCGGCCCTGTCCCCCCTCACCTGGCCCCTGGCCTTCGTCTACGTCCTCGCCTTCCCGGCCGTCCTCGCCCGCCTCGGCGCCTCCCCCCGCCCCATGGCCGCCGCCCGCCTGGCCCACCGCCTCGCCGCCCTCCTCACCGGCGCCCTCCTCTTCGCGGCCCTCCGCACCGACCTCCTCTGATCCCCGCCCCTGGGATCGCCGGCTTCCAGAGGGTGTCGCAAAAGCTCAACCGGAGTGCTCCACCTTGGTGGAGCCCCCATTCGGCGCAGCTTGCTGCGCCGGGTTTGGCGGCCAGATCCCGGCGGCAAGCCGCCGGGGCCGGGGCTCCGGCAAGCCGGAGCACTCCAAGCCGTCTCCGCCGGCATCATCACGACACCCTCTCCCAGCCGGCCCGGCCTCTCCGCTGCCCTCGGCGCGCCCCCCTGGGACCGCCGGCTTCCAGAGGGTGTCGCAAAAGCTCAACCGGAGTGCTCCACCTTGGTGGAGCCCCCATTCGGCGCAGCTTGCTGCGCCGGGTTTGGCGGCCAG
>JAWLBL010000056.1:0-13660 GCA_041687695.1 Myxococcota bacterium | reverse complement strand
CCCTGCATGATGCCGGCGACGCTCCGTCCTCGCCCGGTCCCATCACTCAGCCGGCCCGAACCGAGCCCCCGACCCATCGACTAGCCTGCTCGGTAACACTGATGGAGCGTTCGAGGCGGCTGACGTTGGCGACGCTGGATGTGATGAGCACGGTGACTGGTGAGGCCGAGCGTGCGCGTGTGGTTGCCGAGTTGGAGGGGCTGGTGAGCGGGGTCGCTGATGGGGCTGACGCGGCGGCTGCTCTGGCCAAGCAGGGTGGGAAGGGTGCGGCGGGAAACGCTCAAAGCCCCGCGGTGGCGGCCCTGAGAGATTACGCGACGGCCTAAGGGGCGGATATGCGGATCGTGACGCTGAACGTGAGGGGGGAGCAGACCTCGGCGATGCTCGAGTACCTGGCCGAGCAGACCGAGGTCGATCTGTTGGTCGTGTCCGAGTACCGCGTGCGCGAGTCCGGGGACCGGATGGGTGCGGCGCTCGCGCAGGCGGGGTTGGTGCACCAGCTGGCGTCGCGGACGCCGGTGGGAGAGCGCGGGGTGCTGGTCGCGTCGCGCGAGCCGATCGAGTGGGCCGACGACGAGGGGCGGATCAACCGGGGGGCGTTGTCGGAGTGGGCCGTCGCGGCGCGGATCCCCTCGGTGGGGCTGCATGTGCTGGGCGTGTACGTGTCCTGCTACGACGTGCCCGAGCGGTACGAGCTGCTGGAGCAGTCGGTCGAGTACGCCAAGCGTCATCGCGAGCGGCCGTACGTCATCGCGGGCGACTTCAACAGCTTCGAGCCGAGCGACGCCGAGACGGGGAACCACTTCGGGCGGAAGTGGATTCGAGCGTTGCGGGAGACAGCGGTGGACGTGCAGGGGCTGTTCCCGCCGCCGGCGAAGCACGAGCTGCGGTACACGCACTTCAAGGGGCGCAAGGGCGCAAAGAAGGGCTCGCGGATGGACTTCGTGTTCGTCGGGCCGAGCCTGAGGGAGGCGGTGACCGCCGCGTACATCGATCACGAGCCGCTGGTCCAGCGGCTGACGGATCATGCGGCCGTGGTGGCGGATGTCGCAATCGGGGCGAAGAAGCCGATTGGCGGGGAGCATCGGGAGACGGATCGGCAGCCGCTGCCGGCGTCCCCTCGGAGTGGTGCGGACGCGTATGAGCGGGCGCTGCGGGCGCTGAGCGGTCGGTTGACGGACAAGCAGCGGGACATGCTGCGGTTCCACTTCTCGGCCCCCAGACGCGAGGTGACGCCGCGGGAGATGGCTCAGCACGTCGGCTACGCTACTCTGGGGGCGGCCAACCTGCAGTACGGGCTGCTGGCCAAGGCGTTATGTCTCGAGCTCGGATGGGAACCGGCTTTCAAGGTTGAGGCGTTCGCCGAGGTCCAGCGCGACCCGCGCCGCGGCGGCGAGCTGGTCTGGCGAATGCGGCCCGAGTTGGCTCAGGCGTTGAAGCGCTTGGGCTGGGTCTCGGACGTCGGCGCGGCGCCCGATGGGGCGTAGGCCGTCCGATCGGCAGGTCGAGCGCGAGACTCCAGTGTCAGGGGGCGACGCGTTTGCGGCGATGAGGGCGCGTAACTTCGCGCATGTCCCAGAGGACTTCGATGGTCGTCTGGACGCGCTTGTGGGTATCGGAGCGCGTCTGGTCCACCAGGCGTTCGGCCGTCGGGTCATCGAGGAGGCGGAGCAAGACGCCGAGGGCTGACGCCCTGAGCTCGCCGAGGTGATGGCGCAAGTAGGGCGCGACGAGATGGACGACCTCCGTGCCCTTGCTGGCCAAAGCGTTCTCGACGGCTGCGTTGAGGACGTACTGACGGCGGTCGTGCTCTTCGCCCCAGAGCGAGAGCAGGGCTCGTGCAGCTTCGGGTGCCTGGACGAAGCCCAGTTGCATGACGGCTTGCGTCAGGACGATCTCGGTGGGCTCGGTTCGCGCGATGCCGACGAGGAAGTCGATGTCTTCGGCGCGGCCCCTGGGCAAGCGGTAAAGGGCGGTCGATCGAAGGAGATAGTCCGGGTCGAGCTCGGCGGCGAGCTTCAGTTGGACGCGCGAGATCCAGCCGGTTCGTTCCGCGAGGGCCTCCAGGGTCGCTCGCCGCTCTTTGGACTCAAGCTGTGGTGAATAGACGGGGAGTGGCCCGGGGTCGGGTACGCTGCAACACGCGAGGACCATCGCCGAGACAATCCACCGAGACCACCTCGGTGTCACTCGCCGGCCCTGATCATGGACGTCGGGAGGCGGGCGACAAAGTCCATCAGCTTGGCGATACCGCGTTGGACACGCGTTTCGTTGTTGTCCGGGTAGGCCCCTCCGACTTCCGCATCTCTGCCGAAGAGTGCAAGCCACCATTGCGCGTGTGCGTGTCTGGTGTAAGTGGGCGCCGCCGCGGGGCCGTCGCGCTTGATGAACAAGGCTGCTGTAGCGTCCTCGAGTTCGCCGCCAGGCCCGCGCCATCGAAAATTGCCGGTGCCGCGGAGCACGATGGGCGCCGAAAGGTCGCCCAGTGTTCCGCGGGCCTGGTACTCGGGGAGTAGCCCGGAGTCCACCCCCGGCAGTTCGACGCTATCAACCTTCAAGAGTGTTTCCTTCGTGGAGGCGGCACTGAAGTTGACGACTACTCGCCCACGGAACGCCGGCTGGTCGCCGTCAGACCGATTGGCGGCCAAGTACTGAAGCCAGGCATCGCATGTTGCGTTCGCTTGATGTTTCGTGGCGAAGCCGCTCTTGATCGCCTCCTCGAGTTTGGAGATCAAAGCCACCAGATCTTCGTGGGATGTCGCCTCGGGATCGAAGCGGACGAGGACGCTCATGGACTTCCCGGCGCTGCGGCGGGTCAGCAGCTCTTGTTGAGCCTGGACGAATGTCTTTCGAGCGTTGGTGCCACGCAAATCGCCCAAAACTGACTTCGTCTGACCCTGGACACCCGCCTTGACCGCATCTGTGATGACACTGCTCACGCTCGATGCGATGCCTTCCTTCATCGGCTCGCTGAGCCGTGCGATGGCATCGAATGTCTTGATCATGCTCGAAAGGTGAGCGCCGATGGGTCCGAGTGCCAGGGTCAACGCACTTGTGATGGCGAACTCGAGCAAGTCGTCTGATCGCGATTCGCAATCGTCGTCTTTGAACAGGGTCTCGAACCGACCGATCCCGTCACGTTGAGCCTGCGTCAGTGCGGAAAGCAGCGTGCCGACCTGAATGGCGAGCGCGGTCGTGCTTTGTCCACTGCGGTCGTGCATTTCGTGTTCGTCGCCGGGCCTGGCCAGGAGGGGCGTCATGTCCTTGCCACTGATCTTACGGTTGCCGGTCTTCGTGCCCTCCAGTCCGTGAACGGCGAAAGCATCCATGTCTGACAGCAGCGCACAGCCTTGATCGTAGGGCAACTCGCCCGCACGCTTGCGCAAGCCAGAGCGACCGTCCCGTTTCGAAGGTGCGGGACTCGATGAACTCGGCCTGGTCTGCTCACACGTGAGCGGTGTTGACGGCTGGCTGGTCGGAACTTGCGTTTCGTTGCCCATCGTTCGGCTCCTCGTCGTTGGCCTCGCACCGCTGGTTACCTTCCGGCTCTCACGGCGGCTGCTTTCGCAGTGAGGGGTGTCAAGCCGGAGTCCTGAGTCTAGGCCGCTCGGCTCGGCCATGCAATCGGCGGCATGGCGGAATCGCAAAGGTCGAGTGTTCGCGCGGGTCGGGTGGTCGCGTTTCGGGGAGGGGACGGGGTCGGTAAGGTGCGCTGCAGTGCGTTCGGCGTTGTTGGCGTCAGAGTCGGCAGGGGGCTGGCGGGGCAAGGTGAGGCGTGCGGGGCGATTCGGAAGGTCGTGCCGTGGGAGCGGGTCGAGGAGGCGCTGGAGGGTCGGCCGGCGCGGAAGGCGAGGCCCTCGGAGATGATGAAGCGGCTCTTCGAGGAGGCGTTCGGGCCGGTGAAGAAGAGGCGGCGGCGCGCGAGAGGGTGAGACTGGGAGCTGGCGCTTGGGTGCCGAGGGCGTCAGGGGGCGGCGTCGGAGAGGGTGTCGCGGGCGAGGTCGGCTTGGTTGACGAGGATTGGTGCGGACCGTCAGGGGCGAGACGTCGAAATGGTTGGCGGCGTCTTCCTGGGCCTCGGGGGAGAGGTCACCAGCGAGGAGGTCGGTGAGGGCGTCGTAGGGGCAGAGGAGCTCGGCGGCGAAGGCGCGTTGGGCTTTGGGACAGTAGGTGTCCAGGCGCGTGAAGGGGCGGAGGGGGGCGGGGCGAGTGGGTTGGGTGGAGCGTTTGGGGATGGGGCGCTACGTCGGCTCGTGGGTGGGCTGCGCTGGAGACTGGGTCTCGAGGTGCTGCCAGTCGTAGCGGACCTTGAGGTCGTTCATGTGGGACCAGGGGAGCCAGCCTTCGTTCTGCATGCGGCCGACGACGATGCCGGGGGGCAGGCCGATGGTCTCGGCGAAGGCTTGGACCTGGAGCTTCGAGAGGCGCGTGTTGGTCGACAGGGCCGCGAGGCGCTTGGCTTCGGGTGGGGGGATGAGCCAGTCGCGGGCGAAGGCGTCGGCTTGGTGTTCGTGGGTCGTGTCGAGTCCGTCGAGGCCTTCGATGAAGAGGAGCTTCTTGCCGTGGAGGAGGAGGTGGGCGGCCTCGTGGAAGAAGGTGAACCAGAGGTGGTCGTTGGACTTGTGGCGCAGGCTGAGGACGAGCATGGCCTTGTCG
This sequence comes from Myxococcota bacterium, assembly GCA_041687695.1. Taxonomy (GTDB): domain Bacteria; phylum Myxococcota_A; class UBA9042; order PHBI01; family JAWLBL01; genus JAWLBL01. The sequence continues at coordinate 9,004 of JAWLBL010000056.1, read as the reverse complement.
GGGGTGAGCCAGCGGGTGGCGCCGCTGGCTGGGCAGCCTGGGGGCGCGGGGACGAAGACGACGGCGACGCCATGGGCGGCGCAGGCGGCCATCAGCTTGGGGGCGAAGACGGTCGGATCGGTCTCGTTGGTCAACGCGCGAAGGCTGGCGAGGACTGACTTGAAGCCCGCCTTGTCGAAGGGCGCGCAGGGGCGAGCGGTGGCCCGACGTTCGGCCTCGCGGAGCCAGGTCGCGACGGCTCCCGGCTGCATCTCGAGCTTGGTCGAGGTGCGGAAGGCGGTGAGGGGCGAGACGTAGGTGGCGCGCCAAGCGGAGACGGAGGCGACGCCGAAGTACTGGAGGCAGTCGCGGACCTGGGCGCCCTTGTCTTTGTGTGAGGCGACCCACTGGCGCTTGCGCATCCAGGAGAGGGGGAGCTCGTCGAGCCAGTCGGACTCGCTGCGGGCCTGATCGAGGGCGCGCCGACGTTCGACGGCTGCCTGGTACTGGGCGTCCCGCACGAGCCAGAAGTCGGGCGTCGAGCCGAGGACACGCGAGAGGCGCTCGGCGGCGTCGGCCGAGATGGGGGCGCGGCCCTTCACCAGCTCGTTGACGTGCTTGGCGGTGAAGCCGGTTCGCTCGGCGAGTTGGGCCTTGGTCCAGCCTCGCTCGTCGAGGAGGTCCTCGATGGTGTCGCCCGGCGGTGAGAGCCAGTCGGGGGCGAAGGCGTTGGCGTCAGTCATGGTAGTCTCCGATGAAGACGATTCGGACCGCGGTCACGTGGGACCAGTCGACCGAGCCGTCCTCATGTTGGGGGACCGGCTCGTTCGCGGGCTCGAAGACCAGGCGGCGACCGCCGTCGAGGGACACGGCGAACTGGCCCCTACGGTCACCTTTGAGCGGGTGAGGGTGGCCGGCTACCAAGTCGGTGACCCGGGCCGCGGCGGCGAGGTCGCTGAGGCGCCCCTTGAGCTTCTTGGCTCCCTTGGCGCCGAGTTCCTTCTGCATCCTGCGCTCCTGGAGGCAGGTCTGCTTCAGGTCGTTGCTGCGGTAGACGATAAGCACTCGTTCTCCGCGATGGCAATTGAATTCACCTGATGGGTGAATCATTCCTAGCACGGGTGGGCGGGGGCGTCGAGCGAGGCGAGGGGGCCGTGGGCTACTCGAGGGCGGCCAATGCACACGCTGTCGAAGCTGGTGTCTAATAGGCGGCGCGGCGGTCAGGCGCCGCAGCAGTGCTTGTGCTTTTTGCCGGAGGAGCAGGGGCAGGGGGCGTTGCGGGGGACCTTGGGGGCGGCGCGGGTGGGTTGGGGGGCGTGCTTTTTGAGGTGGGCGAGGGTGGGCAGGAGCTGGAAGGCGAGGTCGGGGGTGAAGCGGCGGCGGACGAGGTGGAGGTGGGAGGCGGGGAGGTAGAGGTCCTGCGGGGCGGCGCGGGCGAGCCAGGGGAGGTGGAGGCCGGCGAAGCGGCCGCCGCGGGAGGTGCCCTTGGCGATGTCGAGGGCCTGGGCCGACAGGGTGAGGGCGAGGGGCTCGGGAAGATCGGGGGGCTGGTCGGGGCGGAGGAGGCGGACGCCGGCCTGGGCGGCGAGGAGGGCCGAGGCGCGGGCGAGGGCCTCGCGGCGGTGGGTGTCGTAGTTGGCGTCGGGGTGGGCGATGACGCGGCGGATCTCGGCGGCGTAGCGGATGGGGACCTGCAGGTCGCTGGGGGTGGCGCCGGTGGCCGAGAGGGTGAGGGCCTTGACGACCTCGGCGCGGAGGGAGGCGTGGCGGAGAGCGATGGCGCCGAGGGTCAGGTGGCGGTTGAAGAGGTCCTCGACGTTGCGGGTGAAGATGAGGCCGGACTTGTAGGCCGGCAGGACGGGCTTGCCGACGCGGGCGGCGGCCCAGACGGCGCGGACGCCGAGGGCCCAGGGGCCGAGGACGTGGAGGTGCAGGGTCGCCTTGGGGAGGGCCTCGGCGTTGATGGGGTGGTCGAAGGCCGTGGGGTGGGCGGCGGCGACCAGGACGGTGAGGTGCGCGAGGGCCCAGGCGCGTTGGTAGAAGTGCTGGAGGCGGTCGCGGTCTGCCGGGGTCGGGGTCTTGCCCACCACGGGCTTCAGGGTGGCGCGGAGGGCGACGGCGTCGTTGTTGACGGTGCTCCAGGCTTGCAGCAGCGGGTCGCCGAGGAGGGGGGCGAGGTCGAGGTGGAGCTGGAGGTCCTCGCGGGAGAGGGATTCGGCGGCGGTGAGGAGGTGCTGGAACTGGCGGCGGACGTGGGGGAGGTCGGCGGCGAGCGCGCGGGCCTGGCGGAGGCGCTCGAGGCGGACGGTGGCGCCGTCGAGTTGGGCGCGGGTGATGACGGGGAGGTCGTCGGTCAGGCGCATGCCGGAGGCTAGGCAGGTGACGAAGGCGCCCGAGGCGCGGTCGACGATGACGTGAGGGGGCTCGGGGGAGGCGTCGAGGGCGAGGGCGACGCGGGGGGCGCCTGGGGGCAGGCGGGTGTCGGCGAGGAGGGCCGAGACCAGCTCGGAGTCGCGGTAGAGGGTCAGGGCGAGCTCGGCCTGGTCCGAGGCGACGCGGTCGAGGCGCTCGAGGAAGTGCAGATCGTCGGCCATGGGGGGAGCATGGCGCGGCGAGAGGGTGATGGGCAAGGGGTGGAGGGGCCGGGGCGGGGGCTGGGCGGGAGGTCGGGGTTGGGGGGCGGGTCGGGCCGGCTGGAAGAGGGTGTCGCAAACGCTCAACCGGAGTGCTCCACCTTGGTGGAGCACTCATCCGGCGCAGCTTGCTGCGCCGGGTTTGGCGGCCAGATCCCGGCGGCAAGCCGCCGGGGCCGGGGCTCCGGCAAGCCGGAGCACTCCAGGGCCGCCTCCGCCGGCATCAATACGACACCCTCTGGAAGCCGGCGATCCCGGGCAGGGGAGCCGGAGGTTGAGAGCGGGGTGAGGTCAGAGGGGGGAGGCGTAGGCGAGGTCGCTGAGGGTGGTGGTGAGGGGTTCGAGGTCGGGGGCGCGGGTGAGGGCGAGGGAGGGGGTGAGCTGGAGGTCGAGGAGGAGGTGGGCCGAGTGGGTGAGGCGGGCGAGGAGCGGGGGATGGGAGGCCGGGGGGAGGTGGCGGAGGAGGCCGTCGGTGCGGAGGAGGACCGCCTGGAAGGTCAGGAGAGCGATGAGGGCGTCGGCGAGGGGGGCGAGGAGGAGCTGGCGCTCGGTGAGGCGGAGGCCGTGGACGGAGAGGAGGTCGGAGCGGGTGGAGCGGATGGCGGAGTGGGCGGCCTCGAAGCGGAGGGCGAAGGGGGCGAGGGAAGGGGTGAGGAGGGGGGCGGGGGAGAGGGGGGCGGGGTGAGGGGGGAAGGTCAGGGCGGCGGTGGCGAGGTGGGTGCGGAGGACGTCGTTGGCGCCCTCGAAGATGCGGGTGATGCGGCAGTCGCGCAGGGAGCGGGACGCGCCGGTGGACTCGATGAAGCCCGCGCCGCCGTGGAGCTGGAGGGCGTCGTCGGTGATGCGCCAGACGGTCTCGCTGGCGAAGACCTTGGTGACCGACGAGGCCCAGATGATGTCGGAGCCGTGCCGGGCCTGGAGGAGGGCGGTGAGGCGGACGAGGCTCTCGGCGGCGAAGAGGAGGGTGTCGAGCTCGGCCACCTTCTGGCGGACGAGGCCGAAGCGGGCCAGGGGGCGGCCGAACTGGCTGCGGTCGAGGATGTGGCGGACGGCGCGGCGGTAGGCAGCGCGGGCGGTGCCGACGCAGCCGGCGCTGAGGAGGGTGCGGCCCCAGGCGAGGACCTCGTTCATGAGATCCAGGCCGCGGCCGGGGGGGCCGATGACGCGCGAGGTGTCGACGGTCACCCCGTCGAGGTAGAGGCTGGTCGTCGACGAGCCGCGGATGCCGAGCTTGTGCTCGTCGGGGCCGGTGGTGAGGCCCGGGGTGGCGCGGTCGAGCAATAGGAGGCTGGCGCCGCGGCGGGCGCCGCCGAGGCCGGGGGTGCGGGCCAGCACCGTGAAGACGTCGGCGAAGCCGCCGTTGGTGACGAAGCACTTCTCGCCCGACAGGGTCAGGGTGCGATCGCCGTCCCAGGTGGCCGTGGTGGTCGCGCCAGCGATGTGGGAGCCGGCGCCGGGCTCGGTGGCGGCGAAGGCGGCGACCTTGCGGCCGGCGGCGAGATCCGGGAGGTAGCGGGCCTGCAGCTCGGGGGAGCCGTGGCGCAGGAGGGCCTGGAGGCCCAGGCCGTTGTGGAGGCCGACGGAGACGGCGAGCGAGCTGTCGTGGGCGGCCAGGGCGTCGATGACGCGGCAGACCGCGGGCAGGGACAGGCCCGCACCGCCGAAGTCGGAGGGGATGGTGAGGCCGTACAGGCCCAGCGAGGCGGCGCCCTGGCGGACGCGGGGCGGGATGTGGCTGGCGGCGTCGATGGCGGCCGAGTCGACCTCGCGGCGGGCCCAGGCGTCCAGGGACGGCAGGAGCAGGGCCAGCGCCTCGCGCTCGTCGGCGTCGAGGCCGGGGTCGACCAGGGCGTCGGCCAGGCCACGGGCGTCCTGCCAGAGGTGGTCGAAGGGGTCGAGCGCGGGCGGCGGGGTCGTCATGGGAGGCTCGCAGGGTGTCGGGTGGGGGCGGCGGCCGGGGGCGGAACGGGCCGGGGTCAGAACTGAATGGTGCGGCGCTCGTGCTCGCGGTCGGCGAGGGCGGGGCGGCGGCTGCGGTAGAACTCGCGCCACAGGTAGAGGTACCCCTCTTGCAGGCGCTCGGGCGTCATGTGGTGGGGCCGGAAGACGACGTTGGCGTCGTTGTAGCGGCGCCAGGTGCGGTCGAGGATGCGGTCCTCGGCCAGGTAGCGGTGCCACAGGGGCGTGCCCGGGTAGGGGGTCGAGACGGCGAACTCGGCCAGATCGATGCCAGTCGCGGCGGCGAACTCGAGCATGCGGTCGAAGGTGCCCTCGTCGTCGTCGGGGTTGCCGACCAGGAACGACACGTAGGGGTCGATGCCGTACTCGAAGCAGCGGGCGATGCAGCGGCGGGCGCGGTCGAGGGCCTTGGGGTCGCCGGGGCCGAAGGCCTTGCGGGTGATGGGGTCGAAGCCGCCGACCAGGTAGAAGCGGTCCATGCCGGTGGCGCGCAGGGCCTCGAAGAGGCTGGCGTCGAGGTTGAGGACCATCGGCATCGAGATGCCGAGGTAGCTGATGCGGATGGGGACGCCCTCGGCCTGCAGGCGCAGGACGAGATCGAGGAAGGCGCGGAAGCGGCGGCGGGCGCCGTGCAAGCCAAAGAGCGAGGTGTCCTCGGTCAGCGAGACCAGCTTGCCGGCGGCGGCGAAGGCGCGCAGGGTCGCCTCGAGCAGGGGCTCGTCGAAAAAGCGCATCTGGGCGCCCATGTGGCTGGGCAGGACGCAGGCGTCGCAGGCGAGCGGGCAGCCGCGTGAGAGCTGCAGCGGGTAGTCGTCGGGGCGGTGGCCGTCGCGCTCGGCGGCGAAGTAGAGGTCGAGGCGGGGCGGGCGCGAGGTGGACAGATCGTGGGGGCCCGGGCGGTAGACGGGTCTGAGGGCGCCGCGGGCGGCGTCGGCGAGGACCTGGGGCCAGACGGGCTCGCCTTCGCCCACCACGATGGCGTCGGCGTGGGCGGCGGCGACCTCGGGCATCTGGGTGGGGAAGATGCCGCCCATGACGACCTTCTTGCCGCGGGCGCGAAGGGCGTCGCCCAGGGCCAGGGCGCGGGTGGCCGCCGGCGTGAAGAAGGACAGGGCGAAGAGATCGGCGTCGAGGTCGAGGTCGAGCGGGGTCAGGCGGTCGTCGACGAAGACGATGTCGTGCTCGGGCGGGGTGGCGGCGGCGAGGGAGGCGATGCCGAGCGAGGGCGGGCCGAGGTACTCGTCGCAGGGGACGGCTTCGCGCAGCTCGGGGTGCGAGTCGGCGTGACGGTCGAAGGCGGGGTAGACGAAGGCGATCTTCACGCGACCTCCGAAGGGGAGGGCGCGGGGGAGAGGTGCGCCGACAGGGCGGCGATGACCTCGTCGATGGTGGCGACCTGCATGACCGTCTCGAGGTCGGGGTCGATGTCGAAGGTCTCGCTGACGCGGCTGAGCAGCTCCATGCTGTGCAGCGAGTCGAGGCCGAGGTCCTCGCGCAGGCGGTCGGAGCCGCGCAGCTCGCCGGGGGCGGCGTTGGTCAGCTCGGCGACGATGGCGTAGACGGTGGCGCTCAGCGCGGCGTGGGCGGCGGTCGGGGTGCTCATGCGGGGGATGCTCCGGTCGAAGGGATGAAGCCGTTGTGGCGGTACCAGGCGGCGGTCGCGTCGAGGGTCTCGCCCAGCGGGCGCGGGTGCAGCCCGAGGGCGGCGCGGGCCTTGTCGATGGCGACGAACTGGCCGTGGGTGATGACGTCGACCATCTCGCGCGACAGGGCGGGGCGGCCGCGGCCGGTGGTCAGGCAGCGCTGCTCTTCGGCGGTGGCGAAGGCCAGGGCCTGGTCGGCGGTGAGGGCGCGCGGGGGCAGGGGGACGTCGAAGCGGCGCGAGACGCGGGCCAGGAAGTCGGCGACGGTGAGGTCGTGGCCGCCCAGGATGTAGCGCTCGCCGGGGGCGCCGCGGGTGGCGGCGGCGAGGTGGGCCAGGGCGACGTCGCGGGCGTCGACCAGGTTGATGCGGCCGTCGAGGAAGACGTCGAGGCGGCGCGAGAGGAGGCCGAGCAGGAAGAAGCCGGTGCCGACCTTGTGGTCGTAGGGGCCGAGGCAGCCGGTGGGGCAGGTGACGACGACCTCGAGGCCGGGGGGCGGGGCGAGGGCGGCGCGCTCGAGGGCGAGCTTGACGGCGAAGTAGGTGCTGCCGGGTGGGGCGGCGGCCAGGCCGTCGGACTCGCGGGCGGGGCGGTCGTCGGGGGGGCGGGCGACGGTGGCGACGGAGCTGGTGAAGACGAAGCGGCGGACGCCGGCGGCGTGGGAGGCGTCGAGGGCCGTGCGGAGCCGGCGGACGGCGAGGGCGACCTGGGCGTCGGTGTCGACCGAGTAGCGGGGGTAGTGGCCGGCGGCGAAGAAGACGACGTCGCGGCCGCGCAGGGCGTCGGTGAGGGAGGCCGGAGCGTCGAGGTCGGCGTCGACCAGGGGGACGCGGAGGCGGCGGGCGAACAGGGTGTTGCTGGAGCGGCGGCGGGTGGCGACGACGTCGTGGCCGGCGAGCTGCAGGGCGGCGACGAGGTTGAGGCCGAGGAAGCCGGTGCCGCCGATGACGAGGGCGCGGAGGGGTCGGGTCATGGCGCGGCCTCGGCGAGCTCGACGCGGTCGGCGCGCAGGCCGAGGCCGGCGAGCAGGGCGGTGTTGACCTGGGCCTCGAGCTGCTTGGGGTCGGCGCCCGTGGGGGCGGGGGCCGCGAGGCGGACGACGAGGCGCTCGGTGCCCGAGGCGGGGTCGTCCTCGGGGAAGGCGGAGGCGGCGGAGGCGCCGGTGGCGGCGCGGGCGAGGCGCTCGATGTCGGCCGGGAAGTAGTTGCGGCCCATCTTGATGACCATGGGCTTGGTGCGGCCGACGATGTGCAGGTCGCCGTCGATGATGAAGCCGAGGTCGCCGGTGTGGAGCCAGCCGTCGCGCAGGACGCGGGCGGTGGCCTGGGGGGCGTCGTGGTAGCCGCGCATCAGCGAGGGGCCGCGGACGAGGACCTGGCCGATGGCGCCCTCGGCGAGGACCTGGTCGTCGGGGCCGACGATGGCGACCGCCTGGCCGGGCAGGGGGCGGCCGACCGAGACGACGGGGGCGCCGGGGGCGAAGGCCGGGGAGCGGACGGGCCAGGGCGAGGGGGCGGCGGGCAGGGGGCGGGTGCGGTAGGGCTGGGCGAGGGCGAGGTCGGGGCTGGTGGCGGCGAGGGCGTTCTCGGCGAGGCCGTAGATGGGGACCATTGCGTCGGGGCGCAGGCCGACCGGGGCGAAGCGGGCGAGGAAGGAGCGGACGGTGGCGTCGTGGACCATCTCGGCGCCGTTCAGGGCCAGGCGCCAGCGTGAGAGGTCGAGGCCGTCGAGGTGGCGGTCGGAGACGCGGCGGGCGCACAGGCCGTAGGCGAAGTTGGGGGCGGCCGAGAGGGTGGCGCCGAAGGTCGACAGGTTCTGGAGCCAGCGCTGTGGGCGCATGAGGAAGGACTCGGGCGCCATCAGGTGGCTGGGGTAGCGCCAGTAGAGGCCGGCGAAGAGGCCGCCGATGAGGCCCATGTCGTGGACGGGGGGGATCCAGCTGACGGCGACGTCGTCGCGCGACAGGCGGAGGGCGCGGCCGAGGCCGTCGACGTTGGCGAGGATCTGGCGGTGGGTGAGGGCGACGCCCGTGGGGGCGGTGGTGTTGCCCGAGGTGTACTGGAGGAGGGCGAGGTCGTCGGGGGCGACGGCGGGGAGGGGCGCGGGCGGCGCGGCGGGGGCGAGGTCGTCGGGGGTGAGGAGGCCGTCCGGGTGGCCGAGGGCGGCCATGAGGCGGGCGGCGGGGGCGGCCAGGCGCGGGTCGGCGACGAGGAGGCGGGCGCCGGAGTGGGCGAAGACGCGGGAGACGGTGGTCTCGAGGTAGGCGTCGGCGCCGCCGGGGGCGAGGGGGACGGGCCAGGGGACGGGGACGCCGCCGGCGAGGAGGGTGCCGTAGAGGGCGGTGACGAAGTCGGCGCCGGTGGGGAGCAGCAGGGCGACGCGGTCGCCGGGGGTGAGGCCGCGGTGGAGGAGGTGGGCGGCGGCGTGCTCGGCGGCGGCGAGGGTGGCGGCGTAGGTGAGCGGGTGCGAGGCGTTGTGGGCGTCGAGGAGGTCGACGTAGAGGCGGTCGGGGTCGTCGGCGGCGGCGGCGCGCAGGGCGGCGGCGAGGGTCGGCCAGGCGGGGGCGACCGGGACGGGGCTGTGGTTCAGGGCGAGCGGGGGCGGCGTCGGCACGGGAGGCTCCGGGGGCGGCGTGCGGGGCGGCGGCGGAGGGCGCGCGGGGCGCGCGTGCGGCCGAGGGGGACGCTAGGAGGGGGGCTCCGGGGGCGTCCACCGGACGCTCGCTCGGGTCCGGGGCGGGGGGCGGCGGGGTGGCCTGATGGGCGGGGGAGGAGGGGGCGGCGGGGGAAG
>JAWLBL010000055.1:0-14245 GCA_041687695.1 Myxococcota bacterium | reverse complement strand
GTGGCCGGCGCGTCGCCACCCGGCGCCGGCGGCTGCGCCGTCGGTGCCGGGAAAGCGCCGGCATGGCCGGCGCACTCCGAAAGCGGGCCTGCGGCCCGCGTGAGCAGCGAATGCGCGCGTTCCTCCGAGTTCTTGGCCCGCGTGAGCCGCGAATGCGCGCGATCCCGCGACGCCAGCCGCGTACGCCGCCGCAGGCGGCTTTCGGAGTGCTCGGCCCATGGCCGAGCTTTGCGCCGGCGTGGCCGGCGCGTCGCCACCCGGCGCCGGCGGCTGCGCCGTCGGTGCCGGGAAAGCGCCGGCATGGCCGGCGCACTCCGAAAGCGGGCCTGCGGCCCGCGTGAGCAGCGAATGCGCGCGTTCCTCCGAGTTCTTGGCCCGCGTGAGCCGCGAATGCGCGCGTTCCTCCGAGTTTTTGGCCCGCGTGAGCCGCGAATGCGCGCGTTCCCGCGACGCCAGCCGCGTGCGCCGCCGCAGGCGGCTTTCGGAGTGCTCGGCCCATGGCCGAGCTTTGCGCCGGCGTGGCCGGCGCGTCGCCACCCGGCGCCGGCGGCTGCGCCGTCGGTGCCGGGAAAGCGCCGGCATGGCCGGCGCACTCCGAAAGCGGGCCTGCGGCCCGCTTGAGCCGCGAACGCGCGCGTTCCTCCGAGTTTTTGGCCCGCTTGAGCCGCGAATGCGCGCGTTCCTCCGAGTTCTTGGCCCGCGTGAGCCGCGAATGCGCGCGTTCCCGCGACGCCAGCCGCGTACGCCGCCGCAGGCGGCTTTCGGAGTGCTCGGCCCATGGCCGAGCTTTGCGCCGCCTCGCCGGCGCGTACCAACCCGGCACCGTCGGCGCGGCCGGCGCTTGGCGAAGGTCAGGGGGCCGAGCCCCGAAGACCTCTGAGCCGAAGAACGACGGGGCTCGACGACCGAAGCGCTGGGCGGCTGGTGGTTCCGTGGCACCATCGGGTCATGAGCGACTACCTGCCGGCGCGGATCGAGTCGAAGCGTGGACGCGGGGCCTGCAAGCCGACGCCGGACCCCAAGGTGGTGTTCCTGTGGCGGCGGAACGAGCGGGCGCGCAAGGATGGCTTCCTGGTGTGGCTGCAGGAGCGCTACGCCATGGCCCTGAGGACGCCTGACGCGGGGATGCTGCGCTGAGGGCCGGACGCTGGGCTGGGGGAACCCTGGCGGCTGGGATCGGGCGCCAGCGCCTGGTCACTCCAGCGGGCGCACGAAGGGGTGGCTGCGCATGACGCGGCCCTGGCTGGGGCTGAGACCGTGGGAGCTGGCGAGGCCCGGGTTCGGGTGCATCAGGTTCGCCTCGTCGGTGTCGTCGAGGGCGTCGGTGCGACCGTCCAGCTCGACGGTGTGGCGCAGGCCCAGGAAGTGGCCGAGCTCGTGGGCCAGGACGTGGGCGGTCGCCTCGAGGTCGAGCGGCGCGGGCCCGTCGCGGAAGCTGTCGCAGACGCGGCCCGGCAGGAACACGGCGTCGATGGGGCTGCCGCCGCCGGTGACGCGGGGGGTGTACCCGGCCACCGCCGAGGGCGGCCCGAAGAACGGGTCGTCGTAGCGGAGGCAGCCGGCGAAGACCACGTCCACGGTGCGCGGGGGAGCGGGCGGGACCTGCTGCACCACCTGCCGGAGCGGGCCCAGCGCGCCCGGTCCGAACACCAGCTCGTCGGGGACACCCTCGACCGTCCGGGTGTCGGTCAGCCGCGGGACGACCCCGGCCGGGGCCAGCTCCGACGCCAGCAGCGCCAAGAGCTGCTGTTGCGCGGCGGCGTCCCCCCGCAGGGCGCTGTGCTCGCTGAGCACGAGGCGCAGCGACAGCTCTCCGCGCGGCGGCGCCGACAGCGCGAAGACGCGGACCTCGACCTCGGCCGGCTCCCGCACCCGCGCGCCGGTCACGCAGTCCACGCCGACGACGTGCAGGGGCTCGCGCTCGGCGCCCAGCAGGAACAGCCCAGCGACCTCTACGGCGTCGTCGGTGTCCGACGGGCGCCCGGCCGCGTCACCCAACGTCACGCATCGCTCCGGCCCGGCGCCCAGCCACAGGGCCAGCTCGCCCGCAGGGAGCTGCAGCTGCGGGCTGACGCCGGTATCGGCGACGGCGACCACACCCAGCGGCGTGCCCAGGTCGGCGAAGCGCTGCTGCGGGCCGGCGTCCAGCGAGCCGCAGGCGCCGAGCAGCAGCACCGGAGCCACCGCCCAGCGCATCAGTCGGCCCCCGCCGCCGCGGCTCGCAGCTCTGCGGCGGTGACGTAGACGCCGATGCGCTGGCGCAGATGGGCGTCGTGCTCCAGGTGGAAGTGACGCGCCAGCAAGCTGCGACGGGTCTCGGGGTCGGCCACCTTGCCGATCCAGTCGATGGTGGCCGCGCGCTCCTCGGGCAAGGCGCTCTGCAGCAGGCGCAGCGCCGCCGCCCGCTCGGCCTCGAAGAACGGGCGCGCGCCCGCCGACGGGAGGCTCTGCAGGATGGCCAGCCGCACGCCGGGCGCCGCCTCCGCCTGCAGCCGCTCGAGCAGCGCGTCGTGCGCCTCGTCGGGCGCCACGCGGGTGAGCGCCCGCGCCGCGTGGGCCCGCGCCATCGGCGCTCCCTCGGACAGGTGCTCGGTGAGCACGTCGGCGAAGCCCTCGTCCCCGCTGTTGGCCATGGCGTCGATGGTCGCCACGGTCGCTTCGGCGACGCTGGCGGCGGCGAGCTCGCCCTTCAGGAAGGCGCGCAGCTCGTCGCGCAGCGGCCCCTCGCTGCGGCCGGCCATGGTCCCCAGCCCGAGCAGGCTGGCGTTGGCCACCAGCTCGGAGGGCGGCTCACGGACCTGCTGCTGCAGCAGGCTCGCCGCGAACTCGGTGGGCGTCCCGTGGTCGGCCAGCGCGCTGGCGGCGCGGGCGCGGTTCATGTCCGACAGCTTGGGGTCGACGACACAGGCCGCCAGCGCGTCCCGCGACGGCTCCGTCCCCGCGAGCTGCAGCCCCAGGAAGAAGGCCGCGTGGGACCGCTCGTCCAGGGCGCCCGTCCGCAGCGCGTCCAGCCATTCCCAGACCTCGTCCGGGTGGGCGCGGAGCCGGTCGGCCAAAAGGCGCGCGGCCGGGAACGCCGCCGAACGCCCTCGCTCGTCGAACAGCGCGAGGAAGCGCGCCTGGACCGCCTGCCGGGACAGCGCGGCCAGCTCCGGGTCGACCTCGTCCTGGCGCGCGGCGGCGGCCTCGGCCACGACCGGGGCGCCGGTGCCCGCCTCGGCCACCGCGCGGAAGGCGGCGTCGTCCCGCATCAGCTCGAAGCGGTGCTCGAGCCGCTCGGGCGCATCGCCCCCGACCCGCAGCGCCACCTGCTCGCGGCCCTCGACCCGTCGCAGCCAGTCGCGCCGCTGCGGGTCGTAGGTGGCGCGCAGCGTGGCGCCCAGCACCTGGAGGTGCAGGCCCATCTGGCGCGCGGTGGGGTCGTCGTCGTAGCTGTCCTTGGTGCGCTCGACCGTGTGGCCGCGGCGCACGTAGCTGGCCAGGTAGGTCCCCATCCCGTCCTCCTGGGGCGCGGTCCACCGCTTTGCCCCGGGCTCCACGACCACCTCCACCGTCTCGAGCAGCGAGCGAACCAGGTGCTGGCCCGCCGCGTCCCAGCGGCCGTCGAACGAGAGGGCGGTGAACCGGCACTGCGGGTCGACCTCGAGGGCGAAGACGCCCGCCTCGACTCGGGCGGCGTCGGCGCGGTCGGCGGGTCGGGTCAGCTGCTGCTCCAGCTGCACCTCGGTGAGCGCCGCCCTCAGCCGAGCGCTGCGCCCGGCGCTGGAGCCCCGCTCCACCACCCAGCTCAGCGTCCCGGCGAGGCGGTCGGAGCCCCCCTGCGAGGCCACCACCCGAGACGACACGCGGTAGGCGGCCCGCGCTCCCGCGGAGAAGGTGCAGCCCAACGGGCTCCCGCTGGCGGCCTCGACGGTGGGCGTGGGCGCCTCCTCGCGGGCCTGGCCGCTGGCCAGCGAGAACCCGACCACCGCCACGGCGGCCGCGACCGCCGCCGTGACGAGCGTGGGCCGCCGCATCAGTCCAGCACCTCGAAGCTGGCCATGGTCTCCTCGAGCAGCGTGGCGCTCACCTTCGCGGAGCTGAAGCTGAAGAGGTGGACCTTGAGCGTCTTGGCCCACTTCTTGAAGCCGACCTTGCCCACGATGTAGACGCTGCCCTTGATGAGGGTCATCACCCGCTCCCAGCTGGTCTGACCCAGGACCAGCACGCTGCCGTCGTCACTCACGCCGAAGGCGAGCGACCCGGTCAGCGGGAAGCTGGTGTCCACGATCGACAGCTCGGCGGAGATGCCGGCCTTCACCAGCTTGAGATTGAGCCCGCCGGAGAGCGTGGCCGTGAAGGCGAAGCCCGGCGCCACCTGGCGGCTCAGCTCGCCGCAGGCCGGCAGGGCTTCGCTGGTCCCCAGCAGCGCGGCGCATCCCGCGTCGTCGGCGATCGCGCTGAGGCTGTCGTTGGTCTCGAGGAAGACCTCGCCGCCCAACGCGAAGTCGAAGCCGATCTTGACCGGCCCGAACCCGAAGCCGATCCCCGGGAACTTGAAGGACTTGGCCTGCGAGAACTTGCGCTCGTCCACGATGGACGAGTCCTCGTGCGCCACCGACAGCAGGCTCTGGCCGAAGGCCTCGACGCCCAGCTCGTAGCCGGTGCTCTCGGACGACGTGCCTAGGTGGGCCTGGCCGAAGGCGCGCGCCACCGTGACGCTGAAGCTCTTGCCGAGCTTGCCGGCGACGCTGACGCGGCCCTCGACGTTGCTGGTGACCCCGCTTTTGTCCAGGCGGTTGGTGGTGCCGAAGTAGGCCTCGAGGTTCAGCCGGTCGCCGCCGACCTTCTTGCTCAGCTCCTTGTTGAACTCGACCGAGACGGCCGCCGAGGTGCTGGGCTTCTCCCGGACCAGGACCACCTCGAACACGCGGCAGTCGCCCGGGTCGTCGTCGCCCTGGTTGCCGGCCTGCGTGAAGTCCGCCTCGAAGCAGCCGCGCACCGAGAAGTCCTGGATGTCGGCCCAGTCACCTTCCAGCGCTTGCCGGGTCGCGCCCTCGGCGAACAGCTCGTGATCGAAGATGTTGGGTGAGCCGGGCATCAGCTCGTCGACCGGGGCCTGGGTGGCGCGGGCCTCGCCGATGAGGAGCGGGAGCCAGTCGTCCGTCCCGGTCGGGGTGATCTCGTAGTCGATCCACGCCGCCCCTGGCATCCGGGTGAGCGCCCCGAGATCGCCCTCGTCGGCGCCGAAGCGGAGCTCCTCGGTGATGCCCGGCGCGAGCTCCTCGAGCCCGGGGGGCACGTCCTTGGCGGCGGTGGCCGACACGTAGGGGTCGCGGCCGTTGACCACCAGGATGGACTGCATGACCAGCGTCGGGAGGACCTCGGCCTGCTCGGTCGTCCGAGGCAGCAGCGCGACCGAGGAGTTGGGCCGCATGCCCGCCACGCGCACGTCGATGAGCGGGCCGTCGTAGTCGGTCGGCGTGGCCTGCAGGGCGATGGCGTAGACGCATCCGTCGCCGGCGCTGGCCGCCTCGTCCTTGCGGCACAGCTGGTTGAGCGAGCCGTCCTGGTCGGCCTCGCCGAAGGTCACGGTCGGCGCGTCGAGGCCGGCCTCGGCGGCCTCACCCCCGTCGAACTCCACCTGGACGTTGAAGGTCCGACCGACCAGCTCGGCGCACACGGTGGTGGGCCAGATGAACCCCTCGTAGAGGTGCTCCTGGCCATCGGCGACCACCTCTACGTTGAAGGCGTTCGAGGAGCAGCCGTCCGGGTCGCTGGGATCCGCGGGGCTGGCGTCCACCAGGCTGAAGCTGACGGCGACGTTCTGGGTGGTGGGAGCCGCCGGGTCGGCGCCGTGGGCCGTCAGGCCGAAGCGCACGGGGATGCGGTTGTTGACGTAGACCGGCTGGCTCAGGTCGTAGCGCACGTCCAGCAGGGTGAGGCGGACGCTGGTCTGCTCGGCGCAGGCGGCCCCGTCGGCGCAGCTCTTGGAGGCCGAGGGATCGTCGGTCGAGCACCCGGCCAGGGCCAGGAGAGCGAGGGACGCCAGGCGGAACACCAGGGTAGGGTTTCTCAACGAGGGCTCCTGCAGACAGGGGTGGCGAACGTGACGAAAGTCACGGTAGCAGGACCGGGACCCCCAGGTGGACCCACGCACCCGAAAAAATTCCGCAGGGCGCCTGATGTCGTCGAAAATGCGAGGAAAGTGACGCCCAAAAAATGCCGACGCGAGGGGCTCGACCAGGCCTCCGGCGAGCTCCACCGGCTTGGGTGCAGTGCGGAATCGGCTACGGCGAACCCGGTGCCGGATGGCGAGTCCGGGCTGGTCGTCGCGGGACGGCTCCTCCGGCGCTGCAACCAGGCCGTCCGCGCGCGCGAACGACCAGGGACGATGGTCGCGGGGCTTGGGTGTCGTTCCGCCGCCGCAGGCGGCCGTGGACCGCGCAGGCCATGCCTGCGCTGTGCGATCGTCGCGGTTCCTCTGAATGATGTGCGCAATCCATGGCGCCGGCGTGGCCGGCGCGGGGCCCAGCGACAAACGTCGCGACTGGGGTGTGGTTCCGCCGCCGCAGGCGGCTGTGGACCGCGCAGGCCGTGCCTGCGCTGTGCGATTGCGGCGGTTCATCTGAATGATGTGCGCGGTCCATAGCGCCGGCGTGGCCGGCGCGGGGCCCAGCGACAAACGTCGCGACTGGGGTGTGGTTCCGCCGCCGCAGGCGGCTGTGGACCGCGCAGGCCATGCCTGCGCTGTGCGATCGTTGCGGTTCCTCTGAATGATGTGCGCGGTCCATGGCGCCGGCGAGGCCAGCGCGAACGACCAGGGACCCGGCGCGAGGGCGCCTACGGCGGTGAAGGCGCCGTCGCCCAGGTGCGATGACCCTGCCGAGCGGGTCGGGGGCGTTGCGCGGGCCTCAGCGCGGAGCTACCTTCGAGCCATGGACCTGAGCCTTCACGTAGAGATCGAGGACGATGGGCGCTGGATTGGCGAGGTGCCCGAGCTGCCGGGCGTGCTCGCCTATGGCGAGACGCGAGACGCTGCCATTCGAGCAGTTTCGGCGCTGGCCTTCCGAGTGCTCGCCGATCGGCTGGAGCACGGCGAAGGCCCCGCGGACTTGCCGGTCCGTCTGACGCTCGCTGAGCGGCCGACCCTGAGAAGCTGAACGGGGCACGCCCCCTCGGGCGGCGGGGCCAGAGGGGGCGCGGGCTGGGGAGGGGCCCCCGCCCCGGAGGGGGCGGAGGCCCGGTTCGGTCGGGCAGGCCGGAGGGTCAGGGACGGACCACCACGACCTCGAGGATGGCGAGGTTCTCGGTGACCTCGTCTTCGTCGTGGGGCTCGATGCGGGCGAAGAGGGTGTGGGTGCCCTCTGTGAGCGGGGTCCAGCGGAAGCGGGCGCTGGCGCCCTGGAGATCGCCGATGAGCACCTCGGACTCGCCGAGCAGCTGGCCGCCCTGGTCGGGGTCGCCGTCGTAGAAGTAGACCGGGCGGGTGCCCAGGCCGGCGCGCTCGGCCTGCACCAGGATGTGCAGGTCGATGGGCTGGCCCCACAGGACCTCGGCCGTGCGGTGCACCAGCTCGCCGTCGGGGCCGATGGCGGCGAGGGCGTCCGCGACGAGGCCGTAGGTCGGGTTCGGCAGCAGCGGGGCGCCGGCGATGGGCGTGGCCATGACGACCTCTTCCCAGCCCTCGTTGTTCTGGCCGGGGTCGACGCACACGCCGCCCTGACAGAAGGGACGCTGGGTGGGGTCGGGGTCCTCGGACTCGTAGATCTCGTTCGCGATGGCGTTGTCCGGGTCGAGGACGACGAACACGCGCCAGCGCTGCGAGGTCCCGGCGACTCCACGGAAGGCCGGGTCGTCGGTGTTCCAGTCGAAGACGGCCAGGCCGATCTGGCGCGGGTCGACCCGGGGGACGGTCGTGCGGCCGAGGACGGTGCGCGAGCCGATGGGGACACCCCGGTTGTCGACCGGGACGGCCTCGAACTGGACGGCCAGGTTGGTGACCGCGCCGTCGAGCGCCACGGTGAAGTTGTGGACCCGGGCCTCGAGGCGGACGGTCTCGCCGACGCTGATGGCGCGGCCGAGCAGCGGGTGCTCGCCCGTGATGGGGTCCGGCGCGCTCTGGCGCACGAAGAAGCCGCGCATCTTGTTGCGCGTGGCCTCGAGGTTCGGCGTCCAGTCGTTGACGATGTTGTTGACGTTGTAGACGGGGTTGAAGCGCGTGGGCAGGTTCAGCGCCGGGTCCGGGCCGCCGCCGTAGGTGGTCTCCCAGAAGAAGCGGCCGGTGTCGTTGCCCAGCGGGTCGGTGGCGAATTGCAGCTTGAGTGTGCCGTCCTGGGTCACATACAGCACCGATTCGAAGTCGTAGCCGCGCGTGGCGGCGATGGAGCCGAGCTTGAGCCGCACGCCCTGGGTCTGGCTGGTGGTGGTCTCGGTGTTGGTGAGGTCACCCCAGCTGCCCGACTCGTGCAGCTCGACCTCGGTGGAGGCGGACACGCTGGCCAGGTCGGCCACCGAGACCTTGACCGTCGACGAGATGTCGGTGCTGCTGGTGAGCTTGTTGGTGTGTTGCACGCGCTGGCCGGTGCCGGTCGTGGTCTCCATCTGGACCAGCACCTCGGTCGTGGTGCCGTCGATGGCGCCGGTCAGGGTGGCGAGCGTCTCGACCACCTCGCGCCAGAGCAGCCCGGCGTCGTCCGCGACGCAGTCCGGGCCGGCGGCCGCGCAGGGCACGCGGACCGGGCCCAGGTCGGCGGGGATGAGATCGCCGTCGGCGTTGGCGAGGGTCAGCGGGTAGGACAGGACGTTGCCGGGCTCGTGCAGCGGCTGGTACCAGGAGGACACGCTCGTGCCGCCCACCACCGCCGGGACGGGGGTGTTGCGGGGGACCACGATCTCGATGAACGGGTTGCCCTCGATGGGCTGGCCGTCGTCGCCGATGAGGTCGGCCCCGTAGACGCGATACCGCCAGACGTCGATGGTCTGGCGCATGTAGGTGATCTTGTCGTCGCTCTCGGTGGTGTAGATCGTCTCGTAGCGGCGGGTGGCCACGCCCGAGTTGAAGGTCTCCTCGTGCTGGCTGTAGTCGTAGCCCAGCGTCTGCGAGATGCTGGTGCTGACGCTGGCGTCGACCAGGAAGCCGGGGGACTGGGCGCTGGCCGAGGCGCTGACGGCGACCGACCCGCCGATGGTGAAGTCGGACTGGTTGGTCGTGCTGGCGCTGAAGGTCTCGACGTCGGTGCTGCTGAGCTGGGCGAAGGTGTCGGGCAGGCGGTTGATGGTGACCACGCGGTTCAGCGTCTGGTCCCAGTACGCGTGCTTGGGCGGGTCCTGGATGATGGCCTGGGTCTGGGTGACGTTCTCGATGATGAGATGGACCGGCGCGCCGAGGTTCACCGAGTCGCCTTCGTAGTCGAAGGCGACCATCGGCAGGACCGCCCGCGACACGACGCTGGTGGGGATGGGGACGCTGTTCAGGTTGGTGACCGAGCCGCCGCTGGGGACGCCCGTCGTGTCGTCGGGCCGGAAGAGCCACAGCCGGTAGCCGGAGGCGTCCCACAGGCCGAGGGCGACCGAGTCCAGCAGGTCCGCGGGGTCGCCGGTGGCCGTCCGGAGGCCGCGCAGACCGCCGACCGCGAGCGAGAAGATGCCCTGCTGGGTCGTGCGCGCGATCAAGTTGCTGCCGAGCGTGGTCAGCGCGAGATCGTCGGCGAGGGCCAGGGTCGTGACGGGCACGCGTCCGCCCCGCTCGCCGTGGGCCATGACGAGCTGCATCAGGCCCACGTTGCCGGTCGCGTCGTCGAACTGCATGAGGCCGGCTTCGAGCTGCAGGCCCAGCGGCTCGCTGGCGATCACGGTCGTGGCGGTCCCGTAGGCGACACCGAACAGGGTGCCGCGGGTGTCCGCCACGAGCCCCTCGCCGAGGTCGATGACCTTGAGGTCGATGGCGGCGGCGGGGCTGGTGTCCGAGGTCGCGGTGCCCCTGGCCACGGCGCCGACGATGAGCTCGTCGCGGCCGTCCCCGTCGAAGTCGCCGGCGACGGCGTCGAAGCCGCGGGACCACTGCTGGGGGGTGAAGCCCTTGGAGGCGTTGGTCGCGACCGCCGACGAGGTCGCCGAGAGGCTGGTCGTGCCGATGCGGCCCAGGGTGTGGGTGATGGTCGCGCCGTCGACGGTGGTGGTGTAGGCGAAGAGGTCGACCGTGATCTGGGTCGGGCTGGACAGGTAGGCCACGGCGAACTCGGGGCGGCCGTCGCCCGTGAAGTCGCCGGCGGCGACGGCGAGCGGGACGGTCGGGACCGGCTGGTCCGAGGCGCCGATGGCGTTCAGGTCGAGGGGGCGAGAGCCTGAGGCGGTCTGCACCGTCGGGTACACGTTCGAGCCGGTGCCGGTGACGTCCGTCCAGTCGACGACGGCGACGGTGACGCTGTGCTGGGTGGCGCTGGCGCCGGGGGTGGCGTAGGCGACGATGACCTCGTCGCGCAGGGCGCCCTGGGCGTCCTCGCGGCGGTCGAGGTCCGTCACGTCCGTGTCGAAGATGGCGGGCAGGAGCTGGTCGCCGACCGTGGGGGCCGGGGCCAGGGCGGGCGTCGAGGGGATGCCGACGATGGTCGAGGGTCCCAGGGAGAAGCCGGGGCCGCCGTCCGCGGCGAGGCACTCGGGGGGCCGGAGCCCGTTGCCGAACCTGATCTGGAGGTTCTGCGCGTTGGCGACCGTGGTGTGGACCATGACCACGCGCTCGCGGTCGGCCGAGGTGACCCGGCCGGCCGCGGCGGCGCCCTGGACGGTGTCGGACAGGAAGCCGGCGGAGCACGCGGCGAGGTGGGAGACGCTCTCGAGGCCCGAGGTGGCCGTCAGGGGGTCGGCCAGGAAGAGCGGCTGGCGGGTGACCGAGTCGATCTGGATGTTGGAGAGCGTGAACAGCTCGTCGTCGCGCCAGGTGATGAAGTCCATGGCCGGGTGCGGCTCGGCGGGCGGCGGGGCGAAGGCCGGCGGGCCGTCCGGGGCGACGTCGTCGGGCGGCGTGACGTCGGCCGCCGCGTCGTCGATGACGTCGGCGACGGCGTCGGGTTCGGTGATGGGGGCCCGGACGGCGTCGTCGCCGCAGCCGACCCACCCGACGGAGAGCGCGGCGGCGGCGCTCGTCACGCCGAGCAGGTCGAGCAGGCGTCGCCGGAGGGGGGGCGGCCCGTGGACCTTTTGCGTAGACATGGTGCGACCTCGTCTGCGCGGACCAGCCGCGCGTGGTGTGGAGAGGGGGGCTGGAGGGACACCGCCACGGCGTGGACGCTCGGCGGGACGCGGTCGCTGCGGCCGGGGGCGTCGGAGCGCGCCGGGGCCTGGGGGGCCGCGCCTGCGCGGAGGCCGGCCGCGTCGGGCTGCGAGCGTCCAGCGGCGTCGTGGGGGTGTCGCTCGGGAGGGGAGGGGGGCGTCTGGGTCAACCCGGCGTGGGTGGGGCTGGCTTCCGGGCGCGAGCGGTCGGACGGCAGCGGGGGGGCGTCCCCGGTGAGGGACGGCAGGGCCAAGTCCGCGGAGATCTCGAGGGTTTGGTTCTTGGATACGGAAAGTTTTCGGCGAGCCGGATTCGAGGCACTCGCTGAGGACTGGACGCTGGTCAGGCGCCGGGGGGCGGGCGTAGGCTCCCCTCACCGCATCACAACTGGGCGAGGGGAAGAGGGCTGGGCGTTCGGGCCGGCGGCGGGGGAGGTGCCCCCCGCGCCGGCCTCGACGCGGGCGGGGCCGCGGTGTAGCTTCGGCGGCGCATGGACGAGCTGGCGCCCAGTCTGGAAGCGGTCCCGCGGCGCGCGCGCCGGGCGCTGGAGCGCATGCAGCCGGGGGACGTCCTGTGCGACTACACGCTGGTGCCCTACGAGCCGCGGGCGCCGGTCGAGGGGAAGCTGCGGTCGGTCAACGTGCTGTTCGAGTCGTTCGCGCTGGCGGGGGTCGAGGACGAGGGCGCGCGGGTGGTCGAGCTGCTGCGGCGGGGGCTGGGGCCGGACCGGACGGTGTTCGGGGTGAAGTTCCACGGGCCGGGGCAGGGGGCCGGGTGGGAGCTGTACTTCTACGACCCCAGGCGCGAGCGGGCGGATCTGAGCATCGAGCGGGTGGCCGAGGTGCTGGCGCCGGCGTTTGAGGTGGACGCCAGGCCGCCCAGGGCGCTGCCGTGGCACATGTTCAGCGTCGAGATGGGGGTGGAGCAGCTGCGGGATGGGGCGCCGGCGGCGGTGGACGTGTACGTGTCGACCAACCCGAGGCAGAAGGGCACCGACCGCAGCTACAAGGTGCGCGGGGCCGAGATGGCCTTCGAGAACGTGTACAGCTTTCATCGGCCGCGGCTGGAGATCGACGAGATCCTGTATCGGCTGCGGTACGGGGTGCACTTTTCGCGGGACGAGCTGCCGCTCTCAGTGCTGATCCCGCCCGAGCTGTTTCGGTGCGGGCACATCTGCGTGGCCAACAAGCGGTCGGCGGACGCGCTGTACTTCTCGCGCATCGACACCGAGCAGCTGCTGTTCGCGCTGGGGTTTTTGGGCTGGGAGGGCGAGCTGCCGCGGTGGATCGTCGCGCACGCGGGCGAGCTGGACCATCTCTTGTGGGACATCGGCTTCGACTACGTGACCGAGGGCGGCGCGCTGCGGATCCTGAAGGGGGGGCTGTATGGCTCGTTCTGAGGCGCCGCCGCGGCAGGACAGGCTGCTGCCGGCGGGGCTGGTGCAGAGCCGGCCCGAGCTGATCCCGCCGGACTACTCGGACGCCCACACGCTGCTGGTCACCTTCGGGTTTCGCTGCAACCTGGCGTGCGTGTTCTGCATGGTCGAGGACGTGCTGGGGGTGTATCGGGGGGCGGACCTGGAGACGTTTCGGCGGTTCGTGGGCGACGCCGAGGCGATGAAGCGCATCCGGCGGGTGACGTTCTCGGGGGGCGAGGCGACGCTCGAGCGCGAGCTGCTGGAGTACGTCGAGCTGGCGCGGGCGACGCCCGGGGTCGAGCACGTGCGGGTGCAGACCAACGGGACGCGGCTGGCCAACCGCAAGTATTTGCGGGCGCTGCTGGACGCGGGGGTGGACGAGTTCTTCGTGTCGGTGCATGGGCCGGACGAGGCCATCTGCGACGCGCTGACCGCGCGCAAGGGGTCGTTCCGGGCCATCGTGGCGGGGCTGGAGGCCATCGCCGGCAGCGGCGCGACGCTGATGACCAACACGGCCATCGTGGCGCAGAACCATGAGCGGCTGGCCGATATCGTGGCGTTGGTGGCGCCGTATTCGCCGCGGACCATGGATTTCTGGAACCTGTGGCCGCGCATCGACCAGGGGGATACGCGCGGGCTGTTCGTGCGGGTGGGGCAGGCGCTGCCGCATCTGGTCGAGGCCTTGGAGGCGTGCGAGCGGCGGG
Source organism: Myxococcota bacterium (assembly GCA_041687695.1). Classification (GTDB taxonomy): domain Bacteria; phylum Myxococcota_A; class UBA9042; order PHBI01; family JAWLBL01; genus JAWLBL01. The sequence continues at coordinate 873 of JAWLBL010000055.1, read as the reverse complement.
GGATCCTGCCCATCGTCAAGTGGTTCCCGCACTGCCTGCTGGGGCGCTTTCAGCGCTACCACGACGACAGCCAGCCGACGGTGCTGGTCGAGCAGAGCTACTGGGAGCAGGCGCCGAAGTTCGCCTGCCTGTACGAGGGCGTGTGCGCGCACGCGCCGCAGCCGTGCGCGGGCTTGTCGCATCCGTACATCAAGAAGTTCGGCTGGGAGGAGGACGTGCTGCGGCCGGCGCGGGGAGCGGCCGAGGCGGCTGGGGCGGGGGCGGCGCCGGCGACGCCGGTGGTGGTCGCGAGGCCCGGCGAGGGCGGGGTGGGGCTGACGGTCGGGCAGGCGCTGGGCGGCTGGCGGGTGCGCGGGCTGAAGGCCTATCGCAACGGGCACGTCGTGGTGCTGGCGGACGGGGCGGGCGAGCTGCGGGTGCGGCTGTATCCGACCGACCCGCGGCGGCCGTGCATGACCCGGTCGGCGCGCTGGGACATCGTGCCCGAGCAGACGCCGGACGCGGTGTCGTATCGGCTGGAGCCGCTGCTGCTGGCGCTGGTCGAGGCGTTGGACCGGTAGGCGGGACTGGTCGGCGGGTCGGGCCGGCTGGAAGCCGGCGATCCCAGGGGGGGCGCGCCGAGGGCAGCGGCGAGGTCGGGCCGGCTGGAAGAGGGTGTCGTGATGATGCCGGCGGAGGCGGCCTTGGAGTGCTCCGGCTTGCCGGAGCCCCGGCCCCGGCGGCTTGCCGCCGGGATCTGGCCGCCAAACCCGGCGCAGCAAGCTGCGCCGAATGGGTGTCAGGTCCCCCCTTCCCAACCCGGTAGCGGGAGGGTAGGTCCAGAATTGGCGTCCCTCGTCCTGCGCGGCGATACCGAGAGCCGTGGGCGGGACG
>JAWLBL010000054.1:0-16765 GCA_041687695.1 Myxococcota bacterium | reverse complement strand
GCTGATGATTGATCACATCTCCTTGGGTCGGTCGGTCGATCGTTCTCGCGGGCCGCAGGCCCGCTGTGGACCGCGCCGGCCATGCCGGCGCTGTTTGTTCGCGCCGGCCATGCCGGCGCGTGATTCGCTTCGGCTCGTAGGAAGTCCGAGGGTCGTCCGGCAAGCCGGCCGACGGAGAGCGCCGGCATGGCCGGCGCGGTCCATGGCGCCGGCATGGCCGGCGCGGTCCATAGCGCCGGCATGGCCGGCGCGGTCCATGGCGCCGGCATGGCCGGCGCGGTCCATGGCGCCGGCATGGCCGGCGCGGTCCATGGCGCCGGCATGGCCTGCGCGGTCCATAGCGCCGGAACGGTCGCGTCGGCGGAGTCGATGCCACATCGCGGGGCTCGGGGGCGCAGCTCGCGTGGCGCGGTCCACGGCCGGCGGTGGCGGCGAGCCATCCCGCGACGGGCGGCGAGTCGAAGCGGCGCTCAGCGGCTACGCGGGTCGGTGGGCGGGGAGGGCGTGCCGCTTCGAGTCTACCGCTTCGAGCGCCCTGGCGATGCGCTCGACCGCGTCGAAGCGGGAGCCGAAGGTCGCCAGGAACTGGGACGGGCTGAAGTCGGGGCTGTCCTCGCGGAGCGCGTCGAGGTGCGCGGCGGCTTTCCCGGGCTCTTCGAGCCACCAGGCGCTGGCGGCGGCCATGATGCGGGCGAAGGGATAGCGCGGGTTGGTGGCCACGGCGAGCTCGGACGCCTCGAGGGCCTGCTCGTACTCGCCCCGCGTGAAGTGCAGCAGTCCCAGCCCCGCGACGAACGAGCGCGGGCCGAGGCGGACGGCGTGGCGCATCCGCGCGAGCGCCTCGTCGCTGCGGCCGGCCACCTGCAGCACCTGAGCGAGCAGGGCGTGCGCCTGCGCGAAGCTCGGGTTGCGGGCGATGGCGGTCTCGAGCGGCGGGACCGCGTGACGCTGCTCGCCGCGCGCCACGAAGAACCGGCCGAGCAGGTAGTGTCCTTCGGCCGCGTGGGGGGCGAGGTCCACGCATCGCTGCGCAGCCGTCACCAGCGCGTCCATCGCCCGGGCCTTGGGACCCCACTGGTTCAGCACCGCGTCGTAGGCGACGAGCCCCTGCCCGAAGTGCGCCAGCACGAGGGACGGATCCCGCGCCAGCGCCAGGGTGAACCGCTCCCGCGCGCGCTCGTTCGACACCGGGTCCCGCGCCCCGTGCAGCACCATGCCATCGTGCGCGAGGCCCCAGGCCTCCAGGGACTCCTGACGCGCGCTCGCCGAGATCTCGAGGTGAATGCGGGCGACGAGCACCGGGTACGCCGCGGCGACCAGCTCGGCGCAGAGCTCGTCGCGGGCCTGCAGCAGGCCGTCCTCGGGGAAGTCGCGGCGCTCGGTCCAGACGCAGTGCTGCTTGTGGAGGTCGTCGACCCGCAGCGAGAGGTGAAACCGGCCCTGGTCGAGGTCGAGCTCGCCGCCCACCAGGAAGCGCGCGCCCAGCTGCGAGGCGAGCTCGGCGTCGGTCTCGTTCGGCCGGCGCGCGCGCGTCGAGGAGCGGGCGATGACCGGGAACCAGCACCAGCGGGCGAAGAGATCGCAGAGGTCGGACGTGAGCCGCGCCGCGATGGCGCTCGCGCGCGGCTGACGGCTCGCCGGGACGAGCGGCAGGACGGCGATGGCCGGCCGGCTCAGCACCTCCTCGACCCGAGCCAGGTGCCCCTCGAACCGGGCCCACACCGAGGCGGCCTCCGTGCGGTTGGCGACGTCGAGGTGCCCGAGCACGGCCGTCACGTGCGTGCGGACGGTGCCCTCGGTGATGCCGAGGGCGCGGCCGACCTCCGCGTTCGTCAGCCCCTTCGCGAGGAGCTCGAGGACCTCTCGCCGCCGCTTCGAAAGCGACGCCACCGCGGCCGCGTCCGGCCCCCGGCGCTGCCCGCTCGCCGGGACCGCCGGTGTGAGGCGATCCGATGTCTCCGTGTGCCCCGGACGTCGCATCGTTGAGCAGGCCCCTCGAGCCGCGGGCAGGGGGATGAACGCCTGTTCGACGCGCTACCGGTGGGGGCCCCCGCCCACCAGCCTCTACCGCCGCCAGTCGTAGGCCGCCCAGTGCAGCAGCTCTTCTTCGGTGGGTCAAGCGGACCCCCGCGCGCTGACCCCTTTCCCGATGGCGAATACGAGGATCGTCGGATTTCGCGCGGCCGCCGGCCCACCTAGGGTCGCCTTCCAACCCAGGGAGAGGCCCATGAAGACATCTCGCGCCCGTCGCACGCTCGTCCGACCCCACGTCACCGCCGCCCCGCTCGGCGCCCTCGCCCTCCTCGCCCTCGGGGCAGGCGCCGCCTCCGCCGCGACCTTCACCGTGTCCTCGCCGGGCGACGACGGCGACGGGACCTGCGCGGCCACCTGCACGCTCCGCGACGCCGTCGCGGCCTCGGCGCCAGGCGACGCCATCGTCCTCGGGACCGGCACCTTCACGCTCGACGCGGGCAAGGGCGCCATCCCGCTCGCCCACGATCTCCGCATCACCGGCGCCGGAGCCGCGGCCACGGCCATCTCGGGCGGAGGCGCCGTCCGCATCTTCGACGCCGCCGCCGGACACGTCACCCTCGAGCGCCTCACCCTCGCGGACGGCCGCTCGCAGGGAGGCAACGGCTGGGAGGGCGCTCCCGGCAGCACCAACGGCGCTGGCGGCGCCTTGCGCGTCGGGGCCGACGCGACCGTGGTCCTGCTCGATGCGGTCGTCCGCGACAACGTCGCCGTCGGCGGCAACGGCGCAAACCCCGGGAACAGCCACGGCGGCGGCGGCGGCGGGCAGGGCGGCATGGGGGCGGCGTTCGGCGCTGGCGGCGGCCACCCGGGCGGCTTCGGCGGCGGCGGCGGCGGTGGCTCGTTCGGCGGATCCGGGGGGCCCGGGGGCGCGGGCGGCTTCGGCGGCGGCGGGGGCGGCGGCGGGTCCGCGGGCGGGGTCGCCAACCCCGGCGGCGCCGGGGGTGTCGGCGGAGGCGACGGCGGCGGGACGACGAACCTCAACGGGTATGGCGCCGGCGGCGGCGGCGCGGCGCTCGGCGGCGCCATCTACGTCGAGGGCCTGCTCTTCCTCGCGAACGTGGACTTCGTCGACAACCAGGCCATCGGCGGCGCGGGTGGCGCGGCCTCCGGGTACGGCGGCGGTGGTGGTGGCGGCGGCGGGCTCGGCAGCGCCGTCTTCTCGAAGGGGACGCTGTGCGTCGGTCCGGCCGTCTCGTTCACGGGCGGCGTGGTGACCGGTGGCGCGGGCGGTGGCGCGGGTGGGGGTGCTCCGGGCGCCGCCGGGGAAGGGCTCGAGACCGAGCCCGGCCTGTACGACGCCGCGCCTGGGGGGGCCTGCCCGAGCGTCCCCAAGGTGTCGCCCACGAGCGCTCCGGCGAGCCAGGCCGGGGCCTTGATCTTCTTGTCGGCCAAGGTCCTGTCCATCGACCCTCCCGGTGACGTCACCCCGATCTGGGAGGTGCTCGACGGCTCGGGCGCGCCGATCGGCCCGGCGGTCGAGGGCATGGGGTGGGGCTCGTCGGTGACCGCGGTCTACGAGCTACCGGGTGGGACGCCGCCTGGCACCTACGAGGTGCGCGTCACCATCCCGGCGGCGGAGGGCACCCTCGAGGGCACCGGGAGCGGCACGCTGACGCTGACGCCGGCGCCGCTGCTCGTCATGACCGAGGTGCTCGCGGTGGGCAGCGAGGACTGCCCGGCCGGTGGCGTCGCCATCCTGTCCGGTCGGGACGACGGCCTGCCGGGTGGCGTCGAGCTCGACGGCGTCCTCGACGATCAGGAGGTCGAGGAGGTCACCGTCGTGTGCGCTGGAACGGACGGAGCCGACGGAGCTGACGGTTCGCCGGGGGCCGACGGGGCCGACGGAGCCGACGGCGCTGATGGTGCGCCGGGCGCCGACGGTGCGCCGGGGGCCGACGGAGCCGACGGCGCTGACGGGCACGCGTCGCTGGTGGTCGTGACCGAGCTCGTGCCGAGTGGACCTTGCGCTGCAGGTGGCTTCGTCATCCAGACGGGCCTCGATGACGGCGCGGGAGAGGCGACCGCTGACGACGGCGTGCTCGACCCGGACGAGATCGACGCGACGACCATGGTGTGCCATGGCAGCGACGGAGCACCGGGCGTCGACGGCAAGGACGGGCAGGACGGACAGGACGGCGCGGAGGGGCCCGCCGGGCCAGCGGGTCCCGCTGGCGCCGATGGTGCCGATGGCGCTGATGGTGCCGATGGTGCCGATGGTGCCCAAGGGCCAGCCGGTGCTGACGGGCAGCCCGGTCCTGCCGGAGCGGACGGTGCGGACGGAGCGGACGGAGCGCCGGGGGCCGATGGAGCGCCTGGGCCTGCCGGAAGCGGCTGCGCGGGCGGCGGCGCCCCGACCAGCGGCGCGCTGGGGCTCGCCCTGGCGCTCGGGTTCCTCGGCCTGAGGGGTCGCCGGCGGTCCGAGGGGGCGCCGACGGCGGCCTGAGCGACAGCGCCGGAGGCCTCGGCGGGCTGCCGCTCGACGGAGCCGCGCCGATGGTCGCGCCGCATCACCAGCTGTCGGGCCTGGCCACTCTCCACGTCCCGAGCACGGATCATGGAGAGCGGTTGGGCCCGCCCGCCCCGCCACCCGCCGGCTTCGGCCGCTTGCCGGCCGTTCGCCGGGGATGACAAGCGACGTGGGATGGGGCGATGCTCCGCGGCGTCGCGAGCGGGGGAGGGCAGCATGGTGGACGAGATCACGAGGCGCGGGTTCCTGAAGGCCGGTTCGGTGGCGGTGCTCGGGGCGCTGGTCGGGTGCGGGGATGAGGGGGTCGCGGGCCTGGCCGACGGCGGGGCGGTCGATGACCTCGCGGCGGGGGATGCGGCGGCTGGTGATGGCTGGGTGCAGGACGCCGCCGAGCGCGACGCGGTGGATGGGGAGGCTGACGCGGCCGAGGTGGGGGGCGACGTCCCGACGCCGGATGTGGATGTGGAGGCGGACGCGGCCGAGGCGGACCTCGCGCCGGTCGAGCCGGAGGTGTTCGACCCGGGGGCCCTGCCGTGGGACGCCTCGGAGTACCCGCTGGGCATCGCGGCCGGCGAGCCGCGGCCGGGTGGGGCGCTGCTCTGGACGCAGTACGCCGGGGAGGCCCCGCTCGAGGTGGTGGTCTTCGCGGACGACGAGGACGACGCGGCGCCGGGCGTGGTGGCTGCGCGCGTCGAGGCTGCGCCGGAGGACGCCGGGTTCACGAAGGTCAACGTCGACGGGCTCGCGACCAACACGCGCTACCGCTACGCGTTCACGGCCGGTGGCGAGCGCAGCCAGGTCGGGTGGTTCCGGACGGCGCCCGCGCTCGACGCGCTGGTGCCCGTCACGTTCGGCGGGTCGTCCTGCAGCAAGCCGCTTCATCGGCCCTATACCGCGCTCCAGCACGCCGCCGCCGCCGACCTCGCGTTCTTCCTCCTCGCCGGGGACACGACCTATGCGGACGGCTCGGTGACGCGCGAGGACTACCGCGCCGCCTGGGCCGATTCGCTCACCGACGTCGGCTATCGGGCGCTCCTGCGCCGGACGCCCGTGCTGGCCACGTGGGACGACCACGAGGTCGACAACAACTGGACCGAGGCGTCCGTGTCGCCCGAGCAGCTCGCCGCCGCCCGCGGCGCCTTCTTCGAGCACCTGCCCATCGCGCGCCTGCCCGACGCGCCCGACCGCATCTGGCGCAGCCACCGCTGGGGCGCGACGCTCGAGGTGTTCGTCCTCGACGGCCGCGGCGAGCGAAAGCCCGAGACGCGCGGCACCGCGGAGGCCCAGTACGTCTCGCCCGAGCAGCTCGCCTGGCTGATGGACGGCCTCGCCGCGTCACCGGCCGTCTTCAAGGTGGTCCTCAACTCGGTCCCGTTCACCAACATGTCGCCGCTCTACCCCTCCGGCAAGGACCGCTGGCAGGGCTACCCGGAGCAGCGCGGGCCCCTCCTCGCGCACATGGCCGAGATCCCCGGCGTCTTCTGGCTCTCGGGCGACTTCCACTTCGGCGCGCTGGCGCACCTCGAGCCGTTCGGCACGGGCAGCAAGATGTGGGAGGTCTTCATGGGCCACGTCGCCCAGATCCCGAACCCGGCCGCGCTGCTCCTCGACAAGCTCCCCGGGCAGTTCCCGTTCGTCACGGCCGAGGCGAACACCGTGCGCTTCACCGCCGACCCGCTGGCCACGCCGCCCAAGCTCGAGGTGACGTTCGTCAGCGCCAAGGGGGCGGTGCTGCACACGGCGACGCTCCACGCCTGAGGCGCGGAAGGCGCCCCTCGAGCTGATGCGGAGCAACCCTCAGGGTCCTGAGCCCGGAGCCACCTCGCTCACCTACCTCTCGTCGGGCATCGGGTGCTCCGGGACGGGGGCCTCGGCGGTCTCGAGGACCGGTGGCTGCGCTCCCTGGATGCCGTGATGGGCCAGCCAGCGCTCGGCCTCCAAGGCCGCCATGCAGCCAGTCCCGGCCGCGGTGATCGCCTGGCGGAAGAAGTCGTCCATGACGTCGCCGGCCGCGAAGACCCCGTCCACGGTCGTCGTCGTGCGCCAAGGCATGGGGCAGCGAATGTATCCGTGCGGCGTCAACTCGAGCTGGCCGCCGAGGAACCTGGTGTTCGGCGTGTGGCCGATGGCGACGAAGAGCCCACCCACCTCGAGCTCGCGTTCCTCGCCGGTCTGGGTGTCGACGACCCGCAGCGCTCGGATGAACCTGTCCCCTACCACGTCGACAACCCTGGAGTTCCACGCTACGCGGATCTTCGGGTTCGCTAGCGCCCGGTCGACCATGATCTTCGACGCGCGGAACTCGTCCCGCCGGTGGACGATGACGACCTCGCGCGCAAACTTGGTCAGATAGGTCGCCTCCTCCAGCGCCGAGTCGCCTCCGCCGACCACGGCCAGCACCTTGTCTCGGTAGACCGGCATCGCGCCGTCGCACACCGCGCAGGCCGACACGCCGCCGCCCGAGTGGGCCAGCCGCTGCTCGTTGTCCAGGTTGAGCCAGTTGGCTCGCGCTCCGGTGGCCACGATGACCGCATGCGCAGAGATTTCCCCGCTCGCGCTTGCCTGCAGCCGAAACGGCCGCTGCGAGAAGTCGACCGAGACGATGTCTTCCATGAGGGCACGGGTGCCGAAGCGCACCGCCTGCTCCTCGAGTAGCGCCATCAGCTGCTGTCCCCCTATCCCGCTCGGGAAGCCCGGGTAGTTCTCGATGTCGGTCGTGAACATGAGCTGCCCACCCGGGATCATCTCCCGCGACGGCTCCCCCTGCACCACCAGCGGCTCGAGATTCGCGCGCGCTGCATAGATCGCAGCCGTCCAGGCCGCTGGGCCCGAGCCAATGATTACGAGCTTCTCCGCCATGCCTTTGCTAGTCACTCCATCCTCCCATCAGGGCCGTTCCTGACTCCTTGGAGGCATCATCCCCCCGATCTGTTACACGAGCGCGGTCGGCGTCATCGCCTGTGCAGAATCTCTGAGGTCAGGCCTCGCAACCCTCGGCGTTGCGATCGAGTCGCTTGGGGCAGGCCGCCTCGAACCCGGAGCCCGCGCGATCAGATCTCCGTCGAGGTAGCTAGCCGCTTCAATGCAGGAAGCAGGCATGCAGCCTCCTCCTGGGCGTGCTGGGACAGCAGGGTCAAGAGCCTCGAGGACGGCACCGCGCCCAGCATTTCTACCGACCAGCCCGACGGCTCATCGTTTCCGTGCTCCACGAGGTAGCTCCATCGCTGCGAGCTCTCGGTGATGCTCAGTGGCACGCCGATGGGACCGGCCCCTGGGGTCCCGCGCAGGCGACGAGGGACACGAGGAGGCAAGCGAGGGCGGCGATGGGCATGTCAGGGACCGAAGCAAGGCCGGTGCTAACCTGGGAGGCCTGTTGTTTCAGTGGGTTACGAGGCCGCGGGGTGGCCCGCGGGACATGGTGTGTGTCCCACGGCGGCGTCCCGCGAGACACGTCCCTACGGCCCGCCGCGCGACGTTTCGTGACGGAAACTCCGCCGAAACACGGGGCCGCGACAAAGGCATGACACGGCGCGTCATCGTCGCCCGTTCGGGCGCCCTCGCATGGGCGCGCTCGCCCCTCGTCCGCGGCACGCAGCCGCCCACCCGCCAGGAGCCTCCATGACCCGAGCCGTCCGCAGCGCCCTCCTTGGAGTCGCCCTCGTCGCCCTCCCCTCGGTCGCCGCCGCCCAGGGAGCGCCCGCGAACGTTGGGGAGTCCGCGGCCACTCCGCCGGAGCCAACCCTGAAGGTGAGCGGATTCGTCGACAGCTCGATCCTCGTGCCGCTGACCGGCTTCGCCGAGGGTGCGCGCGGCGTGAGCCTCGGCCTCGACCAGCTCGAGATCGACCTCGAGGCGACGCCGGCCCGAGGCCTCACCCTGCGCGCCGACGTGAACTGGTTTCCCTCTTCGACCCTCGCCTCCTTCGACGACCTCGTCGAGCAGGCCTTCGTCGAGGTGGTCTTCGGCGGCGGCGAGCACGGCGTCTTCCTGAAGGCCGGCAAGACGAACGCTCCCATCGGCATCGAGGCGGCCGACGCCCCGGACATGCTCACCTACAGCCACGGCCTCCTCTTCTCGCTCGCGGCGCCGACCAACCTCAGCGGCTTCTTCGCCGGCTGGCGCGGCGAGACGGTGACCGCGATGGCCTGGCTCTCGAACGACTGGGACACGGCCAGCACCCCCGCCAACGCCAGCGCCGGTGGCCGTGTCGAGATCGACTTCGGCGACGGCCACGTGGGCGTCTCGGGCACCTTCGGGCCGATGGCGGCCGACGTCTCGCAGGTGATGGTCGACCTCGACGCCGTGGTCGAGCTGGGGTCGCTGAGGCTCCTCGGCAACGCCAACTGGGGGCAGCTCGACGGCCTCGGCTCGCTCGGCGCCTCGGTGATGGCCCACTACGCCGTCTCGAGCGCCCATGGGGTCACCGGCCGCTTCGACTGGATCGACCGCGAGTTCGGCACGGTCTACGAGGGCACGGCGGCGACCGGCGCGTGGCTCTTCAGCATCGTCGACAACCTCGCGGGCGTCGTCGAGGTGCGCGCCGACCTGCCGACGGGCGCCGACGCCCAGGTGGCGGGCGCGGCCGAGCTCATCGGGACCTTCTGAAACGTCCGGGCCGGCGGCGGGAGACCTCCGCTGGCCCCCGCCTCACCAGGTCCCGTCGAAGCGCTGCGCGAACCACAGGGGGTCAAGTCTGCTCCGACCCCGGAGCATCGACCAGCCCCCCGCGTCACCAGCGAACCGGCCGGGCCCAGGCGCAGACACAGGCGCATGGAGGGCCTCGGGAGGCGGCGTTTGCTGCTATGCCGGACGCCGCCCCACGACCACCGCCTCGTTGCCCTCGAGGAAGCGGTGGATCTCCGGCTCCAGCCCGACGCCGGCGAGGGCGTCGGCCAGCTCCTCGGGGCGCAGGAAGTGGTTGCCCTGCACGTGCTCCGAGAGGTTCTGGAAGGCCATGCCGCGGCGGGACGGGTGGCGGAGCGCGGCGCGATCGGCGGGCCAGGCTGGCTCCCAGATCACGGCGGCGCCGCCGGGCTTGAGGTGATCCCGGAGGACGCGGAGCACGCGCTCCCGATCGGCCCACACGTGGTGCATGGCGCGGTTCATGGCGATGAGGTCGACCGGCTCGGCGACGGCGAAGTGGGAGATGTCGCCCACCCGGAAAGACAGCCGATCGGCGACGCCCTCATCCTCGGCGCGGCGTTGGGCCTGGCGCACGTTCTCCTCGATGGCGTCGAGCCCGATGCCGCGCAGGCCCTGGAACCGGCGGGCCAGCCGGCGCAGGTACCACCCGTTGCCGCAGCCCAGGTCGACGGCGACGCCCCCCTCGGCGTCCACCTGGCTGAACACCGGCACACCGGGGAGGACGTGCGCGTCGAACATCGGCCCGAACGTGGCCTCGAGCATGGGGCCGAACAGAGGGAGGATGCTCTCGCGCTCGCCGAGCACCGACTCGCCCGGGCGCTCGCCGGTGGCGGTGAACGTGGCGGCGCGCTCGGCCATGTGGGCGCCGAGCACCGCCTGCACCGCCATGGGCATCGCGGTGCCGGGGGCGTCGCGGAGGAACGCCCGGCCCAGCTCGGTCAGCGAGAAGCGGCCGCCCTCCTCGTCGAGCAGTTCGAACGCGTACGCGGCGTCCGCCCAGCGGGCGACATAGCCAGCGTCGGTGGCGGTGCGGTGGGCTAGATCTTCGGCGGTGGCCGAACCCTCCGCGAGCGCTTCGAGCAGGCCATTGGCCACGCCCACGTAGGCGACACCCAGGGTGGCGGATCCCTGGGCGAGCTGGCGGATGTGCTGTTGGATGTCCATTCGGCTCCCTCTCAGTGGGCGACGGCTCGCATGTCTCGGCGCGTCGCGTCGTCGTAGTGGGTGGCGGCGTCCCCGCGCTCGGTCCCGGAGGGCGGCTCCTCGGCCGCGAGGTCCTCAGGATAGGCGAGGGCCCGCTTCGCCCCGATGGGGAAGTGCAGCGGCATGCTCGAGGCTCCAGGGGGTGGTGCCGCCGCGCGGGCGGTCGATGCCCCGGTAGCCCACCTCGGGGGAGGCGGAGGACCGCGCCGCAGGCGAGCTTGATGCGGAGCGAATGGGGGAAGGTCAGGATGCACGGCCGAACCCGAGCCTCCGGGGTCACTGCATCGACGATGGCTGGGGCCGACGAGACGCCACCGCGGTCGTCCTCCGGCCGCCACACGCGGCGCAGCGCCCGTGGTCCCCTGCACGAGAACGCGGCCAGGGTAGCGTCCCGGCAGTCCGCGCACCAGTCCCGGGCGAGGCCGTCGACCAGGAGTCCGCAGTCCGGGTGGCTGTGGAGGGGGCGCTCGACGGAGCAGGGCCGACCACCTGCCGCGCCGGCTCGCTCGAGGACGTCGCCGCGGGGACGCCCGACGCGCTCGAGATGGCACCGCCGCGCGCCCCCGCGCGACCCGGAGGGCCCTTGACACCCCGCGGCCGGATGCGGGATGACCGGAGGACCCCTCCCCATCCGCTTCACATTGCGCCGCGTGGCCGGGTTCTCCGATGCGTACGACCCTCCTCCTCCTGTTGGGGCTCCTCATCTGGGGCTGTAGCGACACCCCAGCCGAGGACGCGGGCGCCGGCGACGACGTCGGCGTGGACGCCGCGCCGAAGGCCGACGGCTTCGCGTCGGACGCCGACGCGGATACAGATGCGCTCGACGTCACCGCGGGGGACACGGCGCTGGACGCCTCCGACGGCGAGGTCGATCGCGCACCCGAGGCGGGTGACGGATTCGCGCCCGGGGACCCGGACGGCGCCGGCGCCGACGGGGCGATCGCCGACGGCACGGCGGAGGTCGTGCCGGCAGAGGACGCCGCGCCGGCGGAGGATGTCGCGGCCGCCGAGGACACCGGCCCCACCGAGCCGCCGCCAGTCTTCGACCTGCCGATGATCCAGGACGCGTCCACCGCGGATTGCACGTTCACCAACCACCGGACCGTGCTGAAGGACCTCGTCACCCTCGACGTGTGGGACGTGACCTACACGTCCTTCGAGTCCATCGGCGGCGCCCTCGCGCCCATCACGATCCACGCGTTCGCGGCCCGCCCCCACGGGGCGACCGCGCTCCCGGGCGTCGTGCAGGCCCACGGGCTGGGCGGGTGGGCCGACGAGAAGGACGCCACCGGCCTCGCCGCCCGCCTCGGCCTGTTCACGCTGGCGTATACGGGCCCGGGCGGGGGCACCGACGCCAGCAACGGCTCCGGAGGCCTGCCGGCCGGCCACGACGACGGCTATCGCATGTTCGACACCCTGACCGACCCGCGCGGCAGCTGGTTCTGGGGCCACGCGGTGGCGGCCATGCGCGGGGTCACCTGCCTCGCCGACCACCCGGATGTCGACGCGAGCCGGCTGGGGATGACCGGCTACTCGGCCGGCGCGGTGGCCACGCTGATCTCGGCGGCGGTCGACGACCGGCTGACGGCGGCCGTCCCGCTGTCGGGCACGGGGGGCTGGGGCGAGGCGGTGAAGTCCCCCGACGCCTGGCAGAACGCGCTGCTCGCCAAGGCCGGTCTCACGAAGGCCAGCCCCGAGTGGACGACGCTGCTCGCGCACCTCGACTCGGTGAACCTCCTGCCCGGCGGCTCGACCCCGGTGATGATGGCCAACGGTACGAGCGACGAGTTCTTCCCGCTGACGGCCCACGTGGCCACCTTCGACGCCATCGCAGCGGGAAAGCGCATGTCGCTGGCTGGTAACTTCGACCACGGCTGCTACGCCATCAGCGGCGTCGAGAGCGCCGAGGTCATCGAGGCGCGCGCGGCGATGCGCGCCGAGGGGGCCCAGCGCCTCTGGTTCCACCACCACTTCGGCACCGATCCCGACTACGCGTGGGTGCCCGAGCCGCCGACGGTGACGACACAGCCGGTCGGCCAGGGGACGTTCGTCACCGCGCAGGTCGACGAGAGCGGCAGCAGCCTCGTGGTCGAGCGCGTGAAGATCTGGTGGAGCAACGACCAGGCCTTCCTCTGGGGCAGCCTGGAGCTCGACGACCAGGGCGGCGGCGTGTGGACCAAGGCCGCGCTCTTCCCGACCACGCCGGACACCCTGCTCTTCGTCGACGTGGTCTACCGCACGTCGGGGCTGTTTCCGGAGCGCGTGTCCATCTCCTCGCGGCCGGCGATCCCCGCCGGCTTCGTCCCCCACATCCGAGACCAGGCGACCTGCCTCTGAACCTGGCGGCGGTCTCCTCGCGGTCGCCATCGCGGGGTCGTGTGGGGCGGCCGCGGACCGCAGGGGGCAAGTCCCAACTTGCAAACACCTCCAGGTCTCAGCTTCTGGCGAGGCCGCGGCGAGTGACGGTTCGGGCGAGGGGCGAAGGGCGAGGCACCACACGGGGGCGAGGACGACCGATGTGGTGAGGGGCGCGGGGCCGTCGGGCTCGGGGGGGCGGGTGGCTTGGGCGGTTCGCTTGGGCATGGTCGCCGTCGGTCGCTTGGTGGGGGCGACTGCATTCGGTGGGGGCGAGTGGGGAGGGGGTCGGAGCGGGTGGTCGGGGGATGTGGGGTCGGTTTCGGTCGGCGAATGGAGGAGGGCCGGGGACGAGAGGTCGGGTGGGGAGGGGGGCGGCGGCTGCCGAGGTAGGCGCGGATGGCGTCGTTTTGCTTGCGGATGGGCTCGAGGGGCGCCTCGCGGGTCTCGGCGGCCTCGGGGTCGGGGAAGCGGCCGCAGACCCAGGCGATGACGGCCATCAGGCGCTCGTCGCCCTGGGCCTGGGCGGCGCGCACCTGGTCCCAGCCGACGACGTCGGTGGGGCTGGCGGAGAGGAGGGTCGTGAACTCGGCGTTCAGGGAGGCGCGGTGGGCGACCTGCCGGTCGATGCGGACCAGGGCGGCCTGGGCCGAGAGGGGGCCGGGGGCACCGCGCGGGATCGCGCGGTGCAGGAGTGGGTCGCCGCCTACCAGGGGACGGCTTCGGTCATCGAGGGGCTGTTGCGGTTCGCCGGGCGGGGCGACCTGGCCGACCGCGTGAGGCCCACCGAGCGGCGCAGCCGCGGGGACGAGGCCGCGCCGCCGGTGGAGATGGAGACGCCCGTCGAGGCGCCGTCGGAGCCAGCGCCGGCGGAGTCGTCGAGACGAAGCGCGGGTCGCCAAGGAGCGCGCCCCCGTTCGCGCCGCGCGCGTGGGCGGGGGCGTTTTGGTAGGCATGGGGGATGGCGCGCTCTGGTTCAGCCGCCAGTTGCTTCGCCGGCAGCGGCCAAGATGGCATCCACGACACGAGGCGTCACGCGGAAGCCTGCATCGAGCAGGTCATCGAGCGCAGGTCGGACGGCGGGGATGAACCCTCGTCGCCGCGCCGCAAGGAGAACGCCGAGCGTGCCCACGACCGACAGGCGCAGGCTGGCCACGAGCGGTGACGCGGGACCTGCAACGTGGACCCATGCCGACATCGGCGCGTTCGCAATGACTTCGGCTTGCGCTGCGGGCGGAATCGAGAGGGTCGAGAACAGCCGCGGTAGGATGCCCGAGCGGCCGATGCGCTCGAGCGCCATGAGGGGGCTCGAATTGGAGACGACGGGCCGACTCATGGCAGGTCGTCGGCTGCGCCGATTTCGCGGGCCAGCTCGAGATCGTCGAGGTCGAGGTAGGGGATCCCGAGGCGTCCCGCGTGCTGGACGAAGGCCTCGCGGTCCATTCGGAGCAGCTCGGCCGCCTTGCCGCTGGAGATGGTGCGGCGGCGGTAGAGCTCGAGGACGACGAGCTCGCGCACCTGGTCGTCGACGGCCGGGTAGGCGCCCGGGAGCACCGCGAGGAGGTCGTCGCCCAGAGAGATCGTGGCCATGGTGGGTCTCTTGGCCGGTGACCACGGGCGCGGCTCGGGCGGGGGTGGCCGGGACTGACGCAAGGGTCCGAGCGCCGCCGGGGGCTGTCAACCACGAGTTGCGCGGGCGGTGGCGGTGTCGGTTCAGTAGGCGTGGCCGAGGTGGAGGGCCAGGGTCGCGCCCGAGGTGCCGAAGGCGACGGCGCCGCCGACGCGGAACCTGGATCGGCCCTGCCACTCGAAGCCGAGGGAGCCGTTGAGGTCGGTACGGCCAGCGAACTCGTACTCGAGGGTGCCGCCGAGGGTGGGGGTGAAGGAGCTGACGCGAGCGGCGGGGCGCAGCTGCAGGCCGAGGCCGGCGGCGGCCGGCCCATAGTCGCGGCGGCGACTGCCCGTGGCGGCGGCGAGCGAGGGGACGATGGCGATCTCGGGGATGACGGCGTACCCGAACTGTAGGCCGGCGAGGTGATTCCGGGTCCCGGCGCGGGCGAAGAGGTCGACGTGGAAGGGGCGTCCGAGGTAGCCGCTGGGGGACGCCGGGGCGCGCGAGAGGAGCGAGTCGGGATCGTCGGTGAAGACGCGTTGATCGTCCTCGTGGGCGAGCAGGAGGCTGTCGAGGGTCATGGCCGTCAGCGCGCCGAGGGCGAACGCGGTGAGGGTCGAGTATCCCGAGCGCGTCGTGGTGTAGGCCAGGGCGCCGCCGCCGAGCGGGAGGACGAGGCGCAGACCCAGACTGGCGGCGGCGTGGCCCGGATTGCCGTGGGTGATGTGGACGATGGGGGCGCCGAAGACGTACCCGCCGGCCCCCACGATGAGCGGCGCGGTCAAGATGGAGGCGCCGTCGACGATGAGGGTCTCCCAGCCGTACCAGGCGCCCGGGAGGGTCACGAAGCGGCCCTGGGTCACGCCGTCGGGGCCGAAGCCCTGGGCGTCGAGGTCGGCGCGGGCCTCGTCGGCGGCGGGGGTGTCGGGGAAGCGTTCTATGAGGTGAGCGAGTTGCGCGCGGGCGGGGTCGGAGTGGCCGGCGGCGCGGGAGGCGCGGGCCTGGCCGAGCAGGGCGGCGGCCTCGAGGCGGTCGACCTCGGCGAGGACGCGGCGGGCCTGGTCGGCGGCCGAGTGGCTCTGGGCGCGGGCGAGCTGGAGCTCGGCGCGGGCGGGGGCGAAGGCGCCGTGGCGGGCGCAGGTGCGGGCGACCGAGATGCGCTGCGTGGCGAGCGGGCGGTCGAGGCGGCCGCGGAGCAGGGCGCACAGGGCGTCGGGGGCGACCTCGGCGAAGGGGACGCGCCGTGGGCCGGTGGCGGTTTGCAGGTGCAGGACGTGGTCGTCGGCGGCGAGGACGTGGTCGACGTCGAGGGTCGTGCCGTCGCGCAGGGGCAGCGGGTCGGCCAGGGCCAGGGGGGCGGCGATGGTGAGCGCGGCGAGTCCGACGAGCGCGGCCATGGCGGAGCGGAGGCGGGATTGTCGCATTCGATTCAAGGGCGCACCCAAGGTCGAGGGAACGGGATTGGCGAGCGTAGCGCGAGGGCGTGGGTCGATGCCAGCGGATTGAGGGGCGTTGCGGTGACCGAAGGGAAGCGCGGCATGGATGGTGCAAAGAGGGCGGGCATCATCGACTGCTTGCCTCTCGACCGGAGGAGGAGACCATGCCTCGTTGGCCGCATGCGCCCTTGCACCTGCTGGGCGACGCCGGTGTCTATATCGTCACGGGCGCCACTCATGGACGGGTGCCGTACTTCGAGCCGCCCGAGCGGCGGACCATGCTGCAGGATCGGCTGCTGGAGACGGCTGACCACTTCGGCTGGAGACTCCAGTCCTGGGCCGTGATTCCGGACCACTATCACTTCATGGCCGAGTCGCCGGGGGACGCGACCACGCTGAGCGCCATGGTCGGAGCGCTGCACTCGTCGACGGCGCGGTGGCTCAATGAGCGTGACGGGACGCCCGGGCGGAGGGTCTGGCATCAGTATTGGGAGAGTCAGATCACGTTCCAGCGCAGCTACATGGCGAGGCTGGGCTATGTGAATCGCAACCCGGTGAAGCACGGGTTGGCGCGGGTGCCCAGCGAGTACCCGTGGTGTTCGGCCGCCTGGCTGAAGGCGACGGCCAGCCCGGAGTTCGTACGTGCGGTCGCCAGCTTCAAGGTGGACCGCGTGTCGGTCGTCGAGCCGGGGGAGCCGCGGAGGCCGCGCAAGCCGCGGCCGTGAGTGCGGGGGGCTGCTTCGGCGGTGGTGGAGGCGGGGGGGATGGGCGGGCGCGGGGGGCGATACGCGCCGGCGGGGGTGGGTACGCGCCGGCTTGGCCGGCGCAAAGCTCGGCCATGGGCCGAGCACTCCGAAAGCCGCCTTTGGCGGCGGAAGGGGTGGGGTCTGGGGGAGGTGCGGGTTCGAGGGTGGGTACGCGCCGGCGTGGCCGGCGCAAAGCTCGGCCATGGGCCGAGCACTCCGAAAGCCGCCTTCGGCGGCGTAAGGGGGGCGAGTCGGGGGGAGGGGCGGT
>JAWLBL010000053.1:0-21946 GCA_041687695.1 Myxococcota bacterium | reverse complement strand
CACCGACGCCGCACCCGGAGCTCCCGACCGAAGTGCGGGTGGTACCGGTAGTGGACGGTCAGAGACTCCGGAACATGGGTATCACGGCATGTTGATGCTGATGAGCAACCACTACCACCTGCTGGTGGAGGATGCGGGCGACCGGTTGAGCCGCGCCATCGGTCATCTGAACCAGGTCTACACGCAGTGGTTCAATGCGAGGCGGCGGCGGGACGGAGCGCTGTTCCGGGGGCGCTTCAAGTCGCGGCTGGTGCAGGAGGAGGTCTACCTCGCCGAGCTCGTGCGGTACATCCACGCGAACCCCGTCGAGGCGCGCATGGTGGCTCGGGCGGGGGAGTATGCGTGGAGCAGTCATCACCTCTACCTGACCGGCGCGGTTGCTCCTTGGCTTCACAAGTCCAGGGTGATGGGAATGTTCGGCGGTGACACGGCCGAAGGCCGACGGACGTTCGACGAGTTCGTTCATGAGCGCGTCGCTCCTGGGATGAAGCGAGCGCTCTCGTGGAGCGGGTCGCCGGCGGTCCTGGGTGACGAGGAGCTCCGAGAGGCTCACCGCGAACGGTTGCGGGCGCCGGGGCATGCGGGTCGGCCTCAGGTCTCTGGCGAGCGGCGATGGCTGAATCTAAAATGCGCCGAGGTCATCGCAGCCGTCGCCCAGCACTGCGGTGTCGACCCGGAGGACATCAGGACCGCCATCCGCGGCCGGTCGAATCCTGCGAGGCAGGCCGCCATCATCCTGTGCGTGGAGCTTACCTCGGCGACGGCGAGCGAAGTTGGCCTCGCCGTCAACGCGCGACCTTCGAGCGTCTCAGCCCTGGCGAGCGTGTACCGCAAGCGAGCCCGCGGGGACGAGCACCTGGCCGGACTCCTCGCGGGGGTCAGGGAGACACTCCGAAGCCAGGAAGAACCTGCTGATGCCCGACCGTGCTCTGGTGCACTTGCGACGTCCTCCTTGGTTCGGGCACGCTTGCCTCATCGACTCGCTCACGCTCAGGGGCCCGGGGACGCCGCGACGTCATCGCCCGTCCCATCTGAACGTTCCCCGGCCGCGACAGCGATGGAAGGAGACGCAGACTGTGACTCAGATTTTCAATGCTGAGCCCTCCACAGCAAGCGACGTCGACGCCAAGTCGTCTTCTACTCCAGGCGCCGACCATGGCCGCAGCGAAGCTGGGGCGCGCCGTCAAGGCCAAGCGCAGAAGCCAAGAAAGGCGCCGCCTGCCCCCGGGGACGCCAAGCGCCTCAGGCCCAGGCTCCTCATGAACCGTCTGGCCGACGAAGGGCCGTACCTCGAGGCCTCCATCTACTTCCCCTACAACAGCGCCGAGTTGGGCGCTGAGGAAGTCGCGATGGTGATGCAGGTGGCCGCCCATGCTCGCGTCGAGCCAGGGCGCACGGCGGCGGTCGAGATCCGCGGGTATGCCGACGAACGCGGCCCCGAGGCGCGGAACGAGGACCTCTCCTGGGCGCGCGCGGACACCGTAGGAGACAGGCTCTTTCCATTGCTACCGCTGAACATGCAGCGTGTCTACGATGCGCGCGGATGTGGAGAGCGACCTTCTTCTCCGGGTCACGCTGAGTGGCGGCGAGTCGATGTTCGCTTCGTGGCCGCAGCGCGTCCGGCCAGTTCGGAATCTCACGCTGACAGTGATGCTCACGGCGGCAAAGACGCAAATATCCGCCCCCTCCAGCAGCCCGTACTCGTCACGGAGGAGCAGAGGCGCCGGGCGACCGTTCTCGCGGAGGCGTACTCCGGCGCTGCGGACGGACACACGTTGGCGGCCTTCGCGGCCATTGGAGTCAACCGGTCGCAGCTGCTTCACCTCATTCAGACGGAGTTCAGGCCGGTCAGTGACGTCGAGCGATTCCTGGATTGGCGTTTGGATAGCTACGATAGGGCCATGCAGGCGGACTCCATGCCGCAGGTCAGGGTGGGCGAACCCCCAAGTATGACTCCTTTGACGAGAACCCAGTGGAACCAGCTGTCTGTGCTACAGTACCGAATTCGCGCGCTCCGTCGGGCGACGGCCAAACTGCCTGAGGATGCTGACGCAGCCCGTGCGCTAAAGACGGTTCTGAGCAGAGAGGCGAAGTTGATGAAATACTTGAAGGAATCGGCTGCGGGCAAGGTTCGGCCGGGATGGCCCTTCGAATGACGGGCTACAGGGTGGGACAGCGTGCGCGGTGGCTCGTCGTCCTGATCGGCCTGTTTTCTTGTCGGGGCGAGCCCGATGGCGAGTGCAAGCGGCTCACGGAACGCATGATGGAGTGTAGCAAGCGCTCGACCTACTCTGAGTTGAGGCCCATCGGAATGTCATGGTCGGACTTGACGTGGCAGTGCCACCGCCACCTCGACGATCCGTACGTGCAGGCGGAGCTGGTGTGCGGTCGCGAAGCTGAGACTTGTGGCCAACTCACCAACTGTTTGCTGGACGCGTTCGACCGAACCGGAGGGTATCGCAAGGCTCCGGGGTCGGGCCCCTGAATGGTGTCGGCCATCCGCGCGCTGTCCGGGCGGCGAGCCGACCTCGAAACCGTCGACTCGAAGGCCGAGAGAACGCGTGAGTAGGTCGACGAAGATCGGGAGGTGAGCCTTGTTCAGATGCCCTTTCCCAAGATGCGGTACCGAGGCCAAGACGGAGCGGGGTTTCAGAAAGCACTTGGAGGGAACGCGTCCGTATGGGGGCCATGAGCTGAGCGGTGCGGAGATTGAGGCGGTGGTACGACGGGTGAAGTTTGGGCGAGTCATAGGGGACGGCGCTGCGGATGGCGGGGCCGGGCAGGTCGGCCGGGCTGTTCGGCGGGAAGCGGGGCCGGTGTTGGAGGCGGCTTGGCAGAGAGCGCTACGTGAACGTCAGGGGCGGTGGCGGGAGGCGCGTGAGCTTCCTGCCGGTGTGTGGAACGGGGCCGAGGCGGGCTGGTTGCTGCGGATGCCGGACGCACGGCAAGAGCTGTGGAGCTTCTTGACGCCGGCCATCGGGGAGGTCGCGCGGGCGGAGGTGGAGCGCAATGCGTCGCGCCGGGGACGTGAACGCAAGTTGATCGAGCCGCTCCGGTTCTTCGGCAATCTGTTGTCGTCGCAGTCGCTCGCCTTCAACCTGTTCGGCGAGAGCGCCGGTGACCTGAGTCGCGCGACTGAGGCTGCGCGGCGGCTGTGGCCGGAGCGGGTGGGGAGCGTCTCGCGGGTCGAGTTCGAGTGGTCGCCGGGGAGGCAGGACCCGCGGTATCTGGACAACGGCACCTCCGCGGACGTCGCCATCTTCCATACGACGCCTCGGGGAGGGCAGGGGCTCATCTGCATCGAGACGAAGTATCACGAGGACCTGAGCGGCAAGGACAGCGTCCTGAAGCCGCGGTACGAGGAGGTGACGCGTGCTACGGGCGTGCTCGCCGAGGAGCATGTCGGGCGGGTGCGAGCCGGGCGGCTGCAGCAGATGTGGCTCGACCATCTGCTCGCGTTGGTGACGGCGCTGACGGATGCGCTCGGTAGCGTCCTGTTCGTGTTCCTGTATCCATCCGAGAACCCGGTGTGCGCTCGGGCGGCGGTGGATTATCGCGAATGTCTGTCCGACCAGGGAGCGCAGAGCTTCGAAGCTCGGACGCTGGAGGATGTGGTGGCGACGATGGGCCCGGCCATCGGGTCGTCGTGGATGGAGGCGTTTTGCGAGCGGTACTTCGCGAGGGAGCGGTGATGGCGCGAAAGGTGGGGATGAACGCGCTGCGACGGCGGTTTCGGTGAGGGGGTTGGGGCTGGCGGGGGTTGTCTGGGCCGCGGGGTGGGGGTTGCTGAGCTTTGCTGCGCCTGGGGGGGGGGCGGCGGCGGGCGGGGGCGGTGGGGTCGAGGAGGGGCAGCTCGAAGGGGCGCTGGGCGAGGTGCGGGCGTGTCGCAGCGAGACGTGGATGGCTTCGGAGGGCGGTGGGGCTATGGTGTTGCGGCTGGTCATCGACACGGCGTTCGACGAGGCGGGGCGCAAAGTGCGGGAGGTGCGGGAGTTTGTCGCGGACGGGACGCTCGAGACGACCTCGTGGACGTGGAGCGGCGAGGGGGAGGAGGTGGTCGAGCAGCTGTGGGACGCGCAGCCGGCCGATGGGTTTGCCGACAGGTGGTCGCGCAGGACGTACGTGGACGGACGGGTGACGCGGGAGCGGAGTGGGCGCGCTGGCGCGGAGGACGAGTTGGTGGTGGTCCACGAGTATGATGCCGCGGGGCGGCTGGTCGGCGTGGGGGCCTGGGAGGACGGGGAGCTGGCCGGACGCACGTCGTACGAGCGCGACGCGGAGGGGCGCGTGGTGCGGAAGGTCCGGACCGGGGTTGGGGGGGCGCGGACGACGACGTTCGAGTACGACCCGGAGGGGCGCCTGGTGAGCGCCTCGGGGCAGGGGCTGAGCTTCCATGGTCACAGCGTCCAGGGGCTGGTCCGCGGGTATGATGCACAGGGGCGGCTGGTGTCGGTCCGTGCGGACCGGGACGGGGACGGGGCGGCGGACTTCGTCCTGGAGATCGCTCACCATGGCGCCGGCTTCGAGACGAGGGCGCGGTATGAGGTAGAGGACAGCCTCGGCGTGGTGACGGGCGTTTGGCGGGACGCGCTGGGCCGGGTCGTGCTGGAACGCCATTGGAACGGGTTCGGCGAGATCTGGGCCGAGGTCCACCACGACCACGAGTGCGCGAGGAGCTTTTGAGGCAGAGTGGCCTTCGGGCGGGGTCGACGATGATGTGACGGCCGTTCGGCGGTGCGGCGAAGCGGGAGGTGGCATCGTGGGGCGCGCGACGTGCGTCGAGTGCGACAGAGAGGCGATCGTCCAGTGTCGCGGGTGCGCGGTCGCGCTGTGTGAAGGGCACGCCTCGCCGGGGCGGTTCGAGCGGTTCGGGGCGCGGAACGTCTTCGGGCCGTTCTTCGACGCGGCCGGGCCCTGGTGCTGGCTGTGCAGGCGCGAGCGGGTGTGGCGCGGGTGGGGGGCTCTGGGGACCGTCATCGGGCTGGCGATGGCGCTGGTCGGGGGGGCTCGAGGGGCGCGCGGAGGCCGTGCTCGCCGGGGGGGGCGTGGTGGGGCTTGCGGTGGTTGCGGCTGGTCGGGGGATGCGGGCGTGCGAGGTGGCGCGGACGAGGCGCGATGCGGGCCGGTAAGCAGGGCTGTGGCCCCGCAGGGTCGCGTTGACAGCTGGGGCCGGGTGCGGTGCAATCGCGAGGAAGGTCGATGGGAGGACCGCTCGTGGGTCGTGACGGTGGCGAACGCTCGAGGATGATCGAGACGCGGCGCAGGAACGCCGCGACCCAGGCGGAGCGGAGGAGGGGCGAGGTCGAGGTCCTGCTGCACGGGCTCGAGGCGCTGGCGAGGGACTTTGCCCAGGCGCCCGAGCAGATCGGATACTTCGTGGCCGATCTGGAGGCGCGCGGAGTGATCGATGGGGCCGTGCGAGAGGAGATCTGGCTGCGCCTGGTGGGCGTGGCTGGGCGGGAGTTCGCGCGAGAGGCTCTGGCGCCGAAGCTGGGGGGGCCGGGGGCTGGCGAGATCGCCCTCGAGCTGAGGCGGGACTACGAGGACATGGTCGCGCGGCGCATGGAGCGGGAGGGGAACGCCGCGGGGCGGATCGAGGCGCAGGTGCGGCGACTGGAGGCCGAAGTGGGGCTGGCCTCGGGGACGGTCGAAGTGCGGGTCGGAGAGGAGGCCGAGCGGCGGACGCGGGCGGCGGGGACGAGGGGGCTGACCGAGCGACGGACGATCTGGGTGCAAGAGACGGCCGCGGACCCGCGCACGGCAGGGGGACGTGGGCTGCTGGGGCACGAGGTGGCCCACGTCGCGCAGCGCGGGGTTGGAGGGGCGGAGTCGGTCGAGGCGGCCGAGCTCGAGGCCGACGCGCTGGCGGCGCGAGTGGCGGCTGGGGGGCGGCTGGAGCGGCCGCGGATGGCGTTGGGGGCAGGAGCGGCGGCGGAGGCTGGGGCGACGCGGGCCAAGGCGAAGCGTCGGGGTGTGGACCCTCGCTCGAAACGCATGGAGCTGGTCGTCTGGAAGGCGGCGCGGGGCATCCAGCTCTCGGCCGACGACCTGGCGGTGTGCGCGGACCCGCAGACGCAGGAGGTGACGGCCCACGTGCGCGATCCTGGCGCGCAGGGGCGGGATTTGACGGAGTGGTTGGAGGACGTCGCGCGGCGGGCGCAGGAGGACCCGGGCAAGTTGGAGGAGGCGCGCATCGAGTACCGGGGACGCTTCATCGCGCACACCGCGCCTCACCTGAGGTGGCTGGTGCTGTTTCGGCCGCTGCTGGAGCCGCAGCAGCAGGCGTTGGTGACGCGGGCGGCGAACGCTTTCGACAGGCACGTGGCGCGGCACGGAGTGACCGAGGGGGACAAGCAGAAGAAGAGGGCGACGAAGCTCGAGGGGCTCGCCGTCTGGGGAGCGCTGGACGAGGCGGGACGCGCGGAGCTGGTCGAGCTCTATTGGGCCGACCGGATCACGCTGTCGGCGTGGGAGCGAGTGCTGGGGCGAATGGGTGGAGAGCAGCGCGCCGAGGTGGAGCGGCTGTTCGGGGAGGCGTTCCACTTCCAGGCCGAGCCCAGCCGGACGAGTGACCCGGTTATCGCGACTCGGGGGCATCTCACCTACCGATTGCGTGGCAATGGGAAGGAGCTCATCAGCAAGCGGGTCATCGAAGAGACGCATGAGGGCATCCGGACGCTCGCCGACATCTCGTTGACGATTACCTCGTGGATCGTCTCGGTGGGATTCGGCGGGCCTGGAATCGTGAACACGGTCTGGGGGAAGCTGGCCGTGGGGTCGTCGGGGCTGTCGACCGTTTTGAAGAGTGCCGGCCGCGCCGTCTCGGATCCCGAAGCCAAGCGCACGCTGAACGTGTGGGCGGGGGCTCTGGACGTGCTGGCCACGGTGGGGTCGATGGCCAATGCTGCGAAAGGAGCGATGGACGCGGCGAGCCGGGCCGACGGCCTGTCTCAGTTGGGCCGTGGATGGGCTGAGCAACGGACCCTCGCTCGCGTCACCCTGGACAAATTGAAGCTCAGCCTCGACGCCGTGCAGCTGGCGCAGGCGGTGCGAGGAGAGAGCGCGTCGGTGACGGCCTTGATGGGTGAGGAGGCGAGCAAGGAGGTCGATTTGCTCTACAAGAGCATCATGATGATGCTGCGGACCGTGAATCAGATGAAGGCGTTCTGAGGGCATGATGCGGCGTGGTTACTGCGAGCGATGCAAGATGACGTACGCGACGGACGGCTGCGCGGCGCATCCGGACGAGCCGCTGCTCGACCTGGACGATGCCGAGACACGCCAGCTCGCGGGACAATGGGCTCGAGACAGGTTGCTGGCCCGATACGAGCGATGGGTGGGGCTGTTCGGTGCGTTCTGGGGCGTCTTCTTCGTGGTCATCGCCGTGGGCGGCGCGGTCCTGTCGGCTACGGCGCGGCCCGAATGGCTCAAGCCGGTGGCTTTGGTTGCGGGCATCCTTGCGATCGTTTGGTTCCTGCTCTTTCTCCAGACGTTCGCGGTGCACTCGGTGCAGGCGATCGTGAAACGGTTCACGCGGGAGCCGTTCATGTGGAATGGCGAGGCCGGGATGTATGCCGAGCATCTGGTCGGGTCGATGGGACGCAAGCTGCGGCTGATGTTCAAGCCGTTCGTGTCGGTGCAGCTCGAGGATGTGGAGGATCCCAGCAAGGACGTGCCCGCGGACGAGCTGGTGAGGGCGGTCATCCACTATGCCGGCGCCGGGGCCGAGGAGGGGGTCGTCACCGAGCAGGCGCGGCTGTCGTATGCGGCGATGGCGCATCCGAACTTCGTCAAGGCGCTGCCGTCGTTCACGAGGAACGCGCTGTACTTCGACCTGGATTGGTATCTGGCGTGGCACGAGGCGCGACGGGCGGGGAGGCCGCTGCCGGTCGCGGGGCCGAAGGGCGGCGACCAGGAGAGCTGTGTGGCTCGCGGCGAGGCGTGAGCGGTGACCGTTGGCAGGCGCGGTCGCTGATGGGGCCAGGACCGACGGGGTGATGGGCAACGCTGGGGTGACCTAGCGGCGTCACGGCGTGATGGGCATCGGTCGGGTGTGCAGGCCGGTGCGTCGGGACGCAGGACGAGACCTCGCCAGGGGCGGAACCCCGGGGGGCTGGTCCGTCCCTGAGACGGTGGCCGGGCGCGAGGGGTGGCTCGTGTGGGGCGCCAGAGGGCACCTGGGCTGCGTCGCCGAGGGCGGCCAGAGGCTCGCGGGTTCGGGGAAGCCACGGCTGGTTGACGGGCTCGGCCGGTGGCGGCCATGCTGGCCTCGCGACCGGACGGGAGAGAAGCGTAGGGCGGGCGCGCGTGGGGGGGGCGCCGCGGCCGGCGTGCTGCGGGGCTGCGAGGTGGGCAAGCGCCTCACGGGGGATCGGACGAGCCGGTGAAGGCGGCTGTGGCCGCTGGGTGCTCAAAGGACTCGGAGTGCAAGCGCGAAGGGAGCGGCGTGGAGGGCGAGGAGACGGCGACGGAGGGGGAGGGGGCTCCCGCGGAGGGGGGCGTGCCGGTGGCGGCGGGGTGGGGGGCGGCCCGAACGGAGCGGCGGCGGTGAGCAGCTCGTGGCGCCGGCTCGCGTCGCGGTGGCGCCTCCTCAGCGGGCTCGCGGTCGATGAGGCGCTCATTCAGCCCGAAGACCGCACGCACTTTGGCGAGCACACCCGCGCGGTCATGGCCGACAACGTCGTCCGCGCCGGCGGCGCCATCCTCTTCGCCGCCCTCGTCTGGTGGCCCCTCGACCTCGTGGTCTTCGCCGACCGCCCCCACGTCAAGGAGGCCTTCGCCTGGATGCGCGGGCTCGTCGCCGTCACCCTGGTCGCGCTCTACGCCGTCGGCCGCGCCACCGGCGGGCTGGAGACGCGCACCGTGCCCTTCATCGCCACCGCGCTCGTCCTCGGCTTCGGCATTGCCGGCTTCGCCATGGGCCGCGCCGGCGGCCTCGACGGCCCCTGGTTCCACTACCTGTACGTCGGCCCCATCTTCACCGTCGCCGTCCTCGTCCCCCTCCGCGTCCGCGCCGGCTTGCTCACCCTCATCATCGCCGCCATGGTCCTCGCCTTCCTCGCCGGCGCCCCCCAGCATCTCGGCCACGCCGATCTCGTCCCCTCCCTCAGCTACCTCGTCTTCGTCGGCCTCCTCGCCCTCGCCATCGGCCACGCCGGCTACCTCCTCACCCTCGCCACCTTCGTCGAGCGCGAGCGCACCGCCCGCTCCGAGGCCGAGGTCCGCCACCTCAACGACTCCCTCGCCGCCCGCGTCGCCGCCCAGACCGCCGAGCTCCGCGCCCTCGCCAACCACGTCGAGACCCTCCGCGAGGAGGAGCGCCGCTGGATGGCGCGCGAGATCCACGACGAGCTCGGCCAGGAGCTCATGGCCCTCCGCTACGCCGTCCACTTCGCGCGCGGCCACGCCGACGCCGACCCGACCCGCGTCGCCCCCGCCCTCGCCGAGGTCGACCGCCTCCTCGCCCGCTCCGACCAGACCCTCCGCCGCATCCTCCGCTCCCTCCGCCCCCGCGTCCTCGACGATCTCGGCCTCACCGCCGCCCTCCGCTGGCTCGCCGACGAGACCTCCTCCCGCTCGGGCCTCACCTGCGCCGCCACCCTCCCCGCCGACGACGCCCCCGCCATCCCCCCCGAGGTCGCCCTCGCCGCCTTCCGCATCGCCCAGGAGGCCCTCACCAACGTCGCCCGCCACGCCGGCGCCTCCCGCGCCGACCTCACCCTCCGCGTCACCGGCGACACCCTCCACCTCGCCATCACCGACGACGGCGTCGGCCTCACCGCCCCGGCCCCCGGCCCCGACGCCCTCGGCCTCGTCGGCATCCGCGAGCGCACCGCCGCCCTCGGCGGCCACGCCGCCTGGACCTGCGCCCCCACCGGCGGCACCACCGTCACCGTCACCCTCCCCCTCGCTCACCCAGGCGCCGCCCCATGATCCGCGTCCTCCTCGCCGACGACCACGCCATCGTCCGCCAAGGCCTCCGCACCCTCCTCGCCGGCCAACCCGACCTCACGGTCGTCGGCGAGGCCACCGACGGCGAAGAGGTCCTCCTCCGCCTCGCCGACACCCCGTGCGACGTCCTCATCCTCGACCTCTCCCTCCCCAAGACCAGCGGCCTCGAGCTCCTCCGCCGCATCCGCGCCCTCTCGCTGCCCGCCCCCGTCCACATCCTCATCCTCACCATGTACCCCGAGGACCAGCTCGCCGCTCACCTCCTCAGCCAGGGCGCCTCCGCCTACCTCTGCAAGAGCCGCTCCCCGGCCGAGCTCCTCGCCGCCCTCCGCGAGGTCGCCCGCGGCGGCCGCTACGTCACCCAGGCCCTCGAGGACCTCCCCGCCGCCCCCGTCCTCCCCCACGAGCGCCTCACCCCCCGCGAGTACCAGGCGTTCGTCCTCCTCATCAGCGGCAAGACCGTCTCCGAGGTCGCCCACGCGCTCGACCTCTCCCTCCCCACCGTCAGCAACCACGTCGCCCGCATCCGCGACAAGCTCGGCGCCGCCTCCACCGGCGACATCATCCTCTACGCCCACCGCGTCGGCCTCCTCCGCTGACCGCGTCCCCGGCCCCGCCCGGGCCATGCTGCACCGCACCCCAAACTTGTTTGGGTTGACCGCAGTCACACCGTTCCCGAAGACTGCACGCATCGCGAGGCATCGCGAGGCATCGCGGGGGCCCCTCGACCGACTCGGTCCGGCACGATCCGGGACGATCGCGGTCATGTGTCCGCCGCGCGGGCATCCCAGGGAGCAACCGATGCGGTCCGTTCACTACCAAGGTCATCTCGGCGCCGCCCTCCTCCTCCTCGCCGCCGCCTCGGCAGGTTGCGGCGAGGACGCCCCGGTGGCCTTCGGCGACGCCGCCGACGACGCCTCGGCAGACATCGCCGCCGACGCCAAGCCCGTGGACGCCACGGGCGGGGACGCAAAGGCCGACTCCGCCGCCCCCTCCGACGCGGCCCCGCCCTCCGACGCCGACGCCGCGGCGCCTCCGGACGCCCCCGACGACGACACCTCCGGCCCCTGCTCCGCCGCCGACTGCCCCTGCACCACCTCGGCCGACTGCGACAGCGGCCACTGCGCCCTCGACGCCGCCGGCGACCTCGTCTGCGCCGCCGCTTGCGACGACGGCTGCCCCGACGGCCAGGTCTGCGGCGTCCTCGACGGGGCCCCCGCCTGCGTGACCCCCGCCCTGACCCTCTGCCAGCCCTGCACCACCGACGCCTTCTGCCGCTCGGCCGGCGATCCCGGCGCCCTCTGCGTCCCCCGCGGCGGCGACGGCGCCTTCTGCGGCGCGTCCTGCGGCCCGGACGCCCCCTGCCCGGACGGCTACGCCTGCGAGGAGGTCACCTCCTCGGACGGCGAGGCCGGCCCCACCTGCGTCCTGACCGACCCCGCCGACTCGTGCGCCTGCACCGCCTGGGGCCTCGCCGCCGGCGCCACCACCCCCTGCCACGCCGCCGCCGGCCCCCTCTGCCCCGCCACCCGCGGCTGCGCCGCCGCCCCCGACGACCCGGACGACCCCCCGGTCCTCACCGCCTGCGGCGCCTGGGCCACCGAGATCTGCAACGGCCTCGACGACGACTGCGACGGCACCACCGACGAGGGCTGCGACGGCGACGACGACGGCTACTGCGCCCTCGGCGCCCTCGTCGCCCCCGGCGCCACCTGCCAGCCCGGCGACTGCGACGACGCCGACCCCGCCGTCCACCCGGACGCCACCGAGCTCCCCGGCGACGGCGACGATCAGGACTGCGACGGCCTCGAGCTGTGCCACGTCGACGCCGACCAGGACGGCTACCGCACGGACGCCCTCGTCACCTCCCCAGCGCTCGCCTGCCCCACCTCCGAGGGCCTCGCCACCCCCTCCGCCCCCCTCGACTGCTTCGACGCCGACGCCGCCATCCACCCGGGCGCCACCGAGCTGTCCGACGACGGCAAGGACGCCGACTGCGACCTCGTCGAGCTCTTCGACGGCCTCCCGCTCGCCCTCGACGCTCCCCTCACCGGCGACACCCTCTCGGTCACCGCCTCGGGCACCTTCCCCTTGCCGCCCTTCGGCGACGTCCCGGTCACCGCCTCCCTCACCCGCGCCGCCCCCGGCCTCCCCATCTCCTGGTGCCTCTCCGGCCCCGTCGCCGCCGACTTCGAGGCCTTCGCCATCGACTCGGCCACCGCCACCCTCTGCTACGCCGACGGCGCCGCCTCCCCCACGCTCGCCCTCACGGGCCTCGCCACCGCCGGCGGCGTCTCCTGGCCCGTCACCGGCACCGCGTCCCGCACCGCCCCCTACGACCTGACCCTCGCCCCAACCGGCACGGTCACGCTCCGCGGCCACGACCTCACGGTCGACCCCGCCCTCAGCGCCCTCGCCGTCACCGACGGCCAGGCCTCCTGGACCCTCGTCGCCACCCACGACGCCCTCCCGCTCGGCGCCGACCTCTCCCTGTCGTCCGCCGTCGTCACCCTCGACCCCTCCGGCATCGACGTCTCCGGCCAGCTCACCGTCGGCGCCGGCGCCCAGGCCATCACCTTCGACGCCGCCGGCCCCTATCCGGCCGCCGGCCCCTTCACCCTCGCCCTCACCAGCGCCTCCACTGCCCGCTTCCGCCCCTTCACCCTCGACCAACACCCGCTCGCCACCGAGGCCATCTCCCCCGTCGGCGTCCTCACCGTCGACGCCGCGGGCGCCGCCGCCGCCACCTTCACCTCGGCCCACCTCTGCTCCGGCACCTGCTGCGCCCCCAGCCCCAACGGAGGCTGCGACAACGCCAAGATGTCGGACTGCGTGACCGCCGCCGTCCCCGCCTGCGCCCTCGAGTGGACCCAGGCCTGCGTCGACGCCCTGGTCGGCTGCCCCCTCGCCCTCGCCACCGCCTACGCCATCGACCAGGCCAAGGTCACCGTCACCATCGACGCCGCCGACCCCTGGGCCCCCGTCCTCACGGGCATCCCGACCGCGACCGGCTGGGACGGCTTCGACCTCCCCGACATGCTCGCCACGAGCCGCGTCGACACCTGCCGCGACCCCCACATCCGCGCGTGCGCCTGCGACTCCGACGCCGCCTGCTGCGCGGGCGCCTGGTCCGCCGCCTGCGACGCCACCGTCCTCGCCTCCTGCGGCGGCGCCAAGGCCGCGGCCCTGTGCGGCGACGGGTCCCTGTTCATGCACGCCGCGCCGGTCACGCTCTGGTCCCCCGACGTCCCGGGCGCCCTCGACGGCATGTTCACCCTGCGCGACCCCGTCTTCGACACCTACTTCGCCGCCACCACCGACGCCACCGGCGCTCCCGCAGGCCCTGCCGACGATCCCGGCAGCTACCTCCCGCACATCATCGCCGCCGCCGACGCAGTCGTCTGCCTCGCCCCGCCTTGCCCCGCCGACTTCGTCGAGGGCGCCGGCGTGGGCGACATCGAGCCCGACCACGCCGGCAAGGTGGTGCGCGCCCGCGGCCACCTCGGCCTCGACGCCCAGTACATCACCGCCGCCATCGGCCCCATCACCATCCCGCCCTTCGAGGCCCAGGCCGGCGCCGCCCTCATCGCCTCGCTGACGTCGCTGCCGACCGACGGCTCCGGCGTCTTCGATGTCTTCGGCACCCCGGACGACCCCCACGACGACATCGCCATCCCTACGGGCCTCAGCGTCGCCCTGTACGGCAACCCGGCCATCCCCATCCCCGACCTGTCGGGCGACGAGGTGACGCCCACCTTCGTCGCCGTCGCCACCTTCGACCCGCTGCCGCCCAAGTTCACCCTGTACGCCGAGGGCCGCTTCGACTGGACCGTCGTCCCGCCCAAGCTCTTCCCGGGTCTGCAGCACATCAAGCTCAGCAAGCTCCGCGCCTACGGCAGCTTCGACCTCCTGCCGCAGATCCTCAAGGCCGTCTTCAAGGCCCCGGTCAACGCCCTCAAGAACGCCTTCGGCAAGGACGCCTCGGGGGGCAACCCCTATAGCGGCATCATGTTCGGCATCGAGGGCAGCGCCGAGCTGCAGCTCACCACCCAGGAGGCCCCCGCCTATGGCAAGGCCGCCTTCGAGTTCAAGCCCGACCCCAAGAAGGGCGGCATCGTAGGCGGCAACGTCTGGGTCGAGGGCAAGCTCATCGAGCCCTTCTACATGAAGGACTTCGCCTACGACGGCGTGGGGCTGACGGTCTTCGTCAACATGAACACCGGCCTGCCCCTGTCGCTCGGCCTGTCGATGGCCACCCACAACAAGGGCTTCGACTGCGAGTGGCCGGACCCGGCCCTCGACTGGCACGAGACCGACACCTGCCTCACGACCATGATCGAGCACAAGCTCTACAAGCCGTGGCTCGATCTGGTGCTGTGGTGGGAGCTGAACGACTTCGGCATCAACTCCTACGTCGGAGCCATCAACAGCCTGCTGAAGACGGCCGTGGGGTTGTTCAACCTCGCGCTCGAGGAGGCCGCCGACCCGACGCTCGTCTGGACCGAGATCGTGGACGGCATGGCCACGCAGCTCACGGGGCTGGATCTCGGCGAGGTGGCGGGCTCCATCCCCCCCATCCCCGAGATCCCCGCCATCCCGAAGATCCCGTACTTCGACTTCGAGATCGAGAAGGCCCGCTTCTTCTTCGCGCCCAAGGCGGTCAGCCAGTGGGGGCGCTCGTTCAAGCCCGGGATCAGCATCGACGGCGAGGTCGAGATCATGGGCGGCTGGAGCGCACGCCTGGCCGCCTACGTCGACTTCGTAGGCCTCCTCGTGCCGCACACGCTCCACCAGGAGCTGCGCGTCTCCGAGATGGACCTCGGCTTCCTGCGCATCGGCGGCGACCCCTACGACGACCACGCCGCGCTCGCCGGCGGCTCCGTCGCCCTGCCACCCAGCGCGCTCCTCGCGCCGGTCGCCCTCACCGACGAGACCGGCACGCACGTCCGCCGCACGGTCGAGGCGCACGTCGTGAAGGCCGCCTGGGCCGACGGCGAGGCGGCCCTGCTCTATGACGATAGCGACGGCACCGGCGGCCTCACCATCGCGCTGGCCAAGCTCGGCGCCTCCGAGGTCATCGAGCCGCTGTCGCAGTACCCGCTGCTCGACCTCGAGACGTCCACCGACTTCGACTCGGACGGCGAGGACCCCGGCGCCGAATTGGCCTGGGTCGTCGTGACCCTCCGCGACGGCGGCCTCACGCGCACCCTCCGCACCGTGCGCGGCGTCGCCGACACCACCGACTGGACCCACGTCGCCGTCAGCCTCCGCGGCGGCGCGGGCATCGCGGTGGTCGACGGCGTCGCCCACAACCTCCTCCCCGACGACGGCGCCGCCGACATCGGGCTCGGCGCCACGACCGCCGGCGCCACGGTGGGCCTCGGCTTCGACGCGATCGACGAGGTCCGCATCTGGCGCACCTTCCGGACCAGCAGCGAGCTGCAGCGCAACCGGCGCTTCCTCGCCATCGGCGACAGCCAGAGCCCGGACCTCCTCGCCCGCTACGCCTTCGACTGGGACGCCGGCGGCTCCGTCGTCCACAACAGCCGCCACCACGCCGGCGACGCGCTCCACGGCAGCTTCACCGGCGCCGCCCACGCCGCGCCCAGCCCGCCGGGCGACGCCTTCCTCCGCACCTCCGCCACGCTCGTCGCCATGCCTCCCGAGTTCTCTGCCGAGCTCCGCTCGGGCGTCGAGCTCGACCTCCCGCTCTTCGGCCTCGCCATGGGCTTCAGCCAGTGGCTCTACCTCGACACCACCACGCTGCAGTTCTCGGGCGAGTACTACCAGCGCGCGATGAGCCTGCTCGACTTCGGGCCGCTGGGCTCGCTCTGGTTCACCGGCAACGGCCCCAACGGCGTCCAGGGCGACTTCGACGACGGCCTCTTCGGCGGCGTCCAGCTCGAGAGCGCGACCCTGTCGGCCTCGGGCCGCGTCGAGTGGCGCGGCGGGCCGACGGGCGACTCGACCATCGCCTCGGGCGCCTTCTTCGTCGGCTGCCCGCCCGGGCAGACCTGCGCGGGCCTCGACCAGTACACCCTGACCGTCGACGGCGCCATCGACTGGAACCTGCCCTTCGGCGTGCGCGTCGCGGGCGCCATGCACTTCGAGCCCTGGCAGCTCACCGTCGACGGCGAGGTCAGCGTCGGCGGCATCGTGCTGGCCAGCCAGAGCATCGCCATCGACGAGGCCGGGATCGCCTTCGCGTCGTTCATCGACCTCCCGGTGATCTTCGACCACGACCTCGGCCAGGCGACGCTGTCCTTCACCGTGGACTTCGCGACGGGCAAGACCTGCGGCCACGGGGACGTCGTCGTGAACCCGCCCGTCATCGACGAGACCTTCTCGTGCAAGGTCGGCGTCTGCATCGACGGCGGCGGCCTCGAGGTCACCGAGTTCGACTGCTTCACGCGCTGCTGGGTCGACGCCATGTGCGGCGACGGCGAGTTCTGCGACGCCCTCGGCAAGTGCTGGCCCAAGCGCCCCCTCGGCGAGCAGTGCGCCGGCGTCCTGGCGGGCGACCACGAGTGCCTGAGCGGCTTCTGTGACCCGTGGGTCGCCTTCCCCATCGCCATCTGCGCCGAGCCGCTCGACGACGGCATCGGCTGCCTGCAGGACGGCCAGTGCATCAGCGGCGCCTGCGGCTACCGCCCAGGCAACCTCCAGAAGCGCTGCTACACGCCAGGCGGCGCCACCCTTGGCGAGGAGTGCTTCGACGTCCTCCACTGCGGCCTCGGCGAGTGCTGGGGCACCGCCACCTGGGGTGCCCAGTGCCTGTGCACCACCAACGAGCAGTGCCAGCAGGTCGCCCCCGGGACCGTCTGCAAGACGGGCGACTGGGGAATCACGCCCGAGTCCGGGCTCTGCATCGCCCCGCGTCTGGCCGGTCAGTGGTGCGACGCCACCTCCGAGTGCGCCGCGGGCCTCGTCTGCGGCACGAGCGGCAAGTGCGTCACGCCCGCCACCCGGCACAACTGGGAGGAGTGCGAGGCCGACGAGCAGTGCATCTCGGGCGAGTGCTGGGGCTGGGTCTGCCGCTGCACGAGCCACGGCGACTGCCACGCGGACCTGGGCGCGGACAGCTACTGCGACATGGGCCCCTGGCTCGCCGGCAACGAGGAGGGCAAGTGCCACTCGCCCAAGCAGCCCAGCAACGTCGCCGCCTACTGCGAGGACGGCGGCTGGTGTGAAAGCGGCCTGTGCACTTTCAGCGGCCGCCAGAACAAGAACATCTGCTACACCGTCCTCGCGCTGCCCGAAGGCTCCACGTGCGACATCCACGAGCACTGCGCCAGCGGAATCTGCGACCCTGGCCAGGGCTACAAGTGCGCCCCGATGCCGTCCAGCAAGGGCAACTGGCAGGCCTGCACCGCCAGCAACCAATGCATCGGCGGCGAGTGCTGGAACGGCCTGTGCCGCTGCACGAGCCACTCCGACTGCCACGCCGAGCACGGCTCGAACAGCTACTGCGACATGGGCTCCTGGACCGTCGACAACCAGGAGGGCCGGTGTCACACCCCCAAGGTCACGAGCAACACCAGCTCCTGGTGCGAAGACGACGGGTGGTGCCAGTCCAACATGTGCGTCTACAGCGGCAAGCTCGTCCACAACACCTGCGCCACCTATCAGAACCTCCCCAACGACTCCCCCTGCGACGTCCACCAGCAGTGCGCCTCGGGCAATTGCGTCTACTGGTTCCTCTCGGGCTACTACTGTAGCCCCTGACCCCCGGCCGCGGCCGCCGACGTAGGTCGGTTGCATGGGACGGCGACGGCGGTCTAGGCTGCACGAGGTCTCTCGACGAATACCTGCGAAGCGTGAACATGCGAGACTTCGAGGCGCAGGCCACTGCAAAGGGAAAGGAGGTCGCAGTGTTGGAACGCCAGCTGGTAAGTGTGCAGTAAAGCTTGGAGTCGCATCCCGCGCACAGGCACCCTGGGCAGGAGCCGGGAGAGTGACTCCTGGTGGGATGCTCATCGTGATGCTCGGCGCGGCGCTGTCCGTCGTGCTGTGGGGTTGTCCTGGCAGCTCGAGCGAGGAAGCGCTGGCAGGCGCCCCGGACCCGGTTCGGCTGGCTGCAAGGAGGGGGGCTATTGCCGGGCTGAAGGCGGCCACTGTGTCAAATGAGCGGATGTCGGGTCAGTCGGGGCCGAGGAGGTTCTTCATCTTCTTCTGGATGAGGCGGATGGAGGCTTCGGGGGCGATGCGGTTGGCCAGGTACATGAGCTTGGCGTCGGAGCCGACGACGATGTGGAGGTCGTCCCTTTCGAGGCCGTCGAGGATGATGTGGGCGGCGCGGTCGGCGGGGAGGGCGCGGCCGGCCTGGGGGGTGTCGTCGTCGGGGAGGTCGAGGTGGACGCCCGAGTTGGCGGCGATGTCGGTGGCGATGGCGCCGGGCATGACGACGGAGACGCCGACCGAGGTGTCGAGCAGCTCGGCGTGGAGGGCCTCGGTGAGGAGCTTGAGGGCCGCCTTGGTCGCGCCGTAGACCGCCTGGCCGGGGACGGGCAGGAAGGCGCCCATGCTGGAGACGTTGGCGACGTGGGCCGCCGGGCGGGCGCGGAGGAGGGGCAGGAAGGCCTTGAGCAGGTAGAGCGGGCCGTAGAAGTTGACGTCCATCAACCTGCGGACGAGGTCGTAGTCGAGGTCGGCGATGCGCACGAAGGGCTGGATGATGCCCGCGTTGTTGATGAGCACGTCCACCGCGCCGTGCTGGGCGACGACGGCCGCGGGGAGGGCCTCGACGGCCTGGCGGTCGGTGACGTCGAGGACGTGGGTCGAGAGCGCCGAAGGGGCGCCGGCCCGGGCGGTGGTCGCCGCGAGGCCTTCTTGGCGGAGATCGACGGCGGCGACGCGGGCCCCGCGGCGCAGGAGCTCGAGGACCAACGCCTGCCCGATGCCGCTGCCGGCGCCGGTGACGACCGCGACCTTACCTTCGAGTCTCATGAGTGCTGCCTCCTTGGCCCTCGTGTGGGCCTGGTCGTGGCGCAATGAGGCGCACCGGGCCGACGCCAGGGTAGGGCAAGCTGGAGCGTCGGTCGAGGAGCGTCGGGCGATGGAGCCGGCGAGCGCAGAGCCTCGGTTGGGCTCGCCACGCCTCGCATTCGGCGCGGCGAGCCGCGCTGCGCGCCGGAGCATGGGCGAGCTCGCGCAGTCCAGTCGTGGGGCTGGGAAGCGGGCTCTTGGCGGCGAGTCAACGACGCGGCCCACGCGGCTGGAAGGGTGCGGAACCGCGGGGTTGGTCAGCCCTTGAAGCGGCGCAGGAAGAAGTTCACGGCGATCTCGACGTGGGGGGCGGGGAAGCGGGCGAGGAGGTCGCGGGCGATGGGCGCCTCGATGGCGGGGTCGCCGGAGTAGACGAGGAGGCTGACGATGGCGTCGGCCTCTTGGGGGGATTGGGCTCCGGAGGCCAGGCGGTCGAGGAGCGGGGCGTCCTCGGGGTGGCCGGGCTCGCGGACGCGGAGCCAGTATTGGTACTGGCGGGCGAGGGTGGGGTCGGCGGCGATGGCGGCGTCGCGGAGGCGGCGGAACTCGGCGCGCTCGGGGGCGGTGATGGGGGGTGGGGTGTCGGGTTTGTCGGAGGGCTTGGAAGGGAGCGCCTGGAGGACGGCGTAGGCCTCGGCGAGGGTGGCTTCTTGGCGGGCGAGGCGGCCGCGGTACAGGGGGGCGGCGCGAAGGGTCAGGGTGCGGTCGGCCAGGAAGTCGGCCGAGAAGCGGGGATCGAGGGCGAGGGCGACGGCG
Organism: Myxococcota bacterium; assembly: GCA_041687695.1. Lineage (GTDB taxonomy): Bacteria > Myxococcota_A > UBA9042 > PHBI01 > JAWLBL01 > JAWLBL01. The sequence goes on along the minus strand of JAWLBL010000053.1, from coordinate 2,254 downwards.
CGGTCGGTCAGGGGACCGTCGAGGGCCTCGTCGTGGGCCTCGGCGGTCAGCCGCTCGAGGGCCCAGCGGCGGGTGGTGTCGTCCTGGGCGACGAGGAGGGAGAGGGCGAGGTCGCGGAGCCAGGGCATGGGGGCCTTGGTCAGCCACCCGCGCAGCGTGTAGGCGCACTGGTTGAACGGTGCCGGGAAGCCGTCGCGGAGGACGGCGGCGACGTTCTCGGCCAAGGGGGTGCCGGGGACCGGGGGGCGGGTCAAGAAGGGGGCGATGTCGGTCTCGGGGGTGGCCTCGAGCGCGGCGGTGAGGAGGGGCCAGAGGTCCTCGTCGGGCTCGTGGAGGCCGCGAGCGAGGAGGGCGGCGCGCTCGAGGGGCTCCCAGCCGAGCGACTTGGGGCTGAGGCCGCCGAAGACGCGGCGGAAGTCGGCGCGGCGAGGGGCGGGGAGCCGGGCGAGGTGGGGGCCGAGCTCGGAGAGCAAGAAGCCGAGGTCGCTGTGGCGGTCGTCGCTCGCCGAGGCGAGGACGGGGTGCAGGGCCTGGGCGCCGCCGTCACGGCGGAGGAGGTCGAGGATGAGGTCGGCGGTCAGGCCGCGGTCGCGCTCGCCAGGGAGGAGGCGAGGCACGAGGCTGGTGACGAGGGCGTCGGGGAGGGCGCGGACGTGCTGGATGGCCTGCTCGCGCCGCTGTCCCCAGGTGAGGTCGCGCGGGTCCTGGAGGAGCTGCGCGAGGGCGGCGAGGGGGCCGGCGGCCTGGGCGGCGACCTCGGGGGGCAGGGTGACGAAGGGATCGTCGGGGAAGAGGCCGAGCCACCAGGGCAGCTCGACGTCGGTGTAGCGCAGGCGCAGGCGCGCGGCCGAGCGGACGTGGTCGTGGGGGTCGGCGGCGAGCTTCAGCAGGAGGTCGCGGCCCTCGGGGGTGGCCGGGTCGGCGGCGGCGGCGAGGGCGGCGCGGACGCGGTGGGAGGTGCAGGCAAGCGACCCAGGTCGGTTGCGCGGGACGGCGAGGGCGGTTTAGGCTGCAAGAGGCCTCGAGATGAGGAGCCGCGTGTGCGCCGCCGTGAAGGCGAGGTGATGGGAGGTGCGGGGTGGAGCGGACCAGGAGGACGAGGTCGTCGACCGCGGAGGATGAGGATGGAGCGGGACATGGGAGCGCGTCCAACGAGCGGGACCTCGGGGTGGCGACGGAGCTCAGGCTTCTCGAGCTCCGCGAGGCCCTGCATCGACACCCCTCGTTCCTGGCATTGGTCGAGCGGCATCCCGAGCTGGCGCCGGACGACTGGGACTGGGCTGGGCTTGGGGGCGAGGGGGAAGTGCTCACGTCGTCCGGGGGCCCGCTGCCAGGCGCCGCGGCAATAGAGGCTGCGACGGGTGCGAACCTGCAGGGCGTGCGGGCGCACCATGGGCCGATGGCGAAGCAGGTCTGCGAGACGGTCGGGGCCGAGGCCTTCACGATTGGCGGTGATGTGGTCTTCGCCCAGGAGAAGCCGGACCTCGAGTTGCAGGCTCATGAGGCCGCGCATGCGGTGCAGCAGGGGGCGGCTCGGATGGCCAGTGGACACGGAGGGGCGGTCACGGATGAGGGGTCGAGCCACGAGCCGGGCTCGGAGGCCGAGGCGGACGCGTTCGCGGCGGCGGTGATGGAGGGGCGGTCGGCAACCATCGCGCTGGGGTCTCGCGGCGAAGGCGTTCAGCGAAGACCGAAGGGGAGCAGGTCGGGTGCTGCGAAGGTAGGGGAAGAGGCCCAGGATCGATCTCCGAAGCTGCTGTCCTTGATGGTTGGACATCCGGCCGCGGGTGGCCGGCAGCTCGTGGCCAAGGCCTTCTTCCCGAACGACGGCGCCGAGCTGGATCCGGCCGATCTCGCGGTGGTAGCCGAGGCCGTCGAGTCAGGCCGCGGATCGCGCGTCGTCCGCTTCGAGGTCCACGGCTACGCTTCCATCCGAGGGACCGCCGAGCACAACATGAGGCTGTCGCTGCGGCGCGCCGACGCCGTGAGCGCTGCCATCGTGCACTCGCTCGTCTCGTCGCCGTACGACGAAGCCGAGCCGGAACCCGAGATTCAGCTGCGAGCCCATGGCGCCCGTGGCGACGAGGCCAGCGAGGCGGAGCACCGGCGGGTCGACATCTACATGCTGACGCGGGAGAGACGAGCATCCGCAGACCGTAACCGTCCGATATCGGGTATCTCCCCCGCTCCCGTCTCCTCGTGCAAGCTTGCTTCATGACCTCGATTGGAGAAGCGAGCATGAGCACGGAGCGGC
>JAWLBL010000052.1:0-23745 GCA_041687695.1 Myxococcota bacterium | reverse complement strand
CGGCGCTTTCCCGGCGCCGACGGCGCAGCCGCCGGCGCCGGGTGGCGACGCGCCGGCCACGCCGGCGCAAAGCTCGGCCATGGGCCGAGCACTCCGAGAGCCGCCTGCGGCGGCGTACGCGGCTGGCGTCGCGGGAACGCGCGCATTCGCGGCTCACGCGGGCCAAAAACTCGGAGGATCGCGCGCATTCGCGGCTCACGCGGGCCGCAGGCCCGCTTTCGGAGTGCGCCGGCCATGCCGGCGCTTTCCCGGCGCCGACGGCGCAGCCGGCGGCGCCGGGTGGCGACGCGCCGGCCACGCCGGCGCAAAGCTCGGCCATGGGCCGAGCACTCCGAAAGCCGCCTGCGGCGGCGTACGCGGCTGGCGTCGCGGGATCGTGCGCATTCGCGGCTCACGCGGGCCGCAGGCCCGCTTTCGGAGTGCGCCGGCCATGCCGGCGCTTTCCCGGCGCCGACGGCGCAACCGCCGGTGCCGGGTGGCTACCCACCGGCCACGCCGACGCCATGACCCCACCGACCATCCCAGCCGGAGCTCTATCCCGCCGGGCACCCAAAACGCGGAGGGCCCGACCCGAAGGCCGGGCCCCCCGCGGGCCTCAGGCGTCCACCGGCTCGGGCGGTGCCGGCGCCTCGGACACCGGCTCGCCCGACCCGGACGGCGAGGTCCGCGGCTCGGTGACCTGCAGGTCCTTGAAGAACAGCTTGTACTCGCCCGCGCGCCCGACGTGGTTCAGCGCGCCCAGCACCAGCCGCTTGGCGACGCCGTTGTAGAACTTCACGAACCCGTCCCGCGCCGCGACCAGCTCCGCCGTCGCGACGATCGAGTCGCCCCGCGCCCCACCGCGGTCCCCCGACGTCTGCACCAGCCCCGCCCGCGCCTGCTCGAAGCGCGCCTTCCAGCTGGCCCCCTCGGGCAGCGCCGCGTTCGACGGCACCGCGAACCCACGCAGAATGCCCGCCATCCTGGCCGCTGCGGACGACGCCGTGAGGCGCGACAGCTCGCCCTTGTTGCCGCCCGGGAAGAAGGCTTCGCGGTCGACCGGGACGTCCTCGTCCAGCGCCCCCAGGTAGTTGAAGAACTGCTCGATGAGCTTCTTGCCCTTGGCCGTCTGCTCCTCGATGTCCCCGGCCGCACCACGCACCACGCTGCGTACCAGCCCGGCCTTCTCCAACTCGACCTGCACCGCCGCGACCTTGGCGTCCACCTCGGCCTTGACCGCCTCCATGTTCACCAACGGACTCACCCCGAACAGCCTCGGCACCATCGTGCTCAGGTGACCGCCATACTCCTCGACCTCGTCGTAGTCGATGTACTTGTCGCCCATCGCTCCTCTCCTCTGGATGTGGGATAGGTTACGGCCCGCGATCGGGCCCACTTCGACGACTACCACCGTCGAGCCGCTCGCGCAAACCGCCCCCTGCACCGCACCAGCCCCGTGCTCCCAAGCAGCTCTTCGAACATCCGCAGACCTACCGCGGGCCATCTGACCGCGTTCGAGCTACTCCCGTAGGCCTACCGCCACGCCCCTGCCCGGCTCAGACCCTCGCGCAGCGCTACCGAGCCCCTCCTGCCGGCGCCAGGCCCCCATCGGTAGCCCTACCCCACCCCACCTGACGCGACCAGCGGCTCCGCGGTAGGCCTACTCGGCCGCACCCGCCTTCTACAGATCCCTGGTCGTAGCTCTACTCGGCCCCACCTGCCGACCCCAGGCGCATGCGGAGTCCTACCGAGTCCCACCTGCCGGCGCCGACGCCCTCCCGTAGCCCTCCCGCGCCTCCCCCGCCCCCGCACCCCGCCCTCCCCCAGGTCACACGCCCCGCCCCCGCCCCGCTTGCGCCCCCCTCACCCCATCGCCTACGCTCGCCGCGACCGCTCACCCGCCCGCCACCTCGCTGGGGACAAGCCACCGTGACGCAAGCCATCGCCACCCGCCCCGCCGCCGCCGACGTCGACGCCTTCATCGCCAAGTGGCGCTCCTCCGGCGGGGCCGAGCTGGCCAACGCCCAGCCCTTCCTCTCCGAGCTGTGCGATCTCCTCGGCGTCCCCCGCCCCGACCCGACCCTCGAAGACGACGCCCTGAACACCTACGTCTTCGAAAAGGCCGTCACCTTCCGCCACGGCGACGGCTCGACCTCCGCCGGCCGCATCGATCTCTATCGCCGCGGCTGCTTCGTCCTCGAGGCCAAGCAGGGCTCCGGCGGCGACTCCGCCCCCGCCGCCCCCTCGGTCCCCCTCGCCGCCCCGCTCCGCCGCAAGCTCGGCACCGCCGTCCGCGGCAGCCGCGGCTGGTCCCAGGCCATGGACCGCGCCTACGGCCAGGCCGCCCAGTACGCCCGCGCCCTGCCCGAGTGGCCCCCCTTCCTGGTCGTCGTCGACGTCGGCCACGCCTTCGCCCTCTTCGCCAACTTCGCCCGCGACGGCAAGGCCTACCTGCCCTTCCCCGACCCGGCCACCCACCGCTTCCTGCTCGATGATCTCGCCGACCCCAAGGTCCTCGACCGCCTCCGCCGCCTGTGGACCGACCCGCTCAGCCTCGACCCCAGCCGCCACGCCGCCAAGGTCACCACCCACGTCGCCGAGCGACTCGCCGTCCTGGCGACCTCGCTGGAGCGCCAGGGCCACAGCCCGGATCTCGTCGCCGACTTCCTGATGCGCTGCCTCTTCACCATGTTCGCCGAGGACGTGGGCCTGCTCCCCAAGGATGGCTTCACCAAGCTGCTCGCCGACATGCGCGAGACCCCGGCCGGCCTCGCCGCCATGATCGAGTCCCTGTGGCGCGACATGGACCGCGGCGGCTTCTCGCCCGCCCTGCGCCAGACCATCTTGCGCTTCAACGGCCGCTTCTTCCACGACGTCACGGTCCTGCCGCTCGACGCCGCCCAGATCGATCTCCTCATCGACGCCGCCCGCACCAACTGGTCCGAGGTCGAGCCCGCCATCTTCGGCACCCTGCTCGAGCGCGCCCTCGACCCGACCGAGCGCCACGCCCTGGGCGCCCACTTCACCCCCCGCGCCTACGTCGAACGCCTGGTCTTCCCGACCGTCATCGAGCCCCTGCGCGACGAGTGGCAGACGGTCAAGGCGGCGGCCATGACGCTGCTGCACAACGAGACGGGCACCGAGCGCACCCGCCGCGAGCGCCACGACAAGGCCATCGAGACCCTGCGCGACTTCCGCCGCCAACTCTGCGCCATCCGCGTCCTCGACCCGGCGTGCGGCACCGGCAACTTCCTCTACATCACCTTGGAGCACATCAAACGCCTCGAGGGCGAGGTCCTCGAGACCCTCGCCGACCTCGGCGCCGGGCAAGAGGCCCTGGACCTGGCGGGCGTCACCGTCGACCCCCACCAGTTCCTGGGCATCGAGAAGAACCCCCGCGCCGCCGCCATCGCCGAGCTGGTCCTGTGGATCGGCTACCTGCAGTGGCACTACCGCCAGCACGGCCGCGTCGCCCCCGCCGAGCCGGTCCTCCGAGACTTCCGCAACATCGAGCACCGCGACGCCGTCCTCGCCTTCGACGCCGAAGAAGTGGTCCTCGACGACACCGGCCGCCCCGTCACCCGCTGGGACGGCGAGACGATGAAGAAGCACCCCGTCACCGGCAAGGACGTCCCCGACGAGACGGCCACCCGCGTCCTCTATCGTTACACCAACGCCCGCCGCGCCGAGTGGCCCGAGGCCGACTTCATCGTCAGCAACCCGCCGTTCCTCGGCAACAAGCGCATGCGCGGCGCGCTCGGCGACGGCTATGTACAGGCCCTTCGGTCTGCACACCCCAACGTACCCGACACGGCTGACTTCGTATTGTACTGGTGGGATGTCGCGGCTGAACTCGTCCGCTCGGGCCGAGTCCGACGGTTCGGGTTCATCACGACCAACAGCATCACGCAGACCTTCGCGCGGAAGGTGATTCAACCCCACTTGGAAGCAGGGATCTCGCTCGCTTGGGCCGTGCCGGACCACCCTTGGATCGACTCGGCAAATGGTGCGGCTGTACGCATTAGCATGAGCGTCGGTTGCCATGGCTCGTCTGCCGGCGTGTCAGCGCAGTCGGTTGCCGAGCTTCCCACCGCCGATGGCGAGTTCGATGTCTTGCTGGAGACGAAGTCAGGCAACGTGAACGCTGACTTCAAGGTAGGAGCCAACGCTGGTGCCGCATCGAAGTTGGCAGCCAACACGGGCTTGTGTTTCCAAGGCTACATTCTAGTGGGCAAGGGCTTCTGCATCTCGCAGCAGGAGCTACAGGAACTTGGGTATGCCGAGGATGCCTTGCCCTCCGTCGTACGCCCGTGGAAGAACGGACGGGATCTCCTGCAGACTCCTAGCCACCGTCATGTGATCGACTTCTTCGGTCTCACCGAGGATACCGCCCGGACGGCCCATCCGGTCCTCTATCAGCACTTGCTGGATACGGTCTACCCGCAACGCGCCCAAGTAGCTCGTAAGAATCATCGTGAACGATGGTGGATATGGGGAGAAGCTCGGCCCGGACTCCGCAAGGCCACCGCTGGCCTCGGCCGAATAATCGTCACGAATTTCGCAGCCAAACATAGGCTCTTTGTGTTCGAGGCTCCCAAAGTGGCCATCGATCACAATATGTATGTCATCGCATCTGACGACTCAATGCTTCTTGGTTGTCTCTCGTCGCGTATCCACATCACATGGATGCTGGCTGCAGGTAGCACCCTCGAAGATCGTCCGCTTTGGATCAACTCCACTTGTTTCCTCCCCTTCCCCTTCCCCGCCCCGACCGAGCCCCAGGCCGCCCGCATCCGCGACCTCGCCGAGGCCCTCGACACGCACCGCAAGGCTCGGCAGGCGGCCCATCCGGACCTGACGCTGACCAACACCTACAATGTGCTCGCCAAACTGCGCGAGGGCACCCCGCTCACGGCCAAAGACAAGAAGGTCCACGAGCAGGCCCTGTGCTCGGTCTTGCTCAAGCTGCACGACGACCTCGACGCGGCGGTCTTCGCGGCCTACGGCTGGCCGCCGACCCTGACCGACGAAGAGATCCTCGAGCGCCTGGTCGCCCTGAACGCCGAGCGCGCCGAAGAGGAGCGCCGCGGCCTCGTCCGCTACCTGCGCCCCGACTACCAGGCCCCCGCCGCCTCGTCCCCCGCGCCCACCTCCGAGCCCGACGCCGACACCCCCGACACCCCCGCCGCGGCCCCCTCCCCCCTGCCCCCCACCGACCCTCCCCCCTGGCCCCCCACCCTCGTCGACCGCGTCCGCCTCGTCCGCGCCACCCTCCAATCCCTCGCCACCCCCGTCACCCCCGAATCCCTAGCCCGCCACTTCAAACGCGCCCCCACCGACCAGGTCCAAGAAATCCTGGACACCCTCGTCCTCCTCGGCCAAGCTCGCCCCACGGGCCAAGCCAAGTACACGCTGTGACCCGCAGCGTTCGCAATCACTTCGGGGGGACGACAAATGACCACGCGCACCGCCGCGATCTGGGGATTCAGTCTGATCACGATGGCCTTCGCCACCGCCTGCGACTCCGCCGGCGGCGGCGGCGGCGGCGGCTTCGGCCCCGTCTGCGGCAACGGCTTCTGCGAGACCGGCGAGGGCCCTGCAGTATGTCCCGCCGACTGCGGCGGCGGCGAAGGCGGCCCGGTCTGCGGCAACGGCAGCTGCGAGTCCGGAGAGACGGCCTCGAGCTGCGCCGCCGACTGCGGTCCCAAGGTGACCTGCGGCGACGGCGTCTGCACCCCAGGGGCCGAGTCCTTCGCGAACTGCGCGAACGACTGCCCCTGCACCAGCCACTCGCAGTGCAGCAGCACCCAGATCTGCCTCGACGGCGACTGCACCAGCGCCGTCGGCCGCGTCTACACGGTCTCGGTCCAGAACGCGACCATCGACTTCACCCAGAACTCGGTCGACGGCGACAGCTCCAATCCGGATCCCTTCGTCAGGATCTACTTCCCGACAATCAACAAGCTCCTCGCGACGACTTCGACCAAGCACGACACCCTAAAGCCGGTCTGGAACGAGTCGGCCTCCGTGACGGTCACTGCAGCCGGACAAGAGATCTGGTTCTGCGCCTATGACAGCGACGCGTTCGCCGACGACGAGTTGTTCTTCAGCGGCACGGCGAACTGCAAGGGCTATGACAACATCGTCGACTTCATCCGCGCCGGCACCGCCACCCTGATCGGCACCGCCGACGTCCTGACCCTGAACGTCCGCATCGATCCCAAGTAGCCTTCCAACCTGCGCCCTGAACGACTCGATCGAGAGGTGACTCAGTGACCGCACAACCAGAATTCCCGTCTCCCACCCCGAACACCCGCCCTTGCCCCAAGTGCGCCGAGGACATCCGCGTCGAGGCCGTCAAGTGCCGCTTCTGCGGGACGGACCTCGACGCCAAGGGCCAGCCCGTGCGCGGCGTCTCCCTCGCCGGTCAGGTCCTCGTCCTCATCGGCGGCGTCGGCCTGGCCATCGGCCCCTTCCTACCCTTCGTCACCGCAGGTCCCATGTCGGCCTCCGGTGTCGAGAAGACTGGCAACGAGGCGCTCATCCTGACGGCCTTCGGGGTCTTCGCCATGATCGCCGGCCTCGTCTCCCTCGCCCGCAAGCAGGACATGATGGGCTGGGTGGGCATGCTCTCCGGCGGCGTCGGCGCTCTGCTGACCACGCGCTACTACCTCCTCCTGCAAGAGAGCCTGCCCCCAGGCAACGACTTCATCCGCGTCAGCATCGGCCCAGGCGTCTACCTCTGCTTCATCGCCTCCGCCCTCATCATGGCAGGCATGCTCTCGATGCTGCGAATCCGATCATAGCGCGTACGCGCCGAGGCGTTCGAGAACTCCACCAGTCCGTGGCCCCCCCAGGACTCAGAGGCGTCTATGCGGAATCACTCACTACTTGGATCCGGGCTGGCCGTCGCCATGCTGCTTGCGGCGTGGCCGACCGTCGCCAGTGATGACAGAGGGGCGCCGGATTCCGAGGCCGATGCCGCACGAGAAGCAAGCCCGCCGCCCGAACGCGGCACGTTCGAGTACCTTCTTGCTACTCGCGTCCCGGATCACCCAGACTATCCGGGAAGCATACTACGCCGGGTGTTCCGCGACTGTACTCTGTTGCCCACCAGCTCGACACCACACGACAACGAGTTCAGAACAGCACGGTGCAACGAACGCAAGGACCGATACATCAAACACTTGCTTTCGGGTCCGGGTCCAATCTGGGTGGTATCCTCACCCGCAGCCGTGGCAGTCGCGCCGTATGACTTCCAGAGGCGCGGATTCGAGGTCCGCTTTTCCGGCGACTTGGGTGATCGGCCGAAGTTCACCGATCCAAAACAACACCCCATCGACAGGCTGAGGGAGTGCGAGCAAGCCGAGTGTCGTGGAGCGAAGTCCAACAAATGGACCAGACTGGGTCTGACCGACGGTGCGCCCAGTGGCCTTTCTGAGGTGTTTCACGCGAGAGAGCGCAAGCTTTTCATTCGAGTACCAGACCAGGAGGAAGCCGAGGCCATCAGGAAACATGGCGTCCTCGTGGTCGAGAGCCTCATCACGCTGGATCGGAAATTCAAACCCTGGATCTACTGGTACTCCAGTTACGGCAAGCAACCCTACCCGCTGACTCGCAGCAAGGACAAGGATGCAGTCGCAATCCCCGTTGAGGGCCTTTCTGCTCGCGTGGTCGCGTGGCGCCTGGTCGACCGCGCGACGGGAAAGGTCCTGCACAGCGTTCCACCATCATCGCGGCCGTCGGAGCTCCCGCGTATGAAGCGCTGCTACATGTGTAGCTATTGAACACGCATCTGGATGCGGCCTTAATTCCTAACATACCGCGTTGGAGAACAGAGTATCACAAATTGCCTGTTAACGCCACCTGCAGCCCGGTTCAGAAGCCGCCTGCTGCCGTGAATTACTTCAATGGCAGTACAGAAGCGACCGTAGACGAGAGACACCTGTACTCAAATGATTGCGGAGAAGCTAGGTGAATAGAATCACATCCGTTGCACTACTGTGTGCGGGGTGCATCTTTGCACACGACCACTCATACGCTGTTCCGAAACCACATCCACAGGCGGTATCTCACAGCGGCCGACACCCACATGTCGGCCTTAGCCAGTTGAACACCGCACAGCGGGATGCTGTGAACGATCTTCTACTTAGGACGAACGGGACTCTCGAAATTGCACTTGAGGAAGATGCCACCGCAGTAGGGGTCCTTGGCGGGTTCAACTTCGATACGCAGACCACAGATCCGGCCAAAGCCTTCGATGTGATTGCTCTCGAGTACTTTCCTGAGATCGCTACCGCATACGCTCTCACTCTTGATGACATGCTCACGAGCCGCATCATAACGAACCGCGCAGGCGACTTCATCTGGGGCTATACAATTGCATTGGAGCGTTATCACAAAGGGTACAGAGTTGATGACGACCTGATGCACGTTCACCTGGTTGCACACAATACGAGCGAATCCACCCAAACGTTACTTTTCACCAGCGTGTCTGCACACATACGGCCCATCAACCCGAACGCCAATATCAAACCGGAATGGACATTGACAGCAAATGAGTCCATCTTTATCGCTGAGGTAGCACTGGGGAGTGCCATAACTGCCGAAAGTAGCGAGCTAGTCGTGCTTGCCGGGGCGCAAGCGACTCTCGCTTACCGGATCGAGGCTCAATTGGAAGGCGATGCGCACTTGTTGTACATCGACGCATACTCTGGTGAGATTCTATACAACAAGCGTCAAGTCGCGCATAGAACCGGGACCATTTTCGCCGGGGCTACGAATCCAAATGAACCCTACACGACGGCAACAGGAAAGACTCCGAAACCTCTGCCTTGCGCGAATCTGTATCGTGGTGTTTCAGGCTCACCGATTCGCGGAGCATCGACGAAGTTCGTTGGGGCAACTAACTACAACGGCTTTTATGACTCACCTACTCAGGCGAGCGACGGATCGATCTGCACCGACTGCTGGGCTTTTGACCCGCGCAGCCAATCCAGGGGCTGTTCAGACATCAATGACACATCACCGGGAGTTTCCGACTACACACAAGAACTAGTAGACATACTCACGTCGCCCGATGGGGCGAATCATATCATCCCATGGGTCGGTCAGATTAGTCGGCGCACTGAGGGATTCTATCATCTGAGCTATGCAAAACACTTCGTTGCGGACTTCTTTGGACAACCCGTGCGCAAGACAAACTTCAAAATGCACTTCGATTCCGACTGCAACGCCTGCGGCGCCCTCAGTCCGGACCCCGCACTGAATCCTTGCACGTCAATGTGCAGTGCGGGCTCGGCTTCGTGTACTTCGTCGCTGTGTGACGTGAACATCTTCTGTGGGAAGAACGCAGACGATACTAACAAGCTGTACAATGATGGCGAAGTGATGACCCGGAACGCAATTTACCATGAATACACCCATGTAGTCGACCATGCAAGCCGAGGCTACCACATTGACGTACCGTCTTGGCTATGCCCGAATCGTCCCGAGTGTTTCTCGGAACAGTTTGCGATCTTCGGCGCCGGAATGCTCAGCGCGTTTGAATCCCAGCATCCGGCTCGCGACGTCCGTGCCGACTCCACCTTTCCAGCCGACTATTCTTGTGAGGACGCATACCTTGGAGTACCCTTCACAACAATCTTTAATGACTATGCGCTGTTCGCTGGCCCCCTCGCGTTTCAATCGATTCTCTGGCACCTTCCCCTATTGAACAATTCGACGCGGCTGATCGGATGCGCCAACGAGTGTTGCTTCGAAAATTGCAGTTCGAATAGCTACTATAGGCACCTTGTTACAAAGTCACGCGATCCATGGAACCAACACTGGCAGACCGCCTTCGAGGTCTCGCGTGCATTTCACAACCGAATTACCGATTCCGATCCGCAAATCAGCTGCAATGGAGGCGTCCTAAGTATCAACGACCCACACATTGACTCGTTCCCGTATGCCGACGACATGACCAATGTGTCGTATCTCGCACCTTTCTTCTTCATGAATAACCCGCCGAACGACTCAATGATTAGTACAGCGACCACTTTCTGGGGGGCGGCCGAGTTCGGCCCATCGACTTGCGAGTACTCATCGCCATCGTCATGTAAGCCGTTGGCTCTCGATCATGTAGGCGATCTAGACAAGTGGGGCCTCGTCGCCAGAGAAGGCGAGGAGTACGAGATCAGAACGGAAACGGGCCATGCCGGCGTCGACACAATCTTGGAAATCCTGGATGCTACTGGTTCAAGCGTGGTCAACGAGTGTGGCAGCACGGGTTCCCAAGCATGCCACAACGACGACTGCGCGACATGTGCCAGTGGCAATCTGTGCTCCTGCCTCAAGTTCCGGCCCAACGCGTCAGGCGTGTATCGCATTCACGTGTTTCCGTATCACAGTTCAACGTGGAATTCCGATATTGGCTCGCTGGCAACCTACAACCTTCAAGTACTTCAGCAAGACGACGATCACGGGGACACCTTCTCAGCGGCTACTCCCGTCCCCCCAGACGGCAAGTTTCGAACAGCTTTCATCAACAGCGACTCTCCGGCAGACCATGACTGGTTCTATGTCATACAACCTAGCGCAGGTGACATTCGATACTCTCTCTGCTCGCGAGATGGTGACTTCGAGCCGATGGTTGCCATTTACGATCAATACCTGAACTTTGTTGGCGCATACAGTAGCGACGACTGCGGATCCTGGCAGACGGCGACTCTAGCTAAGGGATTGTACTACTTTCGTATAGACAGCCCCTCAAGTACAATCGGAGCATATCGGTACGCATTCAAATCGAGCATCGACATCGGGAGTACTGTTTCAACCGCGTTCGACCTGTACGATCCAGCGATCATATACCCTAACAGCGTCCGTTCGGTTGCGTCTGAACTGTCAGGCGCCTCGGACAAGGATGTGTTTCGCTTTTGGGCCCATCAGGGTGAGTTCATTAACCTAGATGTCGAAGCAAATCCGAACTCAGGCTGGGCGGCATTGCGACTCTTAACAATGGAGGGAGCATTCGATGTTGAAATAGATGTCGCGGAATGCAATCGCGACAATTTCGAGGTCTATTGGGAAAGCCCCACCTATATACTTCAGGATAAGCAAGGTGGCGTCGCCAGGAGCCCCGACGAATTGCAGCGCAATTCCCAGATGGCTCTCACAGCACCACGCACCGGATACTACTACGTGGAAGTCTTCACAGACCAGAATGTATTCTCATCTGGATACGTGCTTCAGTTTTACCCAACTGGCGTGGCGATAACTGACTATCCGCCGATGCCGTAGGACCATCATGAAGAATCAAACTTCGAAAGCGCAAAGGTGGCAGTGTCTGAGAATTGGCCTTTCGGGGCTCATCGGTCTCTCCGCGCTCCTCTCGTGTGATGGGTTGGGTAGTAGTTCGTGCGAGAATTCCGAGGCAGCCTCTTGCCGGGTGAACGGTCACCCAGTTCCCTGCGACATGGCGATCTCCGCCCCTCCGATAAGAGTGCTGGGAGAGAACCCGCGAGCCAGGTGCGAGGCGCTTGCCTGCTCGGCCGATTCGCAGGGATCGGAAAGGGTTTTCGAGGACCTCGTCACAGGCTGCAGAATCAGCATCGAGGGGCTCAGCTGTGCCGGCTGCTGCAGGTTTTCGGCTGAGCCGGTGGTGTCGACCGCCTGTCCCACCATCGCTGAGGAGTCAGGGTACTAATGCGATGGAAAGGGTCGGCGTCGCTGGAGGCTCCGGGGTCAAGTCCCAACTTGCAAACACCTCGAGGCCGAGGTCCAAACTTTAGGTGTCAGGGTTCATCACTTTCCATTTTCTCGCCGTGCCCGTGACTGAACCCTGGCACCCATCAACTCTCGCAGAATGATGAACCCTGACACCAGGTTCACGGTGTAGTGTGACTAGCAGGTCTCTTACTGTCCTGTCCTCGTGGCCCATGAGTTGCTTGTGGCCGTGGGTTTGGGATCGATGGCAGCGTGCGGCATGCAACGGGGTCCGCGAGCCGAGCTTCCCATGACTTCAGGTGTCAGGGTTCATCACTTTCCATTTTCTCGCCGTGCCCGTGACTGAACCCTGGCACCCATCGACTTTCGCAGAATGATGCCCCCTGACACCCGGTTCACGGTGTAGTGTGAGTAGCAGGTCTCTTACTTTGCTTGTGGCCCATGTATCGCTCATGACGGTGGGTTTGGGATGGATGGCAGCGTGCGGCATGCAACGGGGTCCGCGAGCCGAGCTTCCCATGGTTGATGCATCCGATGACGACGCCGAGGCCAATGCCTCCGGCGATGTGTCCGATGCTCCTGGCGGGGACCGTGACGTGCCGCTGGACTTGCACGAAACGGACGCCTCGACGGTGGAGGTGAACGAGCGCGTCGACGGCGGGACCGACGCGGGAACTCGGAAGGACGGCTGGTGTGGGCTGGAGGAGGACTGTCCTTGTAGGCCTCCGGCGCTCGCGTGGCCCGAGGTCGACCTTGGGCCGCTCGAGACGCTGGCGGATGCGGGGCTCGCGACGGGCACGCCTACTCATCTAGTGTGTGACACGCACCTGGACGGCGCCTGGTTCGATGGGCTGGCCGGTGAGTGGTGGGGGCCCAACTTGTACGTGTTCCCGGACGGTTCGGTCGAGCTGATGTCGCCGTCATACGATCCCGAGACCCACGAGTTCAAGCCGGACCATGGCCTGGGGGGATGGAAGTTCCGAACGGGACGTGAGGGCGTATCCATCAAGTTCGCAGACATCGGCGTCGGGGTCATGGTCGTCCGCCCGGACCGCATCCGGGGCATGGAGTTCGACACCAGCGGCAAGCTGGTGTTCGAGACGTCGTACTACCCGTGTCCGCCGTGTGGTCCACCTGAATGATCAAGGAGTTTTCGCTGATGCCTTGTTCAACGATCTTGCTGAGGTCCGACTCTCCGACGTCGCGGCAGGACCCCGCATGATTCGGCAGCCCTCGAGATGCAGCCGTGCCCGTGACTGAACCCTGGCACCCATCGACTTCCGCAGCGAATTGCATATCATGGGAACCGCCCGGTGCGGGGTGGTCAGGAGAGGGGACATGAGATCAGCACGAGAGACAGGATGAACGGAATCGAGAGGATCCTCGCGGGCATGGTCGCCTGGCTCGCGGTCTCGGCCTGCACCCCAGGACCGACGCCGTCGCGCGGGAACCCCATCTTGGAGGACGTGGGCTTCGTCGAACGAGACGATGACTCCGCAGCCGAAGACTGGGAGGCCGCTGAGGCTGGCGATGGCTCTGTGCCGGTTCAGTCCGATACGGTCGTGACTGACGCAGACGTCGCAGGGGACACCTTGGCCCCAGTGGAAGCCGTCTGTCCTGAAGTCGACCCCAACGAGCCCAAGGTCGGCGAGGGTTGCTCGCCGATCGGTCACTCGAGATGCTCGACTCGCGGCATGGTGACCTATCAAGACCCCGAATTCGTTCGGAGCGATTCAGGTGAATTGATCGGTCAGCTGATCAGCAAGTGTCGGCAACCCTATCGATTGTACTGTGAGCAAGGCCCCAACGGCGAGGGCGTTTGGGTCGAGGAAGAGTGCCAACCGCCACCTCCCCCATGTGTCGGGTATTACCCAGCGCTCAAGGAGTCGTCTACGGCGACTTGCGTGGAGTATCCAGAGGGTGCACGATGCTGCTCCACCCGGTGCCGGTCGAACGGCAGCTATGTCCCATTGTACGGTGCGGCTCTGTGTGCGACGCCGGACGTCGAGAGCTGTGGATCCTATGGATCGGTTCATACGCAACACATCTACGCGTGCGTGCACGTCGAAGAATCCAAGCTTCCAGAGCACTTCAGTAACTGCGCGAGCGCCTGTGAAGGGTGCAGGTACGTACTCCCCAAGTCACTGTGTCCAAAGCGTAAAGCGTGTACCCCGCATTCGGTGGACGGAGACGGTCGCTGCATAGAAGAACCCGACGGCACCCTTGGCTGCGATGATACGTGCTTCAACTGGAGTGATCGATGAGACGCCCAGGGCCAACCTCCGAGCCAGGAGGTTGGCCCAGAGGAGCAGGGGCCAGGCCCCAGCTCGTCAACTTCTCGACGTCGAGCCCGTAGGACCAGCATGAAAGCTCGAACCTCTTCAGCGCATGGTTGGCAGTGGTTGAGAAGTGGCCTATCGGGGGTCATCGGTCTCTCCGCGCTCCTCTCGTGTGATGGGTTCGGTAGTAGTCCGTGCGACACGGCCGGGGCAGCCTCTTGCCGGGTGAACGGTCGCCCTGTTGCCTGTGACGAGGCGATCTCCGCCGCTCCGATGAGAGCGCTGGGAGAGAACCCGCGAGCCAGGTGCGAGGCGCTTGCCTGCACGGCTGATTCGGCGGGACCGGATAGGGTCTTCGAGGACCTCGTCACAGGCTGCAGAGTCAGCATCGAGGGGCTCAGCTGTGACGGCTGCTGCAAGTTCTCGGCCGAGCCGGTGGTGTCGACCGCCTGTCCCACCATCGCTGAGGAGTCAGGGCAGTAATGCGAGCTAAGGGGTCGGCGTCGCTGGGGACAGGGCTCGCCCCATTCCACTTGTCGGGCTCCGAGGAGCAGGGGCCAGGTTCCAACTGGTTGACTTCTCGACGGTTGGAGCTGCCGCAAAGCGAGAGTCGAGGGCGACTATCCATGTTCACGAGCGTCTTGAAGCGGTCCCGCCTTGCGGTCATCCTGGTGGTCTCGGCTGCTTGGCTGCTCTGTGTGGTTTCACCAGCGAACGCCTGTAAGTGCTCGAACACGAAGGGCAGCGAACTACTCGCTCCTCTCTCGAAGGCCGACGACGTCCCGACCAACATGAAGGTGTTCGTGTTGCGAGTGTCGGACTGGCCGAACCGTGGCAGCGGTGGACTCATCGAACGGCCCGTCATCGAGGCTTCCGATGGCACGTCCGTGGAAGTCGAGCTCGAGAAGAGCTACACCGTTGGCGAGAGGACGTCTCTGGAAGTCTGGGCGCCTCGGGAACGGCTTACGAGCCATGGGGAGTATCGAATCAAGGGGGCGCGCTCGGAGACGCTCGTTCGTGTTGGTGATGGCCCGGACGAGACCCCGCCCGTCATCGCGGCGTTGAGTAGGATGTCCTCTCGAGACTCGGGGCGCTCGAGTTGCGGCGGCGGCATGATCTGGAACTACTCGGTCGTCGCAACGGGGGGACACGTCCTCATCTCGACGCGATCCGCAGACCGCCGTTGGAGCCCGCCTGAGGACTTCTCCGACCTGGCTCACGCCACCGGGGCTCACGTCTCCGACGACGCCATCACGCGATTCGAGGTCGAGATCGGAAACTCGTTCTGCTCTATCTTTCCAGAGCCGATCGCTGGTGAACGCATCTTCGTCGGGGCTTTCGACCTCGCAGGCAACTTCTCGGTCTGGGTGCCGAACGGCGAAGTCCCTGGGGCGTCGGGATGCCAGTCGGGTCGCGAAGCGCAGTGGCCCATCGCGCTGCTCGCTACGCTCGGTATCCTGATGAGGCGAAGGTATCAAAGTGGGGAACCCTGACACCTCTGGTTGTTTCCTGCAGCGAGAAGTGGAAAATGGGGAACCCTGACAACTCTGGTTTCGGTAACATCCATGCCCGCCCTGTGGGCCGCCGCAGGGAAGCGCGTCCTTGGGTGGAGGAGCCATCGATGAGGTTTGAGCGGGCCGTGAGTCGCTTTGCTTGCGTGGTGGTGCTCGTCGCCGGGTGCGGGTCGGCGAACGAGGGCGGCTCGGATGGAGCCGTCGCGCCCGACGACGGGCCGGGGGGCGAGGTCGTCGACGGGGGTGGAGGCGGGGACGTCGCGGAGGCGGCGGACGTCGGAGCGGACCAGGTCGGCGGGGATGAGAGGAATGGGGTCGGCGGCGATGCGTCGGAGTGCGTCGCTTGTGTCCCGGACTGCGAGGGCAAGGCGTGCGGGGGAGACGGATGTGGAGGGTGGTGCTGGGAGTGCCAGGACCACCAGGCCTGCATGTTGGTCGGAGCGGGTGAGAGGGCGTGCGTCGTCGCGGACCCTCCGCAGTGCGAGGGCAAGGTCTGCGGGCCCGACTCGTTCGGAGGAAGCTGCGGCAAGTGCCCTGATGGTTGGAGCTGCGGGGACGCGGGCGGGTGCGTGCCCGACGGAGGGTGTGCGGCCGTGCCGGCGGGCGGGCAGTGTGTCATCGGGTCGCGGGTGACGTGCGACGAGGGGGTGCTGGAGGTCGTGGTTTGCCCGTTCCGGGAGTGCGTGGAGACGGACGCAGGGGCGGTGTGCGCGAGCCCCGAGTGCGTGCCGGCGTGCTTCGGGCGGCAGTGCGGCGATGATGGGTGCGGGGGATCGTGCGGCGCTTGTGGGCCGGGCGAGAGTTGCGAGGGCGGCTTCGGGGTGTGCGTCCCGGAGGCGGAGGGGTGCGGGGGCGAGGACGTCGGCGCGCAGTGCCTGGGTCACACGCTGGCCGCGTGCGTGGGCGGCAAGCTGGAGCTCGAGGACTGCCTGGCGTCGGGCCGGGTGTGCGGGGCGGGCGAGTGCGGCGGGCCCGTGGCCTGCAGGCCGCCGCTGGACGAGGACGGCTGCGGTGAGCTGGCCTCGGGGGGGCAGTGCGCGGGTGCGTACTTCGTCCGGTGCGACGAGGGGCGGGTCGTGATCGACGACTGCAGGCAGGCCGGGGAGACTTGCCGACAGGTCGAGCTGGCGCGAAAGGGCTGTGGGGCGCGGTGAGGGGCTTGCGCTGTCCGCGGGCGACGGTGGATGGTTGCTAGTCGAGACGCGGGGGGAACGGCGGACCGGAGACGGGGACGGGAAGGGGCGTGTGATGTCAGGGATCGGTTCACCGGATGGGACCTGGCGCTCGTTGTTCGGGGCGTGCGTGGCGATGGTCGCGACGGCCGGGCTCGCGTCGGGGCACCTGGGGTGTGGGCGGGACGAGCCAGGGAGCGATGACGAACGCGACGAGGGGCGTTCAGGCGGCGGGGATGCGGATGCTGTCGTCGGGGACCTGTCCGGGGGAGAGGTCGAGGGTCGCGAGGCGGGCGGTGAGCCGGACGTGCCGAGGTCGTCCTTGCAGCCGTGCTTGTGCTACCCGACGGGCGAGCGCTGCGATCATCGACAGGTGCCCTTCTTCAAGGATGAGGACGGCGACGGCGTGCGGGACGACTTCGACGACGACGGCGAGCCGGACGCGTTCGTCGATCCGGGCATGGCGTGTCCCGAAGGCGAGGTGTGTGATGGCGGATACTACGCCGGCGCGCATCTGCTGCTGGAAGCGGAGGGGCGCGTTGGTGTTTGCCGACGGTCGTGCGCGAGCGGGGCTGGGTTCGGGCCTGGGGACCAGGCGCTGTGTTCCGCCGACGAGGACTGCGCCGCCATGGCGCTGCGGGTGTACAGGCCACACGTGGAGGTCGTGGGGTACGCGCCGATGTGTGTGACGCCGTCGGAGCTGCACGACTTTCCCGACGGGCCGCCTCCGCCCCCGGACAAGGACGACTGAGTTCAGGGGCGACGGATGGGGTCCAGAGCGCCTAAGGCTGGCGCGAGGCGCTGGGCGGGGGAATGGGCGGTCACGTCCGGCGGCGTGGCTGGGACTCGTTGACAGGGGACGGCGCGAGGGGCAGGTTCGAGGCCGTCTGGAGCACCGAACCAGGGGACGAAAACATGGACCTCGGCGCCTTCTCCGTCAGCCTCGCCGTCAAGGATCTCGAGGCCTCGCGCGCGTTCTACGAGAAGCTCGGCTTCAGCGTGTTCGCCGGCGACGCCGCGAAGAGCTACCTCATCCTGAAGAACGGCGAGCACGTCATCGGCCTGTTCCAGGGCATGTTCGAGCGCAACATCCTGACCTTCAACCCCGGCTGGGACCAGTCGGCGAGGCCGCTGGGCGCGTTCACCGACGTGCGCGAGCTGCAGCGCGAGCTGAAGGCGCGCGGCCTGACGCCCGTCACCGAGGCCGACGAGTCGACGACCGGCCCGGCCTCGCTGAGCCTGGTCGACCCGGACGGCAACCCGGTCCTGCTCGACCAGCACGTCTGAGGCGGGCGCGGGCGCGGGTCGGCGCGTCTCGGCGCGCTGGCCTCGTGGTCTGAGAGGTCGTGCAGTCCAGAGCGTTCGCAGGGCGAGGGTGTCGCCAGGGGGTCGACGGGAGTGCGCGAGCTTGCGAGCTTGCTCGCGCCCCGACACCGGCGGCTGGCCGCTGGGGCATGGCCGCTGTCACGGCGCAGCAAGCTGCGCCGATTCGGGGCTCCGGCAAGCCGGAGCACTCCGGGCCGCCGTCGCCCATGACGCAGTCGCCGGCCGCTGGGATGTGGGCGCTGTCACGGCGCAGCAAGCTGCGCCGATTCGGGGCTCCGGCAAGCCGGAGCACTCCGGGCCGCCGTCGCCCATGACGCAGTCGCTGGACGCTGGGACATGGCCGGCACGTCCGGCGCAGCAAGCTGCGCCGGTTCGGGGCTCCGGCAAGCCGGGGCACTCCGGGGCCGCCGTCGCCCATAACGCAGTCGCTGGACGCTGGGACATGGCCGGCACGTCCGGCGCAGCAAGCTGCGCCACGTCGGAGCTCCGGCGAGCCGGAGCACGAGCGGGCTGGTGCAGTCCAGTGGCCCGAGCTCGAGCTCGATCGGCTCGCTGGGCGGGCGGGCAGGCTCGGGTTGAGCGGGGGCGGGTTCGTCGGTAGGCTCCGCGCGAGACGAGCCCGGGGGGAGGGACCGAGATGACGCGCGTGATGATGCTGGCGGGGTTGGCGCTCGTGTGGGGGGCCTGCGGGGAGCCGGGCGCTGGCGGGGGGCCGGTGGGGCCGCCGCCGCAGGACGACGGCAAGGGCGGCGACGCGGGGGACGCGCAGGGGGGCGACGTCGGGCTCGAGGACGTGGGCGGCGAGGCCGACGCGGTGGGCGACGTGGGCGGTGAGGCCGACGGCGCGGGCGACGTGGGCGATGAGGCCGACGGCGTGGGCGACGCCGCGGTGGGCCCGGAGACGGACGGGGGGTGTCTGGACGACGCGTGTGGGCCGCCAGCGCCGAACTGCGAGGACGGGCTGAAGAACCAGGGCGAGGCCGACGTGGACTGCGGCGGGCCGTGTGGGCCGTGCGGGTTCGGGGCGTCGTGCGGGGCGGCGGGCGACTGCGTGTCGGGGGTGTGCGAGGGCGGCCAGTGCGCCGAGGCGGACGGCTGCAAGGACGGCGTCAAGGGCGGCGACGAGACGGACGTGGACTGCGGGGGGCCGTGCATCGCGTGCGCGACCGGGAAGGTGTGCGGCGGGCACCAGGACTGCCTGTCAGGGACGTGCATCTTCGGGCTGTGCAGCCTGCCGACGTGCGACGACGACGTGCAGAACCAGGGCGAGACGGACGTGGACTGCGGGGGCGCCAAGTGCGGCGCGTGCGGGGTCGGCGAGGGCTGCCAGGCGGCGGGCGACTGCGAGAGCGGGCGCTGCGAGGGCGGCGTTTGCGCGAGCTGCGCGGACGGGGTGAAGAGCGGCAGCGAGACGGGGGTGGACTGCGGGGGCGTGTGCGGCGCCACGTGCACGGACGGCGTGGCGTGCGGGGGCGGCGGGGACTGCGTGTCGGGGCGCTGCGACGGGGGCGTGTGCGCGAGCTGCGTCGACGGGGTGAAGAGCGGCGGCGAGACGGACGTGGACTGCGGCGGGGTGTGCGGCGACTCGTGCAAAGACGGCGAGGCGTGCGGGAGCGGCGGGGACTGCGTGTCGGGGCGCTGCGACGGGGGCGTGTGCGCGAGCTGCGTCGACGGGGTGAAGAGCGGCGGCGAGACGGACGTGGACTGCGGCGGGGTGTGCGCGGGGTGCGGCGCGGGGCAGGCGTGCAAGGTGAAGGCGGACTGCGGGGCGCCGAACACGTGCGAGGGGGGCGTGTGCTGCGCGGCGAACGCGTGCGGGACGTGCGGGGCGGCGCCGGCCGAGGTCTGCAACGGCCAGGACGACGACTGCGACGGCAAGACCGACGAGTGGGCGGACCTGTCGATCGGCCAGCCCAAGTGCGAGGTGCAGGTGGGGGTCTGTAAGGGCTCGACCAAGAACTGCGGGGGGAGCCAGGGCTGGTTGACCTGCGACGCGGGGCAGTACGCGGGGCACTCGGCGCACTACCAGGCGGTCGAGGTGAGCTGCGACGGGCTCGACAACGACTGCGACGGGCAGACGGACGAAGACCCGGCCTGCGCGCTGTGTGGTACCTCGACGGTGCTGCTCGAGACGACCGAGGACACGGCGTGGTCCAGGCAGTTCTTCGCGGTGGTGGGGGACGCCCCGGTGGCGGTGTTCAACGGCGATGGCACGCTGAACGGCTACCAGCTGGTGACGGCCTCGGGCGTGACGAAGCTGCTGTCGACCAACAGCGACATGCCGCCGGTCGTGGCGACCACGGGGGCGCGCGCCTACGTCGCGATGAAGGCTTGGAACGGCTCGTACAACAAGGTCGAGCTGTACGAGGTCGAGGGGGACGGGGCGGCGGTGGTCACCAACGTGCACTCCGACGGGTCGTACTGGGATCAGGGCCTGACCGTCACGGCGCGTGGGGACGTCGTGGCGTTCGGCTACGTCGGCAGCGATGGCCGGACCATGGCGCGCTTCATCGACTCGTTCGGGGACTGGAAGACCATCGAGCTGAAGGAGGGCAGCGCGTACGGAGGGGAGCTGGCGCTGGCGTACGACACCTTCCCGGACCTGCACCGGGCCTTCAAGATCGTCTACGGCTTCGAGTACGAGTCGTGGGCCGACAACAGCGTGACGACCTATGGCGGCCAGAGCGCAGCGAACGTGAGCATGGTGGTGGCCGAGCGGCCGTTCCTGGCCTACGAGGTCGGCAGCAACGTCGAGGTCGTCGCGCTGAAGTCCGACGGCAAGCAGCACATCAAGCACACCATCACGGGAGCGAGCCTGCCGCAGCTCGCGCTCGATCCGTCGGGGCAGGCCATCGTCGCCTGGTGGAAGGGCGGGAAGGTCGAGTTCTCGCGCCTGAAGGACGCGCAGCGCATCGGCATCGGCTCGTATTCGCCGGGCGCGACGCCCGAGGGCTTCAACTTCGTCCCGGGCGCGGGCGGGATCATCCACGTCGGCCTGCGGACGTCTGGCGCGAACGGGACGACGCTGAAACACGTCGTCGTGTGCCCCACGCCGTGACGGCGGGCGCCGGGCGAGCTTGGCGTGCGTCAGCGCTTGGCGGACGACGCGGGGCGCACGAGGGTCAGCGTGGCCTGCTTCTTGGCCGAGCCGTCGTCGGCGCACTCGTACTGCAGCATGGCGTGCTGGGCCTTGGCCTCGCTGGCGGCGCCGGTGGCCTTGCCGGCCAACAGATCCATCACATGGGGGTCGCAGCTGCCGTCGTTGCCGCCGCCGAAGCGGTGCTTGCCCGGGTACTCGTTGACCGGGCGGGTCAGGAGATCGGTGCCCGTGGGGAAGCCCTCGTTGGACTGCATCACCACCTGATAGGCCCACTGGCCGGGGTCGCCGGGCAGGTCGGCGGCGTCGAGGGTGGCGCGGATCTTGTTGCCGGCGCCGCTGGTGCGGGCCGGGACGAGGATGTCGGCCTTCAGGTTCGGCGCCTTGGTGGCGATCTCGCGCCGCACCCGTTCGGGCGACTGCGGCGACAGGATGATGAGCTTGTCCCAGGCGTGCGCCGGGTCGAAGCGGACGTTGAGGCCCGGCGGGGCGACGGTGTGGCCGCGGCCGGGCGCGCCGTCGGTGTCGATGAAGACGAAGACCATCTGGACGGCGAAGCCGCCGCCCATCCGCCACGGGTCCTCGAGGGACGTCGCCACGGTCACCTCGAGCGCGAGCTTGTCACCGCGACGCTCGAGCGTGAAGCCGGTGAGGTCGAAGGAGCCCCGCTTGTACACGGTGTCGGTCGGGTAGGTGTAGGTGCCGGGGCCGTTGTCGTCGCCGGTGGGGTCCTTGAAGCTGACCTTGTCCGCGGCGAAGGCGGGCAGGGCCACCAGGGAGGAGGCCAGGAGGACGGTCGCGAGTCCGAGCTTCATGGGTGGGTCCGGGGCTGGAGAGGGTTCGGCGGGGGCGTCCGCCGTCATTGCGACGCAACATACCCCCGCCCGCGGACCGAAGAAAATGACCTGCGCCGGCGATTGGGAGGACCAGCGGATTCGAAGGAGGGGCAGCGGGCCGGCGTGCTGGGCGACGCCCCGAGGACCGAGCGCGCTGGCCGAGGCCCCGAAGGTCCAGCGCAGCTCAGGTGGGGGCCATCGCCTTGACGAGCTTGCCCGAGGCGGCGCACTGCTGCTCGGCCGCGGCGGTGAGCTCGGCCATGTCGAGGGGGCGCGCCCGGGCGCAGGCGCGGTACGCCGCACGCAAGATGGCGTTCTTGATCTCGCCTCCGGTCAACTCGTACGAGGCCGCGAGCCGCTCGAAGTCCAGATCGCGCGCCTTGGGAGCCTCCTGCGGGATGAGGCTGCGCCACAGCCGCTCGCGTTCCTCGCGCCGGGGCTCGGGGAAGTCGATGCGGAACAGGATGCGGCGCTGAAAGGCCTTGTCGATGTTGGTCGTGAGGTTGGTCGTCAGGATGACGGTGCCGTCGAAACGCTCGACCTCCTGTAGGAGGTTGTTGACCTGCATGTTCTGGTAGTGGTCCTGAGCGCGCTCGACGTTGACGCGCGTCCCGAACAGGGCGTCGGCTTCGTCGAAGAGCAGCATCAGGTGGTGCGCGCGCGCCTGGCTGAAGAGCTGCCGGACGTGCTTTTCCGTCTCACCGACCCACTTCGAGACGACGTCGGGGATGCTGACGATGTGCAGCTTGAGGTTGAGCTCGCTGGCGAGGATCTCGGCCGTGAGCGTCTTCCCGGTGCCGGGCGGCCCGGTGAAGAGCGCGACGAGCCCCTTGCCCGTGACGAGGCGCCGGCCGAACCCCCACCCGCTCATCAGGGTCCCGCGATGGCGCGCTGCGTCGCGAAGCTCGAGGACGGCGGCGAAGGTCTTGGTCGGCAACACGAGCTGGTCCAGCGAGAGGTTGGACGTACCACGACGCGCCAGCTGGCCGGCGTCCACCCGCACCTGGGCGCGCGCGCCGGCCTCGAGATCGGCCTGCTCGAGGGAGCCTCCGTCGTCGCTGCGGGCCCGGACCCGCTGGACGGCCCACTGGAGGCCGCTGGCGATCTGAGCGCCGGTGAGCTCGTAGGCGTGGGCGAGCGCCGCCAGGTCGAGCCCGTCGGCGGCGATCTCGACGTCGTGAGGCAGCGCGGACTCCCACAGGCGCTCGCGGGCCTCGGTGTCGGGCCGCCCCAGCGCGATGGTGCCGTGCAGCGCCTCGGTGAGGGCGGCCGGGAGCGCCGCGGCGTCGCGCGGCTCGATGAGGACCAGGCCGCGGAAGTCCGCCAGGGCGCGCCGCAGGACGCCCTCGCACTCGGGTCGCTCGGCGGTCAGGCGGTCGGGCTCCTGGGCGAGCAGCACCGCGCCGAGGTTGCGGGCGTTGTGCACGGCGCGACGCAGCAGGGCGCCAGGCTCGCGACGGGCGGCGAGCGCGTGGAGCGCGAGCACGAACAGGGGGCGGCCGACCGCGTGGGCGATGGCCTCGGCCAGGGCGGTCTTGCCGGTGCCGGGCGGACCGAGCAGCAGCACCTGCCACGTGCCGTCACGCAGCGCGAGGCCGTGCTCACGGTGATGGATGGTGGCCATGAGGGCGTCGACCTGATCGCGGGCGTCGGGGGGCAGGACCAGGTCGAACAGCCGGCGCGTCGGTCGGCGCAGCTCGCAGAAATCTCCCAGGGGCGGGTCCACCATCAGCTGCCCTAGGAGCCTGTAGCGAATAGATTTCGCAGTCGATCCGGGCGATTAGCGATCGACGTGCCGACCGTACCGTGATCTACTCGGGGGCATGGGTGCAAGGA
>JAWLBL010000051.1:0-23803 GCA_041687695.1 Myxococcota bacterium | reverse complement strand
ACTGCGACGGCGCCGTCACCTGCGCCGCCGACGGCTCCGCCAGCGTCTGCGACAGCTGCGAGCCCGGCTTCTTCGGCGACACCTGCGCGGCCTGCCCCGACGTCGCCCACTGCGACGGCGCCGTCACCTGCGCCGCCGACGGCTCCGCCAGCGTCTGCGACAGCTGCGAGCCCGGCTTCTTCGGCGACACCTGCGCGGCCTGCCCCGACGTCGCCCACTGCGACGGCGCCGTCACCTGCGCCGCCGACGGCTCCGCCAGCGTCTGCGACAGCTGCGAGGCCGGCTACGCGCCGAGCGCCGACGGGTCGACCTGCCAGAACGTCGACGCCTGCGCGGACCACGCGTGCGACGCCAACGCGACCTGCACCGACCTCGCCCCCCCGGCGCCGAACGGCCCTGACGGCCGCACCTGCGTGTGCAACACAGGGTTCGCGGGCACCGGCGAGCCGGGTGACTGCACGCCGGCCGCCTGTGACGGCGCCCCGTGCGGCGACGGCAACTGCGAAGAGGTCGGCGACGGCACCTACTTCTGCGACTGCCCCGACGGGACCTACTTCGACGGGACGACCTGCGCCGGCTGCCCCTCGATCGACCACTGCACCCTGGTCGTCTGCGACGCCACCGACGCGCTCTGCGCCGTGTGCGAGGCGGGCCATGACGTCTCCGAGGACTACGCCACGTGCGAGGACATCGACGCCTGCGTCGACCACCCGTGCGCCCCCAACGCGACCTGCACCGACCTCGCGGCACCGGCGCCGTACGGTCCCGACGGCCGCACCTGCGCCTGCGACCCGGGCTTCGAGGGCGACGGCGAGACATGCGCTCCCTTCGACCCATGCGCTCCCGTCCCCCCGGACTACGCGCTCGTCCTCACCGGCGTCGCCCACGTCGACCTCTACGACGCATCCTTCCTGGTCGTCGAGCTCTACGCCGCCCAGGACATCGAAGATCCCAGCCGCTACACCATCGCCGTGAGTGACTGGCAGTCGTACTCCATCATGTCGCCGCCCCTCGTCGCTGGCGAGCGGCTCGTCATGGCCACCGACCCCCAAGCCTTCTTGGCCTTCTTCGGCGAGAGCGCCACCTACCTCCCACTGAGCGCCACGCCCGGCTCCAGCGTGCGCCTCCTGGGCCCCGACTGGAACGAGGTCGATGCCTACGGCACGCTCGGCACCCCCGACTCCAGCTGGGACTACGCCAACGGCTGGGCCTACCGTGCCGCCGATACGCCGGTCACCGCGGACGGTCAGTTCCACGCGTCCGAGTGGAACATCCAGCCCGGCGTCCTCGTGGGCTGCGACACCGCCGCGAGCTGCCCGACCCCCTTCCCTCTCGGGACCTTCGAGCCGTCGACCGACCGCTGCGGCCTCGGCACCTGCACCGTCGTCGGCCTCGAGGACTTCGCCTGTGACTGCCCCGAAGGCACCTGGGACAACGGCGAGACCTGCGAGGCCTGCGGGGTCATGCCGGGCTGCGAGGTCCAGACTTGCGGCTCCGACGGCAGCCTGACCTGCACCGTCTGCGCCTCGGGCTACGAGCTCGACGTTGACGGCACGTGCGCCGACGTCGACGCCTGCGTCGACGCCCCGTGTGCCTCGGCCCACGCGACCTGCTCCGACCTCGCGGGCGGGCCCGACGACGCCAGCGGCCGTGAATGTGTCTGCGACCTGGGCTACGTCGGCGACGGCGAGACCTGCGTCGCCGACACCGATCCGTGCAACGAGGACGCCGTCCCGCTGCTCATCAGCGGCGTCCGCCACGCCAGCTACTTCTTTGGCGGCGGGGTGGTCGCCGTCGAGCTACACGCCCTCGCCGCGATTCCGGATCTGTCCGCCTACGCGCTCGGCTTCTACGGCGCCCTGTCGGAAGAGAACGATCTCGGCCTCCTCCCGGCCGTCGCCATGCAAGCCGGCGAGAGCGTCACGATCGCCACCGACGCCACCATGTTCTCCATGCTCTTCGGCACAGCACCCGACCTGGCCGTGGACCTGTCGTTCAGCCCTGACGGCAACACCGTCATCGAGCTCCTCGACGATGGCCTGTCCGTCATCGATGCCTACGGCTCCTCGATGACCGAGCCCGCCTTCTGGAGCTACTCGGACGGATGGGCGAGTCGCACGTCCGGGACCTACCCCGACGGAACCTTCCAGGCGGACGCGTGGCAGATCAGCGCGTACACCTCTCAGCAGGAGCTCCCCTTCGGCAGCTACGTCGGCGCCAACCCCAACCCCTGCGGGGCGGGCGCTTGCACGCCCATCGAGAACCTCTACAGCTGCGCGTGCCCCAGCGAGACCTGGTTCGACGGCCTCACCTGCGCCGCCTGCGCCGTCATCGCGCACTGCGACGTGCAGACCTGCGACGCCAATGGCGACGTCACCTGCACCGTCTGCGCCGACGGCTTCGCGCTCGACGGCGACGCCACGGCCTGTGACGACATCGACGCCTGCGTCGGCTCCCCCTGCGGCACCGACGCGACCTGCACCGACGTCGCCGGCGGACCCGACGCCGCCGACGGACGCACCTGCTCGTGCCCCGAAGACCTCGTCCTCGACGGCGACGCCTGCCGCGCCCCGGGGCCGTGCGACGCGCCCGACGCGGGCTTCGGCCTGGCGCTGACGGGCGTCATGAGCGCCCCGAGCCTCGGTCTGTTCGCGATCGAGGTCACCGCGGGCCGGGACGTCCCCAACACGGCAAGCTACGAGCTGGTCGTCGGCGGGATGGGCACTGCGTTCCCCATCGCGTCCCTGGCCAAGGGCGCTCAGGTCGTCCTGACCAACGACTCGGACGCGTTCTTCGCCTTCTTCGGCACGCAGGCCGACGGCGTCATCCCCGTCTCCGCGATCTCCGGCCGCGCCGGCGTCTCGCTGGGCAACCCCGACGAAGCGAGCGTCTACGGAGACCCGCAGGCCGCGAATGCGTACGGCGCGGCCTGGACCTACACGAACGGCTGGGCCTACCGCGCGCCCGGCGTGGCCATCGGTAGCGACCCCGACTTCGACGCGGCCGACTGGCAGATCTCGCCGAACGCGCTCATGGGGTGCTGGTCGAACAGCCAGTGCGGTTCGCCCTTCCCGCTCGGCACCTTCACGGTCCCGACCGGCCCGTGCGGCGTCGGCACCTGCACCGAGGACGGCCCCGACTACACCTGCGATTGCCCCGAGGGCTTCTACGACGACGGGGCGACCTGCGCCGCTTGCCAGCCGATCCCGAGCTGCGTCGCCTCGACCTGCGGCGCCACCGGCGTCACCTGCCAGGTGTGCGAAGACGGCTTCACCCCCAGCGCCGACGGCAAGGCCTGTGAGGACGTCGACGCCTGCGTCGCGAACCCCTGCACCGACCCGAACGCCACGTGTGTGGACGTGATCGGCGGCCCCAGTGGTCCCGAAGGCCGCACCTGCCCTTGCGCGGTCGGCTATGAGGCCGACGGCGACCTCTGCGTCGCCGACACCGACCCCTGCAACGAGGACGGCCCCGCGCTGATCATCAGCGGCGTCGCCAACATCCAATGGGGCGAACCCTTCCAGGTCGTCGAGGTCTTCGCCATGAAGGACATCGCGGAGCTCGCCGGGTACAGCCTCACGCTGACGCCGAGCGCTGGCCAGCCCACGACCGTGAGCCTCCCGGCCGGCCCGCTGCTCGCGGGCACCCACGTGGTCGTCACCAGCGACGAGGTCGCGTACGGCGACTACTTCATGGACCAGCCGGACTCCCAGCCGGACGCCAGCTTCTTGGCGAACGACTGGCTCGACGGGACCACGGTCGTGACCCTGCTCGCCCCCGGTGGCGCCAGCCTCGACGCCTACGGCGACGCTTCGCTCGATCTCTCGACGTGGGGCTACGAGCACAGCTGGGCCTACCGTCTCGAGGGCGTCGAGGTCTCTGGCGACGGAGACTTCCAGCCTGGTGAATGGATGGTGCCGGGTCCCTGGGCGCTCGCCGAGTGCGGGCCGTTCATGTTCTGCGCCACCCCGTATCCCGGCCGCGCCTTCGCGATCGGCGCCGGCGGTGGCAACCCGTGCGGCCCCGGGACGTGCGCTCCCGTGGACAACCTCTACACCTGCGACTGCCCCACCGGCACCTACTTCGATGGGCTGACGTGCACCACCTGCGCGGTCATCCCGCACTGTGAGGCGCAGACCTGCGCGGCCGACGGCAGCGTGACCTGCGACACCTGCGCCGCTGGCTACCAGGCAAACGTCGGCGCCACGGCGTGCGTGCGCGGCCCCTGCGACGGCCCGCCGCTCGCCGACTACGACCTGGTCATCTCGGGCGTGGCCCATGCTCTGACCATGATCGGCGAGGTGACCGTCATCGAGCTGTACGCGGGTCGCGACGTCGCTGACGCCTCGGTCTACGGCGTCTCGAGCGCCGATGGCTTCAGCCCGGCCTCCGCGCTGCCGCCGGTCGCCCTCGAGGCTGGCGCGCGGCTCGTGATGGCCAGCAACGCGGCTGCCTACGAGGCCTTCTTCGGCGGCCCGCCCGACGGCGTGTTCGAGCTGTATTCGGCCGGTGGCATGTCCGCGGTGATGCTGGGCACCCTCGACGGCCAGAGCCTCCTCCCGGTCGACGTCTTCGGCGAGGTCGGCAGCTTCGATCCGGGCCCCTGGGCCTACTTCCAGGGCTGGGCCCAGCGCGATTTCGGCGCCACGTCCGGGCCGAGCACGACCTTCGAGCTGGGACACTGGAACGTCTCGGGTCAGGACGCGCTCAGCGAGTGCCAGGACAACGCGACCTGCGCCCTGCCCTTCCCCATCGGCACCTACGGCGCCGACGCCAACCCTTGCGGGATGGGCACCTGCAACGTCGTGGGCGACGGCTACACCTGCAGCTGCCCCGACGGCACCTTCGACGGCGGCACGACCTGCATCGCCTGCGCGCCCATCGCCTCCTGCACCGACGTCCTTTGCACGACGGCCGACGATGCGACGTGCTTCGAGTGCGAAGCCGGCTACGCGCTCGAGGCGGACGGCAGCGCCTGCACCTTCGTCCCCGAGCCCGTCGACCCGTGCGCTATCGACCCGGACTTCGACCTCATCATCAGCGGCGTCGCGCACCGCACGAGCCCGGCCGGCGGCTTCACGGCCGTCGAGCTGTACGCCGCGCGCGACATCCCGGACCTCGGTGTCTACCGGATGCAGTGGGTCGCGTCTCACGGAAGTGAGGCCTTCATGCTGCCGTCCGGGCCGCTGTCGGCCGGGTCGCACGTCGTCATGGCGACCAACTCCAACAGCTTCGGCGCCTTCTTCGGCGAGCCCCCCGACGGGGTGATCTCGAACTTCCCGGCGCAGTTCGGCGGCTACGTCGCCTTCGTCCTCGCGACCGCCCAGAACGAGGTCATCGACACCTTCGGTGTGCCCGGGACGTCGGCCCAGGGCACCGCATGGGACTATCAGTCGGGCTGGGCCTACCGCGACCTCGCGACCGCGGGCCCGAGCGCCGTCTTCGCGGCCGAGCAGTGGGAGATCCGGGGCCCCTCCGTCAACGGCTTCGGGGCCTGCTGGGCGAACAGCGAGTGCCCCAACCCGTTCCCCCTCGGGACCTTCGCGGCAACCACGCATCCCTGCGGCTACCAGACGTGTGTGCCCGATGGCGAGGACTACACCTGCGTCTGTCCGGTCGGCACCTACGATGACGGCACCGCCTGTGTCGTCACGTCGGTCGTCTGCCCAGAGGACACGCAGTGCACCAGCTACATCCCCTCCGGCCCGGATACCTGCACGCCGGTGCACGCGACCACCAGCTGCGACGACGGCGACGCCTGCACCCTGGACGACATGTGCGACGGCGCGGGCGCCTGCGTCGGCTCGAGCCCCGTCGTCTGCACCGCACTCGACGCGTGCCACGACGTCGGCGTATGTGACCCGGCGACCGGCCTGTGCTCGAACCCAGAGAACCCCGGCGCGGAGGACTGCACCGAGCTCCCCTCCGACATCTCCCGCGAAGACTCCTGGCCGCTCAACAATAGCGTGTACGCGACCGCGGTCGCCGGCGACACGCTCTATGTCGCTGGGTTCTTCGCCGGCCGACTCGCCGCGTTCGACATCCCCACTGGCGCGCTCACCTCCTGGAACCCAGCACCCAACGGCGTCGTCTACTCGCTCGCGGTGCATGACGGATTGCTCTTCGTTGGAGGCGACTTCACCAACATCGCCGGCCAGAACCGCAACCGCCTCGTCGCCTTCGACCTCGCCACCGGCGCGCTCACCGACTGGAGCCCCAACGTGGACAACACCGTGCGCACGCTGAAGGTGGCCGACGGGCTGCTCTACGCCGGCGGCAACTTCACCAGCGTCGGTGGTCAGACGCGCACCCGACTCGCCGCGTTCGACACCGCCACCAACCAACTCACCGACTGGAACCCCAGCGCGGACGCCATCGTCCGCGCGATCGCGCCGAGCGACGGCCTGGTCTACATCGGCGGCAACTTCACCACCGTCGACGGGGCGACGCGCAACAGCATCGCCGCCCTCGACGCCGCCACGGGCCAGGTCACCGACTGGGACCCCAACGCGAGCGCCGGAGTCGAGGCGCTGGTGCTGAGAAAAGGCGTCGTCTACGCCGGCGGATCGTTCACCACCATCGGCGGCCTCACCCGCAACCGCCTCGCCGCCTTCGACGCCGCCACCGGCTCGCTCACCGATTGGAACCCCAACGCGAGCGGACAGGTCCTCGCGCTCGTGACGAGCGGCACACACGTCTTCGTTGGCGGACTCTTCACGAACGTCGGTGGTCAGACCCGCGCCCGCCTCGCCGCCGTCGACGCCACCACCGGCGAGCTCAGCCCCTGGAACCCCAACCTCAACTCGCTGGTCCGCACGCTGACCGCGAGCCACGGGACGATCTACGTCGGCGGAGACTTCACCACCGTCGGCGGCCAGAGCCGCAGTCGGCTCGCCGTGTTCGAGCCATAACACCACAGCCGCCGTCGTGACCCGCCCAGCCGGCGAGGTGCCCTCACGAGGGCCCTCGCCGGCTGGCGTGTTTCCGCGCCCTCTCCGCCCGCAGAGCAGTCTCTGCAACTGACCTGCATGTCTCGCGACGTCCGACTGCGGACGGGGCTAGCACCGCATCTCCGTGGCGTCGTCCCTACGGCCGGCTCGTCGTACCGCCAACGCCCGCCTCGCTGGCCAGGCCGGCGCGCTCGCAGCCGGTCGCGTCGCCGTGGTCGCAGGCCTGCTCGAGGAGCCGCACCGCCCGCGCGGCGTCGACGGGCGCCTCGTGCGCGCCGCGCTCGAGCCAGGTGGCCGCGGTGAGGCAGGCCTCGACGTGGTTCATCCCGCAGGCCTGCTCGAGCAGGAGCACCGCGCGTTCGGGGTCCTTGCGCACGGGCTTGCCGGCGGCGTGCCACTCGGCCAGCGTCACACAAGCGCTCGGCGCGCCCAGGCTGCAGCCGCGCAAGAGCAGCGCCGCCCCGCGATCGAGGTCGGGGCGGCCGCCGATGCCGCGCACCAGCATCGTCGCGGCCTGCTCGCAGCTGTCGGGATCGGACGACCGGCACGCCTGCAGGAACACACTGCGCGCCTTCTCCTGCGCCACCGCGTCGCTCGTCTTCGCGGCCAGCGCCATGCCCAGGTGCCGACAGGCCGCGAGCACGTCGGCGCGGCAGCCCTTCTCGTACAGGACCGTCGCCCGCGGCTCGTCGGCGGTCACGCCGTCGCCGTGCTCGTACATCTGGCCGGCCTTCAGGCAGGCCGCGCCCTCGCCGGCCTCGCAGGCCGCGGTCAGCTTGTCGGCCCGGACCGTCTGGTCCTCGTGGAACATGCCGGTCGCGCGGCGCGCGCAGCTCATGACGTGGCCGCCATCGCAGGCCTGGCTACAGGCGCCCGCGTCGCCGCCCGCGCAGCGCTCGATGGCGCGCTTCAAGGAGATGCCGGCCTTGGCCCCGCCGACCTGGGCGGTAGGCGGCTCGTGCAGGGTCGACTGGACGATGCGCTCGCAGCCGAGGCCCACGAGCGCGGCCGCCAAGGCCGCGACGAGCGCGAGACGCGCCCCGTCGTACCCTGGGGCGCGCCCACGGACGCCGGGAAGGGTGGCGTGCATGGAGGACTCCTGTCGTCGCGCGGGTCACGTCACGCGCGCCGCCCGGGTCGTGGACCGTCGGGGAGGCGCGGGGGTCGCCGCGTGGTGGGGTTCCGTCGCGAGGGGATCACCGGTCGCGCGCCACGCTGGGGGGCGCCGCCGCCTCGCCTGGGAAGGGCGCGGCCGTGAGGGTCCGCGCCGCTCTCAGGGGTACCAGACGACGGCCGCCCGGGCACGTCCCTGGTCCCAATGCGCCGGTGGCCGGCGACCGACGGCGTCCCGATCAGCGGATGCGGTACCCGACGCCCCGGACGGTCTCGATCAGCGCGCTGGCGGGGCCCAGCTTCTCGCGCAGCCGCATGATGTGCACGTCGACCGTTCGCAGCATCACGTCGGCCTCGCCGCCCCAGACGACGTCGAGCAGGTCGTCGCGGGACAGGACCCGCCCCTGGGCCTGCATCAGCGTGGCCAGCAGGCGCAGCTCGAGGGCGGTCAGCGACACCTCGTCGCCCTCGACCGCCACGCGAAAGCGCGCGGTGTCCAGCGCGAGCGGCCCCACCTCGAGGCGGTCGCTCGGCGGGGGCGGCTCGGCCCGGCGCAGGATCGCGCGGCAGCGCAGCACCAGCTCGCGCAGCGAGAAGGGCTTGACCACGTAGTCGGCCGCGCCCAGCTCGAAGCCGACGACCCGGTCGATCTCGGCGTCGCGACTCGAGACGATGACCACCGGGATCCAAGCGGTGCTCGGGTCGGCGTCGAGGCGTCGGCAGACCTCGTTGCCCGGCAGATCCGGCAGCGCCGGGTCGAGCAGGATGAGGTGCGGCCGCGCTTGCCGCGCCAGGCGCAGGGCCTCGACGCCCGAAGCCACGGTAGCCACCTCGCAGCCTTCCCGCGCGAGCGCCTGGGCCACGGCCTCGGCCAGCTCGCGTTCTTCGTCGACGATGAGGACCCTGGCGTTCACGACCGCGACGCTACGGGGCGCCTGCGTCGACCCGGTGACCGCCGTGCAACGAGTTCGGCACGTTGGTCAGGCGCGCAGCACGTAGCGCCCCACGAGCGTCACCAGGTGGTCGAGGTCGTAGGGCTTCTCGACGAAGTCACAGCCGCCGAGCGCGGCGGCCTTCGCGCGCGCCCCGTCGTCGAGCAGGCCGGTCGCGATGATGGCGGGCACGGGGCCGTGACGCGCCCGCAGTGCGGCGACCAGATCGAAGCCGCTCATCCCGGGCATGCGGAGATCGGTCACGAGCAGCCCCAGGGCGACCTCGTCGGGCGAGCCCGCCTGCGCAAGCACCCTCAGGGCCTCGTCGCCGCTGCCGGCCGAGAGCACGTGGAAGCCCTCGAGCTCGAGCTCCTCGGCGACGATGCCCCGGATGTCGGGCTCGTCGTCGACCACGAGGACGCAGCCGCGTCGGGCGCCGGTCGGGCTGGGGGGATCTTGCACAGGCGCTCTCCTCGGGCCGTCGGTGGACGGTGACTCACCCCTAACCGCTGGTCACCGAAGCGCTTTCGGTCAAGCCATGCGCCGGTCAGAACCCCTGCGCCTTCACCTCGTGCGTGACCACACCGCCGCCGGGCAGCTCGCCCCCATGCGTGCGCAGCGCGCCATAGGCCCACGCCGGGTCGCCGCCGGCGAAGTGGTGGTCCAGCGCGCCCACCGTCAGCTTCCAGTAGCCGTACCAGTCCAGGGCGTCGAGGTGGCTGTCGGGCATCGCGAAGTCGGCGAGGCCGCCGGGCTTGCCCTCGACGGTCAACGGCGCCGAGTGGTCGTCGGCGAGCGGCGGGTCCGTCGGCGGGTTCGGGTCGCCTGGGCCGGTCCCGTGCAGGACCACGACCTGCTTGGTCGCCGGGGCGAGCGCCTCGTACAGGGCGAGCGCGTTGGGCTTGCCGGGATCCAGATAGGGGGCGATGGCGTCGTCGTGCGCCTGCACGAAGGTGAACCACACGGGCGCGTCGGCCGCGATGGCCTCGGCCTCGTCGCGGGCGTCCTGGAAGGCGCCGACGGGCGGCGGCTCGTTCGAGATGGCGAAGAGCAGGACGGCCTCGGGGTCGGGCAGCGCGTCGTCGGCGTCCTGGGCGATCGCCTTCGCGGCCGCGATGAGGGCGACCTTCGCGCCCATCGAGTGCCCGCCGAACGCGACCCGGTCCGCGTCGGCCTCGGGGACGGACGCGAGCACATGCGACAGCGCGTCGAGGAAGTCGTCGGCCATGCGTCGGTGGTCGGCGTCGAAGGCGCTCTGCTCGACGGCCGGGTAGACGACGACGTAGCCGTGGCTGGCGACGTGCTCGAGCAGCGCTCGATACGGCAGGCCGAGCTCGGGGGTGAAGCCGCCACCGCTCGCGAGCTGCTTGCCGTGGCCGAAGGCGAAGACCGGCCACGGGCCCGGGCCGTCCGGCCGCAGGACGAGCACCTTCTTGTAGCCGGCGCCGAAGCCGGACCCGTACGACAGCGTCTGGGCGGGCGCCAGCGCGTGCGGCCCCGGCCCGCCGGGGTGAGGCGCAGGCGGCTGGGCGAGGTAGCTGCAGTCGACGCAAGCCGGTGGGCCCGCGTCGTCGCCGCCGTCGCCCGACACGGTCTCCTGGAGCTCGGCGACATCGACCTCGCCTGGCGTCACATCGTCGGACGGGACATCGGGCACGGCGTCCGGCGTCACGTCGGCCACGGTCTCTGACGGCGCGTCCTCGATGGCGTCGGACGCGCCCGGATCGGGGTCGGCCCCCAGGTCCGTCGCGGCATCCGGGGCTCCGTCGGCCGTCGCGTCCGCCGCGTCGTCCAAGGCCCCGTCGGCCGTCGCGTCCGCCGCGCCGGAGTCCGCGACCTCTAGACCGGGCGCGTCGGTCGTCCCCTGCGCGTCCGGCTGTCCGAGCTCCTCGCCCCCGCAAGCCACGCCCGCGAGGCCCAACCCCGCGAGCACCCACGTCCAGGCCGTTCGCATCGCGCCCCCCTCTCCAAGCCCGCCGCCCATCCTAGACGACCCGCGCCGTCGAGG
Source organism: Myxococcota bacterium (assembly GCA_041687695.1). GTDB lineage: Bacteria > Myxococcota_A > UBA9042 > PHBI01 > JAWLBL01 > JAWLBL01. Next base: position 12,800 of record JAWLBL010000051.1, on the reverse strand, counting down.
CCAGCCGGCATTCGACACACCCTCGACCCACCTTGCACGCCCCTGCCCCGCCAGGATCCACGGCCCCGCCCTCGCCGCGGCCACCTGTCTCGCGATCGCCAGCCCGTGGTACCCTTCGCGCCCACCCCGGACCGGAGCCGCTCATGGACACCACCCTCGACGCCTACCTGAAGGCCGCGCTCAAGGCCCTGCACGCGGGCATCCCGCAGGACGCGCTCGCCGCGCTGCGGCCGGCCCTCGAGCGCGCGGTCGCCGCCGCGGACGACGAGGCCGAGATGCTGGTCCAGGGCCTGCTCGCGCCCGCTCATCAGCACTCCGGGGACGCCGCGAGCGCCCTCGCCGCCGCGCAGCGGGCGCACGTCCTGGCCAAGGCCCTGGGCGACGCCGACTCGGTCGCCTACTACGGCCGGCTGGCGGACGCCCTGGCCGCCGGGCCCGACGCCATGCGCGAGCTGGACGCGCTGCTGGACGCCGCCTGGGCCGCCCTCGAAGCCGGCGACCCGGCGCGCGCGGCCGCGACGCTCGAGCCCGAGGTCGCCCGCGCCCGCGCCCTGGGGCCGGGCGCCGAGGCGTCGCTGTCGGGGCTGCTGGCGCAGGCCCTGTCGCAGAGCGGGCGCATCCGCGACGCCCGGGCGCACGCGGCGCGGGCCCTCGCCATCGCCGAGGCCCTGGGCGACGCCGGCGCGCGCGGCCACTTCGGAGAGCTGGTGGCCCTGCTGGGTTCGCCCGCGGTGGACGTGCAGGTGGCCTGCGAGGAGGCCGGGCGCCACCTCGAGCAGCACCGGCCGGACGCCGCCATCGCGCTGCTCGAGGTCGCCTGCGACGAGGCGGCCGCCGCCGACCTGCCGGGCCCCGAGGCCTCCGCCCGCGGGCTGCTCGCTCAGGCGCTGCTGGCCGCCGGACGCCGGGCCGAGGCGCGCGAGCAGGCCCACATCGCGCTCGAGGTGGCCCGCCGCGTGGGCGACGAGGCGGCCGTGCAGGGGCTCGTGGGGCTCGCCGAGGCCCTGGACGGCTTCCCGGCGCCCACCGCCACGGACCGAGCCGCCACGGACCGAGAACGGTTGCCCGTGGCCAAGCCCGAGCCGTCCGAGCCGAACTGAGCCGGGCTCAGAACTTCTTCGACAGGCCCAGCGAAAACGCGCGCCCGCGGGTGATCCGCTCGGTCACCTCGGGGCCCTGCGTCTGCAGCACCTCGGGGTCGAGCAGGTTGCGGGCCTTGAAGCTCAGGCGGAAGCCGCCGGCCAGCTTGTGGCTCAGCACCAGATCCAGCTGGTGCACCGGCTCCTCGTAGACGTCGGGCGCCCCCAGCGCGCCGACCTCGACGATGCGCGGCCCGAAGACGTTGTACAGCACGGTCGCGCTGGCGCCGGCGTCCGGGTCGTCCCAGCCCAGCTGCAGGTTCAGGACGTAGGGCGACTGCCCCTGCAGCGGCCGGCTCTTCGAGGTCTGGATGGTCTGGCCGGCCGGCAGCTCGACGTTCGAGGCGATCCAGGCGGCGTTGGCGGCCACGTAGGCGTCGGCCAGGGCCTCGTGGACGTCTCCCATGAAGCCGAGGGTCTTGCGCGCCTCGACCTCGAGCCCCAGGTTGTGGGCCGTGGCGGCGTTCGCGTAGGTGACCGAGAGCTGGGCCGAGGGCACGACGATGACCTCGATGGGGTGGTCGAAGTGCTTGTAGAAGGCGCCCACCGACAGGGTGTCGCCCTGGGTGGGGTACCACTCCCAGCGGAGGTCGGCGCTGCTGATGAGCGTCCGGTCCAGCTCCGGGTTGCCGAAGAGCTGCCGGCCACCGGTGACGTCGTTGAAGGTGGCCGGCGACAGCTCGCGGAAGTCGGGGCGTGACACGGTGCGGCTGACGCCGGCCCGCAGGATGTGGCCCTCGGCCAGGGTCCACGACGCGGTCAGCGCCGGCAGCAGATCGGTCGTGGTCAGGTCGGCCCGGATGGGCTTGGCGTTGGGGTTGAAGGGCTCGAAGGTCGACACCCCCTGGGCGGAGTGCTCGACGCGGGCGCCGACGACGACGCGCAGGGTGTCGGTGACCGCGACGTCGGCCATCAGGTAGCCGGCCAGGACCAGGTGGTCGGCGAAGTAGTTGTCGGTCTCGAGCGTGACCTCGGTCAGCTGGAAGCCCTCGGGGTCGATGTACTGGGGGACGAAGAGCTCCTCGGGGCCCCTGAGCAGCAGCTCGCCGCGCGCGAGGTCGCCCTGCTGCATGTACTTGTAGCGGCGCGTGTCGACCGTACGGTCCTTCAGCATGGCCGCGGCGCCGACCTTGAGGGTCCCCTGGACGCCGTCCCACCAGGTCGACAGCGGCAGGCTCAGGTCCAGGCCGAGGTCGTGGTTGACGTCGGTGAGGTCACTGAAGATGCGGCGGTTGCCCTCGGGGCGGTCCGACAGCGACCACGCTCCGGTCGACGGCTCGTGGTCGTAGCGCACCTGGCGCCGGTCGGGCTCGGCGCGGGTCGCGACGGCCAGGGCGTAGCGCCAGTCGAGCTGGGTCGCCGGCGCGTCGTCGTCCTCGTCGTCCGCCGCAGGGGCCGCCCCCAGCCGGTGCCGCCCGGAGAGCTGGCTCGACACCAGCATGCGCTCGATCCACTGCAGGCGGGTGACGCGGATGTCGGTCGCGACGTCGCGGTTGAAGCCCTCGTAGATGCGCGGGCTGTCGTCGCTGATGCGGTCGACCAGCGTCGTCAACCGCAGGTCGTGGCCTGGCGCCAGCTCGAGCGCGGCCGACAGCGCGCCGGCCAGCGTGTAGGTGTGGGTCAGCTCGTCGAAGCGGTAGCGGTGCGCCGGCTCGAGCTTGCCGCCGGTGCCCACCGTGAAGATGGTCGCCTCGCTGCTGCGCTGCGCCCAGTCGTTGTCGTAGGTGAGCGACAGCAGGTAACCGGCCTTGCGCCCCGCCAGGGTCACCGCGTCGCCCACGGTGCCCGAGACTCCGAAGTTGGGCGGCACGACCCCGCGCTCGAGGGCCCAGCGGTTCGGCATCAGCTCGCCCAGGCGCTCCAGCTCCTCGGCCGTGTAGCCGCGCGTCGAGAACATGTCGCGCTGCAGCAAGGGCGAGCGCTCGGAGGCGCGCTGCACCTCGTCGGGCAGCGCCCGGAAGCCGCCGTCGATGCCCAGGAAGTCCAGGGGCCCGGTCTCGGCCATCAGGCCGCGCTCGAGGCTGGTGCCCAGCAGCATCCCCAGCGAGGTCGACGCGCTGGCCTCGAAGGCGCTCGGCGAGGTGCGCGTCCGCAGCTGCACCACGCCGCCGCCGAACTCGCCCGGCATGTCCGGGCTGTAGGTCTTCTGGATGACCACGCTCTCGAGGATGTCGGCCGGGAACATGTCCAGCGGGACCACCCGGCGCTCGGGGTCCGGGCTGGGCAGGGTCGAGCCGTTGAGCAACGTCGACGAGTACCGCTCGCCGAGGCCGCGCACGTACACGAACTTGCCGCCCACCACGGTGACGCCGGTCGCGCGCTTGAGGGCCGAGGCCGCGTCGCCGTCGCCCGACTTGCTCATCTGCTCGGCGCCGATGATGTCGCTGACCGCGCCCGACCGCCGCCGCTCGTCCATCATGGCGAAGGCGCCGCCCTCGAGCCGCGGCGCCGTGACGACGAACTCGTCGAGCTGGCCTACGGTGGATGTCATCTCGACCAGCACCTCGGCCTCGGCGGCCTCCGAGCCGGCCAGCGCGCCCTGCACGGCCTGCGTCCCATAGGACGTGTGCATCAGGGTCAGGTCCCACGCCCCCGCGGGCACCCACAGCCGAAAGCGCCCCTGCGCGTCGGTGCGCGCCTCGGCGCCGTCGCCCCGCACGAACACGCGCACGCCGGCGATGGGCTGCCCCCGGCCCCGGCCGTCGCCGCGCACGACGCGCCCGACCAGCGCCACCCGTGGCCGGTCGTCGGTCGCGTCGGCCGACGCGCCGGCCTGCCGAATCGGACCGACCACCGCCGCCTCGACCGACACCTCGGGCCCCGCCGCCCCGGCCCGGACGGTCACCAGCACCTCGGTGACCTCGCCCGAGACGACCGGCACCGGCCCGGCGTCGACCGCTCCGACCGCGCCCCCGTCCAGGCGCAGGCCCCAGGTGCCCGGCGGCGCCATGACGCGCGCCACGCCGTGCCCGTTGGTCCGCCCTCGCGCGGTGCCCACCGACACGTCGACCCCGGCCGCCGGCGCGCCCTCGGCGCCCGCGAACACCACCACCGTGACCTGGCCCGGCGCGGGCGTCGGGGCAGCGCCCGTCAGCGCCAGCGCCAACACGGCCAGGGCGATCCCAAGCGCCTGCTTCACGAGCACCCTCCCGAGGCGCGGCAGGACGCGATGGCCTTGCGCAGCTCGACGCCCTGGCGGAACAGCGCCTCGTCGGTGATGCCCTCGAGCGCCCGCTCGGCCTCGGTGAACCGATCCACCTTGAAGCAGGCGTAGGCGAAGGCGTACCGCACTGCGTCATCACCCATCAGCCCCAGGCGCGACAGCCGCGGCCCCAGCGTGGCGGCCTCCTCGAAGCGCTCCAGCTCGATGAGCAGCCCCAGGCGCTGGCGGATCTTCTGCTTCTGGTCGGCGACCTGGCCGTTCATGTGCAGGGCCCGCGTGAACTGCCGGGCGCGGCGGAACAGCTCGGCCGCCTCGAAGGCCAGCCCGGGGTCGGTCAGCGCGGCGCGCTCGAGGAGCCCGGCCGCCGCCAGCGGCTTGCCCGCGTCCAGCCAGCAGCGCGCGAGCTGCTTGACGACGCGCGGGTCATCGGGCCAACGCAGGCGCGCCGCCTCGAGGAACACGGCCGCCGCCTCGGGCTGCCGGCTCTGCCGCAGGGCCTCGGCGAGGGCCACGTGGTCGTCGACGCCGGCCCGGGTGCGCTCGAGGTGCTGCCGACCCACCAGGGTGGCCTCGCGGTACAGCCCCAGGTCGACCAGCAGCAAGACCTTCTGCCGGCTCAGCTCGTGCGCCTCGGGGAAGCGCCGCTCGGCCGCGCTCAGGACCTCGAAGGCCTCGCTGCGCCGGTCCAGCCGCCACAGCGCCTGCGCCCGCATGAGGTGCAGGCCCCACTCGGCGTCCGCGGCGTCGCCGGCGGCGTCCAGCGCCTGCAGGGTCGGGGCATACTCGCCCAGCGAAAAGCGCGCCTGCGCCAGGAACAGGTTCACCAGCGGCTGCACGGGCCGCTCCGGCGTCCCGGCGGCGACCGCCGCCTCGAGCTGCTCGGCCGCGTCCTTCGCCTTTCCCTGCTGCAGCGCGATCAGGCCGCGCAGCGTGTGGTAGCGCACGACGTCGAGGCCTGGCTTGCCCGGGTCGACGTCGGCCAGCACCGACGCGGCGCGGTCCAGGTGCCCGTCCTGGAACAGCAACGCCGCCAGGGCCAGGAGATCCGGCTCCTCGGGCGGATTTCTGGCCTTGGGCTTGGCCGCGAGCGCGGCCACGGCCAGCAGGACCACCAGCCATGTTGCGAGGCGAGCCATCAGTTCAACCTGAAGCGCATGGGGAGCTGGCGGGTCTGCTTGACCGGCTGCCCTTGGTACATGGCGGGCTCGAAGCGCCACTGGCGCGCGGCGTCGAGGGCGGCCTCGTCGAAGACCCCGGGCGGCTTCGCCTCGAGGACGCGGGCGCGCACGACCTCGCCGCTGGTGCCGATGAGCAGCTCGAGCTTGACGAGGCCCTCGAGGTTCTGGGCCTGCGCGCGAGGCGGGAAGCGCGGGGCGACCTTGTGCACCGGGCGGGCCGGCACGTCGACCGCGCCCTCGGTCATGACCATGTCGCGGGCGGCGCGGTCCGAGCCGGCGGCCGCGGCCGTCGACAGGTTCAGGCTGCCCATGGCCATGCCCGGGATGCCCAGATCCACGCCCGAGAGGCTGGCGCCGAGGTTCGGCGGCGGCGCGGCCGAGTCGTTGCGCGCCTGCTTGGGCCGGGGCGGCGGCTCGCGCCGCTTGGGCTTGGGCTTGGGCCGCTCGGGGCGCGAGACGTCGAAGACGGCCTGCCGGTCGGCCTCGGGCCGGGGCGGCGGCGGCGCGTCGGCGTTCATGGCGAGGAGCAGCCCGAACACGCCGGCGCAGCCGCCTGCGGCGACCAGCAGCGCGAACGCGTGACGTCCGACGGCCGTCAGGACGGCGCTCACCCGGCCTCCGCCTCGGTGGCGACGCCGACCTCGGTGGCCCCGCCCAGCTTCACCTGGTCGACCACCTCGATGAGCTTGTCCGCCGGCACCTGCCGGTCGACCACGACCAGCACCGACTTGGACGCGCCGGCGCCCAACAGCTCGCGGACGCGGCTCTGCAGCATCCACGGCTTGACCGGCACCTCGTCCAGGTAGATGGCGCCCGCGCGGTCGACGTACACCCGGACGCTCTTGGTGGACGCCCGCTGCGCCGAGGCCGCGCTCGGCCGCTCGAGATCCAGCTTCATGTCCTTGACGAAGGTGGTCGAGACCATGAAGAAGATGAGCAGGATGAAGACCATGTCGATGAGCGGCGAGATGTCGATCTCGGCGGCCACGTCCCTCTTCGGACCTCGTCGCAGGCTCATGCGGCCGCCTCCGCGTCGAGGCTGCACACCACGTCCTTGAGCTCGGCCAGCTCGCCCTCGAGGCGCTGCTGCCGGCGGTCGAGCAGCTTGCCGACGACCAGCCCCGGGATGGCCACCGCCAGCCCCATCTGGGTCGTCAGCAGCGCCTGCGAGATGCCGCCCGCGATGCCGCCGGACTGCGTGAACAGCGCCATGTCGCCCAGCGCGTCGAAGGTCTCCATCATGCCGATGACCGTGCCCAGCAGGCCCGTCAGCGGCGCGACGGCGACGATGGCCCTGACCAGCGCGCGCAGGCGGCCCAGCTGGTCCTCGTACTCGCCGAGGGCCACGTCCAGGTGGCCGCGCAGGTGGCGGGCGCGCCCGCCGAGCTGGTCACGGACCGCCAGGGCGCGCGCAACGGCGCCGCCGATGACGCCGCGCGGCCGCACGCCGGCCCCGCGGGCGACCAGCGCCCGGATGGGGCCCATCGCGCCGCGGCGCAGCAGCAGCAGGCGATGACCCAGGGCATACCAGAGCACGGCGGCGGACCCCACGAGGGGCCACATCACGAAGCCGCCGCGCGCGATCGTATCGCCGAGGTCGGCGAGGGCGTGCTCGAGCACGTCGGATCCTCCGTGGTGACGGTGTTGAGTCGGTCGTCGGCGACCTCGGGCAGCTCCGCGGGGCGCAGTCCCGCCGTCTCGGCGGCGTTGAGCACGCGCAGCGCCGACCGCTCCATGGCGGCCGAGAGCGCCGCCGCGCGGGCCGACAGCAGGGTCCCGAGCAGCAGGGTCGGGATGGCGACCACCAGCCCCAGCTCGGTCGTGATGAGCGCCTCGGAGATGCCGCCCGACAGCAGCTTCGGGTCGCCCGTGCCGTGCTCGGTGATGATGTCGAAGGTGGCGATCATGCCGGTCACCGTCCCGAGCAGACCCAGCAGGGGGGCCACGGCGGCCGAGACGGTGATGGCGGCCCCGAAGCGGTCCAGGCGCGGCGCCTCGGCCAGCAGCGCCTCGCTCGTGAGGTCCTCGAGCGCCGCCCGCTCGCGGTCCAGGTTGCCGACGGTGACGCGCAGCACGCGCGCCATCGCGCCGCGCGCCCGCCGGGCCAGCGCCAGCGCCTCGTCGAGCCGGCCGGTCGCGACCAGCTCGGCGACGCGCGTCGACAGCCGGCGGCCGCCCGCGCCCGTCAGGACCAGCGTCATCAGGCGCAGCAGGACCAGCACCAGCGCCACGGCGCCCAGCCCCACGATGACCCACGCGATGACGCCGCCCGCCTCGATGGTCTCGACCACGCCCCGCTCGTGCTTGGGCTCGATGCGCTTGCCCGGGTCGTCGTAGACGAACACGGCCAGCGTCTGCGGCGCCTGTCCGGCGGCCAGCGCCCTCGCGGTCGCCGCCGCGTCCCGGTCCCACAGCTTCAGGCGCCCCTCGCCGGCCGGCGCCAGCGCGCCCGCCGCGTCCCCAGCGAGGCCGTACGCCGCGACGCGCCCGACCCGCACGATGCGCCCCTCCGTCTGCCGGCCGTCGGCCAGGAAGAAGGCGCCCTCCTCGACCGCCACGCGCGCCCCGGCCGCCAGCAGCCGGTCCGCCAGGGCCGCCAGCTCCCGCAGCCGCGCCTCCGGCTTCACCTCGGCGCCCTCGGGGACCGCGCTCGGGGTCAGGCCGGCGGCGACCAGCGCGTCCTCGGCGCGCACGATGGTCTCGGTCAGCAGATCTTCGCGCTCGTCGCCGCGCGACGCGTCCTTGTCCAGCGCCCGCAGCTCCTCGTCCAGGCGGTCGGCCTCGGCGCGCTGCGCCACGATGCGCGCCTGCAGCGCCTTCAGCCCGGCCTCGGCCGCGCCGACCTCGCGCCGGCTCTGCGCCTCGAGCTGCCGCAGCCGCCCCTCGAGCGCCTTCTTCTCCGCCTCGAGGAAGGCGTACTCCTTCTTGTAGGCGCCCAGGACGTCGGCCGCCGGGGCCTCGCCCTCGGCCGCGCGGGCGCTCCCGACCGCCGCCATGAGCGCCAGCGCCATCAACACGCGCGTCTTCATCGGGTCGCCTCCGTCGCGGGCGCCAGCAGCACGTTCGGCAGTTCGAAGAAGCCGACGCGGATGCGCTTGTCGAAGGCGTCGAACAGCGCCGCCACCTGCTGGCGGTCGGCCTCGCCCTCGAACGTCTCCCACCCCCAGCCGGCGCCCTGCCGCACGAGGCGCCCGTAGCGGTCGTGGCGCGGGTCGTCACCGGGCGCGCGGAACACCATCCCGACCATGCCCAGGTGCAGCACGTCCACCAGCCGCTCTTCCGGACCGCTCGGCCCGTCCAGGGTCACGACCTGCCGGTCCAGGGCGCTCTCGCGCGCGATCCGCAGCTCGTCCTCCACGGCCTCCCACCAGCGCGCGACGACCTGCGCCGGCTTCAGCTCGCCCCGCTCCAGCTTGCCGGCCAGGGCGTCCGCCGCCTCCAGCCGCTCGGCCTTGCGGTACGGCATCGCGGCCTCCACCCAGCGCCGCAGCCCGGCCACCAGCTCGCGCGCCACCGGCACCAGGGCCGCCTGCGCCTCGGCCGCCGCCTGGATGCGCGCCCGCTCCTTGCCGATGGCCGCCGTCACGTGCTCGACCCGCAGCGTCTCGCGCTGCAGCTCCAGCTCGAGATCCGCCCGCTGCGCCGTCAGCGTGCGCAGCCTGGCCCGCGACTCGTCCTTGTGGCGCTCGATGTCGCCCGACAGCCGCTCCACGTCCGCGCGCAGCTTCGCCAGCTCGCGCGCCAGCTCGCCCGCGTCACCGTTCGCCGCCGCCGGAGCGACCCAGGCGGCGACCATGGCCGCCGCCAGCACCCACGTCCGCCGCCCGTGTCGCCCCATCATCGCCGCGCCCTCCGACTACTTCAGCGCCGACGTGGTCCACCCGGCGGTCCAGTCGTTGGCCGGGTCGACGCCGCCGACGAAGTCGACCTGCGTGAAGAAGGGGTCGCTCGGCACCACGCCGCCCGTCGCCGCGGGCGAGCCGTCGGCGGGACGGAAGTCGCGCGTCTCCTGCGCGTAGGGGGCGCGCAGCAGCGGGTCGACCGTGCGGTTGCCCGTCATGTGGGTCGTGACGAACTCGACGACCGACCAGGGGTCCTCCACGGTCTGTCCGTCGACGTCCTTCTCGTTGTTCTCCTTGAAGTTGGTCGCGCACGAGAAGATGGAGTTCTCGATGACCAGATCCCCGGTGGGCGTCCCGCCGGACATCGCGACGGCGAAGGTCGCCGCGTTGTCGATGTCGAAGCAGGCGTCGTTCCAGCCGACGATGACCGAGTTGTGGATGTGGGCGCCGGTGCCCTCGCGGAGCAGGATGCCCATGTCGGAGCTGCTGGCGTCGGGCGAACCGATGAACGTCAGGTTGCTCAGCATCGGCATGGCCCGCGGCAGCGCGTCGTTGCGGTCGCCGTTGTTGTCGGCCTCGATGCCGTTGTCGCCGGCGTCGGCGTACTGCTGCGCGACGAAGAACTGCCCCTTGCCGACCCAGCCGTCGGTCCAGTCCAGGTTGTCGTCCGCGATGCCGGTCGTCAGGACGTACTTGAAGTTGGCCGTGCCGCCGAAGAACTCGATGCCGTCGTCGTCGGCCATGTGGACCTGGACGTACTCGATGGTGGTCCCGTTGCCGACGCCCTGGAAGGCGATGCCGTTGAGCTCGTTGTCCTCGGTGAGGGGGTGGCCGGCGAACTCGACGCGCACGTAGCGCAGGACGCCGCTGTCGTCGCCCGGCTGGTCGCCGCCGTACACGCCGGTGCCGCCCTCGCCCTCGCTCTCGCACGGCGCCGTGTCGCAGCCGTTGACCGGCGCGCGGCCGTTGATGACGAGGCCGCCCCAGTCCCCGCGCTGCCGAGACCCGACCTCCTTGGACGAGGTGAGGACGATCGGCGCGTCCTTGGTGCCGTCGGCCACGATCTTCGAGCCCCGTCGGATGGTCAGGAACGCCTTGCTCGAGGTCTCGCCGAACACGGTCGTGCCCGGCTCGAGGGTCAGCACCGTCTCGTTGACGTCGTCGCCCACGAAGACGCCACCCTGCAGCAGCCACTTCTTGTCGGCCGTCATGGTGAAGCTCTTCGTGATGGGGTCCGTCGGCGGCGCTTGCACGCGGCAGACGTCGCCCTCGCATGTGACCTGCGAGGGGAGGTCCCCGTCGGTCTTGCCCGGGTTCGAGCTCCCCTCGTCGCCGTCGCAGCCGAGCATCAACCCGCCGGCCACCGCCACCGCACCAAGCTTCTTCAAGAGCGCGCTCATCCTCAGCTCCTCGAGGGCACGAGCCCCCCGCCGTTGTTGCCGCGCTTTGTACGGGTCCTCCATGACGCGTTCGTGATGCCGCGTGACACGCCCGTGTCGCGCCCGTGATTTCTCCGGCCGCGCCGACGCCGCCCCGCCCCATTTGTCAAAGAACGGCAAAACCCCGGATGAACGCTTGCCCATCGGGCCCATTGACCGTCTCATCCTCCCCGATGCGCGCCCTCGACTCCGTCGTCCAGACCCTCCCCGTCCTCTTCGGCCACGCCTCGCTCGCCGCGGTCGGCTGGCACCTCGAAGGGCTCCCTCCGGCGGGCCTGAAGAAGTACGTCCTCATCGCGGCGCCCCACACCAGCAACTACGACCTCACGCTGATGCTGGCCCTCGCCTCGGTGGCCGGCGTGCGCGTGTCCTGGATGGGCAAGCACACCCTGTTCAAGGGCCCCGGCGGCGCCGTGCTCTCGGCCGCGGGCGGCATCCCGGTCTTCCGCAGCGAGCGCCGCAACATGGTCGACCAGATGGCCGACCTCTTCGCCCAGCGGGACGCGATGGTCCTGGCCGTCCCCCCCGAGGGCACCCGCGGCCACACCGACTACTGGAAGAGCGGCTTCTACCACATCGCCAAGGCCGCCAACGTGCCCATCGTGATGGGCTACCTGGACTACGGCCGCAAGCGCGGCGGCTTCGGCCCCGCCCTGACCCCGTCGGGCGACGTCCGGGCCGACATGGACCAGTTCCGCGCCTTCTACGGCCCCATCCAGGCCCGCTACCCCGACAAGAAGGGCCGCATCCGCCTCAAGGAAGAGGACGCCGCCGAGGACGCCCAGGCCCGCTGAGCCGGTCCGGCCGGCGAGCCCGGGCGCCGCGCCCGCTCAACGGGCCGAGACCTGCGCCAGCTGCAGCGTGGGGCCGGCGAAGGTGAAGGTCAGCTCACCGCAGGTCAGCAGGGTCGCGCCGCGCCGCGCCTCCTTGTGACACGAGGGGTAGGCGGCCTCGAAGGCGGCCAGGGTCGTGCGGGCCGTCAGCGGCGCGGCCACGTTGGGCGTGCACACCCGCCGTTGGCCCAGCTCCAGCGGGCGGGCCTTCAGGTCGTGGCTCCCCGCCCCGTCGAACCACTTGGCGCCCCGCACGTACACGTCGCAGGTCGGGGGCGCCTCGCTCAGGCGGATCGTCGAGCCCGAGCGGCTGTGGGTCAGGGTCACACCGGCGCACCGGATGACGTTGCCGCCCTCGTTGACCTGCTCGGGGCCGCAGGTGCCGAGCGCCGCCGCCAGCTCGTAGATGCTGGAGGCCTGGATCGCCCGGCCGCCCAGGGTCACGCAGGGAGGCAGCGGCGCCTCGAGCTCGACGACACGCTGCGCCGCGTCCAGACGCAGCCGCACGCCCTGGTTGGCGGGATCCTTCGGCCGCACCCAGCCCGGCAGGGGATCGGCCTCGACCGCGCTGGCCTCCCGGAGGACCGTCCCGATCGACAGGCGCTCGCCCAGCCGCACGCCCGGCTCGAGCACCTCGCACCGCTGCGGGGCGGCCGGCGCCGCCGCGGCCGAAGCCGTCACGCACAGGAGCAGCGCCGCCATCGTCATCGTCATCGTCATCGTCCTCATCTCGTCTCCCGGACACGGACCTCGCTGAGCGGGGTCACGACACTGCGAGCCGGCCGGGGCCACCGCGGCCCCGGCGCGACCTTCAATAGGTGATGCGCTGCTGCACCGGTAGCTCGCGCAGCTGCTGCAGACGCTCGTTCGCCGAGCCCTTCTCGTCCTTGCGCTCGCCCTCGAGGGCGATCCACTTCTTGTCGCGCGTCTTCCACACGTGCGACTGCACCGAGCCCTTGGCGGCCTTGGCGCTCGGCGCCTTCTCGGCCCTCAGGATCTCCTGGGTGCCGACCTCGATCTCCTTGCGCAGCTCCGGCGGCAGCCGGTCGCCGGCCAGCTTGAAGGGCGTCGCGGGATTGGGGCTCGGCCGATGCGAGTCGATGCAGAGTAACTCCTCGCCCCGCCCCGTCCTGACCTCGGGCGCGGCTCCGACGATGCTCGCCGCCGTTGGACTTGGCCGGGAGGTGAAGCATGGAGCGCGCGTCG
>JAWLBL010000050.1:23613-28216 GCA_041687695.1 Myxococcota bacterium | reverse complement strand
CTACCCCACAACTGGAAGCCGCGACCACCGCCCGACCCTTAGACCTGTGGCAACAAGCGCGCAAGGGGATTGAGGGACACCTGATATCGGACGGTTACGACCGTGCTGCCGGGCCCGGTCAGCAACGGTGGACTCGCCGTCGGCGCCCAGGCCCAGATCCGACGCGACGCCGCGGGCGCCGCGACCATCCATGACGCCGGCGGCAACCAGCTCCACGCCGTCCCAGCGAACTGGACGGCGACCCTCGAGAGCTACGCCTACCACCAGTCGCGGACCCGCATCAACGAGGGCCTGGGGATGCACCTGCCGGGCGCCGGCCAACCCGCGGCACGTAACCGCGCGGCCGGCGCCAACCTCGACGACAACACCTTCGACACCGTCGCGAACCGCTACGAAGGCGACGCCGGAGATGTCCATCGCGGCTATCAGAACACCCTCGGCCCGGCGCGCACCCGCCTCAACGTCCAGGATCCGCAGCTCGGCTGGGACGTGTCCGTCGCCCCCTACCGGCGTCTCGGCGGCGACACCATCTTCAACGAGGCCCACCACCAGAACCCCGCCCCCTACCAGAACCAGCTCCAGCCCGCCCACGCCGTCGACGTCAACAACCCCGCCTGGTACTACGACCAGGCCAACGCGATGCCCAACCGCTTCGTCGGTGGCCGCTCCAACAGCACCGCGCTCTACATGTCCTCGGCGACCATGCTCTTCCACTCGGGCCGCCTCTCGCTCGACGACGCGGCCGACGTCCTCGCCTTCGTCATCGCCGATATGGTCGTCAGCGGCGAGCACAGCATGCCCGAGTGCATGACCACCGTGGTCATGGCCGCCGGCAACTCCGAGCCCTGGACCCAGACGCCCATCAACCTCGCCGGCCCCGCCCAGACGCTCGCGGCCTGGCTCATCCTCGTCCCCGCGGGCATCCGCCAGGCCCTGAAGAACGACGCCCGCGGGGCCATCGTCCGCCTGCTCAACACGCCCGCCCCCGACCTCAAGCTGGTCAAGACGCTCACCATGCTGATCCGAGCCATCCCCTGACGCGGAGCCCCCCATGTACCCCTCCCAAGTCCAGCGTCTGGAAGCCATCCGCAAGGCCGCCCTCCAAAAGCTCCGCTCCCGCCCCGAGCTCCAGGACCTCCCGCCGGAACAGCGCGTCCAACGCCTGGTCGAGGAGGCCCTCGCCGAGTCCTACGACGACCCCATCACCGCCAACTACGAATGGGACTTCGTCGAGCGCACCATCCGCCGCGCCATCGCAGACTCCCACCGCCCCGAAACGCCCTGACTCCCCCAGGTTCCATTGACGCCCCCGCGGTCACATTGCTCGCCTCGACAGTCGACCCCTTAAGAGACGGAGCCCGCCCGGAGCCGACCCCGCACTCATGCCCATGCAGGTCATGAGCGCTCAGGCCACCGGCCCGGGTTCGGCTGGGTCACCCCCTCGACCGGCGGTGCCGGCGTCGGTGCTTGTCGTCGGAAACAGTGCGACCGTTCCCGATCCACCGCCACCGCGCCCAGCACCGCTTTCGTCCGCTCCTCTGCGCGCGAGGGAGGTTGCCCTTGGAGTCGAAGGCGGCGATCTGCACAAGGCCGGCGCCGTCGAGGCTGGCGACGGGCTGGCCGAGCAGGTTGAGGGAAGCGGCCGCTTCGGCGCCCAGGCTCTCGCCGTAGAGGAGGCGCTGGGCGAGCCGGGGCGAGCTCTCGGGGGTGGTCACCCAGACGTGGGTCGGCCGCCCCAGCGCGTCGTAGTCGCTGCGGGTCGAGACGCCCGCGTCGTCGGCGCCGTAGAGAAGCCGCCCGGCGACGTCGTTCAGCGTCCAGCTCGTACCCGCGTCGGGGCTGTCGGTGCGCAGCGGCTGCCCGAGCATGTCGAACCGCTGCGCCTGCACCTCGACGCCGCGGGCATCGGTCACGGTCAGCGCGTTGCCGGCGAGGTCGTAGCTGACGCGCGTCTCGACCAGCCCCTCGGGTCCGTTGTCGGCGATGCTGAGGTACGCGCGCCCGAGCGCATCGAGGTGCGCCACCGTCGGCGTGCCGCCGTGGGGAAGGCAAAGAGTCGCGGCGCGCTGCTGCTCGACGCTGCCCTCCATCTGCCGGCTCAGCCACGGCGTCCCGAGCACCGTGTCCGACCCGTCCCACGTCTCCTGGTGCCATGGTCCGAAGGCCACCCGCGTGTGCGTCCCGTCTGGCAAGTCGGTGCGTATCAGACGGCCGAGCGGGTCGTAGCGCAAGATCGGGGTCACGCCCGCCTCGACCAGCTCGGGCTCGTCCTCGAACGCCGAGGTCTCCGAGAAGAACGGCTCGTACTGCTTGACCGGGTTGCCCTTGTTGTCGAAGACGGTGCGGCCGCTCCCGATCCACCGCGGGGCCGCCTCTCCCGGCGCCGGCTCGGCGCGCTGCTTGGTCATCACCACCCGGCCGGACGCGTCGTAATGTCCTCAGGGGTCAAGTCCCAACTTACAAACAACTTGGGACCCAGGGGTCAAGGCCCCAGGGGTCAGGCGTAGCCACTTTCGATTCTCCGAGAATGGAAGATGGCCAGGCCTGACCCCTGGCTTCTGGGGGCTTGGCCCTGGGCTCCGTTGAACCGAACTCAGCCGTGGTTCATAGCGCGGTCTGCAGCAACGGGGTTGTGGGCGGGCGTCGCAACCGTGGTGACAGGACCGGCTCGAGTGAGCATACTCGACTTGCCTGCGCGGGCGGGGGGCGAGCCGGCCCGCCAGTCCGGGGCACGGGCGGCCGGCGGCGCCCTTGGGGACCGGGACACGAAGGGGCCGCGGACGTCGCGAGAGCAGGCGAGGACGAACATGCGTTGTGCGGGGACTAGCAGAGTTCGTCTGGGATTCGCCGGCACGCTGGCGGCGACGGCGGTCGGCGTCGGAGGTGACGGCGCAAGCACGAGCACGCCGAGCCTCGGTAGGGATGATGTCGGTTGGTGGTCCTTCGGGCTGCCAGGGGAAGGCCGTCAACGAGCTTGCGGGGTCCGCGTGACCTGAAGGCCCCTTCGGGCACGCCATGGGGAGGAGAGCGAATGCGTTTTGGAACGTCTCGGGTTCGCCCGGCGGCAGCGGGTCTATCGATCGTGTGTTTGTCCGTGTCCTTCGCGCTACTTGCGTGTGGTGGCGAGGTCAGCGGGGAGCCGAGCGCGGACGCGGTGGTGGACGCCGAGCCAGGCGACAGCGCGACGGCCGACGGCGACGCCCACGACGACACCACCAAAGGGCTCGACGCGGACGCCTCGGATGATGCGGGCGCCGATCCCGACGGCGAGGTCGGACCCGACGCCCAGGCCGAGGACACCGTGACCTCCCAGCCCGACGCGGGCGGCGACGGGGGCGGCGCGGACGACGCCGACGACGACACGGCCGACGCGACGCCGCCGCCGGCCTGTACGACGGCCGAGGAATGCGACGACGGCGACGCGTGCACGACCGACACCTGCGATCCGGTCGAGGGTTGTCAGTACGCGGGGGTCAGCTGCGACGACGGCGACGCGTGCACGACGGACACCTGCGACGCGGTCGAGGGTTGCCTGTACGCCGGGGTCAGCTGCGACGACGGCGACGCGTGTACGACGGACACCTGCGACGCGGTCGACGGTTGCCAGCACGCCGGGGTCAGCTGCGACGACGGCGACGCGTGTACGACGGACACCTGCGACTCCGTCGAGGGTTGTCAGTACGCAGGGGTCAGCTGCGACGACGGCGACGCGTGTACGACGGACACCTGCGACGCGGTCGAGGGTTGTCAGTTCGCCGGGATCAGCTGCGACGACGGCGACGCGTGTACGACGGACACTTGTGACGCGGTCGAGGGTTGTCAGTTCGCCGGGATCAGCTGCGACGACGGCGACGCGTGTACGACGGACACCTGCGACGCGATCGAGGGTTGCCTGTACGCCGGGGTCAGCTGCGACGACGGCGACGCCTGCACGACGGACACCTGTGACGCGGTCGAGGGTTGTCAGTACGCGGTCGTCAGCTGCGACGACGGCGACGCGTGTACGACGGACACCTGCGACTCCGTCGAGGGTTGTCAGTACGCTGGGGTCAGCTGCGACGACGGCGACGCGTGCACGACGGACACCTGCGACGCGGTCGAGGGTTGTCAGTACGCGGTCGTCAGCTGCGACGACGGCGACGCGTGTACGACGGACACTTGTGACGCGGTCGAGGGTTGTCAGTACGCGGTCGTCAGCTGCGACGACGGCGACGCGTGTACGACGGACACCTGTGACGCGGTCGAGGGTTGTCAGTTCGCCGGGATCAGCTGCGACGACGGCGACGCGTGTACGACGGACACCTGTGACGCGGTCGAGGGTTGTCAGTTCGCCGGGATCAGCTGCGACGACGGCGACGCGTGTACGACGGACACCTGCGACTCCATCGAGGGTTGTCAGTACGCTGAGGTCAGCTGCGACGACGGCGACGCCTGCACCACTGACGTTTGCACCGGGACGGGAGGCTGTGAATACACCCTCATCCCGGGGTGCGGGTGCACCTCCGATGCCTACCAGCCGATGGCCACCGAGGGGGTGCACGTATCGTCGATGACGCGCGTGGTGCAGACCTTCACCCCGACCGGCGGATTCGCGGTCGACACG
>JAWLBL010000050.1:0-23513 GCA_041687695.1 Myxococcota bacterium | reverse complement strand
GAGCGGCGGCGTCTACTGGCGGCGAAGCTCCACCCCGACCGACCCCTCCGACCCCTACGCCGGCGGCTCCATCTGGGAGAAGATGGACTTTTCCCCCGGATGGATGAGCAACACCAACCTCGACCTCGCGTTCGAGGTCCTCGGCTGCACGGCGACGGCGGCTTGTACCGAAACCTCGGACGCCTACCAGCCGATGGCCACCGAGGCGGTGCACGTATCGTCCATGACGCGCGTGGTGCAGACCTTCACCCCGACCGGCGGATACGCGGTCGACACGGTGGTGCTGCCCCTGTACGCGTGCAAGGCCAACGGCGCCGTCGACGTCACGGTGCGTGTCCTCGCCACCGACGGGAGCGGGGCTCCGACCGACACCGTTCTCGGCACCTCCGACCTCATCCCGAACGCCGACATCGCCGACTCGTGCTCCGGCGGCGACAACTTCGAGGACGTCACCTTCACCTTCGAGACGCCCGTCGCGCTCACCGAAGGCACCGTCTATGCGCTCGAGCTCGTCCCAGCCGGCTCCACGAGCGGCGGCGTCTACTGGCGGCGAAGCTCCACCCCGACCGACCCCTCCGACCCCTACGCCGGCGGCTCCATCTGGGAGAAGATGGATTTTTCCCCCGGGTGGATGAGCAACACCAACCTCGACCTCGCCTTCGAGGTCCTCGGCTGCGCCGGGAGCTGATCGGCGCGGCCGGGTCAGCGCTGACGTTCGCCCCAATTCACAGGTCTCAGGGTTCATCACTTCTCACTTTCGGCTCCGGAGAAAATGGACTTCTGAGTCGTAGCCGAGGACGCTGTCCCCTTCGTCGCGGGTTCGGCGCGGTTGACAGCCCGGTCGAAGATGGGCACGAGAGATGTGCAGGACACGCCTGCAAGTCCTGAGAAGGTGAAGGGTGATGAACCCTGGCACCTGGTCCCCGATGAAACCGTGTTGGAGGGCTTGGGATGGCCAGGTTCGTGTTCGGAATGAACGTCTCGCTGGACGGCTATGTGGACCACATGGGGTTTGCGCCTGGGCCCAAGCTCTTCCGGCACTTCGTGGAACAGGCGCGGGAGCAGGCGGGCAGCGTGTACGGGCGGCACTTGTACGAGATCATGCGGTATTGGGACGAGGAGCATCCCGAGTGGAGTGCCGACGAGCGCGACTTCGCGGCGGCGTGGCGCGGTCAGCACAAGTGGGTCGTGTCGCGCACGCTGAAGGAGGTCGGCCCCAACGCGACGCTCGTCTCCGAGGACGTGGAGGAGACGTTGAGAGGCCTGAAGGACCGGCTCGAGGGCGAGCTCGAGGTCGGCGGGCCAGACCTGGCGCGCAGCCTCACCGAATGGGGGCTCATCGACGCGTATCGCCTCTACCTGCACCCCGTCGTCCTCGGGCGCGGCGCACCGTTCTTCGCGAACTCGCGGCCATCGCTCCGCCTCGTCGCCAGCGAGCCGATGGGCGAGGACGTGGTCCGGCTGACCTATTCGCCGGCCTGACCTCACGCAAGCAGGGGTCTGAGGGCCTGCCCCCGGAGCCCAAGCCTACTTGACAGCAGCCGGGGTTATGGACAGTCTAAGCGGCGTCCGCGTGACCAAGACTTTCGCGGCAATCCAACTGCACAAGCAACCCTGGCGGCGTCTAATGCCAAGGAAGCACACCTTGTTGGCCAATCGACGATTCCAGGTCTGGAGAGTCCGAGAGCTTACCGAACTAGGTGTGACGCTCGAGAGCGAGGCAAACACTTCTTCGCGTGTCTCGAAGCTCTTTGTTGGGTGGCCCCAAGTTCGTGGGCTGCTCAAGGGTTGGCTGCTGCCTCGGATGGTCTGGTATGACCCGGCGCAAGGTCGCCTCCGACACCTGACGATTCGGTTCCACAACGAGGAACCCGCCCGCGTGCTCGAGTTTTACGAGCGCTCGCTCGGACTCGAAGTCCTGAGAAGTGGCGCCGTGGCTGGAGTAAGCAACGGCACCAGCCACTTACGCATTCATTTGAGCCGTTTGTGTGGCGGACTGGGCCTTCTCTCAGTCACCTTTTTCGTCATGTGGCTAGATGCCTCCGCGGATGGCCGCACTTTACTTGCGTGGTCTGGCCTCTCAGCGCTCGCCGCAGGGGCATCCGTCGCTATCTGGCAAACGGCGCTCCACACACGATTTCAACGAAAATTCCGACACTGGACTCTCGATCAGTCAGGCCTGTCTGGACATGGCGGGATCAAGATGTCGCTTGCTCATGCCTGCAGCCTAGGTTCGGAGGGTTTGAGATTAGGATGGGCAATGACCGTCCCGTGGTCATGGTTCGGCCGCGGGCCTGGACTTGCGGTTATCATGTCGCATTGCCGCGACCTGGGCGCTTCTCAAGGTCAGGATGGAGAGATCATCGACGGCCCCGGCCATGGCTGTGACGGCAGTTCGCAGAACGACCAAGCTGAAGTCTGCCTACTCGCCGCCAAGCGTCTACTGTGCGGACCGGGAGGTGTCAGTGTTCCCCATATCCCACTTTCTGGTCGGGAAATGGAAAATGGGAAACTCTGACACCTATCCCCCTGGTCCGACCTCTACGTCATCAGCTTCGGTCGTTGTGGAGAGAGCAAGCGTGGTTGATCCTTCGCCGTTCATAGAGCATCTACTCGAAAAGCCGGTCAGCCACGTCTGGCGTGGGTACGGGTCGGCCATCTTCGTCGAGATCGGTGAGCTCACGACGGTGGCAGATGGGACGCAGGCAGCCTCGGAGGATCGGTGAAGCGACCCTCATGATCGAGTGGAGCTGGAGGATTGAGCGTCCAAGGTCCATCCTCGGCGGGTCCTGGAGTTCGGAGCGTCGCTGGCCGGGCATGTTCCGGCGTCTCCTCGGAGCCGAGGTGACCAAGGTCGAGCTTCTGGGAGCCCTCCCAGAGATCTCCGTCTCGCTGTCCAACGGACTTCGTGTCGTCTCGTTCATGACGGCAGAAGGTCAACCGCGGTGGGCGATCATCACTCGCAAGCCCGACCTTGGAACGCTCCACGTCAAGGCAGGCCGGCTGCACCTCGAACCGGCTGAATAACTTTGTCTATCGCACAGAGGGCAGGCCGGCGGTTCTGGGCCCTGACCATCGTCGCGCTGCTGGTGGTCGTTGCCACCCTGGTGGTGTGCACTCGATACCTGCCGCGCATGCGAGCCACCGAGCTGATCGGTCTTTCGATTCCCGACGGCCCCGCTCAGTACGAACGCATCGCGCTCAATGCGAGGTACGAAGTCCCGTACGAAGCCTTCTTGAGGGTAGCCGCGTCAGAGGCCGACTGGCACGACTTCCGTAGGGAAGCCGCTGCGAGGACGGGTGGCGTCGCATCCTGCGAACATCTGCCGGCCCCCTTTTCGGCGCTCTGGGTGACCCCGCCGGCTTGGTGGGACCCAGGTCCTCAGGCCTCCGAAGGCGCCTTCTGTTTTCGGGGGCTCTGCGGCTCGATGCATGCCAAACACGAGAGGGATCGCTTGTACGTTCGAGTCTACTCCCCCGCGACTTGGTGCCAGCCGATACTGTGACAGCAAGGTACTTCAATGCTCGATGGCTCATGCGTCGCGCCTGAGCGCGCCCAGGGGGCCGGCCCCAACTAGTCAACCTCATATGGGTTACGGGGTCTTGGGCTCCGGGATCAGAGCCTGAACTCTGGAGACGCTGCGTCGGGTCGCAGAGGGCTTCCAAACCATGGACGACGAAGACACCTTGAACTCCGAGCTGCCCGTAGAGGCGCGCACGCGTGAGGAGGAGGTGTTCCTCCGTGCCTTGCTCGACCAATGCGGGGAACTCGATGTGTGGCCTCACGTGACCCCGGACGGTCGACCCTGGCTCATCGTGTCCCTGGACTTCTGCGAGGGGTCGACCATCGTTGAAACGCTGAGGCTCGACTTCGAAGGCAGCGCCATCCATGGCGGATGGAGCCCCGCGTGCCTGAACTGGGACGATGGAGTATCCGCTGCGGATGCGGGCATCGACACGAGCCCACCTGACGGCATCGCGCTGCGGCACGACGATCCAAGCGAGCTGGCGCGGGCCGCAGCGCGGTGGTTCGAGCATCACCGAACGGTCGGCCGGACGCCCAGGGGTTGAGTGCGTGGACATTGAGTGGCTGGCGGGAAGGTGCTGACCCGAGACCTCGGCGGGCCCGAGCGCCAGCGGGGAGCTGGACGGGCCAGCGAGTGTCTTCTGAGGGAGCGCAAGGCGAGAGGTGACCTGGGCGTTCGTGCGACCTCCGCTACGGCCGCGCACGCGGCGCTGGCGCACCACCGCTGACCCTCTCCGCGGCTCTCGCCCCGAACCTCCGCCGCCACGGCCGCGACCACGGCGCGCGCGGTCGTCTCCGGCTTGCGCGCGACTTCGGCGCCGCGATCTGCTACCCAATCGCCCACGCTCACGTCCATCGCGCCCGACCCATGCCGGCCCGCCGCCCGCCCCGAGGCCCATGAAGACCCCATCGCCCGCACTGACGCTGGCCCTCGCCCTCGCCGTCGCCGCCTGCTCGCCGGCTCCCCCGCCCGACGACGACGGCCTCCCCCCCACCGTCGCGACCGTCGCCTTCGACGGCCTCCTCCTCATGCAGGACATCGGCCCCCGCGACACCACCATCCACCTCTTCGACCCCAACACCGGCGCCACGTCGACCCCGCAGGTCCTGTTCAACGGGCCCCGCGAAGCCCAGCGCACCACCTCCCCCGACGGCCGCCACGTCGCCTGGTTCGCCGAGGACGGCCTCCTCCGCATCGCCCGCCCCGTCCTCGGCCCCGACGGCCCCGAGCTCGAGGTCGTCCACCAGGCGAGCGCCCTCGGCGGCGCGTTCACCTGGGGCGACGACGGCGCCCTCTACACCCTGCTCGACCGCATCGACCTCACGACCGGCGCTGTCTCCTCCTGCACCCCCAGCCACCCGCTCGTCCCGGTGCCGCTCCGCTATCTCCCCGGCTCCCGCGACCACTTCTGCACCGTCGACAACGACACCCTCCTCCGCTTCCGCGACGGCCAGCCCGCCGGCACCGTCCAGGGCCACGGCGAGCCCAGCCCGGACGGCCAGTTCCTCCGCCCCTCGCTCCACCTGCCCTCCGGCGTCCAGCGTGCCTACGAACGCACGGAGACCGGGCCCTACCAGGCCTTCGACCCGCTGACCCTGCCCGACGGGCGCCTGCTCCACGTCCCGAGCGGCGCCCACGGCGAGATCGTCGTCGAGTTCTTCGTCGGCCTCGAGACCGCCCACAGCCGCGAGTACGTCGACACCATGCCCCCCGACGGCCGCGCGCAAGACCCGGCCGCCATCTACGCCTCGGGCGTCGTCGACCACGACGGCACGCGCTGGAACATCGAGAAGGCCCTGCTCCCCTACTTCGACGTCGGCGCCGGGCGCCGCTACGAGCCGCTCTTCGTGCGCGCCGACGGCCAGTCGGTCGTCTACTCGGTGCGCTCGCACGTCGTCGAGGTCCAGAAGGTCGGAGTCGGCGCCGGCGAGGACGTGAACCTCGCCGAGATCCCCGTCGACTCCGCGCTCGTCGAGGTCTTCGCCGACGGCACATCGCGCGGCTTTCTGACCAGCGCCACCGGCAAGTCGGCGGTCGTCCTCGGCGGCTTCGCCCCCGACGACTACACGCTGCGCCACCGCGCCAGCCGCATCAGCCTCGACCGCGGCGACGGCGACTGCGACTGGCTCGTGCCTGGATGGTGGCGCGACAGCCTCGGCCACCTGCGCCCCGCCGTCTGGGGCTATCGCGACGCGCTCCCCGTCGTCCTCGACGGCATCACGAACACCCGCACCGACGCGCTCCCCATGTTCTCGCCCGACGGCGACTGGCTGATCGGCGTCCACGACACCGAGGTCATCGGCGCCCCGTGGCTCGTGTGCCTGCACAGCCTCGCCGGCGCCGACAGCGGCTGCATCACCCAGCCCCGCGGCGGCACGCCCATCGCCGTCGTCGGTCAGGGGCTCGCCTCGGGCCTGCCCGCCACCGCCGCCCGCCCGCAAATCCTCGGCGTCTCCCGCGTCGCTGCCCCGCCCGGCGGCGAGGTCGTCGTGTACGGCGCCCGCCTCGGCGACACCGGGTCTCTCCACGTCGGCGACGCGACCGTGGCCCCGGGCGACATCCTCGCCTGGAACGACCACCACATCCGCTTCCGCGTCACCGCCGCCCTGCCGACCGTGGGCCGCCTGCGCGTCGTCACCCCGCACGGCGAGACCGGCGGCCGCGCCTTCCACGTCGGCCGCTCGGGCGAGATCCAGACCCCGTTCGACGGCGCCGAGACCGGCTCCATCTCGCTCCTGCAGGGCCTCAACTTCGTCGACCTCGGCGATCTCGGCCTCCACGAAACCTTCCTCGGCAACCCCAACGCCTCCACCCTCCGCATCGTCCCCGAGGCCCGCCAGCCCGACGGCCGCTTCGCCCTCTTCGCCGGCGACGACGTCGGCGCCCACCTGGTCGAGGTCCAGTCCGGGCCCTACTCGCGTGTCTTCGAACTCGTCGTCGGCGACGGCCTCGCCGACCCGTCGCGCTGGCAACCCGTCGTCCCCTACGCGCTCGGTGACGCCCACAACCTCGCCTTCGTCACCCTCGCCGGCGACCTCATCGAGCGCACGCAGGGCACCCACCCCATGCTCGCGTCCCGCTTCACGCTCGGGCAGCTGCCCATGCGCTCGCCGGTCGGCGGCGCCACCGGCCGCGACATCCCAGAGTTCTTCCGCTACGACGACGGCCACACGTTCGTCAGCCTCGGCTACCAGCAAATGCAGCTCGTCTACCCTGGCTGGCCGATGCGCCGCCTGCTCGGCTTCACCAGCCCTTCCGGAAAGTGGGGTGCGGCGCAGTACGCCGAATCGCCGCATGTGTTCTTGCCGAACTACCACCGCCACTTCGCGGTCGACGGCGACACCCTCCTCACGGTCGGCTCCGACCCCCTCGGCGAGAGCGGCGCCGCCTACACCTTCAGCCGCGACGGCGGCGCCACCCTCGAGCCCACCCAGTTCGCGCCACCCGAGCTCGTGCCGACCACCTCCGCCTTCATGGAGCCCATCACCGTGCGCGCCGCGGCCGGCACCTTCTTCCTCGTCTTCGAGGTCGCCCTGAACGCCCCCGAGGCCCTCGCCATGCACGCCATCACCCCCGCCGGCGACGTCCAGCCCAACGTCATCGCCCTGCCGCCCGGCGCCTCCCTCAGCGGCTACTCGCGCCCCAGCACCGCCCGCGTGCTCGAAGCCAGCGAGGACGGCCGCGTGCTGCTGCACTTCTCCGGCACCCACACCATGACGCTCGTCGACTTCGACGACCCGGCCCCCGCCTGGACCGTCGTGCCCGCCGCCGCCGACGCCGGCCAGGTCAAGAGCTTCACCCACGACCCCGCCACCGGCGACGTCCTCGCCCTCCGCCTCGACGGCACCCTCGCCCGCGCCACCCGCGCCGGTGGGTGGCGGGACTGGGCGCCGATCGATCTCGACATCGACCTCGGCGTGCCCGTCGACGTCGTGCCGCAGGCGGTCGGCAAGCTGCCGAACGGCCGCTGGGTCGTCCTCGCCCGCTGGCTCGAGGCCGGCTCCGCCGCCGCGGGTCCGCTCGGCACGCCCAGCTTCATCGGAGCCTCCGGGTGGTTGCTCGGACCGCAATGACCCTCCGCACACGCCCACGCCGCACGGAGCCCCTGATGGTTCGCCTGCCCGGTCGCCTCGCAGCCCTCGCTCTGGCCGTCCTCCTGGCCCTCGCCCTGCCGCTGGCTTGCGGCGGCGGCGGCTCTCCGTCCGACCCGGTCGCCGTCTCGCCCGAGACCCTCGAGGGGTACTGGGTCGAGGTCGGCACCAACAGCCCCTGGCCCACGCCGATGCACCTGCACTTCGGCGTCGAGACGTTTCCCGGCGAGGCCCCGCCCGGTCTGCCGACCGTCGAGCTCGATGGCCTCTTCGTCGCCGGCTACACCCTCAGCCAGGGACTCCTGCAGGCCCACAACGCCGCCGGCGACCGCCTGCTCACCGCCCAAGTCGTCAGCCTCACCGGCGACACCCTGGTCATCGACTACGGGTTACACCAGCACACCTTCGCGCGCGTCGACGGCTGCAACGGGCCGCACATGTGGTTTGTCCCCTACCCGCAGCACACCAACACCATCGACGCCAAGCCGCCGCAGGTCACCGTGCGCGACGCCGCCTTCGGCCCGGACGGCGCGCTGCACATGATCGCCTCGGCCGTCGGCGGGTATCAGGACGCCTACGCCGTCATCCCGCCCGGACGATGCACGCCCTGGGTGCCGAAGCTCGGGCCGCGCGGCCAGAGCGTCGACGTCGGCCCCGACGGCCGCGTCTGGGTCGTGGCCTCGCGCGACCAGGGCGAGCTGCGTGTCTACGACATCCCGCCCGCGCCCTGGCAGCGCGCCGAGCTCGACATGGACGACTGGGTCACCGAAGAGCCGGCCATGATCTCCAACGCCCCGCCGCCGACCCGCGTCATCGCCGACGAGGACGGCGAGCCGCTCGTGCTGTGGGCCTACGGCGGCATGTTGCACACCACTCGCCGCACCGCCGACGGGTTCCAGCGCGCGTCGATGGACCTTCGCAGCAACTCATCCATGACCCCCACCGGGCTGAACACCAAGCCGCTGCCCGGCGGCGACGTCCTGATACGCGCCGGCAACGCCCACGGCGGCGTCGTCTATCACCGCGAAGGCGCCGCGGCCGGCACCTGGTCCGACTGGTCGGCCGACGTGCTGCCTGGCGGCGACGGCACCGTCCTCGGAGGCCGCGCGACCTCGTTCGACGTCGCGCCGGACGGGACGCTCTACGCGGCCTGGAGCGTCGGCGAGGAGGCCACCGCCGTGCTGACCCTCGGCCGCCGCGCGCCCGGTGGCGACTGGGAGACCCTGCCCGTCGGCCGCGGCGTCCCCTGGGACCTGCGCGTCCGCTCCGACGGGGCCGTCGACATCGTCGGCGCCATGATGCGCCTCGGCGGCGACGCCCTCATCTGGACCCACGTGCCCAGCGGGTTCGCGCCCAGCACCTGGCACCAGAGCTACCTGCCCGAGGGCGGCGGCGCCGTCGCCCAGGTCGGCGGCGGCGTCCTCTCCGTCAACGCCCGCTTCGGCCCGAGCGGCGAGATCTTCATGGGCCTCCCGCTCACCACCCCCGCCTGGACGCGCCCCGACGGCGGCCACTACGCCAAGCGCCTCTACCAGGAGGTCACCCTGACCTTTTCGACCTCCGCCGTCACCCGCGTCGACTTCCCCACGGTCGACCTCTCGTGCGACAGCGACTGCACGCTGCTCATGCCCGTCGGCGCCGTCGTCCCCGTGCATCTGCTGACCGCTTCGCCCGACTCCGTCCGCCTCGTCGGCACCCCCTCCTGGCCCCTCGGCGGGCCTCCGCTCCCCGACGGCGTCGCCTGGCTCGCCACCATCCCCATGACCAAGGCCTCCACGGATCCCAGCGCCCCCCGCGCGCCCCTGGCCCTCGAGGTCGCCGACATCCCCGCCCCCTGACAGAGGCCAACGCCGCACGGACCTCGTGATCGGCGACCACTACCCCCGGCCTCGTCCTGAACCCGGCCGCCTCCATCGGGCGCAGCATGCGCCCCTTCGATGGTGTATCTCTCTGACGCAGCCAGTGGAATGAACCGTCTCGTTCAGCGCGCGAAAGCGTCCAACTTTGCGGACGTGACCTGACGAGACCCCCAATCGCTCATGCGTCGTGAGGTTGGGAGCCGCACGCGATGAGCAGGGCCCTCTGCACCTCTGACCAACGCATCGGGTCGAGCGTGGTGATGAGCGAGCCAATGCGTGTTCGCTGCGCGAGGGAGATGTGGTCGAAGTTCAGGGCGCAATCGGACGGCATGCCGTCGTCGGTCGTCAGGAGCACCTCGGTCGCGAGGCCGCGGACGGTGCGGGTTGCGGGGACGACGATGACCTCGTTGAGCGCATCCAGTACGTCGTCCCGCGTCAGGATGAGCACCGGGCGCCTCTTGTCGGGTCTCGCGAAGGTGTACCAGCGGATCTCACCCCGGCGCATCGTCGGGCTCCCATCCGTCGGCGTCCCAGGCCAGAGGGTCCTCGTCGGTGACAAACTCCTCGGAGGCTGGGGGGTGGGCTCGGTAGGTCTCGGCGTCTCCGCGTGCAGCGGCCGACTTCAAGGCGAGTCGCGCTAGCCTGACCTGCTCGTCGTGCGACAGCTTCTGGACGAGCGGCAAGAGGTCTTCAGCCTTCAAAGGCTCTGGCTGGGACACGGGGCCTCCCCGATGGCTGGGGGCAGCGGGTTGCTGACGGCAAGTATAGCGTCGCCGTGGTGGCTGTCACCGGCGTGCTGCGACGGCAGAGGGCTGACGACGTTGCTCGACGGGGGCCTGGTGGTGGGGTTGGAGCTGGGTTGGGTGGAGGTGGCGAGTGCCGGGGGGGAGGAAACGCTGGATGGAGGGCGCCGCAAGCATTGCAAACCAACGAGCCCGCGCAAGCGCGGGCGCCTCACCGGGGGCCGCGAGGGCGCGGGCACTCCGATGGACGCGGGGGAGGCCGTCAGAAGGCGCTGAAGGCCACCTTGGAGGCGGAGGTCGGGGCGAGGCGGTAGGTCCCGAACGAGTAGCGGACGAAGGCGGTGACGTCGACGTAGGGGCCCAGGGGTCAGACCCAAACGGTCTTGCCGCCGCCTGCGCCCCCGGCGCCTTGCAGCCCGGCCCGCGACCCGCTAATGCTCCACGACATGAACGCCGCCCTGCTCCGCCTCACCCCGGCCCTCCTCGCCCTCGCCGCCCTCTCCGGGTGCGCCACGGCCCCGGCCGTCCGCTGCGCCGACCACCGCCCAACCGCCGCCGGCCTCGTCCGCTGCGCCGTCCCCGGCTGGGAGGACCGCGACGTCCTCGTCCGCCTCCCCGAAGGCTACGACGCCACTACGCCCCGGCCCCTGGTCCTGGCCCTCCACGGCGGCGGCGGCAACGCCGAGAACAAAGAGCGCATCACCTGTCCCAACGGCGACACCAGCGCCCCCCAGTGCCTCGGCAACCTCGCCGACCGCGAGGACTTCATCGTCGCCTACCCCAACGGCACCTCCTCCCGCCTCGCCCCCCGCATCCGCACCTGGAACGCCGGCGGCGGCCACCAGGACTGGCGCTGCGTCAGCGGCCGCGCCTGCGAAGACGGCGTCGACGACGTCGCCTACTTCCGCGCCCTGCTCGACGAGCTCGCCCTCGCCCTGAAGGTCGACCCCCACCGCGTCTACGCCACCGGCCTCTCCAACGGCGCCGCCATGAGCCACCGCCTCGCCTGCGAGCTGCCCGACCGCATCGCCGCCATCGCCGCCGTGGGAGGCACCAACCAGCTCGCCGCCGACCAGGGCTGCACCCCCTCCCGCCCGGTCCCCGTCCTCCAGGTCCACGGCCGCGACGACCCATGCTGGGCCTACGAAGGCGGCCCCCAGGCCTGCCTCCAAGCCGACGGCAAGCGCCTCGCCTCCGTCTCCCAGTCAATGACCGCCTGGGCGCAGACCAACGGCTGCGACCCCACCCCCACCACCTCGCCCCTGCCCGACCTCACCCCCGACCACACCACCGTCACCCAGACCACCTGGCCCAACTGCCGCGCCCCCACCCTCCTCCTCACCGACGAAGGCGGCGGCCACACCTGGCCCAGCGGCCACCCCTACCTCCCCGAGCGCCGCATCGGCCGAGTCACCCACGACATCGACACCGAGACCCTCTGGCGCTTCTTCGAGGCCAACCCCCGCCCCTGAGCGCGCCACCCTTCGACACAGCCGGGCCCAGGGGCCGGGTCGAAGGTCGTTGACGGCTTGTGAACCAGCCCTCGTCGAGCACCGCGAGGCGGGTGAGGCGAGGGAGGCCAGAGCCGGCGGGTCGACGGGGCCGAGGACGTTACCGCGGAAACGCGGCGCCGGGATCGGCAGGCCGGCGGGTCGGTGAGAGCGGGGGAACCTGCGGGGAGTCGGATTGCGCGACGTGCCGAAGGCTGGCGGGGGGCGCCGCGAGCGGCGCGATCCAGCGAGCCCTCGCGAGCGAGGGCACTCCGAGCGGGCCGAAATGGCTGGAGCGGCTTCCCTGAGGCCACCCGGCGGACAGAGTCGGCGATGACCGGCTTGCCGCCCTCATCAGCGGCGGCAGAGGTTCGTTCATGGCCGGGCAGCTCGCGAACCTTTTTCTTGCGCGCGCGATGAACGCACGGTGTCGTAGTGGGTACCCACGGATGTCCTGAACGCGGGGGATGCTTGCGGACGGGATGAACCGACTCTATGGCGGTGATCGACCAGATTGAGCCCGAAGGGCGGTGTTCGCGGCGTCTCTGGCAAGGAGGAAACCGGAGGCGATGCCAAAGCATCGCCGAGGATTGACGACGCCGTCCAGAGGCGTCGCGGGCGCCGTACGGCGGGTTCAAGCTGGTCGGTCACCGCGGTACCGAGTGGAGGCGTCGAAGGCGACGGCTCCGGGCCGGTTCCATGGGCTCCGTGAAAGGCATTCTGCATGACCATGATCTCTTCGCGTTACGCGCTCGCCTTCCTTTGCGCGCTCCTCCCCATCGCGGCCTGCGGCGACGACTCGGGCGGCGCCATCGTGGACATGAGCGATGGTGATGCCGGCACCGGGGACTCGGCCGACACGACGGACGACGGTGACACGACGGACGGCGACGCGACCGATGACGGCGAACAGCCTGCACCCGACGGGGCCATCTGGACCGACCCGACCACCGGGTTGATGTGGCAGATCCCCGAGGCGCCGGACCCGCGGACCGGCCTCGACTGGTACGAGGCGGTCGCTTACTGCGAGGCGCTCGAGCTGGCCGGTTACGCCGACTGGACGCTCCCCACCATCGACGACCTGCGCAGCCTGGTCCGGGGCTGCGACGAGACGGCCACGGGAGGGGCCTGTCCGACGACCCACGCCTGCCCCGACGAGTCCACGGAGTGCTACCACGGCGAAGACTGCATGGGGTGCATGGACGGCCAGGGCCCTGGCCTCAACGGTTGTTACTGGCCGACCGAGATGGGCTCGCACTGCCAACTCTACTGGTCTTCTTCGATGACGACCTCACCGCCCGACTACCCGTGCTATCTCCACCTGCGCAACGGGCACTTGAGCCACAACCCGGTCGAGGTCGACATCGGCACATACGCGATCTGCGTCCGAACGCCCTGAGCCGGCCCCGCACGGCACCGGCCGCGGCACATCCGTTCGCCCTGTCGTCAGGATCTATGCTGCATCCTGTCGATGAAGGCGACCAGGATACAGAGGGCGATGAGGGCCGCGTAGGCGACGAGCCCGACCGCAGCGCCGGGGCTCTGGACCAGGACCAGGACGACCGTGGTCAGGCCGGCCAGCTTGCCCAGGACGATGAGCGCGACGGCCAGCCGCTGCGCGGGTCTCAGCTTGATGAATGGCAAGGCGACCTCGGGCGACGTCCGTTCGAGAGACCCGACGAGGGTCCGTCGAGAGACCGGTACGCGCGCGGGGTCGTCCGGGCCAGCCGCAAAGGGGCAGAGGTCACGTCACGCAGAGAGAGTCGACCGGCTGGTGGGAGGGCCGGGTCAGGGGGAGGCCTGGACCTGGGCGTCGAGGCAGTCCATGAGCTGGTCGCAGGGCTTGGGGAGGCAGGCCTCCCACAGCGCGACCGTCTTGGGGTCGGAGGCGCAGGCGGCGACGTCGCGCTTGGAGGCGGCGACCTGGGCCATCTCGTCGCCGAGCAGCTCGCGGGTGCAGGAGACCCACTTGTCGGCGGCCTGCTCGCAGGTGGCGGTGGCCTTGGGGTCGGTCTTCGAGCAGGCCGGCAGGAGGGTGAGGAGGGTCAGGGTGAGGAAGAGGCGCACGGTGGAGGCTCCGGGTTTGGGGAGGCGTAGCCTGGGGCAGCGGCTGGGTGGGGGCAAGGTCGGGATGGCGAGTCGGCCGGCTGGAAGCCGGCGGTCCAGGGGGCGTTGGATCGGCCCTGGAGTGCCCTCGCTAGCGAGGGCTGGTTGGATCGCGCCGCTCGCGGCGCCCTCACGACAAAGACGCAGGTTCGGCCGGCTGGAAGAGGGTGTCGTATTGATGCCCGCTGAGGCGGCCATGGAGTGCTCCGGCTTGCCGGAGCCCCGGCCCCGGCGGCTTGCCGCCGGGATCTGGCCGCCAAACCCGGCGCAGCAAGCTGCGCCGGATGGGGGCTCCACCAAGGTGGAGCACTCCGGTTGGGCTTTTGCGACACCCTCTGGAAGCCGGCGGTCCCAGGCGGCGGGCGCAAGGTTCGGCGGCGGTTCGGCCGGCTGGAAGCCGGCGGCCCCCTGGGAGGGTGCGAGGCAAGTCGTCAGAAGGCGCTGTAGACCACCTTCGAGGCGGAGGTGGGGGCGAGGCGGTAGGTGCCGAACGAGTAGCGGACGAAGGCGGTGACGTCGACGTAGTCGCCGACCACAAAGCCCGAGAGCTTGGGGCTGAGATAGGCGCTCTCGACGTCGAGGCCGTAGTCGGTGCTGAAGGTGCCGCTGGTCGCGAGCTTGGTGACGTCGGTGACCTGGAGGTTTCGGACGGTGACCTCGAGGCCCTCCCAGGCTTCGAGGTCCTGGGTGAGCTCGAAGGGCGAGAGCTCGGGCGGGGGCGGGGCGGCGGTCGGCGCGGGGCCCAGGTCGGTGACCGAGGAGGCGAGGACCTCGGTGAAGCAGTAGTACTCGTGGTGGACGCCCGCGACGCTGACGAGGTGGCCGGCGGGGACCTCGGGCAGGGCGAGCGAGGTGGTCGTGACGACGAAGACGCCGCCGTAGGGGCCGGCGCCCGGGGCGACGACGTACTGGCCGAGGTAGGTGCCCGAGAGGGTCATCCGCGGGGTGACGGTGATGGCCTCGAAGCTGACCGGGCCGATGTCCACGGCGGCCTCGGTGTTCGCGCAGGCGACGCTGTCGGGGCTGGACTGCAGGGTGACGATGGCATGGGGAGCCGGCGGGGGAGAGACCGTGATGTCGGCGAGCGAGCGCGGGTGGAGGCGGCGCTGGCCGAACGCGTAGCGCATGGTGCCGGTGAGGTCGTAGGTCTCGCCGACCTCGAGCGAGAGCAGGAAGTCGAAGCCGTGCTCGATGAGGAAGCCGCCGCTCGTGGCGTAGACGCCGTTGGCGACCTTGCTGGTGATCTCGACGTTCTTCACCTGGACGAGGGCGCCCTCCCAGGCCTCGCTGATGGCGACCGATGGGGCGAGCGGGGTGGGCGCGGGGGCGGTTCCGGTGGAGAGGGGCGTCAGCTGGGCGAAGCCGAGCTGGGTGAAGCAGTAGAACTCTTGCAGCTTGCCCGTGGCCGCGACGCGAGCGCCGGGGGCGAGGCCGGGGTCGGCGGTGGCGGTGACCACCGCGAGGATGCTGGCCCACTCGCCGCCCGCCGGGTCCTGGAGGAAGTAGCCGACGAGGGTGTCGGAGACCTCGAACGCGGGGCTGGTGACGACGGCCTCGGGGATGACGACGGCGGGGGCCAGCTCGACGCTGCCGGACTCGTTGCAGCCGGCCTCTTCGGCGAGCAGCTGCAGGCCGGCGATGGTCGAGGTGACCGGCTGGGGGCCGGTGTCGGGGCCCGTGTCAGAAGAAGTGTCGCCGGGCTGCGTGTCCGGGAGGGTGTCGGGGCCGGTGTCGCCGGGCTGCGTGTCGGGCAGGGCGTCGGGGCCGGTGTCGCCCGGCTGCGTGTCGGGCAGGGCGTCCGGGACGACGGTGTCGGGCAGGGAGGCGTCGGGCCCCTCGTCGCCCGTCGTCGTGTCGCCCGACTCGGCGTCGGCGCCCGCGTCGGGGTCGGAGCCGTCGGGCTCGGGGAGGTCGCCCTTGGAGGCGTCGTCGGAGAGGTCTCCCGGGACGTCGAGCGGCGGCCAGCCGTAGGACCCGCCACCCCCCGGATCTCCGCAGGCCGCCAGGAGCGCGGCCGCAATCGAGAATTTCAAGGCGTTTCCGAGGTTTCCGCGCGTCATCGAGCCCTCCTTGCAGGGCCTGCATACCACGGCAGTGATCCGGGATCACCCGTGTCTGTGGCCTCGTCAGCCGAGGGGTCGGGGTGGCCGTCGTGAACGGACCGGGCTCACGTGGCGTCGTGGAGCGAGCGCGATGAGGCCGCGCGAGCGCGAGCGTGTCCGGGGGAGGCGGTCAGGAGGTGGGTCCGGGGGCGGCGGAGGCGCGGTGGAAGCGGAGGGCGAGGCGGGCGAAGGCCTGGGCGAGCTCGGGGGGATCGAGGACCTCGAGGTCGAGGCCGAGGAAGGCCAGGGACAGGGCGAGGTGCTCGGGGTCGTCGCCGCCGACGGAGACGTGGCAGCGGTGGTCGTCGATGGGGTCGACCACGAAGCCGGGGGCGGCGTAGCGCGCGGTGACCTGGGCGGCCGGGGCGTGGACGAGCAGGCGGGCCTGGAGGCGGCGGGGGGCGGAGGCGACGGAGCGGGCGACGTAGGCGGCCGGGTCGGGGTCGGGGAGCGGGCGCGGGGTGAAGCGGGCGCCGGGGGTGAGGGAGCCGGGGGCGACGCGGTCGAGGCGGAAGGTGCGCCAGGCGGCGCGGTCGCGGTCCCAGGCGAGGAGGTACCAGAGGGTCTGGGTGTGGACCAGGCGGTAGGGCTCGAGGAGGCGGCGCGAGCGGTGGCCGTCGTGGCGCTGGTAGTCGAGCGTGACCAGGGTGGCGTCGCGGCTGGCGGCGGCGAGGGCGAGGAGGGTGGAGGCGTCGATGGGGCGGCGGGCGCCGGGGGCGTGGTGGCTGACGGCCTCGAGGGCGGTGACGCGGCGGCGGAGGCGGGTGGGGAGGACGGCTTCGAGCTTGGTGAGGGCGCGGGCGGCGGCCGAGGCGAGGCCCTCGACCGGGCCGGAGACGGCGGCGCGCAGGCCGACGGCGACGGCGAGCGCCTCGTCGTCGTCGAGCGGCAGGGGCGGCAGGTCGTGGCCGGCGCCGAGGGAGTAGCCGCCGCCGACGCCGGAGGTGGCGTGGACGGGGTAGCCCAGGGCGCGGACGCGGTCGATGTCGCGGCGGACGCTGCGGGGGGTGACCTCGAGCGCGGCGGCCAGATCCGCGCCGGACCAGAAGCGGCGCTCGTGCAGCAGGGTGACCAGGCGGAGGAGGCGGGTCGAGGTGTCGAGGCTCATCGGGGACCGGTGGGGGCGCGGGGCGGTTCATCGAGGACAGAAGCTGTCCGCAATGGGGGGTATACCGCGGCTCACCTTCGACTCACAGGAGCTTCCCATGACCCGTCTCGACAAGGTTCCCTTCGTCCGCGGCCTGCACACCTACTCGGGCTCGTGCCGCTGCGGCGCCATCCGCTTCGAGGCCGACCTCGACCTGGAGGCGAGCGGCACGGCGCGCTGCAACTGCACCTACTGCACGAAGACCGCCTGGTGGGGGGTGCTCGTCAAGCCCGACGCCTTTCGCGTGCTGAGCGAGGCGGGCGTCGAGGACACGCGGCGCGCGCCGTACGGCACGCGGCGGGTGTGTGACACTTGCTTCATCGTGCCGTTCGGGTACGGCGACATCCCCGAGCTGGGCGGGCCCTACGTGTCCATCAACGTGCGCGCGCTGGACGGCGTGGACCTGACCGGGGTGCGGGTGAACTATCATGATGGGCTGGCGGACACCTGGGCCCTCCTGGGGACCCGGCCGTACGAGGAGCCGTTTGCGAAGGCGGCGGGGGGGTGACGGCGGGAGGCGGGGCATAGCGCCGGAACCCGTCGCGTCGGCGCAGCCGACGCCTCATCGCGGGGCTCGGGGGCGCAGCCCCCGTGGCGCGGTCCACAGCCGCCTGCGGCGGCGGAACGAAACGACACCCTCTGGACCTCGCTTCATCAGGGTTCGGGCCGGCTGGAAGCCGGCGATCCCAGGGTGGCCGGTGCAGGCATCGTTCCGGTTCGGGCCGGCTGGAAGCCGGCGATCCCAGGGGGCCGGGGCCGGATGGTCATGGCCGGCGAGTCGATGGAGACGGGTCAGTCGGAGGTCGGGCGGCAGGAGGCGGCGCGGGCGAAGAGGAGGGCGCGGTCGTGGGGGTTGGTGGCGAGGTCGGCGGCCGCGAGGAAGGCGGCGTTGGCCTCGCGGGGGCGGTTGAGTTTGAGCAGGAGGTCGGCGCGGACGGCGGGGAGGAGGTGGTAGCGCTTCAGGGCCGGGTCGTCGGCGAGATCGTCGACCAGGGCGAGGGCTTCCGCGGGGCCGTAGGCCCTGGAGATGGCGACGGCGCGGTTCAGCTCGACGACGGGGGAGCCGGTCAGGGCCGCCAGGGCGTCGTAGAGGGCCACGATGCGGGGCCAGTCGGTGGCGTCGGGTTTGGGGGCGCGGGCGTGGCAGGCGGCGATGGC
Source organism: Myxococcota bacterium (assembly GCA_041687695.1). Lineage (GTDB taxonomy): Bacteria > Myxococcota_A > UBA9042 > PHBI01 > JAWLBL01 > JAWLBL01. The sequence goes on along the minus strand of JAWLBL010000050.1, from coordinate 5,290 downwards.
GGCCTGGAGGGTGTAGGGGCCGCCCTCAGTGCGATCGGGCTGAGCGAGGGACTGGGCGCGGGCGAGGGAGGTCAGGCCGCGGGTGATGAGGAGGCGGTCCCAGCGGGCGCGGTCCTGGTCGAGGAGGAGGACGGGCGCGCCGGTGGGTGAGAGGCGGGCGCGGAGGCGCGAGGCCTGGAGCTCGAGGAGGGCGAGGAGGCCGTGGACCTCGGCCTCGTCGGGGACGAGGGCGGCGAGGATGCGGGCGAGGCGCATGGCCTCGTGGCACAGCTCGGGGCGCAGGTAGTCGTCGCCGGCGGTGGCGGAGTAGCCCTCGTTGAAGATGAGGTAGACGACCTCGAGGACGGGGGGGAGGCGGTCGCGGAGGGCCTGGCCGGTGGGGACCTCGAAGGGGACCCGGGCCTCGGCGAGGGTGCGCTTGGCGCGGACGAGGCGCTGGGCCAGGGTGGGCTCGGTCGTCAGGAAGGCGCGGGCGATCTCGGCGGTGGTGAGGCCGGCGACGAGGCGCAGGGTCAGGGCGACGCGGGCCTCGCGCGACAGGACCGGGTGGCAGGCGGCGAAGACCAGGCGCAGGACGTCGTCGCCGGGCTGGCCGATGGCCTCGGGGTCGAAGGTGGTCGAGGTGGGGGCGTCGCGCTCGAGGTCGGCGTGCTTGCGGGCCATCATCTGGCGGCGGCGGGCCTCGTCGAGCGCGCGGTGCTTGGCCGTGGTCATCAGCCAGGCGCCGGGGTTGTCGGGGAGGCCCGTCTCGGGCCAGCGCTCGAGGGCGGTCAGGATGGCCTCGTGGGCCAGGTCCTCGGCGCGGGCGAGGTCGCCGGTCAGGCGCGCGAGGCCGCCGATGAGTCGGGCGGCCTCGATGCGCCACACGGCCTCGATGGCCTCGCGCGTCGGGGCGTTCGAGGCCACGCGCGGCTAGGACTTCTGCTGGGACTCGAGCTGGGCGCGGATGCGGTCCTCCTGCTCGCGCACTTCGGGGGTGTAGGCCTCGCCGAAGTCCTCGGGGTCGAAGATGGGGCGCAGCTCGAGCTCCGACTCCTCGCCCGGCATGGGGGACGGGCAGCGACGCGCCCACTCGACCGCCTCCTCCATCGAGCGGACCTGCCAGATCCAGAAGCCCGCGATGAGCTCCTTGGTCTCGGCGAACGGCCCGTCGATGACGGTGCGCTGGTCGCCCGAGAAGCGGACGCGCTTGCCGCGCGCGCTGGGGTGCAGGCCGTCGCCGGCCAGCATGATGCCCGCGTTGACCAGCTCCTCGTTGTAGCGGCCCATCTCGACGAGCATCTCCTCGCTGGGCATCACGCCGTTCTCGCTGTTCTTCGTGGCCTTGACGATCACCATGACTCGCATCGTTGCTCTCCTCGAGGTGCCGGGGCGCGGGACGCCGTTCGGTGGTTTCACCAGGGCGACGAACGAGCGGGCGACGGATCGACACGGGCGACGTTTTTTTTCGGGGCGCCTGACGATTGCCAGAAACGGGTGTGAGGGCGATGAGTCAGGCGGCGCGGCCGGTGGACAGGTGGCGCGCGAAGCGGTCGACCACCTCGCGGGTGGGGCCGTCGAGCAGCGCCAGGGTGCGGTCTCGGATGGGTTGGGGGACGCCGCCGTAGAAGGCCTCGGCGACGGCGCCGGCCATGGCGGCCTGGGTGTCGGCGTCGCCGCCCAGCGAGATGGCGCCCCGGACCGCGTCCTCGAAGTCGGTGGCGTCGAAGAAGGCGATGAGGGCCTCGGGGACCGAGCCCTGGCAGGACACGTCGAACTCGTAGCCCGGGCGGATGGCGTCGAGGGAGCGCGACAGGTCGTAACCGAAGGCGGCTTCGATGGCCTGGCGGATGGCGGGCTTGTCGGCGCCGGTGCGGGCGAGGAAGACGGCCAGCGCGACCGCCTGGGCGCCTTTGATGCCCTCGGGGTGGTCGTGGGTGACCTCGGCGCTGCGGCGGGCCAGCTCCAGGACCTCGTCGACCGTCTGGGCCACCCAGCCGACCGGGGCGACGCGCATGGCCGAGCCGTTGCCCCAGCTGCCGTAGGGGCCCGCCGAGGGGTGCTTCATCCAGTGGTAGAAGGTCCCGCCGTAGCCTGCGTCGGGGTAGCGCTGGGCCCAGTCGCGCAGGATGGGCGCGAACGAGTCGTCGCGGGCGCGCATCAGCCAGTCGGCGCACGCGATGGTCAGCACGGTGTCGTCGGTGAAGCGCGAGCCTTCGGGGAACAGCGGGAAGTCTTTGGACTTCACGCCGTACCGTTCGAATCGCGAACCCAGGATGTCCCCAGCGATGGCGCCTAGCATGGGGGCGAGCCTAGCCCCGGTGGCGGGCGGTGGGCAATGGGGTGAGGGGCGGTTCGGCAGAAGGGGCGCCGATCCCAAGCGCCTCGGGAGCGCGATGGAAGGGCGCGGTGAGCCGTGACGCAGGTCATGGTTCGGCGGCAGGGCGCCTGTCAGGCTTGCCAGGTTCGGGGGTCGTGGACGGAGGCGGGCGCGATGGCGGCGGAAGTCGAGGCGGTCGAGGCGGGCGGAGCGGCGGGCGGACGGCTGGACCTGAAGTCGGGGTTCTCGTGCAACAACCGCTGCACCTTCTGCGTGCAGGGCGACAAGCGCGAGCACATCCCCGACCGGACGACCGACGAGCTGCGGGCGCTGCTCGAGGCGCGGGCCGGGACGGTGAGCGGGGTCGTGTTCACCGGGGGCGAGGTGACGCTGCGCTCGGATCTGGTCGAGCTGGTGCGGTACGCGCGCGGGCTGGGGTATCGGTCGATCCAGATCCAGACCAACGGGCGGCGGCTGTCGTACCGGCCCTACGTGCGGGCGCTGCGCGAGGCGGGGGCCACCGAGATCGCGGCGGCGCTGCACGGGTCGGGGCCGGCCATCCACGACGCGCTGACGCGGGCGCGCGGGTCGTTCCTGCAGACCAGCAAGGGGCTGCGGAACTCGGCGCTCGAGGGGTTGACCGTCATCAGCAACTCGGTCGTGGTGCAGGACAACCTGCGCGACCTGCCGCGGCTGGTGGCCCTGCTGTGCGATCTCGGGGTCCACCAGCTGCAGCTGGCCTACGTGCACCCCGAGGGGACCGCCAAGTCGCTGTTCTCGCACGTGGTGCCGCGCTTTTCCGAGGCGATGCCGTTCGTGAAGGCGGCGCTGGACGTGGCGCGGCGGCGCGGGGTGCTGGCCCACACCGAGGCCATCCCCTACTGCCTGATGCAGGGGTACGAGGAGCACGTGGTCGAGGACCTCATCCCCGACACCTGCGTGGTCGACGCCCCGATGACCATCGAGGACTACACCGACTGGCGCTGGACGGAAGGCAAGGCCAAGGGCCCCGACTGCGCCCGCTGTACGTGGGCGGCGCGGTGCGAGGGGCCGTGGCGCGAGTACCCGGACGGGTATGGGTGGGCGGAGCTCGTGCCCCGGACGGACCCGCCGCGGTGAACGGCGGGCCCGGGGGTCAGGCGCGGGCCCGCCGAGGCCGGCCGGCCGCGAGCCACAGGACGACGAGCGAGGCGAAGACCAGCGCGCCGACGGCCGTGTGCAGCGCGACGGTGGTGACGTCGCGGGCGGTGGCGACCGTGATGAGGCCCAGGGCCACCTGGACGGCGACCAGGGCGGCCGGCGCCAGGGCCAACGCCAGGTGACGCGACCCGCCGGCCTGCCGATGCGAGCGCCAGGCGACCACGGACGCCCAGACCAGCAGCGGCACCAGCGCGAAGCCGATCAGGCGGTGGGTCATGTGGAGCTGGGTCAGCCAGTGGTCGGGCCACAGGCCGCCGCCGGCGCAGCCGAGCCAGTCGGTGCCGCACACGAGGCCGCCGCCGAGGTGGCGCAGGGCGCCGCCCAGGGCCACCTGGAGGTAGACCGCCAGGGCCGCGACGCCGAAGAGGCGGCGGGCGCCGGTGTCGGCTCCATGTCGGGACGCGGCGGACGGCGGACGCAGCCGCATCACGAGCGCCAGGGTCAGGGCGAAGAAGCCGTAGCCCAGCAGCAGGTGGAAGGTCGACAGCCAGGCGTCCAGGCCGACCAGGACCGTCGCGCCGCCCAGCGTGCCCTGAAGGGCGACCAGGGCGATGGCCGTCAGGGCCAGCGGGCGCGTGCCAGGCGGGGCGGTTGGGGCGCGCCACAACGCGAAGGCGAGCCCGAGCGTCAGCAGGCCGACCAGCGAGGCCCACAGCCGGTGGCCGTGCTCGTACAGCACGCCGCCGGTCATCTCGGGCCACAGCTGGCCGTGGCAGGTCGGGACGAACACCCAGTCGGGGCAGGCCAGCGACGACCCGGTCGGGTTGACGGTCCCGCCGATGAGCAGCAGGACCCAGGTCGCCCCCGCGGTGGCCATGGCCAGCGCGTAGGGTCCCCGACCGGGGCGCGGCGGATCGAAGACCGCCGCCGTGGTCACGGGGCGGTCCCCGTCCGTGCCATCTCACCCAGCGAACCGTGCGAGTTGCCACGGCGGTTGGCGCTGCCGAGGTCGGCCGGCTCGGGCGCGCGGCGGACCCAGCGGCCGCGCACTTCGAACTCGCCGGCGCGGGCGAGGCGCTGGACGATGCGCGAGACGGTCTCCTGCGCGAGGCCCAGCAGCTCGGCCATCTCGGTGCGGGTCACCGGCAGCCGCGTCCAGCGCCCCGGCGGGTTGCCCATCGTCATCTCGTCGAGCAGGGCCGAGACGCGCTCGGCGCCGCTCAGCGCGCCCAGGGCCACGACGCGGCGGCGCATCGCGCCCAGATCCGACAGCAGCGCGCGGGCGAAGGGGCCGGCGAGCGGCGCCGACGTCATGCGCTCGGCCAGCGTCGCGACCGGCACCTCGCAGATCTTCGCCGGGCCCAGCGCCTCGATGGTCGCCGGGTAGGTCGGCTCGACGATGGACACGGCGCTCGCCAGATCCCCGGCGCGGTACAGGCGGACCACCTGCGCCTTGCCCTCCTCGTCGACCACGCTCTCCTTGAGCCAGCCCGACACGACGGCGAAGGCATGGCGCGCGGGCAGGCCCTGGGCGGCCACGACGTCGCCGCGCTTCAAGTGCCGCATCCCGCTGACGGGCGCCATCTCGCACCCGTCGCACGCCGCCCGCAGCTCGAGCCCGCGCCGCAGCAGCGGGCACACATCGACTCCTCTCATGGTCGCACCTCCTCGTGCTGACCTGGATCACAGCAAGAATGGGGCCAACTCGGAGCCACGGGTCCGCTTAGGCGGCGTTGCGCGGCGGACGGGGGTGGCCTAGGAGCCTGTAGGGAATTGCACCGAGGCGCTCGGCTTGTGGGGCCGCCCGGCTAGCGAAGCGAGGCGTCAGCCGTGCTCGTGTGGCCCAGTAGA
>JAWLBL010000049.1:0-28243 GCA_041687695.1 Myxococcota bacterium | reverse complement strand
GCGCCCCCCGCGCCCCCCGCGCCCCCCGCGCCCCCCGCGCCCCCCGCGCCCCCCGCGCCCCCCGCGCCCCCCGCGCCCTCGTCGTCCCGGGACGACTAACTGCACGGTTGTTCAATTGCTCCAGTCGTCACCTGGCCAGCTCTCCATCCCCCGCCTCATCCACCCCCATCCCCCATCCCCCATCCCGCATCCCCCATCCCCCATCCCACCGTCTCCCGCCATCGCTCCCACCCCCACCCCTCACCACTCCACCCTTTGGCCCGCGCCTACTTGTTGCTAGACTCCGCGCGCCCTTTGAGCCCCAAGCCGAGCCAGGATCCGACCCAATGGCGAACGACGACAAGCGCCCAGGCCCGAACCCCATGGACGCGTACCGAGAGGCCGCGCGCAGCTTCCCCAAGCGCAAGCCCCGCTTCGAGACGATGAGCGGGCTGGCGCTCGACGACCTCTATGGTCCCGACGCGCCGCCGGAGGCCGTGGGCCTGCCGGGCGAGTACCCGTTCACGCGCGGGCCGTACCCGAACATGTACCGCGGGCGGCTGTGGACGATGCGCATGTTCGCCGGCTTCGGGACGCCCGAGGACACGAACGAGCGCTTCAAGTACCTGCTCGAGCACGGGCAGACGGGGCTGTCGACGGCCTTCGACATGCCGACGCTGATGGGCTACGACCCCGACCACGCGCTGGCGCGGGGCGAGGTCGGGCGCGAGGGCGTCAGCATGGCGTGCCTCGACGACATGCGGCGCCTGTTCGCGGGCATCCCGCTCGAGAGCGTCACGACCTCGATGACCATCAACGCGCCGGCCATCTATGCGCTGGCGTGCTACGTGGCCGTGGCCGAGGAGCAGGGCGTCGGGCCCGAGCGGCTGGGCGGCACCATCCAGAACGACATCCTCAAGGAGTTCATCGCCCAGAAGGAGTGGATCAGCCCGCCGCGGCCGTCGATGCGCATCATCAGCGACATGCTGGTGTACTGCGCCAAGGAGATGCCGCGCTGGCACCCGGTGAGCATCAGCGGCTACCACATCCGCGAGGCCGGGGCGACGGCGGTCCAGGAGCTGGCCTTCACCATCGCCGACGGCATGGGCTACGTGCAGGCCGGCATCGACGCCGGGCTGGACGTCGACGAGTTCGCGCCGCGGCTCAGCTTCTTCTGGGACGTCCACAACGACTTCTTCGAGGAGATCGCCAAGTTCCGCGCCGCGCGGCGGCTGTGGGCCAAGCTGATGCGCGACCGCTACGGCGCCAAGAACCCGAACTCGTGGCGCCTGCGGACGCACGCGCAGACGGCGGGGGTCAGCCTGACGGCGCAGCAGCCGGTCAACAACGTGGTGCGCGTGGCGATCCAGGCGCTGGCGGCGGTGCTTGGTGGGACGCAGTCGCTGCACACCAACAGCATGGACGAGACCTACGCCCTGCCGACCGAGGGGTCGGTGAAGGTGGCGCTGCGCACGCAGCAGCTCATCGCCGAGGAGACCGGCGTGGCGGACGTGGTCGATCCGCTGGCGGGCAGCTGGTTCGTCGAGGACCTGACCGACCGCATGGAGGCGGCGGCCGAGGTCTACCTGCGCAAGATCGACGAGCTGGGCGGCATCGTGCGGGCGGTCGAGCTGGGCTACCCGCAGCGCGAGATCGCCGACAGCGCCTTCGAAGACCAGAAGAAGGTCGACCGCGGCGAGCGCGTCATCGTCGGCGTCAACAAGTACGTCGAGGAGGGCGGCGAGTCGATCCCGCTGCTGAAGATCGACCCCCAGGTCGAGATCAGCCAGCGCGAGCGCATCCTGCGGCTCAAGCGGGACCGGGACGCGGGCAAGCACCGGGCGGCGCTCGAGGCGTTCCGGGCGGCGTGCCGGGGGACCGACAACCTGATGCCGGTGCTCATCGAGGCCGTGAAGGCGGACGTCACCCTGGGCGAGATGTCGGACGTTTTCCGTGAAGAGTTCGGGGTGTACCGCGATCCGGTCTTCGTGTAGATTCCGCGGCGGATGACGCCTTCCGGGATCGGGGTGTAGCGCAGTCTGGTAGCGCGCCAGCTTTGGGAGCTGGATGTCGCAGGTTCGAATCCTGCCACCCCGACCACCCCTCCGCCACGCCACCCTGACCTCGACGGAACGATGGCCCTCCGCCGAACGTGCGCGCTCCTGCTCTCGGCCCTGCTGCTCGCCTCGGCGTGCGGGAAGGACGAGGCGCCTGCCGAGGGGCTCGGCGGGTCGAGCGACGAGGCGGCCGGCGGGTCGGTCGGCGGGCTGCCCGCCATCGCGCTGCCCACGGCCCCGGCGCTGGCGCCCGCGACCACGCCGGATCTGACGGAAGAGGGGCTGGTCGAGCGGGTGGCCGCGGCGCTCGAGCGGCGGGATCTGGCGGCCCTGCAGGCGACGGCGGCGCCCGAGCTGGCCGCGGACCTCCATCGCCTACACCAGGCCGACCCGCCAACCTTCTGGCGTCGCGGCCAGCAGTGGGTCGTCAACGTCCGCAGCGGCTTCACGGTCACCCACCGCCAGGACACCAGCGCCGACTCGTGGCGCGTCCTGCTGAAGTTCGGCAACGGCCAGGAAGAGACGGTGACGTTCACGCGGACCGAGGGACGGCTGGTCTTCGAGGCCCTTTGAGCGCCGCCCCGCCCACCTGGACGCCGGACGCGCCCGTGTCCGAGGCCCTCGCGCGCCAGTTGGTCGCGACGCGCTTCCCCGAGGTGGCGCCCCAGCGCGTGGAGCTGCTGGGCGTCGGCTGGGACAACGTCGCGTATCTGTTCGACGACGCGCGCGTGTTCCGGTTCGCGCAGCGGGCCTTCGCGGCGCAGTTCCTGAAGAGCGAGGCCGAGTGGCTGCCCCGGCTGGCCCCGCACCTGCCCGCGCCCGTGCCCGTCCCGCGCTGGTACGGCGAGGTGCCCGAGCTGCACCCGTACCCGTTCGCGGGCTACGCGCTGCTGACCGGCACGACCGCCTGTCGGGCCGGGCTCGACGGAGCCGGCCGCGCCGCGCTGGCTGCGCCGCTCGGGGCCTTCCTGCGCGCGCTGCACGGGATCGCGGTCGACGCCTCCGACCGCGCGAGCGCCCCCGGAGACGTCATCGGCCGCACGGATCTGGTGCGCCGCGCGCCCTTGCTGCTCGAGCGGCTCGATGAGATCGGCGCCGCGCTCGACGCGGCCCTCGCGGCGCGGGTGCGGGCCGCCGTCGAAGCGCTGGCGACGACGTCGCCCTGGACGGCTGACGCGGTGTGGGTCCATGGAGACTTCTACCTGCGTCACCTGTTGATCGCGCCGGGCGGCGACCTCAGCGGCGTCATCGACTGGGGAGACCTGCACCTGGGCGATCCGGCGCTGGACCTGTCCATCGCCTGGAGCTTCCTGCCGCCCTCGGCCCATGGGGCCTTTCGCGACGCCTACGGCCCCATCGACGACGCCACCTGGGCGCGCGCGCGCTTTCGCGGCTTGCACTACGGGATCCTGCTGCTGCACTACGCGCTGGCGACCGGCGACGCAGCGCTCGAACGCGCCGCCCGGGTCGCCCTGGCGCAGTCCGCGTGACGCGCGGGTTGCCCGGGCCCCAGCGGCCGCGTAAGTTGTTGATCGTGAACCACGAACCACACAGCGACGGCCCGGGCGAGGGGGGCGACGAGGTCGACGGCCGCGTCCGCCGCGCGCGCGAGCTGCGCCAGGCCCGCCGCCAGCAGCTGCTGGACGCCGCGCGGCGGGTGTTCGCCCGCCGCGGGTACCAGGAGACCTCGCTGCAGGATCTCCTCGAAGAGGCCGGCGTCGCCCGCGGCACCTTCTATCAGCACTTCTCGGGCAAGCAGGGCGTCTTCGAGGCCCTGGTCGGCGACTTCCTCGACGCCCTCGGCGCCGCGCTGGTCCGCATCGACGTCGCCTCGCCGACGCCGCCGACCGTGCAGCTGATGGCCAACATCGACCGCATCCTGACCCTGGTCTACGGCAACGCCGACCTCACCCGCATCTTCCTGCACGAGGCGGCCGGCCTCGACCGCGAGCTGGACGACAAGCTGGCCGAGTTCGACGACCGCGTGCTCGACATGATGACGCGCTCGCTGAAGACCGGCGTCGACCTGGGCATCGTGCGCCCCGGGCCGCTGCACCTGCGCGCCGTGTTCGTCCTGGGCGCCTTCAAGGAGGCCATCCGCAAGGAGCTCCTGGGCGAAGGCCACGAGCCCCTGCCGCGCGCCGAGCTGGCCCGGCACATCATGGACTTCTTCCTGCGCGGCCTGCTGGTCTGATCGGCTCGGTGGCGGCCCGGGGCTGGCCTCTCGGGCGCCGCTGGTGCTCTCCTCGCCTCACCGCAGGAGCCCCGCCATGACCCTTTACGCCACCTTCGACTCGCTCGACTACGCCGACCCCGACGCCGACCTCGACCTCGAGCCGGCCCCCGGCCACACCGGCCTCGTCCCCCAGGGCCTCGCCCTGGATGAGGCCCTGCGCGACCGCCTCGCCGCGTCCGGCCGCTCCATCGAAAACCGATGGGCCACCGTCACCGGCCACGCCTTCGACGTCCACCTCAACGGCCGCCGCTTCGACGTGGTCTTCCAGCTCGACGACCCCGAGGCCGGCCGCTGGTCCCTGTCGGTCGAGCGCCGCCGCGGCTTCTTCCCCTGGGCCCGCCGCCCCGACCCGATCGGCACCCAGGCCGTCGCCGAGGACGTCCACGACGCCCTGTCCGCGAACCCTCGCATCGCCAACGTCCGCTGGTACACCGACGCCCAGTGGGTCGACGGCCGCCCCACCGCCCCCGGCACGCCCACGCCCCCTGGGCCGAACCCGTAGACAGCCCCGGGCCTGCGCGCTAGCTTGGAAGCTCGCCCGACCTCCAGGCCGCGGAGCGCCCCATGCGAAGCTCGATCCTTTGGCCCGTCCTCGCCGCGCTGACCATGCCGGCCGCGTGCGCCGAGGAGCCGACGACCTACTGTTGCGGTGAGTGGGTCGCGGGTGACGGGTTCTGCGTTTGCCAGGTTCCCACGCTCACCGTGAGCGCGGGGGGCAAGACGCTGGGCCCCCTCAGCACGCTCACGGTGAACCTCGATGGCGACGGCGAGCAGCTCGCGACCACCTTCGTCCTGTCGAACACGGGCGACGCTCCGCTGCGCGTCGACACCATGACGGTCGCAACCACCGGAGGAACGGCGCGGCTGGCCTTTCCGCAGCACGAAGGGGTCGCGCTCCCGCGCACGCTGGAGGCCGAGCACACCTCCGAGGCCCCGAAGACGCTGGTCGCCGAGCTGTGGGTCGATCGTGTCGGCGACGAGCCGGTGGTCGTGAGCGTCGAGATCGCCTCCAACGCGAAGACCGAGAACGGAACGGCGGCCGGAGACCTTCGCTTCGAAGTCGTGGCCACGAACCTCACACCCAACGCGGCTGTGGCGCCCAGCGGGCACGTCTACGGCGCGGTCACCCTCGGCGACCGGGCGACCCGCACGGTCCACGTGTTGAACACGGGCGACGACGACCTGCGGCTCATGGCGCTCGAGCTCGAGGGCGACGCCGGCTTCGGGACCTTCCTCGAGGGCAGTGAGTGGTGGGGGACGCCGCCCGGCCCCTCGACCTATGGGCTCGACAAGCCCCTCCTGATCGCGCCGGGGACCAGCCGTCCGATCCCCGTGTGGTTCGCCCCCGAAGCCGCGGGAGCCGCTGAGGGCACCCTGCGCTTCATCACCGACGCGCCGCACAGCGAGGCCGAGGTCGCGCTGCAGGGCGAGGGCGTCGCGACTTCGCCTTGATGGACCTCCGAGGCCACTTCCCCGCGACACGCGCGGCGCTCGGCTTCGCCACGTGCTCCGACCCGCCGAGGTGGCCGATGCGAACGTCGATGATCCTCGCCGCCCTCGCCACGCTGGCGTGGCCCATCGGCTGCGCCGACGAGGCGACCGGATGCGGGGTGGACTCGATCTGTGATCCCCCCTTGCGACCGCAAATTGAGCTGCTCCACGAGGGCTTGACCGTGTTCGATGGGGCCCGGCTCCCCATGATCCTCACCGGAGCGGCCGACGAGCTCGCTGCGACGTTGACCATCCGCAACCACGGCGACGAGCCGCTTCGGATCGAGGACATCGTCGTCGTGCCGTACGGCGGCGACGCTCGCGTGGTGATGACCTCGGGGGAAGAGCCGACGTTCCCATTCGAGGTCGGCGGCTCCTGGGACGAACGCGGACCGACGCAGCTCGAGCTTCAGCTCAGGGTCACCCCCGACGACCATGAGGTCATGAGGGTGGACCTCGTGATCGTCTCCAACTCGTCCCCGCCGGTCCCGAGGCCGAATCCCCTCGTGGCCCTGACCTTCGAGGCGGTCGACTGGAAGCCGGTCGCGGTCGCCAGTCCCGTGGTCCTCGACTTTCCGCCCGTCGAGGTCGGCGGCATCGGGACCATCGTGGTCCTGCTGCGCAACGAGGGACTCGAGGACCTGCTCTGGTACGGCTTCGAACTCGAGGGCGACCCGGAGTTTCGCCTGGCCGCGCCAGCCGGGACCTACGCGGCGAACGACGAGACCGCGGCCGGGATCGCGTTCAATCAGCCCGTCGTCGTTGCGCCGGGAGGCTCGCGCGCGTTTCACGTGAGGTTCGCGCCCACGGACGGCGAGCCACGCTCCGCCGAGCTGCGACTGGTCACCAACGACCCGGTCTCGCAGCCGTTCATGTCGATGTTCGGCATCACCAGCTGGGAGTGAGCCATGTCGGGGGCGCTTCTCCAGCCGCCGGCGGGCTGAGTCGGCCACCGTTCGGGCGGTGCGGCGGTTCGAGGGTGAGGACGCCGAGGGCGGGCTCGCCATCATCGACTCGGAGGCCGCAGACCGCCTCGACGACTTCGAAGCCGGGTGGCGGCGGGCGTCGAGGCCCGGCCGCAGCCGAGCAGACCGAGCAGTAGGACCGTCAGGCTGGCGAGTCGTGTCACGTCGTGCCTCGGGGGTCGGAGAGGTGTCATGCGGTGTCAGGGCGATTTGGCCCAAGGTCCCGCGGGCTTGCAAGTTGGCGCGCGCGCTTGGTTGACGCGGCCTTCGGCGCGGTGTACCCCGATAGACTGAACGCACAGTCTAATGCTTCTCACCGACGCGCACCGGGGTGCGCGCGGCCCGCTCGAAGGGGTGCTCATGTCCGAAGGTCTGTACGAAGGCCGCACGCAGCCGCTGGTCATCGGGATCGACGTCGGGTCGACGACGGTCAAGGCGACGGTGGTCGACCCCGAGTCGCGCGAGATCCTGTGGAGCGACTACACGCGCCACAACACGCGCCAGCCCGAGACGGTGCTCGAGTTCCTGGTCCGCATCGGGCAGGAGTTCCCGAAGGTGCCCAAGGAGGCCATCCGCACCTTCATCACGGGCTCGGGCGGCGGCCCCATCGCCGAGCACATCGGCGCCAAGTTCGTGCAGGAGGTCAACGCCGTCACGATGGCCGTCGAGACCCTGCACCCGGACGTGGGCAGCGTCATCGAGCTGGGCGGCCAGGACGCCAAGATCATCATGTTCAAGGCGAACGAGGAGACCGGCGACAAGCAGGTGTCCACGTCCATGAACGACAAGTGCGCCTCCGGCACGGGCGCCACCATCGACAAGTGCATGCTCAAGGTCGGCATGCCGCAGAGCGAGACGGCCAAGCTCCGCTTCGACCCGACCAAGCTGCACCACGTCGCCGCCAAGTGCGGCGTCTTCGCCGAGACGGACATCGTGAACCTGGTCAAGTCGGGCATCCCGTCCGAGGAGATCATGAACTCGCTGGCCGACGCCATCGTGATGCAGAACCTGTCGGTGCTGACGCGCGGGTCGACCCTGCGCCACCGGGTCCTGCTGCTGGGCGGCCCGAACACCTACCTGCCGTTCCTGCAGGAGTGCTGGCGCCTGCGCATCCCCGAGACGTGGCGCGACCGCGGGTACGACTACCCCAAGGACATGCCCATCGAGGAGCTGATCTTCGTCCCCGACAACTCGCAGTACTACGCGGCCTACGGCGCCGTGCTGTACGGCCTGCACGAGCCGGCGCACGTCGGCGTCTTCCGCGGCCTCGACGCGCTGCGCGAGTTCATCGCGACCGGGCGCAAGGCCAAGCTGGGCGCCAACGCCGGACCGGCGCTGGTCGCCGAGAGCGCCGAGCTCGAGCGCTTCCGCGAGCTGTACAAGATCCCGCGCTTCGAGCCGGCGACCTTCGAGCCGGGCGAGGTCGTGCGCGCGGTCATCGGCCTCGACGGCGGCAGCACCTCGTCGAAGGCGGTCCTGCTGCACGAGGACGGGCGCATCCTGAAGAAGGAGTACGTGCTGTCGAAGGGCAACCCCATCGCGGACATGAAGGCGATGCTGGCGGCCCTGAAGAAGTACGTGACCGACCAGGGCGCGCACCTCGAGGTCATCGGCTTCGGCGCGACCGGCTACGCGGCGGACGTGCTGGAGGAGTCGCTGAAGGCGGACGTGAACGTCGTCGAGACGGTCGCGCACATGATGAGCGCGGTGCACTACTTCGGCGACGTCGACATCATCTGCGACATCGGCGGGCAGGACATCAAGGTCCTGTTCATGCAGAACGGCGACATCCGCAACTTCCGCCTGTCCAACCAGTGCTCGGCCGGCAACGGGATGCTGCTGCAGGCGATGGCCGACCAGTTCGGCATCCCGGTCTACGAGTACGCGGACACGGCCTTCCAGGCGTCGCTGTCGCCCAAGTTCAGCTACGGCTGCGCGGTGTTCCTGGACTCGGACCGGGTCAACTTCCAGAAGGAGGGCTACTCGAAGGAGGAGCTGCTGGCCGGGCTGGCGATGGTGCTGCCCAAGAACGTCTGGCAGTACGTCGTGCAGATCCCGCGCATGGCTTCGCTCGGCAAGAAGTTCGTCCTGCAGGGCGGGACGCAGCACAACCTGGCGGCGCTCAAGGCCCAGGTCGACTACATCAAGGAGCGCGTGCCCGACGCCGAGGTCTTCGTCCACCCGCACACGGGCGAGGCGGGCGCCATCGGCGCGGCCAAGGAGACGCTGCGGGTCGTGCAGCGGCGCGGCAGCTCGACCTTCATCGGGCTCGATGCGGCCATCCACCTCGAGTACACGACCAAGAACGACGAGGAGACGCGCTGCGACTTCTGCCCGAACAACTGCAGCCGCACCTTCATCGACACCAAGACCCCGGACGGCCAGAAGAGCCGCTACATCTCGGGGTTCTCGTGTGAGAAGGGCACGGTCGAGAGCCTGGACGCGCTCAAGGAGCTGCAGAAGAAGCGCAACAAGCTGAAGAAGCACTACCCGAACCTGGTGGACTACGAGGCGGCGCTCGCCTTCAAGCACTTCTACGACGCCGACCCGATGCCCGGCCCCGACGCGCTCATCGACGACGTCGAGGTGACGACCGGGTTCCTGGGCCGCGTGAAGAAGCGCCCCATCCGGCGCGCGTTCCGCCGCTCGCCCGAGGCCTCGTGGAAGGCGCGGCGCGAGGTGCGGGTCGGCATCCCCAAGGTGCTCAACATCTGGAGCACGGCGCCGTTCTGGCGGACCTACCTCGAGACGGTCGGCATCCAGATGAAGAACGTGGTCTTCTCCGAGGACACCTCGGAGGAGATGTGGGCCGAGGGCGGGAAGTACGGCTCCATCGACCCGTGCTACCCGTCCAAGGTCGCGCAGGCGCACATCCACGACCTGCTCTTCAAGCACCACAGCGAGGACAAGCCGCTGCAGTACATCTTCTTCCCGTGCATCACGCACGTGGAGACGAAGCTGCTCAACGTCATGGACACGGCGTCGTGCCCCATCGTCGCGGGCGCGCCCGAGGTGATGAAGGCGGCCTTCACCAAGGACGTGAACTTCTTCGCGCAGCGCGGCATCGAGTACCTCGACCCGGCGGTGACCTTCACCGAACCGAACCTGCTCAAGCGGCAGCTGTTCGAGGTGTTCGGGCCGCGCCTGGGGCTGACGGAGGACGAGAGCGACTTCGCGGTCGAGCAGGCCTGGAAGGCGCTGCGCCGCTTCGACGCCATCATGGAGGAGAAGGGGCAGCAGATCCTGGAGTCGGTCGAGGCCGACGACAAGATCGCGCTGCTGATGATCGGGCGCCCCTACCACACCGACCCCGGCCTCAACCATCGCGTGATGGACGAGTTCCAGGTGCTCGGCTACCCGATCCTGTCGATGCGCTCGATCCCCAAGGATCCCGCCTGGCTGTACCGCTTCTTCAAGGACGACCTCGACTCGGGCCGCATCGCGCACGTGATGGACATCAACGAGGTGTGGCCCGAGAACTACAGCGCCAACTCGGTGCAGAAGGTCTGGTCGGCCCGCTTCGCGGCCCACCATCCGAACGTGGCCGTGCTGGATCTGTCGAGCTTCAAGTGCGGCCACGACGCGCCGACCTACGGCCTGGTCGACAGCATCATCAACGCGGCCGGCACGCCCTACTCGGCGCTGCACGACATCGACGCGAACAAGCCGACCGGCTCCATCAAGATCCGCGTCAAGACCTACGCGCACAGCCTGTCGCTGCACAAGGAGCGGCTCGAGGACGTGCGCCGGGCGCAGGACGAGCTGGCCTACCGCATCGACGGCAAGCGCCTCGCCCTGCTCGAGCTGAAGAAGAAGCAGATGGAGGACGCCGCGCGCATCCTCGACGGCTCGCTGGTCGAGGAGATCCAGCGCGTCCGCGAGCGCATGTCCGCCTACGAGGGCCGCAAGGGCGCCTCGCTGTCCGCCGACACGACCAACCCGAACATGGTCAGCCTGGGCAAGCTCTCGCTGGGACGGAAGTCCGGCGGCGCTGGCCAGCACGCTGCCGCCTGACCCACGCCATTTTTTCCGCCTCAGGAGACCTGCCATGACCGTCAGCCACGTTTCGCTGGACCACATGAAGCTCGGCAAGGGTGAGACCCTGTCCGACGAGAGCATCGAGGCCGCCCTGGCCGAGTTCGAGGCCGAGGAGCGCCGCCGCCTGGGGCTCGATAGCGGGCCCAAGCAGCAGTACACCGAGTACGTCAACCGCAAGTTCGTCGCCTCGCAGCGCGCCCACACGACCATCCTGGTGGGCGGCCTGACGATGGCGCACGACTACCTGGTCGAGGCAGCGCTGCAGGGCGCCGGCTATCGCATGCGGCGCCTGGACGTGCCCGACACCGACGCCCTGCGCTACGGCAAGGAGTTCGGCAACCGCGGGCAGTGCAACCCGACCTACTTCACCGTCGGCAACCTGGTGAAGTTCCTGGTCGAGCTCGAGAAGCAGGGCGTCTCGAAGGAAGAGATCATCGAGAACTACCTGTTCATGACGGCCGGCGCGTGCGGGCCGTGCCGGTTCGGGACCTACGTCACCGAGTACCGCAAGGCGCTGCGAGACGCGGGCTTCGATGGCTTCCGCGTGATGCTCTTCCAGCAGCAGGGCGGGCTGAAGCAGGCCACCGGCGAGGAGCTGGGCCTGAAGTTCGACCGCGAGTTCTTCACCGCCATCGTCAAGGCGCTGCTGACCGCCGACGTCATCAACGCCATCGGCTACCGGCTGCGCCCCTACGAGGTCGAGCCCGGCGCGACCGACGCGGCCGTCGAGAACGCCAAGAAGATCCTGCACGCGTCCTTCCGCGGCGAGGACAACTTCCTGCGCGCGCTGTGGCGGGTGCGCGGCGAGTTCTCGAAGGTGAAGCTGGACCGGACGCGGGTCAAACCCAAGGTCGGCATCATCGGCGAGTTCTGGGCGATGACCACCGAGGGCGACGGCAACTACAAGATGCCGGCCTTCCTGCAGGAGGAGGGCGCCGAGGTCGACGTCCAGCTGGTCACCAACTGGGTGCTGTTCATGGTGTGGGAGAACATCCGCGACACCCAGCACCGCATGACGCTGCGCAAGGACGACAAGGCGCGCAAGGGCCTGGACGGCAAGGACCCGGCCAAGCGCATCTGGCAGCTGCGTGGCGCCGAGCTGGCCGTGCGCGGCATCTTCCACTCCTTCGCGAACCTGATGGGCCTGCACGGCTACCACCTGTCGAACATGTTCGACGTCGCCAAGGTGGCCAAGGACTTCTACAACAACGATCTGCGCGGCGGCGAAGGCCACATGGAGGTCGGCAAGCTCATCCTGAACGTCGTGCACTCCAAGGTGAACATGACGCTGAGCATCAAGCCCTTCGGCTGCATGCCCTCGTCGGGCGTGTCGGACGGCGTGCAGTCGACCATCACCGAGCTGTACCCGCAGGCCATCTTCCTGCCCATCGAGACGACCGGCGACGGCGCGGTCAACGTCTACTCGCGCGTCCAGATGATGCTGTTCAAGGCGCGCCAGGCCGCCCAGCGCGAGGCCGACGAGGCGCTCGACCGCTACGGCATGACCATGGACGAGGTGAAGACCTTCCTGGACAAGGTCCCGCTGCTCAACCATCCGCTGTTCAAGGCGCCGCACCACCACGCCTCGACGGCCGCCGACACCATCGAGCTGGTCGGGCGCCTCAAGCACCCGCTGCGCGCGCTGAAGAACGCCTGGGCCGACCGCAACAAGCCGGCGCCCGCCTACGCCGCCACGGCCTGACGGGCTCCTGCAGCGCACCGACTCGAAGGCCACGGGGCTCCGGCTCCGTGGCCTTCGGCGTTTCGAATCCCATGCAAAGCCGCATGACCCGCCCGGGCCGGGCGTCCCAGGGTGATCGCGTTCTAGCCCGAGCCACCGGACTGCACGAGCTCGCTCGTGCTCCGGCATGGCGCAGCTCGCTGCGCCCGCGAGGCTACAGTCCCATGCCACCCCGCGTAGCTGGCTGCGCGGGCCTGGGATCCCGAGCAAGCCGTGACAATCCGACGCGCCCCAACCTGGTGCCCGATGACTCTGCCGGGCGTCCCGGCTCGGGTTGACAACCGAGCGACGGCTGGGGTTCAACGGTCGGGATCCGTCCGAACCGAGTCAGGAGCGCTCCATGAAGACTCTCGTCGCGATCTTCGCCTACGCCGTCTTGGCCCTGGTCGCCTGCCTCCCGACGTCTGCCGACGACCCCAAACCGACACGGCTCGTCAGTCACGTCGAGGTCCTCTACGCCGAGGACCTGGTCGTCCATCAGGGGTTCGCATACGTCGCGGCCAAGCATTACGGCGTCGAGATCGTCGACGTCTCCGACCCGACGCAGCCGAAGCGCGTAGGGGCGCTCTCCACGACCGAGGCCTGGGAGCCGGCCGTGGAGGGTCAGCGGCTGTACGTGGCGGACCTCGCTGGTGGGCTGCTCATCTACGACGTCTCCGAACCGTCAAACCCGCAGATCCTGGGTTCCTGGGTTCCGGGCTGGCGCGTCGTGCAGGTCGCGCCGGCCGGGACGCGCGTCTACGTCTCGGGCGGCAGCGGATCGGACGGAAAGCTCGCCGTGCTGGACGTGTCCGACCCCGCGAATGTCGCCCAGCTGGGGGCGTTCGAGGGCCTCACCGGCCCAGGCAGTGGGGGGACGGCGTTGGCCGCCAAAGGCGACGTGGTCTACTACGGGCGCGCCGACGGGCAACTGCTCGTCGTCGACGCCAGCGCACCCGCCGACATGAAGGTCGTGATCGAGGTGCCATACACCGCCACCGACGGGGCCTGGGGGCTGGGCCTCTTCGTCGACGGCGACCGGCTGTACTACGCCAACTGGGGCGCCGGCGTGCTCGTCTTCGACGTCTCGGATCCCAAGGCGCCGCAGTGGCTGGGCGTGTTCCAGAGCGGCAACTACGCCCACTACGACGTCTGGGCCAGCGGCGACCGGGCTTACGTCGCGTCCGACAATGGCCTGGACATCGTGGACGTCTCGGACCCGACGCGGCCGATCCTGGTGCGGAACGTCTCGGCGAAGTTCGATCTCGACGACGGCCTGCACGGCGTCTGGGTCGTCGGCGACCACGCCTTCGTCGCCGACAACAAGGAGCAGGCGCTCACCGTGCTCTCGGTGCGCGAATGACGCGGCCCGCGCGAGTGGGATCTTCCGCCGGGCAACGACACGCGTGTCGGTTGCGGGTGGACGAGGGGGCCCGCTAACGACATGCGCGTCGGTTGCGGGTGCAAAAGGGGGCCGGCGAACGACACGCGCGTCGGTTGCGGGTGCAAAAGGGGGCCGGCGAACGACACGCGTGCCGGTTGCGGGTGCAAAAGGGGGCCGGCGAACGACACGCGTGTCGGTTGCGGGTGCAAAAGGGGGCCGGCGAACGACACGCGTGTCGGTGGCGGGTGGAAAAAGGGATACGCCCGTTCAGGTGGGGCGGCCCGGTCAGAGGCGCGAGGCGTCGAGCTCGATGTCGGCGTTGCGCCAGGCGCGTTCGAAGCGGCGGCGTACCTCGATGGCCTCGTCCGCGCGGCCCTGGGCTTCGAGGCTGCGGGTCAGGCCGAACAGGGCCCAGCCGTTCTCGGGGTGGCGCTCGAGATCGGCGCGGTAGACGGCCTCGGCCTCGCTGGCGCGGCCGGCTTCGAGCAGCCGCGCGCCCAGGTGATGGGCCGCCGGCTGGTACCAGTCGTGGGGCTCGTCGTAGGGGATCTGGCGTTCGAGGGCCACGGCGCGCTCGAGGTGGGCGATCGAGCGGTCGCGGTCGCCCTCGCGGGCGGCGATCTCGCTGGACAGGACCTCGCGCCCGATGTCCGTCAGCGCCTGGGCGCGGGTCTGCCCGATGACGGTGTCGGTGGGGATCCGCTCGCGGATCTCGTCGAACAGGGCGGCCTCACGGCGCGCCTCGGCGAGGCGACCCTGGGCGGCGTGCGCCATGCCGCGCGCGTAATGCCACATCGCCGTGGTGTACCGCAGCCGTGGATCGGGGCGCGGCGTGGCGAGGACCTCGTCGTAGCGGGCGAAGCGTAGCGCCGTGAGGAAGGGCCAGACCGTGAACATCTCCATCATCGGCATGGCGAGCGCGTGCTCCACGGGCACCGTGCCCGCCAGATCGCGCGCCGCGTCGAGCGCCTCGCGGCTGTTGCCCTGCCACGCGGCCGCCGCCGACAGGAAGTGGATGTTGTGGGCGTGGTACATCGGCCAGGCGCCGCCGGGCTCGGTCTGCGACGTGAAGCGACGATCGGCCTCGAGCGCGCGCCGGTTGGCCTCGGCCGCGTCCTCGTAGCGCCCGACCTGCATGTAGATGTGCCCCGGCATGTGCACCATGTGGCCGATGACCGGGTTCAAGCCGCCCAGCCGATCGGCGGCGGGCACGGCCCGCTCGGGGTTCGGAGAGGCCTCGAGGATGTGGATGGTGTAGTGGTTGGCGCCCGCGTGGTGGGGGGCGCGCGCGAGGACGCGCTCGAGGATGGCGATGGTCTCCTCGGTCCCCGGCTGCGGGCGGCCGTCGGCGGTCCAGTAGTCCCAGGGGCGGAGATCCATCAGCGCCTCGGCGTGCATCGTCGCGGCGTCGACGTCGTCGGGGTACTGGGCCGACAGGCGCCCCATCGCCTGGGCGTAGGCGACCATGGCCTGGTCGAGCGGCCGGGACGGGTCGAAGAGCACGGCCGCGGCCTCGACGTAGGCCCGCTCTCGGGCCGTGGCCCCGGCCGAAGCCGCCCGCGCGCGCTGGATGGCCTGCCAGCCGGCGGCTCGCGCCTCGGCGCCCATCGGCTCGTTGATGTTGGGGCCGTGCGCCATCGCGACGCCCCACCAGGCCATCGCCAGGTTCGGGTCGTGATGCACGGCGGCCTCGAAGGCACGCAGGGCCGCGTGGCGGTCGAAGCCGTAGAGGAAGGCGAGGCCCTGGTCGAAGTGGGCCTGGGCGCGTTGCGACTGCGTCGAGACGGGGAAGGTGTAGTCGCCGGTCCCGACGATCAGCTTCGGCGCCGACTCGGGCGGGGTCGGGCGCGCCGCGGCGGCCGGGTGGGCCGCATGGCCCTGGGCGCCGGCCGTGGCGGCTGGCGGCGGCGGCGTGGGGACGGCCGGGGGCGCGGAGGCGCAAGCCGAGGCGAGCGCCGCGAGGCCCGACAGCGCTCCGCGCACGAAGGCCCGCGCCCGACGAGAGGGTGTCGTTCGCATGGGGGAGCTCCGGTTTTGGGGGAGGGCGGGGGCGCAACTCCTCCCTTCAGCACCGGAGCACCCCGTTCAAGCGAGGGGGGCGAGGTCGCCGAGCCGGTCGTCAGCTGCCGGCGACGGTCATCTTGGCGATGCGCAGCGACGGCGCGCTGACCGAGCGGTGCGGATCGCGGTCCGAGCCGATGCCGTCGAGGGTCCGCCACATCTCGGGCAGGGTCGAGGCGATGGTCAGCTCGCTGACCGGGTAGGCGATCTGGCCGTTCTCGATCCACAGGCCCGAGGCGCCCTGGCTGTAGTCGCCCGTGATGGCGTTGACGCCGAAGCCGATGAGCTCGGTCACCAGCAGGCCTTGCTTCACGTCGGCGATCAGCTCCTCGAGCGAGGCCTGTCCCGGCTGCATCCACAGGTTGGTGGGCGAGGCGGACGGGGTGCCGGCCAGGCCGCGGCTGGCGTTGCGCGTGGTCTGCAGACCCAGCTTGGCGGCGCTGTAGGTGTCGAGGAGGTAGCTCTTCAGGACGCCGCCCTCGACCACCACCGTCTGCGAGGTCGCGAGCCCCTCGCCGTCGAAGGGCTTGGAGGCCGGGCCGCGCTTGATGTGCGGGTTGTCGACGATGGTGACCTCGGGCGCGGCGATGCGCTCGCCCACCAGGCCGGCGAGGTAGCTGGCGTTGCGATAGACCGCCCCGCCGCAGACGGCGCCGGCCAGGGCGCCCAGCAGCCGCGAGGCGACCGGCGCCTCGAAGATGATCGGGACCTGGCAGGTCTTGGGCTTGCGCGCGCCCAGGCGGCGCAGGGCGCGGCGGGTCGCTTCGCGGCCGACCGACTCGGGGGAGGCCAGGTCCGCCAGGTAGCGCGCGCTGGTGTACCAGTAGTCGCGCTCCTTGACGCCCTCGGCCTCGACCAGCGGCGTCGTCCACAGGCCCACCGAGCCGCCGCGCTTGACGCGGTAGACACCCAGCGTGTTGGCGAAGTGCGTCTCGGAGACGCCCCAGCTCATGTCGCCGCCCTCGGAGTTGGTGACCCGCGGGTCGGCCGAGCGGGCGGCGTCCTCGCAGGCCCTGGCCATCTCGATGGCGGTCTCGGCGTCCAGGCTCAGCAGGCGCTCGTCGAACAGCTCCAGGTCGCCGGGCGGCTCGTCGGCGTACAGCGCCGCGTCCGGCAGGCGCGCGGCCGGGTCCTCGGCGGTGACCCGGGCGGCCGCGACGGTCCGCGCGATGAGGTCCTCGAGCGAGGCCTTCGACAGATCGCTCGAGCTGGTGGTCGCGCTGCGCGAGCCGACGAAGACGCGCAGGCCCACGCCCTTGCTGCGGCTCTGCTTGACCTGCTCCGTCTCGCCCAGGCGCACCCGCACCTCGGTCGAGCGCCCCGACACGAACAGCGCGTCGGCGGCCGTGGCCCCGTGGCGCTTGGCCGTGTCCAGGACGTGCTGCAGCAGCGCCTGACGATCCTCGGTGACGTCCTTGGTCATCCCCCAGCTCCTCAGACGGCGACGCCGCCGACGGTCAGTCCGTTGATGCGAATCGTGGGCAGCCCGACGCCGACCGGCACCGACTGGCCCTCCTTGCCACAGGTCCCGACGCCGCGATCGAGCTGCAGATCGTTACCCACCGCCGTCACCTGCTTGAGGACCTCGGGCCCGTTGCCGATGAAGGTCGCGCCCTTGATGGGCTTGGTGACCTGCCCGTCCTCGATGAGGTAGGCCTCGGAGCCGGTGAAGGTGAACTTGCCGCTGGTGATGTCGACCTGTCCGCCGCCGAAGGCGACCGCGTAGATGCCGCGCTTGACGCCCCGGATGATGTCCGCGGGATCCTGCTCGCCCGCCAGCATGAAGGTGTTGGTCATGCGCGGCATCGGCACGTGCGCGTACGACTCGCGGCGGCCGTTGCCGGTCGGCGCCACGCCCATCAGGCGGGCGTTGGTGCGGTCCTGCAGGTAGCCCTTGAGGATGCCGTCCTCGATGAGCACCGTCCGCTGCGTCGGCGTGCCCTCGTCGTCCACGTTCAGGCTGCCGCGGCGCGACGCGATGGTGCCGTCGTCGACCACCGTGACCAGCGGGCTCGCGACCTGCCGCCCGACCATGCCGGAGAACGCGCTGGTCCCCTTGCGGTTGAAGTCGCCCTCGAGGCCGTGGCCGATGGCCTCGTGCAGCAGGATGCCCGGCCAGCCCGGTCCGAGCACCACGTCCATCTCTCCCGCCGGCGAGTCGACGGCCGACAGGTTCAGCACCGCCCGCCGCGCGGCCTCCTCGACGTACTCCTGCCAGCGATCCGCCTCGAGGAAGAACGAGAAGGCGTTGCGTCCGCCGCCGCCGGCGCTGCCGACCTGGCGGTTTTTGCCGTCGACGGCGATGCAGGTGACGTTCAGGCGCGTCAGCGGCCGCTCGTCGACGACGACCCGGCCGTCGGCGGTGACGATGGCGACGGTCTTGCGCTCGCTGGCGAAGCTGGCCATGACCTGCTGGATCCGCGGGTCCACGGCGCGCGCCGCCCGGTCGATGCGCTCGAGCAGGCCGAGCTTGGCCTCGAGCGGCTCGTCGACCGCGTGGTCGGTCACGGGGTACAGGTCGTGCGTCTTGCCCGACCCGGCGATGGCGACGGAGCGCTGCGAGCCGCCCTGACGCGCGATGGCCCGCGCCGCCTGGGCCGCCTCGAGCAGCCGCGCCCCGTCGATCTCGTCCGAGTGCGCGTAGCCGGTCCGGTCGCCGGCCACCGCCCGCACGCCGACGCCCTGGTGCACCGAGCGCGAGGCCTTCTTGACGATGCCCTCCTCGAGCGAGAGCCCTTCGCTCTCGACGTGCTCGAAGTACAGGTCGGCGTCGTCGACGTCCCGGCCCATGATGGCGCCCAAGGTCTCCTGCAGCGCCGGCTCGTCCACGCCAAAGCGCGCGAGCGCGGTAAGGGTCTCGCTCATCGTCCTCTCCTCAACCTCTCGGGCTTGCGGCGCACCATAGCGGAGCCGCCGGCGCGCGGCCAGCGGCCGGGCGCGACCCGAGCGAAAACAAAGGATTGCGCAGCCTGCCCCGGTGGGGGACAGTCGCCGCGCTCGGCACCCTGGAGGCTCTCATGACTTCCTCGCAACAGGACCTGCTGGTCGTCTCTTCCCGCAACCCGCACAAGCTGGCCGAGCTGCGCCAGCTGCTGGCGGCGTTGCCCATCGAGGTCGTCAGCGCCGCCGAGTGCGGCGTCCCCGAGGTCGCCGAGACGGGCGCCACCTTCGAGGACAACGCCCTGCTCAAGGCCGCCGCCGCCTTCACGCGCACCGGCGCGATGGCCCTCGCGGACGACTCCGGCCTGGTGGTCGACGCCCTGCGCGGCGCCCCCGGCGTCCTCAGCGCGCGCTTTGCCGGCGAGCGCGCCACCGACGAGGACAACAACGCGCTGCTCCTGCGCGAGCTGGCCGACGTCCCCGACGGCCAGCGTACGGCCGCCTTCGTCTGCTCGCTGGTCCTGCTGGTCCCCGAGGACCGCGCCGTGCCTGCGCGCCCCGGCTGCGACTGGCGCAGCCCCAGCCGCCGCGATCTCCCGCCCGGCGCCGCCATGGCCACCATCGAGGGCCGCTGCGGTGGCTTCATCCTGCGCGCGCCACGCGGGCAGGGCGGCTTCGGCTACGACCCGCTGTTCCTCTATCCGCCGGCCGACCAGACCTTCGCCGAGCTGGCCCAGGCCGAGAAGAACCGGATCAGCCACCGCGCCCGCGCCTTCCAGGGCCTGCGCACCTGCCTCGAGGCCATCGTCGCGCGCTGACCAGGCCGTCCGGGTCACCTCCGAGGCGGACTTCGCCCTTCGAAACGACACCGGCCGGCGGCAGCCCCCGTCCAGGGGACCGCACGCCGGCCGGCGCCGCTCGCATCCGGCGATGACGCTCAGTTGCCCTTGTTCTGGAACACGAACGGGTACTGGACGACGCACACGCCGCCCTCGGGCTTGCCGAACTTCACCTTCTTCACGTTGTTGATCATGCACTTGTGGACGGACTCGTCCTTGAGCGTGGCCGACGCGATGGTCGGCTCGCCCTGCACCGAGCCGTCGGGCCCGATGGTGAACTTCAGGACGACGCGCCCCTCGAGCGAGTTCTTGAGCTGCAGCTCGCGCTCGTAGCAGAACCGGAACGAGCCCATCCGCTTGTTCATGTTCACGCGGATGTCGTTCTGGTTGCAGAAGCCGGCCTGCGGCGGCGGCTCGGCCTTCTTGGGCGGGGCGTCCTTTTTCTCCACGATGGAGTCGCGGATCCCCTTGCTCGACGGCTCCTCGACGGCCGAGAACGCCACCGCGACCGCCGTGGCGCAGCCCTCGGGCGTGCGGCGCGCCTTGACGTACTCGGGGCCGCCGCAGGTCACCTCGGGCCACAGGGTCGTCGGGTCGGCCAGCTCCTTGCCCGCCTTCTCCTGATAGGCCTGCGCGACCCGCAGGACGTCCGCCGCGCGCGCGCCCTCGCCCGCGACGACGTGCAGCGTCCCGGTGGCGCCCGTGGTCTTCTCGAAGTAGCCGATGGCCGCGTCGACCTGCTGCAGGGTCGGCGCCGTCAGCCCGTAGCCCATCCCCTCGGGGATCGGCACGCGCAGCCGCACCAGCGCCTTGCCCTTGTAACCGGGCTCGAGCCCCTCGGGCATCTTGGCGTCGGCGTCCTTCTTCACGCCCTCGGGGCCGTCGCCCTCGGGCGTCCACACGTCCACGTGCGTCGCGCCGACCACCGCGATGAGCGGCCGCGCGAAGCCCGCCGTGCGCTGCGTCACCGCCTCGGGCGCCTGACGCACCACCAGCGGCAGCTGTCGCGTGTGCGTCGCGGTCTTCAGGAAGCGCACGTGCTCGAACCCGCCCGCCTTCAGGCCGTCCAGCGTCTTGACCACGGCCCAGGCCGGCGCCTGCGCGTCCACGGCGACGTTCACCACACCGCCCACCTCGCCGGCCCCGAGCGCCGCCGGGGCGACCCGCGCCGCGACCTTCTCGGCGCCCAGCTTCATCTCGGCGGCCCCCGACATGACCTCGGCGACCCCGGTCTGCCCCTCGGCCGGCTCGGCCTCGGCCAGCGCCTCGAGCGTGATGACCGATCGCCCGCCCGACGGCAGGTTCAGCTCGGGGTTGAGCGCGACGACCTTGCCGTCACGCACCTCGACCAGCGGCCGCAGGCCTATCTTGACGGCGTCCGGGCCGACCACGACGGTCGGCAGCGCCTGCCTGGTCGCCGTCAGCCCGCCGACGCCGAGCCCGTCGACCATCGCCGGCAGCGTCCCCACCACGCGCTCGCCCGACTCCGGCAGCTTCTCGACGACCACCGGCACCGGCAGGGCGAAGACGCCCGACAGGCGCTGACCGACGGCCTCGGCCTTGCGCTTGGCCGCGGTCGCCAGCGCGCCCTCGACGGCCGGCGCGTTGGCCAGCGCCGACGCCTGGGTCAGCGTCGCCGCCGCCAGCGCGTTGGTGCCCCAGAACAAGGCCGGGTCGGTGGGGTCGCTCACGCCCAGCGCCTCGCGGCACGTCGCCATGGCCTCGAGCTGGGCCGTCGCGGTCGTTGCCTCCTGCGCGGCCGTCACGGCCGACGCGCACACGACGCCGTCGGTGTTCTTGGGGTTGAGCAGAAAGCGCGTGACCACGTCGGGCGTGACGTGGTGCGCGTCGGCGCAGGTCGCGCACAGCAGCCGCCCGACCGCGCGCGACATCGCCGGCACCGCCATCTCGGCGGTCGGGTTGGTCAGCGCCTCGAGCGCGCGCTGGTAGCGCGCCAGCCACAGGACGCGGACGGCGGCGCCCTCGAGCGTCGTCCCCTTCGCCAGGGCCTCGGCGGCCCCGCGGTCGAAGGTGACCTCCTTCTGCTCGGGGTCGGCGCCCAGGATGGCCTGTACGGCGTCGGCGACCGGCTTGGGGTCGACGCCCTCGGCCGGCTGCTGGGCCAGCAGATCCAGGGTCGCGCGGATGCCGGCCAGCTGCTTGGCCTCGCCGCCCAGCGCGCGCTGCGCCGGCTCGCTGTCCAGGCCTGCCGCGGCGGCGACGGCCACCAGCCGCAAGCGCGCCGACGTCAGGCGGGCCTTGGCGGCCTCGGCGCCGGGGTTCTTCTCGGCCCAGGTCGCCAGCTCCTCGGCCTTCTGCAGGGCCGCGGTGATGGCCTCGGGCGTCTCGACCGGCTGCGTCAGCGCGGCCTCGGCGTCGGCCAGCGGCGAGGGCGGCGCGGGCGGCGGCTCGGCGGGCTTCTCGGGCGCGGTCACGGCCGACGGAGGCGTCGGGGCCGGGGCGGGCTCGGGCTGCTTGCCGCAGCCGGTGGCGGCGAGGGCGCCCAGCGCGAAGGCGGGGGCCAGGAGGTGGCGGGTCAAAAGACGGGATTTCGTTCGCATCATCGCTCGACGGTCGCTGTTCGGTCCGGGACGAAGCCCGGGGGCCGGTGATGGAGCACGAGGCGGACGTTGTCCAGCTTGAGGGAAGGGACTGCCTCGAACCCCGACCCCGGGACGAGCGCCCGGCGCGACAGCTGCCAGGTGCCCGTCCGCTCGCTGCGGCGAGTGTATAGATGACCGGGGCGGAGCGCATCCACCCCGGCGTGCAGGACGATCCGACGCGCCCCCAGGCGCGCCAGCAGGGCCGAGATCGCGTCGGGCCCGACGCCCACGGCGTGCACCCACAGCGCGTATCCGTCGGCCAGGATGGCGACGCCGGCGAAGGGCTCGCCGGACTCGGGCGCGCGGCCCTGCGCGACGTGGCTCCACGACGGGACGTCCGAGGCGTCGGCCGCCAGGCGCACGTAGCCCCCTTCGATGGCCAGCATGGGCGCGGCCCGGTGCAGGACGCCGACCAGGTGGCCGTCCAGCATGGCGCCGGCCGGGACGCCCAGATCCAGCACGGCGGCCACGCGCTCGGCGTCGACCTTGACGGCGGCGCTCAGCTCGGGCCGCTCGAGCGCGTTGGCGGCCGACGGCATCAGCGCGGCCTCGAGCGCGTCGCGGGAGAAGCGCACCATCGTGACGCGCCGGCCCGCGCCGTCGGCCAGCAGGGCCCAGCGCAGGGCCGCGTCGGGCGGGGGCTCGGCGTCCGAGTCGATGCCGTGCCAGCCGCGAAACCGCAGGCCCTCCAGCTCGGGGTGCGCCACGCCGTCGGACCCCGCGGGCGCGGCAGGCGTGATGCGCGCGGGCAGCGTCGGGGCCCCGAGCGGGCGCGCGTCGACCACGGCTGGCGGCGCGGCCTCGGGCCACCCCAGGGCGACGCCGACCAGCACCCCCGCCCAGGCCGCGACCACGTTCACGGCGAGCCACCCCGAGGCCGCGCGGCGGGGCGGCGTCGGGGCCGGGGAGGGGTAGGGCTCGAACACGAGGGCCTCATAACACGGATTGGCCGGAACGTCGCGAACCGGCTAGACTAATCGCCCGCCGACGGCGTCCGTCGCGGCCGAACGCCCGGGAGTCCCGCATGCTCCAGCACTTCAGCGACCTCGACGACACCCTCGCGGTCGGGAGCCACCCGCACACGCCCGAGCAGATCCAGTGGCTGCGCGAGGTCGGCGGCGTCCGCGCGCTCGTGACGCTCCAGAGCGACGAGGACCTCGCCAGCCGCGGCCTGTCGTGGGGCGTCCTGTGGCAGCTGTACATGCGCGCCGGGATCTCGACGACCCGCGTCCCGGTCCGCGACTTCGATCGCAAGGACCTCGAGCGCCACCTCGAGGCCGCCGTCGACGCGGTGGCCCAACACGTCGCCGCCGGGCGCAAGGTCTACGTCCACTGCACGGCCGGCCTCAACCGCTCGCCGTCGGTGGTCATCGGCTACCTGGCCGCCCACCGCGGCATGACCCTGGACGAGGCCACGGCCTGGGTGTCGGAGCGGCACAGCTGCATGCCCTATCCCGACGTGCTCGCCGCCTGGGCCCGCGCGCGTGGGCTGACCTGACGGCTCACCCGCGCCGGGTTGCGCGCTCGAGCAGCGCGCGCACGTACGTCAGGTGCGCCTCCTCGGCCTCATCGGCGTCGCCGAAGCCCAGCAGCCGGCAGGTGCAGCACAGCGCCTCGTGCGGGTCCTCGGGCAGCAGCTCGCCGATCTTGTAGACGATGCTCTGCTCGTAGCGGGCGACGAAGTCGGGCAGCGCCTCGTACTCCTCGCGGAGCGTCAGCCGCCGCGTCCGCACCGGGAGATCCTTGTCGTTCTGCTCGATGTGGAACATCAGCGACTGGTAGCAGATGGACAGGTAGCGCGCGATCTGAGTGGTGGTGATGCCCTCGCGCTGCCCGATGGGCCCGTGCTGGATCGCGTGGATGATCTCGTCCTGCGTGAACGGCGGCTCGGCCACCATGACCTCGTGGATGGCCGCCAGCAGCTCGCGCCGCGTCGCCGGGCTCCACTCGTAGCGCCAGTGGATGAGGCGCTCGCGGGCCTGCGTCAGGAAGCGCCGCATGGGATCGGTGCTCTGGGTCACCAGCGCCGAGGCCCCGACCGCCTGCGCCAGCTGCTGCGCCTCGCCCGCGTCCAGCAGGGGATAGATGCGGACGTCGCCGTCGGGCACCGGCTGGTCGACCCGCACCACGTCCGGCATCGCCCTCAGCAGGTTCGTCAGCTTCGAGAAGCCGTAGTTGGCCTCGTCGAAGGTCGGCGACAGGTGCCGCCGGATGAGCGGCTTCATCTGCGCGCCGACCAGGCCCTCCTCGCCCGCGTGGCTGGCCAGCAGGATGGCGATGCGCGCCTTGAGGTCCTCCCACGGCTCGCCGGGCTCCGAGGCCTCGTCCTGCTCGTGGTGGGTGCGCCACAGCGCGCGGTAGGTCACGAAGCGGTCGCACAGCCCCGCGAGATCCTCGCTGGCGCTGCGCGCTGGCGCGACGCCGATGACGCGCTTGTCGTTCTTGCGCAGCACCTTGAGCACGTGGATGAAGTCGCGGTCGCCGCTGACGACCACGTACGTCTTGATGTGCGGGCGCTCGTAGATCATCTCGACGGCGTCCACGGCCATGCGCACGTCGACGGCGTTCTTGAAGTTGCGCCCCAGCACGTGGACCAGCTCGACGCCGTGCTTGTACAGCTCGACCTGGTGGCGGTTGTACAGCCCCAGCCGCCAGTCCGCGTAGGCCTGCGCGATGGCCACCGGCCCCTCTTCCTCGGCCAGCCGGAAGAACAGGCTGACGTCGAGCGGCAGCACCATGTCGTCCGAGCCTTCCTCGGGCGTCTCGGGCTGCAGGCCGAGGATCAGGTTCTCGAAATCGATCAGGATCGCGGTCGAAGAGGCATCCATCTGGACGCACCTCAAGGACGATGGCCGCACGCGATCTGCAACAAGATTGTGCACGTGACGGTGCGGCGTGTTGGCTCACACGGCTCCGCCCGGCCGACATGGTCGCCCGGAGCCGCGCCCATCTTAGTCGGGTGGCTGGCAGGTTCAATCCCGCGGGCCTCGCGGAGTCACGCGGCTTGCGTCGAAGCGCCCGTTTGCGATGAATGGCGCGGACGCTTCGCCGTCCACCGCCTCGTGCAGCGACCCTCGCCGCTCATCGACCTACCTCGGAAGACGCCATGAGACCCCTCCATCATCGCCTCGCCCTCGCCGCCAGCCTCGCGGCCGTCGCCCTGCTCGTCGCCCCGGCCGCGCCCGCCCGCCCCGGCGGGCCCAGGCCGCCCGGCGCCATCGTCAAACCGCCGCCCGCCCCGATGCAACACGTGGGCTATCGCATCCTGGCCGAGCCCGACGTCGTCGAGAGCCCGGGCCGCCTCGAGACGCGCGCCATCCGCTGGAGCCTGCGCTCGGTGTGGGCCGACGCGCGCGGCCGCGAGATCCTGGTGCGCCCCATGCTGCAGGGCAAGCGCGCCAAGCAGGCTCGCGACAGCGAGGTCGTGGTCAACCGCCCGTGGCGGCCCGGCGATGAGGCCCGCCAGAGCGTCATCTTCCGAGACGTCGATCGCGCGCTGCAGCGGTACCGCAAGCTCCGCGACACCGGCGACATCGGCGCCCTGCCGCTGAGCGCCGACGACGACGTGGTGGTCGCGCCGCCGCCGGTCCCGGTCCCGCCGCCGCCGCCGCCGCCGCCGCCGCCCAAGCCGGTCAAGACCTGCGACTCGGTGCTCATCGACAAGGGCCACCACCCGACGCACCTCGACAAGTGCCGTGGCGTCAACCAGCGCTGCGCCGTGGCCCTGCTCGAGAAGGGCCACCACCCGACGCACCTCGACCAGTGCGTGCGGGTCGAGCCCTGGTGCGCCGAGGAGCTCCTCGCCCGCGGCCACCACCCCACGCACCTGTCGCACTGCACCGCCGACCTCACGCCCGGCTGCGCCGCGACGCTGCTCGACAAGGGCCACCACCCGACGCACCTGGACAAGTGCCGTCGCGTCGACGAGCAGTGCGCCATCCGTCTGCTCGAGAAGGGCTTCCACCCGACGCACCTCGATCAGTGCCGCTGACGTCATCGCGCCTCCTCGCCCGCCGCCATCGATCGACAACCCGGCGGGCGTCGGGTACAACCGGCGCCCGCCGCAGCGGGCGGCGCGAGGAGGCGCGAGACCGATGAGGCCAGGGGCCGGCCCCGTCAGTATCCATGTCCCGCATTCGGATGGACGCACCGAGTACGCGCTGGTCAGCGACGTGCATCTGACCGAGGTGATCCGCCCCCCCGCGCCCGGCTGGTGGGAGTACAAGGCCGTCGACGCCATCCAGGACGAGGCGCTCGCCGGCCTGCTGCGCTCGCTCGAGCGCCGGCGCCCCGCGCGCTTTTCCCGCACCGAGATCGTCTTCAACGGCGACACCTTCGACTTCGACGCCGTCTTCTCGGCGCCGCCGGGCGTCGAGGCGCCCCCCATCGGGCTGCCGCCCTCGTCCGAAGGCAGCGTCTACAAGATGCGCCGCATCATCGAGGACCACCCGCTGTTCTTCGATACGCTGGCCTGGTTCCTGGGCCGCGGCAACCGCGCCACCTTCGTCATGGGCAACCACGACCGCGAGCTGACCTTCCCCGAGGTGCAGGAGGTCCTGCGGCAGGCCCTGGCCGCGCGCGCGCCCATCGGCACGGGCGAGCAGGTCGCCGCCGCCGTCAGCGTCGAGCCCTGGTTCCTGTACGTGCCGGGCGTGCTCTACGCCGAGCACGGCCAGCAGTACGACACGACCTGCAGCTACCGCGACGTGCTGTCGCCCGTGCTGCCGCCGTCGCGCCGCCGGCCGGCCGAGATCGAGAGCTCGTTCGGGTCGGTCATGGCGCGCTACACGCTCAGCCGCCTGGGGACCTTCAACCCCTATAACGACGAGAGCTTCATCATGTCGCTCGGCGGCTACATGCGGCACTTCGTCAAGTTCTACTGGCCGCGCCGCCCGCTGTTCCGACCCTTCATGGCCGCCTCCGTGCGTGCCCTCCTCGACGTGCGCGCGATGCGCCGCCGCGCCCGCGGCTCCGAGGCCGAGCGCCAGGCCCGCTACCGCGCCTACGGGCAGGCCAAGGGCGTCGACGCCGGCTTCATCGGCGTCCTCGAGCGCCTGAGCTCGAGCCCCATCGCCGACCGCTTCCGCCACCTGCTGCACGAGCTGTGGCTGGACCGCTTCCTGATCGCGGTGCTGGGCGCGCTCATCCTGACGGTCGGCGTCATCGCCGCG
This sequence comes from Myxococcota bacterium, assembly GCA_041687695.1. GTDB lineage: Bacteria > Myxococcota_A > UBA9042 > PHBI01 > JAWLBL01 > JAWLBL01. Next base: position 819 of record JAWLBL010000049.1, on the reverse strand, counting down.
CGCACCTGGACGCAGGGGCTGCTGCTGCTGACCCTGTTGCCGGCGCTGACCTTCGTCCTGCGCGCGATGGGCCGCGGCAGCCTGGCGCTGCAGGAGCGCGGCCGCTGGGGCCTGGTCGCCGAGCAGATCGCCGGCCACCTGCGGGTCCCGGTGGTCGCCTTCGGCCACAGCCACCGCCCCGAGCGGCGCCCCCTGGCCGGCGGCGGCCGCTACTACAACCTGGGGACCTGGGCCCCGGTCCTCGACAGCGAACGCGAGACGACGCTCGCCCGGGCGCGTCGTTTCCTCATCGTGCGCCCGGTCGCCCCCGACCAGGTGTATGTCGTCTTCGAGCGTTGGCAGGAAGGCGACCCGCTGCCCTACTGACCCCGGACTGCGGCCACTAGACCCCACCGAGGCCGATTGGCCTCAGGCCTGACGGGGGAGAAGCGGCCCCCGAAGCGCGCCACGGGCCGCTTTCGGCCCCCCGGAGCCGGTCATGGCGGCTCCATGTGTGCTGGCACGCCTCTTGCTTAGTTGCCGGGCGGGTCGTGAGACGCGTCCGCCCCCCGAGACAAACCTTGGCGGAAACACTACCACTGGGACCGACCCCCCCAGAACGCGCGCGACCCACCCTTCACCCGAACAGGGCGTGACCTCGACGAGGTCGCGCCCTCGTCGTTTTCGAAGCCTTCCCCATCGCAGTGGCCTTGGGCATCATGCGGCCTCCTTTCCACGAGGAAGTAGCGTCCTGTCAAGTGGTGTATGAGCCGGAGTTCCGTTCGAAGGGGACCTACGCCTAGTCGTCGTCGGAGCTGTGGTCAGTGTGGGAAACCGCAC
>JAWLBL010000048.1:9718-29022 GCA_041687695.1 Myxococcota bacterium | reverse complement strand
TCCCGGCGGCAAGCCGCCGGGGCCGGGGCTCCGGCAAGCCGGAGCACTCCATCGCCGGCTCAGCCGGCATCAATACGACACCCTCTTCCAGCCGGCCCGAAATGGTCGGCACCGACCGCCGCCCTGGGATCGCCGGCTTCCAGCCGGCCGGAACCGGTCACCAGCTCGCGCCCGCCGCCCTGGGACCGCCGGCTTCCAGCCGGCCCGGAATGGTCGCGGTTCCATGCGCCGCGAGCGGCGCGATCCGACGAGCCCGCGCGAGCGCGGGCGCTCCGACGGCACCGACCGCCGCCCTGGGATCGCCGGCTTCCAGCCGGCCCGGAACCGGTAAGCAGCTCGCGCCCGCCGCCCCCTGGGATCGCCGGCTTCCAGCCGGCCGGAACCGGTCACCAGCTCGCGCCCGCCGCCCTGGGATCGCCGGCTTCCAGCTGGCCCGCCGCAGCGACCATGCATGCGCCACCGCGCCGCTCGTGTAAGCTCCGCCCACCCCTGCCCACCGGAGCCCTCACGATGCCGTCGCCGCCCACCGACCCGCGCGCCCTCGCCGAGCGCGTCCGCGCCGCCTGCCTCGACGCCGCCCGCGCCGCCTTCGAGGACGCCGGCCTCCAGGGCCTGTGCGCCGAGGGCCGCGCCGAGCTCGCCCTCGACGCCATGGAGCGCCTCGACCTCACCGCGACGCTCTCTCCACCACCCTCACCCTCCCCTCGCGTCCACGTCCGCCTCGCCACCCCTGACGACGCCCCGGCCTGGCAAGCCCTCCGCCTGCGCGGCCTGCGCGAGCGCCCGACCGCCTTCCTCTCCAGCGAGCCCGAAGAGGTCACGCGGCCCCTCTCCGTCGTCGCCGAGCGCCTGACCCCCGACCCCGACGGCTCCTTCGTCCTGCTCGCCTTCGCCGGCGACACGCTGGCCGGCACCTGCGGCGTCCACCGCGACCCGCACGCCAAGCGCCGTCACCGCGCGACCCTGTGGGGCCTGTACGTCCCCGCCGAGCACCGCCGCCTCGGCCTCGCCCGCGTCCTCCTGACCGCCGCCCTCGCCCACGCCCGCCAGCGCCCCCATCTCACCCTGCTCGACCTCGGCGTCAACACCACCAACGCCCCGGCCCGCGCCCTCTATCAGTCGTTCGGCTTCCGCACCTGGGCCATCGAGCACGACTCGTTCCAGGTCCACGGCCACCCGGTCACCGAAGAGCTGATGACCCTCGCCCTCTGACCGCTCCGCCCGACCGCCTCCAAGGCCTCGCCATGCCGCTCCGCGCCTCGCTCAAGCCGGCCCTGCTCGCCCTCGCCCTGGCCGCCCCCTCGTCCGCCGCGGCCGAGGTCGGCGGCTACTTCCTGCCAGGTCCGATCTTCACCGTGGCGTCGGGCCCGGGCCCCGGCTTCGGCGTCGCCTCGAGGTCTCGACCCTCCTGTGGCCCGCCGCCTCCAGCCTCAATCCCGGCCTCGGCTGGGGCGCCTTCGCGCAGCTCGAGCACCTGACCGACCACTTCCGCTTCGCCGGCGGCCTGCAGGCCGGCCACGGCCTCGGCCTCGAGCTGGGCTGGTTCCACCGCGGCGAGACCCACCGCCTGGCCGCCAGCACCGGCCCCCAGCTCGGCGTCTGGTTCTCGGCCGGCCTCTTCGGCCTCGGCCTGCGCGGCGCCCTCGACCTGACCGCCCCCGAGGCCAAGCGCCCCCGCGGCCACGAGCTCGGCTTCGTCGTGACCCTCAAGATCCCCGTCCCCGTCGGCCCCCCCGTCCGCACCCACGACATCGGCCTGCACTGAGCGGCCCCCTTCCACTTACCCGTGTCGGACCCGAAGCTGGCCCCTCCGCGGGCGCCCCTCCAACCTCGTGAGCATCCCCCACGAGACGGAGGCAGGTTTGCCCAACGAGCACCCGCGCAACGGCACCGGTGCGCCCGCGGCGTTCGTGCGCGCGCTGCCCCTGCTCGCGGCGTGGTGGGCCATCGGCGACGATCGCCCTGGCCTGTGGTGGGTCGGCGTTCCCGTCGTCGCCGCCGCCACGGCCGCCAGCCTGTGGCTCAGCCCACCCCGCCCCCACGGCCGCTGGCGCCTAGGCCCCCTCGCCGTCTTCCTGCCCTGGTTCGCCTGGCGCTCGGTCCACGGCGGCCTCGACGTGGCCCGCCGCGCGCTCGCCCCGCGCCGCCCCATCGCGCCCAGCCTCGTCCACTACCCGCTGCGTCTGCCGCCCGACAGCCCCGCCGCCCTGTTCTTCGTCGCGCTCGTCGGGCTCGTGCCCGGCACGCTCGCGGCCGACCTCGACGGCGCCGCGCTCACCGTGCACGCCCTCTCCGGCTCCCCCCAGGCGGTCACCGCCGAGCTCGGCCGCCTCGAGGCCAAGGTGGCCGCCCTGCACGGCCACCCCCTGCCCGCGTCCTCCGAGCCCCCATCATGACCCACCTGACCGAGCTCGCCGCCATCGTGCTCCTGCTGACCCTGCTGGTCGGCCTGCGCCGCGTGGCCCGCGGCCCGACCGCCGCCGACCGCATGCTCGCCGCCCAGCTCTTCGGCACCACCGGCGTCGGCGTCCTCCTGCTCCTCGCCCACGCCATGGACGCGCCGGGGCTCCTCGACGTCGCCCTGGTCTTCGCCGTGCTCGCCGCCGTCACGGTCATCACCTTCGTCCGGCGCGCCACGCCAGGCCCCGAGCCGGACCCGCCCCAGCGAGGCGCCCATGACCCTCCTTGAGATCCTCGCGGCCGTCGCCCTCGTCGTCGGCCTCGCCTTCTTCATCGCCGGCACCGTCGGGCTGCTCCGCTTCCCCGACGTCTACACCCGCCTTCACGCCCTGACCAAGGCCGACAGCCTCGGGCTCGGCTTCGTCGTCGCCGCCCTCGCCCTCGAAGCCCCCTCGGCCGCCTACGTCGGCCAGCTCCTCCTCGCCTGGCTCCTGGTCCTGGTCGCCAGCGCCACCAGCGCCCACGCCGTCGCCCGCTCCGCCCTGCGCAGCGGCCTGCGCCCCTGGACCTCCGAGGAGCCCCGATGACCTGGCCCCCCTTCATCGACCTCCTGCTGGCCGCCTCGCTGGTCGCCGTCGCCTGGGCCGCCCTCGCCACCCGCGCGCTCTTCGCCGCCGCGGTCCTCTTCATCACCTTCGGCCTGCTGCTGGCCATCGCCTGGGTCCGCCTCGCCGCCCCGGACGTCGCCCTGGCCGAGGCCGCCATCGGCGCCGGCCTCACCGGCGCCCTGCTGGTCGACGCCATCGGCCGCCTGGCCGCCGCCGACCGCGAGCGCTGACGCGATGCTCCACCGCCTCCTCACGGCCGCCGCCCTCGCCGCCCTCGGCGCCGCCTTCTTCGCCGCCCTCGACGCCCCGCCCCCCGCCGCCACCCCGCTCGCCGACGCCGCCCTCGCCCGCCTGCCCGACAGCGGCGTGTCCAGCCCCGTCACCGCCGTCCTGCTCAACTTCCGCGCCTACGACACCCTGCTAGAGGTCGCCGTGCTCCTCCTGGCCCTCGCCAGCGTCTGGGCCCTGCGCATCCCCGCCCCACCCAGCCCCTGGCCCCCCGCCAGCCCGGTCGTCGCCACCGCCGCCCGCCGCCTGACCCCGGCCCTGCTGCTCATCGGCGCCTACCTGGTCTGGATCGGCGCCGACGCCCCCGGCGGCGCCTTCCAGGGCGGCGCGCTCCTCGGCGCCTCCGTCGTGCTGCTCGTGGTCACCGGCGCCGCGCCCCCCGCCCGCCCGCTCCCGCTCCGGCTCGCCCTCGTCGCCGGCCTCCTCGTCTTCGCCCTCGCCGGCCTCGCGGGCCCGCTCCTCGGCCGCCCCTACCTGACCTGGCCGCCCGGCCTGGCCAAGCCCTTCATCCTGCTCGTCGAGGTCTTCGCCACCCTCTCCATCGCCCTGACCCTGGCCGCCCTCTTCGTCGGCGTCCCGCCCGAGCGCCCGGACCCCGGAGCCCCGCGATGACCGCCCCGTCCCTCTACGCCTTCGTCGGCGCCCTGCTCTTCCTGGTCGGCCTCTACGGGGCCCTCGCCCGCCGCCACCTCGTCCGCAAGATCCTCGCCGTCAACCTCATGGCCAGCGGCACCTTCCTGCTCCTCATCGCCCTGCCCGCCACCGCCGCCGCCGGCCCCCCCGACCCGGCCCCGCGCGCCATGGTCCTGACGGGGATCGTCGTCGCCGTCAGCGCCACCGCCTTCGCCCTGGCCCTCGCCCGCCGCGTCCGCGCCGAGCAGGGCCGCCCCCTGCTGCCCGGCGACGCCAGCGAGGCCGCCCAGGGGCCCACCGATGACCGCTGATCCCACCAGCCCCCACTGGATCGTCGGCCCCATCCTGCTCCCGCTCCTGGCCGCCGCCCTCGCCTTCGCCGCGCCCCCCCGCGCCCGCCCCTGGCTCGCCGCCGCCGGCGTCCTCGGCGCCCTGCTCACCGCCGCGCTCCTGGCCGCCCACCTGCCCGCGGCCGGCCCCCTCCACTACCGCGTCGGCGGCTGGCCGAGCCCCCTCGGCGTCCTCCTCGTCGCCGACGGCCTCAGCCTCACCCTGGTGCTCACCACTTCCGCCATCGTCGCCGCCGCCACCAGCTACGCCGCCGCCTACCTCCACCCGGCCCCCGACGCCCCCGGCCACCCGTCCGCGGCCCCCCACTTCTGGCCGCTGTGGCTCTTCGTCTGCGCCGCCCTCAACGCCGTCTTCCTCGCCGGCGACCTCTTCAACGCCTACGTCACCCTCGAGCTGCTCGGCCTCGCCTCCGTCGGCCTCATCGCCCTGTCGGGCGGCCCCGCCCTCGGCGCCGGCATGCGCTACCTGCTCGTCACCCTGGTCGGCTCCATGGCCTACCTCATGGGCGTGGCCCTGCTCTACGCCGCGACCGGCTCCCTCGACCTCCCCGCCATCGCCCCCGCCCTCGCCGCCTCCCCCCAGGCCTCGCTCGCCGTCGCCCTCGTCACCGCCGGCCTGCTCCTCAAGACCGCCCTCTTCCCCCTGCACTTCTGGCTCCCCCCCGCCCACGCCAGCGCCCTCGGCCCCGTCAGCGCCGTCCTGTCCGCCCTCGTCGTCAAGGCGACCTTCGTCCTGACCCTGCGCCTTTGGCACCAGGCCTTCCCCGACCTCGCCCTCCCCGCCGCCCGCGACCTCCTCGGCGCCCTCGGCGCCCTCGCCGTCCTCTGGGGCGGCCTCCAGGCCCTGCGCCAACAGCGCCTCAAGGCGCTCGTCGCCTACTCCACCGTCGCCCAGGTCGGCTACCTCTTCCTCGCCTTCCCGCTCCTGCACGGCCCCGGCGCCGCCGACGCCTGGCGCGGCGTCGTCTACCTGGCCCTCGCCCACGCCTTCGCCAAGTCGGCCCTGTTCCTCGCCGCCGGCGTCATCCTCCGCGTCACGGGCGACGACACCGTCGCCGCCCTGCCCGGCGCCGCCAAGCGCCTGCCGCTCACCGTCTTCACCATCGGCCTCGCCGGCGTCAGCCTGATGGGCCTGCCCCCCACCAGCGGCTTCATCGGCAAATGGCTCCTCCTCACCACCGCCATCGCCGCCGAGCGCTGGTGGATCGCCGCCGTCCTCGTCGCGGGCGGCCTGCTCACCGCCGCCTACATGTTCCGCGTGCTGGCCAAGGCGCTGCTCCCCGCCGCCGCGGCCGTCACCCGCGAACGCCTCCCCCCAGCCCTCGGCTGGAGCGCCTTCGCCCTCGCCCTCGCCGGCGTCGCCCTCGGCCTCGCCACCAGCGCCCCGCTCGGCCTCATCGACATCGGCGCGCCGCCCGCCGTCGCCGAGGCGGTCCCATGAGCGCCAGCTTCCTCCTGCCCCTGCTCGTCGTCCTCAGCTCGCTCGTCCCGGGGCTCGTCATCTTCGCCCTGCGCGAGCAGGCGGTGCGCACCCGGCGCCTGCTCAACATGGCCGGCGCCACGCTCAAGGTCGCGCTCATCGCCGTCATGCTCTACGGCGTCTACCACGACGCGAGCTACGAGACGCGGCTGCCGCTGCTGCCCGGCCTGGATCTGGTCCTGCACGCCACGCCGCTCGCCATGCTCTTCGTCACCCTCTCGGCCGTCCTGTGGTTCCTCACCACCGTCTACGCCATCGGCTACCTCGAGGGCTCCCCCAACCGCAGCCGCTTCTTCGGCTTCTTCAGCCTCTGCGTCAGCGCCACCACCGGCATCGCCATGGCCGGCAACCTGCTGACCTTCGTCGTCTTCTACGAGCTGCTGACCCTCGCCACCTGGCCCCTGGTCGTCCACAACGGCACCCCCGAGGCCCTCCGCGCCGGCCGCACCTACCTCGCCTACACCCTCGTCGGCGGCGTCCTCCTCCTCCTCGGCGCCGCCTGGCTCCACGCCCTGGTCGGCACGGTGCCCTTCATCGAAGGCGGCAGCCTCTCGGCCCACCCGGACCTCCCCCGCGGCCCGCTCATCGCCGCCTTCGCCCTCCTCGTGCTCGGCCTCGGCGTCAAGGCCTCCCTGGTCCCGCTCCACGGCTGGCTCCCCCTCGCCATGGTCGCCCCCGCCCCGGTCAGCGCGCTCCTGCACGCGGTCGCCGTCGTCAAGGCCGGCGCCTTCGGCATCGTCCGCGTCTGCTACGACGTCTACGGCGTCCGCCTGACCTCCGAGCTGGGCGTCCTGGCGCCGCTCGCCCTGCTCGCCGCCGTCACCATCCTCTACGGCTCGGTCCGCGCCCTGCAGCAGACCAGCCTCAAGCGCCGCCTCGCCTACTCCACCGTCAGCCAGGTGTCCTACATCGCCCTCGGCGTCGCCGTCCTCGGCCCCATCGCCACCATCGGCGGCCTGGTCCACATCGTCCACCAGGGCGTGATGAAGATCACCCTCTTCTTCTGCGCCGGCAACCTCGCCGAGACCCTGGGCGTCCACCGCGTCGACGCCCTCGACGGGGTCGGCCGCCGCATGCCGCTGACCATGGCCGCCTTCACCGTCGGCGCCCTCGGCATGATCGGCGTGCCGCCCACCGCCGGCTTCATCAGCAAGTGGTACCTGGGCGTCGGCGCCCTCGAAGGCCAGGCCGGCTGGGCCGTCGCCGTGCTGGTCGTCAGCACGCTGCTCAACGCCGCCTACTTCCTGCCGCTCGTCTACGCCGCCTGGTTCCGCCCCCCGCCCGAGTCCTGGCCCAAGGACCGACGCCCCCGCCTCGGCCTCGAGGCCCCCTGGCTGCTGGTCGGTCCGCCCGTCGTCACGGCGCTCATCGTCCTCTTCATGGGCCTGTTCGCCAGCCTGCCGGTGAGCCCGCTCACCTGGGGCCGCCTCATCGCCGCGCGGGAGTTCGGCTGGTGACCGCCGCCGCCTCCGACGCCGCCTTGGTGGCCCTCGCCCTGCTCGCGCCGCTCGCCGCCCTCGGCCTGCTCGCCTGGCCCGCCACCCGCCGCGCCCTGCCCTTCGTCGCCCCCTGGACCGCCCTGCCGGCCCTCGTCCTGTCGCTCACCGCCGAGCCCGGCCTGGTCATCGAGGTCCCGTGGCTCCTCCTCGGCGCCCGCCTCACCCTCGACGCCACCGGCGTGGTCTTCCTCTTCCTGTCGGCCCTGCTGTGGCTGCTCGCCAGCCTGTACGCCGTCGGCTACGTGCGCACCCGCCGCCCCTCCTTCTGGGCCTTCTCCCTGCTGGCCATGGCCGGCAACCTCGCCCTGCCCCTCGCCGGCGACGCCATCACCTTCTACCTCGGCTTCTCCGTCATGGGCCTCGCCGCCTACGGCCTCATCATCCACGACCGCAGCCCCCCGGCCCTCGAGGCCGGCCGCCTCTACGTCGCCCTGGTGGTGATGGGCGAGGCGCTGGTCCTGTCGGGCCTCCTCCTGCTCGCCTGGGACACGGGCGACCTGCGCTTCGCCGGCCCCGGCGCCGCCCCGCCCCACACGGCCGACCCGCTGGTGGCCCTGCTCCTGCTCGCCGGCTTCGGCATCAAGGCCGGGCTGGTCCCGCTGCACGTGTGGCTCCCGCTGGCGCACCCCATGGCGCCCAGCCCGGCCAGCGCCGTCCTCAGCGGCGCCATGATCAAGGCGGGCCTGCTCGGCTGGCTCCGCACGCTGCCCCTGGGCGAAGCCGCGCTGCCCACCGTCGGCGCCCTCGCCATGATCCTCGGCTTCTTCGGCGCCTTCTACGGCGTCCTCGTCGGCCTGACCCAGCGCAACCCCAAGACCCTGCTCGCCTACTCCAGCATCAGCCAGATGGGCCTGATGACCGTCCTCGTCGGCTTCGGCCTCATGCGCCCCGAGCAGTGGCCCACCGCGCTGGTCGCCCTGCTCATCTACGCCCTGCACCACGCCCTCGCCAAGGGCGCCCTCTTCCTCGGGGTCGGCGTCGCCACCTCGCGTCTGTCCACCCGCTCGGCGCGGGCCATCACCCTGCTGGGCCTCGCGCTGCCGGCCTTCGCCCTCGCCGGCGCCCCCTGGACCACCGGCGCCGTCGCCAAGCTCTCGCTCGAGACGGCCCTGGCCGCGGCGCCCGAGCTGCGCATGGACGTCCTCGTGACCCTGCTGTCGCTCTCCGGCGTCGGCACCACCCTGCTGATGGCCCGCTTCCTGGTCCTGACGCGGCCCCGCCCCGACGCGGGCGACCACCCGGCCAGCCCCTGGATGACCTCCGCCTGGCTCACGCTCCTCATCGCCCTCGCCTCGGTCCTGTGGCTGCTGCCCTGGACCGAGCTCCAGGGCGCCATCTGGTCCAAGACCACCCTCGCGCCCAGCTGGTCCGGCCTGTGGCCCCTGGCCGTGGGTGTCCTCCTCGCAGGCCTGGCCCTGCTCGCCTCCCGCGCCTTCGCACCGCAGCAGCGCTTCGCCGTCCCCCCCGGCGACCTCCTGGTCCCCGTCCTCGCGGCCCTGCGCGCCCTGGCCCGCACCTGGGACGGCGCCGTCGCCACCCTCGCCCGCGCCTACCACGCGACCCGCAACGCCCTCCTCGCCAACGGCCAGGCCCTGACGACCACCCTGACCCGCCACCTCGACCCCGCCGAGCAGCACCTCGGCCGCTGGCGCAACGGCGGCCTCGCCTTCGTCCTGCTCGCCCTCGCCCTCTACCTGGCGCTGTGAACGCGCCGATGCCCCGCTGCGGACGACACACCGCGTCCGCTCGTACTATGCTCGCCCCATGCAGGCGACAGCGACGGCACCCAAGGAGTGGCGGTCCCGGGTGCGCACCCTGGCCGCCGAGCTGCTGACCGGGCTCGGCTCGCCCCGCACGGGCCCCGAGCGCTTGCGCCTGGCCGCCTGGGTGCGTCTGCTCGTGGGCCTGCCCATCATCATCGCGCCCACCGGACACGCCCTCGTGGCCAACCTCCCCGGGTCGTGGGCGCCCGAGGCCAGCCGCACCAACGCCTACGTGTGGTTCGCGCACGTGGCGGTCTTCCTCGCGGCCAACCTGGCGTCTCTGGCCCTGCGTGGCGTCGCCGAGGGCACCTCGCGCCACCGCACCCTCTGGCGGCTGTCACTCCTGTCGCTGCTGACCGAGGTCGGCATGAACCAGGCCTCCATCTACGCCTCGGGCAGCATGACCAACATCGCCGTCATCAACCCCATCATGCTGGTCGCGGTCTACCGGGTCTTCTTCGACCACCGCATGGCGCTGGTCGCCTTCCTCTATGGCCTCGCCGCCTTCACCACCGTCGCCCTGGTCGAGGCCGCCGGCGCCCTGCCCCCCGCCCCGCTGTCCCCCGCGCCCTTCGTCCACCCGCTCTTCCAGGACCCGGACGTCGCCGTCGCCGTGCTGACCACCTTCGCCGGCGCGCTCCTGCTGACCTTCATGGCGGTCAACTACGGCGTCAACCAGACCATCAAGCTGCACCGCTACGTCACCCACGTCGTGCTCGGCCGCTATCTGCCTCCCGCGCTGGTCGCCAAGGCCTCCCGCGGCGAGCTGTCGATGGACGAGCCCCCCGAGCGCCGCGTCGTCACCGTCTCCTTCACCGATCTGGTCGGCTTCACCCAGCTCAGCGAGCGGCTCGGCGCCCAGGCGGTGGGGGTGGTGCTGGACCGCTACCTGGCCGAGGTCGTCGAGATCGCCCACCGCCACGGCGCCACCATCGACAAGTTCGTCGGCGACGCCGTGATGCTCGTCTTCGGCGCCCCCGAGCCGCTGCCGCCCGCCGAGCAGGCCCGCCGCGCCGTCCTGGTCGCCCACGAGGTCCACGCGCTGGTCCGCGACGCCCGCCTCGGCGTCGCCCTCGCCGCCCGCACGGGCATCAACACCGGCGAGGTGGTCGTCGGCCACTTCGGCTCCGACCGGCGCTCGGACTACACGGTCATCGGCCCGGTCGTGAACGTCGCCGCCCGCCTCGAGTCCGCGAGCCGCCCCGGCCAGGTCCTGGTCGGCGCAGAGACCGCCCGCCTGCTGCCGCCCGCCTGGCGCCGCCTCGACGCCGGCCAGCTGACCCTCAAGGGCGTCTCCGAGCCCGTGCAGGCCTACTTCATCGAGGTGCCCGACGCCTCCCCGCCGGCCACCGCCGACGCCGCCTGAGGCAAGGCTGCGCCCCCGGCGCCCCACCACGGCGTCGTCGTCGCTCCGACTACGGCCCTGCTCGCCGGCCCGCGCCCCCCGCGCCTGATGAAAGGGAGGAAAGGGGTCAGGTCTTCGCAATTTGCATGTGTCGCGGACGAAGGATGCAAATTTCGCACACCTGACCGCTTTATGCGTTTGAAAATCAGTGACTTGAAGATAGAACGAGCGTTCTTTCCTGCCTCGGCCTCCCCCGCCGAGGCAGGCCGTCGCTGTGCGAAATCGCCCCTTCGGCGCGCGCGCGCATGCCTGACATCCGCCTCGGCACCAAGGAGCCGCCCGTGCCCAGCGAAGGCCGACATCTCATCTCGGGCATCGGCGCCTCGCTCGCCGTGTTCGCCGCGGATCTGGCCACCCCGCTCGGGATCGCCTGGGGCGTCATGCACGTGCTCGCGGTCATCGTCACGCTGGGGTCGCCCCGCCTACGGGACACGCTCTGGGTGGCCGCGCTCGCCTCCGGGCTGGTGCTCGCCGCGATCGCGCTCGCACCGGCGGCGGCCTCGACGCCGGTCATCTGGACCAACCGCGCCCTGAGCCTGGTGGCCATCTGGGCCGCCGCCTGGCTGGCAATCGCGCACGCGCGCACACGCCAGCGCGTCAGCCAGGCCGAGCAGCGCGCCGAGCGGCTGCTGGCGCAGGTGCTCGATGCCGCTCCGGATGGCATGCTGGTGGTCGACCGGTCCGGCCTCATCCTCCACGCGAACATCGCCGCAGGCCGCATCTTCGACTACCCGCCTGAGCGGCTGGTCGGCGCGCCCCTCGACACCCTCATCCCCGAGGAGTCGCGCTCCGCCCATCCGCAGCACCGGCGCGCGTTCTTCGAGGCGCCAGCCCCGCGCCCCATGGGCGCCGGCCGCCCCTACCCGGCCCTCCGCCGCGACGGGAGCACCCTGTGCTGCGAGATCGCCCTCAGCCCGCTGGCGGAGAACGGGTCCGCCATGGTCATCGCCGCGGTTCGCGACGTCAGCGAGCGGATGCGGTTCGAGCAGCGGCTCCGCGAGACGCAGAAGATGGAGGCGATCGGCCGCCTGGCCGGCGGCGTGGCGCACGACTTCAACAACATCCTCACCGCCATCATGAGCTACGCCGACCTGGTCCGCGTGGAGCTGGCGCAGCAGCCCGAGGTGCGGGCGGACGTGGACGAGATCCTGACCGCGTCGCGCAAGGCGGCGAGCCTCACCCAGCAGCTCCTGGCCTTCTCGCGGCGGCAGATCATCGAGCCGCGGCCCATGGTGGTCAACGACCTCGTCCTGGGCATGGACAAGATGCTCCGGCGCATCCTGGGCGAGGACATCGAGCTGGTCACCCTGGCCGCGCCCGACCTGTGGCCGGTCGAGGTGGACCCGAGCCAGCTCGAGCAGGTCATCCTGAACCTGGCGGTCAACGCCCGCGACGCCATGCCGCGGGGCGGCAAGATCACGCTCGAGACGACGAACGTGACGCTCGACGCCGAGTACGCCGGCGACCACCCCGAGGTGGCGCCCGGCGACTACGTGCGGCTGGCCGTCAGCGACACCGGCTGCGGCATGACCGAAGAGGTCCGCGCGCGCATCTTCGAGCCGTTCTTCACTACCAAGGACGCGGGCGAGGGCACCGGCCTGGGGCTCGCGACCTGCTACGGCATCGTCCGACAGGCGCGCGGACACATCTGGGTGTACAGCGAGCCCGGCCGCGGGACGACGTTCAAGGTATACCTGCCGCGCTCCTACGCGGTGCCGGCGCCCCCGCCTGCCGAGCGCGCGGAGAGTCGCACGCCGGGCGGCCACGAGCTGGTCCTGCTGGTCGAGGACGAGCCGTCGGTGCGCGCCCTCGCCGCACGCGCCCTGGGGCGCGCCGGCTATCGGGTCGTCGAGGCCGGCAACGGGGTCGAGGCCCTGCAGAAGGTCGGGTCGCTCGAGCGTCCGCTCGACCTCCTGGTGACCGACGTGGTGATGCCGCAGATGGGCGGCAAGGAGCTCGCCGCCCGGCTCACCGAGCGGCAGCCGGGGCTACGCATCCTCTACGTCTCCGGCTACACCGAGAACGCCATCGTCCACCACGGCGTGCTCGACAAGGGCATCGTCTTCCTGCAGAAACCCTTCATGCCCGACGCCCTGCTCGAGCGCGTCCGCCAGATCCTCGACGCCTGACCGGGCGCTGGACCGCCGGAGGAAAGAAGGTCGAGGAAAGGGGTCAGTTCGACGAGCCCCGGGCCGGGTGGGGCTCGCCGCCGGGTCAGGAAAGGGGTCAGGTCCAATCACTTGTCACTTTCGGGCCGGGAAAGGGGTCAGGTCCAATCACTTGTCACTTTCGGGCCGGGCCGCCTGGAGAGGTCTCCATCCCGGTCGGCGACCCAGTCCGCCCCCACCCCCTCAGCCTTCGGCTTCGACCGGCCGCCTGCCGTCCGCCGCCCCGCGCCCCCCGCGCCTTCACTGCAGCGGGTAGAACGTCAGGCCGCGCACCCACATCAGCACCACCTCGTCGGGCATCTGCATCGGAAACAGGGCGATGATGACGTGCCGGCCGCTCACCCCGTCGGCCGCGACGCGGTAGAGCTTGTGCTCGCCGCGGCGGGCCTTGGCGATGACGACCTTGGGGAAGTCCTGCAAGCATCCCGACGCGGCGAGAGCCTAGCCCCACCGCGTCGACTTTGCACCCCAGCCCCTGCTCGGCCCCAGGCCCCTGGCGAAGCCGAAGCTGTATCGTCCGCCGCCGCAGGCGGCCCCGCGCCGGCCACGCCGGCGCTTTGGACCGCGCCGGCCACGCCGGCGCTTTGGACCGCGCCGGCCACGCCGGCGCTTTGGACCGCGCCGGCCACGCCGGCGCTTTGGACCGCACCGGCCACGCCGGCGCTATGGACCGCGCCGGCCACGCCGGCGCTTTGGACCGCGCCGGCCGCGCCGGCGCTATGGACCGCGCCGGCCACGCCGGCGCTATGGACCCCTTTCCTTCGCGACGCGGGCGGCGAAGCGCCTACGAAGCAGCCCCGTCGGCGTCCATCGCCCCGCGAGGCGCCCGCTCGCGCGCGGCCGCCGGCGCCACCCAATCGGCGACGGCCCACCGCTCGCGCAGCAGGCCGATGAGCGCCCTCACGCGCGGCGCGAGGTAACGCGAGCGCTGATAGACCGCGCTGACGTGCAGCGGCGGGGCCGGGTGGTCGTCCAGCACGACGCGCAGCTGGCCCGAGGCGAGCTCGGGGCCGACGTAGAACGACGGGATCAGCGACAGCCCCAGCCCCGCGAGAAGCGCCTGACGGATGACCAGGCTGCTGTTCGCGACGACCCGCCCCGTCACCGGCACCCGGGTCGTGCCCGTCGGCCCCGCCAGCTCCCACACACCGGGCGTGCGGCTCAGGCTGTAGGTGATGCACTCGTGGGCGGCGAGGTCGGCCGGGGTCCGGGGCACGCCCCGGGCCTCGAGGTAGCCGGGCGACGCGCACAGCACCTGGCGCGCGCTGGCGAGGCGCTGCACGGCGAGGGTCGCCGAGTCGGGCAGCTCGGGCGAGACGCGAACGGCCACGTCCACGGCCTCCTCGACCACGTCGACGAAGCGATCGGTCAGCGCCAGGTCGATGCGCAGCGCCGGCCAGCGCGCGAGCAGCTCGGGCACGAGCGGGGCGAGGTGCAGCAGCCCGAACGACATCGGCGCGTTGACCTTCAGCGTGCCGGTCGGGGCGGCGTCGGCGCCGGGCAGCGAGCCCTCGAGCTCCTCGAGGTCGTCGAGCAGACGGACGCACCGCTCGTAGTAGGCGGCGCCCTCCGCGGTGAGGGACATGCGGCGGGTCGTGCGCAGCAGGAGCTTGGTCGCGAGGCGCTCCTCGAGCTGGGCCACAGCGCTACTCACGGTGGCGGTGGCCAGCCCGAGATCGCGCGCGGCCGCCGAGAAGCCTTGCAGCTCGACCACGCGGCGGAAGGCCCGCATGCAGTGGAACAGGTCCATTGTTCACGTCCGGCAAAAAGTCCTCCTGGATCTTGGCGGATTATCACGCGCAACACCAGTGGATACGGTCGGGGGGTCTCGGACGCCGAAGCGCGGCGGCCAGAGCGTCCACCCAGCCCTCGACGGAGATCCCTCATGCGAACCGCCCCTGCCCTCCGCCTCTTCGGCGCCCTGTGCGCCACCTTGGCCCTGCCTCCCCTCCTGACGGCCTGCGGACCGGGCCATGCTGCACCGCGGGATTCCGCCTCGCCGCCGGCTCACCCGGCGCACGCGGCGCACGCGGCCGCGCCGACGCCCCACCCTGGCCAGAGCCCCTGGGGCCCCGACGACCAGATCGGCACCCTGAACCTCATGACCGACGCGACCCGCCTCGCCGCGCTGCGGCAGATCGGCTCCGGCAAGGTCTACGACCTCTCGGTCGACTACTTCGTCGGCATGCCCAGCTGGTACGCGCTCGGCGACCCGCGCTACCAGTACCACCTCACGCACACCCCGCACGGCCACGCGGTCGACGACCCGCTCGGCCACGGCCGCGCGATGAACGACAAGGTCAGCTACACCGGCGACGCGGTGACGATGTACACCCACATGGGCACGCACATCGACGCCCTCAACCACTTCGGCCTCGACGGGCACATCTGGAACGGATTCGCGGCCTCCGAGCACGTCGGCGACCGCGGCTGGAAGCGGGCCGGCGCCGAGGTCCTGCCGCCCATCGTCGCGCGCGGCGTGCTCATCGACGTCGCGGGCGCCAAGGGGCTCGACGAGCTGCCGCCCTCCTACCGCATCACCCCCGCCGATCTCCAGCAGGCGCTCGCCTGGCAGAAGACCACCCTCGCGCCGGGCGACGTCGTGCTGGTGCGCACCGGGCGCATGCGTCACTTCCACGACCCGGACAACGCCCGCTACATGGACGCCCCGCCGGGGCTGGGGCTGGCGGCGGCGCGCTGGCTCATCGACGACCAGAAGGCGATGACGCTCGGCGCCGACAACCTCAGCCTCGAGACCTTCCCGGTCGAGACCGAGGACAACTGGGTGCCGGTCCACACCTTCCTGCTGGCCGAGCGCGGCGTCCCGTTCCTCGAGGTGGTCGACCTCGAGGAGCTCGCGCGCGACCGCGTCTACGAGGTGGTCTTCATCGGGGCGTCGCTCAAGCTCCGCGGCGCCAGCGGCGCCCCCATGCGGCCCATGGCGTTCCCGCTGAAGCGCCCCGCCGCACGGCGCTGACGCTCGTCCCGCGCGCCCCCTGCCCCGACGAGGCGGCGGACCCGCGCGTCCGCCCCTCGTCACGCCCCCCTGCCCATCGCCCCCACCCAGGAGCGCCGTCCCATGGCCATCTCCCTCTATCAGGTCTCGAGCTGCCCCTTCTGCGCCCGCGTCCGCATCGTGCTCGACGAAAAGGGCCTGCCCTACCACCGCGTCGAGGTCGACCTGAACGCCAAACCGGCCGCGCTCGTCGCCCGCCATCCGCGCGCCGAGGTGCCCCTGCTCGTCGACGGCGACCTCGCGGTCTACGAGTCACGCCTCATCGCCGAGTACCTCGACGAGCGCTACCCCGGCGCCCCCCTCCTGCCCACCGCCCCCGCGGCTCGCGCCCGCGCGCGCCTCCTCTTCGACCTGTGCGACCGCGCGCTGGCGGCGCCCTCCTACGCCCTCGCCCAGCAGACCTATCTCCGCGCCCCCCTCGCGCCCGTCGACGATATGGTCGTCGCCGAGGCCACCCAGGCCATCACCGCCGCCCTCGCCCGCGTCGCCCACGCCCTCGCCGACCGCCCCTTCCTGCTCGGCGCCTTCAGCCTCGCCGACCTCGCCTTCGCCCCCTTCCTCTCCCAACTGAACGCGGCGGCCTACCCCCTCCCCGCGGCGCCCCCCGCCCTCCGCGCCTGGGCCGACCGCCTCGCCGACCGCCCAAGCATCGCGCGCCACACCCGCTTCGGCCCCTGACCGCCCCTCTCGCCCCCGCGCCTCCTCTCGGCCCAGCTCGTCACCACCGCCCCACGCAGCGTCAGCAGCCGGCCTCACCGCCTCTCCTTCGCGTGTTCCTTCCGCGGCCGACTCGCCGCCGCCGTCCCCCCGATGGGCGAGTCGGCGCACAGACCCGGGCCCGACGGGCTGGACTTGATGAACAGCCCCGCGTCGGTCCCGACCAGCACGGGGTCCTCTTCCGACGGCCAGACCGCGAACCCTGCGTTGACCTCGGGAGGCAACCCATACTCGCCCCGGCCGACGAACACCCACTCGAGCTTCGGCCGCATGAAGTCCATCCGGGTGACGTCGGGCGTGTTCCTCGGCCGGAACTTCTCGTTGGCGTGCTGGCACGACCAGCACCCGGCCGGCGTCTCCCAGCAGACGCCCCATCCCGCCTCGAAGGTCTCTCCGCCGCTGAAGCGCGACGCACCGTAGGCGTGCGTCATGAACTGCATTCCGACTCGTGCAGCGCCCGGCTTGTCGGACAACGCCTGAAACCACGCTACCTGCCGGTCCTTCATGCCCTTCGAGCTGTGTGCAAAGCTCCGCCCGCCATCCCCGCTCCGATAAACGCCCGCCTGGGTGTGGGCCAGCCAGACCCGGTGCCCCCGCTGAACACCCGCGACCTTGAACCAGCCGCGATAAGGCCACACACGCCCAAGCCGATTCATGAATCTCTTCCCGACTCGCTGAAGCGAGGCCCACTCCTTCGCGTGCCCCGCCATGAACTCCCGGTCCCTCCAGGGATGCTCCGCTTCGCAGGCCCGCTTCTGTCCCGACTCGAGATCGACGACCAGGCACTCTTCCACGCACCCAATGACGGCCAAAGCCCCGCGCAGCTCCATCACCGCCACGCCCAAGCACCCCAGGTCGTCGCGCTCGACACGTCGCCAGGACGCCCCCTCGTCCTCCGAGACATACAGCCCACTCGCGCCCAGCGCCGCCAACCGCCGCGGGTCCTCGTCGTCCAATGCGAGCGACAGAATCCCAGCCCCATCGAACGACACCCGCGTCCAGTCCGCAGCCTCAGGCTCAGCCGGCACGAGCGCGGACGCCAGAGTCATCAACAGGGCAACCTGGGGCAACATCTACTTCATAGCCTTGTGCCTGACGAAGCGCGCGTCACCCTTGAGCAGATCGAAGTGAAGCTCGTACCTGAGCGACTGTTCGAGCCTGCTTCGCTGCTTCTCTATCTGAGTCTCCGTGGTGTGACGAGTCCGCGCTCGGATTCGGGCCAGCTCGGCCTCGACGTGCGGCGCCATCGCCTTCTTCAGGGCATCCAAAGTGCTGAAATGCCTGGTTTCCCATGCACCGGAGTTGTGCGCACCAGACGTATACACAGAGTCCGAGTCAGCCCTCGATGTGACCACTTCTATGTGGCTCTCGTCCTCGCGCGATGACCCATACAGGACGAGTTGGTCGCCAGGACGAGCATCCTCGAACGAGACCTCGTCGAACAGGTGCTTGGCCTGTGACTCTTCGCCGGCTTTGGTCGTGTAGTGCTCCCAGGTACTCCCCGCCGTCGCGTAGTGCCGGTTGCCCTGAATCGGCGTGTCGAGCCCAGCCGCGTGCGTCACGTCGTGGGCGTACAGGTTGCACTTGTTGGCGTGCGAGCCCCAGCGGCCGACGCGCTCGGTGCGACCGTCAACGACGGCCTCCGTCTTTCCCTTGCCCATGTTCGGGTTGGGCGAGTAGGCCCAGGGGCTCTTGGTCGCGTAGGCGTCCCCGGTCTCGCCCGAGGCCCGGACGCGCGCCTGCTCGACGACCGCGAGGGCGCCCGCGTCACGCAGTCCCTGGAGCTTGGCGGCCGCCTCGGGCAGCCGCTTGGCCAACCCCGCCGCGTCGGTGCGCACCTCCAGGCCGGTCACCGACGGGTCGGCCTCGCGGCAGTACTGCAGGAACAGGACCTCCTGCGGCGAGGGGACGTACACCGTCACCTCGGGCGCGGCCTCGGCCAGCGGCGAGATATCCAGATCCGCGTTGAAGGCCTGGAGCAGCTCGATGTGGACCCCGACGAAGTCCGCCACGCGCTTCCAGGTCCGGTCCTGGTGAGGCTTCAGGGACGGCTCGGCCTTGTGGATCTTCTTGGCGGTCGGGTTGCCCAGATCCAGGTCTCCGACGCGCTGTGCCTTTCCGGGCTCGATCCGGGGCGAGGCGACCATCGCCCCGAACGCGATGGCCCCCGAGGCCTCGGTCTCGGCGGCGCCCTCGGCCGGCGCGGACTTCGTCTGGGGCCTGCTCGTCACCCCGGCGGCCGACCCGGGTGCCCCCCCGGCACCCGCCGCCGGCTCGAGCGCGCTGGCCAGGCCGCCGCCCTCGGGCCGCAGGAACTCCCGCCCCTCCTCATAATTCATCCTGCGAAGCGAGGCATTGACGAACGCGTCCCGCCCTCCGCCCCCGGCCGGGGCCTGCTGACCCGCCGCCCCTGCCGCGCCGGCCGGAGCCCTCGCGGACCGCTCGGGCGAAGTCTCACGTGATTGCTGAGGCATCAGCTCCTCCTCCCATCGCTGCCCTTGGCCACAGCGGTACGGACGGTCACGCCAACGCCGCGACTGTAGCCCTGCACGCCCAGCCCCGCAATTCCCCCCGCGCCGTCCAGGACCGTCGCAACGTCGTGACCGCGTCGCCCGCCGCCGCAGCCGGCCCCGCGCCGGCGCTATGGACCGACCCGGCCACGCCGGCTTCGTGTTGATGCCGGCGGAGGCCGCCCTGGAGTGCTCCGGCTTGCCGGAGCCCCGGCCCCGGCGGCTTGCCGCCGGGATCTGGCCGCAAACCCGGCGCAGCGAGCTGCGCCTGATGGGGGCTCCACCAAGGTGGAGCACTCCGGTTGACCTTTTACGACACCCTCGCCACGCCGACGCTGTGAACCCCGCCGACCACCCCGACGCTATGAACCGCGCCGGCCACGCCGGCTTCGTGTTGATGCCGGCGGAGGCCGCCCTGGAGTGCTCCGGCTTGCCGGAGCCCCGGCCCCGGCGGCTTGCCGCCGGGA
>JAWLBL010000048.1:0-9618 GCA_041687695.1 Myxococcota bacterium | reverse complement strand
CCCGGCCCCGGCGGCTTGCCGCCGGGATCTGGCCGCAAACCCGGCGCAGCGAGCTGCGCCTGATGGGGGCTCCACCAAGGTGGAGCACTCCGGTTGACCACTTGCGACACCCTCGCCACGCCGGCGCTTTGGACCGCGCCGGCCACGCCGGCGCTATGGGGCCTTGCGATGCCGCTGGCTCGCGGGCCCCACCTTCACCCTCGCGACCTCCTTCCGCAGAGCGTCCTCGCTCGCGAGGGCTCGCTGGATGGCAAGCCGCAGCGCCCCTCGACAGCGTCCGTACGCCGACGGAACCCGCGCCCCCTGACAACTCGCTCGCCCCGCTCGCCTCGTCCAGCCGTGACCGCCATACTGCGCGCCAGCATGGCCGCTCAGCTCGTCTCCGACCCCTGGCGCACCCTCGCCGCGCTCCGCGTGGTCCTCGCGGCGCTCTGGCTGGCCTCGGCCGACGTCCACGCGGCGCTCTCGACCTTCCTCGCGGGCGCCGCCCCCTCGGCCGCGGCCGCCGCCGACGCCCCCTGGGGCTCGGCCTGGCTCGCCGGCCTCGCCGCCTCCCCCCTGGTCGTCGCCCTCTACGTCACGGTCCTGCTCGCCGCCTCGGCCGCCCTCCTCGGCCTCCGCGCCCGCCCTGCCCTCGCCGTCCTCGCCCTCGCCGGCTCCCTCCTGCTCGGCGCCGGCCAGGTCGGCGCCGCCACCCACCACACGCACCACCTCGTCTGGCTCGCCGCCCTGCTCGCCCTCGCCCCGGTCGACGCGCGCTGGGCCCTGCGCCCCGCGCCCCCGGGCGACCTCCGCGTCGCCCACGGCGCCCTCGCCGCCGTCTGGGTCACCCTCGGCCTGATCTACTTCTTCCCGGGCCTCCACAAGCTCCTCGCCCCGGGCGGCGCCTGGTTCACCGGCGAGGCCCTCCGCGGGCACCTGCACTGGAAGTGGGCCCAGTCCCCCGGCTTCGAGCCGCTCCTGCGCCTCGACGCCCACCCGCCCCTGCTCCGCGCCGCCTCCTGGGCGACCCTCGCCTTCGAACTCGGCTTCGTCTTCGCCCTCTGGTGGCGCTGGCCGCGCCGCTTCGCTGTCACCGCCGCCCTCGCCTTTCACGCCGCGACCGCCACGCTGATGAACATCCACTTCGACACGCTCTGGCCCTGCCTCGTCGCCTTCGCCGACTTCGGGCCCGCGCCGGCCCGGGCCTCCCCGCCCGCCGCCTCGCCCCGGCCCCGCCCGCACCCCTTGGCCGTGCTGCTCGTCCTGGCGGTCGCCGCCGCCGGCTTCGCCCGCGCCGAGCGCGCCTGGCCCTTCGCCAGCTACCCGAGCTTCGCCGAGCCCCCGCCCTCGATCATGCCGGCCCTCCTCGTCCAGCGCGTCGACCTCTCGGGCCGCGCCCACGACGTGCCGCTGCCCACGCACCTCATCGGCGCATCGTGGCGCTTGATGGGCCTCTACGGCACTCCGGGCGCCCCGGCCGACTTCGCCGCCTTCTGGCGCCTGCTCGACCCGTCCCCCGCGCCCACCGCCGCGATCCGCTTCTCGCGCGTCGCGCGCTCGGTCGACCCCGACGCCCCCGCGCCGCCGGGCCCTGCGCGCCTGCTCTACGAGCTGCGGACGCCCTGACGCCTCAGCCCTTCGCCTGTAGCCCGTCCCACGGCACCGGCGCCAGCGGGATCCCACGCTGGCTCAGCGGCGTCAGCACCTGCCGCTCGAGCGCCCGGGCGGCCTTGGCCAGATAATCGCCCGTCTCGAGCCACCCGCCGGCGTGGGCCAGCTCGGCGTCGAGCGGCGGCCGCGTCCGCAGGTGCTCCCAGGTGCGCACGATGTCGCCGATGGCGAGGTCGGCCGTGGCCCCCAGGCGCCGGCGTTCGTCCTCGTCGAGCGCCGGCAACGCCCAGTCGAGGAAACGGTAGCCGAAGGTCCCGTGGTCGGCCTCGTCGAGCACGATGCGGTGCAGGACGGCGCGGACCAGCGGCTCGGTTGCGGCCTTCCACGTCGCGTGCAGCATGGGGATGGACAGCGCCTCGCCGACGCAGAAGTAGCACACGACCAGGTGCGCCGCGCGCATCAGCGCGTCGGGCTCGTCCTGGCCGGGGACGCCCACCAGGTTGGCCGGGTCGTGGCGGATCTCGGTGCCGCCGCCGAAGGCTTCGGCCAGGCGCGCGCACAGCTCGACGTGCACCATCTCGTCCAGCGGGAAGCGCGTCGCCAGCGCGATGAGGTCGACCGGCGCGCGCGCCTCGATGAGCGCCTGCAGGGTCAGCGCGCAGGCCGCCCCGGTGCGGTGCTCCTGGAAGGCGGCCCCGGACCAGGCGCGCCGCGCCGCCACGCGCACCTCCTCGGGCAGCCGCGACGCGTCCAGCGTCCCCCACGGCATCGCCTCCACCTCGGGCCTCATCGCGCGATAGGCCCGCTCGGTCTCGCCGCCGAGCAGCTCCAGCTCGAACAGCTCGTAGCTCATGGCGCGCCGTCCTCTGAGGGTGTCGTATTGATGCCGGCTGAGCCGGCCATGGAGTGCTCCGGCTTGCCGGAGCCCCGGCCCCGGCGGCTTGCCGCCGGGATCTGGCCGCCAAACCCGGCGCAGCAAGCTGCGCCGGATGGGGGCTCCACCAAGGTGGAGCACTCCGGTTGGGCTTCTGCGACACCCTCCTCGGCCGGCGCTCCGCCGTCGGGTGCCGGGTCCTCGGGTGCCGGCTCGAGCGCCGGCGCCAGCGTGATGGGCCGCTCTTCGCTGCGCTCAATCCGCACCTTCTCTCGATGCGGCTGGTATCCCGGCGCAGAGACCACGACGTCGACTGCGGCTCCGGGCATCACGTCGATGCAGCGCGTCTCCCGCCCCGACAGCTCGACGCGGGCATCGCTCGGTGTCGGCGCGATACACACCTCGACCGGCGGAGGCGGCACCAGGTTCCCGACCCGCACATCGGGCCCCTCCTCGGCGCAGCCGGTCAGCGTGGCCGTCGCCACCCCTAGCGACGCCACGAGGAGCCTTCGCCCGCTCAATCGCCTGCGGTCGGCCACTCGTTCGCCTCAGGGAGCGTCGGGGCCGAGATCACCCTCGACCTCGCCTTCGTCCGGGGCGTCGGCCGCGTCCGCATCACCGGCGTCGACCTCGACCGGCGGCGGCGCCACCAGGTTCCCGCTGGTCACACACCCGGACATCTGGATGGTCGCGACCCCGATGGACGCCACCAGCAGCTTGCGAGTCGTCAGCCTACGTCGATCCGCCATCGTCTCCCCCCGCATTTGCGCGGCCTCACCCGTCGGCCTGGCTGCACGGCGCTGACTGCGCCCCACCCGAGCCGCAACGGTACGAGAGCCGTCCCCGCCGCGCAACCGCCCATCGACCGGCGGGAGACCGGCAAGAGGCGGCAAGCCAGGGGCCGGGTCGGGCTCGCCGCCGACCGCTCTGGCCGCCTCGTGAACAGGCGCGGACCTCGCGACGCGTCGAGCCTGCTGTGGACACCAGGTCATGCGTGTATAGAATCGTGCCCAGGTTCCATACGCGAGGTGACGCATGGCGCTCAGCATCAAGAACGACGAGGCGGA
The DNA here is from genome assembly GCA_041687695.1 of Myxococcota bacterium. Classification (GTDB taxonomy): domain Bacteria; phylum Myxococcota_A; class UBA9042; order PHBI01; family JAWLBL01; genus JAWLBL01. The sequence continues at coordinate 6,084 of JAWLBL010000048.1, read as the reverse complement.
CAGGTTGGCCCGCGAGCTCTCGGAGCTGACCGGGGAGAGCCTGACCGAGGCGATCGTCGTGTCCCTGCGTGAGCGCCTCGAGCGCAAGCGCGCCGAGCGCGACAACCGGCCCCTCGCGGAGCGTCTGATGGACATCGGTCGCCGCTGCGCCAGCCGCCCCCGCCTGGACCCCAGGACGCCGGACGAGATCCTGGGCTACGGCGACGACGGACTGCCGCGCTGATGGTCATCGACACCTCGGCCCTCATCGCGATCCTCGCTCAGGAGCCCGAAGCCGAGCAGCTCGCCGCGGCCATCGCGGGCGACGAGGTCCGCTTGCTCTCCGCGGCCACGCTGACCGAGGCCTCCATCGTCGTGACGGTCCTGTTCGGAGACGGCGGTGGCGCCGACCTCGACGACCTCATCGACCAAATGGGCGTCGAGGTAGTCCCGCTGACCGCGGACCACGCCCGGCTGGCCCGAACGGCCTTCCTGACCTATGGCAAGGGCCGCGACCCGGCGAGCCTGAACTTCGGCGACTGCTTCTCCTACGCGCTCGCGAAGGCCTCCGGTCATCCGCTGCTCTGCAAGGGCAACGACTTCTCGCGAACCGACCTGTCCGTCGTCAGCCTCCCGCCGCCCGCACCGGCGTGACGCCCGGCCGAGCGCACGAGCGCTAGGCTACCCGCACCGCGAGTGTGTTCCGCGGGGGCTCCGACCGCATTGCACCAGGCGACGCAGTGTTCCGTCCGAGCCCCGACGACCTGGCGACGCTCTTCCGAGCGTTCATATCGAGCCTCGACGACCTCGCGGACACGGGTCCGAGTGTTCCGCGCAGGCCTCGGCGGCGCCGTGGGCACGGGTCCGAGTGTTCCGCGCGGTCCCCGAAGACCTCGCGACACGGTCCGGGGTGTTCCCCGAGGGCCTCGGCGGCGTCGCGGGCACGGGTCCGAGTGTTCCGCGCGGTCCCCGAAGACCTCGTAGCGCCCGTTCGAGTGTTCCGCGAGGGCCTCGTGCCGGCGTTACGAACACTCCGTGGGGTCTTGCGCGGGTCTCGCCCCCTCGGCCGGACACTGCAACCCGTCGTTGCCACGTCTGCACCTGCCGTGCGGGACGCCCCGTCCCCTTTCGCGTGGTCGCTCGAGACCTCGCTGCCCCACCCGCCCGGTCGCCGACGGCCGTCACTGCGGCCTGCGTTGCGGTTGCGCGCCCAGCCAGGACCGGTCTACGCTTGGACCATCGACCATTGAGGAGGTGACCGCCGTGGCCGCGCGAGGGCGCGTGGATTCCCGCGGTGTTCCAATGACACGAGCGCGACCAGCGCGCGACCTGGGAGGGTGCCATGAGCGACTTCGAGACGACGACCGCGACCCCCACGGACTACGACCCCGCACGCGGCGAGGCGGGCTGGGTCGCCATCGAGCCCAAGGCGCGGGCGTTGCCGGTCGACCAGATCCAGCGTATGTCGGTCAACCTCTACGACGGTGGCCTGCGGGCCATCCACCTGGGGCGCTTCGCCACCTCCGAGCCCGTGGCGGCGCGTATCGCGCGGCTGCCGGCGGACGAGATCGACGCGCAGGCGTTCGAGATCCTCGAGCCCTGCGGCTGGGCGGCGCTGCACGTCTCGATGCAGGCCGAGGTCGCGGCCGTCGCCGAGAGCCGCGCGACGGTCCCGGTCGCCCTGGCGGCCGAGGGCCTCGAGCAGGTCCTGCGCATGCGCGCCCTGGCCGACTACTACTTCGCCGACGACCCGGTCCTCGGTCCCGAGCTGGCGTCCATCCGCAAGGGCAGCGGCCACAAGGACCTGGCGCTCGACCTCGTCCGCTACGCCGCCATCTACGACGCCCACCACGCGCTCGTCTCGCGCGACCCCAAGCACTACCGTCCTGGCGACGCCAGCAACGCCCGCCGCCTCGCCGACGCCATCAACGAGGCCCTCGCCGCCAGCCAGGGCCCCACCGCCCGCGAGTGGATCGAGCAGAAGGCCCGCGTCTTCACCCTGCTGCGCAACGCCTACGACGAGGTCCACGCGACCCTCTCCTGGCTCTTCCGCCGCGACCCCGCCGCCCAGCGCCAGCTCATCCACCTCCACGGCCCGGCCCCCAAAGCCGCCTCCAAGTCCAAGCCCGCCGAGGCCACGCCCCCCGCCGCCCCGGCCCCGACCGACGCTCCGGCCTGACGCACCGAACCGTCCGGCCCCGTTCCCCCGAAGCCCGCGAGGTCCTCCCCGCGGGCTTCGCCTCGTCCGCCCCCGGCTCGACAGCGGTGTCAACCTCGCGCCCGAGTCCGCCTTGCCCCCCTCCCCCAGCCCGACTACAGTCGCCCCATCGAGGCACCCCAAGGCGCATCTCCTCTTCAGGGGCCTTCCACCAAGACCCGCTGCCGTGACACCAAGCCCCTGCATGAACCATGGCGACGCCTGACCCCAGTGACCTGATCCTCTACCGAGCCCCTGACGGCGCCGTCCGCGCCGAGGTCCGCTACGAGGGCGACACCTTCTGGCTCAGCCAGCGTCAGATGGCCGACCTCTTCGGCGTGGACGTGCGCACCATCAACGAGCACCTCCGCAACGTCTACGCCAGCGGAGAGCTCTCGGAGGAGGCAACCATCCGGAATTTCCGGATGGTTCGAACCGAGGGAAATCGCGACGTTTCTCGCGAGATCACCCACTACTCACTCGACGCCATCATCTCCGTTGGCTACCGCGTCAACAGCGTCCAGGCCACGCAGTTCCGCATCTGGGCCACCGAGACCCTGCGCGAGTTCATCGTCAAGGGCTTCGTGCTCGATGACGAGCGCCTCAAGCTCAACTCGCGCTTTGGTCGCGACTACTTCGACGAGCTGCTCGAGCGGATCCGCGAGATCCGGGCGAGCGAGCGGCGCTTTTACCTGAAGATCACCGACATCTACGAGCAGTGCAGCATCGACTACGACAAGGAGGCCCAGCTCACCCAGACCTTCTTCAAGACCGTCCAGAACAAGCTGCACTGGGCCATCACCGGAAAGACCGCCGCCGAGATCATCGCCGAGCGCGCCGACGCCTCCAAGCCCTCGATGGGCCTCACCACCTGGAAGAACGCCCCCGACGGCAAGGTCCTCAAGAGCGACGTCACCGTCGCCAAGAACTACCTCGTCGAGCGCGAGATCAAGGAGCTCGAGCGAATCGTCTCGATGTATCTCGACTACGCCGAGAACCAGGCCGCCCGTCAGATCCCGATGAAGATGGCCGACTGGATAGCCAAGCTCGATGCCTTCCTGACCTTCAACGAGTACGAGGTCCTTACGAACGCCGGCTCCGTCTCGGCCGCCGTCGCCAAGGAGCTCGCCGAAACCCAGTACGCGCAGTTCCGCGTCACCCAGGACCGGGCCTTCACCAGCGACTTCGAGAGGGCAGCCCAACGCCTCTCCTCCGCCAGCAAGACCAAGAGGAAGAAGCCGTGAAGCCTCACGGCCTCACCCGGTGCCCGGCCTCCGCTCGTCCGAGACGGAGCAATCCAAAATGCGCGAACGTGGCCCCTGAGCTCCGGAGCTTCGGACGCAATCTCCGGAGCTGTTTTACAGTTGGGTATCTGCCCCTTTCGGCACCGCTGGCGCGAGGACGGTCAGGTCGAGCTGACGCTCCCGCGTCTCTGGAGACGTGGACCCGCCAGCCAGCCCACCTACGTCAACCGGCTCGTCATGGCGCCCCTCACCTTCCTCGCGCGCCTCGTCCCCCTCATCTCCGCGCCGCGCACCAACGACATCCGGTACCACGGCGTCGTCGCGCCCAACGCCCGCTGGCGTCGCGAGGTGACCGCGCTCGCCCCTGGTCGGCGAGAGATCCCCTGCACCGGCGGGCCTGCGGCGAGCGGGCCTGCGCCAGCGCACGACCCAGCCTCGGCTCCAGCCTCGGCCCAGGGCTCCGACCCCGCCTCGGCTCCGGTCTTCCCGGCGACCCTCGAACCATTGGCCGCCCCGCCATCGGCTTCGAGGCCCGACCCGGCCTCTGCTCCGGGCTCAGCCCCGAACCTCTGCTCCCGCCGGGCTCCCCGCAAGCAGCGCAGAAGCCGGGCCGAGCTGATGCGCCGCACCTTCGGCATCGACGTCCTGACCTGCGCCCACTGCGGTGCCCGCCGCACCTTGCTGGCGATGGTCACGCGCCCGCAGGCCGCCAAGTCCATCCTCGAGCACCTGGGCCTGCCCTCCAGCCCTCCGACTCCACCCCCGCAGCGAGCGCCCCCACAGGACTGGCTGGACCTCCCGTGACGACAGCCCAGGGTGCGCCCGAGGTCCACGCGCCCGCACGTCAACCGATTGGGATCACTGCTGAATCGAAGGGCTCGCCAGAGCCGAACGCAGCGGTGCGTCCGGAGCCCGGTAGGTTCGGTGGTGACGCCCGGGGCGGAAGTAGGCATAATGGCGGTTATCGGTCCTATGGGCTGATGCACCATGCCACATGCGAGGTTTCCTGAAGTGGGCAGATCATGGATAAACCGACTCCGGCCAGATCCGCTCCAATGGTTCATGCTCCTCATGATATGCACGTGGCTCCTCGGAAGAGTCGGATTCCGACACTTTGGAGATATCGCCAATCACATCGCGCTGGGAATCTTTGCCACACTGCTGGTGGCTTTTGTTGTTTGGTTGGCAATAGGCAAGCCGTCAGCCGAGCCTGTGCATGCCGATATGACACCACAAGAAGTTCGGCCTCGTCGACCCCGACCAGGTGTGCATTTGCCCACTGCGATTTTCGTCACCCTCACACTCGGCGCGATCATTCTCCTCGTAGTGGAATTGGCGCTTGGAATATCTCAGCCATAGACCCGGGCAAAGCGGTCGGGCCCGGCCAGGCGCCTGTTACGATGCAAGCCAATCGGATAGGTGGGGGGGGGGGGGAGCACTTGCACAGGATAGGGCCGGGGAAGAGATTCTAAACAAGCAATCGGGACGCAGGATGGAGTGCTGTTCAAAGATGCCGACCAATATTACGCACGAGATCGTTGCGCCAAGTGGGGCGATCTACGCCGTTGACGTTGTGCGACGTATGAGGTCGGGTCCCATGCGTGTCCTGTTAGCCGGGGGCCCAGGGGCCACGTCCGTAAAAGTTAAATTGCTCCTCTCGAGGACACCTCGGCGCGGTTGACAGCCCGGTTTGAGATGGGCACGGTCGGGTCATGGCGAGGCCACTGCGGATCACCGGGGCCGGGCTCGTGCACCACATCATGAACGTGGGACGGCGCGGCGGGACATCTTCGAGGACGACAAGGAGCGGCTCGACTTCTTGGAGGCCTTGGCGGAGATCAGTGCCCGGTTCGGGGTTCACACGCTGGTGGTCGTGCTGATGGACAACCACTACCACCTCGTGGTCGAGGACGAGGGGCACGCCCTGTCGAGCGCCATCGGTCATCTGAACCAGCTACACGCGCAGCGGTTCAACGGTCGCCGGGGGCGGGTCGGGGCGCTGTTCCAGGGGCGCTTCAAGTCGCGGTTGGTCCAGGAGGAGGTCTACCTGGCAGAGTTGGTGCGCTACGTCCACGCGAACCCGGTGAAGGCCGGCATGGTGGCGCGGGCTGGCGACTACGCGTGGAGCAGCCATCACGTGTATCTCAGCGGAGCCACGCCGGAGTGGCTCCACAAGTCCAAGGTCATGCGCCTATTCGGCGACGACACGCCCGAGGGACGACGGACGCTGGACGCCTTCGTCCATGCTCGCGTCCCCGAAGCCATCCAGAAGGTCCTGGATTGGAGGCGCTCGCCCGCCATCGTCGGCGACGAGGCCTTCAAAGCCGCTCACCGCGAGAACGCGCGGAAGCTCCGCGCGTCTGGTCGGGACGACGTCAGGGGCGAGCGCCCCTGGTTGAACCTGCAGGTCTCAGAGGTCATCGAGGCGGTCGCCAGCCACTGCGGCGTCGACCTCGAAACCATCCGGCAAGCGGTCCGAGGCCGCCTCAACCGCCCCCGCCGAGCTACCCTCATCCTCTGCGTCGAGCTCACGGCCGCCTCCGGCCGCGAAATCGCCGCCGCCATGTAACCGTCCGGTATCGGGTATCTCCCCTCCACTCGCGTTGCCGTGCAAGCTTGCTTCATGACCTCGATTGGAGAAGCGAGCATGAGCACGGAGCGGCG
>JAWLBL010000047.1:0-30449 GCA_041687695.1 Myxococcota bacterium | reverse complement strand
CCCGGGACGACGACCTCGGTGAGCGTCGTCCCGGGACGACTAACTGCACGGATGCTTAATTGCCGACCGAACCCTGTGCCTAGCCACCACGGCGTGACCGGCCGGCCGGATGTCAGCATGGCCCCTGCCGTGAGAGTCCAGCCACCCACGCCGAGCGTGCGGGACGCGAAGCGGCCCGGACGGCCCCGTCCGGGCCGGTATTAGCCCCCCAGCCGCAGCGGAGGTCGGGGTCAAGGGCTTTGTCGTCCGCGAGGAATTGGACCGCCCGCAGGGCGGGCCAAGGGGGACAAAGCCCTTGAGGCCGACCGGAGCGGAGGCTACCCAGCCCACTGGCATCGCTCGTCCCCTGCTTCCGTCCCGGGACGACGAGCTTCCGTCCCGGGACGACGAGCTTTCGTCCCGGGACGACGACCTCGGTGAGCGTCGTCCCGGGACGACAAACTCCACGGATGTTTAATTTTCAGCCGAACCCTGCCACAGCCGCCTCGGCTCGACTGGCGACCCGGATGCCATCATGACCTCGGCCCTCAGCGCCCAGCCACCCCCGCCGAGCGTGCGGGACGCGAAGCGGCCCGGACGGCCCCGTCCGGGCCGGTATTGGCCCCCCAGCCGCAGCGGAGGTCGGGGTCAAGGGCTTTGTCGTCCGCGAGGAATTGGACCGCCCGCAGGGCGGGCCAAGGGGGACAAAGCCCTTGAGGCCGACCGGAGCGGAGGCTACCCAGCCCAAGGGTACCGCTTCCTCTCTGATTCCGTCCCGGAACCCCGACCTGGCTGAGCGTCGTCCCGGGACGACGGCGAACCTTTGCCCCCAGCCACCTCGGCTCGATCGACCGGCCGCGTGTAATCCCTCCCCATCCCGCGCACTTCCGAAATCAACGCCTCCTGGCCTTGACCGAGAACTGGTTCAACCACTACGTTCCCAACTGGTTGAACCAGTTGGTTGGTTGGTTGGCGGAGGCCGGACGTGGGTCAGGGCGAGGCGTCGAGCAGCGTGGCCGAGGCGATCTACGTGGACTTGCTGCGGCAGATCGTCAGCGGGGTGCTGCCGGCGGGGTCGCGGCTGAGGTCCGAGCGGGAGCTGGCCGCGGACTATGGGACCAACCGCAACACGCTGCGCGAGGCGATGCGCAAGCTCGAGCAGGGGCGGCTCATCACCGTCCGCCAGGGGCAGGGCGTGACGGTGGCGGACTTCCGCAAGACCGGGACCATTGAGATTCTGGGCCCGTTTTTGGCCCATGGGGGCGACGGGCGCGAGACGGTGCGGGTGATGGTCGACCTGCTGGTCGTGCGGGTGCAGGTGCTGGAGATGGCGGTGGCCATGGCGGCGCAGCACGCGCAGGAGGCCGACATCGAGCGGCTGGAGGCGCTGGTGGCGGCGCAGGTCGAGGCCTTCGAGCGCGCGGACCGGCAGGCCCTGGTCGAGGGCGACATCGCCATGGTCGACGCGCTGGTGGACGCGGCGCACTCGCTGACCATCCGGTGGATCGCCAACACGCTGCTCGAAGTCTACCGGGGCCTCGTCGCCAAGGTGGCCTCGCTGTGGGTCATCGAGCCGATCTTCCCGCGCTACCTACGCCGCCTGGTCGACGCGGTGGCCCGGGGCGACGCCGAGGACGCGGTGGACGCGACGCGCGACTACTACCAGCGCACCGACGACCGCCTGTTCCGCACGCTGGAACCGTTCATCAGGGGAGGGGACCATGGACAAGCCACGAAGGGATGAGGCCGCGCGAAAGGCGGCGGCGCGGCGGCGCCTGCAGGCCGACTCGAGGGAGGCGAGCGAGGCGCTCGATCGGCACCCGGACGACGGGTGGGTGCTGGCCGACCCGATGCCCATGGGCGAGGGCACGCGGCGGGCGCTGCGGGCGATGATCCGGGCCGTGTGTCCGCCCGAGCCGGCTCCGCAGCTGCCGGACCTCGAGGACCGGATCGAGGTGTCGGTGCGCCGGATGCTGCCGTACATGCCGCCGCTGATGGGGCGCGGCTTCGCGGTGGCGGTGCACCTGCTGGACTGGGCGCCGGTGTGGCGGCTGGCGGCGCCGCGGCGGATGCGCAGCCTGCCGCCCGAGCGGGTGCTGGACGTGCTGAACGGCATGAGCCACAGCCGCCTGCTGCCCCTGCGGCAGCTGTCGATGGTGGTGCGGGCGGCGGTGCTGTCGGCCTACTTCGACCAGCGCGAGGTGCACGACGCGATGGGGTTCGTGCCGCAGCCCTTCATGCGCGAGCGCGTCCGGCTGCGGCGGCGGCTGGCCGAGGGTGAGATCCCGGGCGAGGGCGACCTGATTGGGCCGTATTCGAGCGAGGTGGCGCCGTGATCCTGGAGTGGAGCGACTACGAGAGCCAGAGCGCCTTCGACACGCAGGTGCTGGTCATCGGCACCGGCGCGGGCGGGGCGGCGGCCGGGACCGAGCTGGCCGAGGCCGGCTTCGAGGTGACCTTCCTCGAGGAGGGCAGCTACATCCCGACCTCGAGCTTCAACCCGTACACGGCCGAGTCGGTGCCGCGGCTGTACCGCGACGCGGGGGCGACGCTGATCGCCGGCAAGCCGCCGTTCCCCTACGTCGAGGGGCGCTGCGTCGGCGGCAGCACCGTCATCAACGGCGGCATGGCCTACCGCACGTCCGACGAGATCCTGGAGACCTGGGCGCGCCTCACCGGCGACCCGGGGCTGGGCCCCAAGGGGCTCGAGGCGCTGTTCGAGCGGGTCGAGGCCGCGGTGCACGCCAAGCCGCAGCGCCCCGAGTCCATCGGCGACGACAACCGCATCATGGCGCAGGGCGCGGCCAAGCAGGGGTGGACCTACGAGTTCAGCTCGCGCAACCAGGACGACTGCGTCGGGTCGAACAACTGCGTGCTGGGCTGCGTGACCGGCGCCAAGCAGTCGACCCTGGTCAGCTACATGCCGCGGGCGCGGGCGGCCGGGGCGCGGGTGCTGACGGACGTGCGCGTCGACCGGCTGCTCATCGAGGGCGGGCGCTGCGTGGGCGCCAGCGGGCGCACGGTGGACCCGTACACGCGGCGGCCGGGGCGGCGCGTCAGCGTGCGGGCGCAGGTGGTCATCGTGGCCTGCGGGGCGGTGCAGACGCCGTACCTGCTGCTCAATCACAAGTTGGGGCGGGCCAGCGGGCAGCTGGGCAAGAACTTCCTGTGCCACCCGAACGTGAAGCTGGTGGCGCTGTACCCCTTCGACGTGCACGGGCACCGGGGCGTCAGCCAGGGCGGGCAGGTCCGCCACTTCCACAAGGAAGGCATCATCCTGGCCGAGAACATGATCCCGCCGGGCGCGGTGGGGGCGCACCTGCCGGTGGCGGGCGCCGAGGCCTGGGAGCTGATGCGGCGCTACAACCAGATGATCATCTCGGGCGTGCTGGTCGAGGACTCGTCGTCGGGGACGGTCAAGCGCGGCTTCGGCGGGATGGCCAACGTGCGCTACGAGATCACGCGGCACGACCACGAGCGGTTCCTGAAGGGGGTGCGGCTGCTGAGCGAGCTGCACTTCGGGATGGGGGCCGATCGGGTGGTGCTGCCGTTCGTGGGGCACCACTTCGCGCGCAGCATGGACGAGGTGAACCGGGCCATCGCGCAGACGACCGACCGGCGCGACCTCGAGCTGTTCACGCCGCACCTGATGGGGACGGCGCGCATGGGGGCGACGGCGCAGGACTCGGTGATCGATCTCGACGGGCAGCTGTGGGATCTGCCAGGGTGCTACGTGGCCGACGCCAGCGTGTTCCCGACGGCGTGCGGCGTGAACCCGCAGATCACCATCATGGCGCTGGCGACGCGCGTGGCGCATCGGCTCGCCGACCGGCTGCGGCCGGCCCGGGCGGCCTGACTCGACCATCGGAGCAAGGATGAACCAGGTACGGGCTCGCGGCCCGCTTCGGAGCGTGTGGATCGCGGGCCTCGCGGCCCTGTCCATGGGGTTGACGCCGGCCTGCGGCGACGAGGGCGGCGCGGCGGCGGTGGACGCGGCGGACGACGCGGGCGCGCTGGACGACGGCGGCAAGGACGCCGGGGAAGGCGACGGCGAGCTGGCGGACGCGGCCGAGGGCGACGACGGCGCGGCCGACGTCGAGGACGGCGGGGGCGCGGACGCGGACGCGGACGCGGACGCGGGGCCCGAGGACGTGGCGACGGGGCCGGACTACGGGCCGGCGCGGGCGCGGGCCATCGGCGGGGTGTCGATGGGGGCGGCGGCGGTCAACATCGCGCTGCGGCACCCGGAGCTGTTCGGCGTGGTGGGCGGCCTGGGCGGCTACGTCGAGATCCCGTACATGCTGCGCAACGGGATCCGGATGCAGCTGGGCGGCTTCTGCTCGCTCGAGGTGCTCGAGGCCAACGTCGAGGGGCTGAACGACCCGGCGGCCGACCCAGCGACCTTCTGCGGGCCGGTGGCGCCGCGCGAGGAGCTGGAGATCCCGCAGGACTTCAACCACTTCCACTTCGACACCGACGGCACGTCGACCCACCGCGTCTTCTACCGGCGGGTGTTCCAGAACATGACGATGGCCTTCGGCAACTTCCTGACCGACGAGCACGCCGAGACGCCGTACCTGCCGGCGGGCGTGGACCGGGCGTGGTTCGAGGCGACGGCGCCCAAGGCGCGCTGCCAGGCGCCCAAGGCGGTCGAGGGCGCGGCGGCGTTCGGGGCCGAGCACAACCCCGAGGGCCAGTACGCGGTGCTGCCGGTGTGCGACGGCAACCCGGAGGCGGCGGGGATGAGCCTGGGCGACTTCGACCCGGGGGCGGCCAACCTGGACCCCATCGACGTGGCGCTGTTCGTGGACATCAACGGCAACGGGCGGCGCGACTTCGCCGAGCCGCTGATGTTCAAGGCGTGGGAGCGCTTCGAGGACGTGGGCGCCGACGGGTGCCCGAGCGCGCGCGAGGACGGGCTGGGCGGGTGCCTGCCCGAGGGGGCGAGCGACGCGACCGAGGCGGACCCCAACGGGGACGACTACCACTGGTGGGCCAACCCCGAGGGCGGCGAGGCCAACGGGCGCTGGGACGAGGGCGAGCCCTTCGAGGACCTGGGCCTGGACGGGCTGCCGGCCGAGGTGGTGGGCGAGGCGGACCGCGGCGAGGGCAACGGCGTGTGGGACGCGACCGAGGCGCTGACGCGGGCGGCCGAGTACGACGCGCGGCTGCTGGTCGAGGGGCTCGGTGCCGAGGCGCTGGCCGGCATGGACCTGTGGCTGGACTCCGGCATCCGCGACGCGCTGCACGCGGGGGTGTCGACGCGCCACGTGGTCGGGGCGCTGCGGGCGCGGGGCGAGCAGGTGAGCTACTTCGAGGGGTTCACCGAGGCGGCGGAGAGCGTCTTCCCGGCGATGACGGACGAGACCTTCATGGAGGAGATCTTCTCGGCCGACTTCAGCCAGGCGGCCCTGGGGCGGCACGTGTACGTCGAGTACGGCAACCCGGACGCGACGCCGCAGGAGATCGCCGACAACGACGGCAAGCACGTCGGGTCGGCGTTCCAGGCGGTCGGGCGGCTGCTGAGCTTCCTGTCGTTCGCGGCCTGGCGCCTGGGTGAGCCGGATCTGGAGCCCGGCCAGGAGGCGGTGAACCCGCTGGCGAAGCGGGTGAGCTTCTACAGCCAGGGGCTGAAGGCGCGGCGGGCGTTCACGGTGGCGCTGCCGCCCGGCTACGACGATCCGGCCAACGCCGAGCGGACCTATCCGGTGATCTTCTTCCTGCACGGGCTGGGCCAGAGCCACGACTCGCTGGGGCCGTCGGCGCTGGCGACCAACCTGTTCATGCAGAACGGCCAGATGCCCAAGGCCATCATGGTGATGCCCGACGGGTCGTGCTGCGACGTGGACACCGAGACCGGGCTGCGCGAGTGCGCGTGCCGCAAGGGACCCGACGGGACGCGGCTGTGCATGGACCCGGCGTGCCAGGGCGAGCACGGCGAGTGCGAGGAGCGCGCCATCCCGGGGTGGCGGCTGGTCGAGGAGTGCAACGAGGGGAGCCTGTTCTACAACCTGGTGACCAACCGCTGGGGCGAGCCGCGGGGCGATCTGCGCTACGAGGACAGCGTGGTCGAGCTGGTCCACGAGGTCGACCGGCTGTATCGGACGCGGGCCGCGAGCAGCGAGTAGCGGGCCTTCGAAACGGAGGAGGCCCGCCAGCGGCGGCTGACGGGCCTTCGAAACGAATCGACGCTCCAACGTGTCACGCGAGGTAGCGCGTCGGACTGAGTCGGTGTGGGTTGCTGGGTCCACGCCGTCCAATGCGAGCGGTGCCACGCGGGCAGAGGCTGGAGCGTCGATCTCGACCGGCGCCTCGGGTTGGCGCTCGTTGCCGGTCTCGGCTGGGCTCCGGTCGGTCCTGGCAGGGGCCGATCGGTCCTGGCTGGGTCCGGTCGAGCGGTCGTCCACGAAGGGCGCCCGGGCGTCGGCCGAGAACGGCGCTCCAGGGCGCGTCCCTGCGCGCGTTGCCTACGCTGGGTCATCGAGAGCTCGTCTGGATGCGGACTTTCAGGCCCGCGACGATTCCCGCGCCCATCGTGGGTCGCTTGCGGTCGCGTCGTCTTCTGGAGCGCCGATCTCGACCGGCGCGAGACGCTTCAGATGCGAGCAAAGAGCAGGTAGACCAGCACCAGGAGCGCGATGGCGAGCAGGATGACCGGCATCATGTGCCGGGAGCCGCCTCGCCGGGGCTCGTAGACCCCTGGGTCGTGCGGGTGGGTGGCCATGCCCCCGCCCTGGCTGGTCAGGCCCTCGCCGCCACGCGGCTCGGAGCCATACACACGGGTCGTCGGGTCGCGGGTGTCGTCCGCCATGTCCCCCTCCCTCCAGAGACCGAGTGGTTGGTGGGCGCTGGCGCCCACTCATCGTCGTCGCGTCGCGGGCGAGGCTCTCGTCGCAGATCCTCTCGTCGAGGCTGTGACGCGCCATCGTCCGTGCGCGCGGCGATGGGCTCTCGGAGGTCGAGACCTTCGAGGGCTGAGGCGTCGTTTGCGCCCACCAACCAAGGACATGGTATGGCCCCGGCATCGCCGGACAACCCATCGTAATCCTTCAGCTTTCGATTTTCGAGCGGCCCCCTTCGGGCTTGCCTTGGCGCGGCGGACGGCTATCCTCGGCCCGCGATGGACACGGTGACCACGATGAACACGTCGAACGCAGGGCCCTCTCCCGCCTCCGCCCGCATCCCCGAGGACGTCGCCGCCCGCGTGCGGCCCGCCCGACGACCGCCCGGCTGGGTGGCCCCGGGGCCGCGCCCCGCCGGGCCCCCCGAGGACTTCGACAGCGACCCCGAGCTGTGGCCCGGCCCCGGCGAGGACCTGTGCCACCTGACCGGCGACTGGCGCATCTTCCAGCGGCTCGAGGGACACCGCTACTCGCTGGACGACCTGGTGACGGCCTGGTACGCGCTGGACGGCGTGCGCGGGCGGCCGGTCGCGCGGGCGGCCGACCTGGGCTGCGGCATCGGTTCGGTGCTGATGATGGTCGCCTGGGGGCGGCCGGAGGCGCGCGTCGTCGGGGTCGAGGCGCAGCCCCTGTCGGCCGGGCTGGCGCGGCGCTCGCTGCGCTACAACGGGGCCGCCGACCGCTGCGAGGTGCGCGGCGGGGACCTGCGCGACCCGGCCATGACCCCCGAGGGGGCCGTGTTCGATCTGGTGACCGGGACGCCGCCCTACATCCCGCTGGGGCACGGGACGGTCAGCGCGCGCGAGCAGTGCGGCCCGTGCCGCTTCGAGACCCGCGGCGGCGTCGAGGGCTACTGCGAGGCGGCGGCGCGCCTCTTGGCGCCGGGCGGGCGCTTCGCGGTCTGCGAGTCGGCCGGGCAGACGCGGCGGGTCGAGCTGGCCGCCCGTGAGGCGGGGCTGACCGTGCTGAGCCGGCGCGACGTGGTGCCGCGCGAGGGGCGGCAGGCGCTGCTGTCAGTGTACCGCATGGCGCGCGCCGACGAGGTCGCGGCCGGGGCCGACGGGGCGCCGCTGCAGATCGAGGCCCCGCTGGTCGTGCGCGACCGAGCGGGGCGCTGGACGCCGGACTTCCTGAAGGTCCGGGCGGACATGGGCATGCCCTGCCCGCCCGTCAGCTGACCTACTCGGCGGGCTCGTCGCCGTTGGTGCCCGCCTGCGCGTCCGGCTGGGCCGGGGCGGCGGCGGCCATCCTCTCGAGCTCGGCGAGCGACTCCTCGACCTCGTCGCGGGGCAGGTTGCCGGCCTCGAGGGCCTCGTCGGTCAGGGTCAGCAGCTTGGTGTACAAGGCGCGGCCGCGCTCGAGGACCTGCGGCTGGCTGGGCAGCAGCTCGAGCACGCGGAACAGCGCGTCCTCGGCGGCGCCGAAGCGGCCGGCGGCCTCGTTGAAGGTGACCAGGTTCATCTGGGCGGCGACGTACTGCTCGAGCGCCGGGACGGCCTTGGTCACGTCGGCCAGCTGCTTGGACAGACCGGCGGCGGCCGTGCCGCGGTCGACGGCGAAGTCGTGGCGGCCCAGCTGGTGGTGCAGGATGGAGGCGTTGATGAGCAGCTGGGCCATGGCCGCGGCGACCTGCTGGTTGCCGCCGCCCTGGAGCATCTGCTGGCCCTGGGCGATGCCGTGCTCGAAGACCTGCAGCGCCTCCTCCTGGCGCTTGGAGCCGGCCAGGATGACCGCCAGCAGCTGGCAGGCGCCCAGCTTGAAGAAGCCGGCGACCTCGACCTGACCGGCGGCGTCCAGGCGCGCCAGGGCGGCGCGGGCGTGCTGCTCGGCCTCCTCGAGCTTCTGGCCCGAGGCCAGCAGGTTGGCGAGGTTGAGGTGGCTGACGCCCAGCGGGACCAGGACGTCGGTCTTGCCGCCCTCGAGCAGCTTCTCGCGGGCCACGATGGCGCCCTGGTGGTGGCGCAGCGCCGGCTCGAGGGCGCGCGCGTTGCCCGCGAGGACGCCCAGGGCGTCGTGCACGGCGGCGTGGATGACCAGCACGCCCGGGTGCTCGGCCGGCAGCCCGCTGACCGCCCCGGCGGCCTGCTCGAAGCGGGCCTTGGCCTCGTTCGGCTGCCGCGACTGCAGCAGCTTGGTCCCCTCGGTCACCAGGCCCTGCGCGCGGCGCAAGGTCGCTTCGATCTGCTCTTCGGACATCTCGGACATGGACGGCGCTCCCTCGATCGGGCCTACGGACGCGGGGCTTTATGCCCAACTGCGCGTCCGAGCGCCAGCCCCGGGCGACGGGGCGGGTGTCGGGCCGTCAGGCCGCGAGGTGTCCGGGCGCCGCGATGTTGTCGCCGCCGACCACCGGCCCGACCGGGACGTAGGGCGGCGCGAACGACGGGATCGGCCCCTTGCCCATGACGTTCATGACCATCTGCATCGGCAGCCAGGCCAGAAACGCCGTCGCGATGGCCGTGCCGATCGCCTCGAACAGCGCCTCGTACTGCTTGTCCGAGTCCTTGTCCTTCACCCCGCCGTCGAGCGCGTCGACCATCGCGCTCTTGAGCGCCATCGGCGTCATCTTGCTCATCATCGGCGACGGGCAGGTGATGAGCGGCATCGGGATGTTGGGCATGGGCGGCGCCGAGGCCGACGGGAAGGCCGCGAAGGCCGGGTACCAGGGCAGGCCGGGGACGGTCACCTTGGACTGCCACTCCTCCCAGCACTTGCTGACGCCCTCTTTGACGGCCTTGGCGTAGGCCTTCATGTTCTTCTCGGTCGGCTCCCAGCCGATGTACTTGTCCTTGAGCTTGGGGCCGTCGAGGCAGCCGGGCGCGCCGATGGCCGAGACGCTCATCACCTTGAGGTCCTTGAACTTGGCCTCGAGGCGCCACATGTCGACGGCGTCCTTGGTCTTGTTCAGGGCCTCGTGGGCGAAGTCCTTGAACATCTTGCCGATCTTCTTGGCGTTCTCGACGTGGTACTTGTTGGTCGAGGCGCAGAAGAAGTAGCACATCGGCTCGGGGACGGCCGCCCGCTCCTCGGGTTTGAAGGCGTCCGGGTACTGCTTGCCCTCCTCACCCTGCGGCTGCTTCCAGTCGACCGGCAGCTTCTTCATCTTCGACAGAAAGACGACGTCGGCGAGCGGGGGCATGGGGACGACGAAGCCAGGCATGGGATCCTCCAAGGGCTCTCGGCGGGGCCGGCGCGGGCCCGGCGTGCGGCTGTACGCGGCGCGGCAAGCAACGTAGCATCGCCGCGCGCCGACGATCAACGGCGGCGACCCTCATCCAGGCAGCGCCCATGACCATCACCGCACCGCCGTTCGATCCCACCGCCTCCGGGCCCACCGCCGCCCGCCCCGCCGAGCCGCGCTCGCTCTTCGCGCTGGCCGACGCGCTGAGCGCCCAGGATCTGATCGACGCGGCGCGCGCCATCGACGCCGGCCGCACCCCCGAGCGCGAGGACGCGCTGATGCGCCACCACGGCCTGCGCGTCCCCGGCCTGGTCGAGACCCCCTTCGAGTACCAGGCCGCCCTGCGGGCCCGCGAGCGCGGCTTCTTCGCCTTCGACCGCCTGGAGCGCGCCTTCCTGCCCCCCGCGCCGGGCTGGATCCACCACGATCTGCGCCCGGATCACTTCGCGATCCGCCTGGACGTCGACCGCCTGGCCGCCCCGAAGATGTGGCCCTTCAGCCAGGACGCCCCGGTCGCCGACTTCGAGGTCACCGCCGCCCCGCGCTGGTGGAGCCACGGCCTGGTCCACGCGATGATCGGCTTCGCCTGGTGGCCCGGGCTGCGCGAGTGGGCCGTCATGCACATGGCGCGCCTGGGCGAGGCGGTGGCCGCGCTGCACTGGTACTGGCTGGGCGAGCTGGGGCGCGAGTACTGCCCGCAGCACACCATCGCGACCACCGACGGCGTGCCCAACTGCCCCGAGTGCCAGCGCCTGGCGCGCCGCACCCACAGCGCCGAGGCGCGCGCCGAGCGGCTGGCCGACCCGCGGCTGCTCGAGGTGGCCCAGAACGCCGTCGAGGTGCTGCGCTACGAGCTGCACTGCTACCGCCACGGGCTCGAGACCAACACCCTCGAGATCCCTTCGTCCGACTACCTGACCATCGGCGAGTCCTGCGACTACGCGCTGTATCATCACCGCCGCCTGACCTCGCCCAGCTTCCAGCGCTGGCTCGAGCACTGCATGGCGCCGGGCGAGGACTACGCGACCGGGCCGGTGGCCTTCTCGGCGCGCTGCGCGCGGGTGCTGGACGCCCTGCTGACGCCGACGGCCGAGCCCGAGCCCGACGAGGCGGTCGCCGGGCGGCGGGCGGTGCGGGTGCTGCAGGACATCGGGTGGCGGCTGTGCCACGCGGCGGCGCTGCGCGAGCAGGCGACGACCGGGTTCGAGGCCGGGCTGCGGGCGGTGGGCGAGGCCATCGACCGGCTGCGCGACGGCGCCGACGAGCCCGAGGCGGTGCTGGAGCAGGCGCTGGCGGTGGCGGTGGCCGAGCTGGAGGCGACCGAGGGCGCCCCGGGGGCGGCCGAGGTGCTGGCCGTGGGGTATCGGCCGACGCTGGACCCGGCGCGAGAGCCCGCGGCCATGCTGGCGGCGCGGGTGGGGGCCTATCGGCGGCGGGTGCGGGCGGCCGGGTCGCCGCTGCGGCTGGTGATCGACGCGCTGGACCCGGTGGCCGAGCGGGTGTTGCGGGGGCCGCGGCAGGCCAACCTGGCGGCCGACTACAACGAAGCGGTCGAGGCGGCGGGCGCGGCCGGCGAGATCACGGTCGAGCAGCAGACGGCGGCGGCGTGGTTCTTCGTGGCGGCGCAGGGCTGGGGGCCGGACCGGGCGCGCGAGCTGCTGCCGCTGGCCTGGTACTACCGCCTGTCGACGCGCACGCTGCCCGAGCGCGCGCGCTGGCACGAGTACCAGCTGCGGCCCAACCCGTACCTGAGCGGGCTGGGGTTCCCGTTCCGCATCGACTGGCTCGAGGCGCTGTTCGCGTCGGACGGGGCGACGCTGCGCGAGCGCAAGCCGGCGGTGGCGACCAGCGCCATGCACGCGCTGGTGGGGCCGGGGCGGCACGGGCCGCGGGTGCTGCCGTTGACCGAGCACCGGCAGCGGCTGCTGGCGCGGACGGCGGGGTGGCCGACGGTGGCCGAGGTGCTGGCCGAGGGGCCGACCACCGAGGACGAGCTGCAGGCGGCGCTGCGCGAAGAGCTGCTGATTTGCCTGGGGATCTGACGGCGGTCGAGGCGCGGCTGCGGCGCGTGGCCGACGACGTGCTGGACGGGCTGCGGGCGGCGGGGCGGCTGCGGGCGGGGGCGACGGCGCCGCGGCTGGCGCTGCCGGGGCCGTACGCCGGGCTGCTGGCGTGGGCGCTCGAGCGCGAGCGCGGCGAGGGCGGGCCGGAGGGGCTGGCGCGGGCGGAGGTGCTGGAGGGGACCTACGGCGAGTGGGTGCCGCGGCTGCGGGTCGAGCAGCTGGCGACGAGCGAGCCGACGGCCGAGTGGCTGTTCCACACGCCGATCGACTGGGCGCGGACGCCGCGGCTGCGGGCGGCGCTGGGGCGGCTGTACGCGCTGTACGCCCAGTGCGGGGTGAGGGCGCCCGAGGCGCTGGGGGCGGGGACGCTGGAGGGGCTGCTGGCGCGGCGGGTGACGCTGGGGGAGCTCTTCGAGCGGACCTACTTCGGCGGGCTGATGCCGATGCTGTACACGTGGCCGGGGGATCTGGAGGCCATCGCGGGCGAGCTGGCGGCGGGGGCGGACCCGTGGGCGGTGTTCGACCGGCGGGTGGCGGCGGCGCTGGTGCACGAGCTGAGCCACTTCGACCGGGGGCGCGACGCGCTGCTGCCGCCGTACGCGGACGAGTGCGTGGCGGGGTGGGTCGGGGTGCACGCGTGGCCGGCGCTGTGCTGGCCGGAGGCCGGGGACGACGGGGCGCTGTTCGGGGCGCCCTGGTTCGCGCAGGTGGGGCAGGCGCTGGCGCGGGTGGTCGGGGTGCGGGCGCTGGTGCGGGCGCACGCGGGGGCCGACCGCTGGGACGAGGTGCTGCCGCCCGGGCTGCGCGAGGCGATGGAGCGGCTGGGGCGCGCGCTGTACCTGCGTCACCGCGAGCCGCACTTCCTGTCGGGCAACACGCGGCCGGACCCGTGGCTGAAGCTGTTCTTCCTGGCGGGCGGCGGAGTCGACGTGTCGGGGCTGGGGCTCGAGGCGCTGGAGGCCTGGCCCTGGGCCGAGGTCCCGGCCGGGGCCCGGGCAGCGATGGACCACGCGATGTTCGCCGACGCCGTACGCTCGATGGCCCTGCGCCCGCGGCGCGTGGGCGGCACCTACCGGGTGACGCTGGCGGCGCCCGAGACGCCGGTGACGGTCGACCCGCTCGCCTGCCGCATCTGGCGCCCGGCCGAGCCGGACTCGCCCGAGCCCGCCGACCCCAGCTACCTGCTGCCGCCGGCGCTGGCGGCGCGGCTGCGCGAGCGTGGGGTCACGCGGCTCCGGCTGCGAGTTGCGGCCGCCGCGGCGCACGTCTAGGGTCTCGGACATGGCGCGCGTCCTCCTCATCCTGCCCCGGCTCCCGCAGCGCATGGGGGCGCCCTATCTGGGGCAGCAGTACATCGCGGCGAGCCTGCTCCGCGACGGCCACGAGGTGCGCTGCCTGGATCTGGCGGCGACGCGCTGGACCGGCACCGACGACGACGCCGAGCGCATGGCGCGCGAGTTCGCGCCCGACCTCGTCGGGATGACCCTGTTCACCTACAACGCGGCGCGCGGCTACGCGCTGGCGCGGCGGCTGGCGGGCCTGGCGCGGCTGACGGTCGCGGGCGGCCCGCACGTGACGGTGGATCCGCGCGAGCCGGTCGCGCACGGCTTCGACGTTGCGGTCGCCGGCGAGGGCGAGCAGGCCATCGTGGCGCTGGCCCGCTTCGTGGACCGCGGGCTGAACGCGCGCCCCGACCTGCCGGGGCTGACCTGGGCCGACGGGATCAGCCGGCCCTACGTCGCGCTGGACGACCTGAACGCGCTGGCCTACCCCTACGAGAGCTACGGCTGCTTCGACATGGCCTGGTACTCGCCGGACGGCCAGGCGGTGGTCCCGGGCGGCCTGATGACCAGCCGCGGCTGCCCGGCGCGCTGCACCTTCTGCGCCAACTACGTCACCGGGCGCGCCTACCGCTGGCGCACGGCCGACAACGTCGTCGCCGAGATGGCCGCGCTGGCCGAGCGCCACGGCGTCCGGCACTTCCCCTTCTGGGACGACGCCTTCACCGCGCTGCGCCCGCGCCTCAACGCCCTGTGCGACGCCATCGCGGCCCGGCCCGAGCTGGACGGCGCGACCTGGAGCTGCATCACCCCGGGCAACATGGTCAAGCCGCACGATCTGCAGCGCATGCGCCGCGCCGGCTGCGTCGCCATCAACTTCGGCCTCGAGAGCGGCGACCCGCAGGTGCTGCGCGACATCCAGAAGGGCCAGCGCCCCGACAACGTCCGCGCCGCCGTCGCCGCCGCCAAGGCCGAGGGCATGACCACCATCGTCAACTTCATGTTCGGCTTCCCCGGCGAGGGGGTCGAGCAGCTGCAGCGGACGCTCGATCTAATGATCGAGCTGTCCGAGGCCACCGACTACTTCAACACCCGCGGCGTGCTGGTGCCCTTCCCCGGCACCGCCATCTACGACCGCCACCACGCCGAGTACGGCTTCACCCGCTGGTGGCTGGACGCCCAGCGCATCGTCGACGAGCCCAACGCCTTCGAACTGGGCGCCGAGGCGGCCCTGCGCGAGAGCGAGGTCGACCCGACGCTGGCCCTGGACTACTTCCGCTACTCGGACGCCGTGCGCGACAAGATCGCCGAGTGCGTGCGCTTCAAGGCGCAGCACAACCAGCGCACGATCCGACGGTTTTCGGCGCCCACGCCCCTGCCCGCCCCCGCCGAGGCGGCCGTTGCCGGGTGAGGCGCCGCCGCTCGTCGAGGCGACCCTGCGCGAGGCGCGCCGGCTGACTGGCGACGAGGCGCTGCACGCGCGGCTCGACGCCTGGTACCGGGGCCAGCAGCCCGCGCTGCGCCGCCAACAGCTCGAGACGGACGCCTGGCCGGCCGCGGCCCTGCTGCACCGCCCGCTGACGCCGGCGCGCGCCCCCCGCCTGTGCGCCGCCCTGGACGCGCTGGCGGCGACCCTGAGCGCCCATGGCTTGTCGCCCCAGCACCACCTGGGCGCGCCCGACGCCGCCGCGCTGCTGGCCGCCCGGCCCACCCTGGCCGCCCTGTACGCGCCCAGCTGCTTCGGGCCGGGGGTCCCGATGCTGGGCGCCGGCCTGACCGAGCAGACCCGGCTGGCCCAGGCGCTGGCCGCCGGCGCCGACCCCGACGCGCTGATCGATCTGCAGCTGGCGCCGACCCTGGTCCACGAGCTGTGCCACGGCCCCGCCGGCGCGACCCAGGGCCCGCCCGCGCCCTGGATGGTCGTCGAGGCCGCCGCCGCGCTGCTGGGCTGGCGCGCCGACCCGCGGCACCTGCTGCCCCAGGTCCCCGACGAGGCCCTGCCCGCCGCCGCGCCCTTCTTGCTGCTGGGCCAGGAGCTCGCCGACCGCTTCGGCGAAGGGCCGCTGCTGGCTCTGCTGTCCTCGCCGCGGCCCTTCGCCGCCTGGGAGGCGCTGGCCGGCCCGGTCGCCGCCCGCGCCCTGGCCCTGGCCGAGTGGCAGGACTGGCTGACCCGCGGCGAGCCGCCCCTGTACCCGGACGGCCTGCGTGTGCCCGCCTGGAGCAAGCTGCTGGACGCCGCCAGCGCCCCCAGCCCGCTGACGCCGCTGCTGGCCCAGGCCGCCGACGCCTGGGAGCGCGGCGCCCCGCTGCCCGCCCTGCCGATCCTGCTCGACGCCGCCGCCGCGACGCCCTGGGCCGCCCTGCCCGCCTGGTCGCGCGCCCCTTCGGACCGCCACGGCCGGCGAGTCGACAGCGCCCTGGCCGCGCTGATGCAGGTCCACCGCTGGGACGGCGCCTTCACCACCGCCCCCGCCGACCCGCCGGACGGCCTGGTCCACCTGGACGTGTCGACCGCCCGCCTGCACGTCGCCCGCCGCCCGGACGGCGTCTGGAACGAGCCCGCGGCCGCGCCCTTCCCGCCCCCGCTGGCCCGCCGGCTGGCCGATCGCGGCGTGACCCAGGTCACGCTGACCGGCGTCTCGCGGCTGGACGTGCCGCGCGCGGCGGCGATACTGCGGGGCCTGTGCGACGCCGACGCTGCCCCGCGGCCCGGCGTCCTCACCCTGCCCGCCTCTGGAGGCCCGCCATGACCAGCCCCGCCGACGCCTCGCGCCTCGAGCTGCCCCCGCCCGCCGACCGCCCGCTGCAGGTCGGCGACCGCATCCCGCGCTTCGCCCTGCCCGACGCCGACGGCCGGGTCGTCGCCTCGGACGAGCTGCTGGGCAAGGGCCCGGTCGTCATCTACTTCTACCCCAAGGACGACACCCCGGGCTGCACCGCCGAGGCCTGCAGCTTCCGCGACGAGTACGAGGTCTTCAAGGACGCCGGCGCCGAGGTGGTCGGCCTGTCGGGCGACGACGCGACCGCCCACGCCGCCTTCCGCGACAAGCACCGCCTGCCCTTCGTGCTGCTGAGCGACAAGGCCAACGCCGTCCGCAAGGCCTTCGGCGTCAAGTCCACCCTGGGCCTGCTGCCGGGCCGCTCGACCTACGTGGTCGATGCGCAGGGGCTCATCCGGCACAAGTTCGACTCGCAGCTCTTCGCCCGGAAGCACGTCAGCGAGGCGCTCGAGGCGGTCAAGCGCATCGCCTCGGGCGGCTGAGGCCCCGGCGCCCCGAGCCCTTCGCGGTCCGAGGCGTGCCGCGGCGCAGGGAGCGTGATACCAAGAGATCTCCCTCCCCCGCTGCCCCCACCCTCCCATGCCCAGACGCCGCTACGGGCGGCTCGGCGCGCGCCCCGACCGCGACGATGACGCCGCGACGCGCGCGCGCCCGGTCCGCGCCCCCAGCTCGCGCGCCCGCCCGCGCCCCCGCCCCGGACGCCGCCGACAGGCGACGCGCCGCCGCCCCGGCCGTGCGGTCGCGGGCGCCCGGCAGAGCCTGCGGCGCTTCCGCGTCGGCTCGATGCTGGCGGTCGCCATGACCGGCCTGCTGCTGACCCTGTTCGGCCTCGAGGAGACCGCGGCGCAGGAGCCCGACGCGCCGGCCACCGAGGCCCCGGCCGAGCCGGAGACCGAGCCCGAGGCCGAGGCCGCCGAGCCCGAGCCCCCGGCCCCCCGCGACGCCGGCGAGGTCGGCCGCGCCTCGGCCTCCGAGCTGCAGCGCACCGTCCGCACCCTGCGCGAGGGCTTCCTGTCGCTGCTGCCCAAGGCCATCGTCGCCCTGGGCGCGCTGCTGCTGGCCTGGCTGGTCCTCAAGCTGCTGCGCCCCGTGCTGCGCCGCACCCTCGGCCGGTGGGAGAAGGCCCACGCCGTCACCGCGATGACCAGCATCGCCGTGTGGCTGCTGGCCTTCGGCATCGCGCTCAGCGTCCTGGCCGGCGACGTCCGCGCCCTGGTCGGCTCCATCGGCCTGGTCGGCCTGGCTCTGTCCTGGGCGCTGCAGACGCCCATCGAGTCGTTCACCGGCTGGCTGCTCAACTCGTTCCAGGGCTACTACCGGGTCGGCGACCGCATCGCCGTCGGCGACGTCTTCGGCGACGTGTACGCCATCGACTTCCTGACCACCACCGTCTGGGAGATCGGCGGCCCGGGCCGCCAGGGCTTCGTCAACGCCGAGCAGCCCACCGGCCGCCTCATCACCTTCCCCAACAGCGAGATCCTGACCGGCACCGTCACCAACCTGACCCGCGACTTCCCGTTCGTCTGGGACGAGCTGGTCTACCCGGTGGCCAACGAGTCCGAGCTGCGTTACGCCCGCGACGTCGTCGAGCAGGTCGCCCGCCAGACCCTGGGCGAGGACATGGCCGGCCCCGCCGCCGAGTACGAGCGCCTGCTGCAGGTCTCCGGCCTGGAGATGCGCATCCCGCACGCGCCGGTGGTCTTCCTCTCGCTCGACGACGCCTGGACCAACCTGACCGTCCGCTACCTGGTCCCCGCCCGCGGCCGCCGCCTCGCCAAGTCCGCCCTCTCGCTGGCCCTGGCCGAGGCCACCGCCCGCCCCGAGCACGACGGCCGCATCATCCCCGTCATCCCGCGCCAGCAGATCCAGCTGGTCGGCCCCGACGGCCGCCCCCGCGAGGTGGGCGCCGCCAAGGCCAGCGCCTGAAGACGCCCCTCGATCCGCCGCCGCGGCCGTGGCAGGCTGCGGCCATGCGCATCTACGTCCGCACCGAGCAGCGCGCCGTCCTGTGGTCCAACCCGCGGGCGGCCGGGCCCGCCCAGGTCGAGGTCCGGCCGGCCGGGCCGCTGGGGCGCTACGTCGAGCGGGTGACGGCCGGGGTCGAGCGCTTCGCGGCCGAGGAGGTCGAGCGGGTGCTGCCCGATGGCGCGGTCCACCTGGTCTTCGAGCTGGGCGAGCGGCGCCTGGCCGTAGCCGCCGGCGGGCGGCTGGGGCCGACGGAGCTGCGCTTTTCGGGCACGCTCGAGCACGTGGGGGTGCAGCTGCGGCCGGGCGCCGTGGCGGCGGTGCTGGGGGTGCCGGCCGGCGAGGTGAACGGGCGCGACGTGCCGCTGGGGGCGCTGTGGGGCGACCTGGCCGAGCGCACGCTGGAGCGGCTGGCGGCGGCGCCGGTGGCGGCGCGGGCCGAGATCGTGGCCGCGGCGCTCTCCGAGAGGCTGGCCTGCGTCGACGAGCGGCCCGACCCGCGGGCGGCGGCGGCGGTGGGGCGCGTGCTGGCCAGCGGCGGGCAGGCGCGGGTGAGCGAGGTGGCGGCCGAGGTGGGGGTGGGCGAGCGGCGGCTGCAGCAGCTGTTCGAGCGGACGGTGGGGCTGTCGCCCAAGGCGCTGAGCCGGGTGGCGCGCTTTCGGCAGGCCATCGACCTGGCGCTGGCCGAGCCGCTGGGCTGGGCCGACCTGGCCGCGGCGTGCGGCTATTACGACCAGGCGCACCTGACCCACGAGTTCCGGGCGCTGGCGGGCCGGACGCCGGGCGAGCTGGCGGCGTTCGGGTTCTTCCAAGACGGGGCGGGCCGCGCCGCGTAGCTTGCCGGGACCAAGGAGGTTCCGATGCGAGGCGAGTTGAAGGACGTGGTGGCGGTGGTGACCGGGGCGACCCGCGGGGCGGGCCGGGGCATCGCGGTCGAGCTGGGCGCGGCGGGCGCGACGGTGGTCGTGACGGGGCGGACGACCCGCGAGGCGCCGGCCACGACGTACGAGCGGTTCACGAGCGCCGCCGGGATGGCCGGCATGCCGGGGACCATCGAGGACACGGCCGAGGCGGTCACCCGGGCGGGCGGGCGCGGGGTCCCGGTGCGCTGCGACCACACCGACGCGGCGCAGGTGCGCGCGCTGTTCGCGCAGGTCGAGCGCGAGCAAGGCCGGCTGGATCTGCTGGTCAACAACGCCTGGGGCGCCCACGAGACCTTCGAGCCCACCGCCTTCGAGCGCCCCTTCTGGGAGCAGCCGCTGATGCAGTGGGAGGGCATGTTCGACCGCGGGGTGCGCAACCACCTGCTGGCCTCGCAGGTGGCGGCGCCGCTGCTGATGAAGCAAGGGCGGGGGCTGGTCGTGACGACCACCTTCTGGGATCGCGACCGCTACCTGGGTGGCAACCTGCTGTACGACCTGGCCAAGGCGGCCATGGTGCGGCTGGCCTTCGGGATGGCCCACGAGCTGCGGCCCCATGGCGTCGCCTCGGTGGCGCTGTCGCCCGGCTTCATGCGTACCGAGCTGGTCCTGGCCTTCTCGAAGGCCGACGAGACCTCGTGGCGCGACAAGCCCGAGCTGGCCCGCACCGAGTCGGTCCACTACATCGGCCGCGCCGTCGTCGCCCTGGCCAGCGATCCGAACGTGATGGACAGGTCCGGCCGGGCGTTCCGCGTCGCGGACCTGGCGCGCGAGTACGGGTTCACCGACGTGGATGGGACGCAGCCGCCCGCCTTCGAGGTCGGCGTCGAGGGGTCCTAGTCATCAGAGTGGGCGCCGCGAGCTTTGCAAACCGACGAGCCCGCGCGAGCGCGGGCACTCCACAGGATAGCCTCGAACGACGCCGCGAGGTGCCCGTGGTCATCGGAGTCGGCGCCGCGAGCTTTGCAAACCAGCGAGCCCGCGCGAGCGCGGGCACTCCACAGGATAGCCTCGAACGACGCCGCGAGGTGCCCGTGGTCATCGGAGTCGGCGCCGCGAGCTTTGCAAACCGACGAGCCCGCGCCAGCGCGGGCACTCCAGGTGCCGCTCGAAGCGGAGTGCCCCCGCTCGCGGCGCCTCCTCCCCGAAGCGGCTCCACCTCGGAGTGCCCTCGCTCGCGAGGGCTCGTTGGATCGGCGCCGCTCGCGGCGCCTCTCAGCCCTGAACCGCCGCGTCCATCCGGCGGGCCAGCTCGAGGTCGTACTCGGTCACGCCGCCGGCGTCGTGGGTGGCCAGATCCACGCGCACGTCGCGGTAGACGTTGAACCATTCGGGGTGGTGGTCCAGCGCCTCGGCCTGCTCGGCGACCCGGGTCATCCAGGCGAAGGCCTGGGCGAAGTCGCGGAACTGGTAATCCTTGTGGAGTTTGCCACCCTGAAAGTGCCAGCCGTCGAGCTGGCCCAGACGCTGGCGAATCTCGTCGTCGGTCAAACGGGCGCGGCTGAGCTTCATGGGCGCTCTCCTAGACGCTGAGGGCGCCCGAGCGGAAGTCGCTGCCGCCCAGCTTGACGTTGACCAGGGCCGGCTTGCCCGCGGCGAAGGCGCGCTCGAGCGCCGCGGGCAGGTCGGCGGTGGTCTCGACCCACTCGCCGTGGCCGCCGCAGGCCTCGACGACCTTCTCGTAGCGGGTGTAGTCCAGCTTGGTCGCGACCGTGCGCGCGTCGCCGTAGATCTGCCGCTGGCCGCGCAGGATCTGCGTCCAGCCGGCGTCGTTGCCGACGATGCCGATGACGGGCAGGCCCTGGCGCGCCATGGCCTCGAACTCCATCGCGTGCAGGCCGAACGAGCCGTCGCCGAACATGATGATGACCCGCGAATCGGGCCGGGCCAGCTGCGCCGCCATTGCGTACCCCGGGCCGACGCCCAGGGTCCCCAGCGGCCCCGGGTCCATCCAGGTCGACAGGCCGTAGGGCTTGAGCACGTAGGCCGCGGTCCCGACGAAGTCGCCGCCGTCGCCGACCACGATGTCGCCCGGGCGCAGCAAGCGGCCGACCTCGGCGCACACCCGCAGCGGGTTCGGCGGGTCGCCCTCGGCGGTCAGCTCGGGGTCCATCTTGGCCCACTGCTTGGCCTCTTCGGCGGCCACGGCGTCGCGCCAGGGGGCAAAGCGCGCCCGGTCGGCGTCGCGGGTCGCCTCGGCCAGCGCCTCGAGCACCAGGCCCGTGTCGGCGCACAGCCCCACGTCGACGCCCTCGACGCGGTTGCGGCCCAGCTCTTCGCCGTCGAGATCGACCTGGACGATCTTCACCTCGCGCCCCAGCACCGGCCGCGCCAGGTTGAGCATCAGCGCCCCGGCCTGGCCGCTCTGCGGGCCGGCCTTGATGGGGCTGGACTGCCCGTAACCCAGGCGGAAGTCGAAGGGGGTGCCGAAGATCAGCACCAGATCGGCGCCCTTGAGGGCGAACTTGCGCGAGCGGTTCATGAAATGCGGCCCGTCGGGGTCGACCAGGCCGCGCGCCATGCCGTTGACGAAGGTGGGGATGCCGGTCGCGTACAGAAAGCCCGCCAGGGTCTCTTGCGGGCGCCGCGACCAGCGCAGCTGCGAGCCGACGATGGCCATGGGGCGCTCGGCCGAGCGCAGCAGATCGATGGCCCGGTCGAGGTGGAGCGGATCGGGCCCGGGCCGCGCGTCCGAGCGATAGCGCGACGGCAGCGGGACCTTGTCCTCGTCGACCATCTCCATCAGCACGTCGAGCGGGATCTCGAGGAAGACCGGCCCCGGCACGCCGCTCATCGCCTTGCGGTAGGCGATGGACAGGAACTCGGGCAGCCGGCGCGTCTCGGTGACCGTGGCCGCCCACTTGGTGATGGGCCGCATCAGCGCGACGTGGTCCATGTCCTGCAGCGACCCCATGTGGGTGAACACGCGCGGCCCGGCCCCGCCGATGCAGACCATCGGCACCCCGGCCCGCCAGGCGTTGGCCACGGCCGTCACGGCGTCGGTCACCCCCGGCCCGGCGGTCACCGCGCACACCCCCGGCCGCCCGGTCATCCGCGCCCAGCCATCGGCCGCGTGGGCCGCGGTCTGCTCGTGCCGCGTGTCGACCACCCGGATGCCCTCGTCGAGGCACCCGTCGTAGATCGCCTGGATGTGGCCACCACACAGCGTGAACAAGCAGTCCACGCCTTCGAGCTTGAGCGCCTTGGCGACCAACCGGCCGCCGTGAACCATCGCCATCGCCGCCCTCCCGGAGCCTTCGTTGCCGGCACGCTAGGGCACCCTGCCCTCCCCCGTCAACGCCACCCCCTGCGGCCGCGGTGCAGCTCCCAGCCACCTCGCCCGACCCGCCGCGCGCCTTGACGGTCGAGGGGCGCGGCTCCAGGTTGGCTCCAGATGGGAACCACTCGGAGCCCGGCCATGCCCGTGAACCTGTCCATCGAGAAGGTCCCCGACCACGTCGTGCAGGCCCTCCGCGAGCGCGCTCGACGCCACCACCGCTCGCTGCAAAGCGAGCTGCTCGCCATCCTCGAGCAAGCCGTCGCCCCGCGCCGCCTGACCCTCTCGGATCTCCGCGAGGCCAACCAGCGCCGCGGGCTGTCTACCGCGGACGAGGCCACCGAGCTCGTCAGGGCCGAGCGCGATGGCCGATGAGGTCGTCGATGCGTCGGTCCTGGCGGCCATCGCCTTCGCGGAGCCCCGCGTCGAGGAGGCGGCGAATCTCCTCGCCGGCGCGACGTTGCACGCCCCTACCCTCCTGGCTTACGAGCTCGCGAGCGTCGCGCTCCGCAAGTCGCGACTGAACCCCCACCTGCAGCCCGCGCTCGTCGCCGCCTTGGAGGATGCTCTGGCCCTCGACCTCGTATGGGCGGACGTCGACCAGGCCGCGGCGTTCGAACTCGCCCTCGACCTCGACCTCACGTCCTACGACGCCAGCTACCTCTACCTCGCGCGCTCCCTCGGAGCCGACCTCGTCACCTTCGACGCCAAGCTGTCGAAGGCGGCCAGCAGGTTGGCCGACACGTAGACTCGCTGACTGCCGGTCGGCCGGAGTCTGAGCACGCCGGTCGAGCCTGGACCTGCCGATACTGGCGAGTCGCCCTCTGTGCGCAGACCCTATCCGCAGCCCTGGCCGAGGCTCGTGAGTCGCCTGAAGCCCTGTCGACAGGCCTCATCGAAGCTCGCGAGCTTCCAACGAGGCTGTCGACAGGCCTCATCGAAGCTCGCGAGCTTCCAACGAGGCTGTCGACAGGCCTCATCGAAGCTCGCGAGTTTCCACCAAGGCTGTCGATAGCCTTCGGCGAATCTCGCGAGTTTCCACCAAGGCCGTCGACAGCCCTCTCCGAAGCTCGCGAGTTTCCACCGAGGCTGTAGACAGCCCTCACCGAAGCTCGCGAGTTGGTTCAGGCTGTCGGCGGCCTTCCCCAACTCGCGAGTCTCCCGGACCGACCGTCCCTCGGGCCGCCAGATGCGCCGTCCAGGGAACGCGGCAGAACGCGCCCGGCGCAGCGCAGTTTGCCGCGCGTGAACAGAACGAGTCGTCAGGCCTCGGACTCGGCCGGCGCCGGCGCGACGGGAGCCTCTGGCACACTCGCCGCCGCGGTGGTCGCCGTGCGTGGCTCGACCAGCCCGGGCAGCTTGGCCTTGATGTCCGCTTCGCGTCGCAGGAGATAGCGCCCCAGCGCAACGATCTCGTCGTAGGCGTTGGCCCAGTAGGAGTAGGCGCGCCGGGCGAGATCCCGCGAGGGGTCGGTCTCGGCGCCCGCGCTGTCGAGCAGGGCCAGCATCGCCGTCGCCTCGGCGGCCGCCTGCTCTCGCGCCGCCGCGTCGAAGGGCAGATAGTCCTTCACGCGCTCCCAGTGGCGCGCGAAGAGCGCGGTCAGGCGCAGCACGTCGTCGGCGTCGTCGCGGTGCCCCGTGCCGGACGCGATCTTGTCGATCTCGGCGGTCACCGCCGCATCCCCCAGAAACAGCGCCCGCGCCCAGGTCAAGAAGGCCACGTCGTGCTCGCGCAGCCGCGCCGCTAGCTCGGCGCGCCGCTGCTTGCGCTCGGGAGTCCAGCCGCTCTCGATCAGCAGGTCCGCCATGTAGAACGCCAAGGCCCTATTCGCCAGCGTCGCCAGCTCTTCCAGCCGCGGGGCGGCCGCGTGCGGCAAGAGCGTCCCCTCGATCAGGGCCTTCAGCGCCTCGGCGAGCTCGAGCACCTTGGCCGTGAGCGCAAGCGCCGTCTCACGCGTGACGCGCTGCCGGACGAGCGAATCGGCCGGCAACGCCCGCAGCGTCGCTTCGAGCTTGTTGAGCAGGGCCAGGGCGGATGACGGTTCGAACGCGAGCGACATGGGATCGCCTCCTTGTAGGGTGATGGACTCCTGTCCGCTGAGGATGCCCGGTACCGTTTCACGACCCGATTTCACCTGTCAACCG
Organism: Myxococcota bacterium; assembly: GCA_041687695.1. Taxonomy (GTDB): domain Bacteria; phylum Myxococcota_A; class UBA9042; order PHBI01; family JAWLBL01; genus JAWLBL01. Next base: position 5,957 of record JAWLBL010000047.1, on the reverse strand, counting down.
CACCACCCCGCGCCCGCGCCAGAGCCTCGAATGTCCGCCCTGCGCCGCGAGGCCCCCGGCAGGGCTCGGACCCGAGCCTCCAAGCGCCTGCGATCCGCCTGTGTATCAATGAGTTACTGCGGATGGTGCCCCGCACCTTGCGAAAGGCGTTGCGCGCTGGGCCGGAGCTGGGGCAGGGTGCACGGCTGCTACCATCCGAGCTCGGCCGTCGTGACGAGAAGGTGAAGGCGACACCATGACGACATCTCTGAGGAACCTGTCCACGACGACGGCGGCACTGGTCGTCCTCGTGATCGGCCCCACGCTTGCGGCGCGCGGTCAACCGCCCCAGCCACCGGCGAACGAGCCGAGCGGTCTGTCGGGGACCGTCGCGAGTTCGAAGGTGAAGCTCCCGTTCACGGGCCAGGTCGTCACCCGGGAGAAGGTCATCGGGGCGTCGCAGGCGCACGAAGAAGCCAGAACCGCTGCGGGACAGCTGGTCGATTGGGGCGCGATGGCCTTCGCGGAAGCCGCGGCGCGCTACCAGGCCTGGGGCAACGCGACCGAGCCAGTCATCGCGGCCACGTTGTCGCGACCGACGGGCTCGAGCGTCGGCGTCGTGGTGTGGAGCGATGCCGAGATCCCGTTGGTCACGAAGGAATGGTACGCGACGGACCCCGAGATGGCCGAGGCGCTATCGGACCTCCGCGATGCGGCGACGGCTGGCTGGATGTCGTGACACCCAAGGTGTACTACGCACCCGGCGGCGTCCCTTGGCCGGGAGGTGATCATCCGACCCGGCTCTTCCTGGGAGGCCAAGGGGGGTTCGCCGAGGCGAGTACGCTCATCCCGGTCGATGTGGAGCTCGACGCCTACACCGTGGCCGCTTGCGACCTGGACAACGACGGCGACCTGGATCTGGTCGAGGCCGGTCGGCGCGTCCTGGGACTCAGCCCGTCCGTGAAGCGTCCCCGCATCCTGCTCAACACCATGCAGGCCGGCCAGCCGGCCACGCTTGGCTTCACGGCGGTCAATGGGCAGACGTGGGGCCTGCCCGAGGTGTATCGGGTCCACAAGGTCACTTGTACAGACGTCGACGGGGACGGCTGGAACGATTTGCTGCTGGCGCGGCAGCAGAACGCCAAGAACATCCTGCTTCGAAACACCGGGGCTGGAGGCTTCGTGGACGACAGCGCGCGGCTTCCCAACTGAACACCGGGTGCGGCCCGGGGGCGCCGACTCAAGGATGCACGCCCACGGATTTCAACTACTTGAACTCGAACGATTGGACACAGGACATCGCGGCCTGCGTCCTCGAGGACGCGCCCGGCGTCATGACGCTGTTCTATGCCAATGGCGACATCAACAACGGCCGACACATGATGAACGCAGTCATGAGACCCCGTCGAACGGGGCCCTTCATCTCGCGGCACACGCAGCTCGGGTTCCGCTTCGACCGCGTGCTGGACATGACCGAGACCATCGTCTGCGCCGACCTGGACGGCAACGGTCTCGCCGACACCATCTTCGTGGCCAACCTGGGTGGTCACGACGTGCTGTACAGGTATTCGCCACAATGAAGGCTTCCACTCTCAGCGTGCTGCTTCTGAGCGCTTTGGTCGCCTGCAGCGACGGGACACAAGGGGCCGTCACCATCCCAGTCGATGCCACGGAAGTGGCCGAGGCCAAAGAGTCGGACGCGGCGGACGTCGCAGATGTGCCGGAGGCAGACTCGGGATCAGACGCGGACGACGGAGCGGCCAAGTGCACTATCGTCGAGGAAGCGAGACCCTATTGCTTGGTCAACACGCATCCAGATCATCTCTGGTACGACGTTTTCCCAACATCCAAGGTCGAGTCAGCGGAAGACCTCTCCAAGGTCGGTTGCATCGCCTATGCACCCGACGCACAGGATGAACCCATCGACTTCGAACGCGAGAGGCTTTGGCTCATCGAGTCGGGTACAATGACCGGGAACGCAGTGTGCACGGCGGCTACGAATGTCTTCGACCGCATGCTGCACTGCGATCGACCCATCGATGCAGGATACATCTACTCACCGACCGTCCTGTACTATTCAAGCACGTGCTGTGGATATCACATCCAAGCCCGAGAGGATGTCACGCCTGGTGCAGCTTCGCTGCAGTATGTCAGGGTTCCTGTCGAGTACTATGGAGGCGTGGCGTCTACCACGTATGAATACCTCGAGGATCCGACGCTCCCGGAGTGTCACGATTGGTTGGGGAAGTGGGCCGAAGACGGCCGGTGATGGGGCAGGACGCGCGGTGTGAGCTTGGGGCCGCGAACGGGAGGGGACGGTGAAGGTGAAGCATTGGGGGTTCGGGTTGGTCCTGGCAGGGCTGGCTTGTGGTGACGCGACGCCGGATGCCGTCGGCGGCGCGGACGCCGACGCGGTGTTCGTCGCCAACACCGGCGCGAGCGACGTGCTGTATCGGTTCGACGCGAACGCCACGGGCCGCGACGATGAGTGAAGGGGCCGGGGCGGAGCTGTAAAGCAAGTAGCCGGATGGGATCGGAATCCACGCGATGGGGGGTGAGGGGCGGATCGGGCTGAGTTCTTGAGGGTCGGAGGAGGTTGGCACGGCGCTTGCTGATGCTCTTGGGCGATGCGGCGGTTCCGAGGTGGGACGCCGGAGACGAATCGCTGGAGAAGACACATGAAGCGCTGGATGCGTTGGGTGATGGTGCCGCTGGCCCTGGGGGCGATGGCGGGATGTGACGCGGGCGAGCTCGAGACGAAGGGCGTGGGCCTGGACCCGGAAGAGGAGGGCCCGGGTGACGAGACGCCGCAGGAGGTGGCGCCGGTGGCGACAGTGACGCTGGACGCCGCCTACACGTCGCGGTGCAACGAGATGATGGAGTTCCGCCGGGTGGCGGTGACCATGACCGTCGAGAACAAGACCCCGAACGAGCTGGTGCTGGCGGACGTGGACGTGACGGTCGACCCCGACCTTGTGGTGGGGGCGTTGCCGGTCGCGGAGGACCTGGTCATCCCGGTCGGCGGGTCGGTGCAGGTGCATTGCCACGACATGGAGGCCGTGCTGGCGTGGCCGGAGAGTGACGACTTTCCGCTGACGGCGCCGCTGACGCTGGACCTCACGCTGGAGAACGCCGAGGGCAGCGTGGTGGGCGGGGTCCGGGTCGGGGGTGCGATGGAGTTCATGGAGGCGTGGGACAGCTGTGACACCTACACGGGGCCGCCGAGCCCGTGCTACGTGCTGCCGGCGCCCGACGCGCAGCCTTGACCCTGGTCGGGGCTCGCCACAGGGTCGGGTGACGGGGAATGCCACGGGCGGCTCGAGCGTCCGTGGCAGGCCCCGAACACCTGCACGCCCGTGAGGAAACGATGGAGCGCCTGCTGCTGGCCTTGTGCATGTCGATGTCGCTGGTGACGGGCGCGGCGGCGGCCGAGCCGGCGCGCTATGCCTGGCTGGCCGAGTGGTCGGGGGCGCTGCCGCCGAGTCGGCCGCTGGCCGAGCGGTTTGCGCCGCCGGACGGGTTCAGGCGGGTCGAGGTGACGGCGGGGTCGTACGCCGAGTGGCTGCGCGGGCTGCCGGTGCGGACCGACCGCGAGGAGGTCTACAGCTACAAGGGCGAGCACGTCTTTCAGGCGTCGTCGGCCGGTGTGGTGCTGATGGACGTGGGGCGCGGGGATCTGCAGCAGTGCGCGGACGCAGCGATTCGGCTGCGGGCCGAGTACCTGTGGTCGCGCGGGAAGGTCGACGGGCTGAGGTACCACTACACCAACGGCGACGTGACGTCGTGGGCCGACTGGAAGGCCGGCAAGCGGGTCCGCTACAAGGGCAAGGAGCGGATCGTGACCCAGGTCAGCGCCAAGCCCAAGCCGGACCACGGGACGTTCCGGGCGTGGCTGCAGCACGTGTTCATGTACGCCGGGACATCGTCGCTGGCGCGGGACACGCGGGCGGTGGCCGAGGGCGAGGCCATCGAGGCGGGCGACACCTTCGTGTGGCCGGGGTACCCGGGGCACGCCGTGGTGGTGCTGGACGTGGCGGAGCACCCGGACGGGCGGCGGGTCGCGCTGGTCGGGCAGTCGTTCATCCCCGCGCAGGACTTCCACGTCATCGCGGGGCCGCGGCCGGCGACGGTGGACGGGGTGTGGTTCGTGCTGCCGGAGCGGGCGGACGGGGTGCTGAAGACGCCGCTGTGGGACCCGTTCCGGCGGGACTCGGCGCGGCGCTTCGTGAAGTGAGCGCCGCGCCGAGGGGTCGCGAGGTCACTTGCGGGCGAAGTGGCGCTTGTTCTTCTTGAAGAAGGTCGGGTCGTACTTCTCGAGCACGAGCCCCATGGCGCCGGCGATGAGGTCGGCCTGGCCGGCGGCGGCGCGGCGCAGCCAGAAGCGGCACTCGCCGTCGGCGAGGTAGGGCTCGACCTTCTTTCGCTTCTGGGCCTTGGCGAAGGACTGGCAGGCCTGGAAGTACTTGCCCTTGCGGACGTTGTTGGCCTCGTCGAGGGCGGCGGTGGTGACGTTCTTCAGCAAGCCCTTGCCCTTGAGGAAGGTGTAGGCGTCGGCGGTCACGCGCACGGAGTCGCGGAAGCCGGCGTCGTACAGGGCCTTGGCGGTCTGGCCGCACATGGGGCGGTCGGGGGCGGGGACGAGCTCGCGCAGCGCCCAGTCGACGGCGGCCGGGCTGACGGTGACGAGGGCGCCCCAGTTCTTGGCCGAGTCCTGCGTCTGCACCGGGATGCCGGCGAGGCGGCGGAAGGCGACCTCGGTCTCGTCGGTCACGCTGGCGTCCTCGAGGGGCGGCAGGCCAGCCTCTTCGAGCGTCGGGGCGATGGCGGTCCAGGGCAGCGAGAAGCGGGCCAGGATGGAGGCGGAGGCGCTGGCGCCGGCGAGCGGCTGGATGGGCTCGCCCTTGGAGTTGCGGAACTGGCAGAGCTTGGGATCGGTGTTGTCCTTGCACTTGACGCGCCAGTCGGTCGGCGTGAGGTCGCAGGCCTTGGTCCACAGGATGTCCTTGACCGGCTCGGGCAGCAGCTTGCCCTGCTCGATGGCCTCGGCGACGGCGACGCTGGCGAGCCCGAGGCAGGCGCCGGCGGTGAGCAGCTTGACGATGAGCGAACGCATGAGGGCCTCTCGGACGGGGGCGTCGGCGTGTGGGCGGGCGCGGGCGCTGGTCGGGCCCCCCGGCCGACCGGCGACCGCTCGGTGCGTCTGCAGCGAATGCGGGGGAGCGTAGTCGGCCGGCGCGCGGGCGCGCAAGGGGGGCTGAGGCTGGCTGGAGAGCAGCGCCGTCCCGATGGACGCCAAGGCGCTCACGCGCTACCGGGCTCTGGGACCCGCAACTTCTCGGGCTTGTAGGCGCAGAGGGCCTGAAAGAACTCGCGGTGGGTGTGCTCGCGCAACCAACGAGCCGAGCACCACGGGTAGTCCAGGGGGTCGAGGGTCAGGCCGTGCTTGACCGGGTTGTGGTACACATAGGCCATGCGGGCGAAATAGTCGCGCTCATCGCGGATTCGGGTGTCCCAGTACTGCCGCCAGATCTTGCGATTCGAGACGCCGGCGCTCTTGTTGACGGCGATGGCCGTGACCGAGTGCAGGCGGCGGATCATCATCGGCAGGGTCTGGGGCTCCTCGGGCGACCGCGCCATGAAGTGGTAGTGATCGGGCATGACGCCCCAGGACTGCAGACCCCATCCGAAGCGGTCGGCACACCCCAGGAGCTCGTCCTGCAGACGCGAACGCAGGTCGGGTGCGTCGAAGTACGGGACGCGATTCAGTGTCGTCGCCGTCACCATGTAGACGCCGCGCGCGGTGAAGTCATGTCGTGGTGCGTGGGGCCACCTGGGCATGGGATCGCTCCTTGGCTGTGGGGTCGGCTGTAGTGAATGCACTAGGAGCCTGTAGGGAATTGCACCGAGGCGCTCGGCTTGTGGGGCCGCCCGGCTAGCGAAGCGAGGCGTCAGCCGTGCTCGTGTGGCCCAGTAGAGCG
>JAWLBL010000046.1:22589-31366 GCA_041687695.1 Myxococcota bacterium | reverse complement strand
TAGCCTCCGCTTCGGCCGGCCTCAAGGGCTTTGTCCCCCTTGGCCGGCCTGGTCGGCCGGCCAATTCCTCGCGGACGACAAAGCCCTTGACCCCGGCCTGCGCTGCGGCTGGGGGGCTGATATCGGCCCGGAAGGGGGCCTTCCGGGCCGCTTCGCGTCCCGGCGCGGGCACGGGCGGCGGGGTGCTGGGGTGTGCGGGGGTGCGGCAGGTGGGCGGGGGGCGCTGCAGGTGTGGGGTGATAGCCTGAGGTTGTCAAAGGATCAGACGCCGCGAGGCCGTTCGCGGCCGGAGGCCGCTATGGACCGCGCCGGCCATGCCGGCGCTATGGACCGCGCCGGCCATGCCGGCGCTATGGACCGCGCCGGCCATGCCGGCGCTATGGACCGCGCCACGGGGGCTGCGCCCCCGAGCCCCGCGATGAGGCGTCGGCTGCGCCGACGCGACGGTTCCGGCGCTTTCGAGGCGGGGACCCGAAGCCCAGGGTTCTAGGTCAGACGGTGCGGGGAGCCGACCGGGTCGTCGTCCCGGGGCGGAACTCCCAGAGCGGGTCGCCGTCCCGGGGCGGAACTCCCAGGTCGGCTCGCCGTCCCGGGGCGGAACTCCCAGAGCGGGTCGCCGTCCCGGGGCGGGAGCCGGGGCGAAAAATCGACATCTGGACGGGGCGGAGAGGCAAATAGGGGTTGACGGATTTTCGGGGCCTTTCGCGACCGATCGGGGGTCGGGGGCGGACGGGGCCTGGGAGGGGCCTCTGAGGGGCCTTGGCGGCGCTGATCAAGGGGAAGGGTCGTCGCGGGGTGTCCGGAGGGCCTGAACGGCCGTCCAGGGGCCGCTACGAGGGGGCGGGGACCCCCGTGCTATGATGCCGTCACTCGATGGGAGGGCTGCGGGATGAGCAAGGGCTTGGAAGTGCTGGGGAAGTTGTCCGACGAGGGGCTGGTCGAGCGGGTCGGTGAGCTGGTGGCGTTGGAGCGACGGACGACCGCCAACCTGGTCGTGCTGTTGGCCGAGGTGGCCGGGCGGGAGCTGCACCTGAGGGACGGGAGCCCCTCGCTGTTCGAGTGGTGCCGGACGCGGTGGGGGTTCGCGGAGGACAAGGCCTACAACTACGTCAAGGCCGTCGAGCTGGTGCGGCGGTGGCCGGAGATGGGGGCGATGCTGGCCGATGGGCGGCTCAGCCTGAGCGGGATGAGGGTCATTGGTCCTCATGTGGATGGAGGGAACGTCGGCGAGCGGCTGGCCGAGGCCGCCGGCAAGAGCAAGCGGGAGCTGGCCGAGCTGGTGGCCAAGTGGTCGCCTCGTCCCGACGTGCCGGCGCGGGTCGTGAGGTTGCCGCCTCCGCCCCGGGGCGGAGAGGTCGGGGCGGCGAAGCGGGTCGAGTCGGCGGGGACGACGGAGCTGTCGCTGGAGCGGCCCAGGCCGAAGCATCGGGTCGAGCCGCTCTCGGAGGCTCGTTATCGGGTCCAGGTCACCGTCGGGGCCCGGGTCGCCGCCAAGCTGGAGGAGGCGATGGCGATCGCCGGGCATCAGGTCGCGGCTGGAGACTACGAGACGTTGCTGGAGCTGGCGCTGGACGTGTTCCTCGCTGCCAAGAAGAAGCAGCGGTTCGGGGTGGGGGCCAGGCCGAAGGCCAGGAAGGCCGTGGTGAAGGCGCCGCAGTCGGTCGGGCAGGCCGGCGAGTCGGTCGAGCAGGCCGGAGAGTCGGTCGGGCAGGCCGGAGAGTCGGCCGGGCAGGCCGGGGAGTCGGTCGAGCAGGCCGGGGAGTCGGTCGAGCAGGCCGGGGAGTCGGTCGAGCACGACGGGGAGTCGGTCGGGCAGGCCGGGGAGTCGGTCGAGCGGGCCGGAGCGTCGGCCGGGCAGGCCGGGGGGCGGGGGCGGGCGATTCCGGTCGCGATCCGGCGGGCCGTGGTGGCGCGGGATGGGTTGCGGTGCAGCTTCGTGGGGCCGGGGGGGCGGTGTGGGGAGACGAGGCGGCTGGAGCTGCATCATGTAGAGGCGTTTGCGAGGGGTGGGGCGCACTCGGTCGAGAACCTTCGGGTGGTTTGTCAGGCGCACAATCAGTTCGTGGCGCGGGAGGAGCTGGGGGCGGGGTTCGTGGCGGGGAAGGTGGTGGCGCGGGGGTGAGGCGGGGTGGGGACGGCGCTGGGGGTGAGGCGGGCTGAGGGCGGGGGGCGGGAACCTTGGGGGCGGGGATGCGTCGAAGGGGCTGATCCCGTGTCTGGATCGGCTCGGCAGGCCCACGTATGCTCCATCGGGCTGCGGCGAAGGGCTGCGGTGGCGGGCCTGGAATCTCCCTGGGCCCGGGATGCGCTGGAAGGAACGATATGCTCGACCCGCGCCGCCATGTGTTCAGCGCGCTGTGCTTCCTGGGGGCCCTGGGGCTCGTGGTCACCTACGACTTCGGGGAGCGGGGACGGCAGTTCGCGCCAGCGGCGCAGGCCAAGACCGACCGGGCCGGCACGTGGGACCTGGGCAAGGCGCGGATGCTGACCAAGGTGGTGGGGCACGTCCGCAACCACTACGTCGACCCGACGCGGGTGGACGTGCGGGAGATGGCCGTCGCCACGCTGCAGGCCGTGCAGGGGGCGGTGCCCGAGGTGCAGGTCGAGGTCGAGCGCGACCGCAAGGGCGTGGCCAAGGGGCTGAAGGTCACGGTCGACGACACGGCGCGGAGCTTCTCGTTGGAGAAGGTCGGCGACCTGTACGAGCTGAACTGGAAGCTGATGGACGTGTTCGACTTCCTCGAGCGCAACCTGCCGCCGTCGCAGGACCTCGAGCAGCTCGAGTACACGGCCGTCAACGGGCTGCTGTCGACGTTGGACCCGCACAGCATCCTGCTGGAGCCGCGGGCCTACCGCGAGATGCAGGTGGGCACGCAGGGGCGCTTCGGCGGCCTGGGCCTCGTCATCGGGCTGCGCGAGGGGACGCTGACCGTGATGTCCGTCATGCCCGAGACGCCCGCGGCGCGGGGCGGGCTGCAGGCGGGCGACCAGGTCGTGCAGGTCGGCGAGGAGTCGACCGTGAACATGCCGGTCAGCGACGCCGTGACCCGCATGCGCGGCGAGCCGGGCACCGACATCACCCTGATCCTCAAGCGCAAGGGCGAGGACGCGCTGAAGACCGTGACGCTGACGCGCGAGGAGATCCGCATCCGCAGCGTCGAGCACGAGGCGCTGGGCGGCGGCGTGGGCTACGTCCGCATCCGCAACTTCCAGGGCAACACCTTCGACGACCTGGAGGCCTCGCTGGCGGCGCTGCAGAAGGGGCCGGGCGGCCTGCAGCGGCTGGTGCTGGATCTGCGCGACAACCCCGGCGGGCTGCTGGACCAGGCGATCCTGGTCAGCGACCGATTCCTGAAGAAGGGCACCATCGTGACGACCGTGGCCGAGGGCTCGCGCGAGCGCGAGGAGCGGCACGCGACCGAGGGCGGCTCGATGGCCGACCTGCCCATCGTGGTGCTGGTCAACCGCGGGTCGGCGTCGGCCTCCGAGATCGTCGCCGGCGCGCTCAAGCACAACGAGCGGGCGCTGGTCGTCGGGTCGACCAGCTTCGGCAAGGGCTCGGTGCAGGTCGTCTACAAGCTGGACGAGGCGGCGCTGAAGCTGACCGTCGCGCAGTACCTGACCCCGGGCGACGTGTCGATCCAGTCGGTCGGCATCGTGCCCGACATCGAGATCCTGGCGCTGCGGGCCGACGCCGAGGCGCTGGACCTGCTGCCGCAGGAGCTCGAGCGGGGCGGCGAGGCCGGGCTGAAGAGCCACCTGGAGAGCCAGCGCACCAAGGCGGCCAAGCCGGTGGCGCAGCTGAAGATCCTGGAGACGCCGCCCAAGGACGGCAAGGCGGGGCACGAGGCCGACGCCAAGCGCGACCCGCTGGTGCAGCTGGCGCGCGAGCTGCTGGAGGCGGCGCCATCGGCCGAGCGCAAGCAGGCGCTGGCGCAGATCGCGCCGGTGCTGGCGCGGCGGCAGGCGGCCGAGGAGGAGAGGCTGACCCAGGCGCTGGCCGCGCTGGGGGTCGACTGGCGGCGCGAGGTGGCGGGGGGCAAGCCCAAGCTGGAGGCGGCGCTGCGCATCGAGCGCGAGGACGGGTCGCCGGTCGACGGGCCGGTCGAGGCCGGCGCGAAGCTGCGCATCGTGGCGGACGTGGTCAACGCCGGGCCGCGGGCGGCGTCGCAGGTGCGCGGCGTGCTGCGGTCGTCGGTGGGCGCGCTCGAGGGCGAGGAGCTGGTCTTCGGGTATCTCGAGCCCAAGGGCGAGCGGTCGTGGACGGTCGAGGTCGAGCTGCCCAAGAGCCTGGAGAGCCACGGGGATCTGGTGGCGCTGGAGCTGTTCCAGGGCGACGAGGGGCTGGGGCGGCTGGCGCAGGCGCCGCTGCGGCTCAAGGCGCTGCCGCGGCCGGTGTTCGCGTGGTCGGCGCAGGTGCTGGACCCGGACGGCAACGGCGACGGGCTGGTGCAGCTGGGCGAGGCGATGCAGGTCGCGGTGCGGGTGACGAACGTGGGGCAGGGCGCGGCCCACGAGGTGCTGGCGACGCTGAAGAACGAGTCGGGCGAGGAGGTGTTCATCGAGTCCGGGCGGCACCGGATCGGGGCGCTGGCGCCGGGGGCGAGCGCGACGGCGGTGTTCGAGCTGAAGGTCAAGGACGCGCTGAAGGCGCGGGCGGTGCAGCTGGCGCTGACGGTGGTCGACCAGGAGCTGCGGACGTGGACGAGCGACGCGCTGTCGCTGACCGTGTTCCCCAAGGAGTTCCCGGCCGCGGTGAAGGCGGCGGGGGCCGTGCGGGTGACCGGGGCGCCGACGGCGTCGGCCGGGCCGAGCGGGCCGGTGACGGCGCGCATCCACGCGGGGGCGCACCGCGAGAGCCCGGTGGTGGGCGTGGCGGAGCCGGGGGCGCGGCTGGAGGTGCGGGCGCGGGCGGGCGAGTGGCTGGCGGTCGCGTGGCGCGAGGGCGAGGACGAGCTGCGGGGGTGGATCCCGCGCGACCGGACGGTCGAGGCGGCGGGCGACGAGGTCGGGGGTGAGGCGGGCGAGGCGGCCGTCATCCGGGCGGAGCTGCAGAGCCGGCCGCCGGAGCTGGCGCTGGCCGAGGAGGCGACGGCGCTGGTGACCGGGGCGGCCAAGGTGACCCTGAACGGGGTGGCGCGCTTCGGTGACGGCGGCGGGCAGGGGCGGCGCGACGTCTACATCTTCCGTGGCGAGGACAAGGTGTTCTTCGAGTCGGCGCGGTCGGTGGGCGACGGGGACGCGGCGTCGCGGGAGGCGCTGGCGTTCGAGGCGCTGATCGAGCTGGAGCCGGGCGCCAACGAGATCACCGTGTTCGCCCGGGAGGGCGAGGACGAGGTGACGCGCCGGCGGGTGACGGTGTACCGGACGGGCAAGGGCGAGGGGAGCAAGTGATGCGGGTGCGCAGGGTGCTGGTGGCGGCGGCGGTCGCCGGGCTGGGGCTGGGGGCGACGGCGGGGGTCGGGCAGGCCGCCGGGGCTGGGGGCGGAACGACCATCGGGGCTGGGGACGCCAAGGCGCAGCAGGAGGCCGCGGAGGCGGGGGACCGGCTGTACGACCGGGCGGTGAAGCACGCGAAGGCGCGCCGGTGGGACAAGGCCCTGGAGCTGTTCGAGAAGGCGCTGCCCTACAAGAACGGGTCGAGCGACATCTTCTACAACCTGGTGACCTCGGCCGAGCAGCTCAAGGACTGGGAGAAGGTCCATCTGTACGCGACGGGCTTTCTGTTCCACGAGCCCGAGGGTGACGACGCCAGGGAGTTCGAGCGCAAGCGGCGCGCGGCCGACAAGCACCTCGAGCGGGCCAAGCGGTCGCCGGTGTCGGTCAGCTTCGACCTGGCGGCCGACGGGGCCACGGTGATGGTCGACCACGTCCCGGTCGCGCGCAGCCGCGGGGCCGCCGTGTCCCTGGTGCCGCGCCGGTACACCGCGACGGCCAGCAAGGAAGACCACCACCCCTGGTCACAGGTGGTCGAGGTGACCCAGGCCACGCCGCAGATCGTCCGTGGCGAGCTGAAGCGCATGATCTTCAATGGGTTCCTGAAGATCACCACCACCCCGGCCGAGGGCGTGCAGGTCTTCCAGGACGACCAGCCCATCGGGACCACGCCGCTGGCCGAGCCGCTGCGCCTGGAGACGCGCAAGTACCTGTTCCGCTTCGAGAAGCCCGGCTTCGACAGCTGGGTGCGCTACGTCGAGATCAAGCGCGACGAGACCGCCGAGCTGACCCCTACCCTCGAGCGCACCTCGGCCCCGTGAGCACCCAGGACGACTCGAAGGACGCACCGATCTTCGCTTCGGTCGAGCTGGTCGCGCGCATCGAGCGGGCCGAGGGCGCTCTGCTGGGCGCGGCCGCCGCGGCGCGGCAGGACGCCCCGGGGGTGATGGCGCGTCCGCTGGGCGGCGGGCTGGTCGTGTGGACGCGGCCCGGCTCGCCGCTGAACAAGCTGGTCGGGCTGGGCTTCGCGCCGCTGGACGAGGGCGAGCTGGAGGCGGCCGAGGTCACGCTGGCCGAGCGAGGGCAGGCTGCGCAGGCCGAGATCGCGACGCTGGCGGGCTTCGGGGTCCCGGAGCTGCTGACGCGCCGCGGCTACTTCCTGGTCGGCTTCGAGGACGTGCTGGGCCGGCGGATCGCGCCCGCCCGCGCGCCGACTCCGCCGCCTGGGCTGCAGGTGCGCCGGGCCCGCCCCGAGGAGCACGAGGCCTGGGTGGACGCGGTCCTGACCGGGTTCGCCAACCCCGACGACAGCGTCGAGCGCCAGGAGCACGACGTCTTCGACCGGGCGGCCCTCGAGCAGGTCTTCCGCGACCTGGCCGCGGTGCCGGGGCTCGAGCGCTGGGTCGCCGTCTGGGGCGGCCGCGTGGTCGGCGGCGCCAACCTGCGCGTCGACGGCGGCCTGGCGCAGCTGGCGGGCGCGGCCACCGTCCCGTCCTTCCGCCGCCGCGGCGTCCAGTCGGCGCTGCTCGAGGCCCGCCTCGCCGCCGCCTCCGCCCGCGGCGCCGACCTGGCCGTCATCACGACCCAGCCCGGCTCGAAGTCGCAGCTCAACGCCCAGCGGGCCGGCTTCCAGCGGCTGTACACGCGCTGCGTGCTCGTCAGACCGCGGACGCGCTGAGGCTCGGCTACAGGTCCCCGGCGAGCGCGGCCGAGACGAGCGCCTTGACCGAGTAGCCGTCGAAGGGCTTGTCGAGCCGCGGGTTGGGGAGCTGGCCGATTAAGGCCTGCGCGCGCGCCGAGACCCGGCTTCAGATAGAGTCCCAACCCGTAGTGAATGGGGCTCGCCCTGAGCGTTACCAGCCATGCTGGAAGGGGGTGTCGCAGAAGCCCTTCGCGGGCCGCAGGCCCGCTATGGACCGCGCCGGCCATGCCGGCGCCATGGATGGCGGGCCGGCTCCGCCGGGGGGAGAGTGCGGCCATGGGCCGCCACCACGCGGGGCGCGGGGGCGCAGCTCCCGTGGGGCCTGTGGCCCCGCGAACGACGCCTTTGCGAAGCCTGTGGAAGCCGGCGGTCCCAGGGGCCGGTGCCGGGCTCGGGGGAGCTTCGGGCCGGCGGGAAGTCGGGATGGCACGAGCGCGCCGTTCCGACATTCTCCGGCAGACCGGGCGCTGTCGACGGCGCTGAGCGACGGTGGCCCCTGGGTGCTGAGCGCGCGCGGGTGGGTGCCGGTGTTGGAGCGCTGGCCGCCGCGCTCGGGTACACCGGCGAGGGGCCACGGGGGCTCGAGTCGTGATAGGGTCGCGGCCATGGCGCTGTTCGACGAGCTGGTCGCCCTGGCGGCCCAGATGGAGGCGGCCGGGGTGCCCTACGCGCTGTGCGGCGGGCTCGCCGTCGCGGCGCATGGCGCGCCGCGCGCGACGAAGGACATCGACCTGCTGGTCCTCCCCAAGGATCTCGAGCGGGCCAAGGCCGCGGCGCTGGCGTCCGGCTTCAAGTTCGCGGCCTTGCCGAGGCGCTTCCGGGACGGCATGCAGCTCCAGCGCGTCACCAAGATCGACGGAGGGAGCCATCTGGTGCTCGACCTCATCGTGGCGGACGAGCCCCTCCGCGAGGTCTTCGACTCGCGCCTGCGCGTCCCGCTCGCCGGGACCACGCTCTGGGTCGTCTCCCGGGACGCGCTCGTGCGCATGAAGGCGGCCGCCGCTCGCCCCATCGATCTGCACGACATCGAGCGGCTCGAGGGCGACGACCGATGAGGCCGTGCGACGTGGAGCGCTGGCTGCGCGAGGCCTCGGCCCTCGCTGGGGAGCTGCGCGCCGAGACGCGCCTGATGGCCAAGGTGGACATGTCTCCGGAGGCCATCGAGCGACGCCTGCGCGAGGTGTCCGAGCTCACCGACGCTTGCGAGCGCCTCGCCGAGGCGACCCGAGCGGCCCGCGGCCCGGACGCGCCGTCGTCCTGAGCCGGGGCGGGAGGCCGGTGTCTGGGTCGGGCGGAGTTTCGGGCCTGCTGGAAGCCGGCGATCCCAGGGGCGGCGGCGCCTGGGTCGGGCGGAGATTCGGGCCGGCGCGAAGCTGGCGGTCCCAGGGGCGGCGACGCCTGGCTTGGGCGGAGATTCGGGCCGGCTGGAAGCCGGCGGTCCCAGGGGGGGCGGTCGCAGGCTGCTGGAGTGCCCGCGCTCGCGCGGGCTCGTCGGATCGCGCCGCTCGCGGCGCATGGGACCGTGACCATTCCGGGCCGGCTGGAAGCCGGCGATCCCAGGGGGCGGTGCCTGGGTCGGGCGGAGATTCGGGCCGGCTGGAAGAGGGTGTCGTACTGATGCCGGCGGAGGCGGCCATGG
>JAWLBL010000046.1:0-22489 GCA_041687695.1 Myxococcota bacterium | reverse complement strand
CCGGCGGCTTGCCGCCGGGAACTGGCCGCCAAGCCCGGCGCAGCAAGCTGCGCCGGATGGGGGCTCCACCAAGGTGGAGCACTCCGGTTGGGCTTTGCGTCACCCTCTGGAAGCCGGCGATCCCAGGGGGCGGTGCCTGGGTCGGGCGGAGATTCGGGCCGGCTGGAAGAGGGTGTCGTACTGATGCCGGCGGAGGCGGCCATGGAGTGCTCCGGCTTGCCGGAGCCCCGGCCCCGGCGGCTTGCCGCCGGGAACTGGCCGCCAAGCCCGGCGCAGCAAGCTGCGCCGGATGGGGGCTCCACCAAGGTGGAGCACTCCGGTTGGGCTTTGCGACACCCTCTGGAAGCCGGCGATCCCAGGGGGCGGTGCCCGGGGCGGGCGGAGGTTCGGGGCGGCTGGGTGCCGGGGCGGGGCGGGGCGGGAGGCCGGCGCGTCGGGTGGGGACGGCCGGCCTCTCGGGGACGTCAGGGCTTCATGGGGACCTTGCCGCCGCACTGGAGCATGCGCTTGCCCATGTAGGGGTTGGCCATCTGGTCCGAGACCTGGACCCACTTGGGGTAGTCCTGGGCCATGGGGCAGCGGAAGGCGGTCAGGCCCTCGCCGAGGTCGGGCTTGGCGGCGATGAGCTGCAGCAGGGCCTTGGAGACGTAGCCGTAGGTCTTGCGGGCGGCCTCGATCTCGGTCTCGGCGGACAGGGCCTTGGCGTGGGTGGCGAGGTCCTGCCAGGCGGTCTGGGCGGCGCCTTCGCTGGTCGAGACCTCGGTCGAGGCGGTGGCGGCCAGCTTCTGGGCGGCCTGCTTGGCGGGCTCGAGCTGGTCGTCGGCCAGGGCGGCGCGGGCGGCCTCGTAGTCCTGGATGACCTGGGGCTTGGCCGCGATGGCCGCCGGGTCGGCGGTGGCCGGGGTCGGCTGGTCGGCCTTGGCGGGGGCCTCGGCCTTGGCGGGGGCGTCGGCCTTGGCGGGGGCCTCGGCGGCGGGCGGCTCGGCCGGGGCCGGGGCGGGCGCGTCCTGCTTGGCGCAGGCGGGCAGGGTCAGCAGCAGGGCGAAGGACAGGTGACGAAGCTTCATGGAGGGTCTCCTTGGTGGTGAAGGGAGGGTCAGGACGCCAGGGGAAGTGGGAGCTGCTCGGCCGGCGGCGGGGCCGCGTCGGGCTCGGCGGGGGCCCAGCGCAGGCGCAGGGTCTGCCAGCCGGCGTAGAGCACCGGGACGACGAAGGTGGTGACCAGCTCGAAGGCCATGCCGCCGACCGCCGGGATGGCCATCGGGATCATGACGTCGGCGCCGCGGCCGGTGCTGGTCAGGACCGGCAGCAGGGCGAGCATCGTGGTGGCGGTGGTCATCAGACAAGGGCGGATGCGGCGCTTTCCGGCGTCGACGACCGCCTCGGTGATCTCGAGCGCGGTGCGGGGGCGCAGCTCGCGGAAGCGCTGGTCGAGGTAGGTCGCCATCACCACGCCGTCGTCGGTGGCGATGCCGATGAGGGCGATGAAGCCCACCCAGACCGCCACCGACAGGTTCACCGGGCCGACCTGGAAGACCTCGCGCAGGTTCTTGCCGAAGACCTCGAAGTCGAGGAACCAGGGCTGGCCCCAGGCCCACAGGGCGAGGAAGCCGCCGGACATGGCGACCGCGACCCCGGAGAAGACCATCAGGGTGGTCGCGGTCGAGCGGAACTGCAGGTACAGCAGGATGAAGACCAGGGTCAGGGCCACCGGGATGAGGATCATCAGGCGGGCGTCGCTGCGGACCTTGCCCTCCCAGGTGCCGGCGATGCGCCAGGAGGCCTGCTCGGGGACGGTCACCTCGCCCGAGGCGATGGCGGCCTGCACGGCGGCCTCGACGGCGGCGACCACCTCGCTGGCGGGGCGGCCGGCGGCGGCGCCGAAGGTGACGTAGACCGTCTTGAAGGTGTCCTCGCCGCGGATCATCTGCGGGCCCGAGACCAGCTCGACCGCGGCCAGCTCGCGCAGCGGGATCTGGGCGCCGTCGGCCGTGGCGACCAGCACCGCGCCGATGTCCTCGGGGCTCAGGCGCCGCTCGGGCGGGTAGCGGACCCGGATGGGGTAGCTCTCGCGGCCCTCGATGGTGCGGCTGAGCGGCAGGCCGCCGATGGCGACCTCGATGACCCGCTGCACGTCCTCGATGGCGAGGCCGTGGCGGGCCAGCGCCTGCCGGTCGGGGCGGATCTCGAGGTAGGGCTTGCCCACCACGCGGTCCGCCAGCACCGAGCCCTTGGCCAGCTCGGGCAAGCCCGACAGCACGCGCTCGAGGGCGACGCCGAAGGCCTCGAGGGCGGCCAGATCGGGGCCGCGGAGCTTGAGGCCGAAGTTGGCGCGCATGCCGCTCTGCAGCATCACGATGCGCGTCTCGATGGGCTGCAGGACCGGCGCGCTGGTCAGCTCGGGCGTCTGCGCGACCCGCACTATGTCGGCCCACAGGTCGTCCATGGTGGCGATCTCGGGGCGCCAGTTGCGGGTGCGGGTGCCGTCCTCGGCCACCGTCCACTCGGGCTTCAAGGTGATGACCGTCTCGATCATCGAGACCGGGGCGGGGTCGAGGGCGCTCTCGACGCGGCCCAGCTTGCCGACCGCGTGCTCGACCTCGGGCAGGGCGGCGATGGCGGCGTCGATGGTGCGCATCGCCTCGTGGGCGGCCCCGATGGAGGCGTGGGGCATGGTCGAGGGCATGTAGAGGAAGCTGCCCTCGTCCAGGCGCGGCATGAACTCGCCCTGCAGGCCCGACATGCGGGCGCGGGCGCCCTGGGTCAGGTCGTCGGGCAGCCAAGAGAGGGTGCGGTCGGCGCCGAGCCAGGCGGTCAGGCCCAGCAGCACCATGGCGGCGGGCAGGGCCAGGAAGGCCAGCTTGTAGGCCAGGGCCAGGCGCAGGAGCGCGGGGTAGACGCGCTGGAACAGCACGAAGGAGCCCAGCAGGCCGCCGACGACCAGCAGCACGAAGGCGAAGTTGGTGAGATCCGGGGTGTCCAGGCCCAGCGGCAGCCAGTGGGTCGCCAGATACCAGGTGGCGGCCAGGGCGACGGCGGCGGTGAGGGCCAGGCGGGCGCCGGTGAGCGTGCGGGAGGCGGCGCGGGAGGCGGCGAGCGGGCGGGTCAGGGCGCGGGGCAGGCGCGGGAAGGCCAGCACGGCGACGGCGGGCAGAACCACCAGGGCGACCAGGGCGGCGGCGGCCAGGGCCAGGGTCTTGGTCCAGGCGAGCGGGCCGAAGAGCTTGCCCTCGGCGGCCTCGAGGCCGAAGACCGGCAGGAAGCTGACGATGGTGGTGGCGACGGCGGTGAGGACCGCGCCGCCGACCTCGCTGACCGCCGCGTGGATGGCGTCGACGCGGCGACGGCCTCCGGCGCGCTCGTGGGCGTCGAGGTGCCCCAGCAGGTTCTCGGTCACCACGATGCCCAGGTCGACCATGGTGCCGATGGCGATGGCGATGCCGGACAGGGCGACGATGTTGGCCTCGATGCCCAGGGCGCGCATGCCGACGAAGGTCAGCAGCACCGCCAGCGGCAGCAGGCCCGCGATGAGGAGCGAGCTGCGCAGGTGCAGCACCATCACCACCACCACCAGGATGGTGATGAGGATCTCGTCCCACAGCGCGTCCTCGAGGGTGGACAGCGTCTCCAGGATGAGCTCGGTGCGGTCGTAGAAGGGGACCACCGTGACCTTGCTGACCGTGCCGTCGGGCAGGACGCGCTGGGGCAGGCCGGGGGACAGCTCGGCGATGCGCTCCTTGACCGCGGCCAGGGTGCTCAGGGGGTTCTCGCCGTAGCGGACCACCACCACGCCGCCGACCGCCTCGGCGCCGTCCTTGTCCAGCACGCCGCGGCGCAGGGCCGGGCCGAAGTGGACCTGGGCGACGTCGGACAGGCGCACCGGGACGCCGCCCACCGCCTTGACCGGGATGGCGCGCAGATCGTCGAGCGAGTCGACCGTGCCCAGCCCGCGGATGAGGTACTCGACCTGGTTGACCTCTAGCGTGCGGGCGCCCACGTCGCGGTTGGACCGGGTGACGGCCGCGACCACCGCCGCCAGCGGGAGGTCGTGGACCCGCAGCGCGTCGGGGTCGACGTCGATCTGGTATTCGCGGACGTAGCCGCCGACCGAGGCCACCTCGCTGACCCCGCGGGCGCTGGCCAGGGCCGGCTTGACCAGGAAGTCCTGCAGCGAGCGCAGCTCGTGCAGATCCCAGCCGCCGGCGGGGCGGCCGTCCGGCGTCCGGCCCTCGAGGGTGTACCAGAAGACCTGGCCCAGGGCGGTGGCGTCGGGGCCCAGCATGGGCATCGCGCCGTCGGGCAGCAGCCCGGGCGGCAGGCTGGAGAGTTTTTCGAGCAGGCGGGTGCGGCCGAAGTAGAACTCGACGTCGTCGTCCAGGATGACCTGCACCATGGCCAGGCCGAACATCGAGCTGGAGCGGATGGTCTTGACGCCGGGCAGGCCCAGGAGCTGGACCGTCAGCGGGTAGGTGACCTGGTCCTCGACGTCCTGCGGGCTGCGGCCGGGCCACTCGACCATGACGATCTGCTGGGCCTCGCCGATGTCGGGGATGGCGTCGACCGGCACCGGATCGCGCGGCAAGGGGCCGAGATCCCAGGGGAAGGGCGCCATGGACAGGCCGGCCAGGACGCCCAGGCCGGTCAGCAGCAGGACGACCAGGCGGTTCTCGAGGACGAGGCGGGCGAAGGCGCTCATTTCGCGGCGCCTCCCGGGGCGGGGGGGGCCTCGGCGGGGCCGATCTCGACGGCGTTGCCGCAGCGCAGCATCTCGGCGCCGTAGTAGGGGTTGGCCACGTCGCCCGGGGCCTGCAGCCAGTAGGCGCCCTGGTCGCCGTCGACCATGGGGCAGAAGGTGATCTGCCAGGGGACGCCGGCGGGGCGCTCGAGGTCGATGAGCGGGACCAGGGCGGCGGAGAGGCGGCCGAAGGCGGCGCGCTGGGCGGGCAGCTCGGCGGGGCCGGCGCCGAGGGCCTGGGCGGCCTGGGCCAGGGCGGGGTCGAGGGGCTCGCCGGCGGCGGCCAGCAGCTGGGCGACGGCGGGGGCGAGCGGGGCGGCGGCGGCCTTGGCGGCGGCCGGGTCGTCGGCGGCGAGGGCGGCGGCGACCACCACGGCGTCCTGGACCAGGCGGTCGAGGGCGGCGGGGAAGCCGGCCTCGCGGCGCGGCGGGGGCGGGGGCTCGGGGACGGCGAGCTTGGGGACGCGGGCGGCGGCGCGGGCGAGCAGGGCCTGGGCGGCGGCGCGCTCGCGCGGTTCGGTGGCGCGGGCGAGCCAGGCGGCCGGGCCGCGCAGGAGGTGGGCGTCGAGGCCGGCGGCGCGGACGGCCTGGAGCAGGGCGTCGGGGTCGTCGGGGTGGGCCAGGGCGTCGGCGAGGGCCTCGAGGGGCGAGGCGGCGGGCTGGGCGCCGTCGCCGTCGATGCCGAGGGACATGGCCGAGCGGTCGCCGCGGATCTGCAGGGCGCTGTCGAGCTTGAAGGCGCCCTCGGCGACCACGCGCTCGCCCTCCATCAGGCCGTCGAGCACGACGTAGGCGTCGCCGGCGCGCGGGCCCAGGGTGACCTCGCGCAGGAGATAGGTGGGCTGGTCGGCGCCCTGGACCTCGACGAAGACGACGGCGCGGCGGCCGGTCAGCAGCGGGGCGGTGGCCGGGATGAGCAGCGGGTCGCCGGCCTCGCCCGGGGGCCGGCCGAGGGAGGCGCTGACCAGCCAGTGCTCACCGGCGGGGACCAGCTTCATGCCGCAGACGGTGCAGCGGTCGGGGCCGTCGGCGGTGACCTCGGGGTGCATGGGGCAGATGTAGCGGCCGCCGAGGTCGTGGTGGGCGTGGCCGACGTGGCCGTCGCCGCCGAGGGTGGCGTGGACGGTGGCGCGGACGAACATCTCGGGCTTGAGGGACTGGTCGGCGTTGTCGACGGTGGCGCGGACCTGGACCGTGCGGGTGCGCGGGTCCATGGCCGGGCTGACGAAGGAGACCTCGGCGCGGTAGCGGCGGCCGGGCCAGGCGGCGACCTCGAAGGTGAGCGGGGTGCCGTAGCGGATCCACTGGACCTCGGACTCGGGGACGTCGAGGACGATCCAGACCTTGGAGAGATCGGCGATGGTGTAGATGGGCTGGCCGGTCGACACCCAGCTGCCCTGCAGGGCGGCCTTGTCGGTGACCACGCCGCCCAGCGGGGCGTAGATGGTGACGCGCTCCATGGGGCGGCCGCGGTCCTGGATCTGCTTGACCTGCCAGGCCTGCAGGCCCCACAGGCGCAGCTTGTCGCGGGCGGCGGCCAGGGTCTCCTCGATGGAGGCGCGCATCAGCTCGCTGCCGGCCAGGCGCTTGGCGTCGCGGGCGGCCTGCAGCAGCTCCTGCTGGGCGACGAGCAGCTCGGGGGAGTAGAGCTCGAAGAGGTGGTCGCCCTTGGCGACGCGGGTGCCGGCGTAGTCGACGAACATGCGGTCGATGCGGCCGCCGAACCAGGCGGTGATGCGGGCGACGCGGGTGTCGTCCCAGGCGACCTTGCCGACCAGGGGGACGCGCAGCGAGGCGGGGCGGCGCTCGACCGGGACGGTGCGCAGGCCGGCGAGGGCGGCGGCCTCGGGCGAGAGGGTGACCTGGGCGCCGCCGGAAGCGCCGGCCTGCACCGGGATGAGGTCCATGCCGCAGATGGGGCACTTGCCGGGCTCGGACAGGCGCACCTGCGGGCACATCGAGCAGGTCCAGACGGTGGCGTCTTCGGTGGCGTGGTCGTGGCCGGCGTGCTCGTCGCCGTCGGCGGCCACGGTGGCCGTGGGGGCCGGGGCCGGATCGGCGGGCGGGGCGGCGATGAAGGCGCCGAAGGCGGCGGCGAGGAGGATGGCGGCCAGGGCGGCGGCGGGGCGCAGGGCGCGCGAGAGGGTGGCGGCGTTCATGGGGCCTCCGGGGCGGGCTGCGCGTGGGGGGCGGGGGCGGCGTGAACGGCGGCGAGCGTCCGGCCGAGCAGGGCCTCGAGCTCGGCCAGGACCTGCACGCGGTCGGCCTCGGCGCGGGCGCGCTGGGTCTCGAAGCGCAGGAGCTGCTGCTCGAGCTCGAGCACGTCGACCAGGCTGGCGCGGTCGGCGGCGAGGCCGGACAGGGCCGCCTCGAGGGCGGAGCGGGTGCCGGGGGCCAGCTCGCGCTCGACGACGCGGGCGCGGCGGGTGGCCTCGTCCCAGCGGGCGAGCAGGGCGCCCAGGGCGGCCTGGGCCTCGAGCAGGGCCTGGTCGCGGTCGGCGTGGGCGGCGTGGGCGCGGGCGCGGGCGGCGTCGGCTTCGGCGGCGTAGGCGTCGCGCCAGACGGGCAGGGTGAGGCCCAGCATGAGCATGGCGCCGTTCATGTCGGGGGCGTGGCCCATGCCGGCGCGGTTCATGAAGCCGGCGCCGACGGTGAAGTCGGGCAGGCCGGCGGCCTCGGCGCGGGCGACGGCGGCGCGGGCGGCGGCGTGCTCGGCCAGGGCGACCGACAGCTCGGGGTTGTCGGTTACGAGCGCGGCCAGGGCCTCGAAGGTGGGCAGCGCCTCGGGGGTGGGCTCGAGGGCGGGCGTGGGCAGCGGGGTGTTGGGGGGCAGCCCGGCGGCGGCGCGGAGCTGGGCGCGTAGGCCCCGGCGGCGGTCCTCGAGGGCGTCGGCCTGCTCGCGCAGCTCGGCGCGGCGCACGGCCAGGCGGGCGAGGCCGCCCAGATCGGCGCGGCCGGCGACCACGCGGCCGCGGGCGGACTCCTCGATCTGGGCGACCAGGCGCTCCTCGAGGCGCAGCAGGCGCTCGGTGCGGTCGAGGAAGGCCAGCTCGGCGAAGGGGCGGCGCACCTGGGCGCGCAGGCGCTGGCGGGCGGCCTCGTAGCGCAGGCGGGCGGCGGTGGCTTGGGCGGCGGCGACGTCGGCGGACAGGCCCGGCCGGGTGGGCCAGGGCAGCCTCTGCATGACCTGCAGCTGCGTCTCCATCAGGTCGACCTCGCCGTCGGCCGCGCCGGGCATGACCTGGGCGGTCAGCTGGGGCTCGGGCAGCTTGCGGGCGGTCGGCAGCGTGTCGGCGGCGGCCTGGGCGCGCCAGCGGACGGCGCGCAGGGCGGGGCTGCGCTGCTCGGCCAGGGTCAGCAGATCGGCGAGGCTGGTCGGGGGCGCGGCCGGGGGGGCGGCGGCGGGGTCGTCGGGGGCGTGGACGGGCGGGAGCGCGTCGAGGTCGCGCAGGGCGGCGCGCTCGGCGGGCGTGGCGCAGCCGGCCGGCGCACAGCCGATGAGGGCCAGCGCCGCGAGGGCGGCGCGTCGGGGTGACATGGCGGAGGGCTCCGGGGCAAGGGGGGGCGCGGTCGGGGACGGCGACGTTCCTTGCGGGGGCTCAGCAGCGCCAGACTTGGAGGTGGGCCAGGGCGGGGGCGGGCGGTCCCGAGGGGGGGCCGCGGATGAAGCGGGCGAGCGGCGCGGCGGCGCGGGGGCCGGCCAGGGCGGCGGGCGGCCACGGCGTCGCGGGCAGCTGGACCCAGGTCGGGGCGTCCAGCGCGGCGCGGGTCTCGGCGGGGGGCGCCTCGGCCAGCTGCTCGGCCGGGTCGCAGCAGCCCTTGTCGCAGGCGGCGCGCAGGCGCTGGGCCTCGGGCGGCGGCTCGGCGCGCGGGTCGGCGCCGTGGCAGCAGGCGTGGGCGTCGTCGGCGGGCGCGGCGGCGGCGGCCGGGGGCGCGTGGCAGAAACACTCGGGCGTAAGCCCCAGCGAGACCAGGGCGAAGGCCAGCGCGACGATGGTGGAGGTCACCCGCACGTCGGCCAATGTGGCCGGGGCCCGGCGGCGAGTCAAGGGCGAGCGTAAGCGATTGAAAGCAAAGCCGGGTCAACTCGAGGTTGCCCCCGGCGGCGGGGGCGTGCGACCTTCGTCGACCGGCGCCCCGGGGCGCGGGAGAGGCCATGGAAACCGAAGACGCACAGCCCGACACCTTGCTTGCCGGTCCCGCCGAGGCCGGCTACGGTCGGCGCCTCATGCTCCACCGCCTCGCCAGGATCTTCGCGCTCGCCGCGGTCGGCCTCGTGCCGCTGTGGGCCGAGGTCGGGGTTACGCCCGCGCGGGCCCAGGCCGACGCCGCGGCGCAGCCGGCGCCGGGTACGCCGGTGCTCTATGACTTGAGGCCGTACGCCGAGGTCGAGCCCGTGCTGGCCCAGGCGCGCGCCGCGCTCGAGCGGTTGGGCGGCGCCGATCAGGTGGTCGACGGCGACCCCGAGGTGGCGACGGCCGTGCAGGCGGCCCTGGCGGCGCTGACCGAGCGGCTCGACGCGCCGCTGCCCTCGGCGAGCAGCCCGTGGCGCGACCCGCTGACCCGTGACGCGGCGCGCTGGCTGCGCGCGACCCTGCAGCGGCGGTCGGGCCTGCCCGAGCTGGCGCGCGCCGACCTGCAGCGGCTGGTGGACCGGGGCTCGTCGCTGGCCGATCTGGCGCGGCGGGCGCTGGCCGAGGACCTCATCGCGGCGGGGGACCCGCTGGGCGCGGCGGCGCAGCTGCTGGCGGTCACGCCGGGGACGCAGGGGCACGAGGCGGCCTGCGTCGAGGCGGCCGGGCTGGTGCGCGGGACGGCGCAGGTCGGGCGGGCGGCCGCGGTGCTGGACGACGTGTTGACGCACGCGCTGGCGTCGGGGGTGAAGGCGCGGCTGACGCTGCTGACGGCCGAGCTGAAGCTCGAGGCGGGCGAGCGGGCGCGGGCGGTGCGGCTGCTCGAGGCGCTGTGGTGGGCCGAGGGCGACGGCGCCTACGGGCAGAAGGCGTGGGAGCGGCTCGAGGCGCTGGACGCGACGCCCGCGTTCGAGGCGACGCTGGCGCGGCGGGTGCTGCACACGTCGGCGTCGAAGGCCGAGGAGGCGCGGCGAGAGCTGGCGGCGCTGAAGGGCAAGGGCGCGGCGCGCAAGCGGGCGCTGGCGTGGGCCGAGGCGGTGCTGGGCCGCTGGGACGAGGGGACGCGGCTGAAGGGCATCGGCGCGCTGGCCGAGCTGCGGGCGAAGGTGGCCGGGACGGCGCTGGAGCCGTGGTTTTTGTTCGGGCAGGCCGAGGTGCTGCGCAAGCAGGACCTGGACTACGACGCGGCCGAGGCGTACCGGGCGTTGGCGGACGGCTGGCCGGACCACGTGCTGGCCGAGGAGGCGCTGGTCGAGGCGGCGGGGCTGCTGGCGCGCGAGGGGCTGCACCTGGACGCGGACGCGCTGTACCAGAGGGCGGCGCTGCGCGGGCATCGCGGGCGGGCGCACCGGCTGGCGCTGTGGCACGCGGGGTTCGCGGCGCACCTGCGGGGCGGGTTCGACGAGGCGATCGTGCACCTGACGCGGGTGCACGAGCAGTACGGCGGCGAGCGGGACGCGCTGGGGATCCTGTGGGCCGAGCGGGCCGGGTACTGGCTGGCGCGCAGCCTCGAGCGGGCCGGGCAGCGCGAGCAGGCGCTGAGCGAGTACGGCGAGCTGATCGAGCGCTTCCCGCTGGGGTGGTACGCGATCCTGGCGGGGCAGCGGCGCGACGCGCTGCTGGGGACGGACGCGCCGGCGCTGGTGCTGGTCCCGGCCGAGGACGCGCCGATGTATGCAATGGTCGGGCTGCCGCCGCGGCCGGACGAGCTGACCGGGCTGCGCGTGGTGCGGCGGCCGAAGCTGGACGTGGCGGTGGCGCTGCTGCGGCTGGGCGACGAGGCGGGGGCGCGCGAGGCGCTCGGGGCGCTGTTCGACGCGGGGCAGCTGCCGGGCACCGGGCGGGCGCTGCTGGCGGCGCTGCATCGGCGCGCCGGGCAGGCGTTCAGCTCGGCGCGCGTGCTGAAGTCGGACGGGGTGCTGGTCGAGGTGCCGCAGGCCGAGGACGAGGACCTGTACGGCAGCCTCTTCCCGTTCGAGCACCGCGAGCTCATCGAGCAGACCGCCGCCGACAACGGCCTGAACCCGGCGCTGCTGGCCGGGCTGGTCTATGTCGAGAGCCGCTACAAGGCCAACGTCGTCAGCGGCGCGGGCGCCATCGGGCTGACGCAGCTCATGCCGGCCACGGCGCGCAGCATCGCGCGGCACCTGCTGGGCAAGCAGGTCTCGACGCGCACGCTGCGGAACCCGAAGACGAACCTGGAGATCGGCGCGCGCTACCTGGCCGAGCTGCTCGAGCACTTCGGCGGCAACCCGGCGCTGGCGCTGGCCGGCTACAACGCGGGCAGCGGCGCGGTCCGCGGCTGGATGCGCAAGCGCGGCCACCTCGAGACGGACGCCTTCGTCGAGACCATCCCCTACGAGCAGGCGCGCAGCTACGTGCGGCGGGTCGTGGCGGTGTCGCAGGTCTATCGCGCCATGTACGGCGTGTCGGGCCCGCGGGTCGACGTGCCGATGCGCCTGCCGATGACGCTGGGGCCGTTCATGGGAAAACGGCGCTGAACGCGCCTGGGGGCAAGCGGCGCTGAAGGCGCCGAGGGGCAAGCGGCGCTGAAGGCGCCCCGGCGGCTCAGAGGGCGAGGGTCGGCCGCATCCCCAGGATGAACTGCGGAAGATCGTCGAGATCGAAGTGCAGCGTCGCCTGGCCGAGGGGCTCGCCCTGGCTGTAGACGGTGCCGCGCAGGATGGTCATGGACGCGACCAGCGCCGGCAGCTGCAGGTCCTTTCGCCCGTAGAAGCGCTGCGGCCGGCCCTGGGCGTCGACCCAGAACAGCTCGTAGACCAGCCGCCGCCCGCGCAGCGGGTCGATGATCAGCGTCCCGTGGGTCGGCGCCCGGTCGACCAGGCCGTCGATCGTCACGTGGCCCTCGATGGACAGCGGCGACCCCAGCGCCGCGCGCCAGGCCCGCCGCCCCTGCACGGTCACCGTGAAGCTGAAGCGCCGCTCGGCCGCCCCGTCGGTCGGCTGCATCGTCCCGGCCATGGTCTCGCTGAAGCGGATCCCGAACACGTGCCACCTCGATGGCGGCGCCGGCCCGCGCGGCCCGGCCCGCTGCTTGGAGTGAGGCCACTTCCTACCACAGTTTCGCGCGTCTGCGAGGCCCCGGTATCCACGGCCCTCGGCGTCTGTCACTCTCGCCGCATGAGCGCACATCGACCCCGCGTCCTGGTCTTCGACGACGACCTCGTCCGTCACCCCGACTTCCTGGCCGCCCTGCCGGCGGAGCTCCACTACCGGCCCCACGCCGACGACGCCCTCGCCGACGTGGCCGCCGTGCGCCCCGCCGCGGTCCTGATGGACTACGCCATGGGCGGCGACCACTTGACCGGCGCGCAGGCCGTCGCGACCCTCCGCGAACGCTACGCGCCCTCCGAGCTGGTCATCGTGGCCATAAGCTCGGACCCGATCATGAACCACCGCATGATCCTGGCCGGCGCCGACGACGGCGTCCCCAAGATGGTCGCCCCGCAGCGCCTGCCCGCGCTGATCGCGCGCCTGGTCCGCGCCCCCTCGCCCACAGGCTGAAGCTGCCCATGTCCGCTCCGCTCCGCATTTCGAACCGCAGCGAGATCGCCCCGCTCGAGGTCATCGTCACGAGCCCGCCGGGCATCGAGTTCGAGTTCATGCTGCCCCACAACCTCGAGCGCTTCGTCCCGGCGCCGGGCGGCGGCGTCGTCCCCAACAAGGACTACCTGCTCTTCGACGACCTGGTCCTGCTCAGCGCCATGCAGGCCGAGCACGCCCAGCTGACCGCGGTCCTGCGCGCCGTCGTGGGTGACACCAACCACGCCACCTTCCGCGATCTCCTCGCCGGGACCCTGTACGACGACCAGGCCCGCGCCGACGTCATCGAGGACGTGCTGGTCCTCGAGCAAGAGCTGTACGGCGTCCCCGACGACCAGCTCCGCGCGTCGCGCGCGGGGCTCCTGCGCCTCGAGCCGACCGCCCTCGCCGAGGCCCTGCTGAGCGGCCGCGAGCCGCGCTCTCGGCGGCGCCTGCTGCGCTGGCCGGCCCCCAACACCCTGTTCGCCCGCGATCTGGGCGCCGCCGCCGGCGACGCCATCATCGTCACCCACGCCGCCGAGCCGGCCCGCCGCCGCGACATGCGCCTGTCGCGCGCCGTCTTCACGCACCACCCGCTGTTTCGCGACACGCCCAAGATCGACATCGCCCACGACGGCCCGCTGCGCGCCCCCGGGCAGCCCGCGGTCACCCTCGAGGCCGGCGACATCCAGGTCCTCAGCGACCGCGTCGCCCTGGTCGGCATCGGCGTGCGCACGACCCTGACGGCCGCCCGTCGCCTGGCGCGTCACCTGTTCGCCCGCGGCTTCGAGGTCCTGCTGGCCTGCGAGATGCCCCGCACCCGCGCGGCGATGCACATCGACACGCTGTTCACGCAGATAGACCACGACCACTGCCTCATCTACCCGCCGCTGTTCCGCGACCCGGGCTCGGTGGGCGCGCGGGTCTACCAGCTGACCCCCGAGGGCGACGGCGTCGCCGAGCGGGTCGTCGGCTCGAACCTGCTCACCGCCCTGGCGGACGTGGGCCTGCGCCTCGAGCCCATCCTGTGCGGCGGCGAGGACCCCATCACCCAGGCGCGCGAGCAGTGGTCCGACGGCGCCAACGCCTTCGCGGTGGCCCCCGGGGTCATCATCACCTACGGCCGCAACGAGGTGACCCTGCGCGAGCTGAACCGCGCGGGGTACGAGATCGTCGAGCCGCCGCAGTTCGTGCGCAACGCCTCGCTGTACATGCGTCCCGACCACCGTCCGGTCGCGGTGGCGCTGCAGGGCCACGAGCTGGTGCGCGGGCGCGGCGGCCCGCGGTGCCTGACGCTGCCGCTGCGGCGCGGGCCGCTCTGAGATCGGCCGAGAGCGTGGCCCGTTCTGACGAACGGCGGCCGTCCCGGGATCAGTGGTCGACCGTGTCCTCGGGGGCGTGGTCGACGTCGATCTCGAAGCGGCCGGTCTGGCGGCGGGCGACCCACTTGCGCAGGTGGACCAGCACCTTGTCGGCCATGGCGCGGTCGGCGGGCAGCGGGACGGTCACCGAGCTGACCTTGTCGACCGGGCTGATGCCGGGACGCCAGCACAGCTCGACGCGGGGCAGCAGATCGCCCAGCACCTCGAGGCGGACGAACTCGCGCAGATCGTAGATGCGCGGGGTGCCCAGCTGGCGGACGTGCAGGGCGGCGCCGTCGAGGGCGACCTCGGTGGGGAACAGGAAGACGGCGGTGCCCAGGGTGAGGCCGAGGAGCACGATGGCGGCCCACATCCACGAGGTGAAGGACATCCAGGTCGCCACGGTGGCGGCCACGACGAGGCCGGCGGCGAACAGGGTGCGGAAGGGGTGGCGCTTGGCGGGCCAGAGGCGGTAGCGGATGACGCCCCCCGAGGTGCGGGGGCTGACCTCTCCGCTGAGCTGGGACTCCGCAGCGTCTTTCACGTCGGCGACGGTAGGTCCGCCCGCCGGGAGCGTCAAGAACGCGTCTCGGCCAGGCGGCGCGCGACCCGCGGGCGGGCGAGGGGCTCGGGGCGGGGGGCGCGGTTCGGGCATAGAAACGGGCGCGACACGATTGAGCGCCTGTGCTACCGAGGGGGACCCCCGGGGCATGCGCGGTAGGGAGCGCATTTGACAGGTGGCCCGCTCGGTGGAAAGTGAGCGGGCCAACGGCCGCCAGGCCGCCTCGGTTCATTGGCTCTGACGGGGCTCGGACGGGAGCACGCACGGGATGGAGAGACGACGAATCGCCCTGGGGCTGGCGCTGCTGGTGGCGCCCGGGCTGACGGGCCTCGCCGGATGCTTCGAGCGGACCGACGACGGCAAGGTCGTGCCGCTGGTGGTCGTGCCCGAGGCGGAGCGGGGCAAGCTGCTGGCCTCGCTCGAGCAGGCCGCGACGGCCGAGGAGGCGGAGGCCGACCCGCTGGCGGTGCCCGAGCCGACCGAGCTGGGGGCGGCCGGGTTCACGACGGCCGAGCAGTTCGACAAGTTCGCCGAGCAGTGCGAGGCGCTGCAGCCCGAGGCGCCGCTCGACCCGTCCAAGGCGCGTCCGGCCAAGGTCTGGCAGGGCACCGACAAGGCGCCCGACTTCGGCCCGCCGCCCAAGGACGACACCTTCGTCTGGATCGAAGGCGACCCCGAGTACATGGACCCGAACCTCATCGGCGAGTCGGCGGGCAACGCCATCGCCAGCCAGATGTTCGAGGGCCTGGTAACCATCCCGGCCGGCAATGGGCGGCCGGTCCCGGGCGTCGCCGATCGCTGGGAGGTGTCGCCCGACGGGCTGACCTACACGTTCCACCTGCGCGAGGGCCTGGTCTGGAGCGACGGCACGCCGCACACCGCCCACGACTTCGTCTACAGCTGGCGCCGCGGCCTGCTGCCCGAGACGGCCAGCAAGACGGCGCAGCAGCTGTGGTACATCAAGGGCGGCAAGGCCTTCAACGAGGGGCGGACGACCGACCCCGAGACGGTCGCGGTCAAGGCGCTGGACGACCGGACGCTGGAGGTCACGCTCGAGCGGCCGACGCCGTACTTCCTGGATCTGGCGACCTACATCGCCTACGCGCCGGTGCCGCGGCACGCCATCGAGGCGCACGGGAAGCAGTGGGTCCGGCCCGAGAACATGGTGGTCAACGGGCCGTTCAAGATGACGGTCTGGCTGCCGCGCGACCGGGTCGAGCTGGTGAAGAACCCGCGGTACTGGGACGCCGACAACGTCGCGCTGCAAAAGAGCCTGATCCGGCTGAGCGACGACGAGGAGAAGAACGTCCGCTTCTACGAGGCGGGGCAGGCGCACGTGGCGCGGCCGCTGCCGTCGAGCAAGCTCGAGAGGTGGATCACGGCGGGGCGGGGCGATCTGCACGTCGACGCGCAGATGTGCACCTACTATTACGTGCTGCGCACCGACCGGCCGCCCTTCGACAACCCGCAGGTGCGCCGCGCGGTCAACCAGGCCATCGACAAGCCGGGGATGACCTCGCACCTGCTCAAGTCGTTCCAGATCCCGGCGACCAGTCTGCTGCCGCCGATGTACGAGGGGACGCTCGGCTACGTCTCGCCCAAGGGCGAGGAGTTCGACCCCATGGGCGCCCGGCAGCGCCTGGCGGCGGCCGGCTACCCGCGCGGCGTGGGGCTGAGCTTCGACATCATCTACAACACCTACGAGAGCCACCGCCTCATCGCCGAGTTCATGCAGCGCAACCTCAAGGAGAACCTCGGGACCGAGCCGGCCATCAACAACATGGAGTGGAAGTCGCTGCTCAAGCAGACCCAGTCGGGCGACTTCCAGGCGGCCCGCACCTCGTGGTGCGCCGACTACCCGGACCCGATGACCTTCCTCGACGTGTTCCACTCGGGCAGCGACAACAACTACCCGGCCTACAAGAACCCGGCGTACGACGCGCTGCTCGACCGCATCCAGAACGAGCGGGACACCCGCAAGCGCAACGTCCTCATCTGCGCGGCCGAGAAGGGGCTGGCCCGCGACATGCCGGTCGTGCCGCTCTACTACTACACGCGCTCGTACCTGCTGCGGCCCTTCGTGCAGGGCTACGAGCCGCAGTACCAGGACCACCACCTGCTCAAGTACATCCGCATCGATCGAACGGCGGGGCGCTCGGGCGACGCGCAGCCGGCGCAGGCGCCCGCGGTGGCTCCGGCGAGTGACGGCGGCGCCGACGGCCAGAAGAAGGGGGCCCGCTGATGTTGCGGTTCGTCCTGAACCGACTGTTCGGGTCGGTCATCGTGCTGTGGGTCATCGTGACCATCAGCTTCTTCTTGATGCGCTTCGCGCCGGGCAGCCCGTTCGACGCCGACGTGCGGCTGGCGCAGGCGGTCGAGGCCAACAAGTGGATGGTCTTCGGCATGGGCGAGGCCGTCACGGCGCCTTCCGCCGGCAAGATCGTGGCGCTGGGCGACGTGATGGCGGGCGGCGAGTACCCCGAGGGCACCGTCATCGCGACGCTGCAGCCCGAGGGCGGCGCGCCGGTCGACATCGCGATGCCCAACTCGGGCAAGCTGGTGCAGATCGCGGTCGAAAAGGACGCGCAGGTCGCGGCCGGAGACCGCATCGCCGTCGTGCCCAAGTCGCTGTTCGCGCAGTACCTGACGGCGATGGTCAACTACGCCCAGCTCGACTTCGGCGTGACCATCTCGTCCGACGGGCAGCGCACCGTGTCCGAGGATCTGGCGCGCGGCATGCCCATCTCGATGGAGCTGGGCTTCTACTCGCTGCTCTTCGCGCTGATGCTGGGCATCCCGGCGGGCCTGTACGCCGGCCTCAAGCAGAACAGCTTCGGCGACCACGCGGTCATGTCGACCTCGATGATCGGCATCTCGGTCCCGACCATCGTCAGCGGGCCGCTGCTCATCCTCATCTTCGTGAAGATGCTGGGCTGGTTCCCGACCGCCGGCTGGGAGGCCACCGACGCGCGCTGGTCGGACTGGCAGCACAAGGTCCTGCCGGTCGTCACCCTGGGGCTGGTCTACCTCGCCTCGTTCGCGCGCCTGACCCGCGGCGGCATGCTCGAGGTCATCCGCTCGGACTACATCCGCACCGCCCGCGCCAAGGGCCTCGACGAGCGCCGCGTCGTCACGCGCCACGCGCTCAAGGGCGCCATCCTGCCGACCGTGACCTTCCTGGGCCCGGCCATCGCCTCGGCCGTGACCGGCTCGGTCGTCGTCGAGCGCATCTTCGGCATCCCGGGCCTGTCCGAGTACTTCATCACCCCGGCCATCAACCGCGACTACCCGATGGTCATCGGCGTCGTCGTCGTCTACTCGTCGCTGCTGGTCCTGATGAACCTGCTCGTCGACATCGCCTACACCTTCCTCGACCCGCGCGTGAGCTACGACTGATGGCCGACAAGCAGAAGCAAATCGTGGTCGACAAGGGCGAGAGCCTGTGGGCCGACGCCTGGAAGCGGCTCAAGAAGAACAAGCTGGCCCTGGCCAGCGCGGGCCTGGTCGTCGTCATGGCCGTCGCGGGCTACTCCGCGCCGCTCATCGCCAAGTACGGCACGCACTTCTCGCTCGACGAGCAGCACAACCACCTGGCCTTCCAGCCGCCGGGCACGCAGGACGTCTCGTACGACCACCCGACCTACGACGGCGACAAGGCGTGGTTCGCGGCGATGGACCTGGACGGCGACGGGTACCTGACCTGCAAGCGCTTTCCGCAGAAGGTCCTGGGCCTGCCGGGCCTGAAGTGGATGGAGCGCGAGGTGCCGTCGCTGCACACCAAGGTGCTGGCCGACCTCGACGCCCTCGACGCCCAGATGCCCATCAAGGCGCTCATCCAGGCCAAGACCGGCACGCTGCGCTGCCCCGAGCTCGAGACCCTCGACGCCGCCGGCAAGCACCTCATCTCGCTGACGGTCAACTTCGACGTCGCGCGCGGTGACGACGACCCGGACCCCACCCGCAAGCAGCCCGACGGCTATCTCACCTGGAAGGAGTTCCCCAAGACCGACGCCGACCTGCCGCTCGAGCTGCAGGGCCTGGGCCTGTCCGGCCCGGACGCCTTCCGCAACCTCGACGTCAACGGCGACCACGTCCTGAGCCAGTGGGAGATCACCCAGCGCACCCGCTACATGCGCTTCAACTGGACCCTGCGCCAGAAGCTCCTCGACGACTTCGACGCCGACAACGATCTGCGCATCTCGGCCGCCGAGTTCCCCGGCGCCCCCGAGCTGCACACCTTCATCCTGGGCACCGACGGCCAGGGCCGCGACGTGCTGACGCGCATCTTCTACGGCGCGCGCATCTCCATCTCCATCGGCCTGCTCGCCACCTTCGTCAGCTTCGTCATCGGCGTCATCTACGGCTCGGTGTCGGGCTTCCTCGGCGGCCGCGTCGACAACATCATGATGCGCATCGTCGACGTGCTCTACGGCCTGCCCTACCTGTTCATCGTCATCCTGCTCATCGTCATCGTCGGCCGCAGCACGGTGAACCTGTTCATAGCCCTGGGCGCCATCCAATGGCTGTCCATGGCCCGCGTCGTCCGCGGCCAGGTCATCAGCCTCAAGACCCGCGAGTTCGTCGAGGCGGCGCGCGCCATCGGCGTCAGCAAGACGGGCATCATCTTCCGCCACCTGATGCGCAACACGGTCGGCCCGGTCATCGTCTACTCGACCCTGCTGGTGCCCGCCGTCATCCTGCAAGAGGCCTTCCTCAGCTTCCTCGGCCTCGGCGTCCAGCCGCCCGACCCGTCGTGGGGCAACATGATCACCGAGGGCGCCAGCAAGTTCGAGCAGCAGACCTGGCTCATCCTGTGGCCGGGCCTCGCCCTCGCGGCGACGCTGTTCTCGATGAACTTCCTGGGCGACGGCATCCGCGACGCCATCGACCCCCAGATGCAGAAGAACTGACGCATGACCGAACCCGCCATCTCCAGCATGGGGGCCCCCGGCGGCTCCCCGAGCGCCGAGCCCGCGCCGGTCGTCCTGTCGGTGCGCGATCTGGTCGTCGAGTTCCGGACCGAGTCCGGCTACGTCACGGCGGTCGACGGGCTCAGCTACGATCTCCGCCGCGGCGAGACCCTGGGCATCGTCGGCGAGTCCGGCTCGGGCAAGTCGGTGACCAACCTGGCCGTCATGCGCCTTCTGCCGACGCCGCCGGCGCGCATCACCTCCGGGCAGATCCTGTTTCACGGCCAGGATCTGCTGAAGGCCACCGACAAAGAGATGCGCCGCATCCGCGGCAACCGCATCTCCATGATCTTCCAGGACCCGATGAGCAGCCTCAACCCCTTCCTGCGCATCTCGACGCAGATGGCGGAGGTGCTGCAGATCCACCAGAAGGTCCCGAAGAAGGAGGCGACCGAGCGCATCATCGAGATGCTCGACCGCGTCGGCATCCCGGACGCGCGCGCTCGCTACAACCAGTACCCACACCAGTTCTCGGGCGGCATGCGCCAGCGCGTGATGATCGCGATGATGCTGCTCAACTCGCCCGAGATGCTCATCGCGGACGAGCCGACGACCGCGCTGGACGTGACCATCCAGGCGCAGATCCTCGATCTCCTGAAGGATCTGCAGCGCGACTTCCAGACGGCCATCACCCTCATCACCCACGACCTGGGCGTCGTCGCCGGCATGGCCGACCACGTGCTGGTCATGTACTCGGGCAAGACGATGGAGTCGGCCCCGGTCGGCGAGCTGTTCGCCCGGCCGTCGCACCCGTACACCCTGGGGCTGCTGCGCTCGATCCCGCGCCTCGACGAGACCGAGCACGACCGCCTGTACTCGATCCCCGGCCGCCCGCCGGATCTGGACAAGCGCCCCAAGGGCTGCCCGTTCTCGCCGCGCTGCCAGTTCGCCCGCGACATCTGCCGGCAGGAGTTCCCGCCCGTCAGCGAGCCCGCGCCGGGCCACCGCGTCTACTGCTGGGCGACCGACGAGGTGCAGGCCCTGGTCGCCTCGGGCAAGCACCTGGACCGCCCCGCGCCGGACGCCCCCGCGTCGGAGGCCAAGGGAGGCCGCCGATGACGACCGCGAACGCCCAGAGCGCCGCCCGCCCCGAGGCCGCCGAGCCCCTGCTGCGCATCCGCGACCTGAAGATGCACTTCCCTATCTGGAAGGGCGTCCTGGTCCGCCGGCTCAAGGCCCTGGTCAAGGCCGTCGACGGCATCTCGCTGGACATCCACCCGGGCGAGACGCTGGGGCTGGTCGGCGAGTCCGGCTGCGGCAAGTCGACCACCGGCCGCAGCATCCTGCAGCTCTACGAGCCCCACATCGGGCAAAAGAGCGGCGAGATCCTCTACAAGGGCCGCGACCTCAACAAGCTGTCGCCGTCGCAGATGACGCCGCTGCGGCGCGACCTGCAGATGATCTTCCAGGACCCGTACGCGTCGCTCAACCCGCGCATGCAGGTCGGCGCGATCATCGGCGAGCCGCTGAAGGTGCACGGCCTCGCCCGCGGGGCCGAGGCCCGCGAGCGCGTCATGGAGCTGATGGACGTCGTCGGGCTGTCGCCCGCGATGATCAAGCGCTACCCGCACGAGTTCTCGGGCGGCCAGCGCCAGCGCATCGGCATCGCGCGCGCGCTGGCGGTCGACCCGCGCTTCATCGTGTGCGACGAGCCCATCAGCGCGCTCGACGTCAGCATCCAGGCGCAGGTCATGAACCTGATGCAGGATCTGCAGGAGCGCTTCGACCTGACCTACCTGTTCATCGCGCACGACCTGTCGGCGGTGCGCCACATCTCGGACCGCGTGGCCGTGATGTACCTGGGCAAGGTGGTCGAGCTCGCCGGGGCGGACGAGATCTACAAGGCGCCGCAACATCCGTACACGCAGGCGCTCATCAGCGCGGTGCCCATCCCGGACCCGACGGCCGAGCGCACGCGCAAGCGCATCCTGCTCGAGGGCGACGTGCCCAGCCCGATGCGCCCGCCCAGCGGCTGCCGCTTCAACACGCGCTGCCCGCACGCGACGCAGCAGTGCCGCGAGGTCGAGCCGGTCTTGAAGGAGGTCGCGCCGGGCCACGCGGTCGCCTGTCACCTGGTCGAGGGCGGCCGGGTCGTGCAGGACGACGTCGGCGCGCAGCAGAGCGCCGGCTTGCCGCTGGCGGCGCGCTGACGCTGGGGTCGCCTCGCGCGGCCCGGGGGAGGACACGATGGGGGACATGGACGGGCGCGTGTGCGTGGTTACGGGCGCCAACACGGGGATCGGGGCGGTGACGGCGCGCGAGCTGGCGCGGCGCGGGGCGCACGTGGTGATGGCGTGCCGGTCGCTGGAGCGGGCGAACCCGGTGGCCGAGGCGATCCGGGCCGACACCGGCAACGAGCAGGTCGAGGTGGTGCCGCTGGACCTCGGCTCGTTCGAGTCGGTGCGGGCCTGCGCCGAGGGGCTGCTGGCGCGGGACTTGCCGATCCACGTGCTGGTCAACAACGCCGGGCTGGCCGGGACGCGCGGGGTGACCAGGGACGGCTTCGAGCTGGCCTTCGGGACCAACCACCTGGGCCACTTCCTGCTGACGAACCTGCTGCTGGACCGCATCCGCCGGTCCGGGCCGGCGCGCGTCGTGACGGTGGCCAGCCGTGGACACTACCGCGCGCGCGGCATCGACTACGAGGCGGTGCGGCAGCCGACCCGCACGACCACCGGCTTTCCCGAGTACACGGTCAGCAAGCTGGCCAACGTGCTGTTCAGCGCCGAGCTGGCGCGGCGGCTCGCCGGGACCAACGTCACGACCTACTCGCTGCACCCGGGTGTGGTCGCCTCGGACATCTGGCGCCGGGTCCCGGGGCTGGTGCGGCCGATCATGAAGCTGTTCATGATCACCAACGAGGAGGGCGCGCAGACGACGCTGCACTGCGCGACCGATCCGGCGGCGGCGAGCCAGACCGGGCTCTACTGGGACCAGCGCAAGCCGAAGAAGCCCAACCCGGTCGCCGAGGACCCCGCCGCCGCGGCCGAGCTGTGGCGCCGCAGCGCCGAGTGGACCGGCGTCGGCGGCTGAGGGCGCGGCCGGCTCCCAAGAGCGCGGCCGTGACGTAGCGACCGCAGCGGCTCGGCCGGCTGGAAGAGGGTGTCGCAACAGCCTAACCGGAGTGCTCCACCTTGGTGGAGCCCCCATTCGGCGCAGCTTGCTGCGCCGGGTTTGGCGGCCCG
>JAWLBL010000045.1:0-32250 GCA_041687695.1 Myxococcota bacterium | reverse complement strand
CCACCCGGCGCAGCTTGCTGCGCCGGTTTGGTAGCCAGATCCCGGCGGCAAGCCGCCGGGGCCGGGGCTCCGGCAAGCCGGAGCACTCCAAGGCCGCCTTCGGCGGCATCAATACGACACCCTCTTCCAGCCGGCCAGACCCGCCACGGCCTCAGCGTCCAGCGCCCTCGGATCGCCGGCTTCCAGCCGGCCGGACCCGTCGCCGGCCCCGGCGTTCACCTGGACCGCCGGCTTCCAGCCGGCCCGGACCGCCACGGACCCCGGAGGTTCACCTGGACCGCCGGCTTCCAGCTGGCCCGGACCGCCACAGGCCCCGGCGTTCACCTGGACCGCCGGCTTCCAGCCGGCCCGGACCGCCACCGGCCCCGCTGGCGCCATCGACCGCGCCGGCCACACCAAAGCTCGCCCCGCGGCGGCCCGCCCCGCCGTCGCCGGGGGACAGCGAGGAGGCCGCCTTCGAACAAGCTACTGGTGCGGGTCGACTACTGAATCACCACGCACTGCTGCGAGTCCGGCGTCGCGTTGATCTCCCAGGTGGTCAGGCTGGTGCGGACGATGCTCTTGTCGCTGCCGGCGTCGCCGACGTGGACCGGCGCCGGCTGCCCGTCCGGGCCCAGCAGGTTCGCCGTGTTCGAGCCGCCGTAGACGACCGCGTCCACCGGGACCGTGGTCTTGGTGATCTGCGCCGCCGTGACGTCGAACAGCGCCACGCCGTCGGCCTGGCTCCCGCTGTTCTGGATGTTCGGCTCGAACAGCAGCTCCTGGTCGACCACCGGCTTGCCCGCCAGCGCGGCCGGCGTCCCGCCCACCGTCCAGCAGGCCCCCGCCGGCACGACGCCGGCCAGCTGCACCTTGCCGTAGGTGTAGTCCGCCCCGCCGTGGCCCAGCGAGTATCCCGAGAGATCCACCGCCGCGCCCGTGCCATTGAACAGCTTGACCCACTCGAGCCCGCCGTCCGTGCCACCCGGGTTGTAGAACACCTCGACGAGGATCAGCCCGGTCAGCGTCCCCTCGACCACCTCGAGCGTCGCGGACACGCCGCCCGTCGCGGTCTCGGCCTCGACGACCAGGGTCGCCTCTTCGCTCGGCAGCACCGTGAACGTCGCCGTCGTGGCCCCCGCCGGCACGGTGACCGTGGCCGGCGCGTCGGCCGCCCCGCCCGTGACGAAGACGTCGACCGACAGCCCGCCCGGCGGCGCCGGGTGGCTCAGGGTCAGCTCGTACTCGACCGGCGTCCCCACGAACCCGGTCCCGTCTTCGGGCGACAGCCCCACCACCGCCGGCACGGAGTCCGCCGCCAGCACGGTCACGTCGGCCTGCAGGCTGGCGTCGTCCAGCGTCGCCGTCAGCGTGGTCGTCCCCACCGGCAGCCCGCTGGCCACCAGCACCGTCGCCTGGCTCTGCCCGGCGGGCACGGTCACGCCCCCGCCCGCGACCAGCTCGGTCGGCGTCACCGCCACGAACGTGTCCTCCAGCGCCTCCCAGCTGAGCGTCACCGTCAGCGCCGGCGCGGTCGCCCCCTCCTGCCCCTCGTACAGGAACACCTCGTCCGGGCCGAAGGCCAACAGGCTCGGCGGCCCCAGCAGCACGTCGTCGGCCGAGCGCGGCAGCAGCTTGTTGCGCTCCCAGTTGTAGCGCAGCACGCCGGTCAGCCCGGGCAGCACCGCGCCCTCGGCCGGCATCGGATCGAGCAGGTAAAGGTAGTCGTCCACCGACAGGTTGCCCGTCACCAGGAACTCGCCGACCACCGTCTCGCCGGTCTGCCCGGCCGGCGTCGTGTCCAGCACTTCGACGTCCTGCACCTGCACCAGCAGCGCCTCGTAGGCGGCCTCCTTGGCCCCGCCCGGCGCCGCGTCGGCCGGGTCGATGACCAGCGGCGCCGGCACGCCCGCGGCCGCCTCGAGCACCTCGACCGTCGGGCTGTTCAGCTGGATCTGCCCGAAGTAGTCGGCCACCACGCCGTTGACCCGCACCCGCGCGCCCACCGGCGGGGTGTTGGCCGCCCCGGCGCCGAACACGTACAGGCCCGAGAACTCGGGGCCCTGGTAGCCCTCGGTGTCCGCCGGCGAGACCTGGATGAAGAAGTCGCCGCTCTTGGCCGCCGTCACGATGGCGCTGGGGATCATCACGGCCGCGCCCACCGGGACCACGCCCTTCTTGACGTCGTAGATGCTGGCCGGGCACGCCTGGCCGGCCGGGTTGTAGTCGTCCGGGCAGGCGTCGCAGGCGTCGCCCTTGCCGTCGCCGTCGCTGTCGAGCTGGTCGGGGTTGGCCACGCCCGGGCAGTTGTCCAGCGCGTTGCCGTAGCCGTCGCCGTCGACGTCCTCGGGATCGACCGACGAGCAGGCGGTCGTGTTCGCGTCGAGCGGGCACGGGTCGCACACGTCGCCCAGCCCGTCTCCGTCGGTGTCCACCTGGACGAAGTTGTCGACCGGACGGTCGGGGTTGAACAGATCCGGGCAGTTGTCCTGCGCGTCCGGGATGCCGTCGCCGTCCGCGTCGCCCGCGGTCGGCAGGCCGCTGTACTCGCCGGGCCGCGAGGGCAGGCAGCTGGGCTCGTTGGTGGGCTGACCGCAGAAGAACAGGCCGTACACGTTCGAGCCGAGCTCGCTCTGCAGCTGGTTGGTCGTCATCCCCAACTCGCGCGGCGTGCACAGCTGCTTGTCGCGCCCGCACACGTCCAGCGCGTCGCAGTCACCGGGCCCGGTCAGCGCCGCCATCAGGTTCGCGTCGCCGTACAGCGCCAGCCCGCCGCGCAGCACCAGCACCGTGTCCTGGACGCCGGCGTCGAGGATGGCGCGGTAGCCGTCGTTCATCGCCCCGTCCCAGATGGTGACGTCCGCCACCTTGCCCGGCACCAGCGCGCCCAGCACGTCCGCGAAGCCCAGCAGCTCGGCCGCCCAGTGGGTGACCATCGCGACCAGCTGCGCGTCCGAGAAGTAGCCGCCCCAGTAGACGTCGTTCCACTCCTCGGCGCAGGACAGCTCGCGCAGGATGTGGACCGACCCCGAGGCCGTCCAGTCGGTGCCCAGGGCGATCATCGCGCCCAGGCGGTGATAGATGGGCACGTCGGCGGTCATGCCGTACAGATCGGTGTTCGAGCGCGGCGACCACACGAGGCCGGTCCCCTCGGCCGCCAGCAGCCCGATGTCCTCGGTGCGCAGGCCGATGCCGTGGATGAAGGCGCTGTTGGGCTCGGTCAGGTCCTGACCGCCCGCCTGGATGCCGGACAGGCACAGGAACTCGTTGCGCGCCGCCGTGTTGATGCCCTCGGAGACGTGCGGCACGTAGGCCACGTTCTTCAGCACGGTGCCGGGCTGGTCGAACTTGGGGTAGTTGCAGCCGGTCGTCAGCATCGTGCCGTTCGAGTCGCCCAGCGGGAACGTGCTGTAGTCCGCCGTGCCGTGGCTGAGGCCCTCGAGCCGCGCGGCCACGTCCAGGTTGCGCAGGAAGCCGCCCTCGCCGCCCGAGCCGAACAGGCTCGTCGTGCCGGCCATGACCTGCCGCATCTCGCCCCAGCCATCGCCCTTGGCGTGCTTGTTCTGGCTGGTCGACAGCTTCTGCTTGCCGTTCGCGCCGGTGCGCCACTCGTGCCGGTGGTCGTAGCGGCTGGTGTGCGGGACCGGCTTCATCTCGGCGAAGGTGATGTGGTCGTGGGCGTTGACGAGGCCCGGCGAGACCACGCCCTTCGGGCAGGTGATGACCGTGGCGCCCGCGGCCTGCGGGTCGGCGGCGCAGTCGCAGCCGACGCAGGCGATGTTGCCGTCGACGACCAGCAGCTGCCCGGCCTCCTGGATGCCGTTGGGCAGCACCAGGTCGCCCTGGATGAGCAGCACCTCGGGGTCGCCCTCGGTCACCGCGCAGGTGTCGCCACCCGCGATGGGCGCCAGCGGCTCGCAGCCGACCGGCACGATGGGGCCGCCGTCGTCGGTGTCGTTGGTGCCGTCGGGGTCCGGGCCGACGTCGCCGTCGGGCAGCTGGCCCTCGTCGCCCTCGTCGCCGTCGGGCAGCTCGCCGTCGGGCAGCTGGCCCTCGTCGCCTTCGTCACCATCGGGGAGGTGGCCGTCCGGCAGCGGCCCCTCGTCGCCCTCGTGGCCGTCCGGCCCCTCGCCGTCGGCCTTGGGCACGTCGCCAGGGACGTCCCCGTCGATGGTGTCGGGCAGCGGCCCCACGGGCGACGAGCCCGGTGAGCCACAGGCCACCAGGGACGCCAACACAACCGCGAAACCCGCGTAACGAATGGATGAACGACGCATGCACCTGCTCCCGCTGAGACGCGCGCCTTCCTACCAGAACGCGTCAGTCGGGAACAGGGCTTTGGGATCGAAACCCGGGCGGCGCGGCCCCTCTCAGGCCTCGATGGGTTCGCGCCCGGGCGGGCCGGGCTCGCGCTGGCGCTCCGGCTCGGGCTCGCGGTCGGTCGCGTAGTCGGGGCTGGGCATGACGCCGATCTTGTGCCGATACGACAGCTCGCCGCCGTACCAGCCGGTGACCACCAGCAGCAGCGCCGTGGCGCCCGACAAGATGGTGCCCAGGGGCCACGCGGCGCTGACCGGGTCGTCCAGCCGCATCAGCCAATTGACCAGCGCGATGAGCATCACGACGACGTTGCCGGCGGCGTGGACCCATCCGGCGTGGTGCTCGCGGGCCGCCTTGATCGAGACGAAGTCGATGACGCCGAAGATGGCGGCCAGCAGGCCCGTGACGACGCCGACGCCCAGCAGCCAGGTCGAGGCCTGGGTCCAGGCACCGTCGCCCGTCGAGACGAAGCCGATGTCGGTGGCGAAGGCGAGGACCAGGCAGACGATGGGGAAGGCGACCAGCATCGGATGGATGGGGTGGCCCTTGATGGCGGCGCGGCTCGGCTGCGGCGCGCCGGGGACGGGTCGGTCGCCCGGGCTGGGCGTGTGCGGGGTGAGCTCGGCCATGGCGTGCTCCTTGCGGGGGTGAGGCGGGTGCGCCAGGCAACCCTAAGCACCTCACCGGTACAGCAGCCCCGCCACCGCGCCCGTCATCATCGTCGCCAGGGTGCCGCCCCACATCGCGCGCAGGCCCAGACGCGCCAGATCGCCGCGGCGGGCCGGGGCCATGCCGCCGATGCCGCCGAGCTGGATGCCGATGCTGGCGAAGTTGGCGAAGCCGCACAGGGCGTACGACGCGATGACCGCCGTGCGCGGCGACAGCGCGGCGTCCGAGGCCTGCAGCTCGCCCAGGTGGATGAAGGCGACCAGCTCCGTCAGCACCAGCTTCTCGCCCAGCAGCATCCCGACCTGGCTCGCCTCCTCGGCCGGCACCCCCATCAAGAGCGCAAACGGCCAGAACAGCCAGCCCAGCAGCTGCTGCAGCGACAGGGTCGCGCCGACAAGATCCCCCACCACCGCCAGCAGGCTGTTGACCAGCGCGATGACCGCGATGAACACCAGCAGCATCGCGCCGATGTTCAGCGCCAGGGTCAGCCCCTCCAGGGTGCCGCGGCTCAAGGCGTCCAGGCCGTTGACGTCCGGGCGGGTCTTGCGGTCGTCGTCGCCCAGGTGCAGCCGCCCCATGGTCTCGGGGGTCTCGGTCTCGGGGACCAGCAGCTTCGCCACCGCCAGCGCCGCCGGGGCGCTCATCAGCGAGGCCGTGACCAGGTGGCCGGCGATGCCCTCGATGCCCGACAGGAACTTGACGTAAAGGGCCATCACGCCGCCCGCCACGGTGGCGAAGCCGGCGACCATCACGGCGTGCAGCTCGCTGCGGGTCATCGCGCCGACGAACGGCTTGACCACCAGCGGGGCCTCGGTCTGCCCGACGAAGATGTTGGCGGCGGCCGACAGGCTCTCGGCGCCGCTGGTGCCCATGGTCCGCTGCATCAGCCGGGCGAAGACCGCGACGAAGCGCTGCATGATCCCGTAGTGGTACAGGACCGCCATCAGGGCCGAGAAGAAGATGACCGTCGGCAGCACCCAGAAGGCGATGGACTTGAGCGGCGGCGAGATGGTGCCGGCGAAGGTGCGCACCTCGGGGCCGGCCTCGGTGAGCACGGTCACCTGGTGGGCCTCGACCGTCTGGAAGACGAAGGCGCTGCCCTCCTCGGCGAAGCTCAGCAGCTTGTTGACGCCCGCGTCGACCGAGGCGAACAGGATCTGGCCCACCTCGGGGGCCAGCACGATGGCGCCGATGACCAGCTGCAGGCCGACGCCCCACAGGACGGGCCGCCAGCGGACCGCCCGGCGGTCGGTCGACACCAGCCAGCACAGGCCCAGGATGGCCGCGAGGCCGACCAGCGAAAACAGCCGCTCGAACATGGCCGCGGCTTAACACGGCCCCATGGTCCTAGACAGTTTCCTGGCCGGCCAGCGCCTGCGCGAGCGGCCGGTACTTGTCCGCCAGCGACTGGGCGCCCACCTCGCCCAGCAGCCCCCGGACGCCGTCCAGGAGATCCTCGTCGGGCTCGGCGTCCGGCTGGCGCCGCATCCAGGCCTCCAGGCACAGCTCTAGCGCCCGCCGACGCTTGCCGGCCGCGCGCACCGGGTCCCCGCTCAGTGCCAGCAGCTCGGCCTCGACGGTCACGACCTGCGCCAGCGCGCGGATGGTGGCGTACTCGCCCAGCATCTCGGCCAGCTTCTCGGAGTCCATGACATCGACGTAAAGCGGATCGAGGCCGAAGTCCTCGCGGTAGGTCTCGGCCGCCAGGGCGAGCCCCTCCTCGTAGCGGCCAGCGTCGCGCAGCTTCAGCATGCGCGCGAGGACGCGGACGATCTGTTCGATGATGCGCAGGAGGATGTCGCGTTTGAACATGGTCGGCTGAGGGTCGGCCCGCCGCCGGGGGATTCAAGGGGGCGAGGCGGTTTCGCGCGGCGTGGGGGCGTCGCTGGACACGACCGCCGACGCGCCGCCATAACCCTGCCGCGACTGGACCAGGAGGCGGGCATGCGGGCGTGGGCGTG
Organism: Myxococcota bacterium; assembly: GCA_041687695.1. Taxonomy (GTDB): domain Bacteria; phylum Myxococcota_A; class UBA9042; order PHBI01; family JAWLBL01; genus JAWLBL01. The sequence continues at coordinate 25,321 of JAWLBL010000045.1, read as the reverse complement.
GGTCGGGATGGGGGCGACGCTGGTCGCGGGGCTGGCGGCGTGCGGCGAGTCGACCGCCGAGCCGGTGTGCGGGCGGCTGGACCGGGTCGAGGTGGTCGTGCCGGCGGGCGCCGGGCTGGGGCTCACCGACGCTGGCGAGGATCTCCTGGACGCGCTGGCCCGCCTGGGCGGGGCCGAGGCGCCGCGCGCGCTGTCGAGCGGGGCCGCCCCCGGCGGGGCCGCCTGCGTGGTCGAGGCCCGGGTGGACGCGGGCGACGCCGAGCTGGGCGACGAGGGTTACCGGCTGGTGCGCGAGGCCAAGGGTGTCTCGGTCGTCGCCGCCACCGAGACCGGCGCCAGCTACGGCCTGTACCACCTGGCGCACGATCTCGGCGTGCGCTACCTGCACCCCGAGGAGACCTTCTTCCCGGCCAGCGCCGCCCGCCCCGAAGGCGGCTTGCCGCGCGACTACGACGGCGCCCCGGTCCTGCCCGACTTCGCGCGCCGCGGCTTCCACGAGCACACCCAGCACCCCATCGTGCTCAGCGACTTCCTCTTGCGCCCCGGCCGCGACGACTTCCGCGCCCACCTTACGAACTACCTGCGGTGGCTGCAGCGCAACCGGCAGAACACCCTGTTCTTCCACATGCTCAAGACGGTGGATCTGGACGCCTGGGTGCCCTACGCCGCCGACTTCAACGCCGAGGCCGACGCCCGCGGCATCCACGTGGGCCTGGTCATCGGCTTCGTCGACCAGCAGCAGAACGCCTTCAAGATGGTGCGCGAGGACGTCGTCGACGCGGACGGCCAGCCCGTCCCCGCCGAGCAGCAGATCCGCGACGCCCTCGACACCCTGCTGGCCGCCGGCTTCGACCACGTGGGGCTGCAGATCGGCACCAGCGAGTTCACCAAGCCCGACGAGGCCCAGGTCCTGAGCTGGCTCAACCTTGCGGTCGATCACATCTGGGACCAGCACCCCGGGGTCGTCCCCTTCGCCTGGATCCACACCACCTGCTCGCTCGAGACCGAGGCCGGCGGCAAGTTCTATCACCTGCCCCTGCAGGCCCACCCGGATCTGGGCGCCTTCGTCCACACCACCATGTTCTACACGCTGGACCACCCGGCGCCGGTCTACGACTGCGAGGATTTTTCGCACCAGAAGGACTTCTTCGAGGCCGCCGACGGGCAGCGCGAGCTGGTCTTCTTCCCCGAGACCGCCTGGTGGCTGGGCTTCGACAACAACCTGCCGCTGGTCCTGCCCATCACCGGCTGGTCGCGCGAGCACGACATCCAGCGCGTCCTGCCCGCCTGGGACGTCTCGGGCCACGTCACCTTCACCTCGGGCCGCGAGTGGACCTACTGGCAATACGACCACTATTTGACCCGGGTCACCTGGGACCGCGATCTGACCTGGCGCGCCTATCTCGACGAGATTGCGCCGCTGTACGGCGACGCCGGGCCGGCGATGGCCGACGCCCTGCAGGCCTTCACCGAGCTGCAGCGGCGGCACTTCTACGAGGAGTCGCCGCTCATCTACTTCTATCTGGCCGGCGAGCTGCCCCAGGACGAGATCGGCGAGAAGGCGGGCATCCTGGCGCGGCGGCCCAAGCTGGCCTTCACCAAGCTGGTCGCCATGAGCGACGCCGAGTTCGCCGCCTGGCAGGCCGGGGATCTGGCCCAGCTGCAGAAGATGCGCGGCGAGTACGCGCAGGCGCTCGAGGGGCTGCCCGACGCCCTCGAGGGGGGCACCCCGCAGCAGACGCGCCTGTACCGCGAAGCGCGCGTGTCGCTGGACGTGTACGTGCAGCGCATCGAGCACGCCGTCGCCCTGTACCAGGGCGCCGCGGCGGCCCGCGAGTGGGCCCGCGAGCAGCGCGAAGAGGGCGAGCAGGCCGACGAGGCCGTCCGCGACGCCGCCCTCGCCAAGGCCGAAGGCTTTCTGGCCGACGCGCAGGCGATCAGCGCCGCCGTCCTGCCCAAGCTGGTCGCCATGGAGGCCGACTACCGCTACTCGCCGGAGCTCTTGACCCGGCCCAAGCCCGAGTCGCTGACCTCCTACCCCTTCGGCTACCTCTACGAGACCCACTCTGGCTACTTCTGGACCCGCCGCGACGCGCAGCTCGAGTTGCTGGTCGGGCAGGTCTTCGGCACGGCCGCCGAGGGCTGGGCCACCGCCCCGGCCCAGGTCTTCGTCGGCGCCCGCGACGCCATCGTGATGGAGGCGCCCTCGGACCCGGTGGCCGCGGCGGTGCTGGGCAGCTTCATGCCCCGCCTGCTCTTCGGCCTGCTGGGCGACCCGGCGACCGGCGTCGCCACCCTGGTGGGCGCCCAGGACCACAACGACAACGACCTGCCGGACCCGGACGGCGCCTTCGAACTGGTCGCCACCCTCGACGGCGACGCCTGGACCGGCACCACCGCCACCTGGACCCTGCTGGTCTTCGACGGCGCCGGCGCCCCCATGGGCACTTTGGACGTCCTGGACCTGACGGTCACCGCCGCCACCGCCCCCGGCGCCCCGGCCACCCTCACCTCGGCCACCCTCGACGGCGAGATCGGCGGCCCGGCGCTGGTGCAGATGGTGGTCGATGTCGGCGGCATCGACACCGAGGGCGCGACCAACCTCATCAAGCAGGTCTACGGCGTCGACGCCTCCGCCGAGCTGCCCAAGCGCCTGCCGGTCCGCTTCACCGTCCCCCTGACCCCTTCTTCCTGAGCCGAAATGACGACCGCCATCCGCGAGCGCCCCGAGGCCAGACCCGCCCAGGCTCCAGCCCCCGCCAGCTCGCCCGCAGCGCCGAGGTGGGCCGACGTCGTACAAGCCTTTCGCCGCCATCACGCCTACTACCTGCGAGTCGGCGCCGAGACGATCCGCCAACAGCTCGGGGGCGAGTCGTCGGTACAGCGCCAGTACGGCTCACGCGTCGCCTTCGAACTGCTCCAAAACGCCATTGACCGCGCGCACCAGCGGGTCCTCGTGCAGCTGGTCGACGGCTGCCTGGTCGTCGCCAACGATGGCGCGGCCCCGCTGACCGTGGCCCCCGACCACGACTACGACGGTCGGGTCGAAGACGCCAGCCGACCAGGCCGCGCCGACTTCCAGGCCTTGTGTTCCCTCAGCACATCGAACAAGGACCCGAACGACAGCGTCGGCAACAAGGGCGTCGGCTTCCGCTCGGTCTTCTCGGTCGCGTCGCGGGTCGAGGTCTGGAGCCGCCTGGACGACGGGAGCTGGTGGGGCCTCGAGATGCTGCGCGAGGGGACCCCGAGCGCCCTGATGGCTTCCGCAGATCCCGAGGTCATCGCGAGCATCTGGCCCGACGACCCGCCCCTCGCTCGCCATCCGGCCCAGGATCGCCGACATCCCAGCTTCTACTTCCCGCTGCCGCGCCTCGGCGCTCCCTCAGCCCCTCGACTCGATCTCGACCTATGGACCACCATCGTCCTGGTCCCGCTCGAAGAGGCTGGCGCCGACGAGCTGCGAGGTTCGGTCGAGGAGCTGCTCGAAGCCCGACTGCACTTCGTCGGGGTTCACCGTCGCCGCAAGCAGAGGCCGCCCCTCAGCGTCGAAGTGCTCCTCGGCGATCGCGCGCGGCGCACCTCGACTGACGGTGACGAGCGGACGCTCTGGCTCGCCAGCTGGAAGTGCACCGATCCCGATCTGGTCGCGCGGGCCAAAGCCGCCGGCCACTCCGTTGAGCAGCCCGGCGTCGCCGTCGCGTGGCTTCCCGCGACCGACCCAGGCCAGCTCTTCAACTTCCTCCCGTCGCAGCAGCGCGTCGCACCCGGGCTGGACGTCCACGCCGACTTCCAGATGACGCTCGACCGCAAGGGACTCAGCTGGCAGGGCGAGGACGCGACCGCGGCTTACAACCGCACTCTGCTCCGCCTGGCGGCCGAGCTGCACGTCCTTGGCGCCTTCGCCGCCGTCGGCGCGCGCTTTCCCGCTCCCACCCGCATCCCGGCTGCCGATGTCACGGCGCCAGGACCCGAGCTTGTCGACGCGGCCTTCTGGACGCGGCTCAACCCCAAGAAGCTGTCTACCTGGGGCCCGTTGCTGGACGACATTCGTAGGCTGCTCTTTGCCGAGAAGCGACCCAAGGAGATGGGGTCCGAGAACCCCAAGCGTTTCGAGCCCGACCGCTGGGCCGCGCTCGCGCGGGGCTTCTTCTCGGGGGATCGCGTGTATCCCCGCGCCGTCTACGATGCCTTCTGGGAGGCCACCGTCGCCTGGCTCGACTTGTTGGCTCCTCATCAATCGGGGAAGGTCTTCGACCGCTTCGCCCACGCGCTGCTCGCCCCTTTGCGCCGGGACGCGCAGGTCCCGCTCATCCCGCTCACGGCCTGTCGCCACGACGAAGTCTCGGCCGCCGTGACGGTCGAGCGCGCCTTCCCCCTGCCCAGTCGCATCGTGCGCGGCGAGGTGCAGCGCGCCGAGGTGCGCATCTTCGCGGTGGACGCGAGCCACGACGACCAGGCCTTCGACCTGCCCGAGGCCCTGCAGACCGCCGGCCGCGCGCTGACGACCTATCGGCTGCCGGGATCGCTCGGCGAGCGCAACGGCCCCGCGGGCCTGGTGGGCCTCGAACGCTGGGCGGTGCTGGCCAACCTGCGCCAGCTGCCCTCGGGTGGGGACGACCCGCGCTGCTGGTGCGATCCGCTGCACCAGGACCCGAGGATCGCCAGCGACCAGCAGCGCGGGCTCATCCGCCTCGCCTTCGACCTCTTCCGCCGCAGGCTGGGCAACCAGAACGAGCCGCCCGCCGGGCAGCCCGAGCGCTACGGCTGGGGCTGGTGGCTGCGCGAGCCGGACGCCTCGGACGCTCGGGGAGCCGGTCGCGCCCTGGGGACGCTGTTCTTGCCCACCACGGACGACCACTGGGAGCCGGCCCGCCAGCTGACCCTCGCCAACGTCCGGGTCGAGGCCCTGGGGCTCCCCGACGCCGATGCGAAGCTGGTCACCGCCTTTCTGGCGTTCCTGGGCGTCACGCCGCTGTCCGAGCGCCTACCCTCGGGAGCGCGCCTGGTCCTCGTCGAGGGGGCCGACGATGGCCTGGTGCCGCCGCTGGCGAGTCCGCCGGCCCTGTACTTCCGCTCGCCCGGAGGACACGTCGCCACGCCACCCGCGGCGCTGGCGACCCTCGGCAGGCCGCCGGGGGCCTGGCTCCACCCGCTGCTCCACGAGCTGCGTCCCTGGCTGCGAGCGCTGCTCGACGTCCCAGGCGTCCGTGAACCGCTGGCCACCTGGCCCTGGGTGCCCACCTCGCTGGCCCATCCCGACGGCGAACGGGCCGCGCGTCCGCTGCCCTCGCCCGCCGCCTTCGGGCCCCCCCGCGAGGCCCTCGCCCCGCGCGAGATCGTCGTCTTGCCCAGCAGCTCCCGGCTCTTTCACGTGGTCTGGGGGTTCGCGCGGCCACCCCACGCCTCCAAGTTGCGCCGCGAATTCCTCTCATGGCTCATCGAGCTCGGGGCGGCCGACGGTCTGGAGCAGTCGGACCTGCGCCATGGCGACGCTGCGAGAGCGATCGCTCTGCTACAGGCGGCCCGCGGTCTCGACCTGACCCGCCTCCAACAGCGCCCCGAAGCCCGCACCGCCCTCATCGAGTTGATGGGACCCTTGGTCGAAGCCATCTCCAGCGCCGCCGGCGCGCACTGCGCCCCCCTGCCGATGCTCGCCTGGGTCGGGGCGGACGACGCACGCTCCTTCGCCTCGCGCGAGCTGGCCTGGCGCCTGCCCGACGACCTGGTCTTCGCCACCGACGGCGGCGACCGCGAACGCCTGCGGCGCCACTTCCCGCGCCTGACCGTCGCCACGGCCGACGTGGCCCAGCGCGGAGACTCCGTTCCGACCTGGGTCCAGTCCCGCACCATCAAGTTCGACGAGGCGCTCGATCCCGGCGCCGAGTCCGTGCCGTCGAAGGCCAGCGAGGTGCGCGTCCGCCTCGAACGACTGCTCCCGAGCCTGTTCGCGCTGGCCGAGGCGACACGCATCCCGGTGCCGCTGCCCGAGCAGTGCGCCGACCGCTGGCGGGGACTGCGGCTGCGGCAGGTCGAGCGGCTGACCTTGCACATGCGACTGACCGTCCCCGACGGGCGGCTGGACACGAAGGACACGACACCTCGGGTAGCGATGTCGCGCCCCGATCGCGGCAAGGACGAGAGCAGCATCGACGCCTACTTCGTCGCGGAGGCCGCCGACGTCGATCTGGAGCCCTTCGCCGATCTCCTGGCCGACTGGGTGCTGGGCAACCGGCAGCTGACCCCGGTGCTGGCTCAGGCGCTGGGGTGGGTTGACCGCGACCGCGACACGAAGGCCCTCGACGCGCGGCTCGAACGCGAGGCAGCGGTGGTCCTCAAGGGGCCCTATGAGCGCGCGCTGCAGCCCCTGCCCGGGCCGCAGCTGGCGCGGCTGCGCCAGGCGCTGCTCGACACGCTGGCGCGCTGCGGCCTCGCGCCGAGGGTCGCCTTCGATCCCTCGGGGTGGCCGCAGCGGCTGGTGCCCGACGACCTCGTCGCCCTCCCCGGCGCCACCGAAGAGGCCGACCAGGCCGACGAGCAGACCCTCACCGCGGGGCTGGCCCGGCACCCCGACGCCTTGGAGTGCGCGCGGTTCCTCCCGGTCTTCGACTTCCACTCCGCGCACCGTGAGGCGTGGGGACGTTGGAAGCAGCTCCACCGGCGGGCGCTCCTAGCCTTGCTGGACGCCTACACGGAGGATGGCGGCGCTGGGCTCGCCGACCTCGACCACCACGTCGGCCCGCGCCTACAGCGATGGCGCTTCGAGCCGGCGGCGGTGACGCACGCGTGGTTGCGCTCGAAGGAAGGCGACCGAGCGCCGCGTTCGGCCGAGGCGCTGCAGGCCTGGCTCCACGACTGGCGCCCCGTCCACTTCGACCCGGTGACTCGGCTGAGCACCTATGACGGCGCACCTCCGCCGTCGCTGGTCGCGCCGGATGACCGTGGCCAGGAAAAGGTCCTGACGCCCGCGACGACCGAGCACTACCTGCGACGCGCCGCCGTGCAGGCCGAGGCCGGCGACGCCGCCGAGCGAGCGGCCTTGGAATATCTGGCCAAGCGCACGCACGAGCTGCTGACGGCCTCGCGCCACGCCGGCCGACTCGACGAGGCCATCGCCGTGCTACTGCAGGCGGTCCCGACGCGGAGCCGGACGGCCGATGCGCTGGACGAGGCGCTGACGATGTGGACCAAGACGCCGGCCCCGGAGTCGCTGAAGTCTGGCCTGCACGTCTCGAAGCGGTGGGGCAACGCCGGCTTCGACCTCCTGGGGCTCGCTGAGGACGGCGCGGCGCTGCAGGCCGTCTGCTGGGAGACCAAAGCCATCACCGAAGCGCGTGGTCTGTGGTCGGTCCACCTGAGCCTCAACCAGATCACGTCCTTCCGGCGCTCGGCCCATGGCGCGGGACGCCGCGCTTCGTGGCGCCTCGTTGGGGTCCTGAAGGAGGGGCGCGCGGTCGATCTGACGGCGCGTCTGGGCGCCCTGGTCGCCGAGGGACCCGACACGCCGCTGGGACAGCTGCGCGCCCAGGGCCTCGAATGCGATAGCCTCGTGGTCTGGCTGACGCCGCAACCCTGACCGCGTCCCTCCGGGCGGACCTTGGCCTCCCAGGTGTCTGCGCCGAGCCTCGGGATCGATACCTCGGCAGACCAGGCGCCCATCCCGGGCCTCGGGATCGACACCTCGGCAGCCCAGGCGCCCTTCACGAGCCTCGGGATCGACACCTCGGCAGCCCAGGCGCCCACCCAGAGCCTCGGGATCGACACATCGCCGGCCAAGGCGCCCTTTACGAGCCTCGGGATCGACACCTGCCGGCCAAGGCGCCCATCCCGAGCCTCGGGATCGATGCCTCGGCAGGCCAGGCGCCGATCACGAACCTCGGGACGCGTCGCCGACCTCCGCCCGGCGTCTGGGGGTCGGGTTGCGAGCGTGGCGGCACCCGTGCTAGTCCTGAACGCCCTACCCCCTACGACCCGGAGGAGCGCAAGATGGCGGACAGCTACATCGACTATCTCGAGGTGGGTGAGTACGGCGACTACTTCGTCACCGAGTGCAAGCGGCTCATCGGCGCGCATGCCATCGTGGACATGGAGGCGATCCGCGCGCTGGTCGCCGACGCCGTGGCACGAATGGACGCGGAGCTGCTGGCTACGGGAGTGCGACGCAGTGAAGCCCGGCTGGCCGTGGCCGGCGCTGACGCGGTGATGACGCGGGCGCGCCGCTCGGTCGATTACTTCTGGAGCTACCTGGCGCAGCTCGACGAGGCCGTGGTGGTGGACGTCGCCGTCTTCTTCAAGGGCGGGCGCAAGGGCAACCTCTCGGGCCTCAAGCCGGCCGATCTGCTCAAGCGGGTCGACGAGATCCTGCGTGGCTTCGAGGCGCCGGCCCACGCCGCCCTGCCCGAGGCGCAGGACTGGAAGACGCGTCTGAGCGGCGACCGCGAGGCGCTGTACGCCCTGGTCAACGGCTCGCAGAGCACCCGCGCCGAGTCGATCGTCGCCACCGCCGGCCTGACCGCAGCTCGCGACCACTTTCTGAAGGTCTACAACCGCGTCGCCAAGCCGGCGACCCGCGCGCTGCTGGCCGTCCTGGGCCGCGAAGGCGAATACCGCCTCTTCTTCAAGGACCTCCAGGTGACCGAGTCCCGCCCCGCCCCCGCCCCGGCGGCCCCGCCCGAGCCTACCTCCGAGCCGGTCGCCTGACCCGCCCGGGAGCGGCCCTCCCCCAAGGCCCCGTCGGCAGCCGCCGGCGGGGCCTTCGTGCTGTTGGTGGGGCCGGATCGGGTGTGGTATGTCGGCTGCGCTGGACCAGGACGAGGAGGGGCGCGTGGCGACGACGGCGTTCGATGAGTTGATCGAGGGGATGGCCGCGGGCCGTGGTTGGTCCTTGATGGGCGACACGGACGCAGTGCGCGGGCTGATGGACCGGGTCTACGACGAGAGGTTCAATTCGCAGGCGCACTATCGGGAGCGATTCCAGAAGCGCGTCAACCTGCCGAAGAAGGACGACAACGCCTCATACGCCGGCTGGATCACCTCCGAGAACCCGACCTCGGGTCCGTACCAAGGTACCTCTTTCGTTTGGATGCCGGCCGAACAGGGCAGCGTGGCGGTGCTGGTCATCGGCACCGACGGCTTCGGGGCCGACACAGCGATCCTGGGGCGTCCGGGGCACGGGCGACGGCTGCGAGCGCTGTCACGGCTGCATCGAGGCGCGCTATGGGTCAAGCCGGATCTTCTGGACATTGGTCAGCCGGTTCCCACTCCGACAACTGAACACTGGCCGGACATAAGCAAGGCCCTCAAGAGCTACTCCCGGCACATCTACGCCGCGGTAACGGTGCGTTCGCAGACCGATACTGAAGCGGTGGCCGATCTGCTGGATTTGTTCTTCAGCGAACATGGGATCCCCGTCACGGGAGCGGCTGGGAAACGATGGGAGCAGCGGCTGACCGCGATGAGCGGCGCGGTCTTTCCGGCGCTGGACGCGGCCGAGGTGCTGAGGCTGCTGCGCGAGCGCCGCTTCGTGGTGCTGGAGGGGCCGCCGGGGACCGGCAAGACACGGCTGGCCTATCAGCTGGCCGAGCAAGTCGGCTCGTCGACCAACGTGCAGTTCCACGCGGCGCGGACCTACGAGGACTTCGTGGTGGGGCTGTATCCGAAGCCGACCGCGGGCGGGCTGGCCTTCGAGGTGCGACCGGGGGACCTGCTGGTCGCCAACGCCAAGGCGCGCGAGGGCGAGCACTTGCTGGTGCTGGACGAGATCAACCGCGCGGATCTGGCGCGAGTGCTGGGCGAGGCGGTGGTGCTGTTCGAGGTCGGCGAGTCGGAGCGCTCGGTGCGGCTGCCGCACACACCCGAGGGCGAGGGGTCCGAGCTCCAGCTGAGCCGCGACCTGCTGGTGCTGGGCACGCGCAACACGGCCGACCGCAGCATCGCGCGCATGGACGTCGCCATCCGGCGGCGCTTCGCCTTCGTGCCGATGTGGCCCGACCTGGACGCGGTGGAGCAGCAGGGCGTGCCGCTGGCCATCGATCTGTTCCAGGACGTGGTCCACACCTTCACCGAGTACGCCGACGACGAGACGCTGCAGCTCATCCCGGGGCACGCCTACTTCCTGGACCCCTGGGGCGACCAGGCGCCGGAGGGACGCGAGGCGAGGGTCGCGCGGCGGCTGCGCTTCGAGCTGCTGCCGCTGCTGCGCGACTACCTGGCCGAGCGCCTGTGCGGCGGGGCCAGCGAGGCCATCGCCGCGCTGGCCGATCGGGTCGAGGCGCGGCTACAGCAGGTCGGCGGGTCGGGGCTTTGAGCCGAGGGCGCACCCAGCGCGGGCGCTCGCGGGCCGGGCGGCTGCTGGCGGCCGAGGTCGCGACGCGGCCGCTGTTTCGCGCCGTCGACCAGGGCGATCCGGTCGCCGTGCACGACACGGACGTCGGGCCAAAGAGCGACCGTTGGGTCGAGCCCTTCCTGGAGGCCAACCGGGCCGAGCTGGCGCGGCTGGAGCTGCGGCCCGAGGTGCGCATCGATCCACGGCCACGCGTGCTGCTGCATCCGGGGCGGCGGGTCGGCGCGGCGCCGCTGGTGTCGCCGGCCACCCGGCGGGTCGTTGCGGGCGTGCTGGTCAAGCCTCGCTTCGACTGGTCGGCCCTGGGGGCGGTGTTCGGGGCGATCGGCTTCGCGGTCGAGCCGACGCTGGGCGGGACCCACCTGGTCCCCGGGTCGGCGCGCGAGGTGCCGCCCTGGATCCTGGCGGGGCCGGTGTTGGAGCGCATCGCGGGGCTTCTGAACCATCGGCGGCGCGCCTTCGTCCCGCGCAGCGAGGAGCGCGGCAGCCCGCGGGGCGCGGTCGAGTGGTCGCGGTGGGCGACGCGGCAGGTCCCGAGTGGCCGCTGGACCAGCTTCCCGTGTCGTTTCTCGGAGCCGGACGACGACCCCGATCTGCTGTCGGCCGTGCGCTGGACGCTAGGGCGGCTGGAGGAGGAGCTGCGGGCGGTACCGGACGCGCCGATCGCGCGCAAGCTGGTCGCCCGGGCGCGCGAGCTGAGCCTGTCGGTGGGCGCGGGGCAGGCGCGGCGGCCGCCGGCCTCGTGGGCGTCGACCGCGGTCAGCGAGTGGATCCGCGCGGCGGTCGAGGGGATGGGCTGGATCGCCGAGGAGCGCGGCCTGGGCGGCGCGCGGGTGCTGGACGGGCTGGCCTGGAGCCTGGCGGTCGACCAGGTCTGGGAGGCCTGGGTCTCGGCGGTGGCCGGGGAGCTGGGCGGGATGCTGGGGCTGGTGGGTAGCCCGTTCGGAGGCACACGCCGGGCTCTGCAGTGGTCCGGAGTGGCGTCGATGGAGTCGTTGGCGCCCGACGTCGAGCTGCGCGGCCCCGAGCACGTCGTGTGGATCGACGCCAAGTACAAGCCCCATCTGCAGCTGCTGGCGCGGCACGGCTGGGCCGGCCTGAGTGAGCCGCTGCAAGCGCAGCACCGCGCCGATCTGCACCAGGCGCTGGCCTATGCGAGCTTGTCGGACGCGCCGCGGGTCGACACAGTGCTGCTGTATCCGGCGCTGGGGCTCGACGCGCGACCGACGACGACCCTGGCGTCCGTCACCTCGGGGCGGCGGCGGGTGCGGGTGATGCTGGCGTCCTTGCCCTTCGGCTTCCGCGGCCCCGAGCAACGCGAGGCCAGCCTGCGGGCGCTGCGTGAAGCGCTGGCGAGCTGATCGAACGAGGAGGGTCGAGATGAAGCGAGCGACGGCGACGGTGGGCGATGGGGCCATCGAGTGTCCGCGTTGCGGAGCCCGCAGCGACGAGCCGCGCATCCTGGGACGCCCGGCGTTCTACTTCGTCGAAGAGGTCACCACCTACCGCGGGGTGGAGGGCGTGGATCCGTCAGGGGGGCTGACGGTCGCTGGCGCCGAGGAGCCCTGGCCCGACGACGCGTCGAGCGACCCGCGGCTGCTCTGCTATGGGTGCGGCCAGGTCCTGGCCTTGCCCGCTGGCGCGACCTGGAGCTTCGAGGGCTGACTACTAGGCAGGCCAGTCGGTGACGAGGTCTTCGTGCTGGGCGAAGACCGCACGACGCTGGACGGGCGTGAGGTGGGCCCAGGCCGTGCGGAGGATGTCTTGGAGGTCGCCGACCTCGTGGTCGGGGTCCGACTCACGGCCGTGGGTGGCGGCGGCGGTCAGCAGGGCGTCGAGCAGCGGGTCGGGCGAGGGCATGGCCGCAGCCTAGCAGGGGCCGCCGCGGAGGCGAAGGCGTCCGGGAGGCTCGGCCGGCTGGAAGCCGGCGATCCCAGCTGGAGGGCGCGAGAAGCGTCACTGACCCGGCCGGCTGGAAGCCGGCGATCCCAGGGACCGCGAGCCCAAGCGGCGCCGGTCAGTGCAGGGTGGGGGCGCCGCTGCCGGGGTCGCGGGTGGGGACGACGTGGAGGGCGACCGGGGGTTCGTCGGCGCGGGCATGGCCGTTGCCCTGGGCGGACGGGGGGGCGTCGGTGGCGGGGGGCATCCAGGGGAGGCGGACCTCGCCGAGCCACTCGGCCAGCTTGGAGTCGCGCAGGTGGGGGGCGAGGCGGTCGTAGATGGGGGGAAGGACCAGGGACAGGCCGGTGGCGCCGACGGTGGCGACGCCGGCGATGGTCCAGCCGAGGGGGCCCAGGGGGCGGCAGCCGAAGAAGCCGCTGACGCCCGGGGTCTGGACCGCGCCGGTGAGCAGGCCCGCCGAGGCGAGGGAGGTCGCGACGACCGCCTTGTCGAGGCCGCCGGAGACGAGCGTCTGGGCGAGCTGGGTGCCCACCAGGGCGACGAGGCCCGTGGTGTTGGCGCCGCGCGAGTCGCCCAGGCGGCAGGCCACCCAGGCGCTGCCGGCCGCGGCGCCGGTCGCGATGGCGCGGCAGAGGATGTCGCGGGTCAGGGCGTCGCCGAGCGAGGCGTCCGGGCCCTCGCTGATGAGGACCTCGGGGGTGCGGCTGCGGGGGCGGCGCAGGGCGATGGCCATGGCCGGGGCGACGTCGGTCAAGAGGTTCACCAGCAGCAGCTGCCGGGCGTTGAGCGGCGAGGCGCCGCCCAGCAGGCTGCCGATGAGCGTGTAGCCGATCTCGCCCAGGTTGCCGCCGACCAGGATGGCCACCGCGTCGCGGACCGAGCGCCACATGGCGCGGCCCTCGAGGACCGCCTCGACGATGGTCTCGATGCACTCGTCGAGCACCAGCAGATCGGCGGCGGCGCGGGCGGCGGGCGTGCTCTGGGCGCCCAGGGCGATGCCGGCGTCGGCGAGGCGGATGGCCGGCGCGTCGTTGGCCCCGTCGCCGGTCATGGCGACCACCCGGCCGGCGCGCTGGAAGGCCTTGACGATGCGGGCCTTGTGGGCCGGGGTCACGCGGGCGAAGACGCACACGCGCGGCAGGATGGCGGCGAGGCCGTCGTCGTCGAGCGCGTCGATCTCGGGGCCGGTGACGACGCCGTGGCCGTTGAGCAGATCCAGCTCGGAGGCGATGCGCTCGGCCGTGCTGGGGTGGTCGCCCGTGATCATGACCACCTCGACCCCGGCGCGGCGCAGGGCGCTGACGGCCGCGGCCGCCGAGGGGCGCACCGGGTCGGCCAGGGCGACGAAGCCGATGAAGGTCAGCTTGTCCACGGCCTTGTCGTTCAGGGTCTTGCGGCGGCCGCCGCGGCGCTCGGCCACCGCCAGGACCCGCAGCCCCTGGCGGGCCAGCGAGCGGGCGTGGGCGTCCAGCGCGTCACGGCCGGCCTCGTCGAGCGGGCCGCGCTGGCCGTCGCGGGCCCACTCGGCGCAGCGCGGCAGGATGACCTCGGGGGCGCCCTTGACCGAGACGTGGGCCACGCCGTCCTCGACCCCCAGCACGGCGTGGTAGCCGCGCGCCGGCTCGAAGGGCAGCTCGACCTTGCGGGTGAAGCGCACGCCGCCCTCGCGCACGTCGACGCCCGCCAGGTGGGCGCCGTCGATGAGCGACTGGTCGGTCGGGTGCGGCAGCTCGTCGCCGGGGGCGGCCTCCGGGCTGGCGCGCAGGGCGATGGACAGGACGCGGCGCAGCGCGGGGTCCAGATCCTCCCACAGCTGGTCACGCACGCCGTCCGAGACGCTGCGCAAGGTGATGATCCCCGCCGTCAGGGTGCCGGTCTTGTCGGCGCACAGCACGTCGACCCGGCCCAGGGCCTCGATGGAGCGGGGGTTTCGCACCAGGGCGCCGTGCTCGGCCAGCCGGCGCGAGGCGCCCAGCTGGGCCACCGTGGCGATGATGGGCAGGCCCTCGGGGACGGCGGCGACCGCCAGGCTGACGCCCGCGTTGACCACGTCGCGCACCGGGCGGCCGCGGAGCAGGCCGGTCACCGCGATGGCGCCGCCCGCCAGCAGCGACAGCGGGGCGGTCAGCTCGGTCAGCCGGGTCAGCCGGGCCTCGACGCCGCTCTCGGGCGCCCCGTTGGCCGCGGAGCCGTAGCCGCGGCCCAGCTCGGTGCCGCCGCCCACCGCGACCACGACGGCCTTGGCCTCGCCGGCCGCGATGGAGGTGCCCTCGTACAGCATCGAGCTGCGGTCGGCGACCGCGTCGGACAGGGTGGCGCGGGCGTCCTTGCGCACCGGCAGCGACTCGCCGGTCAGGCTGGACTCGTCGACCTCGAGGGCGAGGGCCTCGATGATGCGGCAGTCGGCCGGGACCACCTCGCCGGCGCGCAGCGAGACGAGGTCGCCGGCGACCAGCTCGGCCGGGTCGACGCTCAGCTCGGCCCCGCCGCGGCGCACGCACACCCGCTGGCCGCGCCGCTGGCCCAGGGCGGTGATGGCGCGGTCGGTGCGGAAGCGCTGGGCGGCGCCCACCACGGCGTTGAGGGCCATGACGCCGCCGACCATGGCCGCGTCGGCGACCGAGCCGACGACCGCCGACAGGCCGGCGCCGCCCGCGAGCAGCGGGGTCAGCGGGTTGGACAGCTCGTCCTTGAGCATGTCGGCGAAGACCCAGGCGGCGGGCAGCGGGGGCTCGGGGACGTGGCGGCGGGCGCTGGCCTCGGGGGGCGCGAGGCCGGTCAGCGAGGAGGCCAGGCGGTCGAGCACGGCGTCGGGATCGAGGGCGTGCCACGGGGTCGGATCGGGGCGGGAGACGCGGCCGGCGCGGCCGACGCGCGCGGCGTGGCGCAGGCCGTTGGCCATCGAGAGCAGGGCGGCGACGTTCATGGCGTCGGCGACGCGGGTGGGGGTGGTGTTGCCGAGGCCGCCGAAGCCGAGCCAGGCGCCGGCCGCGACGCCGCCGTAGGAGAAGACGACGCCCTGGTAGGCGGCCACCTTGGCGACGGCGATGGCGTCGACGAGCAGCGCGGCGTCGGCCAGGCCGTCGCGCGAGATGACGTGGGCGTACCAGGGCGGGGCCTCGTCGCCGTGGTACAGGCCGATGCCGCAGTCGGCGGCGGCGAGGGTGCCCTCGCGGCCGCGGGCGATGACGGCGACCGCGTGGCCGTCGCGCTGGAGCTCGCGGATGAAGGCGACGCAGTCGGCGTCGTCGCCGGGGGCGCAGCGGGCGCCGGCGTGTTCGGCGGTCAGCTCGTCGCCGGCGACCACCAGATCGAGGCCGGCGTCGCGGATGGCGTCGAGCAGGGGCTCGACCCCGGGGACGGGGCGGGGGCGGACGCCGATGAGGGCGCGCGGGGCGCCGTCGTGGCGCAGGACCAGGGTGGCGGCGCCGGAGGCGCGGAGCTGAACGACCCGGGCGCGGGCGGTGGCGTCGAGGTCGCCGTCGTCGTCGGCGAGGGGGGCGAGGGACCAGGGGCCGTCGGCGTGGCGGGCCAGGGGGCGCGATGGGACGTACAGGGCGTCGGCGCGGGCGCGCAGGGCGGCGGCGTCGGCGTCGGGGGCGAGCGGGACGACCTCGTCCATCAGGCGCTGGTGGCTGTCGAGCAGCTCGCCCTGGACGACGATGGTGTCGATGCGGTCGAGCAGGCGCAGGACGGAGTCGTCGAGGACCAGCAGGCCGCGGCGGGCCAGCTTGTGGCCGAGGGCGGCGGCGAAGGCCTCGACGCCCAGGCGCCCCGGCTTGGGCAGGCCGGCGATGAGGCCGGTGGTGGCGCCCTCGAGGTTGCCGGTGGCGGTCAGGCCCAGGCCGAAGGCGCCGAGGGAGGCGAACCAGGCCTTGTCGGCGTAGCGCTCGATGGCGCCCGGCGGCAGGGGGCAAGGGCGCGGCGGGACGTCGGGCCGCTTGTGGTAGCCGGCGCGGGCCTGGCACAGCTCGGGCTCGCGCTCGAGCCAGGTGGCGCGGCGGGCGAGCAGCTCGCGCAGGCGTAGGCCGCGCTGGCAGGCGTCGACCAGGGGCCCGACGGGGCGCTGGGCCAGGCCGTTGGCGACGGCGGTGGCCAGGGCGAGGGTGAGCTCGGTGGTCATGCGGCCCAGGGTCTTTTCGACCTTGAGGCGCAGGTGCGGGACCCCGTCCAGGATGGACAGCAGGGCGGCGAGATCGATCTCGACGGGCAGCAGTCGGGTCTTCGACAGGCGGAGGGCGAGGCCGAGGCCGACGGCGACGAGATCGGCGCCCAGCTCGCCCAGGGCGCGGTAGACCGGCTCGATGTCGCCCGGGTGCTCGGCGATGTCCTGGGGGAAGGAGCCGGCCGGATCGATGCCGATCTCGCGCTCGATGTCGGCGACCAGCGCGGCGAGGGCCTCGGGGTCCTGGCGCTCGGGGTCGTAGGCCAGGATGGCGCGCCGGAGGAAGGCGTTGACGTCGGCCCAGTCGACGCCGTCGAGGCCGGTGGTCAGCTCGTCGAGGCGCTGGGCGAACTCGCGGGCGCGGCTCGAGCGCATGGGATGCAGCTCGACGTGGACCCGGCCGTTGGCGGCCCAGACGCGGCGGGAGCGGTGACGGACGACGCTCAGGGTGCGCCCGACGGAGCGCTTGAGGAGATCGGAGAGTCCCATGGGCTGCTTGCTCGAGGTCGATGGGCGACGCAGCGACGCGCGCGGCGTGGCCTGGGTGACGCGAGGCGAGGAGCCACCGAGACGGGCGTGGGCCTTCTACGGGCGGAGGGCCGTGGCGCGTGGTGGGGTGCGTCGCGAGATGAGGCGACGGTGCCACGCGGCCGTGAGCCGAGCAAGCAAGCGGTCCGGGGGCGGCCGACCCGCGGGTCGGTGCCCCCGGAGGCGGGGATCAGGCGGCGGCGTTCTTCTGGCGCAGCTTGTCGCTGAGGATGGCGAAGACGGCGCCGAGCAGGCCGGGGATGGCGATGACCATGCCGAGCCGCTTGAAGTCCTGCTGGTCCGGGAGCAGGGCGAAGCTGGCGATGGCCAGGACGGCGACCACCGCGCCGACCGGGAGCACGCCCTTCTTGACGAAGAGCAGCACGAGCAGGACGAGCGACAGACCGGCGAGGCCGAGCCACATGTAGAGCGTCGTCTTCACCTTGCCCAGCATCGCCGCCTCGGGCGGGGCCGAGCCGGTCTCCTTCTCGACCTGCGCCGAGACCTTCTCGGCGTCGTCGACCGCGTCCATGCCGACGCGCTTCGAGAACTCGCTGTAGGTGAAGCCGCCGAGGCCGGTGGTCGCGAGCAGACACAGGATGGCCAGGATCATCGTCAGAATGCGCATGGTAGTTCTCCGGGTGGACGCGCGGCTTCCCCACCGCACGTGGGGCGCTCATAGCCCAAAGCGCGTTGGTTGCAAATGGCACCACGAACGTTTGCTCGGGTCGCCAAGCGCAGCGCGGCGCAGTAGCTTGGGCGCATGGGATGGGGCGCGCGGGGTTCGAAGATGCGGAGGTGGAGTGGGCTGCTCGCGGCCGGAGTGGTCGCTGGGGCGCTGATCGGGGGCGGGGTCGCGGGTGGCGACCAGCCGGGGGACGCGCGGGCGGCGGCGCCGGGGCGGGCGACGACGTTGATCTCAGACCCCGACGCGTTGCGGGCGCTGGAGGCGGCCGGGATGGGGCTGGGCGCGCGGCTGGGGACGCGCGAGGCGGTGACGACGGAGGCGCTGTCGGAGGCGCCGCTGGCGCGGGACGTGCTGCGGCGCGTGACGGCGGACCTGGCCGAGATCGCGGCGGCGGACCCGAAGAGCGGCGTGGGGCTGCGGTATGGGCATCGGCTGTTCGATGCGCGGTGGCTGGCGTCGGACGAGGCGCGGTTCGAGCTGGCGGGGGTGGCGGCGCGGCTGGACCGGCAGCCGTTCGCGCCGGAGCGGTGCGGCGAGGTGCGGCTGGTCCATCGGCTGAGCTACGCGACCGAGGTGGGCGGGCTGCGGGTGGCATCGCGGCTGCCGATGACGGTGAACGTGGTGTACTGGCTGGATGGGACGGTGACCGGGGTGGCGGGGTGCCGGGCCGAGGCCCAGCGGTGGGTGCGGCTGGAGGGGCTGACGGGCGAGGCGCTGGCGGAGGCGTTGGTGGCGGCCGACGGGCCGCTGGCGAGCGAGCGCGTCGGGCTGGACCGGCTGAGGTCGGTCGAGGTGAACCTGCAGAGCGTGCGGTGGCCGTCGACGGTGCACCCGGGGATGGCCGGGCACGCCGAGTACCTGATGCGCGTGTTCCACCAGAAGGGCGGGCGGCTGGTCCCGGGGCGGCTCGAGAACACGCCCGACGTGGCGCGCATCCGGGGCAGCCGGAAGCTGCAGGCCGAGCTGCGGGCGTGGGTGGCGGCGAACCTTGCGGCCATCGACGCGGGGACGGCGCTGCTGCCCGAGCACTTGCTGGCCGAGCGGGCGGTGTCGGTGGCGCCGCGCGGGCTGGCGCGGCTGGCGAACCGGCCGTTTCGGCAGGTGCTGGACCCGCGGAAGTTGGGGGACCTGCCGCTGGCCGGCACGCGCACCATCGCCAGCCCCGAGGCCCTGGTGCGGCGCCTGGACGGCCTGAGCTGCGCCGGCTGCCACCAGAGCCGGAGCGTCGCGGGCTTCCACCTGCTGGGCGACGAGCCCGATCCGGCGCGCCGCGTCGACGCCCTGGCGCTGGGCCGCTCGCCGCACCTGACCGAGGACCTGCCCCGGCGCGCCGCCTGGGTGACCGCGCTGGCCGCGGGCGCCCTGCCCGACCCCAGCCGGCCGCATGCCGAGCGCACCTCGCCCTCCGGCGGCTACGGCGCGCGCTGTGGCCTGGGCGACCCGGGGTTCGCCGGCTGGACCTGCGACCCCGGTCTGGCCTGCGCCCCGCTGGACGAGCCCCACGTCGGGCTGTGCCTGCCAACGCGGCCGTCGGTCGGCGGCCCGTGCGAGGTGGGCCGGGTGACCCAGCAGGCCGACCCGCACCGCGACCGCGTCCGCGACGTCGCGGCGCGCGCCTGCGGGCCCGACGCCGCGTGCAACGACAACCGGGTCGGCTTCCCGAACGGCGTCTGCGTCGAGGGCTGCGACAGCGCGGACCCGGCCGCCGCCTGCACGGGCATCCCGGTCCTGGTGGGGTTCAACCAGTGCCTCGCCCAGAAGATCCCCTTCGAGCAGTGCCTGGCCGACAACACGCGCCCCGGCGCCCTGCGCGCCTGCAGCGCCGCCCGCCCCTGCCGCGACGACTACATCTGCGCCCGCACGCCCTCTGCCCCGCCTGGCGAGGGCGCCTGCATGCCGCCCTACTTCCTGTTCCAGCTGCGCGTGGACGGTCACGCCCTCTGATCGCGGCGTTGTGGTAGGGTGTCGCCCGCCGGCGCGCCCGCCGGTTCGGGGGTTTGTCATGGCGGACCAGTCGCCCATCAACCTCAATCAACTCCGCTACTTCTACGAGGTCGCGCGCTCGCAGAACATGAAGCGCGCCTCGGTGCGCCTCGGCGTCAGCCAGCCGGCCCTGTCCAAGCAGGTCCAGGCCCTCGAGGACGCCCTGGGGCTGCAGCTCTTCCACCGCTCGCCGCGCGGCATGCAGCCCACCGCCGACGGCCAGGTGGTCTTCGAGCACTGCGAGCGGGTCTTCGGCCACCTGCGCGATCTGGAAGAGGCCGTCGACAAGCTGCGCAGCGGCAGCGCCGGCCGGGTCGCCATCGGCTCGGTCAACAGCATCGGCGTGCACATCCTGCCGCTGTACCTGCGCCGCTTCCGCCAGGCCCACCCCAAGGTGCGCCTCAAGCTGGTCACCAGCCGCTCGGCCCAGGTCGTGCAGGCCCTGCGCGAGCACCGCATCGACATCGGCCTGGTCGCCGGCGAGCCCGACACCGAGGGGCTCGAGGCCGAGCCCTTCCTGCACAACCCCATCCGCGTGGTCGTCGCCTTCGATCACCCGCTCGCCCGCAGCGCGCGCCGCGGCGAGCCCATCGCCCCGCAGGTGCTCGACGGCCTCGAGATGGTCGCCTTCGACGAGCAGGCCCCGACCCGCCACATGACCGAGCGCGCCTTCGCCGACCTCGACGTCGGCGCCAAGGTGGTCGCCGAGAGCAGCGACATCGAGGTCATCAAGCGGATGGTCGAGATTGGCGTCGGCTTCGCGGCCCTGCCCACCCACTGCATCGGCCGCGAGCTCGAGGCGGGCAGCCTGGTCGCGCTCGAGGTCGAGGGCCTGAGCCTCAGCCGCGATCTGTACGTCCTGTCCCGCGAGAGCGGGGCCCTGCCGCCGGCCGCGCAGCACTTCGTCGACCTCATCCTGGGGCGCACGCGCCTCCCGCTCGACGCGGCGGTCTGACCCCCGCCTCGCAGGATCCCAGCCATGACCGCCTCCCCCAGCCCCCGGTCCGCCGCCGCGGCCCCACCCCGCCGCGTCGAGATCTCGCGCGCCGGCAGCTACGAGAAGATGAAGGTCGTCCCCTTCACGCCGCCGGCGCCCGGGCCGGACGACGTGGTGGTCGAGACCGAGGCCATCGGGGTCAACTACGCCGACGTGATGGTGCGGATGGGGCTGTACGCGACCGCGCGCCAGTTCGGCTGGCCGATGACGCCGGGGTTCGAGTCGGCGGGGCGGGTCGCGGCGGTCGGGTCCAAGGTCAGCGATCTGAAGGTCGGCGATCCGGTGGTGGCGGTCAGCCGCTTCGGCGGGTACGCCTCGCACGTGGTGACGCCGCGCGCGTTCGTGTTCGCGCGGCCCGAGGCGCTGACCGCGGTCGAGGCGGCCGGCTTCCCGACGGTGTTCCTGACGGCCTGGTACGCGCTGTGCGAGCAGGCGCACCCGCGGCCGGGGGCGAAGCTCCTGGTGCATTCGGCGGCCGGCGGGGTCGGCACGGCGCTGGTGCAGCTGGGCAAGCTGCTGGGGTGCGAGGTGACGGGCGTCGTCGGGGCGAGCCACAAGGTCGAGGCGGTCCGGGACAACGGCGCCGACCACGTCATCGACAAGCGGCGCGAGGACCTGTGGGCCCGCGCGCGGGCCATCGCCCCGGACGGCTTCGACGTCGTGCTGGACGCCAACGGGGTCGAGACGTTGCGCAAGAGCTACGACCACCTGGCCAAGGGCGGCAAGCTGGTCGTCTACGGCTTCCACACGATGATCCCGAAGGTCGGCGGCCGCCCCAACTGGCTCAAGCTGGCGCGCGACTTCCTGAGGACGCCCCGCTTCAGCCCGCTGTCGCTGACCGAGAAGAACCGCAGCGTCATGGCGTTCAACCTGAGCGATCTCTTCGACCGGGTCGACATCCTCGAGGACGCCATGACCGAGCTGGGCGCGTGGCTGGCCGAGGGTCGCATCCGCGCCCCCAAGGTGACCACCTACCCCATCGAGCGGGTCGGCGACGCCCACCGCGACCTCGAGAGCGGCCAGACCGTCGGCAAGCTGGTCCTCGTCCCCTGAGCCCCTCCCCCTGCCCCGCCGCACCCTCACACGGAGCCTGACCATGTCCACCCGCGTCACGTTGAACAACGCCTACTCCCTGCTCGTGTCGATCCTGCGCGGCGGCCGCGGCCTGCGTGTGCAGGGCGGCCTCGACGGGGCCCGGCGACCGGCCCAGCCGCTCATCGTCTACGAGCTCGAGGCCTGCCCCTACTGCCGAAAGGTGCGCGAGGCGCTGAGCGAGCTGGACCTCGAGGCCATCGTCTACCCGTGCGCGCGCGGCTCGCGACACCGCGACGCGGTCGTGCAGGCGGGCGGCAAGGGGCAGTTCCCGTTCCTGGTCGACCCGAACACCGGCCGGTCGCTGTACGAGAGCGAGGACATCGTGACGTACCTGGCCGAGACCTACGGCCACGGCCGCGCCGCGCTGGGCCGGGCGCTGTCGCCGCTCAACACCGCCTCGTCGGCGGTCGCCAGCGGCGCGCGACCGCGGGGGCTGCGCGTGCTGGAAGAGGTCCAGGGCCGCCCGGCGCCGGCCGAGCCGCTGGTCCTGTGGAACTTCGAGGCCTCGCCCTACTGCCGCAAGGTGCGCGAGGCCTTGAACGAGCTGGACCTGCCCTACCACGTCAAGAACGTGGCCAAGAAGAGCCCGCGCCGCCCGCAGCTGGTCGCCCTGGGCGGCAAGATGCGCGTGCCGTACCTGCAGGACCCGAACACCGGGGCCGCCATGTACGAGTCCGAGGACATCGTGGCCTACCTGCACCGGACCTACGGGCCCGGCGCCCAGGTGCCCGAGGCGCCGCCGCGCGCCGCCGCGCAGGGTCGGTAGTCAGTAGTCGAAGGCCAGCTCGACGCCCAGGGTGACGTCGAACAGGCGGTCCTCCAGCGCGTGGGCGCCGACGTCCAGCGGGACCAGGGCGCGCGCGTTGAGGTGCAGGATCGGCAGCAGGGTCGCGCGCGCCGCCGCCAGCAGGACGGCGCCGCGGCCCAGGTCCCCCAGCTCGTCGGCGGCGCTGGCGCGCTTGTGGTAGGCGAGCGACCAGCCCAGGTGCCGGCCGTCGGGCATGCCCAGGTGGGCGAACCAGCCGCCCTGCGGGGCGCCGAACGCGGCGTCCACGCCGGCCGCGGCCTCGAGGCCGCCCGCGGAGCGCCAGTGGACCTCGGCCGCGAGCGCCGGGACGAGCCGGTCGGACGCGGCCAGCACCTCGCGCGCCTTGGTGCGGTTGGCCAGGGTCGCGCCGTCGGCGCCGTCTGGGACGCGGAACAGCACGCGCTGCAGCGGATAGAGCAGATCGAAGTAGCGGAAGTGGGCGCCGCGCTCGCCGAGGCGGCCCTCGACGCGGCCCAGGAGGCGGCCGCCGCCCTCGGTCACCAGGCGTCGCTCGAGGCCCACCACGCCGCCGAGGGCGCCGACCCGCTCGGTCTCCAGCTCGCTCGGCTGCGGCGCGAGCCCGTCGTTCACGGCGCCGAACACCGCCGGACATCGCTCGACCTCGGGGCCCTCCCAGTCGGCGCAGGGGCGCGGCAGCGGCCCGGTCAGGCCGCCGATCTCGAGGAAGCCGGACCAGCCGCGGTCGGCCGCCTCGGGCCCGAGGGCCACGCCGACGGCCCAGGCGGCCACCAGCCCGTCGAGGTACGAGGGCCGATCCGCGGCGCCGGTCAGCAGGATCTCGTCGCGCCGCCCGTCGCGGTCGGCGTCGAAGAGATCGAGGCGGTTCATCAGCGGCGCGTCGATGTCGGCGACCAGGGTCCCGGTCACCGCCAGGCGGGACGCCCAGCCCGCGTCGGCGGTCCCGGCGGGGCGGATCGCGCCGTGCGCCCCCAGGACGCGCGGGTCGAAGGGGTCGTCCACCAGCAGCTCGACCTCGCCCAGCGGCGCCCGGCCGGCCAGGCGCGTGGCGAGCCGGCGTCCGGTCACCGTCAGGTTGGGGTTGTAGCGCCGCACCCAGGTGCCGTGGCCCAGGGTCAGCGGCGTGAAGGTGCTGACCTCGGCCTCGAAGCGAGCGTCGGGGCCGCCCAGCCGCAGGAGCTCGACGGTGCGCACGACGTCCCAGACGCTGGCCCAATCGGCCGTGCGGAGGGCGAACAGGTCGCCGAAGCGCTCGTCGCTGGTCGCGCCGCGGGTGTCCAGCAGCTCGAAGCGCAGCGGCACCGAGACCAGCAGGGCCGGGTCGCCGTCCGCGTCGGACCAGGCGAACAAGGGCCGGAACGCCAGGTAGTAGACCTCGCCCACCCGCTCGACGTCGACCCGGAGGCCGGCACGCGAAGCCACCGCGCGCAGATCCAGCGCCCCGACGGCACGCAGCCCATGCGGGCCCATCCCGGAGGGCACGCGCTGGGGCGGCGCGGCCGGCGCGGGCGCGGCCAGCGCGACCAGCCATGCTGCGACGCAACACAGCCAGATCGCGCCGCGACGCGGACGAGGCTTCGGCAGGGGCATGCCCGCAGGGTAGCGCGCCCGGCGCCGCCACCAACAACGAGGGCGGCGTGGCGCCGGCCGGCTGGAAGCCGGCGATTCCAGGAGGCCGAACCGGAGGGCGGCGAAGCGCCGGCCGGCTGGAAGAGGCTGTCGCAAAGGCCAACCGGAGTGCTCCACCTTGGTGGAGCCCCCATCCGGCGCAGCTTGCTGCGCCGGGTCTGGCGGCCAGATCCCGGCGGCAAGCCGCCGGGGCCGGGGCTCCGGCAAGCCGGAGCACTCCAAGGCCGCCTCAGCCGGCATCGATACGACACCCTCGGGAAGCCGGAGATCCCAGGCGCCAGACGCAGAGGCCGGCGTAGCGCCGGCCGGCTGGAAGCCGGCGATCCCAGACCGCGGACGCGCAGGCCGGCGAGGCGCCGGCCGGCTGGAAGCCGGCGATCCCAGGCGGCCGAACCGGAGAGCGGCGAAGCGCCGGCCGGCTGGAAGCCGGCGATTCCAGGAGGCCGAACCGGAGAGCGGCGAAGCGCCGGCCGGCTGGAAGCCGGCGATCCCAGACCGCGGACGCGGACGGCAGCGAGACGCCGGGCGGCTGGAAGAGGCTGTCGCAAAAGGGTCGTCCCCGCGCTCCAGGCTCGCCTTGGAGTTGACCAAAGCCGAGCGCCCCGCCGCTTACGCGGGCCGAAGGCCCGCTTTGGGAGTGCGCCGCCCATGGCGGCGCTTTCCGCGCCGGCGGAGCCGGCGCGGGTTGCCGTCCCGGACTCGCTGTGTCTCGACACGTCGGCACCCGAAGGTGACCTCAATACGACACCCTCTGGCAGCCGGCGAGCCCAGGCGGCCGAACCGGAGAGCGGCGAAGCGCCGGCCGGCTGGAAGCCGGCGATCCCAGGAGGCCGAACCGGAGAGCGGCGAAGCGCCGGCCGGCTGGAAGCCGGCGATCCCAGGCGGCGGACGCGGAGGCCGGCGTCGCGCCGGCCGGCTGGAAGAGGGTGTCGTATTGATGACGGCTGAGCCGGCGATGGAGTGCTCCGGCTTGCCGGAGCCCCGGCCCCGGCGGCTTGCCGCCGGGATCGGGCTACCAAACCGGCGCAGCAAGCTGCGCCGGATGGGGGCTCCACCAAGGTGGAGCACTCCGGTTGGTCCTTCTGCGACACCCTCTGGCAGCCGGCGAGCCCAGGCGCCGGACGCGGAGGCCGGTGAGGTGTCGGCCGGCTGGAAGCCGGCGATCCCAGGCGGCGGACGCGGAGGCCTGCGTCGCGCCGGCCGGCTGG
>JAWLBL010000044.1:0-34461 GCA_041687695.1 Myxococcota bacterium | reverse complement strand
GTCCCGGGACGACGCGCGGGCGAGGGTCGTCGTCCCGGGACGACGCGGGGGCGAGGGTCGTCCGGGGACGACCGAGATGTCAGGTAGTCGAAAAAGAGGTTGACAGTCTGGGGGCGGGGTTCTGACGCGATCGGGGGTCGGGGGCTGGCGAGGGCGTGGAGGGGCCTGGCGTGCTCGTGAGGGCACTGATCAGGGGTGAGGGTCCTCGCGGGGTCTCTGGAGTGCCTGAACGGCCGTCCAGGGGGTGCTCCGAAGGGCGCGGAACCCCTGTGGTATGCTTCGCGCTCATCAGGAGCAGGAGTGGGCGCGATGAGCGAGCGAACGGCTTGTCTGGAGAGGCTTTCCGATGGGGAGCTGAAGGCCACGGCCGACCGGGTGGTCGGGGTGCATCGGAGGGCGACGGCGAACCTGGTGGCGTGTCTCGTGGAGGTGGTGCGGCGGGACCTGCATCTGCTCGATGGCGCGTCGACGCTGGCTGATTGGTGCATCGCGCGGTGGGGGCTGTCGGAGGACCAGGCGTGGACGTACACCAAGGTCGTCGAGGTCGTGCGCGAGCACCCGCTGGGCTTGGAGTTGCTGGCTGACGGACGGTTGAGCCTCAGCGGGTTGAGGGCGCTGCGGCCGCATTTGTCTGAGGCCAATGGCGACGAACGGCTGCGAGAGGCCGCGGGCAAGACCCGCCAGGAGTTGCAGTTGCTGATGGCCAGGTGGGCGCCGCGGCCGGATGTGCCTGCGCGGGTCGTGAAGGTGCCGGTGCAGCGAGTGGAGCCGCCGGTCGCGCCGAAGACGGCCGAGACCGACGCGTCCTCCCGGGACGACGGGTTAGAGCTGAAGGCTCCGAGGCCTCGGCATACGGTCGAGCCGCTGTCGGAGGCGCGCTTCAAGGTCCAGATCACCGTGGACGCGCGGGTGGCGGGGAAGCTCGAGGAGGCGATGGCCTTGACCGGTCATCAGGTCGCCGCCGGGGACTATGAGCGCCTGTTCGAGATGGCCTTTGACGCATTGATCACGGCCAAGAAGAAGCAGAGGTTCGGGGTGGGGCAGAAGGCGAAGGTCAGGAAGGCCGCCGCCGTTTCCGAGGCCGAGGCGCCGGCCGAGACAGCTGCTGAGGTGAATGAGCAGGAGCGCCATGAAGATCCGGGTGAGGCCGTAATCGGAGGACCCGACCAGCTGAAGGACCGCAGCCGGGCTATCCCAGTCGACGTGAAGCGGGCGGTGGTCGAGCGCGATGGGCTGCGCTGCAGCTACCAGGGCCCGGCGGGGCGCTGTCGGGAGCGCCGGCGGCTGGAGTTCCATCATCACGAGCCCTTCGCGGTGGGAGGGGCTCACTCCGCCGACAACCTCAGCCTGGTCTGTCAGGCCCACAATCAACTCATCGCTCGGCAGGAGCTGGGAGCCGGGTTCATCGGGCGCAAGCGGCGAGCGCGGAGGGCGCCGGAAGGCTCGCTTTGCGCCACCGGCCTGCTGGCGCTGTGAGACGTCCGTCGTCCCGGGACGAGCAATGAGTCATGCGTTTAGTTCCTCTTCCGAGCGGGGCGCCGCGAGCCTTGCTGACCAGTGAGCCCGTGCGAGCGCGGGCACTCCAGGGCGCGGCGCGGGCCGAGCGGGTGGGCGCTCCAGAGAGAGGCGCTGGCTGAGCGGGGGGCGCCGCGAGCGGCGCGATCCGACGAGCCCGCGCGAGCGCGGGCACTCCAGGGCGCGGCGCGGGGCGGAGAGGTCAGTGCCGCGGGGTGAGGAGGCCGGCGAGGTGGCGGCTGAGCTCGGTGGCGCTGGGGTCGGGGGTGGGCATGGCTTCGGCCTCTTCGAGGCCCTGGGGGGTCCAGCGGAAGGGTTGGAGCCAGCAGTGCTGGTCGGGGGGCTCGCCGGGGGCGGTGAGGGTCTCGGCCCAGGCGGCGAGGAGGTAGCCGGGGTGGGCGGAGGCGGCGCCCGGGGTGGCGAGGGTCAGGACGACGTAGACCTCGGTGGCGGCGACCTCGGCGAGGCGGGTCTGGACCGAGGCGCGGACGGAGGCGTTGGCGTGGGTGGGCGGCTCGCGGAGCGAGAGGATGAGGAAGGGGGGCTCGCGGCGCTGGGCGTAGCCGATGACCAGGGGGTCGGCCTTTCCGAAGTGGTGGACGTTGAGGCGGCCGAGCTCGAGGACGAGGCGGACGCGCTCGGCCGGGTCGGGGGTGTGCCACATGGCGTCGCGCCACAGGGGCATGAAGGACTCGGGGGTCATGCCGTCGGCGCGGAGCATCAGGAGGCCTCCGTGGCGGCGAGCTGGGCGCGGCGGGCGCGCTGGGACTGGACGGCCTGGTGGACGCGGCCGGGCAGCGGGTGGTCGAGGAAGGGGCTGATGACGTCGCCGGCCGAGACGAGGGCGTCGAGATCGATGCCCGTGTCGTAGCCGAGGTGGTCGAGCAGGTAGACGAGGTCCTCGGTGGCCAGGTTGCCCGAGGCGCTGGGGGCGTAGGGGCAGCCGCCGAGGCCGCCGGCGCTGGCGTCGAAGCTGCGCAGGCCGTCCTCGAGGCCGGCGACGACGTTGGCGACCGCCATGCCCCAGGTGTCGTGGAAGTGCAGGGCCAGCATGCGCGAGGGCAGGTAGCGGAGCAGGATGCCGAGCAGGCGGTGGGTGTCGGTGGGCGTGCCGACGCCGATGGTGTCGCCCAGGCTGACCTCGTAGCAGCCCAGATCCAGCAGGGCTTCGGTGACCTTCAGGACCTGGTCGGGAGCGGTCGGGCCGTCGTAGGGGCAGGCGAAGACCGTGCTGACGTAGCCGCGCATCGAGACGCCGTCGGCGGCGGCCGCCTTGGCGATGTCGCGGAAGCCCGCGAGGCTCTGCTCGATGGTCATGTTGATGTTGGCGCGGGCGAAGCCCTCGCTGGCGGCCGTGAACAGGGCGATGGCGTCGCAGCCGGCCGCGCGCGCGCGCTCGTAGCCCTTGAGGTTGGGGACCAGCGCGACGTAGCGGACGCCTGGGCGGCGCGGCAAGAGCGCGAACACGTCGGCGGCGTCGGCCATGGCCGGCACCCGCTGGGGGTTGACGAAGCTGGTCGTCTCGATCTGCCGCACGCCCGCCGCGACCAGCGCGTCGACGAAGCGGACCTTGGCCTCGGTCGGGACGGCCGCCTTCTCGTTCTGCAGGCCGTCGCGGGGGCCGACCTCGGTCACCAGCACCTGCGGACGCGCCTCGGACGCCGCGCTCATGCGTCCTCCTCGCGGTCCAGCGTGACCAGCGGCGTGCCCGGGCTGACCATGTCGCCCTCGCGCGCCGCCACCTCGCGCACGACGCCGGCGTGGGGCGCCTTGATGGCGTGCTCCATCTTCATGGCCTCTACGATGAGCAGCGTCGCGCCCGCGGCCACCCGGTCGCCCGGCGCCACCTTCACGGCCAACACCTTGCCGGGCATCGGCGCTTCCAGCCCGCCCTCGTGCGCGTGCGCCCGCCCGGCGGCCTCGGCCTCGGCGACCACGGTCGTGCGCCCGCCGCCGGTCACCCACCAGCGCTGCGCGTCGCGCGTCACCGCCAGCTCGGCCGTGCGCCCGTCGGCCAGGGTCACCAGCAGCGTCCCCTCGCCCGTCCGGCGCGCCTGCACCGTGTGGTGGTGCTCGCCGATGGTGACGATCCACGTGTCGGGCGCCTTGGGATCCGGCCGCGCGCCAAGCGCCACCGACGTCTCGCCCCGTTGGACCAGGCGGCTCATGCGTTGCTCCTCCAGGCGCCCAGCGCGCGCCAGGGCGACACGCGGTCCGAGCGGCCGTCCCCGCCCTCGCCCGCCCCGCCCTGCCCCGCCGCGGCGCGGGTCAGGCCCATCGCCTCGGCGATGGCGATGGCGATGAGCGCCTCGTCCCCGGCCGGCTCCGGCGCGAAGACCCCGTCCTCGAAGTGCTCGCCGATGAACCCGGTGTGGGTCGCGCCGGCGCGGAAGGCCGGGTGCGCCACGACCGCCTGCAGAAAGCCCAGGTTGGTCGTCACGCCGTGCACCTGCCAGGCGCCCAGCGCGTGCGCCAGCCGTCCGATGGCGTGGTCGCGCGTCTCGCCCCAGGCGATGAGCTTGGCCAGCATCGGGTCGTACCAGGTCGAGACCTCGTCGCCCTCGGCCACGCCGCCGTCGTGGCGGATCCCGGGCGCGACCGGCGGCCGATAGCGCAGCAGCTTGCCCGTCGACGGCAGAAAGCCGCGGGCAGGGTCCTCGGCGTACAGGCGCACCTCGATGGCGTGCCCGCGCGGCTGCAGCTGCGCCTGTGTCCAGGGCAGCGGCTCGCCCCGGGCCACCGCCAGCTGCGCGGCGACCAGATCCACGCCCATGACCAGCTCGGTCACCGGGTGCTCGACCTGCAGGCGCGTGTTCATCTCGAGGAAGTAGAAGTCGCCGCGGGCGTCGACCATGAACTCGACGGTGCCGGCGCCGACGTAGTCGACCGCGCGCGCGGCGGCGACGGCGGCCTCGCCCATGCGCCGGCGGAGGTCAGCGTCCAGGGCGGGCGACGGGCACTCTTCCAACACCTTCTGGTGGCGGCGCTGGATGGAGCACTCGCGCTCGAGCAGGTGGACGGCCCCGCCGTGGCGGTCGCCGAAGATCTGCACCTCGACGTGCCGCGGGCGCACCAGGAGCTTCTCGATGTAGACCGCGCGGTCGCCGAAGGCGGCCTGGGCCTCGCGCTGGGCGGCCTCGATGGCGCCGCGCAGGTCCTCGCGCCGCTCGACGGTCCGCATGCCCTTGCCGCCGCCGCCGGCGGACGCCTTGACCAGCACCGGGAAGCCGATGCGGTCGGCCGCCGCCTCGAGGGCGGCCACGTCCTGACCCGCGTCGTGGACGCCCGGGACTACTGGGACGCCGGCGGCCTCCATGCGGCGGCGGGCGCCGATCTTGGTGCCCATCGCCTCGATGGCGGCCGGATCGGGGCCGATCCAGGTGAGCCCGGCGTCGACGACCCTGCGCGCGAAGTCGGCGTTCTCGCTGAGGAAGCCATAGCCGGGGTGGATGGCGTCGGCGCCGGTCTTGCGCGCCGCCTCGAGCAGGGCCTCGACGCGCAGGTAGCTCTCGGCGGCCGGCGGCGGGCCGATGAGGACGGCGCGGGTGGCGGTGCGGACGTGCAGCGCGGCCGCGTCGGCCTGCGAGTAGACGGCGACGGTCTCGAGGCCCTGGGCGTGGCAGGCCTGGGCGACGCGGACGGCGATCTCGCCGCGGTTGGCGATGAGGACGCGCTTCATGCGTCGGCGTCTCCCGGCGCCTTGGTGGGCGCCAGCCAGGACGGCGGCCGCTTGCCGATGAAGGCGGCCATGCCCTCGCGGCCCTCGGGGCTCGCGCGCAGCTGGGCGATGAGGCCGGCCGTGTGGGTGAAGGCCTCGTCGGGGCTCATCGAGGCGATGGTCAGGGCCAGCTGCTTGCAGGTCGCGACCGCGTGCGGGCCGCCGGCCAGGATCGAGCGGGCCAGCGCGTCGACCTTGGCGTCGAGCGCGGCCTCGTCGGGCACGACGTGGGCCAGCAGGCCCAGCTGGCGCGCGCGCTCGGCGTCGAAGGGGTCGCCGGTCACGAACAGCTCGCGGGCGGCGGTGACGCCTATCTTGGCGACGACGAAGGGCGAGATGACCGCGGGGGCCAGGCCCAGGCGCACCTCGGTCAGCGCGAAGGTGACCGAGTCGAGCGCGACCGGGATGTCGAGGCAGGCGACGAGGCCGATGCCGCCGCCGCGCGCCGCGCCGTGGATGCGGCCGATGACCGGCTTGGGCGAGCGGTTGACGGTGTCGAACAGGCGCGCCATGACGCGCGCGTCCTCGCCGTTGGCGGCGCCGCCGGTGGCGGCCATCGAGGCCATCCACTTGAGATCGGCGCCGGCGCAGAAGCTCTTGCCGCGCCCGCCCAGGACCACGACGCGCGCGGCCGGGTCGGCGGCGATGGCGTCGAAGGTCTGCACCAGGCGCCGGATGAGGTGGTCGTCGAAGGCGTTGTGGACGTGCGGGCGGTTCAGCCAGACGCGGACGATGCCGCCGTCGTTGACGACCTGGAGGGAGTCGAGCGGATCGGTCATGGCGCGGGCCTCCTACATGCGGAACACGCCCGGCCGCCAGTCGGGGATCGGGGCGTTCAGGCTGGCGGACAGGGCGAGGGCGAGGACGGTGCGGGTGTCGGCCGGGTCGATGATGCCGTCGTCCCACAGCCGCGCGGTCGCGTAATAGGGGCTGCCCTCGTGCTCGTACTTGTCGAGGATGGGCTGCATGAAGCGCTGGCGCTCGTCCGGGGTCCAGGGCTTGCCGCGGCGCGAGAGCTGGTCCTCCTTGACGGTGGCCAGCACGCCCGCGGCCTGCTCGCCGCCCATCACCGAGATGCGGCTGTTGGGCCACGAGAACATGAAGCGCGGGTCGTAGGCGCGCCCGCACATGCCGTAGTTCCCGGCGCCGAAGCTGCCGCCGATGATGACGGTGAGCTTGGGCACGTTGGCGGTCGCCACGGCGTGCACCATCTTGGCGCCGTCCTTGGCGATGCCCTTGTTCTCGTACTCCCTGCCGACCATGAAGCCGGTGATGTTCTGCAGGAACACCAGCGGCGTCTTGCGCAGGCAGCACAGCTCGATGAAGTGCGCCGCCTTCAGGGCCGACTCGCTGAAGAGCACGCCGTTGTTGGCGATGATGCCCACCGGGTAGCCGTGGATGCGCGCGAAGCCGGTCACCAGCGTCGTCGCGTAGCGGGCCTTGAACTCGGCGAAGCGGCTGCCGTCGACCACGCGGGCGATGACCTCGCGCACGTCGTAGGGGATGCGGCGGTCGGCCGGGATGACGCCGTAGATCTCGGCCGGGTCATAGGCCGGCTCTTCGGGGGCGGTCAGCGTGACGTCGACCGTCTTCTTGCGGTTGAGGGTCGCGACGACGCTGCGGGCGCGGCGCAGGGCGTCGCGGTCGTCGAGGGCGAAGTGGTCGGCGACGCCCGACAGGCGCGTGTGGACGTCGGCGCCGCCCAGCTCCTCGGCGGTGACCTCTTCGCCGGTGGCGGCTTTGACCAGCGGCGGGCCGCCCAGGAAGATGGTCCCCTGCTCCTTGACGATGATGGCCTCGTCGCTCATCGCCGGGACGTAGGCGCCGCCGGCCGTGCACGAGCCCAGCACCACGGCGACCTGCGGGATGCCGCGCGCCGACAGGTTGGCCTGGTTGAAGAAGATGCGGCCGAAGTGGTCGCGGTCGGGGAAGACGTCGGCCTGCAGCGGCAGGAAGGCGCCGCCCGAGTCGACGAGGTACACGCACGGCAAGTTGTTGGCGGCGGCGACCTCTTGCGCGCGCAGGTGCTTCTTCACCGTCATCGGGAAGTAGGTGCCGCCCTTGACCGAGGCGTCGTTGGCGACGATCAGGCACTCGACGCCCTCGACCATGCCGACGCCGGTGACGATGCCGGCGCCCGGCGCCTGGCCGTCGTACATCTCCTCGGCGGCGAGCGGGCTCAGCTCGAGGAAGGGCGTGCCGGGGTCGAGCAGCAGATCGATGCGCTCGCGGACGGGCAGCTTGCCCAGCTCTTCCTGGCGGCCGCTGCCGGCGCCGCCCGCGCGGGCGCGTCCGGTGCGCTCGCGCAGCTCGGCGACGAGGGCCTGCATGGCGTCGCGGTTGGCCTGGAAGGCCGGGTCGTTCGGGTCGACGTGGCTGGTGAGCCGCTCGCCGGCTGACGATGGCGATGACATGGGGGGCGTGCTCCGCTGGGGCCGGTTCGGGGGCCTGCTCCATAGCAGGGGCGGTCGGGGCGCGCAACGACGCGGGACGAGGCGCGGCGCGAGGCTGTCATCGGCGTCTTGAGGCGGGGCGGGCCGGGGCGTATGGTGCCGCGCCATCCGAACCGCCCTCAGGAGACGCCCGATGCCCGCTCCCAGCGCCGCCATGACCGAGGTCTACGCCGCCCGCCGCGCCGCCCTGTTCGAGCGCCTGCCCGAGTCGTGCGCCGTGGTGCTGGCGTCGGTGCCCGAGGCGCGGCGCAACAACGACGTGAGCCACGAGTACCGCCAGCACAGCGACGTGCACTACCTGACCGGGTTCACCGAGCCCGAGACGCTGGTGCTGCTGGTCAAGGACGGCGAGACGCGCCGCTTCGAGCTGGTGGTGCGGCCGCGCGACCCGGAGCGCGAGACCTGGGACGGGCGGCGCGCCGGCGTCGAGGGGGCGACGCGCGACTACAAGGCCGACGCGGCGCACGCGACGGCGGATCGGAGGAAGGCGCTGGTCGAGGCCATCGGGAACAAGCGGGTGCTGGTCTTCGCGCTGGGCGAGGACGAGGCGATGGACCGCGAGATCATCGGCGTGCTGAACGACCTGCGGGCGCGCGGGCGGCGCGGGCCGACGCCGCCGGCCGAGCTGCACCACCCGGCGGCGACGCTGCACGAGCTGCGCCTTTTCAAGCGACCCGAGGAGGCCGAGGCGATGCAGCGGGCGGCCGACGTGTCGGCCGAGGCGCACGCGCGGGCGATGAAGGCGGTGCGGCCGGGGATGACCGAGCGGCAGCTGCAGGGCGTCATCGAGGGGACGTTCCGGACGCTGGGCAGCGAGCGCAACGGCTACCAGTCGATCGTGGCCAGCGGCGCCAACGCGACCATCCTGCACTACCACGAGAACGACGCGGTCATCGGCGAGCAGGACCTGGTGCTCATCGACGCCGGGGCCGAGGTGGACTACTACACGGCCGACATCACGCGGACCTTCCCAGCGAGCGGGCGGTTCACGCCGGCGCAGCGCGAGCTGTACGACCTGGTGCTGAAGGCGCAGCTGGCCAGCATCGAGCAGTGCCGCCCGGGCGTGACCCACGAGCAGGTGCACGACGCGTCGGTGCGGGTGCTGACCGAGGGGATGGTGCGGCTGGGGCTGCTGTCGGGCGACGTCGACGCGCTGGTGAAGGACGGCAAGTTCAAGAGGTACTACATGCACGGGACGGCGCACTGGCTGGGCATGGACGTGCACGACGTGGGCGCCTACCGCGTGGCCGGCGAGTCGCGGCCGCTCGAGCCGGGGTTCGTGCTGACGGTCGAGCCGGGGCTGTACGTGGCCGAGGACGACCAGGAGGCGCCCGAGCGCTTCCGCGGGCTGGGCGTGCGCATCGAGGACGACGTGCTGGTGACCGAGGGCGCGCCGAGGGTGCTGACGGCGGCTTGTCCCAAGGATCCCGAGGAGATCGAGGCCCTGATGGCCCAGGCGCGCCAGGAAAGTTGACGCTCGCCGGGGCTGCCGCGACGTTGGGCGGCCCATGGCATCGAACCTCCAGGGGCTGGGGCCCTTCCGTCTCATGCGCGTCATCGCCGAGGGCGAGCGCGCGACCGTGTACAAGGCCATCCGAGAGGGCGGGGCCGGTGTGCCGCTGCCGGTGGCGCTCGAGGTGCTGCACCCGCACGTCGTGCACGACGCCGACGAGGCGACGGCCTTCCAGGAGCGGGCGACCGTGGCGCGGCGGCTGGCGCACCGGGCCATCGTGGCGCTGCTGGACGACGGGGTGACCGACGGGCGGCCCTGGGCGTCGTGGGAGCTGGTCGACGGCGTGTCGCTGGACGCGCTGTACCCCAAGCGCGGGCGGGCGCGGCTGAAGGTCGAGGCGGCCGCGTGGGTGCTGCGGGGCGTGCTGGCGGCGCTGGCGGCGGCGCGCGAGACGCGGGCGGGGATCGAGGGCGGCGTCATCGTGCACGGGCGGCTGGACGCGGGCGCGGTGCTGCTGGACGGCGACGGCGACGTGCGGGTCACCGGGTTCGGGACGGTCGGCGAGCCGGAGACGGATCTGCTGGCGGTGGCGCGGCTGGCGCAGGAGATGACGGACGCGTGGCCGGCCGAGATCGACGCGTGGCTGGACCGGTGTCAGGACGGCGATCAGAGCTTCGCCGACGCGGACGAGGCGCTGGCGGCCTTCCCGCTGGACCCGGGGGCGGACGGGGCGGCGGCGGTGGCGCGGCTCGCCAAGCGGCTCATCAAGAAGCGCGAGCGCGAGGAGGCGGCCGAGGGCGGGGGCGAGGCGGCGCAGGAGGCGGGTGACTCGCCGGCCATGGCGAAGCCGGCGCGGGCGCCGCGGCCGCCGCGGCGGTCGGGGACGGTGCGGGTGCAGCGGCCGAGGGAGGCGCCCGGGCCCGAGGTGGGCGAGGCGGCGCGGCAGGCGCGGCTGGTGGCGTGGGTGTGTGGGGCGGTGCTGCTGGGGGCGCTGGCGTTCGAGGTGTTGCGCTTCAGCGTTTGAGGTAGGGTCGGGGCCATGAACCGCCATGCCTACCCGATCGCGTTCGTCCTGTGTCTGTCGATCCTGGCCGCCTGCGGGCGTGAGCGCGCCGAGCCCGCGCGGGTCGCGCCGGCGCCGGCCGCCGGATCGGTGGCGTTGACGCTGGAGGTCCGAGGCGGGGCCGAGGCGGTCGCGGCCGGGCTGCGGGCGCGGCTGGAGCGGCTGTCGGCCGAGGGGCTGCTGCCGCTGGGGGCCATCGAGGTGACGGTGGCGGGTCCGGAGCGGGTGAGCGCGCGGGTCGGGGTGCTGCCGGGTGGGGCGTGTGACGAGGCGGCGCTGGGGGACGCGGTGCGGTCGCTGGAGCGGTGGGCGACGCGGTCGGGGCTGCTGACGCTGCATCGGACGACGGCGGGGGTTGCGGCGCGGGTGCTGGCCCAGGTGCTGGAGTGGCCCGGGGTGACGGCGCGCGAGGACGGGCTGGGCGCGGTGGTGGTCGAGGGGATGGGGTTCGCGCAGGTCGCCGAGCGGCTGGCGGGGCTGCGGGTGCCGAGCGGGGTGCGGGTGATGGCCGAGGGGCGGCCCGCGCGGGAGGGGACCGACGAGGCCGTGGCGTTGTGGGCGGTGGACGAGGCGCCGGAGGTCGGCGGGCGCGACGTGGCGGGCGCGAAGGTGGTGACGGACGCCGACTGGGGGCCCGAGATCGAGGTCACGTTCACACCGGCCGGCGGGGAGCGCTTCGCGGCGATGACCGAGCGGGCCGTGGGGCAGGTCGTGGTCATGGCGTTCGAGGGGCGGGTCGTGATGGCGCCGCGGGTGATGGAGCGCATCGGCGGCGGGCGCGCGAAGATCACGATGGGCGCCGATGGGCAGGCGGAGGCGCTGCGGCAGGCGCGCGAGGTGGCGGCGCTGCTGACGGCCGGGCCGCTGGGGGGCGAGGTCGAGGTCGTCGGGCGCGAGGCGAAGTGCCGGGAGTGACGCTCAGGCGGTGGTCGGCGCGGGCTGCGGGGCGAGGAGGCGGCG
Source organism: Myxococcota bacterium (assembly GCA_041687695.1). Taxonomy (GTDB): domain Bacteria; phylum Myxococcota_A; class UBA9042; order PHBI01; family JAWLBL01; genus JAWLBL01. Next base: position 23,299 of record JAWLBL010000044.1, on the reverse strand, counting down.
CTCGACGCGGCGGATGACCCCGAGGGCGACGGCGATGGCGAGGGCCAGCTCGAGCAGGGACCAGATCGCGGCGCCCCAGACGCCGACGGGGAGGCCTCGGCTGGCCTGCCAGCCACCGAACAGGCGCACGCCCGCGTCGGCGCGCAGCAGCCAGCGCCCGGCGAAGCCCTGGGCGCCGGTGTCGGCCATGGCCTGGGCGTCGAGCAGCACGTCGGCGTTGTCGCCCCAGAAGGCGACCTCGTCGGCCTCGAGGGCCTCGGTCGGCCCGGCGCCGCTGTCGGCGAAGCGCGCGGCGGCGAGATCGGCGCGCCAGGCGGCGCGGAAGTGCAGGTCGTCCATGGCGGCGAGGGTCCCGAGCCCCAGCACCGAGGCGACGACGGCGGCGACCCGTGGCCCGCGCCCGGGCAGCCCGCCCAGGACGAGCGCAGCGAAGGCGGCCCCCGCGCCGGCGGCGAGGCCGATGGTCAAGGGCCACAGGCCCGCGATGTAGACCAGCCGCGACGCCCAGCCCAGCCCGCAGGCGACGCCCACCGCCAGGGTGGCCGCGACCACCGCCTGGCCCGTCCCTCGTATCAAGCTCATACTCGCCCCCGTGCCACGCGAACCGACGCGACGCAACGTTCCACTCAAGTGGTCGATGGGCGTCCTTATTCTCATCGCGCTGCTCGCGGCGTCGCTCGGGGCCACCTTCTGGGTGCTCGGCGGCCGCGACGACGCGCCCCCGGACGGCCCCCGCGAGGCCCCGCCGGCGCGGGCGTCCCTGGACATCGCGCAGTAGCGCGCTTGTCGCTTGACCGCAGCCGATCCCGATCCCTAGGCTGCGCGCCCATGCGCCACCCCATCCGCCTCACGGCCCGCCGCCTCGCCCCCATCGCCTTGTCCCTCGCGCTCGCCGCCTGCTCGGATCCGTCCGGCAGCGCGACCGGCCCGCTGCCGGACCTCGGCGTCGACGATCTCGGCGGCGACACCGCCAAGGGTGACGTCCCCGAGCCGGAGGACGACGCCGACGCGACGCCCGAGCCCGACGCGCTCGACGACGCCACCGACGTCCTCGACGACGCGACCGAGCCGGACGCGCTCGAAGACGTCGAGCCGCCCCCCGACGTCCCGGTGGACCCCGACGTGGCCGAGGACGTGCCCACCGACACCGCCCCGCCGATCCCCGAGCCGGACGTCGTGGTCGACTTCACGCTGTGCTCGCCGCCCGGCGGCGATCGCAACATCTACGATCTCCAGAACCCGGGCTGCCCCGACCACATCACGCCCGCGCCCATCGGCTCGAACGGCGTCGAGGTGGTCGTCAAGGACGTCATCGTCACGGCCCGCTTCGGCGACACCTTCTTCGTGCAGGAGCCCGAGGGCGGCCCCTACAGCGGCATCGCCGTCTTCTCGCATGGCGACTTCACGGGCGATCTGGTGCCCGGCACCGTCGTCGACGTCGAGGGCAGCTACTCCGAGTACTTCGACAACAGCCAGATCTACCTGACCAAGTGGACGGTCAAGGACCAGGGCCCCGCGCCCGCGCCCTACCCCATCGCGCACCCGTCGCACGTCGCGACCGCCGGCCCCGTCGCCGAGCTGTTCGAGGGCGTCCTGGTCCAGGTGACCGACGTGAAGACGACCCACACCCAGCCCGACTGCCCGCACGACTACGGCGAGTTCGAGGTGACCGGCGGCCTCCGCGTCGACGACGTCGCCGTGAAGTTCCCGGCGCGCCTGGGCGACCACTTCGCCTCCATCACGGGGCCGCTGCACTACACCTTCGGCAACCACAAGCTCGAGCCGCGCACCGACGACGATCTCGTCGTGCTGGTCAAGGGCAGCGAGGGCGCCCTCAGCAAGTGCATCAAGGCCCAGTGCGTCGTCGGCATGGACGTCCTCGGCACCCACCAGCTGGTCGTCAACGAGGTCATGCCCGACCCGTTCGGCGAGGACACGATGCAGGAGTGGATCGAGCTGTACAACCCGGGCAACGACCCGGTGAGCCTCGACGGCTGGTCCGTCCGCGACTGCGGCTCGCAGAAGGTGACCCTCATCGGCGCGGGCGCGGTCGTGCCCGCCAAGGGCTACTTCGTGCTCGGCGCCGCGTCGAACTCGACCCTCAACGGCGGCGTCCCGGTCGACTACGCCTACGGCCAGGCCTTCTACCTGCCGAACACCATCGGCTCGGTCCTGCTGTACAACGCGCAGGGACAGTTCGTGGACCAGATGCGCTACAGCGCCTTCGACGAGCCCAAGGTGTTCAAGCTCGGCGCCAGCCTCGAGCGCATCTCGCACACGAACAACGGCGCCGAGCTGTCGTCCTGGAAGACGGCTACCAAGACCTTTGGCCCGACCGAGAACAAGGGCACGCCGGGAGCCAAGAACTCCGCCACCAACTGACGGGTCCTCCGAGAGGCCGCCCCGCCGATGGAATTTCCCTCGCCCTTTGGGCATGGTGCCGCCGTGGTGGCCTCCATCTCCATCGGCGAGGGCTGGCTCGTCCTGCTGCTCGTCGCGGTCGTCGCGCTCGCGACCGCGCTTCACCGCGCCTCCCGTGCGCTCGACGAGGCGCGCCGCCTCCGCGCCGACGTCGACGCCCTCCGCCGCCGCCTCGCCGCCCTCGAGGCCGGCCCCAAGCCAGACGCCACCGCGCCGCAGGCCGCTCACGAGGGGGCCATCGCCCTGCCGGAGAGCGAACCCTGGCAGCCCGCCGCGCCCGCCGCGACCACGGCTCCCGCCGGGCCCAGCGCGCCCGCGCCCCAACGCGCCAGCGACGTCGAGGCCGCCGTCGGCCTGACCTGGGCCACCCGCCTCGGGGCCGTGACCCTGCTCGCCGGCCTGGTCTACTTCTTCAAGGTCGCCGTCTCCGAGGACTGGCTCGGCCCCCTCGGCCGCGTCCTGGTCGGCGCCTCCGCCGGCCTGGGCCTGCTCGGCCTCGCCGAAGCCCTGGGCCGCCGCGTCGACGCCCGCTGGCGCGACGTCGCCGCCGGCAGCGGCCTCGCCATCCTGCTCGTCACCGTCTGGGCCGCCCACGCCTGGTACGCCCTGCTCCCCGCGGTCCCGGCCTTCGCCGCCTTCGCCGCCGTCGTCGCCCTCGGCGGCGCCCTCGCCTGGCGCGCCGCCAGCCAGCCCCTGCTGGTCACCGCCCTCGCCGCCGGCCTGGCCAACCCCTTCCTGCTCGCCCCCGGCGCCCCCTCGGGCCTGCTCCTGGTCGGCTGGATGGTCCCCCTCACCACCGGCGCCCTCGCCATCGCCCGCCGCCGCGCCTGGCCCTGGGCCGCCGCCGTCGCCACCCTGGGCGGCGCCGCCCTGCTCGCCGGCTGGGCCGCCCTCGCCCCCGACCCCGGCCTGCCCGCGCCCCTCATCGCGGCCACCCTGCTCGCCCTCGCCGTCGCCGCCGCCGCCCGCCGCTGGCCCGGCGCCCCCGACTTCGCCGACGCCCTCCTCGCCGCCGCCCCCGTCGCCCTCGTCCTCACCACCGGCCTGCTCCTGCGCGCCCACCCGGTCGCCCTCCCCCTCGCCCTCGGCGCCGTCCTCCTCGTCGCCGCGGCCGCCCTCCTGGCCCTCGGCCGCGCCGCCCTCGTCGTCCCGGCCCTCGCCAGCGCGGCCGCCCTGGTCCTCGCCAGCCCCGAGCGCGCCTCCCCGGCCCTCCACCTCGCCTGGGCCGCCCCGCCCTGGCTGGCCGCCCTCGCCTCGTCGCTGCGCCCCGTCCCGGCCCCCCGCCTGCTCGCCTGGGCCCTCGCCCTGCCGACCCTCGCCGTCGGGACCTTCGCCGCCACCGCCCCGGCGCCCAGCGCGCCGCTCCTCGCCGCCCTCGCCGCCGCCAACCTCGCCACGGCCGTCCTCCTCGTCCGCCGCGGCCACCTGCAGACCGCGGGCCTCGCCATCGCCCTCGCCGCCGCCGGCGCCGCCGTCGCCATCCTCTTCGCCGCCGACGGTCCCGGCCGCCCCCTCGCCTGGGCCGCCCTCGGCGCCGCCCTCGCCCTGGCCGGCCGCCGCACCGCCGTCCCCCACGCCGTCGCCAGCGGCGCCGCCCTGGTCGCCCTCGCCGCCGTCCACCTGCTGGCCCTCGACTTCTGGGCCGCCCCCGCGCCCCTCGCCGGCCCGCTCGACCGCCGCGCCCTGGTCCTGCTCGCCACCGGCCTGGCCACCCTCGCCGTCGCCCGCGCCGCGCGCCCGCCCCTGCCCTTCGCGCTCCCCGCCGGCGCCTTCCCGGCCGCCCTCACCGCCGGCCACGCCCTGCTGGTCGGCGCCGCCATCACCGTCGCCGTGCGCCTGTTCGGCCTCGACGCCGCGCCGCCGGACCTCCTCAGCGCCACCGTCGACCAGGCCGCCGCCGACGCCGCCCTGACCCGCAAGGCCGCCATCGCCACCTTGACCCTGGGCGTCTACGGCGCCGCCGCCCTCGCCCTCGGCTTCCTCACCCGCGCCGCGCACCGCCGCTGGGTCGGCCTCACCGTCCTCGCGGTCACCCTCGTCAAGCTCGCCCTCGTCGACATCTGGAGCCTCACGCGCCTTCAGCAGATGGTGGTCCTGCTGGTCGTCGGCGCCCTCCTGCTCACCTGCGGCCTGCTCTACGCCCGCCACGCGGAGCGCATCAAGCGCCTCATCGGCCAGCCCTGACCCGCGCCGCCCCTCGGCCCCGTCTTGATTTCGCCCCCCTCGCGGCTAAAGCAGGACCCAGGTCGGTCACTCGGGGAGGGACGCCCATGAAGGCGACGGCGACGGCGATGGCGACGGCGACGAAGGCGCGGCTCAAGCCGCTCGAGGATCAGGTCGTGGTCGTGACCGGCGCGACCAGCGGCATCGGACTGGTCACGGCGCGCGCGGCGGCCCGGCGCGGCGCCCGCGTCGTGCTCGCGGCCCGCAACGCCCAGGGGCTGCGACGCATCGTCGGCGACCTGCGCGCCGAGGGGGGCCAGGCGGTCGCCGTGACCGCCGACGTCGCCCGCGAAGCCGACGTCGAGGCCATCGCCCGCGCGGCCCTCGAGGCCTTCGGCGGCCTGGACACCTGGGTCAACAACGCCGCCGTGTCGATCTACGGGCGCATCGAGCGGGTCTCGATGGACGACCACCGGCGCGTCTTCGAGACCAACTACTTCGGCTACGTCAACGGCTGCCGCGTGGCCGCCCGCCACCTGCGGCGCCACGGCGGCGCCATCATCAACGTCGGCAGCGTCCTGAGCGACCGCGCCATCCCGCTGCAGGGCATCTACTCGGCCACCAAACACGCGGTCAAGGCGCTGACCGACGCGCTGCGGGTCGAGCTCGAGATGGACCGCTGCCCGGTCTCGGTCACGCTCGTCAAGCCGGCCTCGGTGAACACGCCCTACAAGGAGCACGCCATGAACCTGCTCCCCAAGGCGCCCAAGAACCCAGCGCCGGTCTACGCCCCCGAGCTGGTCGCCCACGCCATCCTCGAGGCCGCCCAGCGCCCGGTCCGCACGGTCCTGGTCGGCGGCGCCGGGCGCCTCATCACCTGGCTCGGCACGCTGCTGCCGCACAGCTCCGACCTCGTGATGCGCCACATCATGGCCCCGCTGCAGCTCAGCCACGACCCGCCGCGCCCGCCCGACCAGAACAACCTCCACGCGCCCATGGAGGCCGGCCGCGAGCGCGGCCACTGGGAGGGCCACACCTTCGAGCACAGCCTCTACCCGTGGCTGAGCCTGCACCACCGCGAGATCGCCGCCGCGACGGCCGCCGCCGCCGCCGCCTGGCTCATCGCGCGTCGCCTGTCGGGCCCCCGCGCCGCCTGAGCCGGTCGTGACAGCGCTGTGACCGGCGCGGGTTGCGCCCGTCCGCCGACCGGGCGATCCTCACCCCGATGGAACCGCTGCTCTTCCTCGGCGAGGTCGCCCTCTTCGCCGCCGCCCTCTGCGGCCTCCACGCGCTCAAGCCCCGCCTGGGCCTGGCGCCGCTCTACCTCGCCCTCGGGCTGTTCCAGACCTTCCTCTTCGTCGCCGACAAGGGCGACACCCCCATCACGGTCGCCCTCTTCGGCACCGATCCCGCCTTCATCGGCTACTCGCTCTTCCTGCCGCTCCTGCTCGCCGGCATGGTCCTGGTCTACGTCCTCGAGGGCACCCACGCCGCCCGCGCGCTGCTCGTCGCCGTCGTCGCCGTCCACGTCCTCGGCGGCGCCATCGACACCCTGCTCGCCTGGCACGCCGGCCACCCGCCGCCCGGCCGCCCCGACCTGTCGGACAGCGTCCTGGTCGAGCACTCCCTCGTGGTCCGCGCCTGCTCGCTGGGCGCCTTCCTGGTCGACTTCGTCGTCATCCTGGTCGCCTACCAGTTCCTGCTCTCTCGCCTGCCCGCCCTGCCCCAGGTCGTCCCGCTCTTCACGGCGCTGCTGGCCGCCATGACCGCCGACGCCCTGGTGTTCGGCGCCCTGTACGGCCTCAGCACCAGCTGGTCGGGCCTGCAGCTCCCCGAGAAGCTCCAGACCGCCGCCGCCGCCGCCCTGCCCGTGTCGACCTACCTGGGCTGGCAGCTGCGCCGCCAATCGGCCGACGTGCGCCGCGGCGTCATCGAGCGCGGCGTCTTCGACGTCATCGACCTGCGCCGCAAGGTCGACGAGTACCGCGCCCGCCTCAAGGAGGCCCAGGCCCGCTTCGTCTACGTCAAGGACACCTTCTCGCGCTACGTCTCGCCCGAGGTCGTCGACTCCATCCTCGAGGACCCCTCCCGCGTGCGCCTGGGCGGCGAGCTCCGCCAGGTCACCGTCCTCTTCGTCGACATCGCCGGCTACTCGACCCTCAGCGAGAGCCTGGCGCCCACCGAGATCATCGAGCTGCTCAACCGCTACTTCGAGCGCGTCAGCCGCGTCATCTTCCTCGAGAAGGGCCTCATCAACGAGTTCGAGGGGGACGCCGTCCTGGCCGTCTTCGGCGCCCCGCTCGATCTGGACGACCAGGCCGAGCGCGGCGTCCGGGCGGCCCTGGGCATCCTCGACGAGGTCGAGCGCCTCAACGCCGAGTGGCGCGCCGACGGCACCCTCGACCGCTGGCACTGCGTCGGCCTCGACCGCCTCTCGGTCCGCGTCGGCGTCCACACCGGCCCCGCGGTCGCCGGCAACATCGGCTCGCGCAGCCGCATCAAGTACGCCGTCATCGGCGACACCGTGAACACCGCCTCCCGCGTCGAGGGCCTCAACAAGGCCCTCGGCACCTCCATCCTGCTCACCGCGGCCACCGCCGACGCCCTGGGCCCCGCCCGCGACCGCTACGCCCTGGTCGACCTCGGCCCGCAGGTCGTCAAGGGCCGCGCCGAGGCCGTCCACGTCTTCACCGTGGCCGCCGCCGCCTCCACGTCCACGCCCGACGTCGCGCTCGCCTAGGCCAGCCAGGCCTGAGCGCCCCGCCCCCGGGCAAGCCCTTTGACAGGCTTTTCACGAGCTTACGCTTGCCGTGCCCCCCAAACGGTCCGGCCGACGCGCGCACCCCTCTCCCCCCGTCGGGCCTTCCCACCCGCACCTCCAACCCTCAGGAGAGAGACCCATGCGCCGTCTCTTGCTGCTCCTGCTCTCGCTGCCCCTGGCGATGGGCGCCCTACCCGCCTGCGACGACGACGACACCCCGCCCTCCGGCGTCATCCCGGCCCCCGATCCGGTCGGCGTCCGCGCCATCACCACCGGCCTCACCGCCCCCATCGCCCTCGTCCAGCCCGACGACGCCTCGGGCCGCCTGCTGGTCGTCGACCAGATCGGCCTCGTCCACGAGCTCGACAGCGCCCGGGTCCGCAACCCGGTCCCCTGGCTCGACGTCCGCGACTGGCTCATCGACCTCGACCCCGACTACGACGAGCGCGGCCTGCTGAACCTCGCCCTGCACCCCGACTTCGACAGCAACGGCCGCCTGTACGTCTACTACTCGGCGCCCCTGCGCGACGAAGGCCCCGAGGGCTTCGACCACACGAACGTCCTGACCGAGCTGACCGTCGGCGACGACGGCCGGCCCGACCTCGACTCGGCCCGCGATCTGCTGGCCATCGACTGGCCGATCGCCCAGCGCAACGGCGGCAGCCTGGCCTTCGGCCCCGACGGCCTGCTCTACCTGGGCCTCGGCGACGCCAATGAGCGCATCCCCGGCGAGCCGGACCGCTCGGCCGCCCAGGACGTGACCACCCTGTTCGGCAGCATCCTGCGCCTCGATGTCGACGCCTCGAATGGCCTGCCCTACCAGACGCCCGCCGACAACCCCTTCGTGAACCTGTCCGGCGCCGACGAGATCTGGGCCTACGGCTTCCGCAACCCAGCGTACCTGTCCTTCGACCAGCTGAACGGCACGCTCTTCGTGGCCGACGCCGGCCAGGCGCTGATGGACGAGATCTCCATCGTGCAGCGCGGCGGCAACTACGGCTGGAACGTCCGCGAGGGCGAGCTGTGCTTCAACCCGGCGGACGCGCTGAACCCGCTGGCCACCTGCGCGACCACCGGCCCGATGGGCGAGGCCCTGAGCGACCCGATCCTCAGCTACATCCACCCGCTCGAGCCGCTCGAGGACGATCTCAGCGAGGCCACGCTGCTGCGCCTGCAGCAAGAGCTGCAGGTCGGCCTGGCGGTCGTCGGCGGCTACGTCTACCGCGGCGACAACCTGCCCGACCGGGTCGGCCAGTACATCTTCGGCGACTGGACCGCCTCGCTCGACGAGCCCCGCGGGACGCTGCTCGTCGGCATCCTCAGCGGCGCGACCTGGACCTTGGGCCGGGTCAACCTGGCGGGCAGCACGAGCAGCCGCCTCAACCAGTTCATCCGCGGCTTCGGCCAGGATCTGGGCGGCGAGATCTACATCCTGTCCAGCGAGCGCGCCGGCCCGAGCGGCACGACCGGCAAGGTGCTGGAGCTGGTCCCGGCCGCCCTGGCCGACGACGACTTCATCCCCACGCCGCCGATCGTGGGCGTGCCCGGGGTCGTGGTCGACAGCGGCCTGGTCCTGTTCTGAGACGCCCGAGCCCCGCGCCCTGCCCTCCACGGGGCCGGGCCGGGGCTCGACTCGGACGCGCGCCTACGCTCAGGAGCGCGCCCAGACCTCGGCCATCCAGGCCTCGACGTCCTCGGCGGTGCTGGGGATGGCGGCCGACAGGTTGCGGTAGCCGTCCTCGGTCACCACCACGTCGTCCTCGATGCGCACGCCGATGCCGCGGTAGCGCTCGGGCACCGTCAGGTCGTCGGTCTGGAAGTACAGGCCGGGCTCGACGGTCAGCACCATGCCGGGCTGCAGCGGGCCGTACTTGTAGACCTCTTGCCGCGCCTTGGCGCAGTCGTGCACGTCCAGCCCCAGCATGTGGCTGACGTTGTGCAGCGTGTAGCGCTTGTAGAGCTGCTTGTCGTCGGCCAGCGCCTCGTCGGCGGTGGTCGGCAGGATGCCCAGCCGCTCGAGCCCCTGGGCCAGCACCCGCATCGCCGCGCGGTTGGGCGCCATGAAGTCGTTGCCGGGGCGGACCTCGGCGAAGGCGGCGGCCTGCGCCGCGTGGACCAGGTCGTAGATCTCGCGCTGCGCGGGCGTGAACTGGCCTCCGATGGGCAGCGTGCGCGTGATGTCGGCGGTGTACAGCGAGTGCCCCTCGACGCCGGCGTCCAGCAGCAGCAGCTCGTCCGGGCGGAGCGGCCCGTCGTTGCGCGTCCAGTGCAAGACGCACGCGTGGGCGCCCGAGGCGGCGATGGTGCCGTAGCCGACGTCGTTGCCCTCGACCCGCGCGCGCAGGTTGAAGACGCCCTCGACCTCGCGCTCGCTCCGCGCCACAGCCAGCCGCGCGATGACGTCCTCGAAGCCGCGGTGGGTCGCCTCGACCACGGTCTGCAGCTCCTCCAGCTCCTGCGCGTCTTTGACGAGGCGCATCTCGCTCAGGAAGGTCGCCAGCCCGTCGTCCCGCTCGCGCTGCGCCCGGTCACCCGCGACGGCCAGATCGACCAGGTCGCTCATCCCGCGCAGCACGCGGTAGCGCGTGCCCAGCCCCAGCAGCGCGTCGGCCAGCTCGGGCAGCCCTCGCGCCTCGTCGACCCCGTAGCGCGCCTGGCTCTGCATGACGCCCAGCCGCGGCCCGACCCACAGCTCGCCCTTGACCCGGTCGGTGAAGAAGGTCGCGTCGCTGCGCCCCGGGTTCGGCTCGACGAACAGCACATCCCGGTGCCCGTCGCCCTCGGGCAGCATCACCAGCACGCAGTCGGGCTCCATGTTGCCGGTCAGGTAGTAGAAGTCCGTGCCCGGCCGGAAGCGGTAGTGGGTGTCGTTGGCGCGGACCTTCTCGTGGCCGGTCGGCACCACCAGCGCCTCGCCCGGGAAGGCGGCCGACAGCGTCCGCCGCCGCGCCCGGAACGCCTCGGCGTGGGTGATGGGCGCGGGCAGCTCGCGCGGCGCGGGGGCCCACCCCTGCATCATGAAGTCCAGCAGGGCGGGCGGGTTGGCCGAGTCGTGCGAGGCGGGCCGCGCCTGCGGCGCGCGGGTCTCGGGGGTCTCGGGGCTCTGGGCGTCGTCGGTCTTGAACGTCATGGGTCGGAATCATGCTCACGGACGGGGGCCCGGTCCACCGCCGAGTCCGGTGGCCCGATCCGCACCACCACCCGCCACACCTCCTGGCCCACCGGCGCCCTCACCTGCTGCACCCCCGACCCGGCCGTCCGCCGCCCCGGATACAGCCCCCGCACGGCCATCAGCGCCACCGCCCCGTGCACCCCGTCCTCCGCCTCGGCCTCCACCTCGACCCGCCCGTCCTCCCAGACGATCCGCTTCCACACCACGTGCGGCCGCACCGTCCTCAGCGCCTCCAGTCGGTCCGCCACCGCCTGCACCTCTCCGTGTGCCTGCGGATGCCGCGTCCCCTCGCTGGTCCCCGTCACCTGCACCGCCGCCCCCTGCCCCGCCCGCGCCCACACCAGCCGCGTCACCGGCACCTCGCCCTGATCGCCCCACGCCGCCGGAGGCGCCAGCAGGAAGGGAAGGAGGATGGAGAGACAGCATCGAATCGAGGGCTTCATGGCCGCAGTCTAGCCGATTGTCCCAGAACCCCCGAGGGCTTAGGATGCGCGGGCATGAAGGTCCTCGGGCTCAACTTCTCGAACGATGCGGCGGCGGCCCTGCTGGTCGACGGACACCTGGTGGGTGCCGTCCAGGAGGAGCGGCTGTCGCGGGTCAAACACGACGGCTCGTTTCCGGCGCGGGCGGTGCGCTGGGTGCTCGGCGAGGCCGGGCTGAAGCTGAGCGACATCGACGCGGTCGGCTTCTTCTGGAACCCGGGCATCCACGCCGAGCCGGCCAACCACCGGCTGACCGCGGTGCCGCGCGACCACCTCGAGTACCTGTACTCGGTTCCGGTGCACCTGATGCGCCACTTCGACGGGCGGTCGGTGCGGCGGGTCGAGCAGGTCTTCCACCTGGATGAGGGCGGGCCGCTGCGGGTCCACTACCTGACCCACCACGACTGCCACGCCGCGGCGACCTTCTTCCGGTCGAACTTCGAGCACGCCGCCGTGCTGACGGTCGACGGCTACGGCGAGCGGACCTCGACCCACATCGCCCACGCGACCGGACGGGGCATCGAGACGCTGCGGACGCTCGAGTTCCCGCACTCGGTGGGCAGCTGGTACGCCGCCTTCACGCAGTTCCTGGGGTTCCAGCCCAACGACGGCGAGGGCAAGGCGATGGGCCTGGCCTCGTACGGGCAGCCCGTCTACTACGACGCGCTGCGGCCGCTGGTGCGCTTTTCGGACGACGGCTTCGAGCTCGACCTGTCGTACTTCAGCTACTTCCTGAGCCGGCGGCGCCGCTACACCGACAAGCTTGTGGCCCTGCTGGGGCCCGAGCGGCGGCCCGAGAGCGCGCTCGAGCAGCGCCACATGGACATCGCGGCCAGCATGCAGAAGCTGACCGAGGAGATGGTCCTGCACATGGCGCGCATGGCGCGCGAGCTGACCGGCGAGGCGCGGCTGTGCATGGCGGGCGGCGTGACCCTCAACTGCGTGGCCAACACGCGCGTGCGCTTCGAGGCCGGCTTCGACGAGGTCTACTTCATGCCGGCCGCGGGCGACGCCGGCACCAGCATCGGCGCCGCGCTGCACGTCGCGCACGTCCTGGGCGACGACCCGCGGCGCTTTCACCCGCAGACCGACGCGCTGGGTCCGCGCTATGACGACGAGGCCATCGAGCGCGAGCTGCGCATCGCCGGCTGCCGCTTCTCGCGCCCCGCCGACCTGTCCCAGACCGTCGCCCAGCTCATCGCCGACGGCCACATCGTCGGCTGGTTCCAGGGCCGCGCCGAGTTCGGCCCCCGCGCCCTGGGGCACCGCTCGATCCTGGCCGACCCGCGCCGCCCCGACATGAAGGACGTCCTCAACGCCCGCGTGAAGTTCCGCGAGTGGTTCCGCCCCTTCGCCCCGGCCGTCCTCGCCGAGCGCTGCGGCGACTTCTTCAGCCACGCCGACCCGGCGCCGTACATGCTGGTCGCCTACGACACCCTGCCCGACAAGCGCGAGGCCCTGCCCTCCATCACCCACGTCGACGGCACGGCGCGCGTCCAGACCGTCACGCGCGACACCAACCCGCCCTACTACGACCTCATCGCCGCCTTCGGCGCGCTGACCGGCGTCCCGGTCCTCATCAACACCAGCTTCAACATCCGCGGCGAGCCCATCGTCACCAGCGTCCCCGACGCCCTCAAGTGCTTCTTCACGACCGACATGGACGCCCTGGTCGTCGGGCCCTTCCTGCTGACGAAGGGGGCCGGCGCCTGATGGTCGCGACGACCTACGACCCCGAGCGCGCCCACGCTGATCTGGACCGCGAGGTCGCGCGCCTCGAGGCCCAGGTCGAGCTGACCTGGGACAAGGAGGTCGCCCTGCTCGAGCGCCTGGGCGTCACCGACGGCCAGCGGGTCCTCGACGCCGGCTGCGGCCCGGGGCACCTCACCGAGCGGCTGCTCGAGCGCTTCCCCACGACCCATGTCACCGGCGTCGACGTGCACCGCAGCCTGCTCGAGCACGCCCAGCGCCGCCTGACGGCCCAGGGCCTGACCCGCTGCGAGCTATTGACCGGCAGCCTGACCGACCCCGCCCTGCCCTCGCGCGCCTTCGACGTCGTCATCGTCCGCCACGTCCTGCAGCACGTCCCCGACCCGGCCGCCGCCGTGCAGGCCCTGCGGCGCCTGCTGGTCCCGGGCGGCCTGCTGGTCGTCTTCGACGTCGACGACGCCCTCGAGCCGGTGGTCCTGCCGCCCCTGCCCGCCCTCGCCCGCCTGGCGCAGCGCCTCGCCGAGCAGCGCGACCAGCAGGGCACCCACCGCCACCTGGGCCGGTGGCTCCCGCGCCTGCTGGCCCAGGCGGGGCTGGGCGACGTCGGCGTCGAGGCCATCGTCGCCCACTCCGACGAGGTGGGCCTCGCCGCCTTCCGCCACCAGCTCGACCCCGACCGCTTCGCCCCGCTGCTCGAGACCGGGATGGCCACCGACTTCGCCCTGGCCGAAGCCCGCGAGGCCGCCGCCGCCTTCCTGGCCGATCCGGGGGCGCTGATGATGACCGTGTCGCTGGCCGCCTGGGGTCGTCGCGTTCGCCGCTGATCGATTCCCGCGCCCGCGCGTCGAAGCGCCCATGAACCGCCTCATCGCCCTCTTCGCCGTGGCCCTCTCGGCCGTCCTCGCCCCGCCGGCCGCCCGCGCCGACGGCCAACCCGCCGCCCGCGACGAAGATCGCGTCGCCGCCGCCCGCGAGCGCCACGCCGCGGACATCCGGCGCGCCTTCGACCGGGCCGGCGCCGCCTGGCCGCCACGCGGGCTGTTCCTGCGCGCCTTCAAGGCCGAGGGCGTGCTCGAGCTGTGGGCCTCGCCGGCCGGCGGCGGCCGCGCGCGCGTCCACGTCCGCGACTTCCAGGTCTGCGCCGCCAGCGGCGAGCTGGGCCCCAAGCGGCGCGAAGGCGACCTGCAGGTGCCCGAGGGCTTCTACTCGGTCGACCGCTACAACCGCCGCAGCCGCTTCCACCTGTCGCTGGGGCTGGACTACCCCAACACGGTCGACCGCCACCGCGCGGCCGGCGCCCCGCCCGGCGGCGACATCTTCATCCACGGCAGCTGCTTCACGGTGGGCTGCCTGCCGCTGCGCGACGAGCCGGTGGCGTGGCTGTTCGTGGCGGCCCTGGACGCGCGCGAGGCGGGCCAGCGCGCTCTGCCGGTGCACGTCTTCCCCTGCCGCATGGACACGCCGGCCTGCAAGGCCAAGCTCATCGCGGCCGGCGCGCGGGATCCGGCGCTGATGACCTTCTGGGACGGGCTGCGGCCGGGCTACGAGCTCTTCGAGCGCACGCGGGTGCCGCCGCGGGTCACGGCCCGGCGCGATGGCACCTACGCCATCGCGGCCGGGCGGTGACCTCGCTGCGTGGTCAGGGGCAGCTGGGGTTTGCCTGGCCCGGAGTGCCGAGATCGCCCAGCGGCCCGTAGGGATCGCCCGTGGCCAGGCACCAGGCCTCGGGGTCGTCGTTGAGCACCGGGTCGATGAAGAAGAGGTCCAGGCTGGCCGCGACGCCGGCCTTCATCGGCCAGTCCTTGTCGTAGGCGACCTGGTCGACCTCGACGGTCCCGCAGGTCAGGATGATCTGGTCGCCCGTGTTGTTCAGCGTCATGCCGCTGCCGTAGGCGTAGTCGACCGGGACCCCGCCGTTGAGCGTCGGGTCGGCGATGCGGCCCAGCACCAGGAAGCCGCCGGGCGGCACGACCACGTCCGAGGCCCCGTCGGCCGCGATGACGTGGCTGTTGGTGCCGAGATCGCTCAGCTCGCAGCCGCCGAGGCGCAGCGGGGCGGCCGTCGGGTTGTGCACCTCGAACCACTCGCCGGCCGTGCCACCGGTCAGCGGGTCGGCGTGGACCTCGGTGATGAGCAGCTCGCCCTCGGCGCTCGGCATCGGGACGCCGGCCGCGCAGGCGCCGGCCTTGCAGATCTGGCCCGAGGCCGTGCAGTCGGTCTGGGTCTCGGCGTACTCGCAGGTCACGTCGGCGCCCTGGGCGGCGCAGGCGCCGACCGCGGGGGTGGCGAACAGGGTGTCACCGACGCAGTAGGCGGCCGGCGGCTGCGTGCAGGGGTTGGGGTCGCACAGCGAGGCCGGGTCGACGCAGGTCCCGACGACGCACACGTCGCCGGTGGCCGCGCAGTTCACCTCGTCGATGGTCAGGTACTGGCACTCGCCGCCGTGGCAGGCGCCCGACGCGGCCCAGGTCAGCGCCACGTCGCCGTCGCAGCTGTTGGCCGGCGGCGTGTTGCACTTGACGCCCGCGCAGGGGTCCTCGCACGAGCTGTTGAGGGCCCCCGGCGTGCCCAGGTCCCCCGCGCCGTAGGGCACCGCGGCGCCGCACCAGAACTCGGCCGAGTCGTTGTCGACCGCGTCGAGCTGGTCGGGGTGCAGCTGCATGGCGACGCCGGCGCCGCCCGGGAAGGGCGGGACGGTCCACGCGACCTGGTCGATGACCACCTCGCCGCAGGTCAGCGTCAGCGCGTCTTGCGTATTGCCCAGGCTCACCGAGCCGCCGTAGACGTAGTCGGCCGTCAGGCCGCCGTTGACCGCGGGGTCGCCGTTGCGCGCGAACAGGAAGGGGTCGCCCGGGACCAGCACGACCGGGACGCCGCCGACGGCCTTGATGGTGTGCTTGTCGCTGCCCGCGTCGGTGAGGGTGCAGCCGTCCAGGATGACCGGGTCGGGGCCGACGTTCATGACCTCGAACCACTCACCGGCCGTGTCGTTCACGGCGGCCGGGTCCTTCATGATCTCGGTGAACAGGACCTCGCCGGCCGCGGGCGCGCCCAGGCCGTCGGGCAGGCACAGGCCGGCGATGCAGATCTCGCCGCCCGCCGCGCAGTCGAAGGTCGACACGGTCGGGTAGACGCACTTGCCGACCTGGCAGGTGCCGTTCGCGCCGAAGGTCTGGCGCACGGTGCCGTCGCAGCCGTCGGGCGGCGCGACGTCGCAGACGACGCCCGCGCACGGGTCGGGGCAGGTCTCGTTGGCCGCGCCGGGCGTGCCCTTGTCGCCGTCGCCGAAGGCCGACTGCGCCGGGCACCAGGCGGCGCCCGCGTCGTTGGCCTCGCCCGTGTGCGCGCCGGGCGACAGCTGCGTCGCGACGCCCGCGGCGACGGGGAAGGTCGCGTTGTCGTAGGCGACCATGTCGATGACCACGCCGCCACACTCGAGGATCAGCTCGTCCTCGTCGTTGGCCATGCTCATGCCCGAGCCGTAGTAGTAGTCGACCGGGACGCCGCCGTTGACGGCCGGGTCGGCGACGCGGCCGAAGACCAGGTGTTGGCCGGGCTCGATGATGAGCGGGCCGCCCGCGTTGATGACGTGCTTGTTGTTGCCCAGGTCGGCGATTCGGCAGCCGTTCAGGTTCACCTTGTCGGCGCCGACGTTCTTGACCTCGAACCACTCGCCGTCGACGTCGGTGACGCTCTTGGGGTCGGGCATGAACTCGGTGAAGATGACCTGGCCGGGCACCGGCGCGACCACGCCGCCGACGCAGGCGCCGTCCTCGCAGGTGGCGAAGGTGGCCGAGCAGTAGACCTGCTGGTCGGCGTAGGTGCAGACGGCCTGCCCCGTGCCGCTGTTGCACGAGCCCTTGGGCGCGTAGACCGTCAGCAGGTCGTCGTCGGCGCAGGTGCCCGCGGGCGGGTCGGTGCACGGGTTGGGCTTGCAGGGGTCGGTGCTGACGACGCACTGGCCCGCCTCGCAGGTCTGGTCCTGCGCGCCGCAGTCGGTCGAGCCGGCCAGCGGGTAGGTGCACTGGCCGCCCTTGCACACGCCCACGGCGGCCCAGGTCTGGATGAGGTCGCCCAGGCACGAGGGGGCCGGAGGCGCGTCGCAGGCCACCTCGGCGCAGGGGTCGACCTCGCACGAGGGGTTGGGCTCGCCCGGCGAGCCCAGGTCGCCGTCCCCATAGAGGAACTTGGCGTTGCACCAGCTGGCCCCGGCGTCGTTGCCGGCGGCGGTCATCGCCTCGGGAGACAGCTGCATCGCCGCGCCGGAGGTGGCCGGGAAGGCCACGGCGTCGAAGACGACCTGGTCGACGATGAGGCCGGCGCAGGTCAGGATGAGCGCGTCGTGGCCGTTGCCCAGGGTCAGATCGTCGCCGTAGACGTAGTCGGCGACGACGCCTCCGTTGTCATCGATCGAACCGTTGGCCGCGAAGACGACCTGGGCGCCGGGGGCGACCACCAGCGCGTCGGCGGCGACCACGTGCGACTCGCCGGTCAGGTCCGAGACGGTGCAGCCGCCAAGGTCGACCGTGACGGCCGCGACGTTGGTCAGCTCGAACCACTCGCCGAAGTCGCTCTCGACGGCGGCCGGGTCGCGCATGATCTCGCTGAAGACGACCTGGCCCACGGCCGGGGGCGCCACGGTCGGGGTCCCGTCGGGCTCGGCGTCGCCCTGGCCGTCGGGGCTGGCGTCGGGCTCGGCTGCGTCGGGGTCGGCGGCGTCGACGGTCACGTCGCCCTTGGGCGTGTCGTCGAAGACGGCGTCGGGGGCGTCCTGGCCGATGTCGAAGGTGCCCGACCCGGGCAGCGGCTCGGAGTCGCCGCAGGCAGCGACGCACAGGGACAGCGCGGTGGCGAGGGACAGGCCGGCGCGGGCGAGCGAAGGACGGAGCTTCATCGGGTTCGTCTCCAAGGGGGCTACGGCTCGCTCATACCACACCGGACGTGGCCGTGTCCGTAGGTCGCACGCGCCTCCGAGGCGCTCGTTCGACGCTGTGGACGCGCCGCGATAAGGTGGGCCGCATGACCTCATCCGATGACCTCTCCGGGCGCGGGGGAGCTGCGCGCACCGGGAGATGGCGCGGCGCCGGGCTCAGGACGCGAGTCCTGGCGCTGGTTGTGCTGACGCTCGCCCCCGCCGCGGCCTTGCTCGCCGTCTCGGCCTACGAACATCACACGCAGGCGCGCGAGGCGCTCGAGCGCCGGGCGCTCGAGGTGGCGCGGAGCGTGGCGGACGCCGAGCGGCGCGCCCTGACCGAGACCGGCGAGATCCTGCGCCTGGTCGGCCTGGCCGCCCAGGACCACTTCGACACCCCCGGGGCGTGCACGGACTTGATGCGCCGGGTGATGCGCGCCTATCCGCGCTACCACAACATGGCCTCGGTCACCCCCGAGGGCGCTTACGAGTGCGGCGCGCTGACCCCCGACGAACCCGTGTCGGTCGCCGACCGCGCCTACTTCCGGCGCGCCGTCGCGACGGGCGCGCTCGCCATTGGCGACCCGCAGATCGGGCGGCTGACGGGGAGCCCCAGCATCAACGTCGCCCTGCCGGTCTTCGACGAGTCGGGCGTCACCCTCGAGCGGGTCCTTTTCGCGGCCATCGATCTCACCTGGCTGGCCAGCTGGCTCGACGTCGGCGATCTGCCCGAAGGCACCATCCTCACCCTGCTCGACGCGTCGGGGCGCGTCATCATCCGCTACCCCGACGAGGATCTCTGGTTCGGCCGCTCGCTGGCCGGCCTGGCCTGGGTGGACGTCGTGCTCTCGCAGCGGATGGGGATCGTCACCGGATACGGCCCGGCGGGTGAAGAGCGCCTGTTCGCCTTCACCACGATCAACGAGCCGTCGCCCGAGCCCGGGGACGTCCACGTGGTCGTCGGTATCCCCATGCTGGCGCTCGAGCGCGGGGTCGAGACCCACGCCGGCCGCAACCTGTTGCTGCTGGCCCTGGTCGGCCTGGTGACGGCGCTGCTGGCCTGGTACGGCGCCGATCTCATCGTGGTGCGCCGCACACGCGCCCTGGTCCAGACGGCCGAGGCGCTGGCGCGCGGTGACCTGGCGGCGCGATCGGGGCTGGCCCACGAGCCCGACGAGCTGGGCCAGCTGGCGCGCGCCTTCGACGACATGGCCGCGTCGGTGCAGACGGCGCAGGACGCCCGAGAGCGCCTCATCACCGAGGCCCGGGAGGCCGTGCGCGCGCGCGAGGAGTTCCTGTCGGTCGCCTCGCACGAGCTGAAGACGCCGCTGACGGGCCTGAGCCTGGCGGTGCAGGCGACGCGGCGGATGGCCGGGCGGCACCTGGCGGGCGGCGGGCCGACGTGGCTCGAGGAGAACCTGGACGCGATGGCGACGCAGATCGAGCGGCTCAACCAGATGATCGCGAACCTGCTCGATCTCAAGCAGGCCCAGAGCGGCGACCTGGTGATCCTGCCGACGGACGAGGACTGGGCCGCCGTTGCGCGCGAGGCCGTCCGCCGGCTGCGGCTGGCGGCCGAGCAGGCGGGGTCGACCTTGACGTTCGAGGGCCCCGAGGCGTTGCCCGGGCGCTTCGACCGGCTGCGCTTGGAGCAGCTGCTGTTCAACCTCGTCGGCAACGCGGTGAAATACGGCGAGGGGCAGCCCATCGAGGTCCGGCTGACCCAAGCGGCTGGGGCGGGCGGAGGCCTCGACCGGGTGAGCATCGAGGTCGAGGACCACGGCATCGGCATCTCGCCCGATCGCCTGCACACCGTGTTCGACCGCTTCACCCGAGCGGTCACGCCGGGGGCCTATGCCGGGCTGGGCATCGGGTTGTGGGTCGTGCGGCGCATCGTCGAGGGGATGCAAGGCGAGGTCGAGGTGACCAGCCAACCGGGCCAGGGCACGAAGTTTCAGGTCACGCTGCCGCGCTCGGTGAGGGGTTCGGGCGAGGCGGCGCTCGAGGCCGAGGCCGACAGGAATTCGCGACCCGGCTGAGCCTGGCCGACGGTCGCCCGTGGCGGTCCCCAGTCGCGGCCACGGTCCCGGGCCCCCGTCACGGTCCCGGCCACCGTCCCGGCCTCGGCCCCGGTCGCGGTCCCGGCCACTGTCCCGGTGTCCTGCTCGATGCTCCTCGGAAGGCGCCCGATGTTCGCCCCTGCGACTTGAAGCTTGCAGTTCAAAACGTCTTGAACCATCAATACACCACGAACCGCGTAGCGAGGCGCCCCGCGATGTCCCCGTCCGACGACAGCCCCGACGGGCCCGAGCCCAGCGAATCGGCCGAGTCCCTGCGCGCCTGGGAGGCGCTGGCCGTCAGCGCGGTGGGCCACGTCATCGAGTTCTGGAACTTCAAGCGCAACCACGGGCGCATCTGGGCGCTGCTGTACCTGCGCGACCGCGCGATGAGCGCCGCCGAGCTGCAGGAGACGCTGGAGCTGAGCAAGGGCGCGGTGTCCATGCTCATCCGCGAGCTCGAGCAGTGGCGCGTCATCGAGCGGGTACGCGATCCGCGCGACAGCGTGTGGCGCTACGGGGCGCGCACCGATCTGATGAAGATGATTACGCGCGTGCTGTCGCGCCGCGAGAACGACCTCGTCGCGCGCGTGCAGACGGAGCTGCGCGAGGCCGAGCGTCTGGCGCGGGCCTCGGGCGAGGCCTCGCCGCTGGCGCTCGAGCGCATCCGGCGCATGCGGCAGCTCGCCGAGCTGGTCGGCGGCGCCATCACCACGCTCATTCGAACGGCCACGCTGGACGTGCGTGGCCTCATCGGGATGCTGGCGGGCGGCGTCGCCCGCCGAGGAGGCGACAGCCATGACGACGACACGATCGGCAGCGAAGGCGGAGGCGGCGACGAAGACCTCGACTGAAGCCGCCGTTGCAACCGGCAAGCGGCTCAAGAGCGTCATCACCTGCGACCTCGAGGGGCGCCTCGAGACCTTCGGCAAGGACGCCGAGGCCGTCTTCGGCTACTCGGCGGACGAGGTCGTCGGCAAGGCGCGGGTGAGCCTGTTCAGCCCGGGCCTGGTGGTCCTGGGCCACGTGGCGAGCTGGCTGGAGACGGCGCGCCGCGAAGGCGCCTTCGAGGGCCGCACCGTCTTCGTGCGAAAGGACGGCACGCCCTTCGCCGCCGACATCAAGATCACGCCCACCAAGAAGAACGGCGTCCAGATCGGCTACTGCGGGGTCACGACGCCGCGGCCGGACGTGCCGGTGGCCGAGGCGATGCCCCCCATCTCGCTGTGGACCCGCGTCTTCAAGTGGCTCGTCATCACCCGCGCGCCCTTCCTGACGGCCTCCCTCGTCCCGCTGCTGCTCGGCGCGGCCCTGGCCGTGGCCTGGGGCGACGTCGCGGGCGCCTTCCCATGGGGGCTGTTCTCCCTGGCGATGGTCGGCGGCCTGGCCCTGCACGTCGCGGCCAACACCCTCAACGACTACTACGACTGGACCAGCGGCACCGACCAGGCCAACACCGACTACTTCATGCCGTTCAGCGGCGGCAGCCGCGCCATCGAGCTGGGCCTCGTCTCGCCCAAGGGCATGCGCAACGTCGGCCTCGCCGCGCTGGCCGTCGCCACCGCCATCGGCGCGGTCCTGCTGACGGTCCGCGGGCCCGAGCTGCTCGTCTTCGGCGCCATCGGCGCCTTCTCGGCCATCTTCTACACCGCCCCGCCCCTGCGCCTGGTCGCCCGCAAGGGGCTGGGCGAGTTGTTCATCGGCCTCAACTTCGGCCCGCTGATGCTGGCCGGCATGGCCTACGTCGTCTCGGGCCAGCTCGACGCCCGCGCCTTCCTCGCCGGCCTGCCGGTCGGGCTGCTGACCACCGCCATCCTGTGGGTCAACGAGTTCCCCGACGCGCGCAGCGACGCCCTGACCGGCAAGAACCACCTGGTGGTGGTCCTCGGCAAGGCCGCGGCCCGCTGGGGCTACCTGGCGCTGATGGTCGCCGCCTTCGGCTCCGCCGTCGCCCTGGTCGCGGCCGACCTGGTCCCCGCCGGCGCTCTGTGGATGCTGGCCGGCGTCCCGCTCGCCCTGTGGGCCACCCAGCATCTGTTCCGTCACTACCAGGACCGCGAGTTGGTCCGCGCCAACGCCGCCACCATCGGCCTGCACCTGGTCGCCGGCCTGCTGATGGCCGGCGGCGTCCTGTGGGGTTGAGCGTGGTCGCCGCCGCCCCGCTGTCGCCAGCGACGCTCGAGCGCCTGGCCGATGGCCTGCCCGGCCCGGCGCAGCACCTGGCCGAGCTGGCCGAGCTGCACCGCCAGCTCGACGCCCTCGTGAGGCAGGGCGTCGAGGCCTGGCTCACGACCCTGCCAGGACAGGCCCGCGAGGCCGCGGGCGCCCTGTTCGAGGCGGGCGGCAAGCGCCTGCGTCCGGCCCTGGTCATGTTGGCCGCCCAGGCCGCCGGCGGCCGCCCCGAGGCCGCGCTGCCGGTCGCCTCGGCGGTCGAGCTGCTGCACACGGGCACCCTGCTGCACGACGACGTCATCGACCAGGGCGAGCAGCGCCGCGGCCAGCCCACCGCGCGCGTCGTCTACGGCAACTCGGTCGCCGTCCTGGCCGGCGACTACTGCTTCTTCGCGGCGCTCGAGGCGCTGCTGGCGGCCAACGACGCCGCCCTGATGGCCCGCGCGGTCGAGGTCGCCCGCGAGCTGGCCCGCGGCGAGCTGCTGCAGCTCGAGCGGCGCGGCGGCGCTCCCGCCACCGAGCGCGATTGCCTCGAGATCGCGGCCTGCAAGACCGGGGCGCTCTTCGCCTTCGCCACCTGGGGCGGCGCCCGCGCGGCCCAAGCCGGCCCGGTCGTCGAGGCGCGCCTGGACCAGCTGGGGCGTCACCTGGGCGTGGCCTTCCAGCTGGCCGACGACCTCCTGGACCTGGGCGCCGACCCCCAGGCCCTGGGCAAGGAGCTGGGCCAGGACCTGGTAGGCGGCACCCCCACCCTGCCCCTGGTCTACGCGCTCGAGGCCGACCCCACCTTGGCGGCGTCGCTGGCCGACTTGGCCACCGGACGAGCTACCCCCGAGCGCTGCGCCGAGGTCGCCGCGCGGGTGCGAACGTCGGGTGCGCCCGAGCGCGTCCTCTCCCGCCTGCGCGCCGAGCTGTCGCAGGCGACGGCCGGCCTCGCCCCCCTGCCCCCCAGCCCCGCCCGCACCGCCCTGGCCGAGCTCCTGCGCCGCGTCGAGCGCCGCGCCCTCGAGGCCATCTCACGGTGAGACGCGCCGGGTGCCCGGCCTGACGACCAGGGCGGAGGAGGTCGCGCGCTGGTGCCGCCGCCGGCCCGAGCCCCGACCGCGCCGCGCGCCGAGTCCCCAGCGCCAGGGTCATCAGTCCCCGGCTGAGCGCTCGGAGGGCTCGTTCGCGCCCCTTCGGCGACGCAACTGCTGGCCGACTCCCCCCTCCACGCGACTGGCACACCCTCTGCTCTACGCGGCCCCCGAACCGCCCGGCGCGCGCCTCGCAGCGCCCGCCGGCCTCATTCGGAGGTCCCCCATGTCGCGCGCCCGCCCGGTCGTCCCCGGAGAGATCGTCCTCATCACGCGCCGCGCCCACCGGCGCCGCTTCTCCTTCATCCCCGAGAAGAAGGTCCGCCAGATCTTCGGCTACGCGCTCGCCGTGGCCGCCGAGAAGCATGGGGTG
>JAWLBL010000043.1:0-42898 GCA_041687695.1 Myxococcota bacterium | reverse complement strand
GTGATGAGGACGATCTCTCCGGGGACGACCGGGCGGGCGCGTGACATGGTGGACCTCCGAATGGGGCCGGCGGGCGCTGGGAGGCGCACGCCGGGCGGTTCGGAGGAGGCGAAGAGCAGGGGGTGTGCCAGTCGGGCTCGGTGCACGAAGGGACAGGGATTGCGGCGCCGGAACGGCGCTGATGGGCCGCGTCGAGGCTCAGTCGGGGACTGATGACCCGGGCGCTGGGGACTTTCGTGCGGAAGGCCTGTAAGCGGTACGAATCGCTGGGAGATCTGCGAGGGACCAAGCCCTCCCGTTGGGGACTCTCTGGGACCCGGAAGCAAGTCGACACCTAGCCCGGGAGACTCCAACAGGGAGTCGTCACTGGGCGCGGCTCCACGGGGTGACCTCGCGAGGTGCGCTCAGGTAGGTGCGGCCACCGCGGGTGGCCTCGCGAGGGGTCGGGTTCAGCCCTGGGTGTCGAGGCGCTCGAGCTCCTCGGCGCCGGGGAGGGCCGAGAGATCCGGCACGACGACGATCTCGATGCGGCGGTTGGCCGCCTTGCCGGCGTCGGAGGTGTTGGGGCCCGCCGGCTGGAACTCGCCGTGGCTCGCCGCGCTGATGCGCAACGGCGGCATGCCCGCCTCGACCATGGTCTTGACCACCGTGACCGCGCGGGCCGAGGCCAGCTCCCAGTTCGACGGGAAGCGCGCGTTCGAGATGGGCACGTTGTCGGTGTGCCCGGCGATCTGGAACTGCCGCCCCTCGAGCGACGCCAGGATGCCCGTCACCTCGACGATGGCCGCCTTGCCCTCGGGCGACAGCGCCGGCGACCCCGACGGGAACAGGATGTCCGTCGCCAGCTGCACCACCATCCGCCCATCGATGATGCGCACCTTCAGCTTGCCCGCGTCGATGAGCGCCTGAAACCGCCGCACCAGGTCCCGGTACTCGGCGATGCGCTGCTCGGCCGCCGCCTTGCGCGCCCGCGCCTCCTCCAGCGCCCCGCGCATCTCCTCCACCGACGCCTGCAGCTTCGAGCGGTCCTTGACCAGCCCCGCCCGCTCGCCCTCGGCCTTCTTCAGCGCCTGGTTCAGCTTCGCCTGCGCCGCCTCCAGCGCCGCGAGCCGCTCGCCCGCCGCCCTGGCCTCGGCCACCAGCGCCTCGTGCTGCGCCTGCAGCGTCGCCAGCTCCTCCTCGCGCTGCCGCCGCAGCGTCTCCTCGTCGTCGAGCTGCGCCCGCAGCGCGTTCCGCTCGTCCTTGAGCTGGTTGTACTTGCTCTGCGCCACGCACCCGCCAGCCTGCACGGCCAACGCCACCGCGGCGACCCCGATCGCGATCCCTCGACGCTTCATGATGCTCCCGGCGCCGCCACCCGCCTCATCCCGCACGACGGGAATGCAACGCGCGCCGCGCCCGATATCGCACACATCGCGGCCGCTATTCCAGCCGCCCGCGCCCGCGCCCCTCCCGCGCCGCCGCTGGCTGCCGCCTGATTGCCCCCCGTCCCCGCGCGATCTACGTTGCATCCACCGGCCCGCGCGCCCCGCCGGCCCTCCCCCGACACCGGACCCACGCCCCCCTTGGACCTCCTCCGCCTCGCTCCCGCCCCCCTCCTCCGCCGCGCCCGGCCCCTCGCCCAGCGCGCCGCCCGCCTCGCCCGCCGCCTGGCCGGCTGGTTCCCGCTCACGCCCCTCGGCCTCCTCGTCGGCGCCGGCGCCTCCGCCGCCCTCTTCGTCTATGGCCAGGGCCGCCAGGATCTCGTCCTGTGGGTCGTCGGCGCCGTCGGCCTGGGCCTGCCCGCCCTCGGCCTCCTCTGCACCCTCCTCGGCACCGCCGCCCTCGCCCGCCGCGCCGGCCGCGCCCGCAGCGCCGACCACCTCACCGCCCCTTGCGGCGCCCCCACCGACACCGGCTTCGAGCTGGCCTTCCCCGCCTGGCTCCCCTTCGTCGAGACCGACTGGCGCTGGGACGACCCCACCGTCCAGACCCGCCTCGTCCCCGCCGGCCCCGCCCGCGCCGAGCGCGTCACCCCACGCCGCCGCGGCGTCCGCCCCGCCATCCGCCGCCGCTTCCAGGTCCGCGACGTCTTCGGCCTCACCGCCGTCACCTTCCACCGCACCGAACCCCGCGACGCCCACTTCACCCCCTCGACCGGCGCCCTCGACCGCGTCCACCTCGTCGAAGGCCTCGCCGCCGGCGAGGACCTCGGCCACCCCGACGGCCGCCCCGCCGGCGACCTCATCGACATGCGCCGCTACGCCGCCGGCGACCCCATCCGCCACGTCCTGTGGAAGGTCTACGCCCGCACCCGCGCCCTGGTCGTCCGCACCCCCGAGCGCGCCGTCAGCCCCGCCCGCCGCGTCGTCGCCTACCTGGTCACCGGCCCGGACGACGAGCCCGCCGCCGGCGCCGCCCGCGCCCTGGTCCAGTCGGGCGAGCTGGGCACCGACTGGGTCCTGGCCGCCGACGGCTGCCCCGAGCACGCCCGCACCCCCGAGCAGGCCCTCGACCTCATCACCCGCTCGTCCGAGACGCCCACCGACGCCGGCGCCGCCGGGCTGGTCCCCTTCCTCGAGGCCGCCCAGCGCTCGGGCGCCCTGCACGCCGTCGTCTTCGTCCCGCCGCGGCCCGGCCCGTGGCTGGACCGCGTCGTCGAGGCCGCCGCCGCCGCCAGCCACAAGGCCATGACCCTGCAGGTCGTGGTCGGCACCGACGGCGTCGAGGCCCGCGACCGTCGCCC
This sequence comes from Myxococcota bacterium, assembly GCA_041687695.1. Taxonomy (GTDB): domain Bacteria; phylum Myxococcota_A; class UBA9042; order PHBI01; family JAWLBL01; genus JAWLBL01. The sequence goes on along the minus strand of JAWLBL010000043.1, from coordinate 40,173 downwards.
CTGGCCGCTGCGCCTCGCCCTCCGCCGCGCCCCCGCCCTGCGCCCCTATGCGCCCGGCCCGCCCAGCCCGGTCGAGCAGGTCGAGCGCGTCCTGGACGCCCTGGGCACCACCCGCGCCCGGGTGCAGGTCGTCGACCGCGTCACCGGCCGCTTCCACGACCCGGCCGCGGTCGTCAGCGAGGCCGCCGCCATCACCGCCCACGCGGCCTACGCCGACCCGGCCCTCGACGAGGAGGTCGCATGAGCGAAGCCTCCCGCGCCCAACGCCTCTCGGCGCACGCCCTGCGCGCCATCGCCCTGTGCATCGCCGCCACGGCCCTGACCTGGGGCGCTCTGGGCGTGACCTCGCGCGCCGGGCAGGTCATGGCCTGCGTCGGCGTCCTGGGCGGGCTGGTCGCCGGCCACTACGCGGGCCGCTCGCGCCTGCGCGGCCCCGCCATCGTGCTGCTGGCCGGCGCGACCCTGGGGCTGTTCACGGCCCTCGCCTGGACCGTCGTCGGCACGACCGGCATCGCCCGCGCCCTGGGGCCGGCCAACGCGCTGGTCGCCGGCGCGGCGCTGCGTTACTTCGCGGTCGCCCTGGCCGTCACCGGCGCCCTGCGCGCCCTCGCCATGCGCCACCGCGCCGCCTCGGCCCTCGAGCTTGCCGCCGCGCCGGCCGCCCTGGCCGCCATGCTGGCCGCACACCGCGACGGCATCATCGCCCGCCCGCTGTGGCTCAGCGACTGGGCCTGGCAGCAGGGGCACGACCCGACGCGCGCGCTGCTGGTCATCGGCGGCGTGGCCGTGGGGCTGCTGGTCGTGCTGGCCGCGCTGGACAGCCGCCAGCGCCTGTCGACATCGTCGTGGCTGGCCCTGCCGCTGATGGGGCTGTTGGTCCTGCTCGCCATGCGCATGGTCGAGCCGCCCAAGCCCGACGTCCCTGACGACCTGGGCCTGCTGAGCCCCGGCGAGGGCGAGCAGCAACGAGCCGCCCGCCCCGAGCAGCGCTCGGGGGGAGGCCAGGGCGGCGACCAGCCGATGGACCTGTCCGAGCGTCTGGCCCAGGGCGGCGGCCTGCGCCCGGCCGATGGACGCCAGGGCTCGGGCGCGGGCCAGCGCCTGGGCCCCGACGGCAAGCCGCTGCCCGCCGACCAGCAGCTCGAGCGCGACGACCCGGGCAGCCAGGGCAAGGCCGCCCCGGTCGCCGTCGTCATCCTGGGCGACGACTACTCGCCCCCCTCCGGCGCCTTCTACTTCCGGCAGGACGCCTGGAGCCACTACAACGGGTTCCGCCTCGTCCCGCCCCCCGCAGGCTTCGAGGACCCCGACCGCGTCGCCCAGTTCCCGACGCGCCGGCTCGAGGTGCCCGGCCCGCCGACCGCCCCCGACGGCGAGCCGCTCGGCCGCGCGCGCGTCCGCGGCCAGGTGGCGCTCATCGTCCCGCATGCGCGCCCGTTCGCCCTCGAGGCGCCGGTCGCGTTCGCCCCGGCCCCGACCCCGCGCGGCTCGCAGTTCGTGCGCGCCTACACCTTCGAGTCGCTGGCCCAGACGCGCGACTACCGCGATCTCCGCGGCCTCGGCGCGGGCGACCCCGGCTGGACCGACGACCTGCGCGAGCTGTACACGACCGCCCCGACCGACGCGCGCTACGGCGAGTTGGCCCGGCAGATCGTCGCCGCGCTGCCCGCCCACGTCGCGGGTGACCCCTTCGTGCAGGCGCTGGCCATCAAGCTGTGGCTCGACGAGAACGCGACCTACTCGACCCGCCACCGCCACGCGGGCGTCGACGACCCCACCGCAGACTTCCTCTTCGGCGACCTCACCGGCTACTGCGTCCACTTCGCCCACGCCGCCGTCTACATGTGGCGCTCGCTGGGCATCCCGGCGCGGGTCGGCGTCGGCTACCACCTCGAAGAGGACAAGCGGCAAGGCTCGACCCTCGTCGTCAGCGGCGGCGACGCCCACGCCTGGCCCGAGCTGTACCTCGAGGGGCAGGGCTGGGTCGTGCTGGACGTCGCGCCCGCCAACAACCTGGACCCGCCGGGCGAGCCCCCCGACCCCGAGCTGGCCCGCCGCCTGGGCGAGATGGCGCGCGACCTGCCGCCGCCGCCGCCCGAGCCCGAGCCGCCCAACCCCGGGCCCCACCCGCTGCGCGTCGCCGGCGTGCTGGCGCTGGCGCTGCTCATCATGGCCTACGCCTGGAAGGCCTGGCGCCGCCTGGCCCCCCTCGTCGCCACCGGCCCGGCCCTGTCGCGGGTCGGCTACCGCCTCGCGCTCGACCTGCTGGCCGAGTCCGCCTGGACCCGCGGCTACGGCGAGACCCGCGAGCGCTTCGCCCGCCGCGTCGCCCCGCACTCGCCCACCTTCGCCGAGCTGACCCACCTGCACCTGGCCGCCCGCTTCGGCGACCCGGGCCGCGCGGCCGGCGGCGATCCGAACGCCTGGCGCCAGGGCCTCGGCCGCCTGCGCCGCGAGCTGCGCGCCAGCGCCCGCTGGTGGCGCCGCCTGCTCGGCCTCCTCAACCCCTTCTCGTTCCTCGCCTCGCGTTAGGAGCCCCGATGCACCCCTTGCAGCCCGCCGACGACCTCGCGCTCGACGGCGCCCAGACCGACGCTCCGGCCGCGGCCGCCCCGCGCGTCACCACGCTCAACGCCGCCGTCGACGTCGCGCAGCGCCTGATGAGCCGCATGCGCCGGGCGGTGCTGGGCCGCGACGACACCGTCGAGCTCATCACCGTGGCGATGCTGGCCGACGGCCACGTCCTGCTCGAGGACTACCCCGGCTCGGGCAAGACCACCCTGGCCAAGGCGCTGGGCGACTGCATCGTCGACGATCTGCCGGGCGACGACTTCGCCCCGCTGCGGCGCATCCAGTTCACGCCGGATCTGCTGCCGTCGGATGTGACGGGCACGACCATCTTCGACCCGAACACCCAGCAGTTCTTCTTCCGCCCGGGCCCCATCTTCGCCCACGTCCTGCTCGCCGACGAGATCAACCGCACCTCGCCCAAGGTGCAGTCGGCGCTGCTCGAGGCGATGGGCGAGAAGCAGACGACGGTCGACAACCAGACCCGCCGGCTCGACGACCTGTTCTTCGTCATCGCGACGCAAAACCCGCTCGATCTGGCTGGCACTTTCCCGCTGCCCAGCGCGCAGCTCGACCGCTTCCTGTTCAAGATCCGCATGAAGCACATCGCGCGCGACGCCGAGCTGGCCATCCTGTCGGATCTCAAGGCCATCCGCCGCGGCGCCGGCGACGACCTGCCGCGGGTGACGCGCACCGAGATCCTGGACGCGCGCGCGCTGGTCGAGGACCACGTGTTCATCGCCCCCGAGGTGCGCGAGGCGCTGGTCGACTTCGCCGCCAACACCCGCAAGGACACGCGGGTCCTGCAGGGCGCCTCGACGCGCGCGCTGGTGCTGGCGGTGTCGGCCCTGCGCGCGCGGGCGCTGGTGCGGGGCCGCGACCACGTGACGACCGACGATCTCGACGCGCTGATAGAGCCGCTGTTCTCGCACCGGCTGGATCTGGCGCCGGGGGTCGGGCAGGCCGACAAGGTGGCCCGCGACTGCGCCAAGCCGGTGCTCGAGCGCCTGGCCCGCGCGAGCCTGCGCCGATGAGCGTGGCCCGCCCCCACTGGCTGTCGCGGCTGGCCGTGACGCTGACGCTGGCGCTGCTGGGCGTGGCCCTGGTCGGTTTGTGGCCGGCCATCGCGCAGCGGCAACAGGGGCGGGTGCGCACCGAGCTGACCCCCAAGGAGGCCCAGGCCGTGGCCCTCGAGCGGCAGGGCAAGCTGCTGACCGCGCGGCGGCTGGCCGACGAGATCCTGGCCGAAGATCCCGACTCGCTGGCCGGCCACTTCGTGCTGGCCAAGGCGCTGCACGAGGCCGAGGGCTCGCTCGCCCGCGCGATGTTCCACATGAAGCGCGCCGCCGAGCTGCACGAGCGCGCCTGGCCGCGCGGCTCCGGCGACGAGGTCGGCCTCGACTGGCACCGCCGCATCTACTTCGAGCTGCAGGGCCTGGCCGGCGAGATGGAGCGCTACGATCTCCAGCTCGACTACCTGGACGACGTGCGGGAGGCCGCGCCCGAGTTCCGCCTGGCCGACAACGAGGCCTGGGCCCACCTGCGCCTGGGGGACATGGAACGGGCGCGGGCCGCCGCCCGGATCGCCATCGGGTCCACGTGGGAGTACGAGCGTCAAGGCGGGCTCAACGCCCTGTGCGCCATCGAGTACTCGGACCACAACCGGCAGGCGTGCTACGACGCGTGCCTGGCCGCCCTCGACGGCTCGCGCGGCCAGCGGGCCGCCGGCAACCGCGAGTCGGTCGTGGTGGACGCCAGCAACGCCGCCGAGGCCGCGCAGTCGGTGCTGCGCTTCGACGAGGCCGAGCGCTACATCCGCGAGGCGGCCGACCCGCCGGCCAACTCGGCCACCAACCCGTGGCGCTTCCTGACGCTGCTGATGCTCGACCAGGGGCGCATGGACGAGGCCATCGAGGGGCTCAAGGCCATGCAGCGCTGGCGCATGGGGCAGTCGCCCGACCTGCGCGTGCACGCCCAGGCCGAGGCCGACATGGCGCTCGCGGTGACGCTCCTGGTCGGCGCCCGCGCCGAGGACGCCTTCCGCATGGCCGACCGCGCGCTGTCGCGCCCCGACCGCCGCGGCTTCACCAGCAACACCCCCGAGCAGGCCCTGGGGGGCCACGCCCTCATCCGCCGCGCCATCCGCCGCCTCGACGCCGAGCTCATCGCCGAGGAGGCCAGCTGGTCGTCGCTGGGCGACCGGGTCGGCGCCGTCGCGCGCGCTTCGGGCCGCCGCCTGGGCGCCTGGCCCGACGACGAGCGGGTCATCCATGTGCTGACCGACCCCAAGCGGCTGCACGCGACCTTCCGCGTCTACGCCTACGGCACCGTCGACGCGCCGGTCTGGCTGCTCGGCGACCTCGTCGAGGTGCTGGGCCCGGGCGTGGTCGGCGCGGTGCTCGAACAGGCGCGCGCTGCCGAGCAAATGCCGGGGCTGCACGCCTACTACGACGGCTTCGAGGCCGAGGTCGCGCTGGCGCAGGGCGAACACCGCCGCGCGCTCGACCTGGCGCAGCGCGCCCTGGCCGACCTGCCGCACAGCGAGCGCCTGGTGCGGGCGCGGGTGGCCGCGGTGGGCGCCGAGGGCGCGCGGCGGGCCGGTGACCTGGCGGCCGCGATGCCGCTGTTCGAGCAGGCGATGCAGGGGGACCCCGGCGTCGTCCGGCGCTTGGGCCTGGCGCTGCCGGCCACGGTCGAGGTCGCCTCCAGCCAGACGGCGGCGCGGCACGCCGGCGACCTGCTCGAGCGCTCGCCGCGCCTGAGAGAGACGCCGGGCGGCTTCCGGGTGTCGGTCGAGGACCAGGGCGCGGGGCTACGCGCCTGCCTGGTCTCGCCCGCCGGCGGCATCGTCGGTTGCGCCACCGGCGAGCCGGCCCCAGCGGACTCGGACGACCCCATCGGGGACGCGGCCCGCGGCCTGGCGCGCGCCTTCCACGCCGAGACCTTCGCGATGCCGATGAACCTGTCCGCGACCGATCTGCGCTCGCTGGACGGCACGACGGCGCTCGACGCCGAGGCCGCCCGCGAGCGGATGAACCGGACGCTGGACGAGCTGATGGCGCCCTGACCCTCGCGCGGCGCTCGGGCGCGCGCGAGGGCCTGGGTCGCAAGGGTCAGAGCTCGCCGAGGTTCGACGTGCAGGTCACCGGCGGCGCCGTGCACTTGCCTTCGATGCAGGCCAGGCCCATCAGGCACTGGGCCTGGGTCGTGCAGGCCTGGTTCTCCAGCGCGAACGCCTCGCAGGTGTTGCTCGTCGGGTTGCACCAGCCCCACAGGCACTCGCTGACGCCCACGGCCTCGCCGCAGGGCTGGCCGACCTTGGGCGGCGGCTGGCAGGTGTTGTCCGAGGTCCGGCAGTACAGGTCGCCCCAGCCGCAGGGGCCGAAGACGCCGTCCTCCTGGCACGGGTCGCCAGGTTTGACGCTGTCGTCGAGGCAGACGCGCTCCTCGGTCGTGCACTCGGGCTTGTCCGCCGGGCAGTCGCAGTACAGGCTGCCCTTGCACGCGCCGCTCGACGCGCCGCAGACCTCGCCCTCGCCCAGGGCGGTCTTGCACGTCGCGGCCTCGCCGCCAAAGTCGCAGTACAGGCCGTCGAGGCACGCGTCGCCGTTGCTGCAGACCTCGCCCGCGGCCACGCGCGCCTTGCACGTGTTCTCCATGTAGTCGCACCACGCGCCCGCGACGCACTGGTCCGAGTACTGGCACTGGCCGCCGATCGGCTGGTCGTTCAGCTCCTTCTCACAGACCTCGCCGTTGCAGTCGAGGCCGCTGGCACACTGCTTGTCGCCCTCGTCCCAGCCGCAGGCCTCGCCCTCCTTGGCGTCGGGAACGCAGGTGCCGGGGCATGTGCCGCCTTCGCCGGGCTCGCAGCGCGAGCCGGGCTCGCAGGAGGCGGCGTAGTCGCACGGCTGGCCCGCGGCGCTCTTGCCGACCAGGATCTTGTCGCAGTCCGCCTGGTTCGGGTTGGTCGTGCCGTCGCAGGTGACGGTCATCCCGTTGAAGCACCGCGCCGCGGCCGCGCCGTCGTAGGTCGCCTCGCCCGCGGCGATGGCCTCCTCGATGGCGCGCGTGATGTGCACTTCGCACAGGGCCTGGAAGGTGGTCATGCACTCTTGCGGGATGGTGGACTCACCCAGGTCGCAGGCCACCTGCTCGAAGCAGAACATCTTGGCGAACAGCGGGCAGACCTCGGTCACCGCGTAGGACCCGGCGCCGGTGCCTGGCTTCATGGTCGGCTCGGTCCCCGGCTTGAAGCCGCCGTTCGGGTCCGTCACGTCGCCACCGTTGCCGCCCGGCGAGTCGCAGCCGACCAGCGCCACCGCCAGAACGCATCCCAACATCCATCTCATCGTCGTATCCCCAGGTTGATCTCGGTCCGCGCAGGCTAGCCTTCCCGCGTGCTCGCCGCCAGATCCTCCGTGCGCCGCCGTCACGTCGTGTCAGAGCGCCCAGACGACCAGCCCCACCAGGGCGGCGGCCGCCGTGAGGCGCGGCAGCAGGTAGGGCGCCATGATAGGGACCATGCGCGCCGGCTTCATGCGCTCCCAGACGTCGGCGCGGTCGAACGACGGGCGCGCCTTCATGCGCTCGTACCAGGCCGCCACCCTGGGGTGCCGCGCCGGGTCCGCCAGCCCCGCCGAGCGCAGCAGCCGCAGCCGCGCCAGGGCGACCGTCCAGTACACGTCGGCCAGGCTGTAGGCGTCGCCCGCGATGAAGGGCCGCACGCCCAGCTCGGCCTCCAAGGCGTCCAGGTGGGCCTGCATGCGCTCGCGCAGCGCGGCGATCGCGCCTGGGTCGGCGATGGTCTGCGCCCAACGGTCCACGTCGGCGATCCGCGCGTCGTAGGCCTCGGCCAGGTCGGGGTTGCGCCCGCGGTGGGCGACCAGCTTGCGGCGGCGCACACCCACCACCCAGCGCGGGACGTGACGCAACAGACCGCTGGGCTGGCCGTAGCTGAGCTCGCGGAACGGGAAGCCGTCGACGATCTGCACCCACCGCTCCGCGCGCTCCCGCGCACCGGGCTCGCTGGGAACCAGCGCCGGTCCCTCGAACGTCTCGTCCACGTACCTGACGATCCGCAGCGTGTCCCACACCACCCGCTCGCCGTGCTCGAGCGTGGGCACGACCGCCCGCGGGTTCTTGCGCACGTACCAGGGCTGGTAGTTCTCGGCGGGCGGCCCGATGTTCACGATCCGGCCATGCCACGCCACGCCCTTCTCCTCGAGGGCGAGGCGCGCGATGGCCGAGAAGAACGAAGGCGGGATGTGGTACAGGGTGACCTGGCTCATGGCGGGCTCCAGCGGCGTGTGACCACAGCCTACCGCGACTCGCAGGCGCTCCGCATCCGGCCGCGGCGCTCGGCAGCGCGAGGCTCGCGAGCTCGACTCCCGCTCGAGCGCGCCGAGGTCCCGCGGCTTGTCCAGGTGCTGCCCGAGGTCGGCCGCTCGCGAGCGGCGCGGGCGCGCTCCAGGCCGCAGCCGGACATCGCGCCGAGCGGATGCGACGGGAGGGACGCTCGACCTCGACGGCCTCGTCAGGACGAGGCGGTCGAGCAGCGGCAGGCCGATGTACGACACCGTCCGGCCGATGTACGACACCATCTGGCCGATGAACGACATCGGCAGATCGGGACTGAAGGGCGAGGGCTCGTAGCTGCCCCGCCTGCGACCCGACCTGGCCAACCCCCCGGGTCCATGAGCCGCGGGTCGGGCTACCCTCACAGCAGCAGGCGCGGATGAGTCGAGTCCGCGTCGGGGTGCCCGCACCGCGCCTCGAACGCACGCAGCGCGCGGTCGCGCACGCGCCGGGACTCCTCGATGCGTCCCAGGCTGCTCAGCACGTTGCCCAGCTGCACCAACAGCCGGTCGAGCGCCTCGGGGTCGGCGTTTCGCGCGACGCCCTCGCGCAGCAGCTCGAGCGCGCGCTCGGGATCGTCGTCGGGCAGCGCGACGCAGAGCGGGTCGAAGTACAGCCGGCTCCACGTCAGCCACGCCTCGCCGACGCCGGGATCCTCGTCCAGCCACTCGGCGAGGTACGCCTCGGCTTCGTCGCGGCTGCTCGTCCAGTGGATCGCCTCGGCCAGCGAGCACCGCATGTGCCGGGTCTCGTCGGGGTCCTCGCCCGCGAACCGCTCCAGGTAGGCCTCGCAGAAGGCGCGCCAGCGGGCGAGCAGCGTCGGATCCTGGCGGGCGTCGATCGGCAGCCACTCGCGCAGCTCACTGACGGTGAGCGTCAGCGAGCCCCCCAGCGCGCGCTCCAGGCGGTGCAGCGTCAGCCCGGGTGTGCGCGTGGTCGCCGCCAGGACCGCGTCCCAGACCGGCAGCAGGTGCCTCGACGAGACCTCGCCGGCCAGGACCCGCTCGTCCGAGTGCCTCATGGCCGTCCGGATCGGCCCCAGCAGGGCGGGGTCGAGCTCCGCCTCGCCCGCGATGCGCGTCCGACCGGCCCCTGGACCTTGCGCCTTCGCCGGCTCCCGTCGCTGCACCCGCCGCGCGCGATCCGCCGCCTTCCGCTTCTTCCGCTTTCTCATGGTCGCCTCCAGGTCGTGAGTTGCGACCTGCGCCTGTGCACGCGCCGTGCCGAGGCCCCGACAGACGCGATGGCGGCCTCGATTCGGGGGCACCAGCCCAGGCTGGCGCCGATTCGGGGAGCCTGGACCCCAGCTGCTGGGGTCTACCGTTGCTCGGGTCGTAAGGGATGGAGAAGAAAGGACAATCTTGCATCTTGGCCCGCGCCGCGCCCGCGACGGCCGGGGTCTGGGGCTCCGGGAGCCACGACCGACCCTTCGAGCGGACGGCGCGACCCGGTCCGTTGCGGCCGGCGCGTCGGTCGGGTTAGCTCTCGGACGAACGACCGCGCCCGGAGGCCCTTTGCACCGACACCCCGTCGCCGTCCTGCTCGCGCTGGCGCTGCTGCCGGGCTGCTCGAGTGACGAGTCCCGGGTCCGCGAGGCGGCGGCCCGCGATCTGGCCTGCGACCCCGACCGCATCGCGGTCGTCCGCACCTCGGTGCCACCCGCCACGCCGCCGGGGTCGAACGATCACCTCTACGAGGCCTCGGGCTGCGGCCAGGCGCGCACCTACCGGGTCCGTGAGGGCGAGGTCAGCGCGAACGTCGGCGAGTGGTACGCTCCGCAGGGGCCCTGACCCGGGCGCGGAGCCACGCCAGCGTCAGTAGGGTCAGGGCCAGCGGCAGAGGGCTGGAGCCCGAGGCCGCGCAGCCGTCGTCGTCATCGCCGGGAGCCGAGCGCTGCCGGTCGGGATCGGCCTGGCCGCCGCTGGGGTGGCCGGGCGCGGGGCCCAGGCCGGGAGCCTGCGACGAGGACGGTGGGGGCCAGTGGGTCGGGCCGGGCTCGCCGGTCCAGGGGTCGACGGGCAGCCCGCCCGGGACCTGGGCCAGGGCCGAGCGGGACGTGGCGCGGTCGAGCACGACCAGGGGGTAGCTGTGGCCGCGGTCGACGTCGAGCAGCGTCGGCGGCTCCTCGTCGAGGTCGTCGCCCGAGCCGACGCCCAGCCCGGGGCGGTAGTACAGCGCCACGACGCGGCCGTCGGGGCGCTCGGCGAGGTGGGCCATGGTGCCGTCGGTCTTGCGGGGCTGCGAGGCGCCCTGCCAGGTGTACGAGCCCAGCGTGAAGAGGGTGCCGTCGGCGCGGTGCAGGGCGCCCATGGGATCGCCACCGTCCTGGGGGACGCGCAGCAGCTCGGGCCCGTCGGGGCCGGCGACCAGCTGGCCGGGCGCGCGCGGGTCGTCGGGGATCGACAGGTGCGGCACCAAGGTCTCGGTCGCGCGGTCGAGGCGCAGGACGGCGTAGGGCGCCGCGACCAGGACCAGCAGGTCGTCGCCGTCGTACAGGCAGTCGATGGGCTCGACGTCCTCGATTCGGACCGAGGGCAGCGAGGGGATGAGGCTGCCGTCGGTGTGGGGAGCCAGCTCGATGAGCTGCTCGCCGAAGCGGTCCGCGATGCACAGGTCGCCGGTCGCCGAGACGTCCATGCCGGTGACGCCGCGCAGGGCCATGTCGAGGTCGTCCCACAGCGGGTTGGCGCCGCCGCGCGGGCCGATGGCGTACAGCATGTAGCCCTCGTCGTAGCCGCCCTCGAGCAGGGGTCGCTCGGCCTGGCGCAGCAGGAGCGTGTCGCCCGGCTGCACGCGGCGTTCGTAGCGCACCCACTCGTTGCCGGTGTCGGTGGACAGCAGCGTGTCGCCCCAGACGCCGGTCAGCTGCGGGATGGCCTGGCCCTGCAGGTAGGCGAAGGGGTTCTTCGGCAGACGCTGGAACTGCGGCGTGAACAGGTCGAACTCGCTGAACAGCTCGCCGTGGCCGGTCGGCTGCAGGCGAAGGGGCAGCCCGTCGCCCGGGATCTCGGGCCCGCGCAGCCAGCGCTCGTAGTCGTTGCGGGCCACGCCGTGGAGCGCGTGGCTGCGCAGGACCACGTTGGGCGGCTCGGTCGGGTGCAGGCCCACGACGAACAGCTCGCCGAAGGCGGGCACACCCAGGAGCAGCCGCCCCAGCCCGGAGTGCCAGCCCAGCACGTGGGCGCACGGGTGGACGCCGGGGCCGTACAGGGCCTTGCTGTAGGGCTCGGGCTGGCCGGGGCACAGGTTGAGCCCGTCCGCGCAGGCTTGCTGCGCCAGGTCCAGCCGGAAGGTGATCTCGCCCGCGCCGTCGACGTGGAAGACGCGCGTGGTCGAGCTGCCGCCGACGATGAACAGGTTGTCGGCGTCGACCGGGTAGTAGTCGACCGTGCGGAAGGTCACCTCCTCGTTGGCGCCGCCGAGGTGCCCCTGGAAGTGGTGGAAGACCTGGTCGGAGTCGACCCAGTCCCAGCGCGCCCCGGTCTGCAGATCGAGGCCGACCAGGGTGGTGTCGGTGCGGTAGGCGAGGACGCGGCCGTCCCAGCTCGGCGTCGTAGTCGAGCCGCCACATGAAGCCATAGGGGTTCGGCGTGTAGCGCCCGACGTGGGTCGCGGGTGCGGTGACCAGGCTCACCTCGCCGCTCGGCTGGACGCGCACCAGCGCGCGCGCGCCGACGTGCTCCAAGGGGCTGATCCTGCCGAAGGTCTTGCGGAGCGAGGCCGTCAGCCCGGCCACGACCGAGCCGTCGGGCAAGGGCTGCATCGCCGTGATGTCCCACTCCCACTCGGGGTGCGCCAGGGCGGCCGGGTCCAGGGGCAGCTTCGGCGGCGGCAGCGCCTGCCCGTGCACGCTCTGCAGGACGGGGTGCAGCTCGACCGCGGCCGCGAGATCGCCCACCTGGAAGACCGGCGAGAAGCGAGGCTCGTCGCGCGCCTCGTCGAAGCACCAGACGCCCTGGTGGTAGGGCACGCAGAGCTGTCCGCCGAACACGAACAGCCGCGGGTCGTAGCGGAACTTCGACAGCGTCTGCGGTGCCTTGCCGTTGGCGGCGAGGTCGACGGGCACGGCCCAGTGGCGCACCGGCAGCATGGGGTGGCCGTTGGGCCCGGGCGGCGCGTCGCAGCGTCCGGCGTAGATGCTGATCTTGGTCGAGTCGATGTCGACGAACACGGCCTCGTCGTCGATGATGGCCGCCGGCGGGGACTCGGTCGGCCCCAGCACCAGGCCGTGCCCCACGGTGACGCCCAGGTAGGTGTCCTCAGGCGTGCCGGCGGGCTGGCAGGCGATGTAGGTCCCCGAGCCTCCGTAGTAATAGCGGTTGCCGTCCGAGTCCCACCCGATGTGGTAGACGTCCTCGGCCTCGGCCTCGACCTCGTCGGAGACCAGCTCGAAGCGCGCGTTGCCGTTGGGATACGACAGCAGCGGCGAGGCCGCGGCCGCGCCGGCGTACAGGCCCCACGAGAGGGCGAGCAGGGTCACGACCGCATCGGGTCATGGCAGGAGCCCGTAATCCACTTCCACGACCTGGCCGCTGTCGTCCCAGGAGGCCCAGGCCCCAGGCTGACCCCCGATGAACTGCCCGTCGGAGCGTCCGCCGCCGGGGCCGCCGGCTCGAACAGCTCGCACGCCGGGTAGGCGACGACCTCGGCCCCGTCGCCCTTGGGCTCGAGCCACTCACCGCAGCGCCGCCCCAGGTGGAAGTGCTGCTCGCGGATCAGCGCGCCGCCGCCGTATTCGCGAAAAGTGCCGTGCTAGCCTGCATTTCTCACCAGATCCGTAGCGAGCCCGAGGGGTAGTGTCGCAGATCCGCGGTGCTCGGAGCGGCTCATCGCGGGGTTCGGGGGCGCAGCCCCCGTGTACTCGACAGTACGTCGAGCCGGCCGGAGCGAGAACGCCGCGGAGGTGCGGTGCTAGCCCCGGGCGCAGTAGGAGCTGGTGAGAAATGCAGGCTCGAGGCCGCTCAGTCGGTCTCCGCCGGCTCGCGCGGCACCGCGTCGCCGGGTGGGTGCTCGGCGAACCAGCCGGCGATGGCGGGCATGTGCGGCTCGAAGCCGCCGGGGGCCGAGAAGTTCAGCACGCCGGCGCGCTCGCTCGTGCGGTTCTCGAAGTCGTGGGTCAGTCCGGCCGGCGCCAGCACGAAGGAGCCGCGCGGTGCGTCCACCCAGGACTCGCCGATGAGGAAGCTCATCGTGCCCTCGATGACGAAGAACACGTCGTCCTCGTCGTGGCTGTGCGCCCCGGGGCCCTTGGTGTTGGGCTCCAGCCACCACTCCGAGATGCTGTAGCGCGAGCCGGTCTCGTCGCCGTCGGCCTTGAAGATGCTGGAGATGCGCCCCATCGGGTAGGCGCGCCCGCCGCCCGGCGGCAGGAAGATCGGCTGACGCTTGATGCTCATCCCGCGGCTCCCGCTCAGAAGGCGACGCCCAGGGCCGTGTGCAGCGCCGGGAACACCCCCGACGGCCCGTACCCGGCCACGCCATAGTCGATGTACTGCGCGCCAGCGCCGCCCGACAGCACCCACAGCCCGTCGAAGATCGCCGTGTAGCCGACCAAGGCGCTGCCGTACCCGCCGACTCCGACCTCCGGCGCCGGCGTGTCGGTGCTGACGCGCGCCAGCACGCCCCGCACCAGCGCCCAGGCGCCCTCGGGCGCCACGCCGGCGAAGTACCACCGCACGCCGACCTCGGCCCCGAGACCCGTGTAGGGCTCGGTCGTGTCGGCCAGCGGGCTGTCGAACAGGCGCAGGTGCGGCCCCGCGTACACCGACACGGCCGGCGTCAGCGCCCGCTCGACCTGCACGTGCGCGAACCCCAGCAGCGTCGTCAGCGGGTCGACCTGCACGGTCCACAGCGGCGCCTCGTCCGCCGCCCACGCCCCCGCCGGAAGCGCCATCGCCGCCGCCAGCCCCAGCACCTTGGTGGTCACCCTCACGTCGCAGCCTCCTCGCGGTCGTCCGCACCCTAGCCGCCCTGCGCCCCGCCCGCAATCGCTCCGCCGGCCACGGACCCTCGCGCCCCCGGGCGCCCCCGCCGCCCGCGACCGGGCGCTCACCACTTGCCCAAAAAGCCGCGGCTCGGCTGCCCGAGGCGCCACCCCCGACTGTGCGGCGACCGGCTCCGTCGGTCCCGTCAGCTCGCCTGCCGCGCCGCCGGAATACGCTGACTGCCGCGCGCGACGACCCGCGCGTGTCACATTTTTCTTGCCGATTCTGCCGCAGCTGGGACGCTTCGGCCCCGCGCCCCAGGCCGCGCTCGCGAACGACGGGCCACCGCACGCGGCGCCGAGCCACCCGCCCCCAGGATTAGCCTCATGACCGCCTTCGTTGCGCCGCACCCACGCCCCGTCGCCTGCCACACCCCGCGCCGGCCCGCCCGCCGCCGCTGGGTCCTCGCCCTCGCGGGCGCCCTGGCCCTGACCGCCTGCGGCGACGACGCATCGCCCGGTCACGACGACGTCCACACGACCGACACCGAGGCCGACGTCGCCACCGGCCCCACCGTCACCGCCTCCCCCAGCGACGGCGAGCGCGGCGTCCTCGTCTCGCGGCCCATCGTCCTGTCCTTCAGCGAGCCGATGAACACCGCCAGCGTCGAGGCCGCCTGGACCTCGCCCTCGCTGCCCGCCGATCAGCTCGCGTTCAGCTGGAACGCCGGCGCCACCATCCTGACCGTCGACGCCTCCGCCGTCCTCGCCTACCCGGCCGGCGACGACACCGTCGACCCCTTCGACTACGACTTCACCGTCGAGACCACCGCCACCAGCGCCGAGGGCGCGCCCCTCGCCCAGCCGCTGACGGTCGGCTTCCAGACCGCCCGCGACGTCACCCTGCAGCTGCCCCGGGTCGTCGAGACCACCGGCGGCTTCGACACCAACGGCGTCACCACCGACATCCGCGTCGGCGACACGGCCTCCAACGGCACCTGGCGCGGCTTCGTCAGCGTCGACCTGTCGACCGTGCCCAAGGTCGTCTCCCTCACCTCGGCCAGCCTCTTCGCCCGCCAGACCCACGTCGTCGGCGCCCCCTACACCGACCTCGGCGCGCTGCAGCTCGTCCACCTCGCCCCGCTCACCGCCATCGACCAGGCCGCCTTCACGGCCGCCCCGGCCAACGAGCTCGGCACGTTCAGCGACTCGACCGTCACGGGCAGCCCGGGCGGCGACCGCGCGGCCGACGTCATCGAGGGCGTCGCCGCCGATCTGGCCGCCGGGCACGCGTCCTCCAGCTATCGGCTGCAGTTCGAGACGGCCCAGGACCTGGGCAACGACGAGGACCACGTCATCTTCGACCCCACCTCGGTCCGCCTCGACCTGCGCCTGCTGGCCGAGTAGGCGCCCGCCTCCGGGCGCCCGCCCCCGCTACCGGCAGCTGCAGGTCGCCGTCCCCGTGCAGCTGACGGCGGTGTAGCCTGCCGCGCTGGTGCTGCAGAAGGTGGTGTGCGTCCCGCTGCCCGAGCTGACCGTGGTGGTGCTGGTCGTGCAGGCGCTGTTGCGATAGGTCAACGCGCAGCTGCTGCTCGGCACCGTGCTGCCGCAGGCGTACGGCTGGGCCGCCGTGCAGTTGTAGACCACCGACGGCGCGCCCTTGGTGCAGGTGCCCGTGTAGGTGGCGCAGGTGCCGGTCGACACCGTGGCCGCGCAGCTGTAGCAGCTGCTGGCGTTGGCGGTGGTCGCGCCGTCGCAGTCGTAGTCGTAGCTGCCGTCACCGCGGTGGCTGGTCCCGAAGTAGGTCGACCCCGGGAAGGCGTTGGCGTTGCCGTCGTAGCAGTCGGTCCCGAAGCTGCTCAGCGCGTAGCCCGTGGCGTACTCCGCGGGCAGCGCCTCGCCCATGCACACCGACTCCGACGCCCCGACCGAGTACATGTCACCGTCGGCGTCGACGTGGACGTCCTTGGTCCGATACAGCGCCGGGTCCTCGGGCGCGCAGTCCTCGCCCTGGTCGGTGAAGACCTCGATCCACACGTGGTGCACCCGCGCCTGACACGAGCAGCACTGCTGGTTGCGCAGGGTGCGCACGGCGACGCCGAAGTCCGCGCCGTTGACCTCGGCCCCCGTCAGCGCCACCTCCCAGCTGTCGCTCGGGCCGCCATAGGTCACCGTCTCCTTGCTCTGCGACCACGGCCCGGACGCCGCCCGGTTGGCGCCGACCACCTCGCCCCCCAGCACCAGCTGCACCGCGCTGTCGTGCATCGTGCGCTGGTTGTCGCAGGTGGTCTCGCGCGTCACGTGCACCCGCACGCCCAGCACCTTGGCCGCCTCCGGCAGCCCCAGCTTCCAGTCGCGCAGGACCAGCCACTCCGACTCCGAGCCCGGCGACTGGCTCGTCGTGGCGTAGCCCGCCTCGACCCGGGCCATGTGCTCGCTGCTCCAGCTCGACCCGGGCCCCACCCGCTCGGCCAACGCCGCGTTCCAGCCCAGCGCCGGCGGCGCCACCGCCTGCGCCACGTAGCCCTCGGGCAGCGCGTGCCCGAACAGCACGCACACGGCCTCCGCCGCTGCCGTGAACCCGTCGCCGTCCTCGTCCGCGTACGCCGTCCCCATCCCCAGCAGCACGCGCCCGTCCGCGTCCTCGACCGTGGCCGCGCCCTCGCACGCCTCGTCGTCGCCGATGAAGCCCAGCCCCACCGGGTCGCGCACCACCACGTTGGTCGCGTCCGCCACGACCACCTCGACCAGCCGCAGCCCGTCCAGCCACGCGTTGTCCAGCGTCGCCACGGTCAGCGTCGTCGTCGTCTGCCCGGCCGGCACCGACACCACCCCGCCCGCCGCCACGAAGTCCACCCCTGCCTCACCCGACAGCGGCCGGGTCGTCCAGCTGAAGGTCACGGGCTTGCTCGCGTCCAGCGGCGCCACCGTCACCTCGAAGGTCATCAGCGCGCCCTCCCAGGCCGCCCCGTCCGCCACGCCCAGGCCGCCGCCCGCCCAGTCGCCGCGCACCCGCAGCACCGCCGCGCCGTCCCCGCCGAACTCGTCGGGCTGGCACTGGTTCGTGTCCGTCGACGTGCCGCCCCGCGCGCCCCCCTCGGGCGCCGCCGGCTTCGGGTCGCGGCCCTGCGCCGGGCTGGTGACGTCCCCCTCGCAAGCCCCGCCGCCGCCGCCGCCCCCGGCGCCGCCCTTGTCGCCCACTGCGTTGATCCCGGGCTGCCCGCACCCGCCGCCGCCGGACCCTGGCACCGTGTTCGAGTCACTGGGGCCACCGCTGCCGCCACCGCCGCCGCCCGCGACCACCAGGTCCGCGCCCGCCGCCGAGCGCACCACGGTCGCCGCGCCGCCGCTGCCGCCGCGCCGGTACCCGCTGTGTCCGCCGCCTCCGCCGCCATAGCCGCCCTGGCCGCCGGCGTACCCGTTGCCGATCCCCTGGCCCCCGACCCCGCCCAGCAGCGGCCCGTCGCCCGGCGAGCCGGCTCCGCTCCCGTCGGCGGCGCCGCCCGCGTAAGCGCCGTCGCCCCCAGGCACCGGCGATCCCGAGCACTTGCCCGAAAGTCCCCCCTGACCCACCAGCACCTCCAGGCTCTCGCCC
This sequence comes from Myxococcota bacterium, assembly GCA_041687695.1. GTDB lineage: Bacteria > Myxococcota_A > UBA9042 > PHBI01 > JAWLBL01 > JAWLBL01. The sequence goes on along the minus strand of JAWLBL010000043.1, from coordinate 22,732 downwards.
GGCGTCACGCCCAGCCCGACCGCGGCGTAGCCGCCGCCGCCGCCGTTGCCGCCCAGCCGCCCCGAGTACCGCTCGCCCGAGCCTCCGCCGGCGCCCCAGGCCTCGATCTCCAGGAAGTTGCACCCCTCGGGCACCGCGAAGCTGCCGTCGGCCAGGAAGACCTGGCTGTCCGCGGAGCAGTCCACGACCGTCACGGTGACCGTCGCCTGCGTCGTCGCCTGCCCGTCCGACGCCTCCAGCGTCAGCGTCGCCTCGCCCACGACCTCGAGCGGCCCGTCGATCACCAGCTTGCCGTAGCAGCCGCGCCCGTCGTCCTCGCACACGACCGTCACCGCCTCGACCGGCAGCACGTCCGGCGCGCTGCTGTCCACCACGGCCACCGTCACCGTCTGCGCGGCCTCGGCCGCGTGCAGCCCCTCGCCCGCGAACAGCCTCAGCGTCGCCCCGCTCGTCCCGGCCTGAACGCGCAGGTCGTCCAGGGCCGCGATCCACGGCGGCGTGTCCAGGTCGCCCGCGCAGACCCCGCCCGCGTGGCAGCGGTCGCCCAGCGTCGCCGGGTTCTGGTCGTCGCACGGCGTCCCCACGGGCTGCTCGTCGAACGAGCACACCCCCGTCCCGGCGTCGCACGCACCCGGCGCGACGTCGCACGGCCCGCTGGGCGCGTCGCACCCGTGCGCCGTGCAGGGCAGGTTGCCCACGCAGTGCCCGATGCCGTCGCAGTGGTCGCCGACCGTCGCGGGGTCCCCGTCGTCGCAGGCGACGTTGCTGGCCTTGGGCGTATGGACGCAGACCCCGTTGGCCACGTCGCACACGCCGGCGCCCTCGAAGCACGCCCCCGCCGCGCCGGCGCTGCAGTCCGCGTCGCCGCTGCACCCGGCGCCCACGCACTGGCCGGCCCCGTCGCACTTGTCCAGCCCGTTGGTCGGGTCGCCGTCGTCGCAGGCGATGCCCGCCTGCACGTACGCGGGCAGGCAGAAGCCGGCCCCGTCGCACAGGTCCGGCTTGTCACACGCCGTCTCGGTCGCGTCGCCGCAGGCCGTCCCCACGTCCTTGAAGCCGCCCGCCTGGCACACGCCCCCGGCGCACGCGCTCGGCGTCTCGCACTCGCCGGCCTCGGGCCCGCACGGCGCCCCGTCGGCCGCCACCGACCACGCGTCCGTCGCCTGTTCCGGGTCGCAGATCTGGCACGGATCGTCCGGGTTGACCCCGCCCTCGGCGAAGCAGGTCTCGACGCCGCCCACCTCGATGTAGCACCCGCCCTCGGCGACCTGCACGTCGCAGCCGCCCGCGCCGTCGCAGGAGGCGATCTCGCAGCCGCTGTCCGCCTCGCAGACGTAGGGCGTCCCGGCGCATGCGCCCCCGGCGTCGCACAGGTCGCCGTGGGTGCAGGCGTCGCCATCGTCGCAGGGCGCGTCCACAGTCGGCGCCGCCACGCAGTTGGCGGCCTCGAGGTCGCACTGCCCCACGCTGCACGGCCCGTTCAGCGCCTTGCAGTCGGCGTCGGACGCGCACGTGCAGGCCACCGGGTCCCACGTCCCGACGCACGCGCCGGCGGCGTCGCAGGTGTCCTCGGCCGTGCACGGGTCCTCGTCGTCGCAGGGGATCCCGCTCAGCGCGACGGCGGCGCAGGACCCGTCCTGGCACGCTCCCTCGTGGCAGGCGTCGTCCAGCTCGCTGCAGTCCATCGCGGCCCCGGCGCACTCGCCGGCGGCGCAGCTGTCGCCCACGGTGCACGGGTCGCCGTCGTCGCACGCGCTGCCGTCCAGCCCGCCGTCGGGGACCACCACGCACTCGCCGCCCATGCAGGACACGGCCTTGCAGGGCGCCGCCAGCTCGGCGCAGTCGGCGTCGCTCTCGCACCCGCAGTCGGTCGCCACGCACTGCCCGCCCGAGCACCGGTCGTCGGTCGAGCAGGCCAGCCCGTCGTCGCAGGGCAGGCTGTCGTCGGCCAGGAACACGCACCCGCTCGAGGCCGTGCACTCGTCGCGCGTGCACGGCTGCCCGTCGTCACAGACCACGGACGTCCACGCGGTCTTGGACTGCGCGATGTCGCACACCTGGCAGGCGTTGGCCGGCGCCGTGGTCCCGTCGACGAAGCACTGCCCGTCGATCTTGCACGCGTTGGCCAGCGGCTCGTGCGCGCACACCCCGGTGATGAGGCAGGTGTCGACCGTGCAGCTGTTGCCGTCGTCGCACGAGCCGTCCTCGCCGTACTCGCAAGTCTGCGGCTCCGAGGCGTCCTTGGACGCGTCCTCGGAGGTGTCTACGCCGCCGCCCCCGTCCGACTCGGCGACGTTGATGTCCCCGCATCCGGCCACGAGCCCCACGAGGCTCAGCGCCGCCGCGCACCCCAGCACCCCAACCCGATTGTTCATGGCCACGCTCCTTCCCGCACCCTACTGCCGCCGCGCGCCGCTCCGCAAGCGGCCCCGGCGTGTGCGGCGCGGTCTCACCTCGGCCGGCGGCCCGGGCCGCTGGTCGTCACGGCTCCGCGGCGTCGCGCACCCACACCGGCACGCCGAGCGGCAGCTCCAGGTCGCGCACCCGCGCCCAGCCGTCGTCGCCGCGCTCCTCGACCCACAGCAGCGCCTCGGCCGCCGTCACCACCCCGACCACCGCCCCGCCCGGGCTCGCGTGCAGGGTCGCGCCCTCGCGCACCGTAGCGAAGTCGCCCGCCGCGCCGCCGCCGCCGCCGCCGGTCAGCGTGCCCCAGGCGCCCAGCGCGCCGTCCTCCACCACCTGATCGGCCGTCACCCAGCCGGTCAAGCTGGCCCCTTCGGTCTCGACCCGCACCAGCCTCGCCTCGCCGCGCCGTGCCACCACCCGCGCCCAGGTCGGCACCGAGACATGCCCCCCGCGCGAGGGGTCGCCCAGCCACGCGAACGGCAGCTCGTCCAAGGCCTCGTCCGAGGCCTTGGCGGGCGTCGCGGTCAGCACCGCCCCCGGCCGCAGCCGGACGTTCGGCCTGCCCACCCGCTTGCGCCGCGCCTTGCCCGCGGGCCACACCTCGCCGAAGGCCGCGGCCTCGCCCACCACGGTGGCCCGCACCCGCCCGTGCCACCAGGTCACGTCCGCCAGCCCGCCCTCCAGCCGAGGCGACACCTGCGTGACCGGCTCGCCGACCTCCAGCACCAGCCCCGGCGACCTCGCGGTCGGCCGTCCCGCGGCCAGCGCCTCGGTCGGCGCCAGCCACACCTTGCGCAGCGCGCACTTGCGCAGGGCCTTGCGCGGCAGCCACACCGCCAGGTTGGCCACCTTGCTCTGGAGCACGACCCGCACCTGCTCCCCGGTGTGTTCGGCGACCGGCAGCGCGCCCCGCAGCGTCTCGCCCCCGCGCACCCGCACCGCCGGCCCACCCTCTTCGAAGCCGATCGCCTCGACCGGGACGTCCACCCTCGCCCGCGCCCGCTCCCTCAACCCCTCGGGCCGCGCCATCCACCCCGGCGCCCCCTCGGCCCCCCCGGCCGGTCCCCCCAGCGCCAGCACGACGAGCGCGGCCATCATCAACCGGTGCGTCACCCTCATGCCCCCCGCCATACCGGAACCTGTCACTGCCGACAACCCGCGGTGGCACGCTGGCGACGGGGCTCCGAGCTGCTCCCCGGCGGGGTGGAGGGGAGGCGAAGCGTGCGCGGGGTCGCTCGCGGGTGGGGTCGCGGCCGGTCGAACCGTGCGCGGGGTCGCTCGCGGGTGGCCTCGGGACGGTTCGAAAGGTAGACGGGCCGCTTCGAAGCGGGGTCGGGCCGGTTCGAAGGGTAGACGGGTCGCTTCGAAGCGGGGTCGGGACGGTTCGAAAGGTCTTGGGGCCGCTTGGAAGTGACCCACGGGCTCATCGAAGGGCGCGGAGGCCGCTTCGAAGCGGGGCGGCGGACGCTTCGATGAGGCGACAGGTCGCTCGGAAGTGACCCGCGGACCTTTCGAAAGGTATCAGGGTCGCTTCGAAGCGGGTCGGAGACGGTTCGAAAGGTCCGAGGGGTCGCTTCGAAGCGGCCTGCGGACGCTTGGGTCGGGTCCGGGGTCGCTTGGAAGCGGGTCGGAGGTCGGCGCGCGGGGTGCGGGCTGCGGGGCGAGGGCCGGCCGGGGCGTCGCGAGGGGAACCCCGGCCGGCGGGGGCGGGTCAGGCGACCGGCTCGGGCTCGGAGGGGGCGGCGGGCGCGGCGGCCGCCGCGGGCTCGGAGGGCGCCGCGGGCGCGGCGGCTGAGGGGGCGGCGACCTCGGGGGAGGCCTTGGCGGGGGCGCGGCGCTTGGCGGCCTCGGCCTGCACCCGGTCGCGGAAGCGGGCGATGGGGCCGTCGGCCGGGACCTGCAGCATGTCGATGACGCTCAGCAGGGCGTTGACCGCGCGGATCCAGCGGTTGCGGGCGACCAGCACCCGACCGGCGAGGGTGGGGCTGGTGGCCGCGGCGGGCGTGCGCTCGTCCTCGAGGGCGCCGATGCGCAGGCCCAGGTCCACGACGCGATCGAAGGTCTGCGCGAGGGTGCCGTCGGGGGTCGGGATGGCGGCCAGCTCGGCGCGCACCTCGGGGCTGAGCCGGGCCTGGATCATCTCGGCCTCGCCGGCCTCCTCGCGGTAGCTACGCAGCGTCAGCGACAGCCCCATCGAGAAGAGGTGGTCGCGCAGCCGCAGCCAGGCCTCCTTCTTGGCCGGCGCCGAGACCAGGTGGGACCAGGCGGTCATGACGTAGAAGGCGCCGCGGATGGTCTCGTCGAATTCGCCGTCCAATTCGCCGAGCTGGATTTGAATCTGGGCCGCCCGCTCGGTGCTCGGCACTTCGGGCTGCAATGTGACCAGCTCACTGCGCGCATCGATCACCAGGGGGACGATGCCGGCCAGCGAGGGCTCGGCCAGAAGGGCGCGCGTCTCGTCGTTGTCGGGATCGGTCAAGCCGATGGTCACGCTGATCATGGCCTGCTGGCTCATGTCTCGGAGCGCCATGGTCTCCTCCTGGAGGTTGGAAGGGTGGGCGATGTGGAAGCGAGACCAGCGTCCCACGCAGCGGGCGGCATTGTCAACGGCAGCTGGGCCGGTTTCGAGGCGGCTCGTGGCCATCGCCGCGGGCGGTTGCCAGCCTGGGCGAGTCAGCGGTAGGTTGCAGGCTCCACGCGGACCGGGAGGGGAGGGACCGATGAGCGACGACATCACGAAGGTGGCGCGGCCGGCCGGGGCCGGGGCCAAGGAAGAGGGCCGATCGGGATCGGGCGGGGCGAGCGGCGGCGGGCGGCTGGACGCCATGCGCCCTGCGCTGCGAGAGGCCAGCTATGGCGAAGGGGCGGCCATGCTCGCGACCCACGGCGCCGCGCCGGCCCTGCAGTTGAAGGCGAACTCCGAGTCCAAGGCTCCGCCCGCGCCGCCGACCTCGGCGTCGGTCGTCTCCATCCACCCGGGCGACAGGAGCGTCTCGGTGGTCTTGACCAAGGGGAAGGCGCAAGGGGTGACCAAGGGGATGCCCGTCGCCCTCGGGGGGCTGCTCGGGAAGGTGACCGAGGTCTACGAGTGGCGCTGCAAGGCCTACTTCGACGGCGCCACGAGCGAGCAGGTCAGCGGGCACTCGCAGGCGGCGATGGGGACGGCGGCGGTGGCGGCGGCCAGCGCCGAGCCCAAGGAGGAGGCGCCCTCCGCGGGTAAGGCCAAGGGCAAGCCGAAGCCCGTCGACGCCGACGTCGAGGTCGACGGGCAGCACCTCCTGTTCGAGGTCGTCTTGCGCGACCTCCAGGAGGCCGCCGATCTGGATGACGCGGCGCTCAAGAAGAGCGCGGTGGCCAAGCTGCGGGACTGGGCCAACAAACGCCGAGCCCGCCCGAACGCGACCCACGACTGGGCCAAGGACGAGCTGGACGCGCTGCGAGACTTCGCGCGGCACGTCGGCCCCTGGCCCGACTTCGACAAGGCGCTCGGTGCGGCCCAGAGCAAGCTGGGCAAGGTCTCGAAGGAGCACAGGGCGGCGGTGGCCAAGCGGAACGCGGCTCGGGAGGCGCGCTGAGGAGTCGCCGCCCCGGGCGCGGACGTGGGACGTGGGCCGCGCCTGGGACGAGCGGGCTGCGGCCTATTGCTGGGCCAGCGCGCGCAGGCGCTCCTGGCCGCGGGCGACGTACTCCTTGATGAGCGCGCCGAGCAGGGCCTCCTCGGCCTTCTGGACCGCCTTGACGCCGCACTTGGCGGAGGCCTTGCGGGCGGCCTTGTGGCCGTAGTCCTCGACCTTGGCCACCCGGCCGTTGCGGTAGGTCACCTCGTACATCTTCACGCCACGGTCGAGGAAGCCGCCCAGGTCCTTGACGGTCTTTCGCCAGCAGGTCTCGGCCTTGTCGGCGCGGGCGCGGTGCTTTTCGACCTTGGCGACCAGGGCCGCGGAGGCGTGGCGGGCGCCCTTGCCGAGGTCGATGTCGACGTTGCGCATGGTCGTCGGGAACACGGGCGCGCCGGTGGGCGCCGCCACGAGCGCGCTGCGCGACTTGAGCCGAAAGCGCAGCCCGTCCGCGGTGACGACGAAGCGGCCCTTGTTGTCGTCGCCCATCAGCAGCGGCTCGTCCTTTCGCGGGTAGGCCAGCTGGGCCAGGTAGTCCTTGGCGGCCTGCCCGTACAGCTCCTTCATGAACAGCGGCGTGACGACGTCCGCGTCGAAGTCGTACTTGGCAAAGACCCGCAGCGACGGCGAGGCCTTGGCGAACATCAGGCTCAGATCCTCGGCCTGGCTGTAGCCCAGGTTGAACAGTGGCACATACCGATCGATCAGGCGCTGGTCGAAGGGCAGCTCGGCCGGGGCGTCGAGCACGACCGAGAGCGGGTCGACGCGCGTCGACTGCTCGCGCACGACCACCGTCACCCGCGGACGCGGCTTGCCCTCGATGAAGCCGACGCGCAGCTCGTAGGGGCCCTCGAGCGTGAGGCCGTCGCCCAGGCGCGAGGCGCCGAAGTTGCGCGCCGAGTCGTCGTCGAGCAGCCAGCAGCCGGTCTTGCCGCTGCGGAAGGTGACGTGGTGCGCGACGGCGCCCTTGCCGGCGATGGTGTAGCCGATCTTCACGTTCCCGGTCGGGCGCTCGAAGTCGATGACCAGCGCCGGCTCGTCCGGGAAGACGAAGGTCGGGGCCGGCCCGGACCACTCGCCGCTCTGCGTGCACTTGGCGCGGACGCTGCCGGCCGCGGGCTCGACCGAGTGGACCACGACCTGGCCGGTCCCCTTGCGGAACACCTCGGACCGGACCGGCGCGGCCGGGGCAGGAGCCGCTTCGGTCGGGGCCGGAGCCTCGTCGGGCGGGGCCGGTGGCGCCTGGTCCGGCGGGGTCTGGGCCGCCGCGGCGGAGGTGGCGAGGACGAGCAGGGTCGACAGGAGCAAGCGGTTCATGCCGGCGACCCTAACGGAAGGGACCGCGGGGGTCTACCCGACCAGGTCCAGGCGACCGGGGGAGCCCAGAGCGGCGCCGCCGGCGTGCCCGCCAGCGCCTGAGGGCCGCCAGAACGTGCGACCGGGCCGGACGCCCCGGGGGAGGCGTCCGGCCCGTTCACCGCGCCCGGGGCGGCCGCGGTGTCGCCTGAGGGCGGGCAGGGATCAGATCCCGGCGGCCTTGATGCGGGCGCGGAGATCGAGCACGGCCAGGGACGCGATGTCCTTGTGCTTCAAGAACTTCATGCGCTTCAGGATGTGCGCGACGAGCTTCTCGGCGTCGGCCTTCTTCAGGCCGTCCTTGCCGCCGATCTTCGCGCCGCCGGTGCCCCAGCGCAGGCTGCCGTAGTAGTGCTTGACGCCGCCGAGGCCCTCGAGGATCTCCTTGTGCTGGTCGGCGTCATTGCCCTTGAGGCTCTCCATGATGAGGTCGAGCCCCTTGGCGCTGCCCAGCTGGGTCAGGCCGATGGCCGCGCGGACGGCGTAGGTCTCGAGCTCGGGCTTTTCGCCGGCGGCCTTGGCGACCGTCTGGAAGGCCTTCTCCAGCTCCTTGAGCAGCTTGGCGTCGACCGGGAAGAAGGGCGCGCCGAAGAAGACCTCGTCCCAGCCGTTCGGGTCGTTGAGCGCCTTGCGGTCGGCGTCGTAGCCCAGCCACCACGCGAAGGCGGCCTTGGCCTCCTTGTCGCCGTAGCCCAGGGCGAAGGCGCTGGTGACCGCCTCGTTCATGCCGCGGTAGGTGACGACGACCTTGTCCTTCTTGTTGACCTTGACCTTGCGCTCCTTCTTCTCCTTGGCGAGGCGCTGGGCGAAGTCCTTCTTGCTGCCCTTGGCGTCGATGAGGGCCAGGGCCCGCAGCGCCTCGCGGCTGCTCGCCGAGCCCTGCCGCACGTACTCGAGGGCGTCCTCGTGCTTGGAGGCGACGCTGCCGAGGAAGCGATAGCAGCCGTCGGTCGCCTCCTTGGCGTTCTTGAGCTTGTCGCCGAAGATCTTGTCGACGCAGTAGCTCTCGACGTGGCTGACCTGCTCGGGCGACGGGCTCCACAGGTGCATGGTGTGCAGCATGTTCTTGGCGTGGTGCTGCGTGCACTTGAGGTTGTCGAAGCTGGCGATGATGGCCGGCAGCGCCGAGCGGTCGCCCAGGTACCACAGCGCGCGGACCACGTCGCCCTTGGCGGCGCAGGCCAGCTTGGTCATCTTCTCGTCGCTGTCGATGAAGCCGATCAGCTGGTCCTTGGCGTCGTCGAGCCCGAACATCACGCTGGCCAGGAACACGTTCTTGAACCCGCACGTGTTGTTCACGCACAGGTCCAGGATGTTCTTGCCACCCGCCGCGAACATCATGTCGCGCACCAGGCTCTTGCGCTCGTCGTCCACGCCGCCCTGCAGCGCAGCGACGCCGGCGTCGCAGGTCAGGACGTCACCGTCCTTGCACTCGACCTTGCACAGCTTGTGCATCGGCGTTTCCGGCTTGAGGCCGTTGCCGTGTCCGAATTCGTCGTATTGATTCCACTTGTTGCACTGCTCGAGGGCTGCGTGCTCCTTGTTGGCCGAGGCCGGCGAGGCGAGGGCGACGGCGCCCAGGACGCCCAGAATGACGCGAACGACACGCATGTACACTTCTCCCATTGGCGGTGAACGCCCTGACGAAACCTTTGTGATTGGACGAGCGGCGCACCTGAGAGGGCACCAGATCGCACCAAAGCACGGCGTCGCCACGGGCGTCAACGGCACCCGGGGAGAGATCGCGTCCGACCCGCTCAGGGCGAGCGCAAGGCCCTGCAGTGACAGGTATTACAGCGCATGACAGCGCGGCCTCGGGGCCCGGGGGGCCAGCTTCCGCCTCAGGGCAGGGACGCGGAGGCGGCGGCGCCGAACAGGGAGGGGCCGGCGTGCTGGAAGGCGGCGAGGAGCCGGGTCAGGGCCTCGGGGACGCCGGTCGGCGCGGCGCCGCGCTGGGCGACGAGGCCCAGGGTGAGGTAGGCGTGGGGCGAGGGGCCGGGCAGGTCGCAGAAGAAGGCGCGGCCGGCGCGGCGCAGGCGGCGCAGGGTGGCCAGGGTCGACGGGCGAGACGTGTAGCGGCCGAAGGGGAGGGGGCGCACCAGGGCGCGGGTCACGGTGAGATCGCGGGCGGCCAGGCGGTGCAGGAGGGCCAGCGGGTCGGTGATGGAGCCGACGAGGAGGGCGAGGGCCGGCGTGTCGAAGGGGAGGTGGTCGACGAGGGCGTCGGCGATGGCCGTGCCGGTGGGGCCGCCGTCGACCGCCAGGCCGACGCCGCCGGGGACGTAGGGCGGGTTGCTGACCACGAGGTCGACCGCCGTGACCGGCAGGCGGCCGGTGCGGAGGTCGTCCCAGGTGCCGCGGTGGGCGGTGACCCGGTGGGCCAGGCTGGCGCGCAGGAAGGCGGCGCGGGCGCGGGCGACGTTGTCGGGCAAGGGGTCGACGCCGAAGACGCGCAGGGCGCCGGCGCGGGCGGCGGTCAGGGTGGGCAGGCCGGAGCCGCAGCCGACGTCGAGGACGGTGCAGGGGCGCAGGTCGGCGACCGCGGCGTGGACCAGCTCGGCGAAGGCGGCGGTGTCGGCGGGGTCGTCGAGCGGGGCGTCGAGGGGGGCGGCGGCGGGCTCGGCGGCGCGATCCTCGCGGAGCGGGCGCGGGGCGGCGGGCTCGAGGCGTGGCGGCGGGGGCAGGGCGACCGGCTTCATGCGTGCTCCTCGCGGTCGGCCAGGCGGCAGGCGGCCAGGGTGGCGGCGCCGGCCATGCGCTCGACCTCGCGCTGCTGGGCGTAGCCGAAGAGGACCTCGGCGGCGCGGTCGGGGAACTGGTCGAACAGGGGCACCAGCGCCTGCTCGATCATCCAGGCGCCGTGGCGGGCGTCCTCTCGGATGTGGACCGACCAGTAGTCGCGGCGGCCGTCGGACAGGCCCAGGCGGACGGCGGCGGCGGCGTAGGCGTGGAAGCTGGCCGGGGTCGAGGCCTCGGTGTGGGCGAAGGCGCCGCAGAAGCGCAGGTAGTGGCGCTTGCTCTCGGAGAGGTGGAAGGCGTGGTTGACGGCGGCCAGGACCTGCCAGGGGGTGCGGTCGAGGTAGCGCTCGGGGGTGTCGGACAGAGCGAGGTCGCGCATCATCTGGGCGTAGTAGGTCGAGTGCTTCTTGGCGGGGCGGCCGGCGCCGTACTCCTCGACCAGGATGCGGAAGAGCGTGGCCTGGACCGGGCTGGCGGCGCCGCCGACGGCGCGGCTGAGCTGGCTGGCCTCGACCAGGCCGTTGAGCGAGAGGACCTCGAGCAGGCGGCGGTAGCCGGACAGGCCCATGCGCTCGGCGAGCCAGCGGGCGTCGGGGGTGGGGGCGGGGGTGCGGTCGCGGTCGAGCCAGGCGCGGACGACGGCGCGCGGGTCGGCGTCGCGGGGCCAGCCGCGGGGGGTGCGCGAGGCGAGCCAGCACTGCCAGGGGGCCTCGAGGGCGGCGTGGAGGTCGGCGAGGGTGCGCGAGCGCTCGTTGACGTACAGGGTCGGGTCGTCGAACCAGTACAGGCGCAGGCGGTTGAGCTCGTACAGGGCGCGTTGGACGGCGAGGCGGTCGCTGGACAGGGTGGGGGCGACCTCGGGGGAGCCGGGGGCGAAGGCGCGGGCGGCGAGGCGGGGGCCTTGGGCCAGGGCGCGGGCGACGGCGGGTTGGGTGCGGACGCGGGCGTCGAGGTGGGGCGTGCGGATCCAGGCGCGGAGGGTCGCGGGGTCGAAGGAGGGGGTCATGAGGGGGGCTCGCGGCAGGCGGGGGGAGGTTACGGAGCAGGTTAGGGACCGGGGCAGGGCGGGCAATCAGGCCGGGCGGGGTGGTCAGCGGGGGGCGCGTGGGGTATGCAGCGGGCCACCGAACGGGAGGACGCGATGACCGCCGAGCCAATGCTGCGCCTGCGCGCCAACGGGTTGGACTTCGCCGCGCTGGAGCGGGGCGAGGCGGGGGCGCCGGTGGCGCTGCTGCTGCATGGGTTTCCCGAGACGCCGCACACCTTCGAGCCGCTGATGGAGGCGCTGGCGGGGGCGGGGTATCGGGCGGTGGCGCCGTTCATGCGGGGGTACGCGCCGACGGCGATGGCGCCGGACGGCGACTACGGGTTGATGGCGTTGGCCGCGGACGTGCCGGCGCTGCTGGACGCGCTGGGGGCCGAGCGGGCGGTGGTCGTCGGGCACGACTGGGGGGCGGCGGCGGGGTATCTGGCGGCGGCGCGTCACCCCGAGCGGGTGACGCAGCTGGTGGCGCTGGGGATCCCGCACCTGTCGGCGGTGCGGCCCAGCCTGCGCCTGGCCTGGTACGGGCGGCACTTCGTCGGGCTGCAGTGGCGGCGGCGGGCGGTGGCCAGGCTGCGCAAGGACGGCGGGGCCTTCGTGGACACGCTGTATCGGCGGTGGTCGCCGACCTGGGCCTTCGGGCCCGAGGAGACGGCGCCGTACAAGCGGATGATCGCCGAACACCCCGAGGCGATCGAGGGTTCGGTCGGCTACTACTGGGCGTTCGCGGCCGCGCAGCGGGATCCGGCGCGGCGCAAGGCGCTGCAGGAGGCGCAGCGGCTGAAGATCGGCGTGCCGACGTTGGCGATCACCGGGGGGGCCGAGCCGTCGGTGTTGATCGAGGCCTACGCGCGGGCGGCGCGGCGCTTCACGGGGCCGTACGAGGTGGCGGTGGCCGAGGGGGCCGGGCACTTCCCGCACCGGGAGGCGCCCGGGCTCGTGTGCGAGCAGGTGCTGGCGTTCCTGCGTGCGACGGGAACGCCAGCTTAGGCGGCCGACGGGATCAGAAGGACACGGAGCTGTCGCAGGTCACGGGCGGCGCCACGCAGACGCCGTCGTCGCAGCGGTCGGTCAGGCACTGCTCGTCGTCCTCGCAGGGCGCGCCGGCGGCGAGCGGGGCCTTGCAGACGCCCGCGGCCTCGTCGCACCAGCTCCAGCGGCAGTACGGCAGGCCGAGCGCCTCGCCGCAGGGCTCGCCGACCAGGGGCGGGAGCTGGCAGGTGGCGTCGGAGAGGCGGCACAGGAGCGGGCCCCAGCCACAGGGCTCCTGGGCGGCGGGGTTGCAGGGGTCACCGGGGCCGAGCAGCGGCCGGCAGAGCGAGGCGGTGGCCTCGCAGTCCAGCGAGCCATCGGGGCACGAGCAGGACAGGCCCTTGGCGCAGACGTCCCCGAACGAGCACGGCTGGCCCTGCGCGATGTGCTTGACGCAGGAGGCGCCGGAACCGCCCAAGGCGCTGCAATACAGGCCCTCGCCGCACGCGTCGTACTCGTTGCAAGGCGCCCCTTCGGCGAGCTTGGCCGCGCACAGGCCGGAGTCGCTGTCGCAATAGGCGCCCTCGACGCAGTCGTCGTACCCCGGGCAGGGCTGGCCGATGGGGGCGTCTGTGGCCTGCTTCATGCACACCTCCTGCTCGCACTGCAGGCCCGGCGCGCAGCGCGGACCGGCGCCGGACCAGCTGCACGGGCCGCCCACCTGCGAGTAGGCGGTGCAGGTGCCCGGGCACTGGCCGCCGGGGGCCGAGCAGTACCCGGCGGGGCCGCAGGCGTGCTCGGTGGCGCAGGGCTCGCCCAGGGCGACCTGCCCCTTCAGCATGGCGAAGCATTCCGCTTGGTTCGGGTTGTCGACGCCCCCGCAGGTCACCTTCAGGCCGTTGTAGCACTTGGCGGCGAGCTGCCCGTCGAAGACGGCCTCGCCGGCGGCGATGGCCTGTTGGACGCTGGGGAGGATCGCCTCGTCGCAGACGGCCTCGTGGGCCTGAAGGCAGGCGCTGGGCAGCGTCGACTCACCGTACTCGCAGACCGCGTCCTGGAAGCACATGACGCGGGCGAAGGCGGTGCAGACGTCGGGGAGGGTGTAGCTGGCCTTACCCGTGCCGGCCGTGAGGGTCGAGTCGGGCGTGAAGGTCGTGCTCGGTGGGCCGTTGGAGCCGTTGTCGCCGGAGTCGTCGCAGGCGACGAGCGCGCCGGCCGCGAGCAGCGCGGCGAGCAGGGCCGGGGAGATCATCCGATTCATCGCTGGGATCCTTGCGGGGTTGGCCGGGTTTGGCGATAGCACCGCACACCGTAGTCCGCGGGCGGCGCGACGGGCCAGCCGAAAGTGGAGGGGCGGTGGACGATTGACCCGCCCGAAAGACGCCGCGTGGGAAATGCGACGAGCGGCAGGGCGTTGAAGCGGGTTCGATGTGAGGCGTCGGGCGCGTGAGGGACGGGTTGCGGAAGGTTGCATCACAGCCGGCGGCGCGCGAAGGTGCGCCGCCATGAAGATGTACGTCGTGCGTTGCGCGCTGGGGCTGCTGGCCGCGCTGGTGCTGCTGGGGTGTCAGCGCGAGCCCGAGCGGACGAGCTACACGCCGCCGTCGGTGGGGGCCGGCGGGGCGGTGGCGACCGAGGGGCCGGTGCTGGTGTGCCTGGGCGACTCGCTGACGGCCGGGTACGGGCTGAGCGAGGACGAGGCGTGGGTGGCGCTGGTCGGCGCGCAGCTCGCGGCGCGCGGGTCCGAGTGGTCGGTGCGCAACGCCGGGGTCAGCGGGGACACGACGGCCGGGGTGCTGCGGCGGCTGGACTGGCACGCCGGGCCCGAGGTGAAGGCCGTGATGCTGGCCATCGGCGGCAACGACGGGCTGCGGGGCCAGCCGATTGGCGGCATCCGCGACAACATCCGCGCCATCGTGAAGGCCCTGCAGGCGCGCGGGGTGAAGGTGATGCTGGCCGGGATGAGGCTGCCGCCCAGCCACGGCCAGCAATACTCGCAGGCCTTCGCCGCGATCTACCCGGAGCTGGCCCGCGAGCTGGACGTCCCGCTGCTGCCCTTCCTGCTCGAGGGCGTGGGCGGCGACCCAACCCTGAACCTGCCCGACGGCATCCACCCGAACGCCGAAGGCCACCGGCGCGTCGCCGAGCGCGTCATGGCCTTCCTCGACGACACCAAGGTCCTGCAGTGACGACGCCCGCCTCCTCCACGGCCACCCCGGCCGCCGCCGAATCGGTCCTGACCCTGAGCGCCGTCGTCAAGGAGTACGCCTCGGGCGGGCACGCCCTGCGGGTGCTCGACGGGCTCGACCTCGACGTGCGCGAGGGCGAGACGGTCGCCATAACCGGCGCCTCGGGCAGCGGCAAGAGCACGCTGCTGAACCTGCTGGCGGGTCTGGACCGGCCCACCTCGGGGTCGGTGCGCTTTCGCGGGCAGCCCATCGAGGGGTGGAGCGAGGACCGGCTGGCCGAGTGGCGGCGCACGCAGGTCGGCTTCATCTTCCAGGACTTTCGCCTGCTGCCGCGGCTGACCGCGCTCGAGAACGTGGCGCTCGCGCTCGAGGTGCTGGGCGAGCCGCCGCGCGAGGCGGCCCGGCGCGCGGCCGAGGCGCTGGGGCAGCTGGGGCTGGGCGAGCGGCTGACCCACTTCCCCGACCAGCTCTCGGGCGGCGAGCGGCAGCGCGTCGCCATCGCGCGGGCCTTCATCCACCGCCCGGCCCTGGTCTTCGCCGACGAGCCGACCGGCAACCTGGACCCCGACACCGGGGCGCGCGTCCTCGAGCAGCTGCTGGCGGTCGACGCGGCCTCGCGCACCACGCTGGTCCTGGTCACCCACGACGCCGAGGTCGCCGCGCGGATGGGCCGCCACGTGCGCCTGGTCCGGGGGCGCGCCCAGTGACCCCGCCACCGGTCCCTACTGCGCGCCTGGCCAGGCGCCTGTTCTGGCCTTATCGCGGGCGCCTGGCCTTCCTGGCCGTGTGCATCGCCCTGGGCGTCGGGTCGATCTTCGCCATCGCCAACCTGGTGCACCTGCTGGGCGACGGACTGTACCGCGACGCGCGCACCCTGATGGGCGCCGACATCACCGTGTCCAGCTGGCGCCCGCTGACCGCCGACCTCGAGCCGCGCCTGCAGGCCGCCGCCGGCACGCCGCTGCGCTCGGTGCGCACCGTGCAGATGGCCACCATGGCCGGCAAAGGCGACGACCCGCCGTTCCTGGTGACCTTGCAGGCGGTCGAGCCGGGTTATCCGCTGTATGGCAAGCTCGCGCCCGACGCCGCGACCGACGCCCTGCTCTTCGCGCCGGGCCCGCCGCCCATCCTCGTCAGCCCCGAGGTGGCGACCCAGCGGCGCGTCGCGGTCGGCGACACCCTGCGCATCGGCGACACGGCCTTCACCGTGGCCGGCCAGCTGGCCCCCGAGCCCAGCGGCGGCCTGTCGGGGGCGCTGGGCTTCGCGCCGCGCGTGGTCATCCCGCTGACCGCCCTGGACGGCACCGGCCTGGTCCAGTTCGGCAGCCGCGTGCAGCACGCGCTGCACTTCGCATTGGGCGAGCCGGACGCCCCCGAGGCCCGCACCCGCGCCGCCACGCTCGAGGCGCTGTTCGAGGCCGTCGCCGGCGAGGGCGTGCGCGTCCGCACCTTCGTCGACGCCCGCGACAACACCCGCGAGATCTTCGAGCGCGTCGCCCTGTTCTTCACCCTGGTCGCCCTGGTCACCCTGATCCTGGGCGCCATCGGCGTCGTCGTGGGGCTGCTGTCGTTCCTGAACGACCAGCTCGACGCCGTGGCCACCCTGCGCTGCATGGGCGTGGGCCCGGGCGCCATCCGCCGCGCCTTCTTGCTGCTGTTCACGATCCTGGCCCTGTCCGGCGGCGCCATCGGCGTCATGCTGGGCCTGGGCGCCGACGCGGCCGTGCTGTCGGCGCTCGAGGGGCGCATGGAGCTCGAGGCCAGCCTGGCGGCGACGGTGCCCGCGTTGCTGGAGGCGCTGGCCGTCGCCCTGGGCGTCGGCCTGGTGCTGAACCTGGTCAGCCTGCGCCGCCTGGGCGCCCTGCCGCCGCACGCCCTGTTCGGCGGCGGCCGGGTCCGGCTGCGCCGCCGCGACGTGGCCCTGCTGGGGGCGCTGGGGCTGGCTGGCCTCAGCGCGCTGCTGCTGGCCCGCGACGTGTCGCCCGAGCGGACCGCCGCCTTCACGGGCGGGCTGCTGGTGGCGCTGTTGGGCGCCGCTGCCCTCATCGGGTTGGCTTTCGCCGTGCTGTCGTGGCTGCATCGTCGGCTGGGCGGCCGCTCCAGCGACGCGGCGGCCTTGCGTCACGGGGTGCTGCTGGTCCTGCGGCAGCGCGGCCGCTCGACCACCTGGCTGCTGGCGCTGGGGCTGGGCATCGGCCTGACCGGCGCGCTGCACCTGGTGCAGTCGAGCCTCAGCGGGGCGCTGGCCGTCGGGGCCGGGAGCAAGCCGAACGTGTTCCTGGTCGACGTGCAGTCGGACCAGATCGCGACCGTGCAGCGGCTGGCCGACGCGCACGGGGCCACCGAGACGCAGCTGAGCCCGCTGGTGCGGGCGCGGCTGACACACATCAACGGAGCGGGGACCGACGCCCTGACCGAGCAGCGCCAGGGGCGGGGCGAGCGCGCGCGGCTGATGCGTCGCGAGTACAACCTGACCTACGCCGACGGCCTGGGCCCGGGGCAGAAGCTGGTGGCGGGCGAGCTGTGGGCGCCGGGGTCGGACGCGCCGGTGCTGAGCCTGGAGCAGCGCTTCGCGACGCGGCTGGGGGTGCGGCTGGGTGACTGGCTGCGCTTCGACGTGCAGGGGCGGCCCATCGAGCTGCAGGTGACGTCGCTGCGGCGGGTCGATTGGCTGAGCCTGTCGCCGAACTTCTTCGTGGTGACGCCGCCCGGTGTGCTGGGCGAGGCGCCGCAGACCGCCATCGGCGCGCTGAAGCTGGACGACCCGCAGGCGGTGGCGGCCTTCCAGCGGGATCTGTTCGCCGAGCACGCCAACATCACGGTGCTGGATCTCGCGCCGGTGCTGTCGCAGGCCGACGCGCTGCTGGGCGAGCTGGGGCGCGCGCTGGAGCTGCTGGCCCTGGTGTGCGCGGCGGTGGGGCTGCTCATCCTGTGGGCCACGCTGGATCTGGGGCGCGGCGAGCGCGAGGCCAGGGTGGCGACGCTGCGGGCGCTGGGGTGGGACGCGCGTGGGCTGAAGCTGATGCGCCTGGCCGAGCAGGCGACGCTGGGCGTGGTGGCCGCCGCGCTGGCGGTGCCGCTGGCCCTCGGCGTGGCGCGGCCGGTGCTGACGCAGATGAACCTGGACCTGGCGGCTGCCGGGCCCGGGCTGGTCGTCATCGCGCTGGCGCCGCTGCTGCTGCCGTGGCTGACCTCGGTCACGCACGGGCTGGCGCGCGGGCGGCGCTGAGCGGCCGCCCCAGGTTCAGCTCAGTAGCACATGCACTGGTTCCACTGGCAGAAGCCCGACGGGCAGTCCCAGTTGTCGAAGCACCACTGGCCGCCGTTGCAGCACATGGGGTCCTGCGTCCACCAGTACTGGTCCATCATGGGGTCGCAGTACTCGCAGAAGTTGTTGCCGTAGGTGTAGGCCGGGATGCACTGGCCGTCGATGAGGCAGTGCTCGGGGTCGACGAACGACTGGCAGGTGCCGTTCTCGCAGCTGTCGATCGTGCAAGGCAGGCCGTCGTCGCAGCCCTTGGGCTTGCCGGCGCAGCTGCCGCCCGAGCAGACGTCGCCGGTGGTGCAGGCGTCGCCGTCGTCACAGCTGTTCGCGTTGTTGGTGTAGGTGCAGCCGCCGCTGCCGTTGCAGGCGTCGTTGGTGCAGGGGTTGCCGTCGTTGCAGCCGTAGGCCGTGCCGCCGCAGGCGCCGCCCGAGCACTTGTCCGAGTGGGTGCAGGGGTTGCCGTCGTTGCAGCTGTTGGCGTTGTTGACGAACGAGCAGGTGCCGTCGCCGTTGCAGCTATCGTTGGTGCAGGGGTTGCCGTCGTTGCAGCCGTAGGCGGTGCCGCCGCAGGTGCCGCCCGAGCACTTGTCCGAGTGGGTGCAGGGGTTGCCGTCGTTGCAGCTGTTGGCGTTGTTGACGAACGAGCAGGTGCCGTCGCCGTTGCAGCTGTCGTTGGTGCAGGCGTTGCCGTCGTTGCAGCTGTAGGCCGTGCCGCTGCAGGTGCCGCCCGAGCACTTGTCGGCTTGGGTGCAGGGGTCGCCGTCGTCGCAGCTGCTCGTGTTGTTGCTCCAGCCGGAGGTCGAGGAGGCGGGGTTGCAGCTCTGGCAGGGGTTGGACGGGTTCGAGGTGCCCGCTGCGTAGCAGACCCCGCCGATGAGGCAGCTGCCGGCGTTGAGCGCGTGGACGCAGCCGCCCGCGCCGTCGCAGCTGTCGCTGGTGCAGGCCTTGCCGTCGTCGCAGCCGTAGCTCGTGCCGGCGCAGCTCCCCCCCGCGCACTTGTCCGAGTGCGAGCAGGCGTTGCCGTCGTCACAGGCGCTCGTGGTGTTGGTCCACGCGCTGGTCGAGCTGCCCGGCGTGCACGCCTGGCACCCGTTGGCCGGGTTGGTCGCGCCGCTGGCGTAGCAGACCCCGCCGATGAGGCAGCTGCCGCCGGTCACCGCGTGGCTGCAGGTCCCGTCGCCGTTGCAGACGTCGCTCGTGCAGGCCTTGCCGTCGTCGCAGCCGTAGGCCGTCCCGACGCACGCCCCGCCCGCGCACACGTCCGAGTGCGTGCACGGGTCGCCGTCGCTGCACGCGGCCGTCGTGTTGGTCCACGCGCTGGTCGACGTCCCCGGGATGCAGCTCTGGCAGGGGTTGGCCGGGTTCGTCGCGCCCGAGTCCCAGCAGACGCCGTCGATGACGCACTTGCCGCCCTGCAGGGCGAAAGTGCAGGTCCCGTCGCCGTTGCAGCCGTCGCTCGTGCAGGCCAGCCCGTCGTCGCAGGTGTAGCCCGTGCCGACGCACGCCCCGCCCGCGCACCCGTCGCCGTGCGTGCACGGGTCGCCGTCGTCGCAGCTCGCGCTCGTCGCCGTCCACGCGCTGGTCGACGCCCCCGGCTGGCAGCTCTGGCAGGGGTTGCCCGGCTGCGCCGCCCCCGCGTCGTAACACACCCCGTCGATGAGGCACCGCGACGCCTGCAGCGCGAAGGTGCACGTCCCGTCGCCGTTGCAGCTGTCGGTCGTGCAGCTCTGGCCGTCGTCGCAGGCGTAGCCGGTCCCGGCGCACCCGCCGTCGACGCACTGGTCACCGTGCGTGCACGGGTTGCCGTCGTTGCACCCGCCGGCCTTGGGCTCCTTGAAGCACTCGTTCTTCGTCAGATCGCAGCGCCCCGTGTTGCACACGTCCGTCAGCCCGGCGCACGCCGCGTCGTCGCTGCACCCGCAGCCCGCGTTGTCCCACGTCCCCGCGCACGCCCCGGCGCCCGTGCACACGTCGTTCAACGTGCACGCCTCCCCGTCGTCACAGGCTTCGCCCGTCTTCGCCGCCGCCATGCACGCCCCGGTCGCGCCGTCGCACGTCCCGTGGGTGCACGCCCCGTCCAGCCCGCTGCAGTCCTTGGCCGCGCCCGCGCACCCGCCCGCCCCGTCGCACTGGTCGTCGGTCGTGCAGGCGTCGCCGTCGTCGCACCCGACCCCCGGCTCGAGCGGCGCCGGCACGCACTCGCCGGTCGACGCCTCGCACGCCAGCGCCGTGCACACCGGCGCCTCGCCCTCGCACACCACCGCCTGCCCGACGCAGGCCCCGGCCGCGCAAGCGTCGCCCTGCGTGCAGGCGTCCCCGTCGTCGCAGCTCGTCCCCTCGGCCGCCGGGTCCGCCACCACCGCGCACCCGCCGTCCACGCAGTCCACCTTCTGGCACGGCCCAGGCACCACGCCAGCGCCGAGGCAGTCGCTGGCCTCGCTGCAGCACGCCTCGCCCACCGGCGTCGACACGCACCCCGCGTCCGGCGTGCAGGTGTCGACCGTGCACCCGTCGCCGTCGTCGCACGACACGGCGGTCCACGCCAGCGTCGCGGCTTCGGGCTCGCACACCTTGCACGCGTCGAACGGGTGCGTCGCGCCGGCCGTCAGGCACCCGCCCAGCAGCTTGCAGCTGCCCTCGGCCACCGCGCGCGCGCACACGCCCGACTCGGCGTCGCAGCTGTCCACGGTGCAGTCCAGCCCGTCGTCGCAGTCGCCGTCGCTCGCGCAGCCGCACGCGCCGGCGTCCCAGGTCCCCTCGCAGTTGCCGCCCGCCGAGCAGGCCCCGCCCAACAGGCACCCCTCGGCGTCCTGGCAGGCCGTGCCCTCGGCCGTCATCTTCAGGACGCACTCGCCCTCGAGGCAGAGCCCGGTCGTGCACGGCCCGTCCCACTGCGAGCAGTCGACCGCGGCCCCGCTGCAGACGCCGGCGGCGCACGCGTCGCCCGTCGTGCAGGCGTCCCCGTCGTCGCAGGTCGCCCCCTCGACGGCGGTGTTCGGCACGGCCACGCAGACGTTGTCGACGCAGGCCGCGCGCTGGCAGGCCGGCACGGCGATGGCCCCGTCGCACTCGGCGTCCTGCTCGCAGGCGCAGGGCGTGGCGACGCAGGCCCCGCCCGAGCAACGGTCGTCGGTGGTGCAGGCGTCGCCGTCGTCGCAGGCCAGCGAGTCGTCGTTGACGGCGAAGCACCCGTCGTTGGCGTCGCACTTGTCGAGCGTGCAGGGGTTGCCGTCGTCGCAGGTCACGAACGACCACGCGGTCAGCGACTCGCTCATCCTGCAGAGCCGGCACGCGTTGCCGGGCGCGAGGGCCCCGTCGGCGTAGCACTCGCCGTCGATCTTGCAGACCTCGAGGGGCACGGTGTGGACGCACTCGTTCTTGGCGTTGCACTTGTCTATGGTGCAGCTGTCGCCGTCGTCGCAGCTCTGGTCGTTGCCGTACTCACAGGACTTCGGTCCCGAGGTGTCGCCGGCCGGCGCGTCGCCGCCTGCGTCGACGGGGTCCTTGGTGTCGACGCCGCCCTCGGAGACGTTGATGTCCCCGCACCCGAGGGTCGGGCCGAGCACCGTCAAGATCGCCGCAAGGTACCGAGGTTGCATTGAATTCGCTCCCGCTCCGAGGCGCCGAAGAGACTAGCTCGCCCCGCATTGCCGGGTCAACGCGGCCCAGCGCGCTGGCCTGTAGGGCCTTGTCCCGAACCGCGGACTGTGAATAAAGGAGGTGGCCGCCCGTCGGGCGGACCTGCCAAACGCCAGCGGGGGGACCCCATGCTACCGACTGCGAACGCCGCGCACCTGCTCATGGCCGCCAGCCTGCTGGCCCTCGGCGCCTGCACGCACAGCGCGACCGACAGCTTCCCGTTCCAGTCCGTGGGCGAGCCCACCCGGTCGCTGCACGTCGAGACCTTCGACGGCGACATCCACCTGGTCGAGGACCCCAACGCCCGCCGGGTCCACGGCACGGTCCACGTCCTGGCCCGCGGCTTCAACACGGTCACCGACGCTCGCCGCGCGGCCGGCGAGGTGCGCGTCGTGGAGACCGGCACGGCCGACGACCTGATCCTGACCGTCGACCTGCCCCCCCGCTCGGGCAGCCAGCGCTTCGAGGTCACCCTCGACCTCTTCGTCCCGCCCGGGGTCGCCACCTCGTCCTTCGCAGACCGCGGCGCGCTCACCTTCGCGGGCGTCCCGGTCATCGAGGCCACCACCTTCGGCCCCATCGAGCTGGTCGGCACCCGCGGCGCGGCCAAGCTCAAGACCGAGCAGGCGCCCATCTTCGTCGAGGCCCACCAGGGCGCCCTCATCGCGCGCACCGTCAACGCGTCCATCACCGCGCTTTCGGTCTTCGGCGAGGTGGACGCCCGCACCACCAACGGCCCCATCGAAGCCCGTGTGACCCCGCCGCCCGGAGGCGAGGTCGTGCTGACGACCCTGAACGCCCCGGTCGACCTGGTCCTGCCCTCGAACTTCGGCGCCACGCTGGTGGTCAGCACCAGCCCCGAGGCGGCCATCGCCATCGATCTGCCCTTCGTCACCCCCGAGTTCCTCGCCCCCGGGCAGTTCGAGGGCTACGTCGGCAACGGCGCCGGCTACGTCGACGTCCGCACCACCAACGCCGACGTCCTCATCCGCGACCGCTGACCCGCGGCCCGAGCCCCCGTCGCGCCACGCGCGCCACGCGACGCGCCGGCCTGCCGGACCGGGCGCGAAGGTCGGGTTGCGCGACCCGACTCGCCAACCTGCCGGACCGGCCGCCATGGTCCGGTTTGCGCGACGCGACGCTCCGGCCTGCACGAGCAGATGCGGGTGGCGGCTGCGAGGTTCGACGAGCGCCTGACAGACCCCACCGGCGGCGCTTCCTCTCCTCCCGCAGCGCCAGCGGTTCCGGCCTCGGGCGGGCCGTTCGCGCGCGAGTCCCCACCGGTCGGGTCTCGAGTCCCCGATCTCCGCCCGCTCGCGGCCCCACGGGCTGCGCGCCGCGCGCCACCTCCAAGCGTACCGCGCGATCTCGCGGCTGGCACGCCCTCTGCTCTACGCGGTCCTCCGAACCCGCACGACGTGCGCCTCGAGCGCACGCCGTCCGCCGCTCGGAGAGGCCTCATGTCACGCGCACGCCCCGTCGTCCCCGGAGAGACCGTCCTCCTCAC
>JAWLBL010000042.1:0-47705 GCA_041687695.1 Myxococcota bacterium | reverse complement strand
CGAACGCGGGACGGGACACCCGAGAGGGGCTCATCCCAGCCCAACTACCGGGAAACGACCGCGAGACAAACCCGGGACGGGGAGCCGGGACAGGACACTATAGCTTCGTGGTGCTGGCCGAGGACCGCGTCTCGGGTGGCGCGGGCATCGCCCAGCCGGCCCCGACCCGACCGAGCCCGGGGTCGGCGCGCCCGAGGCCCGGGCGAGCCCGACCCCGGCCCGTAGCCGCCGCTCAGCCCTCCCACCGCACCTCGAGCGCGGCCTCGCCTTCGCAACTTCGGGGGGGGGGCAGAACGGTCAGAACCCTGATTGCGAAGAGCCTTCGGACCCATCGGTCGAGCGCGGGCTACCGAACGGCCGCGTCGTTCCGGGACGACGAGTCACGTGCACGCGCTTGCGTATTGGCTGCAGGTGAGCGCCGCAAGCGGCGCGATCCAACGAGCCCGCGCGAGCGCGGGCACTCCACGCAACTCCGTGGCCAGAGCCGTTACTGTCAAGAGCCTTCGGACCCATCGGTCGAGCGCGGGCTACCGAACGGCCGCGTCGTTCCGGGACGACGTGTCACATGCACGCGCTTGCGCATTGGCTGGAGTCCAGGTGTCAGAGTTCATCACATTTCACTATCCGGGTCCGGCGGAGAGCGGCTGAGGTCGGCGCGAGTGTCAGTCGAGGCTGACGGTGCGGTCCTGGGTCCATTGGCGGACGAGGGCGTGCTCGGCGGGAGTCAGCCAGCCCTGGGCGGGGCCGTTGCGGACCTGCCAGCCGGCGATGGCGCGAGAGACGGCGTAGGTCTGGCGGAGCGCGTCGAGGCGGTCGGGGTCGTCGGAGTGGCCGCGGATGAAGACGGCGGCGGAGGCGCGGGGGAGGAGGAGCTCGGCGGCGAAGGCGCGGGCGCGCTGTTCGGGGATCTCGGGGCCGGCGCCGCCGAGGACTTCGGCGGCTGCATGGCCCGCGCGGCGGTCGACGAGGAGATGGGCCAGCTCGTGGGCCAGGGTGGCGCGAAGGCCCTCGGGCGTGGAGGCGAAGCGACCGTTGCGGTTGACGATGATGGCGCAGGCGGGGTCCTCGGACCAGAAGGCCACGGCGTCAATTGCGTCCGTGGCCAGGTCGATAGGGTGAATGGGCACCCCTTGGGCGACGAGCCAGGCTTGCGGGTCGAAGGGCGCTTGGGAGGTCAGGCCCAGGTGGTCGCGGAACCAGTCGGCGAGGAGGTAACCCTCTTCGTAGGTTCTACGGGCGGTGCGGCGCACCAACTCGAAAGCCTGTTGCGCGTGCGAGGTGGTCGCCTGGAGCTGAGGAGAGCCTCCGAGTCGGGCTTGCGCGAGGACGTCGAGGAGCCTCTGCTGTTGAGAGACGGGGACGTGCGAGGACATGCGGGCCGCTGCGAGGAACGAGGCCTCGCGGGCGGGGGGGACGCGGTCGAGGGCGACGCGCGAGGCGGCGGGTCCGGCCGCGATGGCGCGCCGAGAGGCGGGGTCGGGCGCGCGGAGGCGCCAGGCTTCGACGACCTCGGTCGAGCCGCCGGCGCACTCGATGCAGTCGGCGAGGGCATCACCGAGCCCTGCGAGGGTCTCGAGCACGTCAGCGGCCGGTGCTAGTAGCCTGCGCGTGAGGGCGGGTCGGCCGGCTGGGCCGGCAGAGATGCGAAAGTCCGAGCGCTCGCGCATGAAGCGAACCGACGGGAGGTAGGCTCCGCGTAGTCCGGGGGCGAGGTCGTGTCGGAGTTCGAAAGCGTAGACGGCCTCGTCTTCATCGTCGTCGAGCGGCTGACCGGAGGGCCTTCGCTGCAAGACGGCGGCGCTGCGGAGCTGGTCGGGCCAGCGCGGGGTGAGCTCGGCCGGGTAGGACTCCTCCCACTCTAGGTAGGGCCAGCAGTCGGTGAGGTGCTCGAGGAGGTCGATCCAAGGCCAGCGGACGGCCGGCTCCGACGTTGTCGCTGGATCGGGCCAGATGGGGTGCCCCGCGAGGCGCAGGGTCAACGGCCCTTCAGCCTGAGGGTGGCCCTCGGCGGGGAGGTCGAGTTCGAACGTCAGACCGTGCGGCACACCCAGGCGCTTCATCGACCGTGTTCCTTCATCCAGGCCTCGAACTCGGCCAGGTGCCCGCTCTCGTTAGCGCGATCTCTGAGCTGGTCGCGGAGTCTGCGGGGCAGCGCAGGACGGCCCGGGCGCTGCCGCCACGGATAGCCGTGGAAGGTCCGTCCATCCGAAGACTCGGCCATGTACACGACTCCATGATGAACGTTGAAGACGATGATCCTCTTGCCCGAGCGGGGTGCCTCGATCGCTTGGTCCAGCAGGACCTTGCGTTCGGCTTCGGTCATCCCCTTCGGACAAATCCCGATCAAGGCTCCGTCCTTCCGCTCGAAGGTCGGGCGCTCCACGAGCGGGAGCTTGTGCTTGGTGCGTCTGTCGCCGGGATCATAGGTGCGGCCGACCATGCCTGGCATCTAGAAGTACGATGCGAGCCTGTCAAGCTGGGTGAGTCCCAGGGGTAGGTCCCAGGGGTCAGGCCAGGGCTATCGAGGTCTAGCTACGGGCGTGTTGGACTGCCCGAACTGGCTCGGGCTCGTGGGTCGCGCAGCCAAATTGGCTTCGCGGGGCGGTATGGTCACGCCAACGCGAGCGGTCTTGGGCGCACGACGACGTCGAAGCCGACCGGGTGGGCGACGGGGAGCCAGCGGGTGCGCAGGGTGTAGCGCTCGTCGTGGCACGCGACGTGCCAGCGCCGGAACAGGAGGGCCACGTTCAGGAGCAGTTGGAGCTCGGCCTGGCTGGAGCCCAGGCAGAAGTGCTCGCCGACGCCGTAGGGCTGGTAGGCGCCCGGCTGGCGGTGCTCGCGGCGCCCTTTGGAGAAGCGGTCGAGGTCGAACTCGTGGGGCCGCGGGAACAGCCTGTCGTCAAAGTGCGAGACGGTGGCCGCGAGGAGGAGCCGGTCGCCTTTGCGGATCTGGTGGCCGTCGAGGACGAAGTCGGTGCGCGCGATGCGCGGCAGCCCGGGGATGAGCGGATGGACGCGCATCGACTCCATGAGGGCGTGGCGGGTCTTCTCGAGCCGGGCGAGGCTCTCGACGGTCACGTGCTCCGGGTCGAAGTGGGCGTCGAGCTCGGCCTGCACGCGCTGCCGCACCGGCTCGTTCGACACGAGGACGTGCAGGGCGAAGCTCATCACGTGGGCCAGCGTGTCGAGGCCGCCCACGTAGCCCGACACGACCAGCAGCGCGAGGTCTTCCTCTTTGAAGACGCCCCGGTCCTGGTCACGAAAGAGGTTCGTCTGGAGGCACGGCCGGTCCTCGGCCAGCAGGCGCTCCTTGAGATCGCGGCCGTAGGTGTTCAGCCGGGCGATGACCTGTTGGGTCTTGCGGCTGCGCGGCAGGAGCTCGAGGGCCGGCAGCAGCGAGAACGCGATCATGCGGTTGAGGAGATGGAGGATGTCGTCGAACAGGAAGTCCGGCGCCTCGCCCGTCAGCGTGTGGCCGAGCTGCTGGAAGACGAGCTGCTTGCACAGGCGGGTCGCGTCGAGCGGCGCGTCCTTGGGCAGCGCGTCGAAGAAGCGGCGGCCGACGGCCGAGGCCGTCTCGAGCCGCGCCTCGAGGTACTTCTTCGACATGCCGTGTTTGTAGGCGCGGCGGAGCTCGTCGTGCCGGTCGCCGTCGACGTTGGTGATGATGGAGTCCGGATGCGAGCCCTGAAGACGCGAGATGGCGTCGTACTGCCCCCTGGAGGTCAGGAGGTCGCGCTCGTGGCGGACGAGCCAGTGGTTGGCCTCGGCACCGGCGAGCACCACGAGCTGTTGGTGCAGGAGGCGGATGCGGAACACGGGACCGTGCCGGGCGTAGCCGTCCGCAAAGAAGGCGACCGGGTTGGCCGCCATGGCCGCCAGCGAGCCGAAGAGCGGCAGCCCGCGGCCATGACGCGGCGGGCGGGGAGCGCCATGGACACCGGGGGTGTGCTCGAGCGGCTGGGGCATGGGCCTTCCGAGTGCAGGTCGAGGTTCGGCGGCGGCCGCGCCAGCCACGGGCGCCGCCGGGTCGCTCCCGGCGCCGTCGTCCGGGCGGGGAGCATCATCGGGATGCGGCGGGGCCGCAAGAGGGTCGCGCGGGCGCCATGGGGGGTAGGCCGGCACGACGGAGCCTTGCCAAATCCGTGGACCTGCCCCCTTACTGCTGGGCCTCCACCCATGCCGCCGGCCCTCGAGGCGTGGCCCCGGCCCTGGCGCGACAGGCAACTGCAAGATGCGTAGACCCGAGCCCTCACCCGACCCCTCACGTCCCGCCGTCCTCGCGGACCACGCGGCCGCGTCGGCACCCGGCCTCCGCCCGAACCAACTCATGACCGCCGCCGAGGTGTGGGCGCGGCGCGTCGTCTGGGTCGTCTTCGGGGCCGTGGTCGCCTATGACCTCGTGGTCGGGAGCTGGCTCCTGTTCGGGGCGGAGCCCTGGCGCGCCCACGGCGAGTCGCCCTGGCTGTCGCTCCCCGGCGACCACGCGGTCGAGGGGCTGCTCCGCCGCCTGGGGGCGCTCCAGCTGACCGCGGCGGCCCTGCTCGCGGCGGGGCTTTGGGCCGGCCGACGCGACGCGCGCGCGATCGACGGCGTCCTCATCGCCGTCGTGGTGGTCGGTGGCGGCCTCGCGTGGACCGACGCCACGTACTTCGCCGGCACGAGCTACCACCTCGTCAAGCAGGTCATCGGCGGCGTGACGACGCTCGCGATGCTCGCCTGGGCCGTCGCGCGCTTCGCCGGCTGGCGGTCGAGGAGAGCGCGGCAGGAGTGAGGGTTTGGCCGTCGTCGTGTCGCTCGCCCCGCGCGCCTGTCGGGAGTGGGCGGAGCGGGGCTACCGCTGGCAGTCCTCGATCGACTCGCGGATGCCGCCCCAGACCTGCCCCTCGGTGATGATGAAGGGCTTGTCGCGCAGCGTGTACCGCAGCTCCTGACCGGCCTCGTCGAGGTCCCAGTCGAGGATGACCAGCCCCACGGGCGTGTCGGTCGTCGCGGTCCCGCGCGCCGCCTCCTCGGGCGAGTACACGGTCTCGTGCTCCTTGATGGTCGCCGCCTGCACGCAGCGCCACACGGCGCGGTTGACGCCCTGGAAGGTGCGCGACGGATCGCCCGCCGTCGGCGCCTCGGGCCGCAACCCGGCAGGCGCCGAGCCCATCGTCGTCGCACCGAGGATCAAGAGGACCGCGAGGCCGGGCCCGGGGCGTAGGCGCTTTGGAGGGGGCATCGCTCTGTGTCCTGTGCCTGGGCGTGGGTGGCCAGAGTCCGTCGTCCCGGGACGATGAGCCAAGTGCGTGCGTTGCGGCTTGGCTGCAGGTGAGCGCCGCGAGCTTTGCTGACCAACCAGCCCGCGCTAGCGCGGGCACTCCAACGAGCCCGCGCTAGCGCGGGCACTCCAACGAGCCCGCGCTAGCGCGGGCACTCCAGGGCGGTGCTCGTCAGCCGCCGTGGCGGTGCATGGCTTCCAGGAGGTCGTCGTGTTCGTCGACGGCGACGCCGTGGGAGGCGAAGCCGGCGAGGAGGCGGGCGCGGGTCTGGTCGAACCAGGGTTGGGTGGCCGCGTGCTCGAGGCCGTGGGCGGCGTAGGTGGGGCGGACCGACTCGATGAAGTGCATGCGGTCGACGCGGGCCGCGCGGACGTAGGGGGCGACCTGGGCGACGAGGCGATCGGGGTCCATGGGGAGCATGGGCTGGATGACGACGAAGGTGTGGCAGCCGGCCTGGTGGAGGGCGCGGAGGGCCTCGATGCGAGCGTCGACCGGGTCGGCGTGGGGCTCGAAGAGGCGGCGGACGGAGTCGTCGTCGGTGGGGATGGACAGGCCGATGGCCGGGGCGTCGAAGCGGGTCAGGACGTCGAGGTCGTCGGTGATGCGGGCGGCGCGGGTCAGGATGAGGGGAGTGTAGCCGGTGCCGACCATGACCTCGAGGCAGCGGCGGGTGATGCGGGCCTTGCGCTCGATGGGCTGGTAG
The DNA here is from genome assembly GCA_041687695.1 of Myxococcota bacterium. Lineage (GTDB taxonomy): Bacteria > Myxococcota_A > UBA9042 > PHBI01 > JAWLBL01 > JAWLBL01. The sequence continues at coordinate 41,738 of JAWLBL010000042.1, read as the reverse complement.
GGGTCGGTCAGGATGGGGCTCATGCGGACCGGGCCCGGCGGGTGCAGGGGCAGCTCGCGGGCGAGGACCTCGGGGGCGTTGACCTTGACGTCGACGTAGCGGCCCCAGGGGACGTGGGGCAGGCCCTCGAGGCGCCGGGAGAGGTCGGCGCGGCCCTCTACGTAGCAGAAGGAGCAGCCGATGGTGCAGCCGACGTAGGGGTTGACGTAGTAGGTGCCGCGGCCCTCGGGGATGAGGACGCGGTCGACCAGGAGATCGCGCGAGGCCGAGCGCGCCCGAGTGGGCGCGGCGGTGAGGTCGGGCAGGCCACCCTCTCGGCGGCGCACCAACTCGACGACGCCCATGACCAGCTTGTGCTCGCCGGGGCCGAGGGGGGCGCCCTCGTCGAAGACGCGGCGGGCGGTGACGTTGAAGCGGGCGGTGCGGGCGTAGCAGTCGCGGGCGTCGTCGCGGTCCTCGAGCTCGACGAGGAGGAGGACGCCCTTGCGGTCCAGGGTCAGGCAGAGGCCCTGCTCGGCGTCCCAGGCGACGACGCGCCAGGAGGAGCCCTCGGGGCGCGGGGCCAGGAGGGGCTCGAACAGCCAGCGGGCGATGTCGTCGACGGCGCGGCGCACGGGGATCCGCCCCGCGCGCGAGGCGCCCGCCCTGCCCTGCCCGTCCGCCGTCTGCTCGCCCACGCCCACGCTCCTGCCGCCCTCCGGGGCCGCGTCAGGACCATAACCCGGACGGCGGCCGAACGCAGCCCGCCGGCGCGCGTGAGCGACCGCGACGGGTTCTAGCTACGGGCGTGTTGGACGGTTCGAGCTCGCTCGGGCTCGTGGGTCGCGCAGCCAGCTGCGCGGGGAGGCATGGGACTGTAGCCTCGCGGGCGCAGCGAGCTGCGCCATGCCGGAGCACGAGCGAGCTCGTGCAGTCCGGTGGCCCGAACCAGGACTCGGTAGCCCTGCCGCGAGCGGACGGCCGCGCTTGACTCGGCGGGGCGGTTGGCGCTGACTGAGCGCGGCGCGCGAGGGGCGCCCGGCGGTGGAGGACGGCGATGGGATGTCGGAAGGGCCTGCTCGTGGGTGCGGCGATGGCGCTGCTGGCTGGCTGCGACGATGCGGGTGGCGGGGCCACGCCGGCGCCCGACGCGCCCATCAGCTTCGCCGACACCGACGCCGGCACGACCCCGGACGCGGCCGAGCCCGACGTCGCCCCCGATGTCGCGGCGGATCCTGGCGCGCCGGACGAAGGGCCGGCCGACACGACGCAGCCGCCGGCCGACACCGGACCGCTGCCCGACACGACTCCCGGCGTAACCCAGTTGGGCGGCGGCGTCCTGCTGAGCGAGCTGGACTCGGGCTTCGTCAACGCCGCCAGCGCCGTCGCCCGCTTCACCGTGGCCGGGCCCCCGTCTCTGTCGGGTCAGACCTTCGGCCCCTGCGTCGTCGGGCCGGCCGACCCGAACGCCCCGGCGCCCGTCACCTTCGGCTACGACGCGGGCGCCGTCACCGTCGCCGGGACCACGCCCGCGGTGACCCTGACCCCGATGGCCGAAGGCGCCCAGGGCACCAGCTACGCGTCGACCCTGGCGACCGACCATCAGGACCTGCTGCCGGGCGGCGGCGCGCTGGTGACCCTGTCGGCGGCCGGCGGCAAGGACCTGCCGGCGTTCAGCCTGGTCGTGCAGGCGCCCGAGCCGGTGATCCTGAGCGCGCCGGCGACCGGGCTGGGCGCCGAGGTTTCGACCGGCGGGGACGTGACCGTGACCTGGAACAAGGGCACGGGCCAGCAGGTCCTCATCACGCTGAACCCGCTGGACGGCAGCTTCCAGGCGGTCGCCGGGACGGCGATGGTGTGCGAGGTCGCGGACACGGGCAGCGCGGTGCTGCCCAAGGCGGCGCTGACGGCCGTGCGCGGCACGGCGAGCAGCCTCAACGCCGCCCTGGGCGTCACGCGCCTGCGCCAGAACCGCAAGGTCGCCGGCAGCTACGACGTGCCGGCGGCCCTGGCCCGGTCGACTGGCGGCCCGGTCACGCTGACGCCGTGACCAATCGGGACGCCGCGCGTTCGCGGGCCGCGGGCTCGTTGGCGCGCAGCGACAGGCGCATCTGAAGGCCGTGCTCGGGCCGCAAGGTGACGCTGGCCTGCGGCACGACCGGGAAGCCGTGCTCGCGGCCGAGCCGAAAGCGCTGCGCCAGCGTCGCCAGGACCAGGCGCGTCTCGAGGCGGGCGAAGTGCTCGCCGATGCACAGGCGCTGGCCGATGCTGAAGGGGAACCAGGCGCCGCGGTGGCCGCCGCCGGGCTTAGGCGCGCCGGGCGCGAAGCGGTCGGGGTCGAAGCGCTCGGGGTCGGGCCAGTAGTCGGGGTGGCGGTGCATGGCGTACTGGCTGATGAAGACGTAGGCGCCCTGCGGGATCTCGAAGCCGCCGACGACGTCGCGCGCCTCGGCGCGGCGGCCGAGCACATAGACCGGCGGGTACAGGCGCATGACCTCTTCGAGCACCTGGCCGGTGTAGGTGAGGCGGGGGAAGTCGTCCCAGGTGGGTGTGCGGCCGCCGAGGACCTGGGCGAGCTCGGCCTCGAGGCGGGCGACGACCTCGGGGTGGTCGCCCAGCAGGTGGAAGGCCCAGGTCAGCGCGTTGGCGGTGGTCTCGTGGCCGGCCAGCAGCATGGTCACGACCTCGTCGCGCAGGTGACGATCGCTCATGGCCTCGCCGGTCTCTTCGTCGCGGGCGGCCATGAGCATGCCGAGCAGATCGGTGGCCTCGGCGGCGGCGGCCGGGTCGGCGGCGTCGCGGCGGCGGCGGCGGGCGATGAGGTCGTCGACGATGGCGTGCACGGTGCGGACGCCGCGGCGCATGCGGGCGGCGCGGGGGGTCGGCAGGGCCTCGGGGAAGGGCAGCGGGGTCGAGACCAGGCGCGTGAAGTAGGACAGGTAGTCGCCCATCGCGCGCGAGACCTCGTTGGAGCCGGAGGGGCCGACGTCGTGGGAGAACAGGGTCAGGCAGGCGACGCGCAGGGTCAGCGCCATCATCTCGTCGGCCACGTCGATGGTCGCGTGGCGGCGGGCCAGCGGTTCCCAGGCGTCGGCCAGCGCGTCGGCGCAGCGGGTCATGGTCTCGGCGAAGCCGGCCACGCGTCTGGGGTGGAACGACGGCTGGACGATGCGGCGCTGGCGCTTCCAGAGCTCGCCTTCGCTGGTGACCAGGCCCTCGCCCAGGACCAGGCGCAGCTTGATGTAGCCGCGGGTCTGCTTGGTGTAGTTGGCCAGGTTGCCGACGAGGACGCGCTGGACGTGATCGGGGTGCGAGAAGATGAAGGCCCTGAGCGGGCCCGTGCGGAGGCGGACCACGTCGCCGTTTTCGTGCAGGGCGCGCATGAACAGGCCCAGCGGATCGCGGCGGACCTCGGGCAGGTGGCCGAGGGGGTGCAGGGCGGACAGGTAGGGCGCCTGGCGGGCGCGGGAGGGGGCGTCGACGGGCGGGCGGGTGGCCATCGCGGACCTCTCGGGGATGGGGTGCGGGGCGTCAGCATGCGCCACGCGACGGCGGGCGCCAACCCCGGGTGAGTGAACGGCCGTGGGCGGCGATCGGGAGGCGGCGGGGAGGGGGCGCGGGGCGCGTGTCGGGGACGCTGGCGGGGCGCCACCCGGGGGAGCGCGCGTTGCGTCGGGCCGCGGGTGAGGCTAGGGTCGGCGCACCGCGAACAGGGTGGGGAAGTGGCATGCTCGAGCGGACATCGATGTCGAGGACGGCGCTGGTCCGGGGGGTGATCCTGGCGGCGCTGGTGGGGCTGGTCGGGTGTGACGACGATGAGCGGCGCAAGCGCGGGGACACGTGCGGCGAGGACTCGGCCTGCGCGAGCAACCTCTGCTACGAGTCCGTCTGCATGGAGCCGGACGGGGACGAGGACGGGGACGGCCTGTCGAACCTGGATGAGTCGCGGCTCGGGCTGCGGGCGACCGACGCCGACACGGACGGCGACGGCAAGTCGGACTTCGAGGAGGTCGGGACGTCGAAGTCGCCACCGGACCGGGACGGCGACGGGATCATCGACGCGCTGGAGTCCAGCATCGAGGACGCCGATGGGGACTGCCTGCCCGACGAGGAGGACCCGAAGAACGACGAGCCGGACCTGACGGTGTGCGACGACGGGGACGCCTGCAACGGGGTCGAGACGTGCGACGCGCCGAGCGGGCAGTGCAAGCCGGGCGAGCCGCCGAAGTGCGACGACGGCGACGCCTGCAACGGCGTCGAGACGTGCGATTCGGCCAGCGGCGAGTGCGTGGCCGGCACGGCGGTCAGCTGCGACGACGGCGACGCCTGCAATGGCGTCGAGACCTGTGACTCGGCCTCCGGCGAGTGCGTGGCCGGCACGGCGGTGACCTGCGACGACGGGGACGCTTGTAACGGCGTCGAGACCTGCGACTCGGCCACTGGTGAGTGTGTCGCGGGGACGGAGGTCAGCTGCGACGACGGTGACGCCTGCAACGGGGTCGAGACCTGTGACGCGGCCACCGGTGAGTGTGTCGCCGGCACGGCGGTCAGCTGCGACGACGGCGACGCCTGCAACGGCGTCGAGACCTGCGACGCGGCCACGGGCGAGTGCGTGGCTGGGACGGCGGTGACCTGCGACGATGGCGACGCCTGCAACGGAGTCGAGACCTGTGATTCGGCCTCCGGCGAGTGCGTCGCCGGCACGGCGGTCAGCTGCGACGACGGCGACGCCTGCAACGGCGTCGAGACCTGCGACACGGCCACGGGCGAGTGCGTGGCTGGGACGGCGGTGACCTGCGACGACGGGGACGCCTGCAACGGCGTCGAGACCTGCGACTCGGCCAGCGGCGAGTGTGTCGCGGGGACGGCGGTCACTTGTGATGACGGGGACGCTTGCAACGGCGTCGAGACCTGTGACTCGGCCACGGGCGAGTGCGTGGCTGGGACGGCGGTGACCTGCGACGATGGCGACGCCTGCAACGGAGTCGAGACCTGTGACTCGGCGACTGGCGAGTGTGTCGCCGGGACGGCGGTGTCCTGCGACGACGGCGACGCCTGCAATGGGGTCGAGACCTGTGACTCGGCGACTGGCGAGTGTGTCGCCGGGACCGCGGTGTCCTGTGACGACGGCGACGCCTGCAATGGGGTCGAGACCTGTGACTCGGCCACTGGTGAGTGTGTCGCCGGCACGGCGGTCAGCTGCGATGACGGCGACGCCTGCAACGGGGTCGAGACCTGTGACTCGGCGACTGGCGAGTGTGTTGCCGGGACCGCGGTGTCCTGCGACGACGGCGACGCCTGCAACGGCGGCGAGACCTGCGACTCGGCGACTGGCGAGTGTGTCGCCGGGACCGCGGTGTCCTGCGACGACGGCGACGCCTGCAACGGAGTCGAGACCTGTGATTCGGCCTCCGGCGAGTGCGTGGCTGGGACGGCGGTGACCTGCGACGATGGCGACGCCTGCAACGGAGTCGAGACCTGTGATTCGGCCTCCGGCGAGTGCGTGGCTGGGACGGCGGTCACTTGTGATGACGGGGACGCTTGCAACGGAGCCGAGACCTGTGACTCGGCCAGCGGCGAGTGTGTCGCGGGGACGGCGGTGACCTGCGACGACGGTGACGCTTGTAACGGTGTCGAGACCTGTGACTCGGCCACTGGTGAGTGCGTGGCCGGCACGGCGGTGACCTGCGACGACGGTGACGCCTGCAACGGTGTGGAGACCTGTGACTCGGCCACCGGTGAGTGTGTCGCGGGGACGGCGGTCAGCTGCGACGACGGCGACGCCTGCAACGGCGTCGAGACCTGCGACTCGGCCAGCGGCGAGTGCGTGGCCGGCACGCCGGTGACCTGCGACGACGGCGACGCTTGTAACGGTGTCGAGAGCTGTGACTCGGCCACCGGCGCGTGCGTGGCCGGCACGCCGGTGACCTGCGACGACGGCGACGCTTGTAACGGTGTCGAGAGCTGTGACTCGGCCAGCGGCGAGTGCGTGGCCGGCACGCCGGTGACCTGCGACGACGGCGACGCCTGCAACGGCGTCGAGTCCTGCAACCCTACGACGGGAGCCTGCGTCGCCGGCTCGCCGGTGACCTGTGATGACGGCAACGCTTGCAACGGCGTCGAGACCTGCGACGTGGCCACCGGCGCGTGCCTGGCCGGCACGCCGGTGGTCTGCGGCGACGGCGACGCCTGCAACGGCGGCGAGACCTGCGACCCCGCGACCGGCGCCTGCGTCGACGGTGACCCGATCGTGTGCGACGACGGCGACGCCTGCAACGGCCTCGAGACCTGCAACCCCACGACGGGGGCCTGCATCTCCGGGACGCCGGTGACCTGTGACGACGGCGACGCGTGCAACGGCCTCGAGACCTGCAACCCCAGCACGGGCGCGTGCCTCGCGGGCGACCCGGTCGTCTGCGGTGATGGCGACGCCTGCAACGGCGTCGAGACCTGCGACCCGGCCACCGGCGCGTGCCTGCCGGGCGACCCGGTCGTCTGCGACGACGGCGACGCCTGCAACGGCCTCGAGACCTGCAACCCCAGCACGGGCGCGTGCCTCGCGGGCGACCCGGTCGTCTGCGGCGATGGCAACGCCTGCAACGGCGTCGAGACCTGCGACACCGCCACCGGCGCGTGCCTGCCGGGCACGCCGGTCGTGTGCGACGACGGCGACGCCTGCAACGGCGTCGAGACGTGCAACTTCGACACCGGCGCCTGCCTCGAGGGGGTCCCGGTCATCTGCGACGACGGCGACGCCTGCAACGGCGTCGAGACCTGCGACGCCGCGACCGGCGCCTGCCTCGCCGGCGACCCGGTCGTCTGCGATGACGGCGACGCGTGCAACGGCCTCGAGACCTGCGACGCGCAGACGGGCGAGTGCCTGTCGGGCGCGCCGGTCGTGTGCGACGACGGCAACGTCTGCAACGGCGTCGAGACGTGCGACGCCGCCACCGGCGAGTGCCTCGCGGGCACCGCGCTGAGCTGCAACGACGGCGACGCGTGCAACGGCGTCGAGACCTGCGACCCGGCGACCGGGTGCGTCCAGGGGACCCCGCTGGCGTGCGACGACGGCGACGCCTGCAACGGCGCCGAGACCTGTAGCCCCACCTCGGGCTGCGTCCCGGGCACGCCGCTGGTGTGCGACGACGCCGACGCCTGCAACGGCGTCGAGACCTGCAATCCCGACCTAGGCTGCGTCGCGGGCGAGGCGCTCGTGTGCGACGACGGCGACGCCTGCAATGGCGCCGAGGGCTGCGACCCGGCGACCGGCGAGTGCCTGCCGGGCGACCCGGTGCTGTGCGGTGACGGCGACGCCTGCAACGGCGTCGAGACCTGCGACCCGGCCACCGGCGCGTGCCTCGCTGGCGACCCGGTCGTCTGCGACGACGGCGACGCTTGCAACGGCGTCGAGGGGTGCAACCCCCTGACCGGCGCCTGCATCGCCGGCACGCCGCTGGCCTGCGACGACGGCGATCCGTGCAACGGCTTCGAGTCCTGCAGCTCGGCGCTGGGGGCGTGCGTGGCCGGGACGCCGCTCGAGTGCGACGACGGCAACGCCTGCAACGGCCTCGAGACGTGCGACGCCGCCTCGGGCGGGTGCCTGGCCGGCGAGCCGGTTGTCTGCGACGACGGCGACGTGTGCAACGGCTTCGAGACCTGCGACCCGGCCAGCGGCGCCTGCCTGAACGGCGAGCCCGTGGTCTGCGACGACGGCAACGCCTGCAACGGCGTCGAGTCGTGCGCCTCGGACACGGGCGAGTGCGTCGACGGCGAGCCGGTGGTCTGCGACGACGGCGACGCCTGCAACGGCGTCGAGACCTGCGTCCCGGACACGGGCGAGTGCGTCGGCGGCGTGCCGGTCGAGTGCGACGACGGCGACCCCTGCAACGGCCTCGAGGTGTGCAACCCCAGCTCGGGCGTGTGCATGTTCACCGAGCCGCCCCAGTGCGACGACGGCGACCCCTGCAACGGCAACGAGGCCTGCGAGCCCGGTGTCGGCTGCACGACCGTGTCGGAGCCGCCCATCTGCATCAGCGACAACCCCTGCGTCGTGGCGACCTGTGTCGCGGGCGAGGGGTGCAACAACTTCTTCGTCGAGGGGCCGTGCGACGACGGCAACGCCTGCAGCACCGAAGACACGTGCGTCGAGGCGACCGGCGGGTGCGTCGGCCAGGGCACGCTCGCCTGCGACGACGGCAACCCGTGCACCGACGACCTGTGCGACCCGTTCACCGGCTGCGTGCACCTGCCCTCGCCCGTCGGGACCTGCGACGACGGCGACCCCTGCAACGGCGCCGAGGTGTGCGACGCCGGCAAGTGCCAGGCGGGCTCGCCGCCCGTGTGCGCCGACGACGACCCGTGCACGGCGGACGCCTGCGACCCGGACATCGGGTGCGTCTTCACGCCGACCACCGGCCCGTGCGAGGACGGCAACCCCTGCACGACGGGTGACATGTGCGACCCCGTCGCCGGCGGCTGCCTGTCGGGCGAGCCGGTCGAGTGCCCCGACGACGGCAACCCCTGCACGACCGCCTTCTGCGACTTCGGCGGCGGCGGCTGCGTCACCTTCCCGGTCAGCGGCAGCTGCAGCGACGGCGACGTCTGCAACGGCTTCGAGTTCTGCGACGGCAACGGCAACTGCCAGGCCGGCTCGCCGATGGACTGCAACGACGGCGACCCCTGCACGGTGGACAGCTGCGACGCCCAGGCCGGCTGCACGTCGACGCCGTCGACCGGGCCGTGCGATGACGGCGACCCCTGCACCGAGAACGACAGCTGCGGGCAGGGCTTCTGCGCCGGGCAGCCGTTGGACTGCGGCGAGGGCGACGCCTGCCTCGAGGGGTACTGCAACCCCGACCAGGGGGGCTGCGTCCTGTTCGACAAGGAGTGCGACGACGGCAACTTCTGCACGGCCGACGCCTGCGATCCGGAGTTCGGCTGCGTGTTCGAGGACCAGTGCGGTCCGATCTGCGGAAACGGCGCGTGCGACCCCGACGAGGACTGCCAGACGTGCCCGCGCGACTGCGGCGGGTGCCCGACGAGCTGCTGCATGCCCAGCGAAGAGCCGGGCTGCCAGGACGGCGAGGTCGCGCCGTGCGTGTGCAGCCACGACCCGTACTGCTGCGAGGTGGCCTGGGACGTCATCTGCGTCGCCCTGGTCGAGCGGCGCGGCTGCGGCCAGTGCGACACCGAGCCGACCTGCGGCGACCAGGTGTGCGACCTGCAGATCGAGAGCTGCGAGACCTGCATGGCCGACTGCGGGCCGTGCGGCGGCGAGTGCGGCGACGGGATGTGCACGCCCGGCGAGTCGTGCGAGCTGTGCCCGGACGACTGCGGCGAGTGCGCCGAGTGCGGCGACGGGATGTGCAACTCGGACGAGTCCTGCGAGACGTGCCCCGACGACTGCGGCGAGTGCGGCCAGTGCGGCGACGGCGAGTGCGGGCCGGGCGAGAGCTGCCTGAACTGCGACAAGGACTGCGGCCCCTGCGAAGGCGCCTGCTGCGTCGCGCACCCGACGCCCGGGTGCGAGCAGCCCGACGTCACCTTCTGCATGTGCGAGCAGGACCCGTTCTGCTGCGAGGTGGCCTGGGACGCGGTCTGCGCGAGCAGCGTGGAGGCGCTGGGCTGTGGGTCGTGCGAGGGCCAGCCGGTGTGCCGTGACGGCCAGTGCGAGCCGGGGGAGAGCTGCGGCGGGTGCCCTCAGGACTGCGGCCCCTGCGAGGACGGGAGCTGCTGCAGCCCGCACCCCGAGCCCGGGTGCGTGGACCCCGAGGTCAGCGCGTGCGTGTGCGACTTCGAGCCGAGCTGCTGCAACGACGGCTGGAGCGAGACCTGCGTGATGCTGGTCGACGAGCTCGGCTGCGGGACGTGCACGGCTGGGAACTGACGGAGCGTCAGGACGCGGCCGACAGCCATGCGGACAGGCCGGGCAGGTCCAGCACCTGCCCGGCCCCGGTGGCGCCGGGGTCGACGAAGTCGAACAGGTTCATCCCGCGGCTCGGCGCGTAGGGGGCCGGCCAGGGCGGCGGGGGCTGCAACCAGCCGCCGTCCGGGCCGCGCATGTGCGAGCGGTCGGTCGAGAAGGTGGCGACCAGCTCGGCCGCCGCGACCACGCGGCAGCGGGGGTGGAAGGACGCGCGGACCTCGTCCAGGTGCGCGAAGGTGCCGGACAGCCAGCGCGTCGCGGGGACCGGCAGGCCCAGGCGCGAGTCCAGGTCCCAGACCTGCGGGGTCGGGGCGCGGGTGACCACCACGACGTGGTAGTCCCACAGGACCGGCTCGCCCTCGGGCGCGGCCCGCTGCGCCCACATGGGCACGCAGCGCCGCGCGTTCGAGACGAACACGACGTGCGGGTCCAGCGGCGCCAGCTCGGGCCGCTGGCACAGGTGCCAGGCGTTCTCTTCGCAGTAGTAGGGCGTGTAGGCCAGCGGGTCCGGTCGCTCGTTCATGCCTCAGGCTCGGACCAACGCGGGGCGGCGGTCAAGGGTGTCCGCCGAGGCGTCGCGGTCAGAGCGGCTCGAGCTCGGCCTCGAACAGCGCGGGCTGCAGCTCGCCGGAGCTGGCGAAGTCGAAGGAGACGCCCGTGCCGACCAGGAACAGGGTGTCCTGGTCGGTGATGCGGCACTCGAAGCGGTTGTCGCCGGCGCTCAGGCCGGGCATGAGCGGCACGTCCTCGAAGTCGATCTCGTCGCCCAGGACGTCGTAGCGGCCGGTCTGGGCGAAGGGCTCGATGCCGGGGCGGTCGAAGCGGGACGAGAAGATGGTGTTGGTGAAGGTGACGCGGAAGTCGGTGAGATCCGAGTCGAAGGCGGCGATGACCTCGGGGTTGGCGATGCTGGTCAGGCGCAGCTCGCGGGCCTGCCAGGTCCCCGCGAGCGCCGCGCAGTCGCTGACGAGCGCCGGGACGGGATCGTCGTCGTCGTCGTCGGAGGCGATGAAGGGGTCGTCGGGGGAGGGGTCGCAGGCGGCGACGAGGGCGCCGAACAGGACGGCGAGGAGCGGCCATGCCAGGCGCATGGGGTCCTCCGGGTGTCGGGGGTGGGGGTCTACGGGTGTCAACCCGGCGCGGGCCGCGGCCGTTCCCAAGCCCCCGAAACCCAGGCGCTTCTAGTTCAGGCGCTTAGAGGCCGGTTCAGGGCAGCGCCTCGAAGGAGATGTCGATGGTCAGGCGCACGTCGTACTTGGCGGGCGGGGTGTCGACCACCTGGCCCCGGGCGCCGGCCTTGAGGTCGCCGCTGAGCAGCGAGGCCTGCAGCGCGTCGAGGCTGAGGCCGGCGTTCAGAGGCACCTGCACCGAGGTGCCGGTCGGGGCGTCGACGGTGCCCAGCGGGATGGTCGTGTTGCTGTTGGCGAGGAAGACCTCTAGGTCGGCGAAGACCTGGCCGAGATCGGTCGCGCCCGTGCTGTCGGCGTGCAGGCGGACGTCGACGCGGCGGACGCGGATCTCGGAGGGGTCGCGGTTCAGGCGGTCGCGGGCGGTCTTCAGGAACTCGCCATAGGGGTTGCCGCTCTCGCTGTTGACGTTCTTGTCCTGCGAGTGGGTGCCGCTCTTGGCGTCGCCCTCCTTCATGCCGCCGAGCTTGAGCGAGACCGTCTCGGAGACGGCGACCGGCTCGGGGTCGCTGTCACAGGCCACGAAGGCCAGGGCGGCGGCGAAGGCGGCGATCAGGAAAGGGGACACTCGGGCGCGGTGCGTCTTGGGCGTCATTGGGTGCTCCTTCAGGGGGCCGCCGGCGGCGGCGGCAGCGTCAACGTGGCGCCAGGGACCAGCAGGTCGCGGGCCAGCGTCGGGCCGGTGATGGGCTGGCCGTCGATGTGCGGCGCAGCATCGGGATCTTCGCCCAGGAGCACGGTGAAGTCACCCCCATCGAGCCGCCACGTCACGCGCTGAAACAGGGGCGCCGACAGGGCGTAGGTCTCGGTGCACGGCAGCGGGTACAGGCCGGCGGCGGCGAAGACGTACCAGGACGACAGGGTGCCGCCGTCGTCGTTGCCGGTGAGGCCGCCGGGGGTCAGGGCGTAGGCGTTGTCGGCGACCCAGGTGGTCCAGTAGCGGGTCAGGTCGGGGCGGTCGCCGAAGCCGAAGAGCCAGGGGGCGACGATGTCGGGCTCGTTGCCGTGGTAGTAGAAGGCGTTGGGCATGACCCACGAGAAGTTGTCGCGGCCGCCCTCCAGGAAGGTGGAGAGCTTGGCGGCGAAGGGCTCGGCGCCGCCGAGCAGCGCGACCAGCCCCGGGACGTCGAAGGGGACCATGAAGAGGTAGTGCCAGGGCGTGCCCTCGACGTAGTGGGCGCTGGTGGCCTCGGGGTCGAAGGGCACGAACGAGCCGTCGGACTGGCGGGGGGCCAGGAAGCCCTTGGTCGGCTCGTAGTGCTGTTGGTAGCTCTTGGAGCGGAGCAGGAACATGGCGGCGTCGTCACCGTGGCCCAGGTGCTCGGCGAGGCGGGAGAGGCAGTAGTCGTTGGCGCCGTACTCGAGGGTGCGCGAGACGCTGCCGCTCATGAGGTCGGACGGGCAGTAGCCGTGGTCGAGGCAGGCCGCGAGGTGCTCGCGCGGTTTGGCGCCTTCGGGGGTCGGCAGGGTCGCGGAGGCGCGCATCGTCTGGTAGGCGGCCTCGACGTCGAACACGCCGAGCCCGCCGGGGAGCCCGGTGAGCACGGTGTCGGCGATCACGGTGTCGGCGCTGGCGCCCAGCATGGAGCCGGACTCGCCCGTGGCGAGCGGCCACTTCGGGAACTTGCCGTACACCTTGGCCATCTCGCCCAGGGAGGCCACGAAGTCGCGCTGGCGATCGGGCGCGAGGAGCGTGATGAGCGGGTGGAAGGTGCGGTAGGTGTCCCACAGCGACAAGTCCGAGTAGTAGGTGAAGCCTTCGGCCTCGTAGACCTGCTTGTCGATGCCGCGGTAGCGCCCGTCGAGGTCGGTCAGCAGCGTGGGCATGAGCAGCGCGTGGTACAGGGCGGTGTACAGGAGGCGGCGGCGGGTGTCGGTGCCGCCCTCGACGCGCACGACCGACAGCGCGTCGGCCCAGGTGGCGCGCGCCTCGGCCCGGATGTCGTCGAACGAGCGCCCGGCGGCCTCGGCCTCGAGGTTGGCGCGCGCGCCGTCGACGTCGACGAACGACAGGCCGACCTGCACCTCGACGTCGGTGTCCTCGGTCGCGTCGTAGCGCAGGACGATGCCCGCGTGGGGCCCGCCGACGCTGGTCTCGCCTTCGACGTAGCCGTCGGCGTCCCAGACCCCGACGCCCGCGGGCGCGCGGTCGGGGCGGATGACGAAGAACAGCTCGAAGCCGTCGAAGCGCTTGGTGAACTCGCCGTAGCAGTGCACGACGCCCGAGATCTCGCCCGTCGCGGGGTCGACCGTCACGGCGCTGTCGAGGGCGGTGCCGTCGCCGATGCCGCGCGTGATGTCCAGGACGACCAGCGCCTCGTCGGTGGGCGCGTAGGTGTAGCGGTGCACGCCGACGCGCGGGGTCGCGGTCAGCTCGGCCGTGAACGCGTCGTCCTTGCGGGCGATGCGGTAGTACCCCGGCTCGCCGGACTCGCGGCCGTGGTCGAGGTCGAACCGGTAGCCGGCCTCGGTGATGTGCGCGGCCGGGTCGCCGACGCCCGGGACCATCAGCAGGTTGCCGTAGTCGGCCACGCCCACGCCGACCAGCTGGATGTGGGCGAAGCCGGCGACGTACGGGTCCTCGTACTTGTAGCCGCCCGCGTGCATCACCGACGGCTTGCTGCCCCACGCCTCGACCGTGTTCGGCGTCAGGCGGACCATCCCGAAGGGCGTGGTCGCGCCCGGCTGGAGCGCCCCGACGTTGAACCCTTCGGAGCCCGTGCCCACGAACACGTCGACCAGGGCCACCAGGTCCTCGGGGGGCTCGGTGACCTCGCCGTCGACACCGTCGGCCGCGTCGTCCGTCGCGGCGTCCGGCCCGTCGGCGTCGGCGTCGGCCTCGCCATCGGGCTCGGCATCGACCAGCGCGTCCGCGTCCCCTTCGCCGGGGCCGCCCGCGCCGTCGTCGCCGCACCCCGCTCCGAGGGTCCACGCCTGCACCACCAGCGCCGCCGCAAGCGCCCGCCGCCCGAAGATCCCGCCCAGTCGTCGCATCCCTGCCCCCGCTCGGTTGGTCCGGGCGTTCTACCGCCCGCGGCCGCCCGTGCAAAGGGCTCAGGGCTCGCGCGGTGTCACGCGGCCGCGCGGCGCGGCGCGTCGGCGGTCCCCGGCTCGCTCGGCGCGGCGCCCCCGGCCAGCAGCGTCGCGGCTTCGGCGGCGTCGCTGGCCATGCGCCGCACCGCGGTCATGCGACGCAGCTGCGCGTCCATGGCGCGCACCCCCAGCTGCCCGGCGGCGCCCGCCTTGAGCAGCTGGATGCGCAGCGGCTCGAACCCCTCCTCGAGCGCCGTCACCCGCCCCTGCAGCGCCGACGGCGACCAGCCTGAACGCCACGTCTCGGCGCCGTCGAGCAGATGCCCGGCCTCCGCGAGGTACTGCGCCAGCGCGGCGTGCTGCCCGGCCCCCTCGGCGGCCCCGGGCGTCGCCCCCCAGCGCGCGGCCTCCTGGGCGTGCTCGGCGACGCGCAGGTAGCGGTCGCGCACGAGCAGCAGCACCGGCAGGCGGTCGGCGACCTCGCGGGCGACCGGCCCTCGGCTGAGGCTGGCGACCGCGTCGGCGACCAGCCCGCCGAGCGCGTCGACGGTCTCGCCGTCGCGGGCCATGCGCGGCCCCGGCGCGCCCTCGTGGCTGAGCGCGGCGCGCCCCATGCGCAGGGCGATGGCGCCGAGGCGGCCCAGCTCGAGGGCGATGGCGCTGACGGCGAGGTGCGGCACGGCCAGCACGTTGGGATCGAGGTGGCGCGGGCGCCGCTCGTCCTCGTCGGCGGTCCGGAAGCGGCGCTCGAGCCAGGCGACGAGGCGGCCCGACAGCGGCCACATGAGCAGGACGCCCAGCACGTTGAAGGTGCTGTGGAAGATGGCCAGGGTCATCGCGATCTCGCCGCCGTCGCCGGCCGTGCGGCCCAGGGCCTCGACGGCGGCGAGCAGGAGCGGGAACAGCGCCAGCGCGGTGGCGGCGGTCAGGACGTTGAAGGCCAGGTGGGCCGCGGCGACGCGGCGGGCGGCCGGGGTGGCGCCCAGGGTGGCGAGCGCGGCCGTGGAGGTGGTGCCGATGTTGGCGCCAATGACCAGGGCGGCCGCGGCCGACAGGTCGATGAGGCCGGCGTTGGCGGCGGTCAGGGTCACGGCCAGGGCGGCGCTCGACGACTGCATCAGGATGGTCAGGACGGCGCCGACGGCCACGAAGGCGACGGTCCCCAGCAGCCCGGCGTCGGCCAGGGCGCTGAGGTCGACGGCGTCACCGAGCGAGCCGAAGGCCCCCTGGAGGAGGTCGAGCCCGACGAAGAACAGGCCGAAGCCGGCCAGGGCCCCGCCCCAGGCGCCGCGGCGGTGGGACTCGCCGGTCAGGCGCAGCATGACGCCGGCGCCGACCATGGGCAGGGCGAAGGCCTCGAGGTCGATGTCGAAGCCGACGAGGGCGACGAGCCAGGCGGTGAAGGAGGTGCCGACGTTGCTGCCGAAGATGACCCAGACGGCGCCGCCGAGCCCGAGCAGGCCGGCGTTGACGAAGCCGATGGTGGCCACGGTGACCGCGCTGGAGGACTGCACGAGGGTCGTGATGAGCAGGCCGGCCAGCAGCGCGCGCCAGCGGGTGCGGGTCCAGCGGCTCAGGATCCGGTGCAGGGCCCCGCCGGCCGCGCGCTTGAGGCCGTCGGTCATCAGGCCCAGGCCGAGGAGGAAGAGGCCCAGACCTCCCAGGAGGTGGCTGATCAGGTGGGTGAGCGCTTCCGTCGTCATGGGCGAGAACACAGCACGAATCGTGCCGTAGGGCCACAACGCGCACCGCCGTGTTGCGAACCGCGCCGAGCGTGCCATCCCGCACACCGCCTGTGCGCGTGCTCCCAGGCCACCCTCTTGCCCCGAGCCGCCCCCGCGCCCAGATTGCATCCTCGCGCGCACGCCACGCGCGCAAGGGAGCCGCCATGGACTGGGTCACCTTCATCGCCGAGCGCCGCATCCAGGAGGCGGTCGATCGCGGCGAGCTCGACAACCTGAAGAACAAGGGCAAGCCGCTCCGCGAGCTGGGCGACGCCAACCTCCCGCTCGAGCAGCGCGTCTACCTGACCGTGATGCGCAACGCCGGCGCGGTCCCGCGCGAGGTCGAGCTGATGCGCGAGGCCGCGGCCCTACGCGACAAGGCGGCCGCCGCGCCGCCCGAGGCGCGGGCCGCGCTGCTCGCCGATCTCGCCGTCATCGAGACGGAGCTGGACATGAAGCTCGGCCGCGCCACCGTCGGCCGCGGCGAGCGCGCCCGCCGCAACGCCAAGGCGCCCAACCTCGTCCGCGGCGCGATGATCGTCGCCACCGGCCGCGGCAGCGGCTCCTGATCGAAAAACAGCAATCCTTTCGCACATTTTCGAATCATCGCGGTGAATGGCTCCCGGCGGGCCGCGTCGATGGCTCCGGGTCGGCCACCTCCCCCCGGCCACCCCTCTCAGGAGTGAATCGACATGAAGCCCGTCCTCACGCTCTCCGCCCTCGCGGCCGCGGCCCTCGTCACCCTGGCCGCCACCCCGGACGCCCACGCCCGCCACCGCAGCGACCTCCGCGTGCAGGTCGTCCTCGGCGGCGGCGGCTCCGGCATCGCCCTCGACTACGGCCCGCCCCCGCCCCCGCCGGTCGTGGTCGTCCAGCAGCCCGCGCCGCCGGTCGTCTACGCGCCGCCGGCCCCCGTGTACTACCCGCCGCAGCCGGTCTACGACACCTACTACGCCCCGCAGCCCGAGGTCGTGTACGTGCCCGGCCCGACCGTGGTGAAGGAGAGGGTCGTGGTCGTCGATCGCGGGCACCGCAAGGTCGAGCACCGCGCCTCGCACCGCGGCAACCAGCGCGTCTACCGCGACCACCGCCGCGGTGGTCAGCGCACGCAGGTCGTCCACCGCACGCGCTACAACGTCCGGGGCGGCGGCCGCTGACGTCACGGCGGAGCCGGGCGCCGTGGACCTCCCGGTGACCCGGCTCCCACCCTCGCCGTTGCTTCCGGACCCGCGCCGAGGTTAGGTTGACGCAGCGCGTCACGCGCGCGCGACGACCCCCGGAGACCTACCCGACGCGAGCCAGGAGGCTGACCTTGTCATTGGCCATCAAGGCGGATCCCGCCAACTTCGAACTGCCCCCCTCCCTGACCGAGAGCCTGCGCGGCAAGCGCGTCCTCATCACGGGCGCCGGCAAGGACGGCGGCCTCGGTCAAGCCTTCGCGCTCGCTGCCGGCCTCAACGGCGCCGAGTCGGTGGGCATCCACTTCCACAACAGCTACTCCGACGGCCTCGAGACGGTCGCGCTCATCGAGGCCCGCGGCGGGCGGGCCTTCCCCATCCAGGCGGACGTCACCAACCCACGCGACGTCTGGTCCATCCGCAGCCACGTCATCGAGAAGATGGGCGGCAAGCCCCCGAACCTGCTCATCTGCAACTCGGGCCTGTCCGAGAGCGGCTACCTGCTCGGCCGCGCGCCCAAGCACCTCGATGACGAGCCGATGGCGTGGCGCCGCGCCCGCGTCCGCCAGGCCTTCGTCGACAACCTGCGCCAGTCGCACGACGTGGTCGACACCAAGGTCGACGGCTTCCTCGCCATGACCCACCTGTGGGCCAGCGAGGCCCTCGAGGCCAAGGAGCCGCTGACCGTCGTCTACATCTCGTCGCGCCAGGCGGTCGACCCCGGGCCGGGCGTCCCCGGCTACGTCGTGGCCAACTGGGCGGTGTCGATCCTGCCCAAGGTCCTCGCCCTCAACCTGGGCCGCAACGCCGACCAGGTGACGGCGCTGACCGTCGGCTACCCGTTCGTCCGCACTGGGATGACCGAGGACTACGTCGACAACGAGCGCGTCTACGGCCGCTGGCAGCCGCGCATGCTCGAGCCGTCCGAGGCCGCCAAGTCCCTGATGCAGCTCCTGTCGCGCCCGTCCGACGAGCTGCGCGAGCGCTTCTTTCAGCTCGAGGTCGACAAGGCCGAGGGCGACGGCGACGCCGACATCGCCTGCAAGTGGACGGAGATCGCCTTCGGCCTGCAGGCCAACCCGCTGGCCTGGAGCCACGGCGAGCCGCTGAAGTTCGGCCCGTCCGGCGAGTAGCCAGCCGAAGGTCGACAGGACGAGGGGTCTCGGCGCCTGGCCGGGGCCCCTCGTCGTTTCGAGCCCCCAGGCCGAGCGCTCGACCGGGCGACGGGATCACGGTCTGGCCGTGACCCCGCCGCCGGCGCGAGCCCCCTCCCCCTCCGGTGGTCCCTAGAAATTGGTCTCGGTCGTCGCGCCCATGGCGCCGCTCCCGCCCGGGTTGCCCAGCGAGAACCCGCCCAGCCCCGGCGCGCCGCCGGTCCCGGGCGTGCCGAACACGTTGTCGGCCTTCCACGCGGTCAGGTCGACGTCACCCGCGCCCGCCACGTAGATCTGCATGGCCGGCCCGCCGCAGCCGCCGCCGCCGCCGCCCGCGTGTCCGCCGTTGCCGCCCTTGCCGCCCTTGCCGCCCTTGAAGGCCGGGAAGAGGTCCTTGCTGTCGGCGAAGCCGCCGTCGCCGGTGCCACCGAAGCCGCCCGCGCCGCCCGAGCCGCCGGTCCCCGCGTTGCCGCCGTCGCCGCCGTCGCCGCCGAAGCCGCCGTGCAGGACGTTGTCCGCCAGCTGCGGCACGCTCGCCGGCGGCGCCGTCCACGCGACGAACACCGAGAAGGCCCCGCCACCGCTGGTCCCGCCGGTGCCGGCCGTGCCGCCGCAGCCGCCCGAGCCGCCGCCGCCGCCCGTGCCGCCGAAGTTGTGCCCGCCGTAGTCGCCCAGGCACGAGCTGTGCAGGAACGCGCCCGCGCCGCTGCCCCCGCCGCCCCCGCCCCCGCCGTGCGTGCCGCTGGTGCCGGCGCTGGCCACCCCGGGCGCCCACAGCCCACCGACCACCGAGCCGTCCGCATCGCCGCACCCGTCGCCCGACTGGCCGTGGCTGCCGGACGGGCCGTCCTGACCGTCGCCGCCCTCGACCGTGTCGAAGGTGTCGAAGGCCGCGCACGAGTAGGCCTGGTGCCACACGTCCCAGCCCGGCTTGCCGGCCGCCCCGCCGCCGTTCGCTCCGACCGCGCCCCACGCCTCGGCCGTCGGCCCCACCACGACCTTGGTCGCCGGGCTGACCGGGCAGATGCGGTTGCCGCCCTTGCCGCCGCTGGTCTCGACGCCGCCGCAGCTGCCGGCCCCGCCGGAGCCGCCCATCGAGCGGTGCAGCGCGTCGCTACAGACCACGCCTACCCCGTACTCGTTGGCCAGGTCGAAGGCGTCGATGCCGGTGACGCCAGCGCTGCCGTCGCCGCCCGCCAGCCCGTCGGTGCCGCGGGCGCCCTTGCCGCCCGAGCCGCCGACGACGATGTTGTGGGAGACGCGCAGGGTGGCGTCGACGTCGAGCAGGTACACGCCATACGACGACTGGCCCGGCAGCTTGTTGTGGTAGGCGTAGACGCTGAAGCCGTCGAAGACCGCGGTGCCGGCCTCGCCGCCGGTGATCCCCATGGCGTTCACCGCCCCGGGACGCGTCAGGGTCGGCGCGGGCGCCAGGATGGCGCTCTCGTAGGGCACCGTGTCGCGGACGTCGTAGTCGGCGCTGTAGCCGCCGTACACACCCACGCCCGGCGCCAGGGTGATGGCCTCGATGTACACGCCGGTCGCCACGTACACGTCGCGCTTGCCCATCGCCACCGCCGCGTCGATGCCGGCCTGGATGGTCAGCTTCGGGTCGCCCCACAGGCCGGTGTTGGCGTCGTCGCCCTCCTTGCTGACGAAGACGCCGTTGAACTTCTCACCGTCCATGCCGTCGCAGTTCGCGTCGTAGCCCAGCGGATCGGGGAGGTCGGTCGGCTGCGGGTTGCAGCACTCGCAGCCGTCGGACGACAGGCCGTTGACGTCCGTGCAGCCGTCGGAGCAGGCCATCGAGCAGATCGGCGGGTCGAACAGGGTGTTGCACACGCCGCCGCCGCCCGGGAACTGCAGCAGCGTGCAGTCGTTGCCGCAGGCCCCGCAGTGCTGGTCGCTCTTGAACTGCCCGGCCTCGTCCATGAAGTCCTCGTCGGTGAGGCCGTCGCAGTCGTCGTCGAGCAGGTTGCACTTCTCCTCGGGCAGCGCGCAGTCGCCCCAACCGGTCGCCGTGCACTGCTGGAAGCCGAAGCAGCCGTAGCTCGGCCCGCTCGTGGGCTCGTACACCACCTCGCAGCCGCGCAGCAGGTTCGTGTTGGTGCCGTCGCACTGGCACGACAGCGTCTTGGGCAGGCAGTAGCCGCCGTTTTCGATCTCCTGGCAGCTGTACTTGTCCAGGCAGGCCGAGTCGTCCTGGCAGGGGTTCATGCAGTACTTGCCGTCGGTCAACGTGATGCACGCGCCGCCCGGGCAGTTGTCGTCGGTCGCGCACGGCAGGCAGGCGTCCAGGTTCGCCGGCAGGCAGGCCAGCGGCCCCTTCTGCACGAAGCCCGGCGCGCACTCGACCACCTCGCACCGCGGCGTCCCGCTGTCGGCCGAACATGCGGCCGTCGCGTTCGGCAGCGCCCCGTCGCACGAGATGCCGCACGCCCCGCAGTTGGCGTCGTCGACGTACTGCCCGCTCGCGTTTTTGAACCCCTCGTCGGCCACGCCGTCGCAGTTGTTGTCCATGTAGTCGCAGACCTCCTCGCCCGGCGTCGCCACCGCGCAGGTCCACCCCGCGGCGCCGCCGCACACGTACACGCCCGTGCACGTGCCGAACGCGTTGGTCACCTCGCACTGCGGCGGGTCGTGCATCACCCCCTCGTCCGCCAGCCCATCGCAGTCGTTGTCCAGCCCGTCGCAGACCTCCTCGGCCGGCGTCGCCGCCGTGCACGCCGACCAGCCCGGCGGCGCCGTCGGGTCACAGGTCTCCTGCCCGTAGCACACCCCGTGCTCGTTCGCCTGCAGGCACGGCCGCGTCTGCCCCGCGTTCGACGGCAGACACGAGCACGACAGGCTCACCGGCTTGCAGCGCCCCTCCTGGCACGTCAGCGGCCCCACGCAGTCCTCGTCGGCCTCGCATGCCCGCGTGCAGTAGTTGCCGCCCTCGAGGGCCTCGCACTGCCCGCCCGGCAGGTCCTCGCACGTCGCGTCGCCCAGGCACGGCGAGCAGTCGGTCCCGCCGCCCACCGGCACGCACGCCTGGTTGGTCTGCGCCGGGATCGCGTAACCCACGGCGCAGGTCACCGCGATGCACCCCGCCTTGCCATTGACCAGCGCGCACGCCGTCTCGGTCGCGAACGGGATCTTCCCCTCGCAGGAGTTGTTGCACAGCCCGCAGTGCTCGTAGCTCAGGTACTCGCCGCTCTCCGCGTCCCGGAAGGTCTGGTCGACGACCCCGTCGCAGTCCTCGTCGACGTAGTTGCACAGCTCCTCGGCCGGCTCCTTGGCGTTGCACAGCCAGCCGTCCGCGCCGCCGCAGGTCCACACGCCCGCGCACGCCCCGAAGCCGTTGACGACGCTGCAGTCCTCCTCGGGCGCCACCGCCCCCTCGTCCGCCAGGCCGTCGCAGTCGTTGTCGACGCCGTCGCAGATCTCGGCGACCGGCTCGGCCGCGTCACACGCGCCCCAGCCCGCCTGCCCGTCGCAGACCATCGCCCCCCAGCACTTGCCGAATCCGTTCTCGACCACGCACGGCCGCTCCTCGCCGTGGTTGGCGACCGAGCAGTCGCACCGCCCCGTCACCGGCACACACTGCATGCTGGTCTTCGACCCGTCCTCGTCGCTCGTCCGCTCCTCGCAGGCGTACCCGTTCGGGCACGGCTGCTCGTCCGAGCACGGCCGCGTGCAGCTCGCCCCGCCCGGCAGCCCCAGACAGTAGCCGCCGTTGCACTGATAGTCGACCGTGCACGGCGCGCAGAGCTTGCTCGAGTCGGGCAGGCACAGAAACGCGATGTCCGTGCCGCTGGTCGTCACGCCCGTGCAGCGCCAGTCGTTCGGGCACGACCCGGTGCAGGTCTTGGTGCACACGTGCCCCTGCTCGGTCGGCACGCAGAACCCCGAGTAGCAGTCGGCGTTCTCGACACAGGGATGCAGGAACTCGCCCGGCGACGGCACGTAGTCCTCGCCGAGGGCGGTATCGTCGGGCCCGCCCGGGTCCGGCTGGGCCGTCGTGTCTCCGGGGTCCCCGTCGGGAGACTTCGGCAGGTCGGGCTGCCCCGTCGCGTCCGTCGCGTCCACGTCCGGCTGCGTGCTGGGGATGTCCGCTTCCGATCCGGGGCCGCCGGCGCCTTCGCCGCCGCAAGCCCCTGCCAGCATCGCCAGCGACACCACCAACCCGACGCCCAGGTTGTAACCGAAGCAACTCACACTCTGCATGACGGCTCCCCACGGTCCCGAGATGACCGTCTCAGGCTAGGTGGCGCCTGGGAGTCGCACAACCGCGCCCGTCCGCTCTCGGTCACAAACCCGTATTCCGTCCGGTTACATCACACGCCACCGACCCGGTCGCGACGACCCGAGTCGGGGCGGCGGCCGCGGTCAGTCCGGGTAGGTGAGCGTCAGCGCGACCTCGAGGTCGGGGTGCAGGCTCAGCGCGACCGGGCAGCTCCGCGCGGCCTCCTCGAGCGCGGGGCGGTGCTCGGCTGGCACGCCGGGCGGCAGGACCATGGCGACGACCAGCCGACCGACCCGCCGGGGCGGCCCGACCATGAACTTGTCGACCGAGACCTGCGTCCCCTCGAGCGCGAGCCCCAGCTGGCGCGCCCGGATGCCCATGATGGTCAGCATGCAGGCGCCCAGCGACGTCGCCAGCAGATCGGTCGGCGAGAAGCTCTCGCCCAGCCCGTGGTTGTCGACCGGCGGGTCCGTCTGCAGCGTGGTCCCCGAGGGGGCGTGCCGGGCCGCGGTCCGCAGGCCGCCCTCGTAGGTCAGGTCGATGCGCACCATGCGGGCTACTCCAGGGTGAAGGACGGGAACGAACCCAGCACGCGCAGGAAGGTGACGTGCGGGCCGATGGCGGCCAGCGCCTCCTGCACGCGCGGCGACGCGGCGGGTCCCTCGAGGTCCAGGTAGAAGATGTAGTTCCAGGGGGTCTTGCGGTCGGGGCGCGAGGCGATGCGCGTCAGGTTGATCTCGCGGACGGCGAACTGGGCCAGGACGGAGTAGAGGTCGCCGGCGACGTGGCGCGTCGCGAACAGGATCGAGGTCTTGGTGGGCGCCAGGGCGGGCAGCGGGCGCGGGGTCAGCAGGACGAAGCGCGTGTAGTTGGCGGCGACGTCCTGGATGTCGCGGGCCAGGACGGTGAGGCCGTAGCGGGCGGCCGCGACCTCGCTGGCGATGGCGGCGACGCCGGGGCGCGGGGCGTCGGCCAGCTGGCGGGCGGCGCCGGCGGTGTCGTGCACGGGCTGCGGCGACCAGCCGTGCGAGGCGATCCAGCGGGCGCACTGCTCGAGCGCCTGCGGGTGCGACCAGACCTCGCGCACGTCGGCCAGGGCGGTGCCGGCCGGGGCCATCAGGACGTGGCGCACGCGGAAGATGACCTCGGCCTGCACGGTCAGGTCGTGGGCCAGCATCAGGTCGTAGACCGGGTAGATGGAGCCCGTGGTCGAGTTCTCGACCGGCATCAGGGCGGCCTGGGCGCGGCCCTGGGCGACGGCGTCGAAGGCGTCGGCGAAGGTGGGGCTGGGGACCGAGGGCGTGTCGGCGCCCAGGAAGCGGTAGATCGCCTCTTGCGAGTAGGCGCCCGGCTCGCCCTGGAAGGCCACCGGGGCGACGTCGCCGACGGCCGGGGGCAGCGCCGGCTCGGGCGGGGCGTCGGCGACGACGGCGGTCCGCGGCAGAGTGGCCTCGTCGGCGCCGGGGGCGAGCTCGCCGGCCCAGTCGGGGCGCAGGTGGCGCGCGCCGCGCAGGTAGACGTGGCGCACCTCGCTGGGCGTCTTGTCGGTGTTCCAGTGGACCAGCACGCGGATGCAGCGCTGCAGGCCGCCGGGGCTCGTCATCTCGCGGCCGCACATCATCGGCACCTGCGACCACCCCAGCTGCCGCGCGGCGCGGGCCGGGAAGGTGGCCGTGACGTCCGGGGTGACCGTGAAGAAGATGCTGGCGAGGTCGTCGGGCGAAAAGCCGTTGAGCTCGGCCATCACCTCGAGCAGCTCCTGCGTGGCCGTCAGGATGTCGTGGGTCGTGTCGGCGTCGATGGTGGTCGCGCCACGCAGGCCGCGGGTCTGGGTCATGGGGTCACCGTACCAGGTAGCCGGCGTCCGCGAGCGCGCGCCGGCCGGCGTCGCGGTCTTCGCCCGAGGAGAAGCCGATGCGGATGGACTCGCGGCCGTCGCGAATCGTCAAGACCTCGATGTCGCGGATGTTCACGCGGGCCTCGGCCAGGGCGCCGGTCAGGCGGGCCAGCTCGCCGGGGCGATCGGGGACGGCAAGCACGACGTCGTACAGGCGGGGCAGCAGGGCGCGGCGCACGACCGGCAGGGCGTCGCGGGTCGCCTTGGCGTCCTCGGCGAGGGCGAGCAGGGCCTCGGGGTCGGACAGGCGCGCCTCGAGCTCGCCCAGCAGCGCGCGCAGGTCGCCCAGGGCCTGCCGGACGGCGGCGCGGTTGTGGACGACCATGTCGCGGCTCATGGTGGGCGCGCCCGAGGCGACGCGGGTCAGGTCGCGGAAGCCCCCGGCGGCCAGGAACATCAGGTGATCGCGGTGCGGATCGCGGGCGACCAGCAGGTTCAGCGCGACCGCCAGCAGGTAGGGGACGTGGGAGACGCGGGCGACCAGGGCGTCGTGCAGGGCCGGATCGAGGCGCAGCGGGTAGGCGCCCAGCTCGGTGACCAGCGCCGTCGCGCGGTCGAGCGCGTCGGGCGGCGTGCGGTCGGTGGGGGTCAGCACCCAGACCGCGTTCTCGAGCAGGCCGGCGGTGGCGTGCTCGACGCCCGCGCGCTCGCTGCCGGCCATGGGGTGGGTGCCCACGAAGCGCGGCAGGGCGGCCTCGAGGGCGTCCACGACGGGCGCCTTGACGCTGCCCACGTCGATCCACAGGGTCCGCGGGCCGGCGAAGGCGGCGACGGCCTGGCCCAGGGCCGGCAGCGCACCGGTCGGCGCGGCCAGGACCGCCACGTCCAGCTCGCCGATCCAGGGCCCCAGGGACGGATGCACCACGTCCGCCACGCCCAGCGCCTGCGCGGCCTCGAGCGCCAGCGGCGCGGGATCGTAGGCGTGGATCTCGCGCGCCAGGAGCCGCCCCCGCAGCCCGAGGGCTACGGAGCCGCCGAGCAGACCCACCCCGAAGATTCCGACCTTCACGCCCACCTTCCTTTCGACGCGGCGGCCCGATCGTCCATCGTTATCGAGCCTTGTCCACTTCCGAGCGGTCATCCGGGGGAAGGCCTGCCCGCCGGCCGTCCGCCCCTGGTCGCGAGCCACATGAGGCTCGCTCGTGTCTCGATGGCGGACCCGAAGTTGCAAGGACACGCGAGGTTGGACAAATTCCCCCCCGAGGTGCCCCGGCGCCAGGCCGATGGTCGGCGCGTGCAGGAGTCATGGCGAGATGGACCGGTTCTTCGACAGGCGCGAATCAGGAGCCTCCACGCGGCTCGTCGCGCTTCGGGTCGACCCCGGACGGGAAGACGCGGACCTGTACACGCTCACCTGGCAGGGCGACGAGACCGATCACGAGCCGCTCCGGCTCGATGACGGCTTCCTGCTGTTCTTCCGGTGCCCGACCCTGGCGGACGCGGCGGCGGCCACCTGCCGCTGCTCGGCCCACGCCCCACGGCACGCCAGGCTCCTGGCGCCCGACGTGGTCTGCGACATCGCCGAGATGCTCGCGCTGGTCCGCACCTCCGACCGCGACCGCGACCGCGCGCTGCTCGACGGCCTGAACCTGCTGTTCGATCTGCTCGGCGCGACCGATCGCCGGATGCCCGAGGCGGTCCGGCGCGTGCTGTTCCCGCTGGCCAACCACGTCGGCTTCGACGGTGACTTCTCGGGCCTGCTGCTGCGCGCCGGCGTCACCCGCGCCGAGCTCGAGGACGCCCTGCTCTGGTGTCTGGGCGCGCTCTGGTCGCGCCTGCGCGTGTACGAGCACGGCGCCCCCCCGCCCGCCGGCCAGTAGGTCGCCCGAGGCGCCCTCCGGCCCGCCTCAAGCGCGTCGGAAGGGGCTCAGGCGCCGCACCGTCATCGCGCGATCCTCGACCCGCTGCGCCGCGACGACCTCGCCCGCCGCGTCGCCCGCCTGCCGCGCCCTCGCCAATTGGACCTCGGCCTCGGCCAGCGCGGCGCGCGCGCGGCGAAGGCGCACGACCCGGCCGATGACGAACACGCCCAACGCGACGGCCACCACCCAGGCGACCAGGGCCCGCGTGGTCATGGCTCGAGCGCCAGCGTGAACCAGCCGCCCCGCTCGGCCCGCTCGCGCAGCGCGGGCGTCAGGTACCCGCTGCCGGGCGTCGCGACCAGCAGCCCCACCTCGGCGGTGTCGATCATCGGGGCGTCGTGCAGGCTGTTTCCCGCCCCCAGCACCGGCCGCGCCCCGACACGCGCCGCGATGGCCGCCACCTTGCCGGGCCCGTTGGGCATAGGCTGCTCGACCGGCGCCCCCAGCCGCCCCTGCGCGACCGGCACCGACACCGCGACCACCCGCTCGGCCGCCACGCCCAGCTCGGCCGCCCCGGCCGCCACGATCCAGCGATGGCTGGCGCTCACCACCCAGACCTCGACCCCCGCCGCTGCCAGCGCCGCGACCAGCGCCCGCATCGGCGCGAAGATCCGCTCGCGGTGCCCCTGCCAGCAGCCCCGGGCCGTCTCGACCACCCGCGCCTCGTCCAGCCCGGCCATCACCTCGCACGCCCAGGCGTACCCGGCCGACGCGTCGCGCGCGCACAGCGCGTCGTAGGCCTCGCGGAGCGACCCGTGCGGCGCCGGCGGCGCCACGACGCCGTGCCGGTCCAGCCAGTCCAGGTGCGCCTCGCCCACGTCGCCCGACCACAGCGTCCCGTCGGCGTCGAACACGGCCACGCGCCGCCCCGCCCGCGTCACGGCGGGGCGCAGAGCCTCCCACAAGGCCGGCGGCAACGCGGGGTGACAGGGCTCGACGGGCCAGTGCGTGTCCATGCGCTGCCTCTAGCACGCCCGCGGGGGCGCCGGGAAGCCCGCGCTTGCCTGCCGCCCCCCCGGGCGTTAGCTTGCCCCCTCTCGCGCCTCGCGCGGCGTGCGGCGGAGGTCTCCCGGTGTTCAAGCTCAACAAGAAGACCGAGTACGCGCTGCTCGCGCTGCGACACGTAAGCCAGCAGGCCGCGGGCGAGACGGTCAGCGCCAAGGAGATCGCCGCCCGCTACGACATCCCCGAGATGCTGCTCGCCAAGGTCCTGCAGACCCTCAAGCGTGGCGGCGTCCTGGCCTCGACCCAGGGCTCCGCCGGCGGCTACCGGCTCGATGTGCCGCTGTCCGAGGTCGCCTTCACCCAGGTGCTCGAGCTCTTCAACGAGCAGACGGCCCTGGTCGACTGCACCGCCGCCGCGCCCTGCTCGTGCCAGCAGCAGGTCCACTGCGACATCCGCGGCCCCCTGCAGCGCCTTCAGGACACCATCATGGCCCAGGTCCGCCACCTCACCCTGGCCGACCTCTTCGAGCCCGCCCAGCCGCGCAACCTCTCGATC
This sequence comes from Myxococcota bacterium, assembly GCA_041687695.1. GTDB lineage: Bacteria > Myxococcota_A > UBA9042 > PHBI01 > JAWLBL01 > JAWLBL01. The sequence continues at coordinate 14,070 of JAWLBL010000042.1, read as the reverse complement.
TTCCGGCTCGGCTGAGCGCGCGCGTCCGACCCCCTCGCGAACCGTCCCCTGGACGCCTCCAGAGGGGGTCCGACCCCCTCGCGAACCGTCCTCTGGACACCTCCAGAGGGGGTCCGACCCCCTCGCGAACCGTCCCCTGGACACCTCCAGACGGGGTCCGACCCCCTCGCGAACCGTCCCCTGGACGCCTTCAGAGGGGTCCGACCCCCTCGCGAACCGTCCCCTGAACGCCTTCAGAGGGGGCCGACCCCCTCGCGAACCGTCCCCTGGACGCCCTGGGAGGGGGTCCGCCCCCCCCAAGGCGCCAGCGGCCGTCAGCGCCCCGCCTGGTGCATGACGAAGCCCAGCTCGCGCGACGTGTTCGACCGCGCCTCGAGCCGCACCGCGTCCAGCAGCTGCCGCGCCCGCGCGTGGCCCAGCCCGTCGCCGGCCCGCTGCGTCAGCTCGACCACCTCGGCCAGCATCCGCGCCGCCTGCCGCTTGCCGCCGCCCGGCCCGCCCGCGCCGGCCGCCCCGGCCGCCCCGGCCTGCCAGACCACCTGCGCCAACGCCAGCTGCGCCCGCGCCCGCTGCGCGTCCCCGCGCGCCGCCGTCCGCGCCCGCTCGGCGTAACGCAGCGCGTCCGCCTCCAGCCCGCGCGCCGCCATCGCCCGCGCCATCCCGATGGCCGCCTCGACCAGGCCCCGCCCGTCCGCGTCGTCCTCGGCCGCCTCGCGCAGCGCGTGCCGCAGCAGCCGCGTCCCCTCCTCGACCTCGCCCAGCGCCACCAGCGCGTCGCCCAGGCCGATCCGCGCCCGCCGCAGCACCCCTCGCAGCCCCGCCGCCGCCGCCAGCCGCGCCGCCGCCCGGAACGTGTCGCCCGCCCGCGTCGGGTCCTCGCAGTCCAGCTCGACCCGCCCCAGCTCGACCAGCAGCCGGATGGCGTCCGTCGGCCGCCCCAGGTCCCGGAACGCGTCGCACGCCTGCCGCAGGTTCGTCCGCGCCCCGTCCGCGTCCCCGGTGGCCAGCGCCACCTCGGCCCGCACCTCCTGCACCAGGGTCTCCAGCGCCCGCGCAGTCCTCGCCTCGACCGGCCTCAGGATCTCGACCACGTCCCGCGCCCGCGCCAGCAGCGTCATCGCCTCGTCCGCGCTCGACCGCCGCACCGCGCACCGCGCCAGCAGCGCGCACAGCTCGCCCTGCAGATCCGGCCGCGCCCCGTAGCTCACCGCGTCCCGCGTCCGCCGCAGCACCGCCTCGGCCCGCGCGTTCTCGCCGGCCTCCAGCAGCACCGTCGCGAAGCGCAGCAGCGCGTCCGGGTGGTTCCTGTCCGCGTCGCCGCGCAGGCACGCGTCGAACAGCGCCAGCGCCTGCGGGATCTCCCCCGCCCGCGCCTTCATCCGCGCGCTCTGCAGCCGCTCCCAGGTCCCCTCGGCCGCCCCGGCCAGCTGCGCCGCCGCCGCGTACTCCACGTCCGCCAGCCGCCACAGCCCCAGCCGCTCGAACCGCTCGGCCCGCCACCCCAGGTGCGCCCGCGTCGGCGGCTGCCACGCCGCCGCCAGCCGCGCGAACATCCCGCCCCCGTTGCGCAGCCGCTTGCCCAGCCACTTGGCCAGCTCTCCCGGCAGCCCCAACTCCAGATAGAGCCGCGCCGCCTGCACCGCCCGCCGGTCGTCCTCGGGCCCGCCGTGCACCGCGACCAGCCACGCCTCCTCGGCGTCTTTGCCCGGCAGCCGCCGCAGCGCCTCGGGCAAGAGCGTCGTCAGCACCCCGGCCGTCGGCGGCAGCGGCGCGTCCGCCGGCAGCTGCGCCAACAGCTGCAGCGCCAGCGGGTTGCCCTGCCCGGCCTGCAAGAGCCCGCTGCGCCGATGCGGCAGCACGCCCAGCGACTCCAGCAGCGACGTCGCCGCCCGCAGCCCCAGCGCCCGCAGCTCCACCCGCGGCACCCGCGGATCCTCGAACAGCCCGCTCCCGCCCGCGCCCGCGCCCGAGCCCGCGCCAACCACCCGCTCGGCGCTGCTCGTCGCCAGGAACACCCACGGCCGCGTCGGCGCGCACTGCACGGTCAGCTCGACCAGCAACGCGCTCGCCGGGTCCATCAGGTGCGCGTCGTCCAACACCACCAGGAACGGCCGCGCCCCGGCCCGCCGCTCCAGGAGATCCGCCATCGCGGTCGCGATCTCCCGCGCCGACGCGCTCTCGGCGGGCGCCCGGTCCAGCGCCAGCAGCGCCAGCACGTCCCGATCGCGCGGCGGCAGCGTCTCCAGCTGCGCCAGCACCGCCTCCTCGCCCTCGAGATCCCCGACGCCCAGCGCGTGCCGCACCAGCCGCGCCGCGGTGTGCCCCGGCCAGGCCGACGCCACCGGCGAGACCCGGATGAACAGGTGGTCCGCCTCGGCCGCGAACGCCTTGGCCATCGACGTCCGGCCGCTGCCCCGCGGCCCGGTCATCAGGATGCGCACCGGCCCGTCGCGGTGCGCCTCCTCGGCCAGCTGCATCAGCCGCCGCATCGCCGTCGCCCGGCCGAACAGGTTGTCCTCGAACTCCAGCGCCTCGTCGCGCAGCGCGCCGCCCAGCGCCGCCGCGTCCAGCAGGCGCCCGCTCGGCAGCGTGATGCCGCTCAGCGGCCGCGCCCGCAGCCCCAGCTGGGTCGCCAGCGCGCTCGGCACCGCGATCGCCCCGCGCGGCGACACCGCCGCCAGCCGCCGCGCCACGTCCAGCGCCCCGGCCTCGTCGTCGCTCCCGACCGCGCAGGCCCCCGCCCGCAGCATCGCCGGCGTCCCGACGCTCGCCCCCGCGCCCGCCAGCAGCTCTCCGACGACCTCCAGCAGCTGCTGCGCCGCCCCCAGGGCCCCGCTCGCGGCCACCCGGTCGCCCACCGGCGCCTTGACCACGACCCCCAGCGGGTGCCGCGCGACGCCCCAGCCGGCCGCCTCGCGCCCCGCCAGCCACCGCGCCATCGGCTCGGCCCGCAGCGCCTGCGGATCGTGCGACACCAGATAGGCCACCGCCCCGATGCCGCGCCGCCCGCGGCTCGCGCGCGCCACCCGCTCGGGCCCCTCGGGCGCCACGTCCGCCGGCCCCAGCCCGCCCGCGCGGGCCCACGGCGCGCCCGCCGGCTCGACCACCGCGCCGCAACGCCGGCACCCGCGCGCGTCCAGCGCCGCCTCGTCCCCGCAGGTCGGGCACGCCCGCCGCGCCTCGCCCCGCAGCGCCCGCGGCTCGGGGATGGCCAGCTTCGCCCGCTGGATCACCTCGCCCAGCCGCGCCGCCTGCGAGCCGCCCTCGGCCGCCGTCTCCGCGAGCCCCGCGCCCGGCCCCTGCGGCCCCTCCAGCGCCTGCGGCCCCTCCAGCGCCTGCGGCCCCTCCAGCGCTTGCGGCCCCTCCAGCGTCGGCAGCCCGGCCATCGCCCCGGCGTCCAGCCGCGTCGGCACCGACGCGATGCAGCCGGCGTCCGTGTCGAACCCCAGCCCCGAGGTGTCCACCGGGGTCCGCGCCCCGGGGATCGCCAGCAGCTGCTTGCGCACCACGGCCGCGCTGGCCGGGCGATGCGCGGTGTCCTTGGCCAGCAGCTGATAGACCAGCTGCTCGAGCGCCTCCGGCAGCGTCGCCTCGTCGACCCGCTCGCTCAACCGCGGCGGCGGCTCGTTGATCTGCTTCATGCACAGGCTGACCGAGCTCTCGTCCACGAAGGGCCGCTCGCCGGTCAGCATCTCGAACAGGATGATCCCCAGCGAGTACAAGTCCGTCCGCGGATCGGGGTCCTTGCCCAGGATCTGCTCGGGGCTCATGTAGGCGGGCGTGCCGGCGATGTCGACGGTCGACAGCGCGGTCTCCAGCGCCGCGTCCGGCTCGCGAACCACGCGCGCGATGCCGAAGTCCAGCACCTTGGCGTGCACCCGGTCGCCGACCTTGGTCAACTGGACGTTGTCGGGCTTCAGATCCCGGTGCACCGTGCGCCGCTTGTGCGCCTCCTCCAGCGCGTCGACGATCTGAAGCGCGATGGCGACGACCAGGGCCGGCTCGAGCGGCGCCTTGTAGTAGATGAGGTCGCCCAGGGTCCAGCCCTGCACGAGCTCCATCACCATGTACAGCTGCCCCTCGCGCGAGCGCCCGAAGTCGTAGACCGTCACGATGTTCGGGTGCACCAGGCGGCTGGCCGCCTGCGCCTCGCGGAAGAAGCGCTTCACGGCGCGCGGCTCGTGGGCGTACTGCGGGTGCAGCACCTTGATGGCGACCTCGCGCTCCATCGAGGCCTGCCAGGCGCGATACACCGTCCCCATGCCGCCCGAGCCGATGACGCCGCCCACCTGGTAGCGTCCGTCCAGGGTGGTCCCGGTCAGCAGCGGCGCGTTCGGGACCTCGAGGACGCCCGAGCCGTCGGCCGGGCAGACCTGGACGTCCGGCGAGTAGGTCGCGTTGCAGACCGGGCAGACCATCTTGGTCCCGCCGAGTCGGCCACCTTCATGGGCTTGGGGATGTGCCATCGTGCGTCTCCGAACCGCCGCGACGACGCGGGTCGGTCCGGCGCGAGGTTAGGCGCAGTCCCGGGGGCTGTCGAAAAAGTCGGAGGCCGCCGAAAGGCCCTGTTACAGGCTGCGTCGCGCGGGCAGCAGGGCGTTGGCGATGAGCAGCCCGGCGACCAGGGCGATGGCGACCAGGGTCATGGTGAAGGCGGTCTCGACGCCGCCGATGACGTTGCGCTCGAGCAGCGAGCGGAGGCTGGTCATGCCCAGCGACCCGGGGACCAGCAGGATGAGGCCCGGCACCAGGGTGCTGGCCGCCGGGCGCCGCGTGTAGCGCGCCCAGGCGTTGCTGCCCAGGCCGACCATCAGCGCCCCCAGGAAGCCGCCCAGCATCGGGCCCAGCAGCGCCGCGCCCAGCTTGGCCCCGCCGACCGCCAGGAAGCCCGACGCCACGATGGGCCACAGATCCCTGCGCCGCGCCCGGAACAGCACCATGAAGGGCCAGGCGGCCAGCGGCAGCGCGACCCAGGGCAGCCACGCCGGCACCGGCGACAGCGCCACCGCGGGCGCCGGCGGCCACAGGTTGCCCAGCTGCAGCCCCAGCGCGACGCCGAAGCCCAGCTGCACGAAGACCACGCAGGCGTTGGCCAGCCGCGCCGTGCCGGCCACCAGGTGCCGCATCGCCAGCTCGTTGAGCGCCGTCGTCAGGCTGAGCCCCGGCAGCAGCACGATGAGCCCCGCCACGATGACCGAGTGCAGCGCGGTCACGAGCCCCAGCGACGCCAGCCCCTTGGCCAGCAGCGCGCACGTCAGCGCGGCCGCCGCCTCGAACAGCCGCCCCAGCGACGGCGAGCGCCCGGCCAGGGTCGCCAGCCCGCTGATGACTACGCCGATGCCCAGGCAGGCCAGCATGTCGCCGAAGCCGCCGCCCAGGTACATGACCGCCGTCGCCGAGGCCACCGCGAAGGCCACCGTCGTCGTCAGCCTGCCGTACGGCGGCGGCCGCGACACGATGGCCTCGATGCGCCGCGCCCCCTCGGCCGGCGACATGACGCCCTCGCCCACCTCGCGCGCCACCTCGTCCAGCGCGCCCTGCTTGCCCAGGTCCAGCTCGCCCGGCTCGACCCGCTCCACCCGCGTGCGCTGCTCGGCCCCGTCGCCGAAGGCCACGATGAGCCCGGTCGGCATCGAGAAGAAGGCCCCCGTGACGCCCAGCCGCTGCGCCACCTGCGACAGCGCCGCCTCCAGCCGGTGCGAAGGCACCCCGTAGCGGTGAAGGGCCACGCCCAGCTGCAGCGTGAAGGCCTCGGCCTCGTCCAGCCGCTCACGCGCGGCAGGGACCAGGCTCAGGGACGGTCGTTGCGGACTCGCGGACATCGCCTCACCCACCGGACGGGACGCCGCCTGAAACAGACGACCGCGCCCGGCATTCCAAGCCCTTCGTCAGCGCGTCAGCACCCAGGCCAGCCCGACGGCCAGCGCCGGCCCGAACAGCAGCGGCGGGGTGGCGGTCGCCGTCCCCAGCAGGAACGCCAGGCCCACCAGCCCTCCCAACCCCGCCGTGATCACGATCCCGCCCCCATGCGCCGCGCCGCCCGCGCCAACGCCTCCAGGTGCACGCTGGGCCGCCGCGGCGGCACCAGCACCGCCACGCACCGCTCGACCGGCGCGCCGCCCTCGCCCCACGCGACCGGCCGCGCCAGCGTCACGTCCACCAGCACCGGCTCCTCGAGCCCCTCGATCGCCGCGTGGGGCAGCGCCATCCGCCCCCCCACCGCCGTCGACCGCTCGGCCTCCCGCGCCCGCAGGCACGCGGCCAGCGCCTCGGCGTCCAGCGTCGGGCAGCTCACCCGCGCCGCACGCGCCACCTGGCCCAGGACTTCGTCCCGGTTGGTTGCACGCACGGTCAGCGTGTGCTCAAACGTGGCCTGCGCCGCACGCGGTGCATCTTTCCGATCGCCGGCTGACATCTCGCTCGACCTGCCCGGAGTAGGGGGCTCGCCCGGTCTGCTGGAACCTGCGCGCGCCTTGTAGCGCCACGTCGACGCTGGCGCAATCAAATCCAAATGGTCTCCCGTCACCCCATCACGGCCCCCCGTCCGGGCCTCTTCGCCCTGTCGCTGCTCGGCGCCGTCTGCGCCGCCGCGCTGGGATCCGCCTGCGCCTCCGAGGACGCCGAAGCCGACGTCCCCGCCGCCGCCGTCCAGGCCGGCACGCCTTCCGACGCGAACCCCGCCGCGCCCGCCGACGCCGCGTCCCGCCCTGCCGCTTCGCCCCAGGCGCCCGCGCCGCCCGCGCCCCACCTCTCCGAAGGCGAGCGCCGCGCCATCGCCGAGGCCCGCGCCAAGCGCGCCGCCGCCAACGCCCCGCCGGCCGCCGACCCCGACGCCATCGTCGTCGAGTCCGCCCCCCACGCCGCCCGCGCCCTGCGCGCCGACGACGTGCGCAAGCTGGCGGACGATCCGGCCGCCCGTGACCTGCCCGATCCCGATCTCGCCCCGCGCCCCAAGGCGGCCCGCCCCGCCACGTCCGCCGCGCCCGCCGCGCCCCGCGACACCCCGCGCGAGCCGAAACGCGAGCCCCTGCCCCCCGCTGGCGCCGGCGAAGCCCTCCGCCCCGGGGTCGAGATCTGGCCCGACGGCCGCCCGCGCCTCATCGATCTCGCCATCGCCACCGAGATCAAGGCCCGCAAGCCCGTCAACGTCGCCCAGCGCTACAAGGCCGTCCCCGAGCTGCTGATGTGCTTCACCGCCTTCGGCAGCGACGCCGACACCACGGTCACCCACGTCTGGCGCCACGGCGATCGCGTCGTCTCGCGGGTCGAGCTGTCGGTCGGCCGCAGCCCCTCGTGGCGCACCTGGTCGCGCCAGCGCCTGAACGTCGGCGGCACCGGCGCCTGGAGCTGCGAGGTCCTCGGCCCCGACGGCCAGCGCCTCGGCGTCGCCCGCGTCCGCGTCGGATCCTCCTGACGCCCCGAGCGTTCGTGCCATCCTGGCCACCCTCCCCCCGCTCGAGGACAGGTCATGCCCACGCTCCACGTCTGCTTCCTGTGGCACATGCACCAGCCGTCGTACCGCGATCCGACGACCGGCACCGTGATCATGCCCTGGGTGCGCCTGCACGCCCTCAAGGACTACACCGACATGGCGCACGTCGCCGAGCTGGTCCCCGAGGCGCGGGTCACCTTCAACTGGGTCCCCGGCCTGTGCGACCAGCTCGACGCCATCGGCGCCCCGGACTACCCGCAGCGCGAGGCCTTCTGGCGCCTGTCCGAGCGCCCCGCCGACCAGCTCGCCCCGACCGAGCGCGCCTTCATCCGGCGCCACTTCTTCAGCCTCCACCCGGGCAACATGCTCGAGCCCTGGCCGCGCTACCGCGAGCTGCGCGACCGCGTCGCCGCCGGCGCCGACCTGTCCGTCCAGGAGCTGCGCGATCTGCAGGTCTGGTTCAACCTCGCCTGGTGCGGCGAGGTCATCAAGAACCACCCGGCCCTGCAGCCCCTGCTCGGCAAGGGCCAGCACTTCGACGAGGCCGACAAGCGCGTCCTCTTCCAGGTCCACCGCGAGGCCGCCGCCGCCGTCCTGCCCCGCTACGCCCGCCTCGCCCAGGCGGGCCAGATCGAGCTGACCTGCTCGCCCTACTACCACCCCATCCTGCCGCTGCTCGTCGACACCGAGCTGGCCCGCCGCGCCGACCCGTCCTCGCCCCTGCCCGCGACCCGCTTCCGCCACCCGGCCGACGCCCAGCAGCACCTCGCCCGCGCCCACGCCGCCCACGCCGCCCGCTTCGGCCAGCCGCCCGCCGGCCTGTGGCCCTCCGAGGGCTCGGTCGCCCCCGAGATCATCCCCCTGGTCGCCGGCGCCGGCTTCCGCTGGTTCGCCACCGACGAGGCCATCCTGATGAAGAGCGTCGGCGGCGCCCACCTCTCGCCCGACCAGCGCTTCGGCCCCTGGACCGTCGGCGGCCCCCCCGGCACCGGCGACGCCACCGTCGCCGCCTTCTTCCGCCACCACGAGCTCAGCGACCTCATCGGCTTCACCTACGCCGGCTGGCCCGCCCGCCGCGCCGCCGAGGACTTCGTAGGCCGCCTGCAGGGCGTCCGCCACTCGCTGCGCCGCGACGGCGTCGTCACCGTAGCCCTCGACGGCGAGAACTGCTGGGAGACCTACCCCGGCGGCGTCACCGCCTTCCTGCCCGAGCTGTACCGCGCCATCGCCCGCGCCCCCGATCTCCGCCTGTCCACCTTCACCGAGGCCCTCGACGCGGTGGGCACCGGCGACCGCCGCCTGCCCCACCTTCCCCATCTGGGCGTCGGCTCCTGGATCGACGGCACCTTCCGCACCTGGATGGGCGACCCGGCCAAGAACCGCGGCTGGGAGCTGCTGACCCAGGCCCGCGACCAGGTCACCCAGCCCCTCGAGACGCTCTGGCAGACCGACCCGGCCCTGGCCGAGCTGGTCATGCGCGCCGAGGCCTCCGACTGGTTCTGGTGGCTCGGCGAGGGCCACTCCTCGGCCTTCGACGCCGAGTTCGACGCCCTGCTCCGCGCCCACTGCGCCGCCATCTACACCCGCCTGGGCCGCCCCGTCCCCGAGACCCTGCGCCACCCCATCGAGGACCACGGCGCCGCGCGCGCCACCGACGCCGTCCACCCCCCGCTGCAGCCCCTGCGCCCCCCGCTCGACGGCCGCTGCGACAGCTACTACCGCTGGATCAGCGCCGGCCGCATCCTGCCCTGGCACGGCGCCATCCACCGCGCCGAGTCCCTGGTCACCCAGGTCCTGTTCGGCTTCGACGACACCTCCCTGTCGCTGCGCGTCGACACCCGCGCCCCCGCCCGCGAGGCCCTGTCCGACCGCCGCGTCCGCCTCGAGCTGCGCGCCCCCGGCCGCCCCGTCGCCTCCGTCCACCTCTGGCCCCCCGACGCCCAGCCCCCCGGCGCCGAGAGCGGCTGCGATCAGGTGCTCGAGGCCCGCGTCCCGGCCGAGGCCCTGGGCTTTCGCCCCGGCCAGGTGCGCGTGTTCGACCTGACCGTGGTCGTCGAGACGCCGACCGGCGAGCCCGTCGAGCGCTTCCCCGCCCAGGACAGCGCCCGCGTCACCCTCCCCGCCGGCGATCTCGCCATGGAAAACTGGTATGCCTGAGCCGACTTCGGCGCTACCTTCCTCGCCCTCGCACGCCCTCCGCAATCGTCCGGTCCAGGGACGCTCATGTCCGAGCTGAGACACGATCCCATCCAGCGGCGCTGGGTCATCATCGCCTCCGAGCGCGGCCGCCGCCCCAGCGACTTCAGCCCCAAGGGCCCCCCGGCCGCCTCGACCGACGCCCCCTGCCCCCTGTGCGGCCCCGGCGAGGTCGACCACCGCGCCATCGCGCGCCGCCACGGCCCCGACGGCCCGGTCACCGTGGTCCCCAATCGCTTCCCGGCCCTCCAGGTCGAGGGCGAGGTCGACCGCCGCGCCGTCGGCCCCTACGACCGCGCCGCCGGCGTCGGCGCCCACGAGGTCATCGTCGAGTCGCCCCACCACGACCACGATCTCCCCGACATGTCGACCGGCCAGGTCGCCGAGGTCCTGCTGTCGTGGCGCGATCGCATCGTCGACCTGCGCCGCGACGTGCGCCTCAAGTACATCCAGGTCTTCCGCAACCGCGGCGTCGAGGCCGGCGCCAGCCTGCACCACCCCCACTCGCAGCTGGTCGCCATCCCGGTCTACCCGCTGCGCGTCCAGAACGAGCTGCAGGCCGCCCGGCAGCACTTCCTCGCCAAGGAGCGCTGCATCTTCTGCGACGTCATCACCTTCGAGCTAGAGGCCGGCCAGCGCGTCGTCCGGGTCGACGACCAGTTCGTCACGGTCTGCCCCTACGCCTCGCGGGTGCCCTTCGAGATGGTGCTGATGCCGCGCCGCCACAGCCACGACTTCGGCCGCCTGTCCGAGGGCGAGGCCCTGGTCCTGGCCGAGCACCTGAGCCACGTCATCGCGCGCATGCGCCGGAGCCTAGACGGCGTCGGCTACAACCTGGTCCTGCTCAACAAGCCCAACACCCACGCGGTCCCCAAGCGCCCCCACCAATGGGAGTCGCTCGCCGACGACTGGCACTGGCGCCTCGAGATCCTCCCGCGCGTCACGTCGCTCGCCGGCTTCGAGTGGGGCACGGGCTTCTACGTGAACCCGACCGCGCCCGAGGACGCCGCCGCCCACCTGCGCTCCATCGACCTCGGCAATCCTTGATCCCTCGGCCCTGAAAGGTCCGCGCCTCCATGCCCAAGAAGAAATCCGCCGCCGCCGCGCCCGCCGTCCGCGCCCTGACCGCCGACCAGGTCTGGCGCCCCAGCGCCGTCGCCCGCCTCGACTTCGACTCGACCGACGACCTCGAGGTCTTCGAGGGCGTGGTCGAGCAGGACCGCGCCACCCGCGCCCTCGAGCTGGGCCTGGCCATCCACCGCCGCACCTACAACATCTACGTCAGCGGCGTCAGCGGCACCGGCCGCACCACCATCGTCAAGAACCTGCTCGCCAAGGTCGCCCCGACGCGCCCGGTCCCGCCCGACTGGGTCTACGTCAACGACTTCGACACGCCCGACCGCCCCTACCCCATCCAGCTGCCGTCGGGCGCGGGCGAGAAGTTCGCCAAAGAGGTCGAAGGCCTGGTCGAGGAGCTGCTGGGCGAGCTGCCGCGCGCCTTCCACGCCAAGGAGCACCAGGAGAAGATCCAGCGCATCCTGAACTCGTCGGTCGACGCCGAGAACGACGCCTTCAACCAGATGGCCAAGCAGGCCGACAAGCACGGCTTCTCGGTGCGCCCCACCAAGAACGGCCTGGTCACCATCCCGGTGGTCAAGGGGCAGCTGCTGTCGAACAAGGAGGTCATGGAGCTGCCCGAGCGCAGCCGCCGCCGCATCGAGGCCAAGCGCGAGAAGGTCGAGCCGCTCATCAGCGTGTTCTTGGAGCGCGCGCGCGACATCCAGGTCACCGCGACCGAGCAGATCCAGGAAGCCCAGAAAGAGCTGGGCACCGGGGTCGCCGGGCCGCGCTTCACCGCCCTGCGCGAGGCCTGGAGCGACCACGAGGAGGTCCTGGTCTTCATCGACGCCCTCGAAGACGACGTGATGCGCAACATCGCGCGCTTTCTGCCCGCCGAGGACGAGTCCGAGGAGACCGAGGAGGCGCGCCAGGCGATGGCGCAGCGCTACATCGTCAACGTCTTCGTCGACAACTCCGAGACCGAGGGCGCGCCGGTCATCTTCGAGAACCACCCGACCTATTACAACCTGTTCGGCAAGGTCGAAAAGCGCGTCGAGCAGGGCATGTACGCCAGCGACCTCAGCCTCATCCGCGCCGGCGCCGTCGCGCTGGCCAACGGCGGCTACCTGGTGCTCAACACCGTGGATCTGTTCCGCCAGCCGATGGTCTGGGACAACCTCAAGGCGGTCCTGAGGAACCGAGAGGTCGCCATCGAGGACATCGGCGAGCAGATGACCTTCGTGCCGACCACCGGGATGCGCCCGCTGCCCATCCCCATCGATCTGAAGATCATCCTCATCGGCCCGATGCACCACTACGACTTGCTGTTCCACGCCGACGAGGACTTCCGCAAGTACTTCCAGCTCAAGGCCGAGTTCGACGCCGAGATCCACCGCGACGAGCAGACCGAGTACGAGGTCGCCCGCTTCGTCGCCACCACCTGCAAGAACGAGCGCCTGCGCTCGGTCGACCGCGACGGCGTGGCGGCGGTGGTCGAGCAGGCCAGCCGCATGGTCGCCGACCAGGGCCGGCTGACCCTGCGCTTCAACGACATCGCCAACCTGCTCATCGAGGCCGACTACCGCGCCCACGAGGCCGGCGCCGACCGCGTCACCCGCGAGCACGTCCGCGCCGCGGTCCTCGGCCGCGAGGAGCGCGAGGGCCTGCTCGCCCGCAAGATGCTCGAGTCCATCCTCGAAGAGCAGCTGATCATCAGCACGGAAGGCGAGCGGGTCGGCATCATCAACGGCCTGTCGGTCTACGCCAGCGGCGACTTCGAGTTCGGCAAACCCGTCCGCATCAGCGCCCGCACCTACCCGGGCAAGTTCGGCATCGTCAACGTCGAGCGCGAGGCCCGCCTGTCGGGCAGCATCCACAACAAGGGCGTCCTCATCCTGCAGGGCTGGCTGGGCGGCCGCTACCACGACGAGGGCCCGCTGTCGCTCGCGGTCACCCTGACCATGGAGCAGTCCTACTCCTACGTCGACGGCGACTCGGCCTCGGCCGCCGAGCTGTACGCGGTCGTCTCGAGCCTCGCCGACCTGCCGCTGCGGCAGGATCTGGCGGTCACCGGCGCCGTCAACCAGCACGGCTCGGTCCAGGCGGTCGGCGGCATCAACGAGAAGATCGAGGGCTTCTTCGAGCTCTGCCGAGAGCGCGGCCTGACCGGCACCCAGGGCTGCCTCATCCCCTCGGCCAACGTCCGCCACCTGATGCTCAAGAACGAGGTCCGCGAAGCCATCGCCGAGGGCCGCTTCCACGTCTACCCCATCGACGACGTCGACCAGGGCCTGTCGATGATGACTGGCCGCCCCGCCGCCGAGATCCACGATCTCGTCGCCCAGACCCTGCGCCGCTACCGCGGCCTCGCCCGCAAGGTCGTCAAAGAGACCGCCGAGCCCGGCTGACCCTCCAGCCTGCCGTAACGAGCCTCCCACATGTCCAAGAAGCCCACCCCAGCCGCCGCGACCGACGCTCCCAAGCGCCGCATCCGCCACATCCAGCCCCTCGGCCTGCGCGTGCTGGTCCGCGTCCACCACGGCGAGGACCGCACCGCGGGCGGCCTCTTCCTGCCCCAGGGCGTCGCCGAGAAGCACCAGGACGCCCTGTACGGCGAGGTGATCGAGGTCGCCCGCGCCAACCCCGACGACGAGGCCGGCCTGGGCGAGAACGTCTCCGGGGTCCCCGCCGGCGCCTTCATCCTCTTCCCCAAGGACGCCGGCGTCCGCGTCCCCTGGGACGCCGACCTGCGCCTGCTCGACACCAAGCTCATCCTCGCCGTCGTCGAAGAGGTCGACTACGAGGAGGCCCACTGAGCAGAGGGCGCCGCAGGCTCTGCAAGCCAACGAGCCCGCGCTAGCGCAGGCACTCCAGGGCCCAGCCCGACCTCAGCGGCCCGATGGGTGCCCCCCTGGGATCGCCGGCTTCCAGAGGGTGTCGCAGAAGCCCAACCGGAGTGCTCCGGCTTGCCGGAGCCCCGCTTCGGCGCAGCTTGCTGCGCCGGGTTGGCGGCCAGATCCCGGCGGCAAGCCGCCGGGGCCGGGGCTCCAGCAAGCTGGAGCACTCCAGGGCCGCCTTCTCCGGTACCCATGCGACACCCTCTTCCAGCCGGCCCGGCGGAGCGACCACGCACGCGCCGGGCCCCCTGGGATCGCCGGCTTCCAGAGGGTGTCGCAAAAGCCCAACCGGAGTGCTCCGGCTTGCCGGAGCCCCGCTTCGGCGCAGCTTGCTGCGCCGGGTTGGCGGCCAGATCCCGGCGGCAAGCCGCCGGGGCCGGGGCTCCAGCAAGCCGGAGCACTCCATCGCCGGCTCAGCCGGCATCAATACGACACCCTCTTCCAGCCGGCCCGGAATGGTCGGCACCGACCGCCGCCCTGGGATCG
>JAWLBL010000041.1:0-50385 GCA_041687695.1 Myxococcota bacterium | reverse complement strand
CCGGCCGCGCGCTACGGCGCGGCTCCAGCCCACACGCCTCCGCGGTGATTGAAGCACACGACTGGGGGGCCCGGGCATGGGCTACGGCGAGGAGTAACGATGCAGAAGACCTGCAGCTCGAGGCGCACCGTCGCACCCGGGGCCACGATCAGCTGGTCCTTCGGCGACGCGCCCTTGGCGCCGACGACGTCGAAGGGACCGGCCGCGCCGAGGCGCTGCGGCGAGGTCTCGGGGTCCCCCTTGGGGACGAAGTACAGGCCGGTCGCCACGAAGGGCTGAGGGACAGGCTCGTCGTTGACGACGTCGACCAGCATGCTGCCGTTGGTGTCGCCCTGGTACTTCACGATGCGCAGCTTCAGCCCGCTCGGCTGGCCGGCCTGCAGGCCGGGGATCGGGATGGGCTTGGCCAGCTGCCGCGCGTGGGCGGCGGGCGCGACGAGCAGGGCGGCAAGCGCGAGGACGGCGAAGAGGTGGCGCATGGACGGGCTCCCGTGGGTTGGAGATGCCCGTCAGACGCGCCACCGCCCGGATCGATCTCAGGTCAGGGCACGAACCCGAACCGCACACGCAGCGCCGTCCCCGAGGCCGGGGTCGACGCGCCGACCGGCCCGCCGTGACCCGCGCTGCCCCGGAACGTGAAGGTCCCCACGCCCTGCCCGCCGAAGCCGACCGACGGCGTGTGCCACCGGACGGCGCTGACGCCGCACACGACGGCCTCGGCGACGCAGCCGCCCTCGACGCAGACGCCGACCGAGCACGGCCCGTCCAGCTCGGAGCAGTCCATGACCGCGCCGCCGCACGCGCCCTCGCTGCAGCTGTCGCCCACCGTGCACGGGTCGCCGTCGTCGCACGATCCACCCACCGGCGAGGCCTCGCAGGCGCCCTCGACGCACACGCCGACGTTGCACGCGTCGTCCTGCCCCGAGCAGTCCATCGGCGCGCCCGCGCAGCTGCCCGCGCCGCACACGTCCCCCACCGTGCAGGGGTCCCCGTCGTCGCACGACAGCGTGTTCGGCACGTTCATGCAGCCGACCTGCGGGTCGCACACGTCCGTCGTGCACGGGTTGCCGTCGTCGCAGTCGAGATCGCCGCCGCCGACGCAGAACCCGGCCTGGCACACGTCGCCCGTCGTGCAGGCGTCCCCGTCGTCGCAGCTGGGCTCGCCCGTCAACGCCTCGGCGTAGCACCCGCCCTCGGGGTCGCACGCGTCGGCCGTGCACGGGTTGCCGTCGTCGCAGACCACCGCCCCGCCGACGCACGCGCCCGCCACGCAGGTGTCCCCGCTGGTGCACGCGCTGCCGTCGCTGCAGCCCTGCCCCTCGTTCTTGGGCGCGGTCCCGCAGGCGCCCGTCGCCGCGTCGCAGGTCGCCGCCACGCACGCCGGGTTGTCCTCGCCGCCGATGGCGCACACGACGACCGTCGCCGGGTCGACCTTGCACTCGTAGGGCGCCCCGCTGGTGTCGCAGTACAGCGTGCCGTTGCACAGGTCGCCGTCCTCGAAGGCCGCGCAGTCCGTGTCCTCGAGGCAGGTGCACCCGATGTCCACGCCCGCGCAGACCCCGTCCGCGCAGACGTCGCCGCCCGTACACGCGTTGCCGTCGTCGCAGGCCACCGTGTTCGGCGCGAAGACGCACCCCAGCTGCGTGTCGCACGCGTCGTCGGTGCACGGGTTGTCGTCGTCGCAGGCCGGCCCCGGCTGCCCGCCGCAGAAGCCGCCCGAGCACTGGTCGTTCACCGTGCAGGCGTCGCCGTCGTCGCACGCGACGAAGCCCGGCGCCACCGCGTGGACGCACCCGAAGGCGGGGTCGCAGGTGTCGACCGTGCACGGGTTGCCGTCGTCGCAGTCGACGGCCGCGCCCGCGCAGGCCCCGTCCGAGCAGACGTCGCCGTCGGTGCAGGCGTCGCCGTCGCTGCAGGCCGAGGTGTTCGGCGCGTTCGAGCAGCCGCCGACCGGATCGCACGCGTCGTCGGTGCAGGGGTTGCCGTCGTCGCAGCTCAGCGGCCCGCCGCCCAGGCAGAACCCGTTCGAGCAGGCGTCCGCCTGGGTGCAGGCGTTGCCGTCGTCGCAGGCCTTGAACCCGACCACCGCCTCGTACAGGCACCCGGCCACCGCGTCGCACACGTCGTCGGTGCAGGCGTTGCCGTCGTCGCACACCACGGCCGCCCCCGAGCACACCCCCTCGAGGCACGCGTCGCCGGTCGTGCAGGCGCTGCCGTCGTCGCACGCCGTCCCGTCCGCCGCCTGCGTCACGGTGCAGGCGCCGGTCTCGGCGTCACAGGCCACCGCCACGCAGGCCGGGTCGGCCCCCTCGGGCAGCGCGCAGGTCACCACCGTCTCGGGGTCCGGCTCGCACTGCGACACCCCGCCGGTCGTCACGCAGTGGTAGGTCCCGTTGCAGACGTCGCCGTCCTCGAACTGCGCGCAGTCGGCGTCCGTCTCGCAGTCGCACGCGTTGTCGGCGCCCACGCAGACGCCGTCCTGGCAGGTGTCCACCGCCGTGCACGCGTTGCCGTCGTCGCACGCCACCCCCGACGTCGGCGTGAACACGCACCCGCCCGCCACGGCCGGGTCGCACGCGTCCACCGTGCACGGGTCCCCGTCGTCGCAGACCTTCGCCGTCCCGACGCACCCCGCCGGGCCGCACTGCTCGCCCACGGTGCACGGGTCCCCGTCGTCGCACGGGCCGCTGAGCAGCGTCGACACGCAGCCCTGGACCGGGTCGCAGGTGTCCGACGTGCACGGGTTGCCGTCGTCGCACCCGACGAACTCGCCCGCGCACACCCCGAGGCTGCACACGTCGCCGCCGGTGCAGGGGTTGCCGTCGTTGCACGGCTCGGTGTTGTGCGGGAACTGGCAGCCCGCCGCCGGGTCGCACACGTCGTCGGTGCACGGGTCGCCGTCGCTGCAGGTGCTCTCGTCGGTCAGCCCGTCGCAGTCGTTGTCGAAGCCGTCGCACACCTCGGGCATGAACGGGTTGATGTTGGCCAGCAGCGGCTGGCAGTCCAGCTCGTCCGGCACCCCGTCGTCGTCGTCGTCGGCGTCGCACACGTCGCCCAGCCCGTCGCCGTCCGTGTCCAGCTGATCGGCGTTGGGCGCGATCGGGCAGTTGTCGACCTCGTCCGGCACCCCGTCCCCGTCGTCGTCGGGGTCCATGCAGTCCTTCACCCCGTCGCCGTCCAGATCCGAGAAGCCCTCGTCGGTCTCGCCGTCGCAGTCGTTGTCGAGGCCGTCGCACACCTCGGCCGTCGCCTCGGGGCCCTCGCAGACGAACTCGCCGCCCTTGCACAGCAGCTGCCCCTTGCACTGCCCGAAGGGGCTGTCGACCAGGCAGTCCTTGGCCGTGACCTCGTCGGTGACGCCGTCGCAGTCGTTGTCGAGGCCGTCGCACACCTCTTGCGCCGGCGTGGCCGCGTCACAGGCGGTCAGCCCGTCCTCGGCGCAGGTGCGCGTCCCGAAGCAGGTGCCGTAGCTGTTGGTGACCCGGCAGCTGGTCGAGGCGCCCAGGTCCTTGTGCAGCCCCGTGCACTCGCACACGCCCAGCTGGTTGACGCACTGGCCCGCCTCGCACTTGTAGGCGTTGGGGCAAGGGTTCGCGTCGTCGCAGGCGATGCCGCAGAACGAGCTGCCGCCCGCGTAGGGCAGGCACTTGCCGGTCCCGCCGACGCCCGCCCAGGCGCACTCGTCGTCGCCGGTGCAGGGCCGGCACAGCAGCGCCGTCGGCTGCACGCACAGGAACACGACGTCGCCGCCCTCGCCGGTCGGCTGGCACGAGTACCCCTGCGGGCAGTCGGCCGACTCGACGCACGTCTGCGCGCACGCCTTGCCGCCCGACGTCAGCACGCAATAGCCCGACTCGCAGTCCTGCCCCTGCGAGCAGGCGCAGTCCGCCGGCATGGGGCTGCTCAGGCACGGGTCGAGCGCGTCGGCCGCGTCCGCCGCGTCCTCGAGCGCGTCGCCGCCCTTGCCCTCGTCGCCCGACACGTCGATGCCCGTGTCGCCGCCCCCGCCCGGCTTGGCGTCGTCCCCGCAGGACGCGGCGCCGAACACGAGCCCCAGCAGGGCCAATACACGCACAGGGTCGATGAGCGCAGCGAGCCGCGCACGCGGGATGGATCGCGTCCTCACGACGTCACCTCGGGGCAAAAGCCAGGGAGAGTGCCGAAACGCCTTGCTCGGATGACGCGGGCGGGGACCGACGCCTGGCCGATCCCCGCCACGCGTGCCTCGTCACCTACTCCATCACGTCCGTGAAGACGCAGCGGAAGTAGCGCAGGTTGCTCTCGGTCACCACGCCGCCCAGGCCACTCTCGTAGCGCCAGCCGGTGTTGCCGACGCCGCTCCAGCGCGCCTGCTGGTAGCCGTAGTTGCCGCTGTACCAGTAGGCGGTCTCGGCGGTCCAGAGCCAGTTGTTGGTCCCGTTGGGCGAGCCCGCGTGGACGAGCTGCAGGAACTCGTCGGTCTTGGGCAGGCGGCCGCCGTAGAAGGCGCACTCGGCCGCCGCGGCCGGCTGCGTGATGGCCGGGCGGTCGTAGCGGTCCCAACGCAGGCGGTTGGACTGGAAGCAGCCGACGTCCGCCTCGCTGTAGCAGGAGCGACCCGTCAGGGCGTCACCCTTGGTGGTCGGCCAGATGCAGCGGAACGGGGTGGTCGCCGTCTCGGCGTAGGCCGTCGCGACGCCGTCGCTGACGCGGACCGCCGTGCGGTAGTTGTCCCGATACTCGGGCATCATCGTCCACAGGTACGAGGTCGAGTTCACGTCGCCGATGCTGGTCGCGACGGTCTGGTTGGAGCGCACGCGCCAGATCTCGGTCGGCGTCGGCAGCCGCCCGCCGAAGCCCTCGCAGGTCGCCTTGGCGTCCGCATAGTTGGCCGCGCCGCGCTGGATGACGTCCCATGCGTTGCCCCAGGCGTCCACGATCTGGATGCCGGGGTTCGCCTTGCCGTCCGAGTCGCCGTTGACGGCGTCCTCGCAGGAGAACGCCGCGCCGTCCCACACCTGGTTCTCGTCCGGCTGGCACAGCGTGAGCGACTCCTCGTAGCGCTCGGGCCACACGCAGCGGTAGGGGCGCGCCGTGCTGGGCGCGGAGTAGGAGGTGTAGGTGCTGTACGACGGGTACCAGCGGTCCACCACGCCGTTCCAGCGCGCCACCTGGTAGCCGTAGCCGCCGCTGTACCAGTAGATGCTCTCGTCGACCCACAGCCAGGCGTTGGAGCCCTCCCAGCCGCGCTGCATCAGCTCGATCATCTGCCCGACGGTCGGCAGCGAGCCGCCGAGCAGGCGGCAGGTCTCGGCCGCGTCGTTCTGCGTCGCCGCCGCGCGGTCGACCGTGTCGGCCACCAGCCGCGAGGCGCGCGCGTGGTTCTCGAAGCAGCCGCCCTCGCACGCGGGATCGGCCACGGGCACGCCCAGGTCGGCGGCGCGCTTGCCGAAGCAGCGGAAGTGGCGCGCATCGTAGCCCCAGCTGATGGCGCCGTCGGGGGCGCTGGCGTCGAAGCCCCAGTTCTGGCGCTGGTCGCCGGTCCAGCGGCCGAGCGCGAGACGCGGCTGCGAGCCGTCGTAGGAGTCGTTGCTGTCGGCCATCCAGATCCAGTTGTTGGTGCCGTTCGGCCAGCCGGCCTGGATCAGCTCCTGCACGTCGCGGCTGGTCGGGATCGAGGCCTGGTTGAAGTTGCACTCGGCGGTCGCGCCCACGATGTCGAGCGGCGCGCGGTCGCGGGTGTCGACGTGGTACCAGTAGTTGAACGTCTGGCAGGCGGCCCCCGGCGCGCCGTGGCAGTTGTCGCCGTAGAAGGCGTCGGGCTGCTCGTCGGGCCACACGCAGCGGAACGACGTCGTGTTGGTCTCGAGGATGTTCGAGACCGCGCCGTCGCTGAGGCGGACCACCGCCCGGCGGCGATCGCCGTGGTAGGTCGGGATGAGGGTCCACAGGTAGGTCGACGCCGCGTTGTCCGACAGGTTGCCCGTGCCGGTGTTCGCGTTGTTGCGCCACAGCTCGGTCGCGGTCGGCAGGCGGCCGCCGAGCGACTCGCACAGCGCCTTGGCGTCGGCCCAGTTCTTGGCGCCGCGCTGCGTGCCGTCCCAGGCGTAGCCCCAGTCGTCGCGCACCTCGTAGCCGTTGGCCTTGCCGGCGCTCAGGCCGGTCTCGGTGACGCGCACGCAGCTCCACGCGGCGCCGTCCCACTGCAGCGCCTCGTTGAGGCCGTTGCAGGGCTCGGCCGGGCCGGACGCCGACGACAGGTCGGCGCAGACCCAGCTCGTGCCGTCGAACTTGGCGACCTGGTCGGTGGTGCAGCCCAGGCCGGCCAGGGTCGGCCCGCAGTTGCCCGACGCGTCGCAGACCTCGTTGCCGTTCTGGACCATCGCGTTGGCGGTCAGCGTGCCCGACACCGTCACCGAGCTGGTGATGGTGCCGCCCGCCAGACCGTCGACGCTGGTCGGCAGGAGCGCCGCCAGCTCGCTCTGGGTGACCGGGTCGAAGTCCAGCTCGGTCAGCGACACGCAGGCCGTGCACTCGAGCCCGTTGGCCGTCGTCGCCGTGGTGGCCGTGGTCGCCGAGTCGGCCGAGCCCGCGCTGGTCGCGTACCCGGCGGTGTCCGCGCTGCTGGCCGTGCCGGCCGCGGTCGCGAAGTCCGCCGAGCCCGCCGTCGTCGCGTGGCCGGCGGTCGTCGCCGTGGTGGCCGTCGTCGACGAGTCGGCCGTCGTCGCCGAGTCGGCCGTCGTCGCGTGCGCCGCCGTGGCCGCGCTCTCGGCGTGCTGCGCGAGGAACGCGTACGCCACGCTGGTCAGCATCTGGCGCGGCAGCTCGGCGTCACCGCCCACGGGCACGCCCGGGCCGGCGTCGACCGCGATGCCCAGCCACACCTGGGCGTTGTCCTTGAAGTGGTCGACCAGCAGCGGGTTGACCTCGTCGGCGCCCAAAAAGACGTCGAACAGGCCGCTCGACACGTCGACCGTGCTCTGGGTCTCGGTCCAGACGACGCTGCCGCCGGTCTGCGCCGTGTAGAGCGTGAACGTGATCGTGTAGACCCCGTCCGCCGCCGGCCCGGCCGCGTTCCGGAGCTGCCCCTGGACACTGATCTGGCTGGGCGTCGCCGCCGCCGGACCCGCCGCGAGCATCATGCCCGCCGCCACACACATCGCGGCCACCCCACGCGGCCACCACTTCGTCTTCATCACGCGCTCCTTCAGGGACTCTCGCCCCGCTCCCAAGACGCCTTCGACCGAACCGGACGCCCTCGACGGCGCCCTACGGGGTGCTCCCCGCGTGGAACCCGAACCGGACCGACAGGCCCGACCCCTTCGACTCACCCACCGGGCCCGCGTGCCCGGCGCTGCCTCGCGCCCCCAGCGCGCCGCCGCCCGGCGCCACGTCGAACGCCGTCGTCGGCACGTGCCAGCGCACGCCCGAGACCCCGCACGGCATGGCCTCGACCTCGCACAGCCCCTGCACGCAGCGCCCGATGCCGCACGGCCCGTCCAGCGCCGAGCAGTCCAGCACCTGGCCGTCGCACTGCCCCTCGACGCAGCTGTCGTTCACCGTGCAGGGGTCTCCGTCGTCGCAGCTGCCGCCGACCGGCTGCACCTGGCAGGCGCCCTCGACGCAGACGCCGACGCCACAGGCGCCGTCCAGGTCCGAGCAGTCCAGCGGCTGGCCCATGCAGGTCCCGGTCGCGCACGAGTCGTTGGTCGTGCAGGCGTCGCCGTCGTTGCAGGCGCCCGTGTGCGCCCCGTGCACGCAGCCGGTCCCGGGGTCGCACGCGTCGACCGTGCACGGGTCGCCGTCGTCGCAGACCACCGCGCCGCCGCCCACGCACACGCCGGCCTGGCAGGCGTCGCCCGTCGTGCAGGCGTCGCCGTCCTCGCACGAGGTCCCGTCCGCCGCCGTGTTGGTCGCGCACCCGAAGCCCGCGATGCAGCTGTCGACCGTGCAGGCGTCGCCGTCGTCGCAGCTCAGCGGCGGCCCGCCGACGCACGCGCCCGCCGCGCAGGTGTCGCCGTCGGTGCACGGGTCGCCGTCGTCGCAGGCCACCGAGACCTCGGCCGGCGTGGTCACGCAGCCGGTCTCGGGAGCGCAGGCGTCGTCGGTGCACGGGTCGCCGTCGTCGCAGGTCAGCGCCGCGCCCACGCACGCGCCGGCCGCGCAGGTGTCGGCCACCGTGCACGCGTTCCCGTCGTCGCACGCGCCATCGTTCGTCGTGACCACGCACAGGTTGTCGACGCAGGCCACCGTCGCGCACGCCGCGTCGTAGGCGCTCGGCAGCGCGCAGTCCGTGTCGACCTGGCAGTCGCAGCCGCCCGGCGTGCCGCCGCAGACGCCCTCGACGCACGCGTCGTCCGTCGTGCAGGGGTCCCCGTCGTCGCAGGGCGCGTCGTCGGTCCCGCCGTCGCAGTCGTTGTCGACGCCGTCGCAGACCTCGGCCGCGCCGGGGTACACCGCAGCGTTGTAAGGCTCGCAGTCCTGATCGTTGGGCACGCCGTCGCCGTCGATGTCGCCGTCGCAGGCGTCGCCAGCCCCGTCCCCGTCCAGGTCCGCCTGGTCGGCGTTGGGGATCTCCGTGCAGTTGTCGTTGTGGTTGTCGATCCCGTCGCCGTCGCAGTCCTCGTCGACCTCGCCGTCGCAGTCGTCGTCGATCTCGTTGCAGGTCTCGGCCGCTGGCGCCGGCGCGGCGCACGCCGCCTGGCCGACCTCGACGCAGCCCAGCGCGCCCTCGCAGGCCCCGAAGTCGTTGACGACCGCGCAGACCGTCTCGGCCCCCAGGGCGACGAACAGCTCCGTGCACACGCAGGCCTCGAGGCTGCGGCACTGGCCCGCGTCGCACTCGGCGCCCGCCGGGCAGTCCTCATCACCCCCGCAGGCCACGCCGCAGAAGCTGCCCTCGGCGCCGTCCGCCCCGTAGGGCAGGCACTTGCCCACGGAATCGCCCCCGGGCAGCTGACACTCGTCGTCGCTGACGCACGGCCGGCAGAACAGCGCGGCGGCCGGCACGCAGACGGCCTCGCCGTCCTCACCGAGCTGCAGGCAGGCCGTCCCCTCGTCGCAGGCACCCTCGTCATCGCACCACGCGACGCAGACGCCGTCCAGGCACGCCCCCGAGTCGCAGGTCGCCCCGTCCTCGCAGCCGCAGCCGGCGGCGCCCGGGTCGTCCAGGCACGGGTCGACGACCTCGCCCAGCACGTCGCCGTCCCCGTCGGCGCCATCGGTCACATCGACCAGCGTGTCGGGCTCGAGCGCGTCGGCGTCGTCGCTGCCGTCCGGGTCGACGTCGAAGACCTCGAGCGACGCGTCCTTGCCGGCGTCCAGGTTGATGTCGCCACCCGACCCGTCGCCCGGCCCATCGCCCCCGCACCCGGCCGCCAGCGAAAGCGCCAGCGCCACGGCCCCCACACGAGACAAGCACATACCCATCACGGACACATCCCGGACATACCGCGGCCCCCGCTGGGCCACGACGGGCGCCCCCACGACACCCTCGCCAACGCTGATTGGGGCGACTGTCCCGCCAGCGCCGCGCGACTGTCAAGCCGGCCCGGGTGACAAAAGCGCGGCCCCGCGAAACCCGACGGCATTCCGGAGTACATTCGCAAACTTACGGCCGCTGAAATCGGCCGTCATTCGTCGCTCGCGGGCCCCCCCGTCGTCGGTCGCACACGCGCGCGCGGCCGGAGCTGGGAGGCCCCGCCGCGCGCGCGAACAAGCGTCGCTGCCGGTCGGCTCAGGGCGTGTGGAACCCCAAGACCACCGTGCGGCCGCCGCCGGCGCTGACGCCCACCGGCTGCCCGTGACCCACGCTGCCCACGAACCACAGGGTCCCGGCGCCCGCCTGCCCGAACCCGGCCGCGGGGGTCTGCCAGCGCACCTCGCTGACGCCGCAGACGACCGGCTCGGCCACGCAGCCGCCGTCGACGCAGGCCCCCACCGAGCACGGCCCGTCGAAGTCCGTGCAGTCCATCGCCTGACCGAGGCACGCCCCGGCCGCGCAGGCGTCCGCCACCGTGCAGGCGTCCCCGTCGTCGCACGGGCCGTCCACCGGCGACGGCTGGCAGGCGCCGTCCACGCACACGCCCACGTTGCAGGCGTCGTCCTCGCCCGAGCAGTCGATCGCGCTGCCGCCGCACGTCCCGCCGCCGCACACGTCGCCGACGGTGCACGGGTCGCCGTCGTCGCACGACAGCGTGTTGGCCGCGTGGACGCACCCGAGCGCCGCGTCGCAAGTGTCGGTCGTGCACGGGTTGCCATCGTCGCAGTCGGGCGCGGCGCCGCCGACGCACGCGCCGCCCGAGCAGGTGTCCGCGGTCGTGCAGGCGTCGCCGTCGTCGCAGGCGACCACGCCGCTCACCGGCGGCGCCACGCACCCCTGGGCGGGGTCGCAGGCGTCGGCGGTGCACGGGTTGCCGTCGTCGCAGACCACCGCCGCGCCGACGCACACGCCGTCCGAGCACGCGTCGCCGCTGGTGCAGGCGTCCCCGTCGTCGCACGGCCCGCTGCCCGAGGGCGCCTGGACGCAGCCGCCACCGACGCACACGCCGACGTTGCAGGCGTCGTCCTGGCCCGAGCAGTCCATCGCCGCGCCGGCGCAGGTGCCGTCGCCGCAGACGTCGCCGACCGTGCACGGGTCGCCGTCGTCGCACGACAGCGTGTTGGGCAGGTACAGGCACCCGACCGACGGGTCGCACACGTCGGTCGTGCACGGGTTGCCGTCGTCGCAGGTCACGGCCCCGGTGCCGACGCAGAAGCCGCTCTGGCACGCGTCGTTGACCGTGCAGGCGTCGCCGTCGTCGCACAGCTTGAAGGTCGTGATGGCGGTCGCCTGGCAGCCCTGGGCCGAATCGCAGCTGTCCGTCGTACACGGGTTACCGTCGTCGCAGGTCACCGCCGCGCCCACGCACGCGCCGGCCGCGCAGGTGTCGCCGCTGGTGCACGCGTCGCCGTCGCTGCAGCCGGCGCCCTCGTTCTGGGGCTCGGTGCCGCACTGGCCGGTCCCGGGGTCGCAGGTCGCCGTCAGGCAGGTCGCGTTGTCGCCAGCGCCCAGCTGGCAGGTCACGACGGTCAGCGGGTCGACCTTGCACGCAAACGGCGCCGCGGTCGTGTCGCAGTACAGCGTGCCGTTGCACAGGTCGCCGTCCTCGAAGGCCGCGCAGTCGGTGTCGACCGTGCAGTCGCACCCGATGTCCTCGCCCGCGCAGACCCCGTCCGCGCAGGTGTCGCCGCCCGTGCACGCCACGCCGTCGTCGCACGGCGCCGTGTTCGGCGCGAAGACGCAGCCCACGGCCGGGTCGCACGCGTCGTCGGTGCACGGGTTGCCGTCGTCGCAGGCCGGGCCCGGCTGGCCGCCGCAGAACCCGCTCGAGCACTGGTCGTTGACGGTGCACGCGTCGCCGTCGTCGCACGGCACGAAGCCGGGCGCCACCGTGTGTACGCAGCCCAGGGTCTCGTCGCAGGTGTCGATGGTGCAGGGGTTGCCGTCGTCGCAGCTGGCCGGCACGCCGACGCAGGCGCCCTCGCTGCAGGCGTCGCCCGTCGTGCAGGCGTCCCCGTCGCTGCAGGGGCCGTCGCTCGGCGTGTTGGTGCACCCGCTGGCCGGGTCGCAGGCGTCGACCGTGCAGGGCTTGCCGTCGTCGCAGCTCAGCGGCGCCCCGCCGAGGCAGAAGCCGTTGGTGCAGGCGTCGGCCAGGGTGCACGGGTTGCCGTCGTCGCAGGCCTTGAAGCCCGTCACCGCCTGGTACTGGCAGCCCGCGACGGCGTCGCACACGTCGGTCGTGCAGGGGTTGCCGTCGTCGCACAGCACGGCCTCGCCCGCGCAGGCGCCCGCCTGGCAGACGTCGCCCGACGTGCAGGCGTCCGCGTCGTCGCAGCTGACGCCGTCCCCCTGCTCGGTGACCACGCAGGCGCCGGTCTCGGGCTGGCACGCGACCGAGGCGCAGGCCCCGTCGAGGCCGTCGGGCAGCTCGCACACGACGATCGTCGCCGGATCGACCTCGCACTTCGAGACGCCGGCCGTGGTCACGCAACGCAGCGTCCCGTTGCACAGGTTGCCGTCCTCGCTCGCTGCGCAGTCGGCGTCGGTCTCGCAGTCGCAGCCGGCGTCGTCGCCCACGCAGGCGCCGTCCACGCACACGTCGCCGGCCGTGCACCCGTTGCCGTCGTCGCAGCTCGCCCCGCTCGCGGGCGCGAACACGCAGCCGCCGCTGGCCGCGTCGCACGCGTCGGCGGTGCACGGGTCCCCGTCGTCGCACACCTTGGCCACGCCGAGGCAGCCCTGCGGCCCGCACTGCTCGCCCACGGTGCAGGGGTCGCCGTCGTCGCACGGCCCGGTCAGCGCCGTCGCCTTGCAGCCCTGCACCGGGTCGCAGGTGTCGGCCGTGCAGGGGTTGCCGTCGTCGCAGTCCTTGAACAGGCCGGCGCACACCCCCAGCGTGCACTGGTCGCCGTCGGTGCAGGGGTTGCCGTCGTTGCAGGGCGCCGCGTTGTGCGGGAACTGGCAGCCCGCCGCCGGGTCGCACACGTCGTCGGTGCACGGGTCGCCGTCGCTGCAGGTGCCCTCGTCCGTCTGGCCGTCGCAGTCGTTGTCGAACCCGTCGCAGACCTCGACCGCGAACGGGTGGATGAGCTTGATGAGCGGCGCGCAGTCGAGCTCGTCCGGCACGCCGTCGCCGTCGTCGTCGGCGTCGCACGCGTCCCCCAGCCCGTCGCCGTCGGTGTCGGTCTGGTTCGGGTTCGCCACGATGGGGCAGTTGTCGACGCCGTCGGGCACGCCGTCGCCGTCGTCGTCGGGGTCGACGCAGTCCATGGTCCCGTCGCCGTCCAGATCCGAGAACCCCTCGTCCGTCTGGCCGTCGCAGTCGTTGTCGAGGCCGTCGCAGGCCTCGGCGGCCGCCTCCGGGCCCTCGCAGACGAAGGCGCCGCCCGTGCAGACCAGCTGGCCCTTGCACTTGCCGAAGGCGTTCTCGACCAGGCAGTCCTTGGCCGTGACCTCGTCGGTCACCCCGTCGCAGTCGTTGTCGAGGCCGTCGCAGACCTCCTGGGCGGGCGTCTTGGCGTCACAGGCGGTCAGCCCGTCCTCGGCGCACACGCGCGTGCCGTAGCAGGTGCCGTGGGTGTTGGTGACCTTGCAGCTGGTCGAGGCGCCGAGATCCTTGTGCAGGCCGGTGCACTCGCACACCCCCAGCTGGTTGACGCACTGGCCGGCCTCGCACTTGTAGGCGTTCGGGCACGGGTTGCTCTCGTCACAGGCGATGCCGCAGAACGAGCTGCCGCCGGCGTACGGCAGGCACTGCCCGGTGCCGCCGGCGCCGGCCCAGGCGCAGTCGTCGTGGTCATGGCACGGCCGGCACAGCAGCGCCGTCGCCTGCACGCACAGGTAGACCACGTCGCCGCCCTCGCCGGTCGGCTGGCACGAGTAGCCGGCGGCGCAGTCCGCGCTCTCGACGCAGGTCCGCGCGCAGGCCTTGCCGGCCTTGGTCAGGACGCAATACCCCGACTCGCAGTCCTGCCCCTGCGAGCACACGCAGTCGTGGGGCAGCGGGCTGCTCTGGCAACGGTCGCCGGCGTCCGCGTCGGCGGCGTCCCCGGGCGTGGCCGCGTCCTCGGCGACGTCGTCGCCCTTGCCCGCGTCGCCCGTCGCGTCGATGCCGGTGTCACCCGACCCCGCCGGCTTGGCGTCGTCGCCGCAGGCCGCGGCGCCAGCCAGGGCCAGGGCCAGGGGCAGCAAACGCACGAATCCCATACGCAAGACGGATCGCGTCCGCATGGCGTCACCTCCGCTCGTCGCCAGCTACCTAGGGGGTCGGAGAGAGAAAGGAAGGGAGAGGAGATCGGGGCGGGGCGAACGCGGCGGGGATCGGCGTCGAACCGAGCCCCGCCGCCGTCGCCGGCCGCTACTCGATGAGGTCCGAGAAGACGCAGCGGAAGTAGTAGTAGCTACCCTCGCCGGTCAGCGAGCCGTAGGTGCCGTTGTCGTAGGCCCAGCCCGTGTTGCCGACGCCGCTCCAGCGGGCGATGGCGTAGCCGTAGGCACCGCTGTACCAGTAGGTCGGCTCGTTCATCCACAGCCAGCTGTTGCTGCCGTTGGGCGAGCCCGCGTGGACCAGCTGCAGGAACTCCTCGCTCTTGGCGAGGCGGCCGCCGTAGAAGGCGCACTCGGCCGCGGCCGTGGGCTGCGAGACCGCGGGGCGGTCGTAGCGGTCCCAGCGCAGGTGACCCGACTGGAAGCAGCCAGCGCCCGCCGCCGCGTAGCACGAGCGGCCGCCGAAGGCGTCGCCCTTGGTGGTCGGCCAGATGCAGCGGAAGGGCGTGGTCGCGGTCGCGACGTAGGCGGTCGCCGCGCCGTCGCTGACGCGCAGCGCGGTCCGGTAGTTGTCGCGGTACTCCGGCATGTTGGTCCACAGGTACGACGTCGAGTTCACGTCGCCGATGCTGGTCGCGATGCTCTGGTTCGAGCGGACGCGCCAGATCTCGGTCGGCGTCGGCAGGCGGCCGCCGAAGCCCTCGCAGGTCGCCTTGGCGTTGGCGTAGGTGTCCGAGCCGCGCTGGATGACGTCCCAGGCGTTGCCCCACGCGTCGACGATCTGGATGCCCGGGTTGGCCTTGCCGCCCGAGTCGCCGTTGACGGCCGCCTCGCAGCTGAACGCCGCGCCGTCCCACATCTGGTTCTCGTTGGCCGCGCAGACCGTCGGGCTGTCCTCGAAGGTCTCGTTCCAGATGCAGCGGTAGGCGTACGACCCGGTCGGGCCCGACATCGTCGTGTAGGTGCTGTAGGCCGGGTACCAGCGCGGGTTGGCGCCGCCGGACCAGCGGTAGATCTGGTAGCCGTAGCCGCCGCTGTACCAGTAGATGGTCTCCTCGTTCCACAGCCAGTTGTTCGAGCCGTTCTCCCAGCCCTGGTGGATGAGCTCGGTGACCTGGTTGACCGTCGGCAGGCCGCCGCCGAGCAGGCGGCAGGTCTCGGCCGCGTCCTTGTAGGTCGCCGCCGCGCGGTCCGCGTTGTCGGCGATGATGCGCGAGGCGCGCTTGGTCAGCGTGAAGCACTCGCCCTGGCAGGCCGGCTCCTCGGGCAGCACGCCCTCACCCGCGTCGCGCTTGCCGATGCAGCGGAAGCGGTAGTTGTTGTACGGCCAGACCACCGTGCCGTCGGTGCCGGCGTCGAAGCCCCAGTTGACCTTGCCGTCGCCGCTCCACTTGCCCACGCCCGTGTGGTTCTGCGTGCTGTTGTAGCCGTCGAAGGCGTCGGCGAAGTGCAGCCAGCTGTTGGTGCCGTTGGCCCAGCCGCCCTGGACCAGCTCCTGGAAGTCGCGCCCGGTCGGCAGCGAGCCGTTGTGGAAGTTGCACTCGAAGTTCGCGCCCACCCAGTCGATCGGCGCGCGGTCGCGGGTGTCGACGTTGAACCACCGGTTGAACGGCTGGCAGGCGTTGCCCGGCGCGCCGAAGCAGTTGTCGCCCGTGAAGGCGTCCGACGCCTCGTCGGGCCACACGCAGCGGAAGGCGTAGCTGTTGGTCTCGACGTCGTTGCTGATCGCGCCGTCGTTCAGGCGGACGACGTAGCGCCGGTTGGCCTGGTAGTTCGGGTTCAGCGTCCACAGGTACGCGTTGGAGTTGTTGTCACCGAGGTTGCCGGTGCCGTTGGCGGCGTTGTTGCGCCACAGCTCGGTCGCGGTCGGCAGGCGGCCGCCCACGCTCTCGCACTGGACCTTGGCGTCGCTCCAGCTCTTGGCGCCGCGCTGGATGCCGTCCCACACGAAGCCCCAGTCGTCGGTCAGCTCGTAGCCGTTGGCCTTGCCGGCGCTCAGGCCCGTGTGCTCGACGCGCACGCACTGCCACTCGGTGCCGTCCCACTGCAGGGCCTGCCCGATGCCGTCGCAGGCCTCGCCCGGCGCGCCGGCCGCCGCCATGTCGGCGCACACCCAGGCGGAGCCGTCGAACTTGGCGACCTGGTCGGTCGTGCAGCCCAGGCCGGCCAGGGTCGGGCCGCAGTTGCCCGACTTGTCGCAGACCTCGTTGCCGTTCTGGGTGACCGCCGTCGCCGCCAGCGTGCCCTGCACCGTCACCGAGCTGGTGATGGTGCCGCCGCTCATCCCGTCGACGCTGGTCGGCAGCAGGGCCGCCAGCTCGGACTGGGTGACCGGGTCGAAGTCCAGCTCGCTCAGCGACACGCAGGCCGTGCAGTTCAGCCCGTTGGCGGTGGTCGCCGTCGTCGCGGTGGTCGCCGTCGTCGCCGAGTCGGCCGTGGTCGCGTGACCCGCCGTCGTGGCGCTGATCGCGCTGCCGGCCGTGGTCGCGTAGTCCGCCGAGCCCGCCGTCGTCGCCGAGTCCGCCGTGTTGGCGTGACCCGCCGTCGTCGCCGTCGTGGCCGAGTCGGCCGTCGTCGCCGAGGCCGCCGTCCCCGCCGTCGCCGCGAAGTCGGCGTGCTTGGCCACGAACGCGTAGGCGACGCTGGTCAGCATCTGGCGCGGCAGCTCGGCCTCGCCGCCCACCGGGACGCCGGGGCCGGTCTCGACCGTGATGCCCAGCCACACCTGGGCGTTGTCCTTGAAGTGGTCGACCAGCAGCGGGTTCAGCTCGTCGACACCGAGGTAGGTGGCGAACAGGCCGCTGGACACCGAGACCGTCGATTGGGTCTCGCTCCAGACCGTGCTACCGCCCGACTGAGCCGTGTAGAGCGTGAACGTGATCCCGTAGACCCCGTCCGACGCCGGTCCCGCCGCGTTGCGCAGCTGCCCCTGGACGCTGATCTGGCTCGGCATCGCCGAGGCCTGACCGGTCAAGAGCATCATGCCCGCCGCAGCACACATCGCGGCCACCCCACGGGGCCACCACTTCGTCTTCATCTCGCGCTCCTCCGTGACTCTCGTCCGGCTTGCCCAGGACCGTCGACCCGTCCGAACGCCCCCCTACCTAGGGGGTCGCCCCCGCATGAAATCCCCACCTGACCGAGAACCCTGAACCGCTGCTCGCCGGGCCGATCGGCCCCGCGTGGCCGGCGCTGCCGCGCACGCCCTTGTTGCCCGACGCCGGGGCGACGTCCACGGCCGCCGACGGCGTGTGCCAGCGCACGCCCGACACGCCGCAGGCCACCGGCTCGACGTCGCACAGCCCCTGCACGCAGCGGCCGATGCTGCACGGCCCGTCGAGCGCCGAGCAGTCGAGCACCTGCCCGTCGCACAGCCCCGCCTGGCAGCTGTCGTTGATGGTGCACGGGTCGCCGTCGTCGCACGGTCCGTCGACCGGCTGCGCCTGGCACGCGCCGTCCACGCACGCGCCCGCGGTGCAGGCCGAGTCCAGATCCGAGCAGTCCAGCGGCGTGCCCACGCACGTGCCCGACGCGCACGAGTCGTTGGTCGTGCACGGGTCGCCGTCGTTGCAGCCGCCCGTGTGCGGCCCGTACACGCAGCCCGTGCCGGGGTTGCAGGCGTCGACCGTGCAGGCGTCCCCGTCGTCGCAGTCCACCGGGCCGCCGCCGGCGCACACGCCCGCCTGGCAGGCGTCGCCCGTCGTGCAGGCGTCGCCGTCCTCGCAGGACGTGCCGTCGGCCGCCGGGTTGGTCACGCAGCCCAGCCCCGCGATGCAGCTGTCCGAGGTGCACGGGTCGCCGTCGTCGCACACCAGCGCCGCGCCGCCGACGCACACGCCGTCCGAGCAGGTGTCGTCGGTCGTGCACGGGTCCCCGTCCGTGCAGGCCACCGTGGCGGCCGTCGGGCTGGTGACGCAGCCGGTGTCGGGCGCGCAGGCGTCGTCCGTGCACGGGTCGCCGTCGTCGCAGGTCAGCGCCGCGCCGCCCATGCACACTCCCGAGGCGCAGCTGTCGTTCGTCGTGCAGGCGTCGCCGTCGTCGCAGCTGCCCGACAGCATCGTGACCACGCACTGGTTCGACACGCACGAGACGACCGCGCAGGCCGCGTCGTAGGCCGCCGGCAGCTCGCAGTCGGCGTCGGCCTCGCAGTCGCACCCGCCCGGCGTGCCCGCGCACTGGCCGTCGACGCACGCGTCGCCCGTCGTGCAGGGGTTGCCGTCGTCACACGGCGCGTCGTCCGTCCCGCCGTCGCAGTCGTTGTCGACGCCGTCGCACACCTCGGCCGCGCCCGGATGGATCGCCGGATCCAGCGGCGCGCAGTCCTCGTCGTCGGGCGTTCCGTCATTGTCGTCGTCGTCGTCGCACGCGTCGCCCAGCCCGTCGCCGTCGGTGTCCAGCTGGTCGACGTTGGCGACCGTCGGGCAGTTGTCGACGTCGCTCTCCACGCCGTCGCCGTCGCAGTCCTCGTCGGTCTCGCCGTCGCAGTCGTCGTCCATCGCGTTGCAGGTCTCGGCGGCCGGCGTCGGCGCCGCGCAGGCGCCCTCGCCCACCGCCTCGCACCCGAACACGCCCTCGCAGGCCCCGAAGTCGTTGACGTTCGCGCAGACCGTCTCGGCCCCGAGCGCGACGAACAGCTCGGTGCAGGCGCACGGCGTCAGATTGCGGCACTGGCCGTCCTCGCACGCCGCCCCCTCGGGGCAGTCGCCCTCGTCCACGCACGCCAGGCCGCAGAAGCTGCCCGCCGCGCCCCCCTCGCCGTACGGCAGGCAGGCGCCGTCCGACGCGCCGCCGGGCAGCTGGCACTCGTCATCGTTCGTGCAGGGGCGGCAGAACAGCGCCGTCGCCGGCACGCACACGTCGGGCCCCTCGTCGCCCAGGCTCAGGCAGCCCAGCCCGTCCTCGCAGGCGCCGCCGTCGCCGCAGGCCGCCGCGCACAGGCCGCTGTCCGGCAGGCAGACCCCCGAGTCGCAGTCGGCGCCCGCCTCGCACGGACAGCCGGCCAGCCACGGCGCCTCGCCGCACGGGTCCACGACCTCGGCGTCTTCGCTCGCGTCGTCCGCCACGTCTTGCAGCGCGTCCTCGTCGACGTCGCTCGCGTCGTCGTCCGCGTCGGGCGCGACGTCCTCGATGACCTCGGTCACGTCGGGATCGCCCTCGTCGGGCTCGACGTCCGGCGTGACCTCGCCGCCGCCGTCGAGCGTGTCTTCGGCCGCGTCCTCGAGCGCGTCCTCGGTGTCTCCCAGCCCGGCGTCCTTCAGCGCGTCGGCGCCGATGTCACCGCCCCCCGAGGACCCACCCGTGCCGTCGTCGCCGCACGCGCTCGCCCCCACGGCGAGACCCACGGCGAGCGCCACGGCAAGCCCCCGAATGCCATTCACCCGACACACAACGGCCATGATGCGGACCTTCGTCGGTCGCAGCCCGGGCGCCCCCACGACACCCGCTCGCTGCGATATGTCCGCGAATCTCGTCCCTGTCACGCCAGCCTGTCAAGGGCACCCCCGGCAGGTCGCGAGGGGTTCGCCCGAGCGTCTTTGTAACCGGCTGTTATATCATGGACTTGCGGTCGCACCATGGAAGCCGAATCGGATCCACAGCCCGCCGCTGCCCTTGGCGGCGCCGACCGGGCCCGCATGGCCGACGCTGGCCCGCAGCCCCAGCGCCCCGCTCGCCGGCGCGACCGACAGGGCCGCGCTCGGGGTCTGGACGACCACGTCGGTGAGTTCGCACGCGACCTCTTCGACGACGCAGAGCCCGCCCGTGCACAGGCCGATCTGGCAGGGCCCGTCCAGGGCCGAGCAGTCGAGCGCGGCGCCGGCGCACACCCCGGCCGCGCAGGCGTCGCCGATGGTGCAGGGGTCGCCGTCGTCGCAGGCCTGATCGACCGGCACGGCGACGCAGCCGCCGGCGGTGCACGTCCCCTCGTGGCACGGCCCGTCGAGCTCGCTGCAGTCGACCGCGACGCCCGCGCAGGCCCCCTGGCTGCACGCGTCGCCCGTCGTGCAGGGGTCGCCGTCGTCGCACACGCCCGCCTGGTGTCCGTAGACACAGGCGCCCTCGACGCAGGCCGCGGTCGTGCAGGCGGCGACCTGCCCCGCGGGGATCGGACAGTCGGAGTCCTGGCTGCAGGCGCACACCCACGCGCCGGGGACGCACGCCCCCGCGGAGCACGCGTCGCCCTGGGTGCAGGCCTCGCCGTCGTCGCAGGCGCTGCCCTCGCCGCCCAGCTGCACCTGACACGTGCCGCCCACGCAGGTCACCGCGGCGCAGCCCGCGTCCAGTCCCGCCGGCAGGGCGCAGTCCCCGTCGGCGACGCACTCGCAGGCGCCCGCCCCGGCGCACACGCCCGCCTGGCAGGCGTCGCCCGACGTGCAGGGGTCCCCGTCGTCGCAGGCGGTCCCGTTCGGCGCCGCGCCATAGGCGCAGGTCCCGTCGACGCAGGCGACCTGGGCGCACGGGCCGGCGGGCGCCGGACAGTCGCCATCGGCTTTGCACTCGGTCGGGTCGATGGCCGTGCAGACGCCGGGCGCGCTCTCCTCGAAGCCGGGCTCGCAGCCGAGCAGCTGGCACACGGCCGCGCCGTCGACCAGCGCGCAGGCCGCGACGCCGTCCTGGATCTGGCAGGGCACGCCGCAGGCGCCGCAGTGCTCGTCGTGCACCAGCACGCCGCCCTGGGCGAAGTCTTCGTCGGTCTCGCCGTCGCAGTCGTCGTCCTGCCCGTTGCAGACCTCGCCCGTCGGCGCGGGCCCGTCGCACTCGGTCAGCCCGTCGTCGCCGCACCAGCGCATGCCCGCGCAGGCGCCCAGGCCGCAGCCCGTCTCGGCGGCAGCGGCGACCGCGCGCGGCGAGCACGCGCACACACCCGCCTCGGGCTGGCACTGCTTGGTCTCGCCGTCGGCCGCCTCGCAGACGTAGCCGCCCGGACAGTCGCCGTCGGCCTGGCAGTCCAGGCCGCAGAAGCTGCCGGCGCCGTGCGCCCGGGCCACGCACCGCGCCAGCGGCGAGGCCCCGTCCGAGGCGCACTCGGCGTCCGCCTGGCACGGCCTGCACAGGTCCAGGTGTCGGCTGACGCAGACGCTGTCGCCGCCCCCGTCGGGCGCCACGCAGGCGTAGCCGGCGGGGCACGACGCCTGGCACGTGCGCGAGCAGACCTTGCCCTCGGGCCCCTCGAGGCACAGGCCCGACTCGCAGGCGGCGTCCGACGCGCAGGGCTCGCCGAAGCCGGCCAGGTCGCCGATCTCGCACTGACCGTTGTCGGGGTTGCAGGTCTCGCCGGCCTCGCAGACCCGGTTGACGAAGGTGATCTTGCTCAGATCGGGGTCACAGACGCTGCAGCGGTCGCCCGGCTCTTGTTGGTCGCGGGTGAAGCACACCCCTTCGATGAAGCAGGTCTCGGGCGCCGTGGTGACGTTGCAGGTCCCGGTCGCCTCGTCGCAGCTACCCACGCGGCAGGCCAGGCCGGTCGCGCAGTCCAGATCGCTGACGCACGGCGCCTTGGCGTCCGGCACGTCGAGCGTGGCGTCGGCCGCCACGTCCTCCCCCGACTTGACGACCACGTCGCCGCAGCCGCCGGCGGCGAGGCCCCACAGGGCCAGGCCGAGGATCCCGATCATCGCCGACCCGAAGGCCGGCCCCCCACGCGATGAAGCTGGTTTGCGCATCGCGCGCGAGCATGCATCGACTTCGGCGGACAGTTCAATGCCCCGCCCACCAGCCGCGGTGACCGGCCCCTAGGAGTCTCCTAGACCCCGCTGAGCTGCTGCCAGGAGGGCCCCTCGACGCGGACGCGGCGCTCGAGGGCGTCGAACAGGGCGCGGCCCTCGTCGCCCAGCGGGTAGGGGCCGTCGAACAGGTTCATGAACGACAGCGCCAGGCCCGAGACGCGGCGGTAGTACTGCGTCATGCGGTCGGACGGGGCGATGTGGACGGTCAGCTCGGGCTTGTGCTGGTGGCGCCATCGCAGCTGGACGCCCGGCAGGGCCGGGTAGGCGCCGGTGAGCTGCCAGCCGGCGAGCTCCTCGGTCTCCTCGAGGCCCAGCAGGCCGCGCACGCGCTCGGTGACGGGCGCCGCGGACGAGGGCACGCCCGCGCGGCCGGCCAGGTCCGGATCGGGCAGCGAGGCGTCGAGCAGGACCTCGCCGTAGTGGGTGGCGATGCCGACCTGGAACGCGCTGCCGACCAGGAAGTTGTGCTGGACCTCGCGGGTCGACGACGGCAGCGCGAAGAGATCGCCCGTGTACCAGGCGTCGAAGGCGCGGATGGCCCGGTCGACCAGACGCTCGTACTCGGCGTTGTAGCGAGCGCAGCGCGCCTCGGTCCAGCCGCCGTCGTTGAGCAGGCCGGCCAGCTCGATCGCCTTGTTGACCGCCAGGCCCGTCCCGACCGAGTAGACCGGGTCGGCGAAGGCGTAGGCGTCCGCGAGCAGGATGTAGTCCATGGTCGCCGCGCGGCCGGCGACGCAGGCGAAGTGATCGCGCACGTGCACCCGGTCGTAGTTCGACGCCTTGTCGCGCGGTCGCGCGCGCAGGGTGTACTGGCGGCCGCGGCTCGCCTCGACCCACGCCTGGAACCGCTCCTCGGTGACCTTGCCGTGGCGCGAGACGATGCCGAACGACAGCAGCTTCTCGCCGTGCAGCGGGATCTGCCAGCTCCACACGCCCGGCTCGACCTGGGTGAGCAGCGTCGTCTTCGAGGGCTGCCAGCCGTCCTCCTCGTCGCCCTCGAGGACCTGCCCGTGGACCGCGTCGTAGCGCAGGTAGCGTCGGCCGCTCAGGCGGATGTCCTCGCGGAAGCGGGCGTCGTCGATGGCCTCGATGTCGAAGTAGGCCCAGCGCGCGTAGACCGGCCACAGCTCGCGCACGTCGCGCAGCGCCCGCGCGACGACCATCGCCGGGCCCGAGCAGTC
Source organism: Myxococcota bacterium (assembly GCA_041687695.1). Taxonomy (GTDB): domain Bacteria; phylum Myxococcota_A; class UBA9042; order PHBI01; family JAWLBL01; genus JAWLBL01. The sequence goes on along the minus strand of JAWLBL010000041.1, from coordinate 27,694 downwards.
GATGATCTGCTCGGCGACCTCGTAGGTGTTCGCGTCGGTGCGGACGATCTTGCGCGCGACGTCGACCTCGACGACCCGCTCGCGGACGATCGGCGTGTCCCACACGCGATGCATCAGCGGCTCGAGCTCCTCGCGCGCCACGTGCATCGCCACCTCGGTGCAGTTGGCGGGCAGCGGGAAGGAGGCGACGCTGTCGCCCGAGACGAAGGTGGTGCCCCACTTGGCCGAGTAGGACGGCAGCTTCTGCACCTCGGGGAGCAGGGCCTGCAGCTCCGGGTGGTGGAAGTGCTCGGGGATGATCGACTCGCCGATCTTGTAGCCGCCCGGGCTCGGATCGAGCAGCACGGTGCGGTCGTTCTTCAGGAAGCGGCGCAGCACGGTCCCGGCCATCCCGGCGCCGATGATGACGTAGTCGACTCTCATGCCTGTCTCCCCCTGCCGCCGACGAGCGACGGCGCGCCTCCTTTCATAGCAGCTTCGGCCCGGGCAGGTCCAAAGCGGGGTGAGGGTCAACCCGGCGGTCACGAAACCGCCGGACCCGGGTTTGGCGCCCGAGCCGGCGTCGGGCATGATGACCGCCCTGTCACGCGAACGCGCCGTCGGACCGCTTCTCCGACCCGACGGCCCCGCCCTGGAGTCCGTCATGGCCGAAGCCGTCTCGAGGAACGCCCCCTGCCCCTGCGGCAGCGGCGAGAAGTACAAGCGCTGCTGCATCGACGCCCCCGGCGGCGCCGAGGGCCAGCGCGGGGCGACCCTGCTGGTCGTGATGGTGGTCGTCGGTCTGCTGGTGGGCGGCTTCGTCGCCATCCAGAAGGATCTCGAGCTGGGCCTGGCCGCGGCCGGTGGGATCATCGTGCTGGCCGGGATCATCCACGCCTTCCGCAGCCCGCCGCCGCCGCGGTCCAACACCAAGGACCCGGCCTCGATGAACTTCGGCAACTGACGATCGGCGCCCGCGCGGGGCGCCGCACCGATCAGCGCCGCTGCCGGATGAGCCCCTCCTGGGCGGTCGTCGCGACGAGGCGGCCGTCCTGGGTGAAGAAGCGGCCGCGTACCAGGCCGCGCGCGCCCGAGGCGGTCGGGCTCTCGATGACGTGCAGCAGCCACTCGTCCATGCGGAAGGGCCGGTGGAACCACATGACGTGGTCGATGCTGGCGACCTGCATGCGGCCGGAGAGCCAGCTGACGCCGTGCGGGCGCATGGCGGTCGGCAGGAACTGGAAGTCGGACGCGTAGGCCAACAGATACCGGTGCAGGGCCGGGTCGTCGGGCAGCGGGCCGGCGGCGCGGTACCAGACCATCTGGTGGGGCGGGCCCGGCTTGGGGCGCATGGGATCGATGGGCGTGGCCGGGCGCAGCTCGATGGGGCTGTCGGCGGTGAAGGGGCCGCGCAGGGGCTCGGGGATGCGGTCGGCGACGGCGCGGGCCAGCTCGAGCAGGGACTTCAGCGTCTCGGGCGGCGGCGCGTCGGGCATCGCGTCCTGGTGCTCGAAGCCCTCCTCGGCCTCCTGGAACGAGGCCGACAGGTTGAAGATGGGCTTGCCGGCCTGGACGGCGACGACGCGCCGGGTCGTGAAGCTCTTGCCGTCGCGGATGCGGTCGACCTCGTAGACGACGGGCAGGTCGACCCGGCCCGGGCGCAGGAAGTAGGCGTGCAGCGAGTGGACGGCGCGATCGGACGGCACCGTCTGCACCGCCGCCGACAGCGCCTGCCCGAGCACCTGGCCGCCGAAGACGGTGCCCCACCCCAGATCCTGCGAGCGCCCGCGGTACAGGTTCTCCTCGATCTTCTCGAGCGCGAGCAGCTCGATGAGCTCTGCGAGCACGTCCGCCATGGCGAGGCCTCCTCCGGGGTGTCGGCGTGCTTCCCTCTACCCCTTCGGCGGCGCGCCCTCAACCCTGAGTGCGCGGGCGGGCCGCCGTGGAAATCGGCGCCGGGGCCGGGCCGTTCGGGGCGGGGCGGGCTACAGTCCATGCCCGCGACGGATGGAGGGGACGCGATGCACACGCGACCGTTGGCGCTGGCGTTCACATGGTTCACGATGCTCGCCGCCGTCGGGCTGGCGGGTTGCCGGGCCGAGACGCGCTCGCCCGAGGCCGGGGCGGCGCCCGCCGGGGCGTCCAAGGAGATTGCGACGATGACGTGGAACAAGCCGAGCGAGGACGAGCTGCGACGGCGCCTGACGCCGCTGCAGTACGAGGTGACGCAGCGCGACGCGACCGAGCCGCCGTTTCGCAACGTCTACTGGGACAACAAGCAGGACGGGCTGTACGTCGACGTGGTCAGCGGCGAGCCCCTGTTCAGCTCGCGCGACAAGTTCGACTCGGGCACCGGCTGGCCCAGCTTCACGCGGCCGGTGGCGCCCGAGCGGGTGACCACCAGACGCGACACCACCCACGGGATGATCCGCACCGAGGTGCGCTCGGCCGGGGCGGACTCGCACCTGGGCCACGTCTTCCCGGACGGGCCGACCGGCATCCGCTACTGCATCAACTCGGCGTCGCTGCGCTTCATCCCGGTGGACCAGCTCGAGGCCGAGGGTTACGCCGAGTGGAAGGCGCACTTCACCGGCCAGGCCGCCCCCCAGGCGGCGCCGGCGGCCGGCGAGCCCAACCAGTGCACGACGCCGGCGCCCGGCGAGGCGCCCGGCTGCGAGGCGACCCTCGAGACCGCCATCCTGGCCGGCGGCTGCTTCTGGGGCATGGAGGAGCTCCTCCGCGCCATCCCGGGCGTGCTCGAGACCGAGGTCGGCTACACGGGGGGCGCGACCGCGGCGCCGAACTACGAGCAGGTCAAGACGGGCCGCACCGGCCACGCCGAGGCCGTGCGCATCGTCTTCGACCCCACGAAGATCAGCTACGCGGAGCTGCTCGAGCAGTGGTTCTTCAAGATGCACGACCCGACCACGCCCAACCGCCAGGGCAACGACGTCGGCACGCAGTACCGCTCGGCCATCTTCGCCACCTCGGACGCGCAGAAGAAGACGGCCGCCGAGGTCATCGCCCGCGTGGACGCCAGCGGGAAGTGGCCCCGCCCCATCGTGACCCAGGTGGTCGACGCGGGCCCGTTCACGGCGGCCGAGGACTACCACCAGGACTACCTGCAGAAGCACCCGGGCGGCTACACCTGCCACTGGATGCGGGACTGAGATGGGCGCGGCGCGGTCACGGCGTTGGGCCCTGATTGGAGCGTTGGCCCTGGCCGCGCTCGTCGCGGCGCCCGGCGCGCGCGCCGCCGATCTGGCCCTGCGCGAGAGCGGGCGCGGCGCCACGACCGTGGTGCTCATCCACGGCAACTACGACGACCAGGGGACCTGGGCCGCGGTCGCGCCGCGGCTGGCCCAGCACTTCCGCGTGGTCACGCTGGACCTGCCCGGCTTCGGGCAGGCGCCGGACCTGGACGGCGAGGCGACGATCGAGGCCAAGGCCGAGGCGGTCGCCCAGGCCCTGACCAAGGCCGGGGTCCGGCGGGCCGTGCTGGTCGGCCACTCCTATGGTGGGGCGGTCGCGGCGGCCTTCGCGGCGGCGCACCCCGAGCGCGTCGCCGGCCTGGTGCTCGAGGGCGCGAACTTCGTGCCGTCCCAGGCCGCGCCCCAGGCCGCGCAGGCCGTGGGCCGCGTGCTGTCCGCCGCGGCCGGCGGGGACGCGGCCGCCATCGAGGCCGCCGTGCGCGAGGCGCTCCCGAGGGTGCTGCTGGCCCCGGGCGCGGTGTCCGACCAGACCGTCGCGCGCATCGCCGGCGCCGTGGGGCCGCAGCGGCTCCCCGCGCTCAGGCGCGCGGCCGGGGCCTTCGCGGTCGACGGGCTGCCCGAGTGGCTGGCCTTCAGCCACGCCCGGCGGCCCTTCCCGGTGCTGGCCGTCTGGGGCCTCGAGGACCCGCTGGTCCCGGTCGCCGGGGCCGAGGCGGTGGCCACGGCAGTCCCCGAGGCGCGCCTGGTGATCCTGGGTGCGACCGGGCACGCCCCGCACCTCGAGCGTCCCGACGCCTTCGCCCAGGCCGTGGTCGGCGCCTTCGGCCCCAAGGCCACCTGGCCGCCCGAGGATCGCTACCTGCACGCCGACGGCGCGCGGCTCGCATCGGGCGCGGTCCTGCCGCGGGTCCGGGCGGCCATCGAGCGGCACCTCGCCGAGGCCGCGCGCGCCGGCTGCGCCGCAAAGGACGTGCCCGCCTGCCGCGAGCTGGCCGAGCGACTGGCCCGCGGCCTCGGCGTCGCGCGCGACGTGACCGCCGCGACGGCCCTGTCCGAGCACCTCTGCCGCGCCGGGGACGCCGAGAGCTGCCTGGCCGTCGCGGCGAAGGCGGACGACGCCTCGGTGCGCCGCGCGGCGGCCCGCGCCCTGCGCCGCTGCCGCGCCCCGAAACCCAGCCAGTGCGCCTCGGCGGCCGGCCTGATGGGGCGCCTGGCCGAGGCGCGCCCCGAGCGGATGCCAACGCTGCTCGAGCGAGGCTGCGGGGCGGGCGAAGCCGCCGCCTGCCTCCAGCTGGCGCTGCCCGATCTGGCCATCGAGGCCGGTCCCGAGGGCTGGGCGCGCGCCCTGGGTCCGCTGGACAAGGCCTGCCAGGCCGGCCTGGCGCGCGCCTGCACGCTGCAGGGCGACACCCTCGCGCGCAACGGGCTCCGCGACGTGGGGGTGACCGGCGACCCGCGGCCGCTGCTCGAGCGGGCCTGCGCGCAGGGCGACGGCGCCGGCTGCGAGCGCCTGGCCGACGACCTGCGCTTCGGCGCCGAGCACCCGCGCTCGGTGCGCCTGTCGCGGCTGGCCTGCGTGCTGGGGCACGCCGAGGGCTGCCTGCAGGCCGGCCGCTTCCTGTCCGAAGGCCGCGGCGCCCCGGTCGACCCGGCCGGCGCGGCGGCGCTGGCGGCGCGGGCGTGCGTCCTGGGCTCGGCCGAGGGCTGCCTCGACCGCGACCGACTCGCCGGCCTGGCGAACGACAGGGCCCGCCACGCGAGCGACCTCGCGGCGCGCTGCGCCGAGGGCCTCGCGGTGGCCTGCGCGGTCGCGGGCGAGCGCTACCTGGGCCTGGACGGTTCGCCGTCCCGACCCAAGCGCGCGGCCGAGGTGCTCCGACGCGGCTGCGACCTCGGCGCCCGCGACGCCTGCACCCTCTTCGGCGCCTTGCTGCGCGACGGCCGCGGCGTCGCCCGCGACGCGAAGAAGGCGACGGCGCTCCTCGACCAGGCCTGCACCGACGGTGAGGACGCCGCCTGCGTCCACCTCGCCATCCTCGAGCGCGAGCGCCGCAAGCCCGCCGCCGCCGAGGCCGCCCTCGCCCGCGTCCGCTCCGTCGAGGGCCAGACCGCCCTCGCCCGCCGGCTGCAGGTCGGCGACCGCCTCCCCCGCGACCCCGTCCGCGCCCGCGCCCTGCTCACCGCCGCCTGCCGCGCTGGCGGCCGCGACGCCTGCGGGTCCCCCTGGCCCTGAGCCGGCCAGGCGGCCTCCGTGGTGCCGGGACCGGATCTCACGCTCGACCGGTCGACGGCGCCTGCGTGGCCGCCAGCGAGGGCCGCGCGCGGTTCAGCGCAGCTCGGGAGGCAGGAAGTGGAGCGCCAGCAGCTCGGACGACACGCCGGTCGGAGGCTCGTAGACGACGGGGGTGACGAGGGCGTCCGAGCGCGCGCCGTGGGCGGGCCGGGGCGCCGCTCCGAGGGAGGGTCTGGGCGCGGCGGCCGTGGGGCTCGAGGGGCGCGGCGCCGCGCGGGGGGCGCCGCGGGTCGGGCGACGGGACGAGGTCGCGGCGGGGGTCGCGGCAGGGGGAGGCGGCGCGGCGCGGCGCGCGGGCGGCCCGGCCGACGGTGTCGGCGCGCGGCGGCGGGGGACGCGCTCGCGGACCGGGCGCAGGCGCTCGAGGTAGGCCCGGGCGTCGACGGGTCGGTGCGCGGGCACGGGCGCGAGGGCGCGCAGGGTCAGCGCGACGAGCTCGGGGTCTAGCGAGGGGAGGCCGGCCGGCGCGACGGGAGGGACCGGCGGGCGCTCCGCGCGCTCGACCAGCGCCACCAGGCTGTCGGCCGGGAACGGCAGGTGGCCGGTCACCAGCTCGTAGAAGACCATGGCCGCGGCGAAGAGATCGGTCCGCTCGTCGATCTTGCGGTTGAGCAGCTGCTCGGGGGCCATGTAGGCGGGCGTGCCCACGAAGCCGCCGGTGCGGGTCAGCGCGTCCCCCGACGGGTCGAAGGTGGCCTTGGCGATGCCGAAGTCGAGCAGCTTGATGACCGGCCGCGCGCCCTCCCCTTCGCACGAGCACATCACGTTGCTCGGCTTGAGATCACGGTGGAGGATGCCCTCGCGGTGGATGGCGTCGAGCCCCGTGAGCATGCCCTCGAGCACGTCGAGCGCGTCGGGCCAGGGGATCGCCTGGCGGCGGCGCAGCACCGCGTCGATGCTCTCGCCCTCGATGAGCTCCATGGCGATGCACGGCACTCGGCTGCCGGACACCAACCCGTACTCGTAGATCGACACCACGTTGGGGTGGCGGACGCGGGCCAGGAACCGGGCCTCGCGCTCGAACCGCTGCGCGAGGGTGGCGGTCGCGTCGGGCTGCAGCACCTTCAGGGCCACCGCCGCGCCGCTGCGCTGGTGACGCGCCCGGTAGACCCGCCCCATACCGCCGACGCCGATGAGGCGCTCGACTTCGTACCGTCCGAACACGACGTCTCCGCGACTCAGGTGCATGCCCCCCCCTCCCCCGCTCGGTTCCCAGCTCGGCCCGTCGTGCGGGGTCCGCGCGTCGTCATGGGGCCGCCTGCGCCAGCCGGCGCGTCAGCGGCTGCAGGATGCGCCCGGCGTCCTGCGTGCGCGTCCGCAGCACCGCGACGCGCGCGCTCCCCACGACGACGACCCAGGTGGCGTCCCCGTCGATGAGCGTCCACAGGTCCGCGCCCGGCGCGACCGCCAGGACCCGCGACCGGGTCGACAGCACCTCGTGGACGAACCCCAGCACGGCGTCCCACTGCGGCTCGTCCGGGTCGGGGCCCGTCAGCGGCGCGCGCGGGAACAGGCGACCGTCGCTCAGCCGCAGCGTCAGCCAGGCGCCCTGCTCGTCGCACCAGCGCCGGAAGCTCTCGAGCGCCACGTCGCGCGGCTCGTCGTCGACCCGGCCGCCGAGCGACAGCTGCAGCTCGAGCCCCGAGAACGACAGCATGACCTCGGGTGGCCGCCGCCGCGGCTGCACCTCGACGCGGGCCGGCTCGCGGCTCACGCGCCGCAGCACCTCGAGCAGCGCCCGCGCCGTCAGTCCGCAGAGCGCGCGGCGCTCGGCCACGCTCAGGTCCAGCTGCAGGGACTCCACGCCGGCGGCCCCCGACCCGCCGGCCTCCGCGCTGGCCCAGCGAGTGATGACCTGCCCGAGCCCCTCGGCCTCGGCCGACAGGGCGGTGTCCACATAGAGCTGGCGATCGATGCGCACCCCGAAGCCGACGCGTCGTCCCTCGAGCGGCACCGCGGCGATGACCTCGTCCTGCTCGGACACGAACACCAGCTCCCGCGCCCCCGCCCCGTCCTGGTCCGTGGTCTCGATGAAGCGCAGCATGCGCTGGAGGACCCCGAGGATGGTCCCCTGGCCGTCCGCGACGGTCTGGCGCGGGTCCGCCGAACCGGCTTCCGCGTCCCGCTGGGCCGGCGCGCTAGATCCACGGGACGGGCTCGGCGACCCTTTCGCCCGTGGCCGGCTCCCCAGGCGTCTCAGCGCGAGACCGGACGGGAACTCCCGCGTGCTCGGACCGCACGCTTCGACGTCCGCCTCCGAGGTGGGCGCGGAGGCCTCGGGTGTCCTGGGCGACTTGGGGCCTTCGTCCACGTTCCCTCGTGCGAGTGGCGATTCCACGCGCGACGCGCTGGGCGGGCGTCGGCGAGGGCGTCGGCGAGGGCGAGAGTATGCCCATGCGGGCGCCCGGCGCACAATAGGATACGGCCACTGGTTACCCCTGGTGCGATCGCACCGGTACGGGTGGCGAGGGCGCGCCGCCGCTGCGCGCGGGCCTCCCAGCCGTGTCGGCGTGACGCCCGGCCGCGATGTGTCCCTGGGGGCGAGGCGAGCTCAGCACGCGGCGGCCGCGCCACGCAAAGCGATTGCCTCCCGCGTGGGCGTCGTCTAAGGTCCCGTATTGTGAGCGAGATCATGATCGACGCTCGCGCCCGGCCGCCCCGCTCGCCCGAGCGGGTGGAATCCCACTGCCCTTCGCCCCGAAGATCGACGCAACCGCTGGTCTGTCGCGTCGCCTGGTGCCGTATCGCACTCCACTCCCCGCCGACTAGCTGGTCCGGCCCACCGTGGCAGGAAACCGCAGCCCAAGAGCGGCTAAAGACGCTTTTATTTCCACCACTTGACTCATGTTATGCCGCCGCAGACGATCGCGGCGCGCCCATGTATCGTTCTGAGAATTCCGACTCCGATGTGCCACGTTGAGCCACGTCGCCCCTGGCGCGCTCCGCAGGCCGCCCGTGCCGCCCACCGAGATGAGCCTCATGAAGCGTGACGGCTCGGCCGAACGGAGGCTCGGCGCGCACGACGAGGCCGGCTCCAACGCGTCCCCCGGCGACCACGCACCCGCGGGCGACGGCACGTCGGTGGTCATCGACCTGGTGATGGACGGCCTGCGCGACAGCGCCAGCCCCGCGATGGTCGTCGACGGCCAGGACCGGGTGCGGCTGTGGAACGCCGGCCTCGAGCGCTTGACCGGGCGGCCCGCGGCCAGCGTCATCGGCCTGCGCTGCCACGAGGCGCTCGCTGGCGACGACATCTACGGCAACCCCTACTGCCAGGCGGCGTGTCCCATCAAGCGGCTCCGCGTCGACGGGCGTCGCGTCCAGCCGTTCGTCCTCACGGTCGCGCGCGCCGGCGGCGGCGCCGTCCGGCTCAGGATCGTGGTCGACACGGTCAGCGGGCCGCCGCCCGGCGCCTCGTACCTGGTCTATCGCATGGCGCTCGTGTCGTCCGACGACCCGGGGGTCGACGCGCTGCGCGCGCCCGCGCTGGACGTCACCTCGCCCCCCGACCCGCGCACGCCGGGCGCGCCGCGCCTGCGGAGCGGCGGCGCGGGCGCCACCTACGGCCTGACCGCCCGAGAGCAGGAGATCCTGGTGCTGCTCGCCGAGGGTCGGAGCAACCCCGAGATCGGCGCCGCGCTGGGGATCAGCCCCTTCACGGCGCGCAACCACGTCCAGAACCTGCTGGCCAAGCTGGGCGTGCACACCCGCGCCGAGGCGGTGGCGCACGCCTTCGGCTGCGGCCTGCTGACGGCGCAGGCAGATGACCCACGCCAGGCGCCGGTGCCCAAGCCGTCGGGGCCTACGCGCCGATAGCCCCGGCGTCACGACACCGAGGGCGGGCGGGTCAGGGGGTCGGCAGGCTCGTCTCGACGGCCAGGTCGGCGCCCTCGGGGGCGCGGTCGCCGTCGCGGTGGAAGGTCGCGCGGAAGGCGCCCGAGGCGACGACGCCGCCCGCGACGTTCGAGGGGGTCACGACCTGGAGATCGAAGGTGCGCAGGCACTCGATGTCGGGCACGCAGTCGCTCAGGCCGAAGCCGGTCAGCGAGTGCGCGGTCTTCTGGGCGGTGACGGTGACGGTGACGGTCTGGGGGCTGTTGACGCCGGTCAGCCTGAGGGCGACCGGGCGCGGGCTGGCGGTGGGGTCGGCCAGGCGCAGCTCGACGAAGGCCTCCAGCTCGCCGTGGCCACCGGTCAGGCCGTCGATGGTCGCCAGGGCCTGGGCGCTGAGGGTGACGGCGGCGCGCCAGGTCTCGGTCACGCCAGCCGGGACGGTCACGGTCTGCAAGAGGTCTTCGTCTTCGAGGTGCCACGAGGGCGGGCTGCACGCGATGAGCCCGAACAGGCCCACGGCCAACAGCTGCTGCAAGGGTCGCTTCGACATCGTTGATGCTCCGCTTCGAGAGGTCGCGACGGCGCCTTGCAGGTTGTGGGCCAAACCGGCGCGCCCGTCCACGGCCTCGCGGGCCGCCGGGCTGAGTGACTAGCTGGTAACCAGCCGAGGCGGCCGGCGCGGCGCGGCCGTCAGGGTCGCGGCCGCGCCGTGGGGGAGACGGCGACGCGCGCTCACAGGTGGAAGTGGCCTGCGGCCTCGGGCTGGTAGAGGACCTCGACGATGCGCAGCCCGCGGCTGCGGCCGTTGGGCATGGGCCAGCGGATCGCCTGGCCGACCGACAGGCCGATGAGGGCGCTGCCGACGGGCGCGAGGATGGAGATGCGGCCAGCCGTGCCGTCGGCGTCCTGCGGGTAGACCAGCGTCACCTCCTGCGCCTCGCCCGTCTCCTCGTCGACGAAGCGGACGCGCGAGTTCATGGTGACGACGTCGGGCGGGATCTGGCCGGGCGCCACGATGCTGGCGCGGCCCAGCTCCTCGTCGAGGGCGTCGGCGTTGGCGGCGACCGAGGTGCCCTCGTAGCGCTCGATGAGCTCCGTCAGGCGGTCGAGGTCCTGCTCGGTGACGGTGATGCCCTGGTTGGCAGTCTTGGTGGTCTTCGCGGACTTGGACTTGGACTTGGGCTTGGTAGCCATGGACGGTCTCCTCGGTTGGCTGTGGGCTGAAAAAACGAAGGGCGGCGAGTCCGCTGTGGACCCGCCGCCCTCGGGCGGTGGCGAGAGGGGAGCGGGTCAGTCGCCCGGCTTGATGTCGACCGGGCTCACGAAGGGCATCATCTTGCGCAGCTCGCGGCCCACCGCCTCGATGGGGTGCTGGGTCTCGGCGGCGCGGGTGGCCAGGAAGTCGGGGCAGCCGGCCTCGTTCTCGGCGATCCAGCGGCGCGCGAACGTGCCGTCCTGGATGTCGGCCAGCAGCTGGCCCATCGCCCGCTTGGTCTCGTCGGTGATGAGCTTGGGGCCGGCCGTGTAGTCGCCGTACTCGGCGGTGTCCGAGATCGAGTAGCGCATGTAGGACAGGCCGCCGCGGTACATGAGGTCCACGATGAGCTTCAGCTCGTGCAGGCACTCGAAGTAGGCGACCTCGGGCTGGTAACCCGCGTTCACCAGCGTCTCGAAGCCGGCCTTGACCAGGGCCGAGACGCCGCCGCACAGCACGGCCTGCTCGCCGAAGAGATCGGTCTCGGTCTCCTCGGCGAAGGTGGTGGTGATGACGCCGACCCGCGCCGAGCCGATGCCCGCGGCGTACGACAGGGCCAGCGCGTCGGCCTGGCCGGTGGCGTCCTGGTGGACGGCCAGCAGCGCCGGGACGCCGCCGCCCTCGGCGTAGGTCTCGCGGACCCGGTGGCCGGGGCTCTTGGGCGCGATGAGGGCGACGTCGACCTCGGCCGGCGGCGTGATGGTGCCGTAGCGGATGTTGAAGCCGTGGGCGAACATCAGCATGTCGCCCGGACGCAGCGCCGGCGCGACGTGCTCGTGGTACAGCGCCGCCTGCCGGGTGTCGGGCGCCAGGATCATGACGACGTCGGCCCACTCGGCCGCCTCGCGGGGCGTCAGGACCTGCACGCCGTCCTTGTCGGCGCGGGCGCGGCTGCGCGAGCCCTCGGGCAGCCCGACGCGGACCTCGACGCCCGAGTCGCGCAGGTTCAGCGCGTGGGCGTGGCCCTGCGAGCCATATCCCAGGATGGCGACCTTGCGGCCGCGGATGAGCGAGAGGTCGGCGTCGGCTTCGTAGCGGATCTGGGGCATCGTCGGGTTCCCTGTGTGGAGTCGTGGCCGATTCAGGCGGCCTTGGTCGTGTCGTTCTCGGAGTCGGTGGCGAGCGCGGCGTCGCCGCGGCGCATGGCGATGGCGCCCGTCTGCACCATCTCGGCGATGCCGAAGGGGCGCAGGACGTTCACCAGGCCGTCGATCTTGTCCTGGGTGCCGGTGATCTCGGCGATGAGGGCGTCCGGGCCGATGTCGATGACGCGCGCGCGGAAGACCTCGCACAGCTGCAGCACCTCGCTGCGGCGCTCGGCGGTGACGTGGACCTTGATGAGGGCGAGATCGCGGACGACCGAAGCCTCGCCCGAGATGTCCTCGACGCGCAAGACGTTCACCAGCTTGTAGAGGTTCGCCTCCATGCGCCGCGCCGTGTCGGCGTCGGCCTGCATGACGACGGTCAGGCGCGACAGCCCGGGGACGTGGGTGCGGCCGACGTTGAGGCTGATGATGTTGTAGTTGCGCCGCCGGAAGAGCGACACCACGCGGTTGAGCACGCCGGGCTCGTCCTCGACCAGCGCGACGAAGGTGTGCAAGGGCAGCTGCGCCCCGCCGTGGCCGTTTCCGTTGCCGTTGCCGTTGCCGTTGAGGGTCATGGGCTCAGTCCTCCGAGGTCTCGAGCAGCGGGTGGGTCGTGTCGAACAGCGGCGTGCCGGGGGTGGGGACCGGCCGGCGGATCATCTGGTCCAGATCGGCGCCCGCCGGGACCATCGGGTAGACGGAGTCCTCTTGCTCGACGCGGAAGTCGATGACCACCGTGCCCGGGGTCTCGCGGGCGGTCTTCACCGCGGCGGCCACCTCGCTGCGCTGGGTCACGCGCAGGCCGGTCAGCCCGTGCGCCTCGGCCAGCTTGACGAAGTCGGGGCTCTTCATCGGCGTCGCCACGTAGCGCCGCTGGTAGAAGAACTCCTGCCACTGGCGCACCATCCCCAGGTAGCCGTTGTTGATGATGGCCACGTTGACCTTCAGCCCCTCCTGGGCGCAGGTCGACAGCTCGCAGGCGGTCATCTGGAAGCCGCCGTCGCCCGCGACGACCCAGACCTCGTCCCCGGGCCGCGCGAAGCGGGCGCCGATGGCCGCCGGCAGCGCGAAACCCATGGTGCCCAGGCCCCCCGAGGTGATGAGCGAGCGCGGGTACTCGTGCTTGTAGTACTGCGCCTCCCACATCTGGTGCTGCCCCACGTCCGTGACGATGACGGCGTCGCCCTCGGTCAGGCGCCACAGGTCATGGATGACGTGCGCCGCGTACAGCTTGCCGCAGTCGGGCAGCTTCTGGATGTCGCGGACGGCCGAGTCGCCCTTCATCCAGTCGATCTGGTGCAGCCACGAGGTGCAGCCGCGCGTCTCGACCCGCTCGAGCAGCCGCCCGAGCACGTCCTTGGCGTCGCCGATGAGCGCGACGTCCACCTTGACGTTCTTGTTGATCTCGGCCGGGTCCAGCTCGATGTGGATCTTCTTGGCCCGCGGGGCGTAGCGGCTGGTCTTGCCGGTCACCCGGTCGTCGAAGCGCATGCCGACGGCGATGAGGAGATCGGCGTCCTGGATGGCCTGGTTCACCCAGGCCTCGCCGTGCATGCCCATCATGCCCAGGTTCAGCGGGTGCGACGCCGGGAAGGCGCCCAGGCCCAGCAGCGTGCAGGTCACCGGGATCTCGGTGCGCTCGACGAAGGCCATCAGGGCCTCGGTCGCCTCGGAGCGGATGACGCCGTGGCCGCACAGGATGACCGGCCGCTCGGCGGTCTGGATGAGCTCGAGCGCCCGGTCCATGTCGCTCTCGGGCGGCCGGTGGTCAGGCCGGTAGCCGGGCAGGGTGATGGGCCGGTCGTCGTACTCGAAGACGGCCGACGCCTGCTGCGCGTCCTTGCAGATGTCGACCAGCACCGGGCCGGGGCGGCCGGAGCGCGCGATGTAGAAGGCCTCGCGCAGCACGTCGGCGAGGTCCTCGGCGCGCGTCACCAGGTAGTTGTGCTTGGTGATGGGCAGGGTGACGCCGGTGATGTCGACCTCCTGGAAGGCGTCCGAGCCCAGCAGCTGCGAGCCGACCTGGCCGGTGATGCAGACCATCGGCACCGAGTCCAGCATGGCGGTCGCGATGCCGGACACCAGGTTGGTCGCGCCGGGGCCGCTGGTCGCCAGGCACACGCCGACCCGCCCCGAGGCGCGGGCGTAGCCGTCGGCCATGTGGCTGGCGCCCTGCTCGTGGCGCACCAGCACGTGGCGGATGGGGTAGGCCGGCATGGCGTCGTAGGCCGGCATGATGGCGCCGCCCGGATAGCCGAAGACGACGTCGACGCCCTCGCGGACCAGGACCTCCCACAGGATCTGGGCGCCGGTCAGCGGCTGGCCGCGGCGGTCGGGCATGTCGTCAGCCGCGGGGGCCGCGGAGGCCGGCACCCCGTAGGGTTCGGGTTGGGGCGACTGGCTCGGGTCGAGGGCGTGCTCGGCGCGTGCGGTCGAGTGGGTCATCGGTTCAGTCCTTGAGGACGGCGCCGGTCGAGGCGCTGGTGACGAGGCGGGCGTAGCGGCGCAGCCAACGGCTGGCCACGGCCGGTTCGTGGTCGGGGAGCTGGGCGAGGCGCGCGTCGAGCGTGGCCTGGTCGACCAGGACGTTCAGGGTGCGCGCGTCGAGATCGATGGCGACGGGGTCGCCCTCGCGCAGGGCGGCGATGGGGCCGCGGGCGGCGGCCTCGGGGCTGACGTGGCCGATGGCGGCGCCGCGGGTCGCGCCGGAGAAGCGCCCGTCGGTGACGAGGGCCACCTTGTCGCCCAGGCCGCGGCCCATGATGGCGCTGGTCGGGGCGAGCATCTCTTGCATGCCGGGGCCGCCTGCGGGGCCCTCGTAGCGGATGACGACCACGTCGCCGGGGACGATGCGGCCGCCGTGGATGGCGGCGACGGCGGCGTCGTGGCTGTCGAAGACGCGGGCCGGGCCGGTGTGCTGGCGCATGGCCGGGGCGACCGCGCCGGTCTTCACGACCGCGCCGTCGGGGGCCAGGTTGCCGAACAGGACGGCCAGGCCGCCGGTCCGCGCCCAGGGGCGGTCGAGCGGGCGGATGACCTCGGGGTCGCGGACGTCGGGCGCCAGGGCGAGGTCCTCGCCGAAGGTGCGGCCGGTGACGGTCGGGCGGTCGAGGTGGAGCAGGCCGGGGATCGTCGCCAGCTGCTTCAGGATGGCCGGGACGCCGCCCGCGCGGTGCAGATCCTGCATGTGGTGGCGGCCGGCCGGCGCGATCTTGCACAGGTAGGGCACGCGGTCGCTGAGGGCGTTCAGGCGCTCGAGCGGGTAGTCGAGGCCGGCCTCGCGGGCGATGGCCAGCGTGTGCAGGATGGTGTTGGTGCTGCCGCCCATCGCGAGGTCCAGCGCGAAGGCGTCGTCGAAGGCGTCCATGGTCAGGATCTGGCGCGTGGTCAGGCCCCGGTCGACCAGGTCGCGCAGGCGCAGGGCGGCGGCGGCCTCGAGCTCCTCGCGCTCGGAGGTGCGGGCCAGGGCCGAGCCGTTCATCGGCAGGGCCAGGCCCAGCGCCTCCATCAGGCAGTTCATGCTGTTGGCGGTGAACATGCCGCTGCACGAGCCGCAGGACGGGCAGGCGTGGCGCTCGAGTACGTCGAGGCGGGCCTGGTCGATCTGGCCGGCCTCGAAGGCGCCGACGCCCTCGAAGACGCTGGCGAGATCGATGGCCTCTCCGTCCGGGGTGCGCCCGGCCGGCATCGGGCCGCCACTGACGAAGACCGCAGGGATGTCCAGGCGGGCCGCGGCCATCAGCATCCCCGGCACGATCTTGTCGCAGTTGGGGATGCAGACCATGCCGTCGAGCTGGTGGGCCGAGATCATCGTCTCGACCGAGTCGGCGATGAGCTCGCGGCTGGGCAGCGAGAAGCGCATCCCCTCGTGGCCCATGGCGATGCCGTCGTCCACGCCGATGGTGTGGAACTCGAACGGCACCATGCCCGCCGCGCGCACGGCCGCCTTCACGCGGCGCCCGACCTCGGCCAGGTGGACGTGCCCGGGGACGATGTCGACGTGCGAGTTGACGACCGCCACGAACGGCTTGTCCATGTCCTCGTCGCGCACACCCGTGGCGCGCAGCAGCGCCCGATGCGGCGCCCGCCCTGCCCCACGCTTGATCCGGTCCGACCTCAAGCTGCCTCCAGAAACGAAAAAGCCCCCGCACCGAGCCGGGTGCGGGGGCCGAAGTGGCTGGCTGCGCGCGTCTACCGCCTACAGCCGTCCGGCCCGCCGCACCCTACGAGTACGGCGACCAGCAAGACCAAGGTGGTGATCGGCTGCGGCATCGTCCTCAGGGTGCGGTGCATGACGCAGCGTGTCAAGCGGCCCCCCCGCCGACGCCGACTGCATCCCCCATCGTCCTTTCATGTCCCGCCCTTACGCGAGGGCGTCCGTGTCCACCCCCCAACCCGGCGGCGCTCGGGTCCAATCCCGAGCCGGACCAAATCGCCCACGCGCCTCGGCTCGTGAACTCGCCGCGTGAACTTCGAAATGCTAATGGACGTTCACCCGTTGCTAACGGCCGTTCAGGAGGGCCGCAGCGGGTCCCAAGGGTCGCCCCATACGGGCGCGGCCGGTCGCCCCTTGCCAGCGCGCGACCAGGAGGCATCGAGTGAGCGTCAGCACCCCCCACGCGCACCGCAGGACCCGGGACGACTTCCTGGACGCCGCGGCGCGGGCCTTTTCACGCAAGGGCTTCTCGGCGACCACCGTCAAGGACATCGCCGAAGAGGCCGGGTGCACGCCGGCGGCGCTGTACGCGCACTTCGACGGCAAGCAGGCCGTGTTCGACGCCATCCTCGACCGCATCCGGCAGCTGCTGCTGGCCACCCTCGAGGCGCCGGCGCCCGCCGATCTCTCGCTCGAGCAGCGCCTCGAGCTGCTCCTGATGCGCCAGTTCCAGGTCGCCGAGCAGCACCGCGAGGAGATGGTCATCTTCTTCGCCCTCGGCCGGCAGGTGCCGTCGTCGGGCGCCCCCCTGGCCCACGGCGCCGTGGACCTCGGCGCCGAGCCGCCCCGAGGCTTCGATCTGTACTGCGTCACCCTCGCCCGCTGGCTCGGCGCCTGCCCCACACCCCCTGGCCTCGACGCGCTGGGCCTCGACCTCGCCTCCTACCTCCTTGGCGGGCTCGTCAGCGGGATCTTCCGCCACTGGACGGCCACCGGCGCCCGCACCGCGCTCGTCCCCAGGGCCCCCCTGGTCGCGCGCATGTTCCTGCGCGGCCTCGCGGCCGACCCCGACGCCGAGGTCCCCCGCGTATGACGCTGCGTCCGACGGCCCTGGCCGCCCTCGCCCTGCTCGCCGCCGCCGCGCCCGCCCTCGCGCAGCCCGCGCCCGTCGTCCTGACGCTGCCCGACGCCGTCGACCGCGCCCGCCGGGCCAACCCCGATCTGCAGGCCCTCGCCGCGCGCGTGCGGCTGCAGGCCGCCAACGTGCGCGTGACCCTCGCGCGGGTCCTGCCGACCCTGTCGGCCAACACGACCTACACGCGCTACGACCAGGGCGTCTCGCTGGGCGAGTCCGTCGTCGTGCAAGAGGACGAGGTCACGACCAACGCCAACCTGGCGGTCCCCGTCTTCCGGCCGGCGGCGCTGGGCGACTACCTGGTCGCCGACAAGGAGCTCAGGGCCGCGCGCGCCGAGACGGGCCGCTTCTCCGAGGATCTGCTGTTGGGCGTGGTCACGCTGTACATCGAGGTCGAGCGCGCCCGCGCCCTGCTGGCGACCGCCCAGGACACCGCCGAGCGACGGCAGGCCTTCCTGACGGCCGCCGAGGCGCGCCTGGCCGGCGGGCTGACCGACCGCAGCGAGGTCCAGCGCGCGCGGCTGAGCCTGCTCGAGGCCCAGGGCGAGCGCGACGCGGCCCAGGGGCGGCTCGAGGTCGCCCAGGGCGCCCTGGCGGTGGTGCTCGGCCTGCCCGCCCAGACCCCGGTCGAGACCACGACGCCCGCCGATCCGGCCGGCCCCGGCCCCATCCCGGCCGAGCTGGCGCCCGGCGAAGGGCTGCCCCTGGCGGCGGCGCCCGACGTGCGCGGTGACGTGCGCGCGCTGGAGCTGCTGCTCGAGCGCGACCGCCTGGCGCGGCGCTGGACCTGGCTGAGCTTCCTGCCCGACGTCGACGTGGTCGCCGGCCTCAGCCAGGGCCCGCCCTCGTTCCGCGACCCCGACGGCTTCAACTGGCAGATCCAGCTGCGCGGGACCTTCCTGCTCTTCGACGGCGGCGCCCGCTACGGCCGCCTCGACGCGGCCGAGGCCAGCCGCGCCCTGCACGAGGCGCAGCTCGAGGCCCTGCGGCTGACCGTCAGCCAGGAGGAGCACGCCGCGCGCGCCCGTGTCGAGGCGCTCGAGGCGCAGCTGGCGACGGCCCTCGAGGGCGTCGAGATCGCGGCCCAGTACCGCGCCGACGTCATGCGGCGCCTCGAGGCGGGCTTCGCGACCCTGCTGGACGTGCTGGACGCCGAGGCGCAGCTGGCCACCGCCGACGCGCGGCAGCGGACGCTGGCGCACGACCTGGCGATCGAACGATGGCGCCTCGTGCACGCGCGCGGCGCCCTGATTGAAGCGCTGGCGACGGTGACCCCGCGGCCCGCCGCCGCGGCCCCCCAAGGAGACGACTCATGAGCAAGGCGTCGGTGCCCTCCGACGGCGTGATCCCGGCGCCCGAGCCGGCGGCCCCCGAGCCGACCACCGCGCCCCGCGAGGACGCGGCGGCGGGCGGCTTCCCCTGGGTCCGCTGGCTGCTGTTCCTGCTGCTGGCGGCCGGGGCCGGGCTGGCCTTCGTGTACGAGCCGGCGGGCGACGCCGCGGCGGCGAAGGCCAAGCCGGCGGCCGGGCCCAAGGCGGTCGCGGTCTACGTCGGCGACGTGCAGCGCGGGACCATCGCCGTGCGGGCGAGCTACGTGGGCGAGCTGGACGCGGACGCGGCCGACGTGGGCGCCGACGTGGCCGGACGGCTGCTCGAGCTGTCGGTGCGCCTGGGCGACCGGGTGCAGGCGGGGGCGGTCATCGCGCGGGTCGACGACAAGGAGCTGCAGCGCCAGCTGGGCGAGGCGCGGGCCCAGGAGCGCGCGGCCGCGGCGATGCGGACGCGGGCGGTCTCGCAGCTGGCGGCGGCCAGAAAGGAGCTCGAGCGCACGCGCAAGCTGGTGGACGACGAGCTGGTGAGCGCGCAGCAGGTCGAGACGCTCGAGGCGCGGGTCAGCGGGCTCGAGGCGGACCTGCAGCTGGCCGGGGCCCAGCGCGAGGAGGCGAAGGCGCGGGTGACGCTGCTGACGGAGCGCATCGCGGACTGTCAGGTGGTGGCGCCGTTCAGCGGTCGGGTGGTCGACCGCCTGCGCGACCCGGGGACGCACGTGCAGGCGGGGACGGGGCTGGTGCGCCTGGTCGCCGACGAGACGCTGCGGGTGCGCTTCGAGGTGCCCGAGGACGACGTGCCGCGCCTGTCCGAGGGGGCCGAGTTCCAGGCGTGGCTGCCGTCGCGCCCCGGGCAGCGCGTGCGCGGCGTGGTCAGCGGCATCGCCAGCGAGGTCGACCGGACGCGGCGCGTGGTGCTGGTCGAGGGGACGCTGTCCGAGGGCGGCGACGCGCGGCCGAGCGGGTGGCTGCCCGGGATGTTCGTCGAGGTCGAGCTGACGCAAGAGCGGCACGAGGACGTGCTGCTGGTGCCCGGCGAGGCCATCGTCGAGCGCCTCGACGAGACCGGCGCCGAGTTCAAGGGCGTGTTCCGAGCGCTGGGCGACAAGGCCGCGCTGACGAAGGTGCGCGTCATCAGCCGCGAGGGCGACCGGGTCGCGGTCGAGGGCGTCGCGGCGGGCGACCGGGTGGTCACGACCGGCCACGCGACGCTGTCGGACGGATCGCTCATCCGCGTGGTCGAGGCCGGAGGCGGCGAGTGAGCCTGACGTCGACCGCCGTCAAGCGGCCCATCGGCACGGCGATGATCTACCTGTCGGTGGTCGTCATCGGCCTCGCGGCGATGCGGCTGCTGTCGGTGGATCTGCTGCCCAGCGTCGACTTCCCGCGCATCTCGATCGTGACGCAGTACCCCGGCGTCGGCCCCGAGGAGATGGAGACGCTCATCACGCGGCCCATCGAGCAGACGGTCTCGACGGTCGACGGGCTGACGGCCGTCGACTCGCAGTCGGCCGAGGGCATCAGCCGCATCCAGCTGCAGTTCGGCTGGGGCACCAACCTCGAGACGGCCGTCAACGACGTGCGCGCCTTCCTGGACCGGCTGGGCAACCGGCTGCCCGACGACGCCGACCGGCCGGTGGTCTACAAGTTCGACATCTCGTCGTTCCCGGTGGCGCAGGTCGGCGTCAGCGGCGGCGGCGACCCGCGGCGCCTCAGGTACCTGGCCGAGGACACGCTGGGGCGACGCCTCGAGCGGCTCGAGGGCGTGGCCTCGGTGGGCGTGCTGGGCGGGCGCGTGCGCGAGATCCGGGTCGAGCTCGAGACGGCGAAGCTGGCGGCGCTTAACATCTCGCCCGACGAGGTCGTGCAGGCCCTGGCGCGCGACAACCGGAACGTGTCGGCCGGCGACATGCTGGACACGGGGCTCGAGGTGCTGGTGCGCGCGGTCGGCGAGTGGAAGTCCGCGCGCGAGATCGAGGACGTGCTGGTCGCGCAGCGCGAGGGCCGGCCGGTGTACGTGCGCGAGCTGGGCGCGGTGCGCGACTCCTTCCAGGAGATCCGCAGCGAGCAGTGGGTCGACGGCGCCCCCGGCCTGGTGATGCGCATCTCCAAGCAGTCGGGCGCCAACACGGTGGACGTGGTCCGGCGGGTCGAGCGCGAGATCGAGCGCATCAACGCCGAGTACGGCGGCCGCGTCCGTCTCAACGTGCTCGAGGACTCGGCCACCTTCATCGAGGCGTCGGTGGCCAACGTGCAGGCCAGCGCCCTGTACGGCGCCGCGCTGGCCATCCTGGTGCTGCTGGTCTTCCTGCGGAACCTGCGCGCGACCTTCGTCATCGCGCTGGCCATCCCCATCAGCGTCATCACCACCTTCGCCCTGATGTACTTCGCCGAGTTCACGCTGAACGTCGTGTCGTTCGGCGGCCTCGCGCTGGGCATCGGCATGCTGGTCGACAACGCCATCGTCATCCTCGAGAACATCTACGCCAAGCGCGAGCAGGGCCTGCCCGCGATGAAGGCCGCGGTCGAGGGCGCGCGCGAGGTGGTCCCGGCCGTCGTGGCGGGCACCCTGACGACCATCGTCGTCTTCGCCCCGGTCGTCTTCATCGCCGGGTTCGCCGGCATGTTCTTCAAGGAGATGGCGGCCGTGGTCGCCTTCTCGCTGCTGTGCTCGCTGGCGGTCGCGGTCACCCTGGTGCCGTCCGTCTCGGCCCGCCTGCTGGCCTCACCGCGCCTGTCGCCCCGCCACTGGCGGGCTCGCGTCGCCGCCGCCGCCGAGCGCCCGCTGCTGGCCGTCGAGCGCGCCTACGGTCGCTTCGTGTCGGGGGCCCTGCGGACGCCCTGGCTGGTCGTCGGGTCGGCCGCGCTGCTGCTGGCCATCAGCACGCGTCTATTGCCCATGGTCGGCGTCGAGCTGATGCCCGAGACCGACGAGGGGCAGATCGACATCGACGCCGAGCTGGCGGTCGGCACGCCGCTGAGCGAGACGCGCAAGGTCATCAAGGAGGTCGAGCGGCGGGTCCAGGAGATCATCCGGCCCGACGAGCTGAAGAACATGCTGACGTCGGCGGGCCCCGAGAACTGGTGGCGGCCGGGCGGCTCGCACCAGGGCTCGATGGAGATCAACCTGGTCCCGGTGGCGCAGCGCGAGCGGCCCATCACCGAGATCATGGCCGAGGTCCGCAAGGGGCTGGCCGGGATGCCGGGGGTGCAGATCCGCCTGCGGCAGGGGACGTCGAACTTCCTGACGCGGCTGATGCGCGGGCGGTCGGGCGAGCGGCTGTCGGTCGAGATCCGCGGCCACGACATCGCGACGGCGGACCGGCTGGCGCAGGAGGTCGCGCGGGTCATGCGCTCGGTCGAGGGGGTCAGCGACGCCAAGGTCGAGCGCGACGACGGCATCGACGAGCGCTCGGTGCGGGTCGACGCGCGGCGGGCGGCGGACGTGGGGCTGACGCGATCGCAGGTCGCGGACGTGCTCGAGACCTTCGTGCTGGGGCGGG
Source organism: Myxococcota bacterium (assembly GCA_041687695.1). Classification (GTDB taxonomy): domain Bacteria; phylum Myxococcota_A; class UBA9042; order PHBI01; family JAWLBL01; genus JAWLBL01. The sequence continues at coordinate 5,914 of JAWLBL010000041.1, read as the reverse complement.
TGGCGACGCGGCTGCGCGACGGCGGCGACGAGTTCGACGTGCGCGTGCAGCTGCGCGAGCAGGACCGCCAGCGCGTCGAGCAGCTGGCGAAGCTGCCGGTGCAGACCCCGGGCGGCGGCACGGTGCCGCTGGGGTCGGTGGCGCTCATCGAGCGGCGCGCCGCGCCGGCCTCCATCGCGCGCGTCAACCAGGAGCGCGTGACCAGCGTCAACGGCGGCCTGGGCGACCGGCCGCTCGACGCCGTGGTCGCCGATCTGCGCGAGGCCCTGCAGGGCATCGCCGTCCCCGACGGCTTCTCGGTGAACATCGGCGGCGAGTTCGCCGAGCAGCAGGACACCTTCGGCGGGCTGGCGACCGGCGGGCTGCTGGCGGTGTTCCTGGTCTTCATGGTGATGGCCGTCCAGTTCGAGTCGCTCAAGCACCCGCTGGTCGTCATGGCCTCGGTGCCCTTCGCCTTCATCGGCGTGGTCATCAGCCTGCTGGTGACCGACACGTCGCTGAACATCAACTCGTTCCTGGGGGTCATCGTGTTGGTCGGCATCGTGGTGAACAACGCCATCGTGCTGGTCGACTACGTGAACCTGCTGCGGCGCGAGCGCGGCCTGCGGCTGCGCGACGCGCTGGTCGAGGCGGCGCAAAGGCGCCTGCGGCCCATCATCATGACGACCTCGACCACCGTGCTGGCGATGATCCCGCTGGCGATGGGAGTCGGCGAGGGCAGCGAGCTGCAGGCCCCGCTGGCGCGCGTGGTCGTCGGGGGGCTGCTCAGCTCGACCCTGGTCACGCTGCTGCTCGTGCCGTGCCTGTACTACGTCATCGAGCGCCGCGCCGAGGCGCGCTCTCTGCGGGTGGCGGCGTCGTCCCCGGCGGGCCCCCTGGAGGCCACCGGGTCGTAGCCTGTTCACGGCCGCCCCGAACGGGGATGATGCGGCGGCGGCCGGCCGTTCGGCGACCGAACGAACGAGCCGCGGCCAGCAGGAGGGCGCGTGACGCAGGCGCAGGCAGGCGAGGTGGGGCGGGACGCGGTGCTCGGACGGCTCCGCGAGGCGCTCGAGGCCGTCATCCGGGGCAAGCCCGAGGCCGTCGAGCTGATGCTGGTCGCGGTGCTCGCCGGCGGGCACGTGCTCATCGAGGACGTCCCCGGCGTCGGCAAGACCACCCTGGCCAAGGCGCTCGCCCGGGCCCTGGGCCTCGATCTCGCCCGCGTCCAGTTCACCCCCGATCTGCTGCCCGCCGACATCCTGGGCGCCAGCGTCCTCGACCCGCAGCGCGGCTCGCTCCGCTTCCAGCCCGGACCCATCTTCTCGCACGTCCTGCTGGCCGACGAGATCAACCGCGCCTCCCCCCGCACCCAGTCGGCCCTGCTCGAGGCCATGAACGAGGGCCAGGTCACCACCGACGGCGCCACCCGCCCGCTGCCCGTGCCCTTCTTCGTCCTGGCCACCCAGAACCCCGTCGACTACCAGGGCACCTACCCGCTCCCCGAGGCCCAGCTCGACCGCTTCCTCCTGCGCGTCGAGCTCGGCTACCCCGCCGAGGACGACGAGCTCGAGGTCCTCTTCGCCCGCCAGACCGACGACCCGCTCGCCCACGTCCAGCCCGTCCTCGACGCCCCGTCCCTGCTCGCCCTCCAGGCCGCCGTCCGCAGCGCCACCGTCAGCCCCGACGTCGGCCGCTACATCGTCCGCCTCGCCCGCGCCACCCGCGCCCACCCCGACCTCGCCCTCGGCGTCAGCCCCCGCGGCGCCCTCGCCCTCTTCCGCGCCGCCCAGGCCCGCGCCACCCTCCACGGCCGCGCCTGGGTCGGCCCCGCCGACGTCCACGCCGTCGCCCTGCCCGTCCTGGGCCACCGCCTCATGCCGACCCCCCAGGCCCGCTACGCCGGCCGCGCCCCCCGCGACGCCGTCGCCGCCGCCCTCGAGGCCACCCCCGTCCCCACATGAACCTCGCCCGCCTCAACCACATCCTCATCCCGGCCGACCGCCGCGGCCGCGACCGCCTCCGCCTCAGCCCGGCCGGCCGCCTCGCCCGCCCCCTCGTCCACCTCTACGAGGCCCTCAGCGAGGAGGGCCGCGCCGTCTTCCTCCTCTGGCTCGTCTCCGGCGCCGTCGGCGTCAACGTCCACGCCAACCAGCTCTACCTCCTGTGGAGCGGCCTCGCCGGCCTCATCATCGCCTCGGTCCTCCTCCGCGGCGCCTTCCGCATGCCCGACGTCGCCCTGACCATCGAGGTCCCGCCCCGCGTCACCGCCGGCGAGGACGTCCCCCTCACCGCCGTCCTCACCAACACCGGCCCCCGCGAGCACCAGGCCGTCCGCGTCCGCGGCCCCCTGCTGCCCTGGGACGGCCGCTGGACCGCCCCGCCCCCCGCCGTCCCCCGCCTCGCCCCCGGCCAGACCGCCCGCGCCCCCCTCCGCGCCCGCTTCTCCGCCCGCGGCCCCCACGACCTCGACCGCTTCACCGCCCAGGCCCTGGTCCCCCTCGGCCTCACCCAGGGCCCCGCCACCCGCAGCGGCGACGTCCGCTTCCTGGTCCTCCCCCGCCTCGCCCGCGTCGCCTCGCTGCGCCTGCCCACCGCCGCCCGCTACCAGCCCGGCGGCGTCGCCCTCGCCTCCCGCACCGGCGAGTCCATGGAGCTCCTCGGCGTCCGCCCCTACCGCCCCGGCGACCCCGTCCGCGACCTCCACGCCCGCCTGTGGGCCCGCCGCGGCGCCCCCGTCGTCCGCGAGTACCGCCAGGAGTACTTCACCCGCGTCGGCGTCGTCCTCGACACCGACCGCGCCGCCGCCTCCGAGGACGCCTTCGAGGCCGCCGTCTCCCTCACCGCCGGCCTCGTCGCCCACCTCATCCGCGACGACGCCCTGGTCGATCTGCTCGTCCTCGGCGACCAGCTCCACCGCCTCCCCCTCGGCCGCAGCCTCGGCACCCTCGACCAGGCCCTCGATCTGCTCGCCTGCGTCCAGCGCGGCCCCCCGCTCGACCCGACGCGCCTGCTCCGCGACCTCGAGCCCCACCTGCCCACCCTGTCCTGCCTGGTCTTCGTCACCCCCCGCCGCGACGACGCCCGCCGCCGCTTCGAGGCCGGCGTCACCGCCGCCGGCACCCCCTGCCGCGTCGTCCACCTCGCCGCGCGCCACCCCGCCCCCGCCACCGACGCCCTCACCTCCCTGCCGCTCACCGACCTCCAGCGCGCCCTCGCCGAAGACCGCGAGCTGCACCTGTGACCGCCGGCGCCCGCCTCCTCCAGGCCGCCGCCCTCGCGTGCGCGGCCTTCCTCTACGGCCTCGCCGCCGACCAGCCCCTCCTCGGCGCCAGCCTCGCCACCCTGCTCCTCCTCGCCGCCGCCGCCCTCGCCCTCACCGGCCGCCGCGGCGCCGCCCCCCACGCCGGCCTGGCCCTCGGCCCCCTCCCCCAGGCCGCCCTCGCCCTGGTCGCCCTCCCCGCCGCCTGGGCCCTCACCCCCGCCTCCGCCGCCGGCCCCACCCAGCTCGGCCCCTTCTGGGCCGGCCTCGCCGCCGTGGCCCTGGTCCTCGCCCTGCCCCGCCCCTTCCTCGCCCGCCCCCACGGCGGCCACGCCGGCACCCTCGGCCTCGGCCTCCTCGCCGTCCTCGCCTCCGGCGGCGCCCGCCTCGGCCCCGCCTACCCGGCCCTCATGGGCGCCTACCTCGTCATAGCCCTCACCGCCCTCAGCGCCTCCGACCCCGGCCGCCCCCGCTGGCGCGCCCTCGCCCTGCGCCACCGCGTCGGCGTCGCCCTGGGCCTCACCCTGTCCGCCGGCATCGCCCTGTCGGCCGCCCTCGCCCTGCCGCCCGCCCACGACTGGGCCATCCGCAAGCTCGGCTACGACGCCCGCGCCAACGCCTCGGGCTTCTCCACCAGCCTCCAGCTCGGCGGCCTGACCGATCTCCTGCTCAGCGACGCCCCGGTCCTACGCGTCACCGGCCCCCGCCCCGACTACCTGCGCGGCGCCGCCTACGATCTCTACTTCAAGGGCCGCTGGCTGACCCGCGCCCGCACGCGCTCGGTCCCCCTGCCCGCCGCCGCCCCCCCGGCCCCCACCGACCCCGTCGTCGAGCTGCGCCCCGCCAAAGACCTCGACCGCCGCGTCTTCCTGCCCCTCGACGCCCGCGCCATCGCCGTCCCCGGCGCCACCCCGCGCGCCGACAACTGGGGCCTGGTCACCGTCGGCCCCGGCGACGACCTCACCCGCGCCCGCTTCGTCCCCGGCCCGCGCGACCGCGCCCTGGTCGACCCGCCCAGCGACGTCGACACCGAGATCCCGCGCGAGCTGCGCCCCGTCCTGACCGCCCTCGCCTTCGACTGGACCCAAGGCGCCGACACCCGCGAGGCGCGCCTGGCCGCCCTGGTCCGCCGCTTCCACACCGACTTCACCTACTCCCTGCGCTCGCGCCATCCAGACGGCCGCGAGGCCGGCCAGCGCGCCACCGACCCGGTCATGCACTTCCTGCTCGAGGACCGCCGCGGCCACTGCGAGTACTTCGCCTCGGCCATGGCCCTGCTCGCCCGCGCCCTGGGCATCCCGGCCCGCGTCGTCGGCGGCTACCGCGTCACCGAGCGCAACCCGGTCGGCGACTACTGGCTGGTCCGCGAGCGCGACGCCCACGCCTGGGTCGAGGCCTGGGTGCCCGAGCGCGGCTGGGTCACCGTCGAGCCGACCCCGCCCTCCGGCCTGGCCGAGGCCGGCTCGCTGACCACCTCGTGGTGGGCGGGCGCCTTCGATCTGCTCAGCGACCGCTGGCGCCGCGGCCTCGAGCTGCTGACGGCGCAAGACCCGCTGGCCGTGGTCGCGCTGGGCGCCGGCCCGCTGCTGCTCGTCCTGCTCCTGCTGCGCCTGCGCGGCCGCACGCGCCGCCGCGGGCCCGCCGCCCGCCAGCCGGGCGCCTACTCACCGCCGCCGCCCTGCCTGACCACGCTGCTCGACGCGCTGGCCGGCGCGGGACTGGCCCGCGCCCCCCACGAATCGCTCGAGGCCCTGGCCGCCCGCGCCGCCGTCCACCCCGGCCTCGGCGCCGACGCGCCAACGGCCGCCGCCCTGCTCACCGACTACGCGGCCTGGCGATACGGCGCCCAGGGCGACGCCGCCGAGCTCGCCACGCGCATCCAGGCCTTCGCCCGCCGCCCGCTCGCGCCGCCGCCCTAGGAACCTGCCGGGCCCGGCTCAGGCCAGCCGGTCCTCCAGATCCTCGATGGCCTCCATCCACTGCTCGAAGGCCTCCTGCTCGCGCCACTCGTCGCGCAGCTCGCTCGAGACCTTGACCGCCGTCACCGCCGCCCGCGCCAGCGTCACCAGCCGCCGCGGCGGCGCCTCGCGCTCGCTGATCCAGGTCAGCGCCTCCTCGGGCAGGTCCTCGGCCGGCTTCTTCTTCAGCCCCGCCACGATCTCCGCCGCCGCGATGGCCACGCGGCAGTCGTCCAGCTCCAGCGCGTCCTCCTCGGCCTCGGCCACCGCCTCGAGCGCCTCCTCGACCTCGGTGAGGTCCTCGGCCTCCTCGAGGTCGACCAGGAACTCGCTCGCGGCGTCGTTCTCGAACGGCTTCGGTCCCCAGGCGCCCATCGGTCACTCCTGCCGCCCGCGCACCCGGCGCGGGGTCATCGTCTGCGCGTCGCGCGCGGATCGCGCGGGAATGTAACCAAGTCGCGCCGCACCGTGAAGCCCCCAATCCGCGTCACCTCCCTTCAACGCTCCCACCGCCCCCGGCCGACTCTGGCGCCCGCACAGAGGATGTCCGTTTTGACCCCGTGACTGGGACCGCCGGCTTCCAGAGGGTGTCGCAGAAGGGCCAACCGGAGTGCTCCACCTTGGTGGAGCCCCCATCCGGCGCAGCTTGCTGCGCCGGTTTGGCGGCCAGATCCCGGCGGCAAGCCGCCGGGGCCGGGGCTCCGGCAAGCCGGAG
>JAWLBL010000040.1:0-52228 GCA_041687695.1 Myxococcota bacterium | reverse complement strand
TACTGGGCCACACGAGCACGGCTGACGCCTCGCTTCGCTAGCCGGGCGGCCCCACAAGCCGAGCGCCTCGGTGCAATTCCCTACAGGCTCCTAGCGCGGTCAGGCGCGGTCAAGCGCGGGGCTGCTCGAGCAGGCGCATCGCCTTGGCGAGGCTGACGCGCATGCGGTCGAGCGACTTGCCGAGGACGGCGAGCTCTCCGGTGCCGTCGGTGGGGACCGGGGCGTCGAGGCGGCCGCGGCTCATCGCGTCGGCGGCCTGGGTCAGGCGCGCGATGGACAGCGAGATGCGACGGCCGACCAGGGCCGCGGCGACGGCGGCCAGGACGGCGAAGACCAGCAGGGCCAGCTGGATGCCCATCATCAGGCGGCCGCGATCGGCGGCCGCGACGGTCAGGCGGTGGGTGACCTCGTTGGCCGCGTCGAACAGGCCGGTCTCGGCGGCGGCCAGGTCGCGCGAGGCGGCCTCGTCGGCCCCGCCCGAGGCGAGCAGGCGCTGGGCCGCGAGGGCGGCGCCGCCCCACAGCTGGAGCTGGCGCATGGCGGCGCGGCGGGCCTCGCGGTCCTCGATGGGCGGCAGGTCGTCGCCCGAGGCGCTGTCGATGGGGCCGCCCTCGAGGAGCGCGGCGAGGGACCGGTCGAACAGGGCCACGGAGCTGGCGAGGCGCGCCATGTCGGAGGGGGCGCGCGTGGCGTGGTAGCGGGCGGCGTCGGCGACGATGCGGTGCGTGAGGGCGCGCTGGCGGCCGGCGACGTCGGCGTGGCGGGTGCCGGTGGCCAGGGTGTGGGTGAGGTGGAGCATGCCGGCGGCGAGCGTGACGACCAGGACGACCAGCGGGGTCACGACCAGGAAGAGCTGGGTGTGGATGCTGAGGCGCGACAGGCGGCCGAGGCCGGAGGGTGACGCGGCGGCCTGGGCCGTCGGGGCGTGGGGCGCGGCGGCCTGGGTCGTGGAGGCTTGGGGCGCGGCGGCGTGCGAGGGCGGCATGGTCAGGGTCTCCAGCTCGAGTGCCAGACGGGGTGGCGGTGGAAGGCGGCGCGATCGGCGGCGTCGTCGATCTCGGCGGCGAGGCGGGTGGCGAGGTCGGACAGTCGCGAGGCGGTGGCCGGGCCTTGGGCGGACCAGGCATCGAGGTGGCGATCGAGCAGCAGGCGGCCCATGGGGCCGACGTGATGGACCAGCAGATCGCGCAGGACCGGGAGACGGTCGGCGAGGACGCGCTCGGCCTCGTGGCGGCCGGTGGGCGGGGGCGTCGGGGGCGGAGCGGTGGGCGGCGGGGTGGCGAAGGTAGCCAAGGCGGGGGCCTCGGCTGTGGCTTCGAGGGCGACCACGGCGAGCGGGGCGTCGTCGTCGCACAGGAGCACCAGCCAGGCGCCGTCGCCCACCGGGTGGCAGACGAGGACCCCGGCGGCGAAGCGAGCGACGACGTCGGCGCGCGGGTAGCCGGCGCGGGCGGCCATCTCGCCCAGGCGCGCGAGGGTGGCGCCGACGTGCTCGAGGGCGCCCGGTGACTCGGCGCGCGACCAGCGTGCGCCCAGGACCTGGCCATCGGCGACCAGGGCGGCGCCGCGGCAGCCGGGGAGCGCCGACAGGCGGGTCAGGGGCGGGAGCATGGGGCCCGAGGCGCCGGCGAGCATGTCAGGCCTCCTCGGCGGCGAGGGCGGCGACGAGGTCGGCACCGGGGGCCGCGACGACGGCCAGGACCTCGCCGCGCCGAGGGACGCAGCCCAGCCAGCGGTCGCCCGCGCCGCGCAGCTCGATCGAGTGGACGGGGCCCAGGTCGAGGGCATGGCCCAGGGCGGCGGCGGCGCGGACGGCGCGGGTGGCGATGGCGCCGTCCCAGGGGGAGAAGTCGCCGCGCTGGCGCGAGGGGCGGGCGTCGCGGTCGAGGCAGGCGGCGCCGCGGACGGAGGGGGCGGGGGTCGCGTGGAGGGGGGTGTGGCTCGGGGCGGACAGGGGGCGGGCGGCGACGGGCTGCAGCGGCGCGTGGTCCCCGGCGTCGACCGGGCAGGCGGTCAGGGCGGCGGCGAGCGCGGTCATGCTCTGGAAGCGGCGGGAGGGCTCCTTGGCGAGGGCCTGGAGGATGACGGCTTCGGCCAGCTCGGAGAGGTCGGGACGCAGCAGGCGCGGCGCGGGCGGCGGCTCGGAGAGGTGCCTCGCGACGATGGCCATCGGGGTGGGGCCGGTGAAGGGCAGGCGGCCGGTGACCATCTCGAAGAGGACGACGCCGAGGGCGTAGACGTCGGCGCGAGCGTCGATGGCGTCGCCGTAGGCCTGCTCGGGGGCCATGTACTCGGGCGTGCCGCAGATCGTGCCGGGGCGGGTCAGGCCGGCGAGGTCCTCGGAGAGGGCGCGGTGGGCGCTGGCGGCGACCTTGGCGATGCCGAAGTCGACGACCTTGGCGACCAGGCCCTCGGGGCGCCGGGTGAGGACGACGTTGGAGGGCTTGAGGTCGCGGTGGACGATGCCCTCGCCGTGGGCGGCCGAGAGGGCGGAGGCGACCTGCAGCGCGAGCGCGCGCGCGTGGGGCCAGGCCATCGGGCCCGAGGCGCGCAGGTGCTGGTCGAGGCCGAGGCCGTCGAGGTGCTCCATGACCGAGAAGGGGCGGCCGTCGTCGGTGGTCCCGAAGTCGGTGACCGCGACGATGTGGGGGTGGCCGATGAGGGTCGCGGCGCGGGCCTCGCCGACGAAGCGGGCGACGACCTGGCGGTCGCGCGCCCACTGATCGTGGAGCACCTTGATGGCGACGCGCTTGCGGAGCAGCAGGTGGATCGCCTCGTAGACGTCGCCCATGCCGCCGGATCCGATGGGGCGGACGATCTCGTAGCGCTGCTGGAGCAGGGTGCCTGGGGCGAGCCGATCGGAGACCGGCGGTTCACTGGCTGGGGTCGGGCGCGACAAAGGGTGGCCTCTCACTGAACGTCTTCGATGCCGTGCAACGCAAGAGGCGTGCCAGCGGGTGCGGGGGCGGCGCCGCTCCGTGATCGAGATCATGGTGCAGCGCGGCGCGATGGAAAACGCACAGCGCATGGTGCGGGAGCGCGCACGGTGGGGGATCCGTGCGGTCGGTGGGCTGTGGTATAGGGGGCGCCCCTCCGCGACGGAGGCGACGAGGAGCGCGGGCGAATGGAAGCGAGCGAGCTGGGCGGGTACGAGGTCCACGAGGCGTGCAGCCTGCTGCCGTCGCTGCCGGACGAGGAGCTGGCCGGGATGGTCGAGGACATCCGGCGGCACGGGCAGCAGCAGCCGATCGTGCTGTTCGAGGGCAAGGTGCTGGACGGGCGGCACCGGCTGCGGGCGTGTCTGGCGGCGGGGGTCCCGCCGAAGGTCGTCGAGTGGCAGGGGCCGGATCCGGTGCGCTGGGTGCTGTCGCTGAACTTCCACCGGCGGCAGCTGACGGAGGGGCAGAAGGCCATCGTGGCGGCGCGGGCCGAGGCGATGCTGGAGGCGCAGGCGCAGGCGCGGATGCTGGCCGAGGCGGCGGCCGCCGCGGCCGCGAGCGGGGTGGAGGCGCCGCTCGAGGTGAGCGGCGCGGACGAGACGCCGCCGCTGCCGCGGGCCGAGCGGCGCAAGGTGCGTCAGGACACGGCGGCGCTGGTGCGGGTGTCGACGCGGGCGGTGGCGCGCGGGCGGGCGCTGATGGACACGGCGGTGCCCGAGCTGGTGACGGCGGTCGAGCGCGGGCGGGTGCCGATGCGGGCGGCCGAGGAGGTGGCGCAGCTCGAGCAGCCGGCGCAGCGCGAGCTCGTCACGCGCGGCGAGGAGGCCGTGGTCGCCGAGGCGCGGCGGATGCGCGAGGCGGCGCGCCCGGTCAGGCCGACGGTGGCCAAGGCGCTGGTGGCGGTCGAGGAGCGGTTCTCGGCGTTCAAGCTGGAGCTGGTGGACGGGCGCTACCAGTTCGAGGGGCTGCCGGGCGACGGGGGCGAGCGCGTGACGGCGAGCGCGGTGGCGCTGCGGGACGTGCTGGCCGAGGCGCTGGACCAGCTTGATCCGGGCGGCGAGGGCTGAGGGGGCGCGCGGAGGGCGTCAGACGACCAGGCGGACGTGGGCGTAGGCCTGGCCGCCGCGGTCGAGGCGGAGCTCGAGGTGGCGGGTGGGGTCGGCGGAGTCGCACTCGCCGCAGGAGTCGGCCGCGGCGAGGTAGGGGTCGCCCGCGAAGTAGAGCTGCGTGACCAGGGGCGGGGCGTCGGGCGGGGTGAGGCGCAGGTGGAGGTGCGCCGGGCGCCAACCGGAGGCCTGCAGGTAGCGGCCCGGGACGATGGTGTCGAAGACGAGGCGGCCGTCCTCGGGGACCGGGAGGCGGGCGCGGAGGCGGTCGGGGTGATAGACGCCGTCGGCGTCGGCCTGCCAGAGCTCGAGGAGGGCGCCGGGCGGCGGCTTGCGGCAGCTCGCGTCGCGGACGTCGACGACGAGCCGGAAGGGATCGCCGGCGTCGCTGGCGGCGGCGAGGCGGGTCACCGCGGGGGCGCCGCTGCGGTAGTACGGGCCGAGCAGGTCGGGGGTCGTCGGGTCACAAGTGACCGTCGGGGCCGGGAGCGCGGCGCGCGCGCGGGAAGGCGCCGGCGAGGGGTCGAGCGGAGCCCCCGGCTCGGCGTCGCAGGCGAGCAGGAGCGCGCCGGGCGCCGCCGCGAGACCGCGGAGGAACGCCCGGCGCGACAGCCTTGGCCAGGGGGGCGGCCTCATCAGGGGAGCGCGCCTTGCAGGATCCAGTCCTCGACCAGCGCGGCCGTGGCGCCGTCGAGGCCCTGGGAGCCGTGCGGCATCTTGGGCAGGCAGGCCTCGCCGCTGGGCTCGAGGGCCATCGGGCGGACCCGCAGCCACAGGACGCTGTGGTCCGGGTGCCCCGGCACGACGCGCAGGAAGGCGCCGCAGGCCGGGGTGCCGGCGGGCGGGCCGGTCAGGCTCCAGTAGGCCATGTCCTCGCTGCTCAGATCGAGCCCGCCGCCGGGCGCGCCGTGGCAGTAGCCGCTGGTGCAGCCCTTGGGGACCAGCACCTCGTCCCAAACGCGCTGGAACGTGGCCGGCTGGGCCGGCTTGGCGCACAGGCCGTCGGCGCAGTGGCCGGTCGCGCACCAGGCGTCGGCCTCGCACGTGGCGCCTTCACTCAGCGGCTCGAAGCACTTTCCGGGCACGTAGGCTTGCCCGCTGTTCGAGCACAGGCCCGTGCAGCAGTCACCGCCCCAGTAGCAGTCGTCTCCGGCCGCGCCGCACTGGGCCGGGACGCACTGGGCGTCGACGCAGTGGCCGCTCGCGCACCACTGCGCGCTGGCGCACCAGGCGCCGTCGGGGAGGCGCGGCATGCACTGCCCCGGCGTGTAGTCGAAGCCCGTGTACGAGCAGAAGGTCCCTGCGCAGCACTCGGTCGACGACCAGCACTCGGCGGGCTGATCGTCGCAGCTGGGGCCGGCCTCGACGCAGGCTCCGGTCGCCCCACCCTGCCCCGAGCACGCGCCGCTGCAGCACTCGGCGCCCAGGACGCAGGCCGCACCGAGGGCCTGGCACTGGGGGCTCGAGACGACGCAGGCGCCGACGTCGTTCTGGTTGGGGTCGAAGGTGCAGATGCCCGTGCAGCACGCGTCGTCGTCCCAGCACTCGGCGCCGGTCGGCGTACAGACCGGGGCGGCGCCGCAGATGGAGTCGGTGCAGGCGCCCGAGGCGCACTGGGCGCCCTCGGTGCAGAAGGCGCCGTCGGGCTGGGGCGCGGTGCAGACGCCCGGCGCGTAGACCTGAAGGGTCGACGAGCAGAAGCCCTGGCAGCACGCGCCGCCATCGTCGCAGCCCTCGCCGATGGCGTGACAGGCGGGGGTCGGCGCGTCGCCAGCGGCGTCGGACGTGGCGGCGTCGGGCTCCGCCACGTCCTTGCCGGCGTCGGCGTCGGGCGCGCTGGTCGAGGTGTCGGTGGCGTCCGGGAGCGGCTGGGCCGTGCCCGAGCCACCGGGGCCCGCGTCGAGGCAGGCTGTGAACAGGGGCGCGGCGGCCAGCAGGGCGACGGCGCGGAGCGAGAGCGAGCGCATGAGGGATCCCTTTGGGGTCGAGAGGTGAGGCGAACGGGCAGAGACAGCGACGGTGAGCGGGCGGAGCGCGAGCGCCGCGGCCGGGCGAGCTGGACGCTCAGAAGATCGTGTAGACGAAGGGCGCGGCGTACTCGACGACCTGCACGAGGACGAGCAGGCCCGCGGTGAGCAGGAAGACCGCGACCATCGGGATGAGCCACCAGCGGCCGGTGCGGCCGAGGAGCTGGGTGAGCTGCAAGAGGGTCCTGACGCGTTGCATGGGGGGCTCCGGTTCTATGTTGCGTTGCAGCGAAGTTCAGGCGGCGCGCTCGACCAGGCAGCGCTCGAGGACGAGGAAGTCGAGATCCGAGCGGCGGAAGGTGCTGAGGGCGTCGGCGGGCGTGGCGCAGATGGGCTCGCCCTTGAGGTTCATCGAGGTGTTGACGAGGCAGCCGACGCCGGTGCGGGCGCGGAAGGCCTCGAGCAGGTGGCACAGGTCGGGGTTGCGCTCGGGCGTGACCGACTGGACGCGTGCCGTGCCGTCGACGTGGGTCACCGAGGGCAGCGCCCGGCGGCCCTCGTCGGTGACCGGAACGACGGTCAGCATCCAGGGGGTCAGGTGGTCCGGGCGTCCCTCGGGCAGCTGGAACCAGCGCGGCGCCTCGTCGGCGAGCACGGCGGGGGCGAAGGGGCGGAAGGGCTCGCGGAACTTCACCTTGGCGTTGATGCGGTGCACCATGCCGGGGTCGCGGGCGTCGGCCAGGATCGAGCGGGCGCCCAGGGCGCGAGGGCCCCACTCGAAGCGGCCGCGGAACCAGCCACCGACCTCGCCCTCGGCCAGGCGGCGGGCGACCTCGGCGTCGAGGGCGCGGGGGTCGTCGAAGCTGCGGTGGCGGACGCGCACGTCCTCGAGGAAGCGCTCGACCTCGGCGTTGTCGTAGCCCCGGCCCAGGTAGGCGTTCGGCATGGCGTCGGGGGCGCGCGGCAGGCCCAGGGCGACGTGGCTCATCCACAGGGCGGCCCCCAGCGCGCCGCCCGCGTCGCCGGCCGCCGGATGCACGTACACGTCGCGGAAGGGGCCCTCGGCCACGATGCGGCCGTTGGCGACCGAGTTCAGGGCGACGCCGCCGGCGAGGCACAAGGCGTCCTCGCCGGTGACGCGGCGCGCTTCGTGCGCGGCCAGCAGCATGGCGCGTTCGCACAGGGCCTGCAGCGAGGCGGCGATGTCGGCGAAGCGGCGAGCCTCGCCGTCGTCGGCCGGCAGGTCGAGGGCGGTGCCGGGGACGCGCGCCGGCCCGAGCAGGGCCTCGAGCGCGGGGGTGAAGCTGCGCGTCTCGTGGCGATCGAAGCAGAAGTAGCGCATGTCGAGCGTGACCGCGCCGTCGTCGGCGAGGTGCGCCACGCGCTCGAGCTCGGCCAGATAGCGGGGCGTCCCGAAGGAGGCCAGACCCATGACCTTGTACTCGCCCTCGTTGACCTCGAAGCCCAGGTAGGCGGTCAGCGCCGAGTAGAGCAGGCCGATGGAGTGCGGGAAGTGCAGCTCCTTGACCAGCTCGAGCTTGGCGGGCTGACCATCGCGGCCGCTCGACGCCCGCCAGATGGCCGTGGTGGCCCACTCGCCGACGCCGTCGGCGGTCAGCACGGCGGCGCGCTCGAAGGGCGAGCAGAAGAAGGCGCTAGCGGCGTGCGACAGGTGGTGCTCGGAGTAGGCGAGGCGCTCCGGGGCGCAGCCGAGGGCGCGTGATATCTCGGACGACAGCCACAGGCGCTTGCCCAGCCAGGTCGCCATGGCGCGCGAGAACTGCCCGAAGCCGCGCGGGAAGGCGCGCAGGTGCGAGACCAGCAGGCGGTCGAACTTGCGCAGGGGCTTTTCGAAGAAGACGACGTGGTCGACGTCCTCGATGCTCAGGCCGGCCTCGGCGAGGCAGAAGCGGGCCGCCTCCAGCGGCAGGCGGCTGTCGTGCTTGGTGCGCGTGAAGCGCTCCTCCTGGGCGGCGGCGACGACGCGGCCGTCGGTGACGAGGGCGGCGGCCGAGTCGTGGAAGTAGGCGCTGAGGCCGAGCACGTGGGTGGGCATGGCTGGGGTCTCCCGGGCGGCTGGAGGGCGGTTCAGAAGGGGCGGCGGGCGTCGTCGAGCGTCGTCGTGGTCAGCTCGCGGCGGGGCGCTCGCCAACCGTGCTGGGGGCGCTCCAGGGCGCGCTGGAGCAGCGCGAACACGGGCACCACCGCGACATAGAGGGCGGCCATGAGGCCGAGGGTCATCAGCTCGCCGATCCGGCGGCCGGCGCGACGCCAGGCCATCCACGCCAGCGACAACCGGATCTCGCGCAGCGCGCGATCGACCTCGGCGCCGCGCCCCTCGGCGCGCCACATGTCCAACAGGTGCTTGGAGTAGGCGACGTGGTAGCGCTCGTCGCGGCCGACCCGCGCGAACAGGTCCTGCAGCTCGGGCCGCCCCGAGAAGTGCCCGCAGAGCACCTCGAACTGCCGCGACGCCTTGGCCTCGCTGATCCAGACGAAGGCGACGAACCGGGTGACGCCCCAGCGCTCGAACAGGTCCTGGCGCAGCGCGTGGTGCCGCTCCCAGGGGCGCACCTCGGGATCGCGCCCGAGCAGCTGCTTGGCCGCGTCGCGGAACTGCTGCGCGTGCCGGGCCTCGTCCAGGGCGTGCTTCATGAACAGGCGCCGGAGGTCCGGGTCGGTCGTCAGCTCGGCGGCGCGGAGCATGTCCAGGGCGCTGCCCAGCTCGGTCGCCGAGAAGCCCATCAGCTTGTCGGCGATGCGGCGATCGCCGCGCCACGCCAGCGGGGCGGCGACGCGGAGCACGAGGGGGGCGCGTTGGGTGGTGGCGATCACAGGGAGCTCCTGGAGTGGGTCGCGACGGGTACGGCGACGGCCGAGCGGCCGGCGGCGGCGCGCACGACGGGGGCGAGCGCCTGCGCCACGGCGGCGTGCCCGGCCGGCGAGAGGTGGTAGTCGTCCGGCAGGAAGGCGCCCGGCGAGGCCGCGTGCAGGGCCGGGAGCAGGTCGATGGCGGGCAGGTCGTGGCGCAGGGCGTCGGTCAGCAGCCCGGCCGCGAGCCGCGTGGTCCCGGTCATGTCGATCGGCTCGCCGTCGTATTTGGCCCACTCGGCGGCGTGCACCTGGACGTCGAGCGGCAAGGTCGCGACCACCACCCGACAGCCCAGCGGACGGCAGGCCTCGACTGCCGCGAGCACCTGCGGCGTGACCCGCGAACGGTGCGGCCCCTCCGGGCGTAGGAGCGTGGCGACCTCACGGCTCAGGCGCTGGGCCATGGCCGCGGGCGCCGGCGGCGGGCCACGGCGGCGGGCCGACAGCTCGCGCACCGCGAAGACCAGGTGCGAGCGCCCGAAGAGGAAGGACCGCCCCGGGAACCAGGTCGCCTCGGCCGTCGCCGGCAGATCGTGGGCGGCCCAGCCGTCCAGGGCCGTGGTCCGGCGCGCGTTGGGCACGCGCACCTCGAACCAGTCGTTGGCCAGGTTGGCCACGAAGACGACCACCTCGGGGCGGTAGACGGGCGCCAGCTCGGCGACGGCCGCCGCGTACTCGGGCGGCCCCCAGGTCGGCACCGCCGCGGACAACACCTCGGCCCCGTCGCCCAGGCGCTGCTCGAGCCGCGCCGCGGTCGCGTCCTCGACGTCGACGCCGTAGCCGAGCATCTGCGAGTCACCGAGCAGGAGCACGCGCCCTGGGACGGGCACCGGGAGCGGCGCCTCGGTCCAGTCGCGCCCCCGAAACCCCTGCGCGTTCGTGCAGACCTCGGTGACGCGGCCTTCCCGGCTGCGCGTCGCCGTGCAGGCGTCGGGCTCCAGCCGGACGCCGTAGATCGGGTCGGCCACGAACACGTTGAGGAACGGGTAGGCGCCTCCGCGCACCCACCCGGCCACGGCCTCGGCCAGGGCCAGGGCCACGACGGTCGCACAGAGGCCGACCATCACGCGCACCTTCAGCGAAGGTCGCGGCCGATGGTCAGGGGTGGAAGCGGGCTGGCTCATGCCGGACGGAAGAGCAAGGCACGTGCCAGCGCCGTTGACAGGTCGAGGCGCAGAGAATGTAAGCTACCCTGACAGCAAGGCGGACCCTTGCTGCAAACAAATCTTACAAATGGAAACTCATCTTGCAGACGTCACCGAGCCTGACCTCGACGCTGCCCGGCCCCCTGAGCGCCCGGTTCGAGCCCCTGCGCGTCCTGGGACGCGGCGGCCTGGGCGAGGTGCTCGCAGCGCGCGACAGGCTGCTGGGCCGGGAGGTCGCGCTGAAGCTGCTGCGGCCCGACCGGACCCCCGAGCAGGGCCGCCTGGCCGAGGAGTTCGCGCTGCTCGCCTCGCTCCACCACCCGGGGGTGGTCGACGTGCTGGACGCGGGCGTCGCGGACGGCGTCGTCTATCTGGTGACGGCCCTCATCGAGGGAGACCGCCTGGACGCATGGCTGGAGCGGGATCCCACCGAGGCCGAGGTCGCGGCGGTGCTGGGCGACTTGCTCGCGACGCTCGGTTGGCTCCACGACCACGGGGTCGTCCACGCGGACGTGAAGCCGGCGAACGTGCTGCTGCTGCCCGGCGGTGGGCGGCCCTGGCCGGTGCTCATCGACTTCGGGTTGGCGCGCTCGGGCGAGACGGCCGGCCCGGGCGGCGGGACCCCCACCTACATGGCCCCCGAGCTTCGAAGGGGCGCGCGCCACGACGCCTCGACCGATCTGTATGCGTTGGGGCGCTCGTTCCAGGCCTGGGCCGAGCGCCACCCCGACGCGGTGACCACCGCCGTCCTCGACGCATTGACCGCGCCGTCGCGGTCTGCGCGCTTGGCGAGTGCGGACGAAGCGATCGAGGCGCTGCTGGGCCAGCCGGGCGTCGGTACCCGGCGGCGACTCGGCACGCGGGGACGCGCGGCGATGTGGGGGGCCGTCGTGTCGGACCTGAGCGCGCGAGTCACGGCGGGACCGGGTGCGCTGTGGGCCCGGCTGCCGGACGCCGATGACGCGGCCGGCCTGCTGGAGGCCCTGAAGACCAGCCTGCAGGCCGCGGGCGTGCCGGCGGTCGTGCTGCCCGTGGGAGGTGACCACGAGCGGTGGAGTCGCCTGGTCGCGTGTGTGGCGCCGGGCGAGGCGCCGGTGAAGGCGCCCACGGCCGCGCCTGAGGCGCAGCGGGACCTGTTGGAGGTCTGGGCGTTGGGCCTGGCCAAGCGACTGCGCGCCCGCGCGGACGCTCCGGCGCTGCTGGTCGCCGCGCCCGAGCGCCTGGGCCTGGCCGGCCGCCTGGCGTTGGCGCGCGTCCTCGAGTCGGGGGCGGTCTCGCGGGTCGTCCTGGCCGGCGGACCGGCGCAGGGGCTGGGCCTCGGACCGGGAGCCGAGGCGGCCTTGACCCGCGTCGACGTCTCGGCGCCGGACGCGGCGTCGGTCCGGGAGCTGCTGAAGGCCCTCGGTGTCCAGGAGGCGCCGCCTCCGGAGATCGAGGCGTCGCTGGTGGCCAGGGCCGCCGCGGGCGTCGAGGCGCTACGGCTCTGGCTCGAGGTGTTGGCGGACGGCGGGAGCCTGGCTTGGGCGGACGGCGCCTGGCGCTGGGCCGCGACCGCAGACGTGGGGGCCCTGGACGCGCCGGACCTGGACGGGCTCTGGGCGCGGCTGTGGCGGCGGCTGCCCGCGCAAGCACGGCTCGTCGTGCGGCGGTTGGCGCACCTGGGAGGCGTCGCCCACCGGGACGAGCTGGCCGAGGCGGCGGGCGACGGGTTGCGGGACGTGCTCGCGCGGCTGATGGCCGAGGGCTGGGTCACGGCCGAGGGAGCCCCGCTGGCGCTGAGGTCGGGGCCGCTCGAGCGGCTGGGCGATCGGCGGCTGGAGCTGGAGGGGCCGACGCAGGACGAGCGGCGCGCGTTGGCGGCGGCCATCGAGGCGCGACCGGGTCCGGCGGCGCGTGACCGGGCGCGGGCGAGCCACCTGGGCGCGCTGGGGCGGCACGTCGAGGCGGCCGAGGCGTGGACGCAGCTGGCGCGGGCTCGAGCGGCGGCGCTCGAGATCGCCGAGGCGGGCGAGGCGGCGCTGGAGGCGGCGGGCGCGTGGCGGGCCGCGGGTCGCCTGGAGCGGGCGCTGGAGGCGGCGTCGCAGGCGGTGCGGTGGCTGGAGTTGGCGGCCCGGGCCGAGGCGCTGGAGCAGGCGCTGGCGCTGGCGCGCGAGGTCGCGACGGCGCTCGGGTCGCCCGAGGCGCGGCTGGCAGCGCTGCAGCTCGAGGCGCGGGTGGCGGTGCACCTGGGGCGCGTGGAGGCCGCCGTCGCCGCGGTGGACGCGGCCGAGCGCCTGGAGGGCGCTTCGGCGGACGCGCGGACCCGGTTGGACCTGGCGCTGGCGCGCGGGACGGCCCTGGCGCAGGCAGGACGGCACGGGGCGGCCATGGCGGCGCTGTCGGCGGCGGCCTACCAGGCTGAGGTGCTCGAGGATCGGCACGCCATCGGCCGGGTCTCCAACAGCCTGGGGATCGCCGCGTTCCACGCGGGGGCCTTCCTGGACGCGGCCGAGGCCTGGGAGCGGGCGGCGCGGGCCAAACGCGACACGGGCGACCTGCGGGGCGCGCGCATCGCCGAGAGCAACCGGGGCCTGGCGCTGCGCGAGCTGGGGCGGCTGGGCGAGGCGGTCGAGGCCGCGTGGCGGGCGTTGGAGGCGGCCGGCGAGATGGGGGACCGGCGCGGGCAGGCCATGGGCCACCTGGGGTTGGCGCAGGCGTGGCTGGACGTAGGTGAGGCGGCGCGGGCGGCCGAGGCGCTGGAGGCGTTCGAGAGGTTGCCGGTCGCCTCGGAGCTGGTGCGGGCGGACGCCGAGGTGCTGCGGGTCCGGCTGGCGTTGGTGCGAGGGGAGCCGGGCGAGGCGGCCGAGCGCGCGGAGCGCCTGCTGGCGGCGGCGGACGCCGGAGGGCTGGCGACCATCGCGCGCGAGGCATGGCCGCTGGCCTACCTGGCGCGGCTGAAGGCCGGGAGGCCGCGCGCCGGGGCGGAGGATCGGGACGAGGCGCGTCGGCGGGCGGAGGCGGCGGAGGGCGACGCGGGGGCCGAAGCCTGTCTCGTGCACGCGATGGCGCGCGTCGGCGCTTGGGATGAGGCGCGGGTGAGGTTGGCCATCGCCACCCGCGGGCTGACGCTGGGGCCCGTGCCGCCCGGGCGGGTGCTGGCCACGGAGCTGCTGGCGGCGGCGGCGCGGCTGGTGGGCGAGGAGGCGACCGCGGGCCTGCTGACCGCGGCGCTCGGGGCGACCGACGAAGACCGGCGCCGGACGGCCGCGGGGTACGGGCTGGCACGCGACGTGCAAACGCCAGAGGACGCCGCCGAGCATAGCGCGCGCTCGGCGGACACCGCGCAGCCTCTGGAGGTCTCATCGGTGCCCTCGTTCGCCACAGCCCCATCGCCGTCGCTCGCCGCGGCGCCTGTCGAGGCGACCGCAAGCGGCTGGCCCGCCCTGCCCCACGGGCGCTGGGCCGACCTCGACGCTTGGGCCGCGACGCTCAGGGAGGTCGCCGGGGCGGTCGGTTGCGCGCTGGTGCAGGTCGAGGGGCTGGAGGCTCCCGCGGTGGTCGGCCGGGACGGCGAGGTCGGCGGCGAGGCGCGCTGGGTCGAGCTGGTGCCTGGCCTGGTGCGGGAGCGGGCGCCGTTCGCGGCGGGGCCGGCGGGCCGGCTCGAAGCGTTCGGAGCCCTCGTGGCGCTGTCGGACGCGGGCCAACCCGTCGGGGCGGCGTTCCTGACCTGGAAGCCAGCCGCGGTCGCCACGGCCGAGACTATGGCGAGGGCGCTGTCGGCGCCGCTGGGGCTGGCCGCGGTGGCGATGGATCGGCAACGGCTGCAGGGCGCCCTGGAGGAGGCCCAGGCCGAAGAGGAGCGCCGGGCGCGGCGGCACCGGAAAGAGGTGACCGCGTTGCGCGAGGCGCTGGAGCAGTCGCGGACGGAGGTCGGGCTGAGCGGGGCCTACGAAGGCATCGTGCACCGCAGCGCGGGGATGCGGCGCGTGCTGCGGACCCTGGACAAGGTCACCGCCACCGACGTGACGGTGCTGCTGCTCGGCGAGAGCGGCGTCGGCAAGGAGCTGCTGGCGCGCGCCGTGCACGACGAGGGGGGGCGCCGCGCCGGGCCGTTCGTGGTCGAGAACTGCGGCGCCGTGCCGGCCGATCTGTTCGAGAGCGTGTTCTTCGGGCACGTCAAGGGCGCCTTCACGGGGGCGACCGGGCCGAGCCGCGGGCTGGTCGAGGCCGCGCGCGGGGGCACGCTGTTCCTGGACGAGGTGGGCGAGCTGAGGCCGGACCACCAGGTCAAGCTGCTGCGCGTCTTGCAGGAGCGGCGCTATCGGCCGGTCGGCGGCACGCGCGAGGTCGACGCCGACTTCCGGCTGGTCGCGGCCACCAACCGCGACCTCGAGCAGATGGTGCGCGACGGGAGCTTCCGCGAGGACCTGTACTACCGTCTGGCGGTGGTGACCGTGAAGGTGCCGCCGCTGCGCGAGCGCCGCGACGACATCCTACCGATCGCCTCGCGGTTGCTGACGCGACTGGCGGCGCCCGGGAGCGAGCCGGCGTCGCTGGCGCCCGAGGCGGTCGACGCGCTGGTGGCGTACGACTGGCCGGGCAACGTGCGCGAGCTCGAGAACGAGCTGCTGCGCGCGACGGTGCTGTCGAGCGGGCGCACCGTCAGGCTGGCGCACCTGTCGCCGCGGGTGGCGCGGCGGGGCGAGGGCTCCGAGTCCCAGCCGCGCGGGGCGGGCCGTGCGGGCCGGCGGTCGGCGGCGGCGGCGGCGGCGGCGGGACCGGCGGAGCTGTGGGACGGTCAGGCGTCGCTGGCGGACGTCGTGGGCGAGGTCGAGCGCGAGGTGTTGACCCGCGCGCTCGAGGCGTGCGGGGGGCGGAAGGCGGCGACGGCGCGGCGGCTCGGGTTGTCGCGACCGGGGCTGGACGCCAAGATGGCCCGACACGGGCTGGACGAGGTCGCGCTGCGGGCGCGGATGGCGGCGCGCCCTGGGCGTGACGCCGGGGAGGAGGAGCGATGAGGCACGTGGCGTGGCGCTTTGGCGCCCTGGTGGCGTTGGGGCTGGGGGCGTGCGAGGGCGGCTCGGGCGAGGTGACGCCGCCGCCGGACGCGACGGAAGTGGCCGCCGAGGTCGAGGCGGAGGACGTCCCGGGAGCTCTGGACGTGAACGGTCCCGGAGCAGGCGGCGACGTCGGCGGTGACGCGCCGGACGCGTCGGACCCGGTCGTGACGGTGCCGGTCGGCGCCGACGCGTGCTGCCTGGCGGTCGACGGCTCGCGCGTGGTCTGGGCCGAGGCGGGCGACCTGTGGCTGCACGACTTCGCGACGGGCGCGACAGAGCCGCTGGTCGCGCACCCGGCCACCCAAAAGGACCCTACCCTGTCGGGCGACCGGGTCGTGTTCGCGGACGACCGCGACGGCGACTTCGACCTGTACATGGTCGACCTGACGACGCGCGAGGTGACGCCGCTGGTCGAGGCACCGGGCGACCAGGACCAACCCTCGCTGGACGGCGACCACCTGGCGTGGATCAGCCGCGACAAGCCGCCGCACGGCCCGACCGAGGCCGACGTCATGGCCATGCGCCTGACCGAGGGCGAGGTCACGCGCGTCACCGACGACGCCGCCGAGCAGGCTCAGCCTCACGTCCGCGGCGACCGCATCGTCTGGACCGACTACGTGAACGACCCGGACGGGACCTACCTGCCCATCTCCGACCCCGAGAGCAACAACGGCGACATCCTGGGCTGGGACGCCGCGAGCGGCGAGGGCTTCGTCGTGACCGACCACCCGAGCAAGCAGCTGCGCCCGGCGCTGGACGACGCCGGCGGGGGCGTGGTCTGGCTGGACTGGCGCGGCATCAACCCCGAGCCGAAGTACAGCGAGTTCCAGATCTACGGGCGCCTGCCCGGCCAGCCTGAGGACTTCGTGGCCTGGAGCGCCTGGCAGCGGCCGGCGCTGTGGCAGCGCCCTGCCCTGCGGAACGGCCTGGTGGCCTTCATCGCCGAGCCCCTGGACGCCATGACCCACCCGACGGCCGTCTTCGTGGCCGACCTCGTCGCTCAGGACGAGCCGGTCCTCGTCGGACGCTCGACCGGCTTCCTCGACGCCGTCGTGCTGGGCGAGGGCATCGTCGGCTGGCTCGGGGCCGGCGAGCTGAGCCTGCGGCCGCTCGACGCCTTGCCGCCGCGCTGACCTCAGGGCAGGCGCAGCTCGCGCATCTTGCGCCACAGGGTCGAGCGGCTCATCCCCAGCAGCTCCGCGGCCTCTCCCTTGCGTCCGCGCGTCTTCAGCAGCGCCTCCTCGATGCGCGACCGCTCCCCCGCCTCGTCGGTCGCCTCCCCAACGCGCCGCGGCGGCGCCTCTCCCCGCAGCTCGGGCGTCAGCTCGTCGAGGCGCAGCTCCGGCCCGTCACCGATGACGAACGCGTACTCGAGCACGTTGCGCAGCTCGCGCACGTTCCCGGGCCACTCGTACTCGAGCATCGCCTCCATCGCGTCGGCCGCGATGGCCTCGACCTGCCGCCAGCCCCGCCCGTTGAGCTGGTCTATCAGGTGCCACGTCAGCGCCTCCACGTCGCCCGCTCGCTCCGCCAGCCGCGGCAGGTACAGCGGCACGACCCGCACCCGGTACATCAGGTCCTCGCGAAACCGCCGCGTCTCCACCGCCTCGCGCAACGCCTGGTGCGTCGCCGACACCAGCCGGACGTCCACCGTCACCGACTCGCTGGCGCCCAGCGGCACGAAGGTCTGCGTCTGCAGGACCCTCAGCAGCTGCGCCTGGATGTGCAGCGGCATCTCGGCGATCTCGTCGAGGAACAGCGTGCCCCGGTCGGCCAGACGGAACAGCCCGGGGCGGTCGCGGACGGCCCCGGTGAAGGCGCCGCGGACGTGGCCGAACAGCTCGGAGGCCAGCATCTCCGGCGTGAGCGTCGCGCAGTTCAGCGCGTGGTAGGGGCGCCCGGCCCGCGGCCCCAGCGCGTGCAGGGCCCGCGCGACCAGCTCCTTGCCCGTCCCGGTCTCGCCGCGCACCAGCACCGGCGCGTCGGTCCGCGCGACCTTCTGCATCAGCTCGAACAGCTGCAGCATCTCGGGCGCCACCGTCACCATGCCGTGAAAGATCGTGGGCGCCTGTTCGGGTCGACGGTGGGGACGGGCTCGCATCGGGTCACCTCTCGCACGATTCGTCGCGACATCGTCGCAACTTGCCACGTCAGTGAAACACATCCGAAGCTGACGACAAGGCCCGCCCACCCTCGAAACGTGCCCCACCCGGGTCTCGGCCCGGTTGGCACGCGATGTGCTTCACACTTGCCCGCATGCACGCTCACCCGAACCGCCTCGACTCGGAGGCGACTTCGGGCAGGCTGGCCTCGATGACTTGAAAAGTCCTGGTTTCGACCCAACTCTCGACCCGGCCGCCGTTGTGGCGGGTCCACCCGATCCCTTCGTACCGATCGGGGCCATCAAGGAGGATCATGAACCCCACCGACTTCATCTGGCCCGCGCTGGGCGGCGCCCTCATCGGGCTGGCCTCGGCGCTCCTGCTCCTGTTCAAGGGGCGCGTCGCCGGCATCAGCGGCATCTTCGGCCTGGCCCTGTCGTCCCCGCGCGACAGCGGCTGGCGTTGGGCGTTCGTCCTGGGCCTGGTCGCCGGCGGCGTCGGCTACCTCGCCCTGTCGCCCGCCAGCTTCGCCTCGACCTACGACCCCGGGCTGCCGCTGACCGCCGCGGCCGGGCTCCTGGTCGGCTTCGGCACCCGCCTGGGCAGCGGCTGCACCAGCGGCCACGGCGTCTGCGGCCTCAGCCGCCTGTCGGCGCGCTCGCTGGTCGCCACCCTGACCTTCATCGCCACGGGCGCCGTGACGACCTGGGTCATGCTCAACCTCGTCCTTCCGGGCGCGTGAGGAACATCTCCATGAAGCACCTCGTCTCGTTCGCCACGGGCGTCCTCTTCGCCGTCGGCCTCGCGCTCGCCGGCATGACCCAACCCCACAAAGTGGTCGGCTTCCTGGACTTCACCGGATCCTGGGACCCCAGCCTGGCCTTCGTCATGGGCGGCGCGGTCGTCGTCTACGCCGTCCTGATGCGCCTGGTCCTGCGCCGGGGCGCGCCCCTGCTTGGCGGCGCCTTCGCCCTGCCGACGCGCCGCGATCTGAGCCCGCGCCTGCTCGCCGGGTCGGCCATGTTCGGCGTCGGCTGGGGGATGGCCGGCTTCTGCCCCGGGCCCGCCCTCACGTCCGTCGGCACCCTGGGCACCGGCCCGCTGATCTTCGTCGTGGCCATGTCGGCCGGCATGCTGCTGCACGACCTGGTCTTCGAGCGCATCGCCCTGGCGCGCACGGCCACCCAGCCGTCCTGCTGAGCGCGAAGCACTCGTTCACGGCGAAGGGGCCGATCACCTGATGGTGGTCGGCCCCTCGTCGTTTCAGGCCTCGTCACCCGAGGGTGACCGGCCCCTGTCGATGTCACCAGGCGTCGACCGTTTGCAGGTCGTACACCCGCTTCCAGCCGGCCTGCCGCAGCAGGTTGGCCGCCATCTCGCTGCGCCGCCCGCTGCGGCAGAACACGACCAGCGGCGTGCCCTTGTCGGGCAGCTCACCCAGGCGCATCGACAGCTCCTGGACTGGCACGTTGATCGCCCCGGGCACGCTCTTTTCGGCCAGCTCCTCGGGCATGCGCACGTCCAGCAGGCGCGCGCCCTCCTCTTCGACCAGACGGTGGGCCTCGGGGCCCTGGATCACGCTCATCGTCTCACCTCCCGAGCCATGTGGTTTCGTACGGCCCGTCGACAGCGACGTCTTCCGGGGCCTTGCGATAGTGTTGATGCAAGAACGCGTCCAGCTCGTCGGGACGCACGCACTCGGCCGCGTAGACCTGCTCCCAGGCCACCAGCGCCACCGCGGACGCCAGCCCCGGGTACGGCGTCAGCACCCACCGGAGCTCGCCGCCGTCGTCCGCGGGCTGGGAACGGGCCCACTCGCGCAGGGCGTCGACGACCGCGGCGGGCGCGCACGGGTGATAGAGCAGCGCCACGCCGCCGTGCTCGAGGTTGTGCACCCAGCGCTGCGGCGGCAGGAACGCGTACTCGCCCCAGCGGGCCCAGGTGCCGCGGTGCGGCCCGCTGGCGGGCGGCGACTCGGCGTAGCTGATGGGCGTCGGCAGCGCGACGTGCAGAGGCGGCTCCGTCGCGGGGCGCGCCTCGATCGCGCCGGCCACGCAGGCGCCGGCCGACCACGAGGGCTCCTGGCAGGTGGCGTCTACCCGGTCGGGGTCGCCGGGCGTGGCCGTGTCGGCCGCGTCCGCGTCGGGCTGGGACGTGCCGGGGCCCACGGCGGAGTCGTCGCAGGCCAACAGACCCAAGCACGCCGCGAAGGCGGCGCAGATGACGGAGGCTGGGCAGCGCATGACGCATGCATACCATCTCGAAGCTGGCTGTGGCACCTTCGCGTCGATGTCGACGCGCCTTACGCTGTGGTCCGTGCTCTTGCTGATGGCGACCGCCTGCCGCGGCGGTGACGAGGCGCCCGCGCCCAAGCCCCCGGCCGAGCCCCCCGCGACCGCCGAGGCGCCGCTCGCGCCCGACCCCGACGACCCGTGGGCCCTGACCGGGCTGACCTTCGACCAGGCGGCCGAGGCGATGACGCCCGAGGGCTGCTACGAGTCCGAGCAGCGCTTCCTTGCGTGCGTGCACGGGCTCTCCGAGGCCCTGAGCGCGGTGGACGAGCGCCTGGCCCTGGTGCCGCTGGCCCACGCGCACGCCGAGGTCCCCGCCGCGCGCGTGCTGCGCCGCGAAGGACGCCTGGCGGTGGTCGAGCGGGGCGCGGCGGTCGACCAGCCCGACGCCCAGGCGCGCGCGGAGGCGCTGCGGGCCGAGATCGCGGCCTGGCGGGCGGTGCACGCGGCGACGGCGACCGAGCGCGTCGACTGGGCGGGGCTGGTCGCGTGGTTCCGCGACGCGCGGGTGACCACGGCCAACGAGGCGGCGACCACGGCCGCGGCGATCAACGGCTTCCTGGCGACGGCCAAGGACCCGTTCCACCGCATCGTGCCGACGGAGCGCGACGACGCCCTGCGCGAGCGAGCGGGGACCACGCACGTCGGCGTCGGGGCGTACGTGCAGGTGCACGACGGGCAGGCCGTCATCTCGGGGCTGGTCGCCGAGGGGCCGGCCGCGCGCGCCGGGGTGCGCGTGGGCGACGTGCTCGAGGCCATCGACGGCGCGGCGACGGCCGGGCTGTCGGCGGACGAGGTGGTGGCGCGCTTGCGGGGCGAGGCCGGGAGCGAGGTGGCCATGGGGCTGCGTCGCGAGGGCGCCGCGCTGGCGCTGCGGGTGACCCGCGCGAAGGTGGCGACGCGCTACGTGCAGGAGGCGACGCTGCACGTCGGCGAGCGGCGGCTGGGCTTTGTGTACGTCCCGACCTTCTACAGCACGCACATCTGCGCGCAGCTGCGCGAGGGGCTGGCGCGGCTCGAGGCGCAGGACGTCGCGGCCTGGGTGCTGGATCTGCGCGGCAACGTCGGCGGGCTGACCGACGAGGCGCTGTGCGTCGCGGACCTGTTCCTGCCGGCGGGGCGGCTGGTGGCGCGGCTGCTGCGCGACTCGGGCGAGCCGGTCGAGTACCGGACCGAGGCCGAGGCCGCGACGAGCCTGCCGCTGGTGGTGGTGGTCGACGCGTCGACGGGCAGCGCGGCCGAGATCCTGGCGGGGGCGCTGCAGGACGAGGGGCGGGCGCGGGTAGTGGGCCAGCGCACCTATGGCAAGGGGACCGTGCAGAACCCGTTCCCCTGGGGCGAGGGGGTCGAGGCGACGGTGTACTTCACGTCGGGGCGGTACCACCTGCCGTCGGGGCGGGCGCTGCACCTGGCGGGCGTGGTGCCGGACGTGGTGGTCGAGGCTGTCGGCGCCGAAGGCGGGGCGGCGCGGGCGCCGGCGCGGGTCGAGCTGGAGTACCTGGAGGCGCTGCTGTTGCCCGAGGAGCAGGCCAGCGCGGCCGGCGTGGACGTGGCGGCGCTGACGCAGGCGCGGGGCGAGGCGGCCGGGGCGCTGCGGGCGTGCGTGGGGTCGCGGGTGGCGGCGGCGGAGGGCTGGTACGGGGTCGGGCCGGCCGGGCGCGAGCCGCTGGGGCGGGCGCTGGCGGCGGCGGCGGCGGCGGCCGAGTGCGCGCTCTCCGACTCGCCGGCCGCGCCGTAACGGTCAGGCAGGGTCGGCGCGGTCGACGGCGTCGCGGAGGGCCGCGGGGTCCTGGCGGTAGAAGGCCTGGAGCTGCTCGTAGAGATCGGGGTGGCGGGCGCGGAGCTGCTTGGGCTTTTCGAAGAAGGCCTCGGTGACGACGGCGAAGAACTCGGCCGGGTTGAGGGCGCCGTAGGGATCGATGAGGGTCGGACGGCCCGCGTCGACGGCGCGGGTGTGGGCCTCGAACTCGCGGGACAGGACGCGGGCCCAGGGGCGGTACATGGCCCGGTGGGGCAGCTCGGGGGCGCCGTCGGCCCAGCCGTCCTGCTGGTCGAGCTGGTGGGCGAGCTCGTGGAGGACGACGTTGCGGCCGTCGTGCATGTCGGCGGCGCCGCGCAGGACGTCGTCCCAGGCGAGCACGACGGCGCCGCGGTGCCAGGACTCGCCGAGGCGTGCCTGGGTGCCCTCGAGGACGACGCCGCCGCCGAGGTGGGTCTGGGCGGGGGCGAAGTAGGTGCTGGGGTACACGAGGATGGAGCGGAGGCCGGGGTAGTAGTCGGTGTCGCGGTGCAGCAGGAGGAGCGCGGCGCAGCCGGCGATGGTGACGGTGATCTCGTCGGTGAGGGTCAGGCCGCCGCAGCCCTCGAAGGACTTCTCGGCGAGCAGGACCTGGACGTGTCCCTCGAGCTCGCGCTGGTCGTCGGGCGGGAGGACGCGGTACAGGGCGACGTTGCGCGACAGGGCCTCGCACCAGGGCGCGGGGAAGGGCTGGGCGCGGAGGCGGGCGCGGCGGCGGCGGCGAAGCCAGCGCAGAAGGGGCATGGGTGGGCTCCCGGGGGAAGACGTGGCCGGCGAGGCCGGTTCTCGACGCATGGACCAGCCTGTGTCAATGTCCGCCGCCACCATGACGGACCCCGCCCTCAGCGACCTCGGCTCGAACGTCACCGTCCTGACCGACGGCGACCGCACCTACTACCTGGTCGGCACGGCCCACGTCTCCAAAGAGAGCGTGGAAGAGGTGCGGCGCGTCATCGCCGAGGTGCGGCCCGACACGGTGTGTGTCGAGCTGTGCGAGACGCGCTACAAGGCGCTGACGGACCCGTCGCGCTGGCGGAACCTGGACGTCTTCCAGGTGATCAAGCAGGGCAAGACGCTGTTCCTGCTGGCGAACCTGGCCATCGGGGCGCACCAGCGGCGGCTGGGGGCCGAGCTGGGGGTCAAGCCGGGCGCCGAGCTGCTGGCCGCGACCGAGGCGGCCGAAGCGATCGGGGCCAAGGTCGAGCTGGTGGACCGAGACATCCAGGTGACGCTCAAGCGCACCTGGCGCCGGCTGGGTTTTTTCAAGAAGTACAACCTGTTCGGCGCCATCGTGGGCTCGATGTTCGGCGGCAAGGAGGAGATCGACGCCGCGACCATCGAGCAGCTCAAGGAGAAGGCGCACCTGTCCGAGATGCTGGCCGAGTTCGCCAAGGCGCTGCCCGAGGTGAAGGAGCCGCTCATCGACGAGCGCGACCAGTACCTGATGTCCAGCATCGAGGACGCGCCCGGCAAGCGCATCGTGGCGGTGGTCGGCGCGGCGCACGTGCCGGGGATGCAGACCCACTTCAAGCAGCCTATCGACCGCGCGGCCCTGGACGAGGTCCCGCCCAAGGCGCGCTGGACCGGCCTCATCAAGTGGATCATCCCGGCCATCATCCTGGTGGCCTTCTGGTTCGGGCTCAGCGACAAGGGCGGTCAGAGCTTCGAGCAGATGCTGTGGGCCTGGATCCTGCCCAACTCCGTCCTGTGCGCGCTGCTGACGGCGCTGGCCGGGGGCAGCCTGCTGGCCATCGTGACGGGGTTCGTCGCCTCGCCCATCACGTCGCTCAACCCGCTCATCGGGGCGGGGATCGTGGTCGGGCTGGTCGAGGCGTGGCGCAAGAAGCCGACGGTGACCGACATCGAGCGGGTCAACGAGGACACCCAGAGCCTGCGCGGCTTCTACCGCAACAAGTTCACGCGGGTGCTGCTGGTGACCATCGCGGCGACCCTGGGGTCGGCGCTGGGTGCGTGGGTCGGACTCGGCTGGCTGGTGAGCCTGGTGGCGTGACCCGGGCGCGGCCCGACGGCGGTCACGGCGTCGCGGCGTAGAGGTCGCTGACGGCCAGGATCCAGGCGCCCGGGCCGAAGCCGCACATCGGGATGGCGCCCTGGTAGTCGCCGCCGGCGTCGGTACCCGGCTGCCAGCGCTCGTCCTCGCTGCCGGGCTGGTAGACGCCGTCGGACAGCAGCTCGCCGATGATGAGGCCGTTGGCGTGGGCCTGGCCGGTCACCCAGTCGAGCAGGGTGCGGGCGCGGCCGAGCTGGCCCATGCGGGTGAGCGCGCTGGCGAGGCGCAGGTCGACGACGACCCACTCCTGGGCGTCGTACCAGGTGCCGTCGTCGGTGCGGCGGAAGCCGGGGCTGTGGGGGCCCATGGCGAGGTAGGCGTCGAAGGCGGCCAGGGTGCCGAAGGCCAGCGGGTCGCCGGGCGGGACGACGCCGAAGTTGACGGCCTCGATGACCGACACGTCCAGGTAGTAGACCGGGTAGGGGATCTCCTCGAGGTTGCCCGCCAGCGCGGGCAGGCCGGTGGCGGGCGGGGTCACGACGAGGTGGGCGCGGACGCCGGCGCGCAGGGTCTGGGCGCCGGCGAGGTAGAGGCCCTCGCGTTCGGCGTCGCCGACGGCGGTGGCGAGGGCGGCGGCGCGCTCGAGGCCGTGGATGGCGTTGAGGGTCGAGTAGGTGAAGTGCTTGCGGGTGTCGGGCTCGGGGCACTGGCCGTGCGGGCACCAGTGGCGCTCCCAGATGGACGAGTCGGGGACGAGCAGGGCCAGGTCGGGATCGATGAGGTCGAGCAGGAGGTCGGCCACCTGGTCGGAGACGGTGCCCCAGTGCTCGGCCAGGAAAGCCTCGTCGCCGGACGCCTCGACGTAGTCGGCGAAGGCCCACAGGAACAGGCCCCAGTTGTCCCACTCGAGGTTCGGCCCCGCGGCGTTGGCGTCGGACTCCTCGAGGCCGCGGCCGAAGTAGCGGGTGAGCGAGATGGCGTAGGGGGCGCTGAGGGGGACGCCGAGGCCCCAGGTGCCCGGCGCGGGGTCGGTGCTCTCGATGAAGTGCTTCTGATAGTGGTTGTCGGGGCCGTCGGTCAGCAGGTCGGCGAGCAGCATGAAGGCCAGCGCGTCGCGGGCCTCGGTGAAGTGACCGGCGCGGACCAGCCCGGCGATGGCGTAGCTGGCGTCGCGGACCCACGAGATGTTCCACTGGCCGGGGACCAGGCTGGCGAGGATCTGGCCGAAGCACTTGCCGCTGGGGCAGCCCGAGGCGGCGGTCTCGCGCACCTGGCCCATCTTCAGGATGGCCGTGGACTGGCGCCACAGCGCCGCCTCGTCGGGGGTCAGCGCCGCGGGGGGCGGCCCGGCGGCGTGCCAGGTGTCCCACCAGGCGAGCTCGGCCTGCACGATGGCCTCGGGGGTGCGGCCGGCGACGAAGGCGTCGACCTGCGCGGCGAGCTGTGCGGTCGTGTGCTGGTCGCTGGTGGCGACGACCAGGCCGAACCAGCGCGATGCGCCGGGGGCGAGGGCGGCGCCGCCGTCGACGCGGTTCTCGAAGCCGACGGCGATGTCGTCCGACGGGGTCGCCTCGACGTAGTTCGAGAAGTGCTGGCCTTCCGAGACGAGGCGCCAGGGGTTGTGAACGTCGCCGCCGTTGTCGGCGGTGTGCGAGGCGTGCTCGGCGACCAGGTTGCGGTAGACGAAGCGGCGCTCGCCGCGCTGCTCGGTCAGGACGGCGTGCTCGGCGTCCCACGCGACCGCCTCGTCGGCGCTGTCGCCCTCGCCGCCGACGTGGACGTTGACCAGCGAGAACACGGCGACGTCCGGGATGGGCGCCGTCGTGGTGTTCGTGACCTGGACGACGCCGACCAGGGCGCGCAGCTCGTTGTCGGCGCCGTCCGGAGCGTGGAACGGCGCGAACCAGCGCGACTCGAAGCGCAGGCCGGCGGCCTGTTGGACGACCTCGACGACGTTGGTGCCGACGGCGTAGGCGGCCGACTGCACCAGCACCTGGTCCAGCCAGGTCCCGGCCGAGCTGACGCCGCTCGCGCGGTAGCCGAAGTAGAGATCCCACAGCCAGTCGCGCGAGGGGACGCCCTCGTCGTAGGCCGAGTAGAGGTGGTCGCGGAAGGCGGTGACCTTGTTCTGCGGCTGCGCGTCGAGGTCGGTGACGGCGAACATCGCGGCGGCGAGGCCGTTCGAGGTCGTGAGGACCTGGTACGAGGTGTGCGGCGCGTAGGCCGTGGGTGAGGTGACGTCGACCAGCGCCAGGCAGTCGGCGCTGCACCAGTCGCCTTCGTCGGTGTTGCCGTCGTCGCAGGCTTCGCCCGGGTCGACCACGCCGTCACCGCAGGAGGTCGGGGTGACCTCGGGGCCAGCATCGTTCGGAGACGCCGAGTCGGCGTCGGCGTCGGTCGAGGCCTCGGCGTCTCCCTCGTCGGGTCCGCCCGCCTCGGCGACTTCCCACGCATCGGGAGCCTCGGCGACCGCGTCACCGTCGCCCCCCACCTCGACGTCGGCCCCGCACGCGGCGACGATCAGGACGACGAGTGACAGGCCTGTGAGCACGTGACGCGGCGACATGCGGCCAACCTACCCCAAGGCGCGGCTCGATGCCTCCCGTTCGATGTCAGCCCGCGCAGACCTGGTTGCGGCCCTTCTTCTTGGCCCGGTACAGCGCCTTGTCGGCGGCCTTGACCACCTCGCGCGGATCTCGCGTCGCCGCCACGCGCCCCGCCACGCCGATGGACGCCGTCACGCGCACCGTCTTGCCGCCGCCGACGCCCCGCACCAGCCGCCCCTGCCGCTTGCGCGCCGGCCGCTCCGGGCCGCGCAGGACGAACGGCCCCGCCTCGATGGCCTGACGCAACGCCTCCAGCGCCGGCACCACCTCGCGCGGCTCCGCCCCCGGGAACACGACCGTGAACTCCTCGCCGCCATAGCGATACGCGCGACCACCGCCCTCGACGGCGCGCAGCTTGGCGCCCACCATGCGCAGCACCTGGTCGCCCGCCTCGTGGCCGTAGGTGTCGTTGAACTTCTTGAAGTGGTCGACATCCACCATCGCGACGGCGTAGCGCCGCCCCAGCCGGTCCAGCGCCTCCTCCAGCGCCCGCCGCCCCGGCAGCCCCGTCAGCTCGTCGACGTAGGCCATCCGCCACGACGTCTGCACCAGCGTCACCACGCACACCAGGGCCGCAGCGGTCAGGAAGGCCGACACCGCCGCCGGGTCGGGCGCCACGTGCACGGCCAGCACCGCCGCCGCCAGCAGCCCGATCGACGGGCCGGCGACCGGCCGACGCGCCGTGATCCCGCGCGCCGCGATCACCAGCGCCGCCCCCACGGCCGTCGCGACGGCCACCGGCGGCAACGGCGTGTACGGCGCCAGCGCGGTCGCCACCTCCGGCCAGCCGGTCGCCTCGAGCAACGCCTCGAGCCCACCCGCGCCCCAATGCGGCGCGTACGCGTGCGCCGCCGCCGGCCCCACCGCCGCCGCGAGCCGCACCAGCCCCCACGGCCCGGTCAGCTCGGCCTCGGGCAGCCACGCCAGCACCGCCAGCGACAGCGGCACCACCACGGCCGCCCAATGCACCGCCGCCAGATCCGCCGGCCCCAGCGTCATCGGGACGGTCCAGGCGCCGATCACGACCAGCGCCAGGAAGATCCGCTCCTTGCGAAACCGCGCCGCCAACAGCATCGCCGCCGCCAACGCAGCCACCGGCGCGGTCGGCACCAACGCCCCCCAGCCGCCCGCCAGCCCAGCCGAGCTCGCGACGAACCACGCCGCCCCCAACGCGAGCAGCGTCGTCGCGAAGCGCAAGGCATGCTGGGCCAACGTCACGGTCACGGCGGCGGACTCGCGGTTGCGGAGGGAGCGCTCGACACGCCCCTCATCGTAGCGCCGCTCCAGCGCCCGCCAAGAAAAGCAGGGGCCTCCCGGGCCCTCCAAGCATTACAGTCCGTTGCATGTCGCCCCGCACCGCGCTCGTCGGGACCGCCCTCGCCTACCTGCTCTCGCGCCTGTACGCGCTGGCGCACGGCGTCGCCTTCGACGCCAGCCCCATCGACACCTACTGGCAGCTCCTCGACCCCGCGCTGCTCCAGCACGACCTCGGCCGCTCGCTCTGGCTCCTGCACAGCCAGCCGCCCCTGTTCAATGCCCTGGTCGGCCTCTCCCTCAAGCTCGGCGGCCCCGCCGCCCCCGCCCTCCTCAGCGCCGTCTTCCACCTCCTCGGCCTCGCCCTCCACCTGGCCATGACCGCCCTCATGACCCGGCTCTCCGTCCGCCCGGCCGCCGCCCTCGCCGTCACCGCCGCCTTCGCCTTCACCCCCGCCTCGCTCCTGTACGAGGCCTGGCTCTTCTACACCTGGCCCGTCGCCGCCCTCCTGACCGTCGCCGCCGTCCAGCTCCACCGCCTCGCCACCCGCCCCACCCCGCTCGCCACGGCCGCCTTCATCGGCGCCCTGTCCGCCGTCGTCCTCACCCGCGGCGCCTTCCACCCCCTGTGGCTCCTCGCCTGGTCCGCCCTCGCCCTCGCCCTGCACCCGCCCCCCCGCCGCCGCGCCGCCCTCGCCGCCGCCGCCCCCCTCGCCCTCGTCGCCCTCGTCTTCGTCAAGAACGCCGCCCTCTTCGGCGCCCCCGCCGGCAGCACCTGGCTCGGCATGAACCTCGCCAAGCTCACCACCCACCCGCTCCCCCCCGCCGAGCGCCAACACCTCGCCGACCAGGGCCTCCTCTCCCCCGTCTCCGTCCACGTCCCCTTCTCCCCCCTCGCCGCCTACGCCGACGCCGCCCCCGACGCCTTCGCCCTCCCCGCCCACCTGCCGCCCCACCCCGCCCTCACCGCCCCCACCAAGTCCACCGGCGCCACCAACTACAACCACCACGCCTACATCCCCATCTCCCGCGCCTACCTCGCCGACGCCCGCCGCCTCATCGCCGCCCGCCCCGCCCACTACGCCCGCTCCGTCGCCCGCGCCGCCCTCCTCTTCGCCCGCCCCCCGTGGGACTACGCCTTCCTCGAGCCCAACCGCGGCCGCCTCCACCCCCTCGTCACCCCCTGGGACACCCTCTACGGCGTCCCCGGCGCTCCCCCCGGCCGCCCCGACCCCGACGACCTCACCGATCTCGCCCGCCGCGCCGGCTGGCTCTCCGCCCTGCTCGCCGCCGCCGCGACCCTGTGGGCCCTGTGGACCGGCGCCCGCGGCCTCCGCGACCCCTCCGCCCGCCCCCGCGCCGTCACCCGCCTCTTCGTCGCGTCCACCATCGCCTACGTCTTCGCGGTCGGCGTCCTCTTCGAACTCGGCGAGAACATGCGCTTCCGCATGATGATCGAGCCCCTCGCCTGGTGCCTCGTCGCCGCCGCCGCCGCCGCCCTGGCCCGTGCGCTCCTCCGCCGCCGGCTTGACAGACCGGCGACCCGCCCGTCACCTTGAGCGGATGCTGACCTGGTTCTGGCCCGCGCTCCGCGACCACACTTCCGAAGACGCCTCGACGCTGCCCCAGGCCGTCGCCGCCGCCGGGGCCGCCCAGGGCCAGGCCCACGCCTTCGCCCGCCTGGTCACCGGCCTCGCCGCCCTGCTCCGGGCCGCCACCCCCGTCGCCCGCGCCCGCCTCCTGGCCCTCTTCGCCGGCGACCCGACCCTGGCCGACGCCCTCGCCGCCCACCCCGACGACGCCGACACGGCCGCGGCCGAGACCCCGCCGCCCATGCTGGCCAGCCTGCTCGACGCGCTGCTGCGCCGGCTGCACCCGCCTCAGCTCACCGACTGGCACCCGGCCTTCGACCCGGTGGTCTGGCCGCTGCGCGCCCACGCCGACCTCGCCCACCTGGCCACCCTCCAGGACGCCCTCGCCCACGGCCCGCTCGCCCCGGACGCCGTCCAGGACCTCCACGAGGACGGCCTCGACCGCCGCTGGCTGTGGCTCCGCGCCGCCGGCACCCTCGCCCTGGCCGACGACCAGGTCGCCCCGGCCGAGCGCGCCCTGACCGAGCGCCTCGCGGCCCTCTCCGGCCTGCCTCCTTCCGAGAGCGCGCACGTCGTCGACCTGGCGCTGGCCGAGCCCATGACCCCGCAGGACCTCGCCGCGCGCGTGACCGACGCCCGCGAGCGAGATCTCCTGGTCCGCTTGATGCTGCTGATGGGCCACGCCGACGGCGTCGCCCACGAGGCCGAGGCGCCGCTGGTCGAGGCGATCGCCCGCGCGATGGGCCTGGGCGGCGACGCCCTGGACGCGCTGCACGTCGAGACCCTGACCGCCTGGGCCGCCCACTCCGAGCGCCCTGAGTCCTTCTTCGCCGCCCTCAGCTATGGCCGCGTCGAGGCCCTGGTCCGCCAGAACCTGGCCGCCATCGGGACCGAGCTGCGCGAGACCGGCGACCTGCTGGTGCTGCTCGCCCGGTCGGCGCACACGCCGCTCACCCCCGACGAGCAGGCGCGCATGAACGAGCAGCTGCTGGACCTGTGCCGCTCGGTGCCCGCCCTGACCATCTTCGCCCTGCCCGGCGGCGCGATCCTCCTGCCGCTGCTGGCCAGGATCCTGCCCTTCAGCCTGACCCCCTCGGCCTTCCGCACGCCCGAGCCCGAGGCGCCCCCGGCCCCGGCCCCGGTCGAGGCCAAGGCCCCGGCCGACGTCGAGCCCTGATCAGCCCGCCTCGGGCGCCTCGCGCAGGTCCGCGAACAGCGACCGCACGAACGCCGCCTCGTCGTTGGTCAGCCGCCGCCCCGCCCGGGCGGCCGACTCGACCTGCTGCGCGTTCCGCTGGCCCAGCAGCACGCAGGCCGTCGGCGCGTCGTCCAGCAGGGCCGCCACGATCGGCCGCAGCACCGGCTCGGGGTCGTCCGCGAAGCGTTCGCGCAGCCGCTGGGCGTTGTCCCGCAGCCGCGCGATGACCTGCGCGTCGCCGAAGGCGGCGTCGGTCCGCCGGAAGTCGCCCTCGGGGAAGGTCGTCGGCCGCTCGTACTTGCCCAGCAGCAGCCCGTGGCGCAGCGGCGAGAAGAAACACAGCCCGGCGTCGTGCGCCTCGGCCCAGTCCTTCAGCCCCGACTCGGCGAACGAGTCGTGGGTCAGGTTGCGATAGGGCTGCACCACGTCGGGGTCGACACGGTCGATGACCCGCATGATGCGCGCGTCGGACCAGTCGGACAGGCCGATGAAGCGGATCTTGCCCTCGTCGCGAAAGCGCCGCATCTCGGCCAGGGCCGGCTCGAGCCGCGCGTCGTCGGGGCCGAAGTCGCAGTGGTGGAAGTAGTGGAGATCGATGACGTCGGTCTTCAGGTTGCGCAGCGACCGCTCGAGCTGACGCCGCATCCAGGCCGGGTCGTAGGCCAGCTCGTGCGGTCCTCGGTCGTAGCCGACCTTGCTCGCCAGGAAGACGTCGCCGCGCGGCACGCGCCCGAACACCTCGCCGATGAGCTGCTCGGCGTGCCCGTTGCCGTACACGTCCGCCGTGTCCCAGTGCGTGATGCCCAGCTCCCACGCCCGCACCAGCGCCTCGCGCGCCTTGGCGTCGTCGTGCCCGCTCCACCCCACGCTGTTGCCGCCCGCCACGTTCGGCCCGCCGTGGCCCCAGGTCCCCAGGCTGATGATGGGCACCTCGACGTTCGTCCGCCCCAACCGCACGCGCTCCATGCTCGCTCCTCGCTCGCTGTTCCGTTGCGGCGCACCCTACCCCGGCCCTGCCGCCAGTCAACGCCCCAGCCGCGACCCCGGGGGCTTGCAGCGGGGCCCATCGGTGCCCAAGGAACGGGTCAGGCACCCCGTTCGCACCAGGACTGCACGGAGGACGGCCACCTCGTCTGCGAGGCCCACGTCCCAGGCCTCGATCCCGGCGAGTTCCAGCGCATCGCCGAGGCGGCCAAGGCCAACTGCCCGGTCTCGAAGGCCCTCGCGGGCGTCGACATCACCCTCGAGGCGCGCCTGACCTCCTGACCGGCTCGTGACGGCCCTGTCCCCACGCCCTTGGGATGATGGCTTGCCCCCCGTGTTTCGCACCGAAATCAGTCTTCGACGAGACCGTCGGGCTCAGTTAGCCAGGTATGGACGGGTCGTACTCGACCCCTGTGATGTCTCCATTCGGAGGCCGAGCCGTCTTGGGGTCGCCCTCGAACCACACAACCGAGTCACCGATGCAATAGCGCTGCGCGGCCGTGGAACGGACAACTCATTCGCCCTTGCACTGGGTGGTAAATGGCCATCGGTAGTCCTCTCGAGTGTCAGGGGACTCCATTTCCTGTGGCGAACCTCAGCCCGCTCTACGCGCCCGAATCGGATCGAGCGCCATCCCCAGATCCATGCGCTCGCCGCGCCAGCCTGGATACGCGGTCTTCGGCGTCATGACCAGCCCCAACGCGGCGTTCGACTCGACGATGCGGCGCGCGGCCGCTGGCCGGGCCCGGGGCGGCGGCGTAACGGGCAAGACGGTGCCGTCGGGGCGCCGGAAGACGACCGCGCCCCCTTCACGTTGCACGCTGAAGCCGCCCTCGTGGACCAGCCGGTGATGGTGCCGACAGAGGAGCACCAGGTTGAAGAGGCTGGTCTCGCCTCCCTGACTCCAGTGTTGGATGTGGTGCCCATCCACGTACCGGCGGTTCGTGCAGCCCGGGAAGCGACAACCGCCATCCCGGAGCCGCAGGGCGCGGGAGATGGCCGGCGGGATGGAGCGCGTCTTCCGCCCGACCGACAGCGGCTGCCCCACCGAGTCTTCGAGCACCTTGATGACCGAGGCGTCGCAGGCCAGGCGCCGCGCGGTCTCGGGAGCGAGCGCCGGACCGTCCTCCACCGCGCAGCAGCCCTCGCCCGCGTCGTCCTGCAGCACAGGGAGCCCGACATGCACGACCACCTGATGCCGCTCGGCGCCCTTGAGCGCCCGCTCGGCGCTCGCGGGCGCGGCGAGCCAAGCCTCGGAGAGCGCGACCAGGGCATCGGCCTTCCGCGCCTTCGCCGACTCGGGCGGCACCCCCGACGATTCCGCGGAAGCGTCCTCCCGCTCCTCCCGCTCCTCCCGCTCCTCCCGCTCCTCGCGAAGACGCGCTTCCGCGGAAGCGAGCCCCTCGAGAAAGAGCGCCCCCTCCTCGGGCGGCAGCACGGCCTTGATGACGAGGCAGCCCCCGTCCTCCCAGAACCAGCTCAACCGCCGCCGCCCGCTCCGCTCGTTCGCCGCCTCGTTCGCCTCCCGAGCATCCGCCCTGCGCTGCGCTCGGACGAGCTTCTCGACGTGCGCCGCCGTCCCCGTCTTCGCTATCTGCAGGAGGTAGTCCTCGGTCTTCGGACACGCCACCCGCGTCACAGCGCGCACCTTCGAGTAGCTGATGACGCCCGCCTCGAAGGCCTCGGCGATGCGCGGCAGGTCTTCGAGCGCGCGCGCCACCCGGACCCGCTCCCTCGCGGCGACGAGGCCAATCCCGCACCGCCAGCTGAGCCAGTGCGCGCAGGACCGCACCCCCTCGCCGGTCCACCCGTACCGCCGGTCGAACACCGCCAGCATCCTCAGAACGCGCGCCTCGGCCGCAGCCAGATGCGCGGCCGCCTCGGCGATGTGCTCACCGAGGTCGCTTCGCTTCATCTCCTCGAGCTGCTCGACGGTGAAGTCCGCGAACAAGGAAACACGCTTGGATTCCTGGCACATGGGCGCTCCTGTCAGGCGAAGGCGCGCATCATACTGAACTTCCGTTCGGTACTCAAGTGTTCACTGCACATTCTTCTCGTTCGGTCGCATCCGGCGCTGCCGCGTGCTGGAGGTGGTTCTCCCGCGCGCCGGGTCACATGAAGTTGCGCGTGTGCAGCGACGACAGCCGCGCCGCCCGCTCGGGCTCGAACCCCAACCGCTCCAGCCGCTGGCGCCGCCCGGCGTCCATCGCCCGCTGCAGATCCACCACGGCGCCGTGCCCGCGCCGCAGCGCGCCGGGGCTCCAGTCGCCCGCCGCCAGCAGCACCAGCGCGTCGAACACCTCGGCGTTCAGCCCGGCCGTGTGCGCCAGGGCCGCGTGCCGGCGCTCGATGGCCGCCTCCAGCCGCTCCCGCAGCGCCGGCTCCTCGCCCAGATGCCGCCCCAGGTGCGCCAGCCCGAAGGCGACGTGGCGCGCCTCGTCCTGCGCCGCCAACTTCGCGATGACCCGGGTGCACTCGTCCGGCGCGTGGTCGCGCAGAAACCACAGCAGCGACAGGAAGCTCCCCTCGCCCAGCACCGACAACAAGAAGCCGGCCACCGCGAAGTCGGGCTCGTCGAACAGCGTCGCCAGCGAGGCCTGCCCGCCCGCGCTCGACCCGCCCAGCGGCCCGCCCGAGAGCCCGGCGCGCCGCGCAAAGACCTCGATGTGCCTCGCCTCGTCGGCGACCTGGATGGCCAGCAGCTGCATCACCTCGCGAAAGTGCGGGTGCAGCCGCCCAAGAAACCGCGCCGGGACCAGCAGGGCCGCCGTCTCGTTCTCGACCAGGTAGGTCATGACCTGCACGACCGCGGCCTCGACCTCGGGCGGGTGCGTCCGCGGCGCGTCCCAGGGGATCGCGGTCGCCGGGTCCCACTGGGCGGCCGCCGCCTGCGCGTACAGCCTCGCCGCCTCGTCGGCCCACACCGTCCGCTTGTCCGCGAGCGGCCGATTCAGCTCGGGCGCCCCCGCCTCGACCAGCGCGCCGCGCGCAGCCAGCCCCCAGCGCGCCGGCGCATGCTCCGAGGGCGACTCCGGGGTTCCGGCCCGCTCGGCGCCTCGCCAGCGGTCCGCCTCGCCGCGCGTGAGGACGAAGCCGCCCGGAACGCGACGCGGCGCGTGCCCTTGGGCGCGGCACCAGGCCGGCAGGTCGACCCCCAGGCTCGGGGCCGACCCGCGGACCTCGACCACGGCCGCGCCGGCCAGGGCCCGCCGCACCAGCAGGTGGGCGCCCTCGTCGAAGCCCAGATCACCCAGGTCGACGAGGCCACCCGCCTCGGGCGCCCCGCTCACCGGGCGACGCCCGCCAGGAACGGCTCCAGCGTCCCGAACCGGTCGACCGCCCGCTCGAGCTGCGCGTACCCGCTGGTCCGCCCGGGCAGCCAACGCTTGAGGCCCTCCATGTCCAGCAGCGGCCTCACCGCCGGGTCGTCCCACGACATCTCCAGCAGCAGCGCCACGAAGCGCTCGAGGCGCGCCGGCCCGTCGCCGATGACCGTGAAGTTGCAGTGGTCGTAGGGCTCCGTCTGCGTGACGACCCGCAGCGCCCCCGGCGCGAACAGGCCCTCGCGGGCGAAGGCCAGCCGGTTGGCGTCCAGGATGCACGCCGCCTCGACCTCGCCGCTCAGCAGGGCGCGCACGGCGTCACGCTCGCCGCCGACGTGGTCGCCGTGCTTGCCGACCAGGCGGTCGTGGCGCACGGCCTCGACCTCGACCCCGTGCTCCGTCAGGGCCAGCAGCGGGATGAGCGTGGCCTGCGGCGAGTCGGCCGCCCCGACCCCGACCCGGCGCCCCTCGAGGTCGGCGGGGGCGCGCAGCGGGCCATCGGCGCGCGCCAGCACCACGCTGGTCAGGTCGCGATCGGTGTCACGCATGGCGACGGCCCGCGCGGTCCGCCCCTGCGCGCGCGCCGCCCGGTCGGCCTGGATCCAGGCCAGCGGCGAGTTCCACGCGACGTCGATCTCGCCGCGCAGGTGCGCCTCGACCTGGCGCTCGTAGTTCGAGAACAGGACGAAGTCGAAGTAGGCCGCGGGTCTCGAACCAGGCGCGGAAGCCTTCCCAGATGGGGACCACCTTGGCGTCGTAGGCGACGGCGCCGAGGACCAGCGCGTCGTCGGGGCTGGGTTGGATGGGTTGCAGCGTCATGTGGGGCTCCTGCTCGTCGGTTTCGGTGGGTGTTCAGAACAGCGGCAGGCCGCAGACGGCCTTGCCGATGAAGTCGTAGAGCACGTCGGTGGTGGGCCCCATGACGAGCGCGGCGCGCGAGTCGCGGAAGACCCGCTCGACGCCGACCTCCTTGCGGAAGGCCGCCCCGCCGCACACACGCATGGCCAGGTCGCCCACCTGCGTCGCGGCCTCGCCCGCCGCGGCCTTGCTCTCGAGCACCCGCAGCATCGCGTCCTCACGCCCCGCCGCGATCGCGGCGACGGTGTCGGCGACCAGCGCCTTGGCCATGTCGGTCGCGATGCGCATCCGCGCCACGTACGCCCGCACGGTCGGCAGGTCCGCCAACGTCGTCCCCGAGTGCGCAAAGCCCGTGCCGGCGACGTGGGCGGCCGCGCGGGTCGTGGCGGCCTCCATGAAGCCGGCCGAGATCGACGCGTTCAGGACGCAGAACCACGGCAGGACGGTCCCCATCATCGCGCCGAAGCCGCCGCCGTCGTCGCCCAGGCGCGCGCTCGCCGGGACGCGCGCGTCCTCGGCCGTCACCGGGCTCGAGTCGTTGCCGCGCAGGCCCAGCCCGTCGAAGCCGGCGTCGGCCACCCGCAGCCCGGCGGTGTCGCGCGGAACCAGCCACAGGCTGCTCGCCTCGTCACCGGCCAGCGGCCGGCTCGACCACACGTAGCTGTCGGCGTGGCGGCTGGACGTCACCCAGCTCTTGCGGGCGTTCAACACGACCGCCTCGCCGGCCGCCGCCGCGGTGCCGACCGGGGCCCAGAAGTGGCTGCGCGAGCCGGCCTCCGAGAACGCCAGCGTCGTCAGGTGCCGCCCGGCCGCGATGGCCTCGCGCACCTCGCGCGGCCCCAGGGCCTCGATGATGGCGGCGCCGCAGTAGTGCATGCACAGGACCATCGCCGTCGACCCGCACTCGCGCGCGAGCCGCTCGACGACCTGGCTGGCCTCGGCAAGGCCGGCCCCCGCCCCGCCGACCTCGGCGCTGGAGACCAGCCCCAGCAGGCCGGCCTCTCGCGCAGCGGCCAGGGACGCGTTGGGAAAGGCGCCGCCGTCGACCACGGCGGCATGGGACGCGGCCACCGCCGCGACGGACTCGACGAGCCCGTCTTCGAGCTTGGACATGATGACTCCAGGCGCGGGGGCGCGCCTGGAAGGCGGCTCACCCGACGCGGTCTCGGGGCCCGGACACGCCGGGCCTGTGTGGGGTTCAGAGCGCGAACATCATGGGGCGGACCCTACCCCACCACGCCGCCCCTGTCAGCGCCGCCGTGCCCCCCGCTCCAGACTTGCAGCGGGGCTCATCGGTGCCGACTGGACGGGTCAGGCACCCCGTTCGCACCCTGGTCTTTCACGGAGGAAGCGAGATGCCGACACGCAAGGCGCACGCGCGCTGGGAGGGGGCCAAGCAGGGCCGGGGCCGGATGGACTTCGGCCGCGGCGCCTTCGAGGGCGCCTACTCGTTCGGGTCGCGCTTCGAGGAGGCCCCCGGGACCAACCCCGAGGAGCTCCTCGCGGCCGCCCACGCCGGTTGCTTCTCGATGGCGCTGGCGCTGGCGCTGGGCCAGGCCGGCCACGACCCCGAGTACGTCGACGTCACGGCCCACGTGACCGTCGGCCCGCACGACGGCGGCTTCCGAATCTCCAAGAGCCACCT
The DNA here is from genome assembly GCA_041687695.1 of Myxococcota bacterium. GTDB lineage: Bacteria > Myxococcota_A > UBA9042 > PHBI01 > JAWLBL01 > JAWLBL01. The sequence continues at coordinate 15,499 of JAWLBL010000040.1, read as the reverse complement.
CGTCTGCGAGGCCCACGTCCCGAGCCTCGACCCCGGCGAGTTCCAGCGCATCGCCGACGAGGCGAAGGCCAACTGCCCGGTCTCGAAGGCCCTCGCGGGCGTCGACATCACCCTCGAGGCGCGCCTGACCTCCTGACCGGCCCGTGACCAGCGACGCTCTGGACCGCGCCGGCCAAGCCGGCGCTGTGGACTTCGCAACGGCCACCCGGGTCTCGCACGAGCCCTCCCGGAGTGCTCCGGCTTGCCGGAGCCCCGATTCGGCGCAGCTTGCTGCGCCGGGTTGGCGGCCAGATCCCGGCGGCAAGCCGCCGGTACCCGGGCTCCAGCAAGCTGGAGCACTCCAGGGCCACCTTCGCCGGCATCGTCACCACACCCACGCAACGCCGGCGCCATGAACCGCGCCGGCCACCCGGGTCTCGCAAGAGCCCTCCCGGAGTGCTCCGGCTTGCCGGAGCCACGATTCGGCGCAGCTTGCTGCGCCGGGTTGGCGGCCAGATCCCGGCGGCAAGCCGCCGGTACCCGGGCTCCAGCAAGCTGGAGCACTCCAGGGCCACCTTCGCCAGCATCGTCACGACACCCTCGCAACTCCCGCGCCATGGACCGCGCCGGCCACCCCGGCGCCATGAACAGCAACGGCCCTGCCACCGCGCCCTGAGGGGGATGGCGCCCCGTGGAGACACGCTGTATCGTCGGCGCGTCCTCCAGCCCCGCCCCAGGAGCCTCCCATGCGACGCCTCGCCGGCCTCTTCGCGACCCTCGCCCTCGTGACCGCCCCCGCCGCCCCGCTGCTCGCCAGCGAGCCCGCGCCCGCTCCGGCCGCGCAGGACGCGCCTGCGCCTCCGTCCAAGGCGCCCGCCCCGCCCCCGGCCAAGCCTCCGGTCCCGGCGCTCAGGAAGGTCTCGGTCTGCTACGTCCACAAGGGCAAGCTCGTCGAGGCCAAGGCCGACTACGACAGCGCCACCGGCAAGGCGACCTTCGAGCACGAGGGCAAGACCGTCACGGTCGAGTACGCCACGTACCAGGGCGTTCACGTCGGCGGCCCCTACGCCAAGGAGCAGCCCTGGTACAAGGACAGCAAGGAGGTCCGCCTGCTCGGCAAGCGCTACGTCAAGTACGGCCTCCCCCGCGTCCTGGGCGTCAACGAGGTCACCTCCGCCGGCGCCTACAAGGGCGTGACCTTCTTCAAGGAGCCCGGCGCCCCCAAGGCCCCCGAGATCCTCTACGCTCCCGTCCAGATGTTCTGCGAGTTCCAGCCCTACCAGCTGGTCGTCCCGCGCAAGAAGTAGCCTCCTGACGCGCGTGAACCCCACCCAATACATCCTCTGGCTGCTCTTCGGGGACCCGCTCGCGGCGCTCGTCTCGCTGCTCGTCGTCTGGTGGATCGTCGACCAGCTGACCTGGCGGCTGCTCCCCAGCCCGCTCGACCACTGGCGCTCGCTGGCGCGGATCTCCGCCCTGAGGCGGCACCTGGCCGCGGCCCCCCTCGCCCGCACCCGGCTAGCGCTTGCCGAGGCGCTCGAAGACATCGGACAGCCGGAGCAGGCGCTCCAGCTGCTCGAGCCCCACGTCGACGACGGGGACGCCGACGCCGAGACCGCGTTCCTCATCGGAAGGGCCGCGTTCGGCGCCGGGCAGCGGGACCGCGCCGAGACGGCCATGGAGCGCGCGCGCACCCTGGGCCTGCGCAGGCCACCGGGCGCCATCGACCTCGAGCTCGGCCGCGGCCGGCTCGCTTGCCAGGACGCAGCGGCCGCATGCCGGGCCCTCGAGGCGTCCCTCGTCGCCCAGCCGTCTTCCATCGAGGCCAAGGTCCTGCTCGCCGACGCCCTCGATGCCCACGGCGACACTCGAGCCGCCGCCGAAATGCGTGCCGCGGCCTGGCGAGACTACCGTCGGATCCCAGCCACCCGACGTCGCGAAGCGCGCCCCTGGGCCTTCCACGCCAACCCCCGTGCCCTGGCGTCCTACGTCGCAGTCTCGCTCGCCGTGATCTTCGCCCTCACGTGGAGGCTTCCGCAAGCGCTCGAGGCGTCAACGGCCGCCATGGCCGCCGCGAGCGGCGACCTGACCGGCCCGCCGCCTCCTCCCTCGCGCTTCGAGCGCGTCCTCGAGCGTTCCATCCTCGAGCGCATCATCCAGGATTCACGCTCCGAGCCTGGGATCCCGTCGCTCACCGTCCCCCCGGCCGAAGACGAGGTCTACTTCGCCGTGCGCTGGGATCTCGACGACGACTACGAGGTGGACGACCCGGCCAAGCTCGACCCGGTCGACTTCGCCTGCCGTCTGGCCGCCCTCTACGGCCCTCCCGACCGACGCTCCGGCGACCTCTTCATCTTCCGCGACCGCAAGTCGGGCGGCACCATCCACGCCAGCCTCGGAGAGTCGGGTCCCGAATACTACGCCTACGGCGCGCCTCGGGTCGGCCTGCGGGAGGCCATCTTCGCCCTCGAACGCCTGGTCGCCAGCACGCCCCCCATCGACTGCAGCTTCGTCCACGCGAACGGCCAGGGCCTCCAGGGCCTCCTCCGCTCCGGCCTCACCGACGGCCAATCCTGGACCGAACCCTACGACCCCGCCCAGGAAGACCCCCGCGAACCGGGCTTCCCAAGCTTGATGGAAATCTTCGACCTGCCCGGCGAACGCTGAGGTTCAACGGTCTCAGGTGGGCCTGTTTCGATACTCGCCCACGGGCCCACACGAATCGCGTCAGTGAATCCGCACGGACCACCCTCGGCGAAGCGTTTCGACGTGTCAGGAGGTGGCCGCCGGGAGGCGACCGCGTCTCTGCGATTCATTGGCCACTACGGTAGAAATCGGCTCAACAGGTCCCGACCACCCTTGAACCAGTACCTCTGCTCCATGGGGATTTCACCCAGGAAGTCCTCGTACTCGCCTCGCCAGCCGTCTGGAACACACTCCTCGAATGTAGAACTCTCGGAATCCAGCGACCAGAGTCTCTCGTTGTCGAAGTCCACGAACAACACCGGCAATGCGTCCGCAACATCTAACCAATCTCCGGCTGCGGCCTCAGCCTCGAGGAAATCGGCTGCTAGCTGCGCCTTCGAAACGGAGAATGACGCCATCTTAGCAACAAACGCGTCCACCGTCCCCTGGTCTACTACGGGAATGTCAAAGCGTTCCGAGAAGTCGTAATCGGCCAACTGGAAGCCAGCACTCCTGAACGCTGCGACCCACTTCCGTTGGTCGAGAATCCAGTACTCGGGGTCACTTCGAAACCATAGCCATTCACCGCGGTGCTGAACGACGACAATGACCACTGTTCGCTCCTCGTCGGGTCCGGAACTGGGCCGTCAGCGGCCGCGTGCGTCTGAGCTGGGCCGCCTCCGGATAGCGGCGCCTCTCTGAAGGGAGCGATCAAGGGTGCACGGGTCAGGTCGTTTCATGTTTCACTTCGCCTCAGCTGCACGTGGCCTCTCCGTAGTTCAGGTGTCAGGGTTCGTCACATTCCATTTTCCGCCGGACCCGAAAGTGAAAAGTGATGACCCCTGACACCTGGGTCTCACAGGGATCAAGTGATTGGTCCTGACCCCTTTCCCCTGGAATATGAGAAACCCTGACACCTACTCTTCTCGGTGTCGATCCTCGCTCGGCTCCATGAAGAACTCGGCCCCAGGCGCCGTGAACAGCTCGCGGTAGGTGTCCAGACCCAGCGTCCCGCTCCCAACCGGGGCGCACGAGGCGGACGGGAGCGTAGGGGTCAAGTCCCAACTTGCATACTTCTTCATCATGCACCTCCCGTAACCAACCGTCTGCACTCGAGTTGTTTGCAAGTTGGGACTTGACCCCTGGGGCCCGCGCGTCAGATGCAATCGGCTGCCATGCGCATCGCCGAGAACGCTACATACTCGGACGATGGGGTCGGACTGTCAGCCTCTGGGCCAGCGAGCCACTTGTCCAGTTCGTCGTCGATGCGTTCGACTATCGCAATCAGATCCTCCTTCGCCTCGACGGGCGCTCGCTCAATGAGCGAGTCACGTTCGACGTCATCTGCGATCCCCCAGACCGCCGCAAACGGAATGTATTCCCGTAGGGCTTCGGGAACGTGATCAGGATCGAGCGAGGAAAGGTGAACCGAGACCAGAAACTCGGCATACCTCGCCTTCATACGCTGCCAGTGTTGATTCTCCGACATGGGCTGTGCCTACCTTTGCGGTGCGGACTTCAAACCAGAGGTGTCAGGGTTCCCCATTTCCCACTTTGCGCCACCGGAATTAATTGGGAGATGGCGAACCCTGACACCTACACCTTCCTACACCCGACGCCCGCCGCGTCCGCGCGCTGACGGAGCCTTCGCAGGGACGTGGCAGGGTTCCCACCTCCGCGTCTTGGTCTGCGAAGTAGGAGTGGGGAACCGCACCTCTGATTCCTCTGATTCCTCTGGTTCACTCTCCGAGGACATGGCTGTCAGCGGTTGCCATCCTTCGCCCAAGCCAAAGCCATAGTAGGCAGCTACTTGCGGCCAGCGCGATGAAGGGCAAGGCCGTGAAGAACCCATGTCTCTCGAAGAAGCTGATGACGGTGAGAGTCGAGGCGGCCCAACCGATCGAGGCTGTGAGCCTCCGCGTCGACCCTGGGTTGAAGGAGAACCATGTGATGAGGATGATGACCCAGCCGGAGACGGCCATGAGCCAAGCCAGCTCTCGGATGTCGGTGTCGGTGCCACGAGGGGCCAACGTCGCCAGCGCGAAAGAGCCGATGATGATGTAGCGCATCGCGCGAAGTGCGCGTCGCACTTCTCTCGCGAAGCGACGCAGATGCAGCATCAGACTGCCCTCGACCGCGAACGGTGCCTTGGCGTCATTGGCGACTCCGCAACGAGAACCGTGGCGCTGCACTCGGCGACATCTCTCGAATCGCATAGCAGTTCCGACGCGGCGGTCCTGCGAGAGGCAGGACCGCCGCGAGAGGTCAGGCGGGCGAGGGCTCGGCCGGAGCGCTGGGCGGCTCGGCCGGGGAGAAGGGCTTGGGCTTGGCGGGCGCCGTGTAGAGGGAGGGGAAGCGGGCGAGCTGGTGGGGCTCGTTGCGGAAGAGGAAGGAGGCCGCGGCCAGGACCTCGGCGTGGGAGCGCTTGAGCAGGGCGAAGACGCGGTTGCGCGCCTCGAGCCACTCGCGGATCTCGGCCGAGCGGCCGAGGTGGTCGTAGATCGCGTCGGAGAGGCGCCGGGCCTCGGCGGTGTCCTGGGCCCGGAAGTGGCGCTTGTCGAGCGAGAGGAGCGCGTAGTGCGTCTCGTAGAGGTCGGCCAGCTCGGCCAGGTCGTTGGCCGTGTCGACGTGGCCCGAGCCGGCGCGGATCCCGGTCAGCTCGTTGGCGATGACCGGGTCGTCGCCCAGGTGGTAGTCGACGACCTTGATCATCCCGCGACGCAGCTCCAGGGCGGCCGAGACGATCTTGGGCGGCACCTGTGCGCTGCTGGAACGCATCGACTCGCCGGTCGCCTTGCGCTGCACGTACAGAAGCGCCCAGCCGTAGGTCTTCTGGCGCCCGACGTGCCCGATGTCGAACTCCTCGGGCGGCAGCCGCGAGAAGCGCGCGAACACGCCCTGCTCGCTGGCGGCGCGATAGACCTTCATGGCCTGGAACGCCGCCGAGGCCGGGTTGGCATTGATGACGCCGATGTCCGAGGCGCTCAAGGCGCGCGCGTCGCTCTCGGCGGTCTTCCAGGCCTGATGGGCCTTGGCCTCTTCATAGGGCGCGCCCATCTCGGTGGCGATCACCGCCTCGGTCACGTCCTGCTCGTCGATCACGGACCCGCTCATCGGTCTCCTCCTTGAAGGCTGGGTTGGCGAAGCGTCGCGTGTGACGCGTCCATCCTGCACCGCAGGTCGCGGAGGTCAAGCCCACCTGCGACGTCGCAGCGCTACTGGCGCAGGGTCGCCCACCGGCGCGAACCCCCTCCGACCCTCCCCACGGGTGGTCGACCATCGTGCGCCCCCCTCGCCCCCCATCCAGCGAGGGGTCGACCACCATGCTTCGACCCCCGTCAGGCCCAAGCGCGGGTGGTCGACCACGGGGTTCGCAGGCTCATCGGGGTCGAACGGGCATGGTCGACCATGGGGTTCGAGGGCTCATCGGGGTCGAACGGGCATGGTCGACCATGGGGTTCGCAGGCTCAGCGGGGTCGACTGGGCATGGTCGACCACCACGGTTTCGACCCGCAGAGGCCGAACGATGGGTAGTCGACCAGCCGATCGAAAGCCCGCCAACGTCGAGCGCCCACGTTCGACCACTCGGCGAGGGGTCGAACTGGCTCACCCGGATCACCGCACGATTGCCTTGGAGCGCTGGAGTCAGACCTCGCCCTCTAACCTGACTTTATCAGCGTGATCCCGGCATGAACGCCGTGCTCCTCGCGTCCGAGGTGATCTTGCCGTCGAGGAGATCCATGAACGCGCGCCCCACCTCGACCAATCGGCTCGAGTCGAAGTCCCGCTCCCATCTCGCCTCGAAGCCGAGCAAGTTCAGGACGTTCTTGTCGAGCGGACTTGGGGTCTCGTCGAGAGCGGCGAGGAGCGAGCCGATGGCGGACCGCACCACAGCCTCGCCCTCGGGCGTGGAGACCGCTTCATCGAGGCCATGAGGCACGCAGCCGGTGAAGAAGCCGCGAGAGGCGAGCAACCACTGGTCGCGGATGGCGCTGGCGACGGTGCCGGGCTCGGCCGGGTCCGGGACGTGCAGTGCTAGCAAGCGCAGCCACAGTTCGAGGACCCCGTCTCGCATCCAGAAGCCCTTGTCTCCGATGTGCACAAACGACGTCCCCATGATCTCCTCCTGAAGCGGCAGCCCCGCGCCAGAGGGCGGAACCTCTTGAACCTCAATGACCAAGTGCACGGATTGAAGCCCTGGAGCGATGGAGCGATGGAACAAGAGATGTCCGGGCTACGCGTTTCCCATTCAATCGTGGATCGAAACGGAAGGGTCGGCGTGGCTGGGTTTCGGACTCATGACAGGATCCTCAGGGCCTGCAGGAGCGAGGATTCGACCTTGGGAAAGCGCCGCGCCATCGCGAGGAGGTCTGCTGGCCTCGAGCCACGCCGCTCGAGCCAGCGCCGAAGCGCCTCGACCGCGAGCTCTTCGCCCTCCTGGTGGCGGAGCCTGAAGGCGTCGATGACGCTGCGCTCGGCACCATAGACGCCCAAGGACAGGCCCTCATCGACCTCGATCGTCTCGCGGCCGACGAGGAACGTGTCCTCTTGGAAGCGGTGCCACCGGACCGGGGCGCCGACCCTCGGGGGGCGCCGCGAGCGCGGCAGGGCCACATCGATCTCGTAGGGGATGACGTCGGTCAGATCGTGGAGAGACAGGGCGGTGGTCAGACAGAGCGTGGCTTCGGGCGCGCGGAGCGCGATCTCGATGCGGTCGAGGTCAGCCGGGGGAGCAGCGGCCTTGCGGTAAAGGCCATGGCCCAGGCGCTCCAGGGCGCCGTCGGCGACGAGACCTCTGAGGCGGCGGTCCGACAGACCGCGCTCCTGGGCCAGGCTGTGGGAGAAGGCGTTGGGCAAGGCGTCGAGCAACATGACGGAAAGTGTAGCCACATCATGGCGACGTGGCCACACTTGCCGTCGCTCTCGAACGGTCCCCTCTCGGCCCTCAGGGTCGCGGTCGAAGCCGACGAAGCCTGGCGTGCGGGGGAAGCCCAGGGGGGCGGTGAGGGGGCTCCAAGGAGAGGGGATGCGGCGTTGGGAGCGCCGCTAGCGGCGCTGATCCGACGAGCCCTCGCGAGCGAGGGCACTCCAGGAGGACGCTGGGCATCACGGCGCCGGGGGCGGCGAGGTGGCGGGCGTTGCGTCGGTGTCAGACCTCGCCGTCGAGGATCAGGGCGCGGGGGGGGCGGCGAGGCGGCGGGCGAGCTGGTCTTCGTAGAGGGACGGGGGGATGAGGGCGGGGCCGAGGCCGAGGCCCTCGGTCCAGTCGTCGGGGGCGGCGCCGTACCAGGGGGCGAGGGAGTCGAGGAGCGCGGCCTCTTCCTCGGTGAGGCCGGGCAGTGGGGGCTCGGGGACGGTCTTGACCGCGAGGGAGGCGGCGGTGCCGATGACGTAACCGTGCCCGTATTGGTACGAGCGGATGAGGCCGCTCCCCGAGCTGTTCCAGAAGGCGGTGGCGGTCGAGGTGTGGCCGGCGCCGGAGCTGTAGTCCTTGCGGTTGAGGGCGCCCCAGCCGTCGTCGAGCACCGAGGAGTCGATGAGGTTGGCCATGGCGAGCGAGTGGTGGAACTCGCTGAGGCCGGTGACGGCGATGCCGCTGGCGTTGAGGGCCTTGCCGTCGGCGGTGAAGACGCGGAGCCAGACGACGCCGCTGGTGCCGAACCCCCAGTTCTGGATGAAGTTGTGGCGGCCGGCGCGGGCGTCGCAGTCGCGGAAGAGGACCTCGGAGGACTGCCGGACCTCGAAGAGGTAGCCGTTGCCGCCCGTGCCGCGGTTCTGGGCGAAGCCGAGGGAGGTGTCGGCGACGGTGACGCGCTTGGCGTGGGCGACGATGAGGCCGCCGGAGAGGAGGTGGCCGCCAGCGCCCTGGCCCGAGGCGGGGGCGAGCGGGGAGGGAAAGGAGGCGACGTCCCGGACCCAGGCGTCGGCGACGCCCACGAGGGCGAGGGCGTGGACCTGCGAGAGGTCCCAGGCGGCCTCCCAGCTGGCCGCGTTGGCGAGGCCGAGCGACTCGACGCCGACCTCGCGGAGGAGGCCGGTCTCGGGGCGGAGGCTGGCGCCGTCGCGGACGAGGGCGGGGTAGCGGAGCGGGACGTCGAGGGTGACGCGGTGCGGGGCCACCGTGGTGTCGACGGCGACGACGGTGCGGCGGAAGAAGGGCTGCCAGGTGCCGTTGAAGGCGGCCCAGGTGCCGGTCATGCCGTGGTCGGCGACGAACTCGGGGGTGATGGTCCAGCCGAGGGCGACGTCGTCGCCGGGGGCGAGCGCGCTGGCGTCGGAGACCTCGACGGTGAAGTCGCGCGCGGCGGCGTCGAGGGCCAGCGGGAGGTCGGCGCCGTGTTGGGGGACGACGCCGATTCGCAGGTGGGCCTTGAAGCTCATGCCGTCGGTCTTGGCGAAGACGAGGCGGCTGACGTCGGGGCCGTCGCCACGCAGGACCACCCACGAGGCGGCGACGTTCAGCGTGCCTCCCACGTGGTAGGTGCCCGCGGGGAAGTGGACGACGCCGTGGGCGCCCGGTGCCGCGGCCGCGCTGGCGGCGTCGATGGCGGCCTGGACGGCGGCGGTCGAGTCTGCGGTGCCCGTCGGGTCGGCGCCGAAGGTGGTCACGTCGGCGAGGAGGCCCGGCGTCACCATGGGCTCGCCGTCGGCGCCGCCGCGCCAGCCCGCGTACGAGAAGTCGTGCAGGAAGCGGCCGTCGGGGCCGGTGTGGTCCGGGGTCCACGTCTCGGGGTACAGGGCGCTTCGCCAGGGCTCGGGAGGGCCGGGGTCGGCGTCGGCGGAGTCGGAGGTCTCGTCGAGGGTGGCCACGTCGGAGCCGACTTCGGGCTCGGGGGTGCCGAGGGTGTCCGGGGTGTCGGGCTCGGCGTCGGGAGGCGCCGCGTCGGCGACGTCCTCGAGCGCGTCGGCGAGGGCGTCCGGTGGGGGCACGTCGTCGCCCGGGACGTCTTCGGTGTCGCCGCCCTGGGTGTCGAGCGCTGGGGCGTCGCCGTCGGGGGCGTCGGCCGGGCCAGGCGCGCCGCCGCAGGCGAGGGCCAGGGCGAGGAGAACCGTGACGATCGAGGAGCTGGCCGGCCGTGCGCTCATGGGTCCTGACTGCCCGGCGCCTGGCGAGGTGTCAAGCGGGGCCCGAGCGGTGCGGGAAGGGAATCTCCGCCGGCGGTCGTCGCGACCGCTTCGGTGGGGTGATCCGGGGTCCGGGACTACGCTCGCGGGGTGTAGGGTTTGGCGTCGAACTTGCATAAACGCGGCGCAGCCCAAGCGGTGGGAGCGACAGTCCCCAGCACCGACGGCGGCGCCGGAACCCAGCGAGAGAACTCCATGACCCCGACCAAGCGCATCCTCCTCATCGACGACACCGACGCCCTCTCCAAGCTGATGCTGGCCAACGCCCCCAGCGCCTTCGAAGTCGTGACCGCGCGCACCGGCGCCGAGGCGAGCCTGGCCCTCGACACGCCCGTCGACAGCGTCCTCGTCAACCCGCGCCGATCGGTCCCCGGCGTCGACACCTTCATCCGCCGCCTCGGCGACACCCGCTTCGCCATCCCGGTCGCCTTCGCCTGGGAGGACCGCGACGTCCAGGCCGCCCTCGTCACGGCCTAGGCAGCCCCCGGCCCCCTGGGCGCGACGGTGAGGACTCCCGACCCCACCTGAGCCCGGCCTCGCCCGCGCCGGGCCGTCAGGTCGCCAGGCGTCACAGCGTCTGATCGGCGCGCCCGTGACCGCCGGGCCGTGACCCGAGCGGCCGGGCGACTGTGGGTCCGGCTCGTCGGATCAGAGGCCGAAGACGCGGCGGGCGTTGCCGGCGAGGAAGAGGGCGCGGGCCTCGTCGTCGAGGCCGAGGGTGTCGACCTCGGCGAGGCAGGCCGCGGGGGTGAGCATGGGGTAGTTGCTGCCGAAGAGGACCTTGCGGCGGCCGTGGCCGCGCAGGAAGGCCACCAGCTCGGGCGGGTAGCGGCTGGGTTTGTAGGCCGAGGTGTCGATGTGGACGTTGGGGTACTTGGTCGCCAGGGCGATCATCTCGGTGGTCCACGGGTAGCCGATGTGGCCGGCGACGATGGTCAGCTCGGGGAAGTCGCAGGCGACCTCGTCGAGGTAGGGGATGGGGCGGCCCGGCTCGGAGGGGCGCAGCGGGCCGGCGTGGCCGACCTGCAGGCAGAAGGGCACCGCGAGCTCGCAGCACTCGGCGTAGATGGGGTAGTAGCGGCGGTCGTTGGGCGGCAGCCCCCAGAGCCAGGGCAGCAGGCGGACGCCGCGGAAGCCCTGCTCGCGCACGCAGCGGCGTAGCTCGCGGACCGCCGCCATGGGGCGCGCGAGGTCGACGGAGGCCAGCCCGACGAAGCGGTCCGGGTGCGCCGCGACCAGGGCGGCCACCTCGTCGTTGGGGATGAGCGGCCCCTCGGGGCCCCACCAGGCGCAGGCCACGGCACGCGAGACCCGGGCGGCGTCGAGCGCGGCCAGCGTCAGCTCGGGCGGGAAGCGGTCGGGGACCTTGGTGATGCGCATCCAGCGGCGCAGCGACTCGAACATCGGGTGACCGACCAGCCGCGCGTTGGGGTGCTGGATCCAGGCGTCGATGACTTCGGCTCGGGTGGCTTCCATGCCTGAGGCATGACAGAGACCCCGGCCGGCGTCAACGGGGGCCGGGGGCGGCGAGCGGCGGCCCGGGACGGCGGCGGTGGGTTGCGCTGGCGCGAGGGTCGTGTCATCTCGGGTGAGCAGGCTGGAGGGGACGATGCGGCGGATTCAGCCGCATCTCGGTCTGGCGACCGCGATGCGGATCTCGAACGTCTGGTTGATCGACGCAGGCCCGTGCGGGCGCGTGCTGGTGGACACCGGGCACCCGCTCGAGCGGCCCGCGCTGCTGTGGAGCCTGTGGCGCGCCGGGGTGCGGCGGCGGGGCGACCTGGGGGCGGTGGTGCTGACCCACCGGCACAGCGACCACGCGGGCAACGCGGCGTGGCTGAGGCGCCGCTTCGGCTGCCCGGTGGTGTGTCACGAGCACGACGCCGAGATCCTGTCGGGCCGGCGGCCGCCCGAGCGGCTGGCCCGCGGGAAGGGGTCGCTGGTGGACGAGGTGTTGTGCCGGGTCGAGGACCGCTTCCCCGCGCGCTGCGAGGTCGACGAGACCTTCGCGGACGGCCGGTGGCGCGAGCGCTTCCGGGCGATCCCCATCCCCGGGCACACCGAGGGGTCGAGCCTGCTGCTGCACGAGCCGACCGGCACGCTGTTCACCGGGGACGGCGTGCTGTCGGGGCCGCCGCCGCTGCGGGCGATCGAGTGGCTGTCGCTGGCGAAGCCGGCCTACAGCATCGACGTCGACGCCTGCCGGGCGCGGGTCCGCGAGGTGATGCGGACGCTGCCGCCCATCCGCGCGCTGTGCTCGGGGCACGGGCCGCCGGTCACGCGCATGGCCGACGCCAAGCTGCGGCGCGTGGCGCGCAGGCCGGGCGGCTGAAGGACGAGCGTAGTCCGGCGCACAGGCGCACCTGGCTGGCGCGCTCCGCCCGGTTGCTCTATACCGTCGGCTCACCGCACGGCAGGAGGGGCGTTCCCATGGGCGAGCTGATGATCTACGGCGCCTACGGCTACACGGGCGCGCTGACGGCCCGCATGGCCGTGTCCAAGGGCATGCGGCCGCTGCTGGCCGGGCGCGACGAGAGCAAGCTGTCGCCGCTGGCCGACGAGCTGCAGCTGGACTCGCGGGCGGTGGGCCTGGACGATCCGGCGGCCCTGGCGGCGGCGCTCGAGGACGTCGACGTGGTCCTGCACTGCGCCGGCCCGTTCAGCCGCACGGCCCAGCCGATGGCGACCGCCTGCCTGAAGACCGGCACCCACTACCTGGACATCACCGGCGAGGCCGAGGTCTTCGAGCGCCTGGCCGCCCGCGACGCCGAGGCCCGCGAGGCCGGCGTCATGCTGATGCCGGGCACCGGCTTCGACGTCGTCCCGACCGACTGCCTGGCCGCGCACTTGAAGGCCCGCCTGCCGACCGCGACCCACCTGACCCTGGCCTTCGCCGGCCTGGGCGGATCGTTTTCGCGCGGGACGGCGACCACCATGGTCGAGAACCTCCACCGGGGCGACTTCGTGCGCCGCGGGGGCCGCCTGACGCAAGTGCGCTCGGGCTCGCGCCGCCGCGACATCGACTACGGCGACGGCCCGATGTCGTCGGTCGGCATCCCGTGGGGCGACATCGCCACCGCCTGGCGCACGACCGGCATCCCCAACATCGAGGTCTACACCGCGCTGCCCCGGGCCATGGTCGCCGCGACGCGCGTCGCCGGGTACTTCGGCTGGCTGCTGGGCTCCAAGCCGGCGCAGCGCTTCCTGCTCTCGCGCGTCAAGGCCGGCCCGGCGGGGCCCAGCGACGAGGCGCGCGCCCGCGCCCACACCCTGGTCTGGGGCGAGGCCACCGACGCCGCCGGCCAGCGCGTCGAGAGCCGCCTGCGCACGCCCGAGGGTTACACGCTCACCGCGATGACCTCGCTCGAGATCGCCCGCCACGCCCTGGCCGGCGAGGCCCGCCCCGGCTACCAGACCCCGGCGGGCCTGTTCGGGGCCGACTTCATCTGCCAGTTCCCGAACGTCACGCGCACCGACGTCTGAGCCGCGCGCGCGACGCCCAAGGCGAGGTCACGACCGGCCGCGCAGCATGCGCTCGGTCGCCAGCATGGTCGACGGCAGCTGCGCCCAGCAGCAACTTCACTCTTACGGACGTGGGCCCTGAGCTCAGGCCCTGAGCTCAGGCAGGAGCAATTTAACTTTTACGGACGTGGCCCCTGAGCTCCCTGAGCTTCTGAGCTTCTGAGCTCTGGGACACGCCGAGCTGTTCTCGGCAGGAGCAAACTAACCTTTTCGGACGTGGCCCCTGAGCACCGAGCACTGAGCTCCCGGACGTGGCCCCTGAGCTCCCACGGACGTGGCCCCCGAGCTCTCACGCGGCAGGAGCAATTTAACTTTTACGGACGTGGCCCCTGAGCTCCCTCACAAGTTGTTTCGTTAGTTGTGACTCTACCTGACTTGCCCCCTGGAACACGCCGAGCTTTCCTCGGCAGAAGCAATTTATCTTTCGCGGACGTGGCCCCTGATCTGGCAGAACTCGGCAGGAGCAATTTTACTTTTACGGAGGTGGCCCCTGAGCTTTGGGGTCCAGCACGGCGGCCGACCGGCGGGGCGGGCGTCAGCCGTCGTCCTTCGACGGCAACCACTCGACTGCCGGTGGGAACTCAGTGACCACGTCGATGCAGTCCTCCTCGGTGTAGATGGCGTAGTGGAATAGAGCCTCCGTCCGAAGGACACCGCCCGATTCATCAACCAGCCACGAGACCCACTTGGAGTTCTCCACCGTTAGAAGGGTGCTCAAATTCTTCATCTCCGGCACTGACGCCCAAGTCCGCAACCGGTAGCTTTCGTTGATGTTCCTGTAGCCGACGGGCGACTCGAAGGTCAGCCGAAGCACCGGCCGTGTGGCGTCGTCCGCTCGCAGCAAGAACCGAAGCCCCTCGTAGTCGTCGTGTAACGCCTCCAAGTATAGACGCTGCGGTATCCCGTCGAGAGGCTTCCAAACCCGAAGGCGCTGTTTGGTCACGTCAGTCCCCATAGCGAATCTTGATGCGGTTCTTCTCCGCCTGGATCTCAAGGGTCGGCGTACCTCCGCTGCTCGACGGCCGCACCACTACCGAGCCTCAGGGGTCAAGTCCCAACTTACAAACAACTTCACGTCTGAGCACCATCGGCAGGGGTAGAACCTCCAAACAACTTCACGTCTGAGCGCCGTCGGCAGGGGTAGAACCTCAGGGCTCAAGTCCCAACTTACAAACAACTTCACGTCTGAGCGCCGTCGGCAGGGGTAAGTCGCTCGCGGAGGCGGGCTCGGATGCGCGCGAGAGCGGAGGCGAGTTCGGCGTCATCCTGGGCCTGTCGACGATAGCGGCCAGCAAGGACTGAAACGCTCGTCGGGCGGGCGGCGACGGCTTTCGCGATCTCGGTAGCTGTGCATCCCGTCAGCTCGAGGCAGAGGACGATGGCCGACTGCCGGGCGAGGTTCCTTCTGCCTCGCGTCGAGCTGCGGATGACGTCTTCGCCGATCTCGAAGTGAGCGCAGACTTCTTCGATGACCTCCTGGCAGCGCACCGCCAGCCAACGCCGCTCGGAGGTCACTTCGGGTCGGCCGTCCTGGTGCTCGTCACGGTGCTGCTTGCGCCAGGCCTCCTTGAACGCCTCATCGCCCAGAACCGGTTCCTTGCCCCACTTCTCGATGGCCGCGCGCACCTTCACGTCGACGCGCGCGTGAACGAATTCATCGAACGCGCGCCGGCCCTCGGCTGACCTGGTCGCGAAGACGCGAACGACCTCGCTGGGTTCGAGCCACTCCGGCGTGGCCCCCGACAGGTACGAGCGGTGACTGCTCCAACGGTAGTCACCGGCTCGCGCCACCATCTTCGCGTTCACCGGGTTCGCGTGAATGTACCGGACCAGCTCCGCGAAATAGCTCTCGTGCTGCACCACACGCGAGCGATACCGCCCGCGGAACAGCGGCCCGTCAATCCCGCGGCGGCCGTTGAAGCGCTGAGTGTAGACCCCGTTGACGTGGCGCATGGCGCGACCCAGCTTGTCGGCCCGGTCCTGCACGAGCAGATGGTAGTGGTTGTTCATCAGGCACATCGCGTGAGTGTGAACGCCCCACCGCTCGCGAACCTCGGCGACCAGCTCCAGGAACTCCAGTCGATCCTTGTCGTCCAGAAACACATCACGCCGACCCAGCCCACGGTTCATCACGTGGTGCCAGAGCCCCGCCCCCCGTATTCTCAGTGGCCGCGCCATGCGGACCATT
>JAWLBL010000039.1:0-59386 GCA_041687695.1 Myxococcota bacterium | reverse complement strand
CGACCGATGTCCATCGCCCCGTGCCATAACCCCGTCACCCCAGCGATGCCCATCAACCACCCGGTCCGCATCCCCATCAGCAACCCTGCGCGGTAACACGGGGGAGCGAGAGGTGCACCAATTGGCAGGTGAGGGTTGGACGCCAGAGTAGTTCGCTGGCCGACGCCGGGTGATGCGAGGTCGGGCGAGGAGGGCGCGGGGCCGGGCATGGGGCGATGGGAGGTCGGACGAGGAGGGCGCGGGGGCGGGCGTGGGGTGATGTGAGGTCGGGTCAGGAGGGGGTCGGACCTCGACTCGAGCGACCTGAGGTCGGGCGTGGAGGGGGTCGGACGGCTTTGAAGGCGATGCGAGGTCGGCAGGTGAGGGGGTCGGACCTGGTGCTCGGGGGATGCCGGGTCGATCGTGGTCGGCGAATGGAGGACGGGCGGGGATGCGAGGTCGGGTGGGGAGGGGGTCGAACCTCTGCGAAGGGGATGCGAGGTCAGCTCGTGAGGGGGTCGAACCCCCTCAAAGGCGACTCAAGGTCGGGTGGGGAGGGGGTCGAACGCCCTCGGAGGGGATGCGAGGTCGGCCTGGAGGGGGTCCAACCCCCTCGGAGGGGATGCGAGGTCGGCCTGGAGGGGGTCGAACCCCCTCCAGGAAGCGACGTGTCCTCGCGTCGGGGGACGCGGAGACTTGGGGGTCAGGCGACCGGATCGGGGACGGGCGCGGTCGGCGCGACCGGGGGCTCGTCGGTGAGCTCCTCGCCGGTGGAGGGGTTGACGTCGACGACGTTGCGGCGGCTGCTGAGGTAGGCGCGGATGGCGTCGTTCTGCCTGCGAAGGCCGAGGGGTCAAGTCCCAACTTACATACATTGCTATCGTCCGCCTCGCTCGAAGTACCCGTCCACCTTCAAGTTGTTTGTAAGTTGGGACTTGACCCCTGAGGCCGCCGCGCTCCGCCAGGGCTTGGGGGTGGGCGTCATCGCTGACGTCATCGGCCACCAGTCGCCCGACCTGGTGCGCGTGCCCACCCCCCACCCCGCGCCCGAGCCCCAGGTGGTCTACCTGGTGGGCCACGCCGCCAGCCGCCACACGCCGCGCGTCGTCGCGGTCTGGGACTTCCTCGAGGATTGGAGCGCGGCCCTGAGGTGATCGTCGCCGGCCGTCGATGCGGCGTCGGCTCGAGGGGCAGGCCCCACCCGGTCGTCTTCTCCACAGCCGCCATCGTCGGCGAGCCCACCAGGACGTCGAGTTCGCATCCGGTCTCTCCACCCTCCGAGCCCGCCACCGCGAGCGGCTCATCCCATGCAGCAGAGATACCGCACCGAGGGTCGGGTTTCGGAGGCCGCCGTTACGTGGGGGCTACCGCGCCGTCGCCGTCCGCGGCGCCCACGCCGACATGGGGCCGAGGTCGTACACGCTCGTATAGCCACGCTCTCGAAGTCTCGACGCGGCGATGGCGCTGCGCTGGCCGCTCCGACAGTACACTACGATAGACTGCCCGTCGGCGGCCGGGATGGCTGCGCCCGCGAGCAACGCATCGACCGGCAGGTTGACCGCCCCGTCGATGTGACCCGCTGCGAACTCCGCGGGCGTCCGGACGTCGAGCAGCAGCGCGCCATCGTCGACGAGAACGCGCGCGCTGTCGCCGCTGACGGCGTCCGCGCTCTGGGCCCGTGAGCTCCGGAGCCCCAGGACGACGACCACAACCAGAAGCATTGCGAACAGGATTTGCGAACTCGACATGAAGCCCTCGGCGATGAAGGTGCGGCAGCGCCCGGCGCCTGACCGGCGGTGAGCGCCCGATGAGCATGGCCACGGAGTAGCAAGTCTCGCGCCAACACACGTCCCCCGTCGGCCATCGCCCGGTACCGTCGTCCCGCTCCTCCGCGCGCCGCGATCGCCTCCGCCGCCGTACGGGCGGTCCCCCCGTGCCCGCCCCGTCGTGTCGCGACCGTTGCAACAGATTGCACCACTTCCCCATCACGCCCCTCGCGCCGCTGGGCTCACACAAGACGACACGTGTCAGGGTTCCCCATTTCCCATTTTCGAGCACAGAGCATTGGAAGGGCGGGGTCTGTCCGAAGCGCTCCCGGTAGCGTGAAGCGCCGATGACCGGCCGTCCTCATCAGCTCCGGGCAGACTCCTCTTCAAAGTCCAAGTGTCAGGGTTCATCACCGTTCATGTTTGGGTCCGGGGGAAAAATGGAAAGTGACGAACCCTGACACCTAGGGGCGCGTTCAGAATAAACTGTTCAGATCGCCAAGGAGGCGCCGTGCTGGGCGCGCCGGCCGAAGCGAAGGTGTATCTGGATACTCCGAGCTTTGGCCGGCGTGTCCAGTGCGGTGGATCCGCCGGCGAGGTGGGCAGGTTATTCTGATCGCTCCCCCTACCTCACGGGACCGCCGTCGGCGAGCACGTGATCCCGGCCGGCAACGCCCTGGATGGTCAGTTCCCGACCACCACCACGAAGTTCTTCCGCATCCGCTATGCCCTGCGGAAGGTCCAACCCGTGGAGGTCAGAATCAGGGGGTGGGACTCGGCGATGCCGATGACGGGCTCGCCCAGCAGGCCGCCGGCGTAGTCTCCCTCGCCCAATCGGGTGAGCGCGACGGTCTCGGACCCGTCGAGGTCGAGGTAGAGGAAGAGGGTCGCGGTGCCGTACCAGTCATCCGAGTCCAGCCGCTTCCAGCCGCCGAGGGCCGCGAACACCTCGCCTTCGGCGATCTCGAAAGTGACGCCGCCCCGCAGAGCCATCGCGTCCATGACCTCGGCGAAGGTCTGGGCCGTGATCAGTGGACCCAGCTCCGTCACTTCGACGGTATCAGGCCAGAACAGGCCCAGTCGGACCGGCGCGGGCTTTTGCCAGAAGGTCTTCGAGGGGGTGAAGGTCTGGCGGGTGACGAAGTCGAGGGCGGGGATGTCGATCCGCTGCGGGCCGCGCATCTTGAAGACCATGGACGGTTCTGAGGCCGGCGGACTGTCACAGCCGTGCAGGACGATCGGCCACAGGGCGGCGAACAGCATCATGCGCATGGACGAACCTTCGGTTTGAGATGGCCGAAGAGGATAGCGAGTCCGGGCACATCCTGCAACGCGCAGATATTGCACCAAGGGTCCAGATACCGCACCAGGGGTCAGGTCTCGGCGGATGAGGCGCGGACGGCCGAGACCTCGCGTCGAGGTCCGTTCGAGGGCAGAGCGCCGCGAGCGGCGCGATCCAGCGAGCCCGCGCGAGCGCGGGCACTCCACGGGGGCGCTTGGGCAACCGCGGCGGGCATGGCGCCGCGAGCGGGGCGATCCAGCGAGCCCGCGCGAGCGGGGGCACTCCACAGGGGCGCTTGGGCAACCGGGGAGGCCAGACGGCCCCGGCGGTCGTTGGCGCCGCTTGGAGGTTGGCGGCGAGCGCCGTGCCCAGCACGAGCGCCGGCCGCCCCCTCGGGCGGTCGTGGGCTAGACCCACTGCGGTGTCGGCTCGAAGCTCGGCGGCCGGGGGCGCAGGGTGCGGACCGGCGGCACCGGCTCCATCAGGGCGCGGCGCGCCAGCCACTCGAACTCGCGCGGGTCGTGCGAGCTGAAGACCAGGACCTCGTCCGCGTGGTCCCGGCGCAGCTCGCGCAGGCGCCGCTGGTTCCACAGGCGGCACGGCCGATCCTTGTCCATCATCCACTGGTAGAGTTTCAGGCCAGGCGTGCACCGCGGGCGCGTCGGGTGCAGCTCGGCGTGCCAGAAGTAGGCGTCGCCGGCCAGCAGCTTCCAGCCCGGCCCGGTCCGCACGGCCACGCCCGCGTGCCCCAGCGTGTGGCCGACCAGCGGGACCATCAGGAGGTCGGGCGGCAGGCCCACGAGATCCCTCACCGCGTCGAAGCCGTACCAGGGCTCGCCCGAGTCGCTCGCGTAGACGCGCCAGCTGTTGCGGGTCGACCACTGCTGCGGCCGATAGCGCATGCGGTCCAGCAGCGTGCGCTGCGCGAAGGCGGCCTCGCGCTCGTCGGCCATCAGGTGCACCGTCGCCCACGGGAAGTCGTCCAGGCCCCCCGCGTGGTCGAAGTCCAGGTGCGTCAGCACGATGTGCCGCACGTCGCGCGGGTCGAACCCCAGGCGCTGGATGGACCGGATGGCGGTCATGTCCTCGCGAAAGCGTGGGCTCAGCAGCGCCATGAAGAAGCGGCTCAGGCGGCTGTACGGGTCGTGCACGTCCCGCAGCCCGAAGCCGGTGTCGACCAGGACCAGCTGGTCGCCCGCCTCGACCAGCAGGCAGTGGCACGCTAGGTGGCCGCGGATCGCGCGCGCGGACTCGCCGTCCATCAGCTTGCCGCCGATGGGGCAGGTCGAGATGCAGTTGATGTGGTGGACGCGCATCGCTCCCCCTCCGCGCTCTGTCGTCGCTTCGCGCGACGGCGACTCCCCGACCGCAACCTGTAGGCACCCGGCCAGCGGGGTCAGCGCGCTGGACCCGGGCCGTGATCGGCCGGAGCCGGCGAATCAGCTCATTCACTACAGCCACTACAGCCTCCTAGGCTTGACCTCGGTGTTTCCAGGCTGGGCGAGCCGTGCTTACTCGCGTGCAGCGAGGGCGCGTGCCGCCTCCACTTCGAGTTCCCGGCGTGCGCCCCGGCGGTCTGCGGTGCGACCGCCTGAGGATCGGGGTCGAAGGGTCTGGCGCGACCAGCGCCTTGACCCGGGCCAGGCGTCCTGTCATGGTGCCTCTAGACCGAACGGTCCAATCCTCCACGCCCATGACTCACGCCACCAAACAGCGCCTGCTCGACGCCGGGCTCAAGATGCTGCTCGAGCGCGGCTACAGCGATTTAGGCATCCAAGCGCTGCTCGACGCTACCGGCGTGCCGAAGGGCTCGTTCTATCACCACTTCGCGAGCAAGGAGGACTTCGCCCTGCAGGTCATCGACGCCTACATGGTCGAGGTCCACGCCGGGCTCGATGCGTGCCTCGGAGACGAGGGCTGCCCGCCCCTCCAGCGCGTCCGAAACTTCTTCGAGGCGACCCGTGAGAAGTACCGGGGCGAGGGCTACCTCGGCTGCCTGCTCGGAGGCGTGGGCCAGGAGCTGTCCGGGGCGAGCGAGGTGTTTCGCAAGAAGATCGACTGGTGCCTCGATCAAATCGGGCAGCGCGTCGCCCGCTGCCTGGCGCTCGCCCAGGAGCGCGGCGAGCTGCCGCCGGGTCCGGATCCCCAGCGGCTGGCCGAGCTCCTCATCGACTGCTGGGAGGGGGCCGCCCTGCGGACCCGCCTCCGCAGGGATCCGGCTCCACTCCAGGCGATGCTCGACTTCTACTTCGGCGCCGCCGAGAGCGGACGCGGAGACAGGTAGCTGGTTCCTTTTTTTTGTCCCAGAGCTAGACCGACCGGTCTGTTCATCCGCTCGACCCCAGGAGATTTCCATGGAAACCGCAGCCGCCCCACACCACACGAGCTCCCTCTATCAGCGCCTCGGAGGCAGTGAGGCGATTACGATGCTGGTCGACGATATCGTCGAGGCGCACATGGGCAACGCGATCATCAAGGCCCGCTTCCTGCCGTACGCCGCGGAGCCGGAGCGCCTCGGCGCGATCAAGGGGCACCTGTGCGCGTTCCTCTGCGCCGGCAGCGGCGGCCCGCAGACGTACGCGGGCCGCACCATGCCGGAGACCCACCGCGGCATGAACATCAGCGCCGCCGAGTTCGTGGCGGCGGTCGACGACATCCTCGCGGTGCTCGGGCGCCACGGCCTCGGGGATGATGTCAAGAAGGATGTCCTCGCCATCTCGTGGTCGCTCAAGGATGACATCATGGGGCTGTGAGGGTCGGTGGCGTCGGGATGTAGGTGTCAGGGTTCCCCAATTCCCATATTCTCTGTGGCGCAAAGTGGGAAATGGGGAACCCTGACACCTCTGGTTCGTCGAGGCGAGGTCCCCGCACCTGCGCCCCGCCCGGCCCTGTCTCCACCCGTGGCGCAGCCATGGCTTCTGGCGCTTCTCGGAGCAAGCGTTCTCGCCGCCTCGTCGATCGTCGACGGTCGGCGTCAGTGCTCGCCATCCCCCCCCCCCCCCCCGCGGGCCGAAGCCCCGGGTGGGGCAGCGCGCTGGACCCGGGCCGTCCGCTGGGCTATGCCTCGCGCGCACCGCCGCCCCGAGGCCGCCCGATGAAGCCGCCGCGCCCCGCCCCGCCCTGCCTCGCCCCCCGCCGCGCGCCTTGAGCGCCCCCGTGGGCTCCGGCCGCGCGGGCGCCCTCGCCGCCGTCCTGGTCGCGATGGTCTCCATCCAGAGCGGCGCCTCGCTCGCCAAGCAGCTCTTCCCGGCCGTCGGCGCCGCCGGCGCGACCACCCTGCGCCTCGCCCTCGCCGCCCTGGTCGTCTGCGCCCTCTTCCGCCCCTGGCGCGCCCGCCTGACCGCCCCGCAGTGGCGCACCATCGCCGTCTACGGCGCCTCCCTCGGCGCCATGAACCTGTCCTTCTACTTCGCCATCGACCGCATCCCGCTGGGCCTCGCCGTCGCCCTCGAGCTGACCGGCCCCCTGGCCATCGCCGTCTTCGCCTCGCGCCGCCGCGCCGATCTCCTGTGGGCGCTGCTCGCCGTGGTCGGCCTGCTGCTCATCCTGCCCATCGGCGACGACCTCGCCTCGCGCGCCGTCGACCCCCTCGGCGCCGCCTTCGCCCTGGCCGCCGGCGCCTTCTGGGCCGCCTACATCCTCTTCGGCCAAAAGGCCGGCGCCTCGGTCCCCGGCCCCACCGCCGCCGCCCTCGGCATGGTCGTCGCCGCCCTCGTCACCCTGCCGGTCGGCCTAGCCCACGCCGGCGCGTCGCTCCTCGCCCCGGCCCTGCTCCCCCTCGGCCTCGCGGTCGGCGTCCTCTCCAGCGCGCTCCCCTACTCCCTCGAGATGCTCGCCCTGCGCCGCCTCCCCGCTCAGTCCTTCGGCGTCCTGATGAGCCTCGAGCCCGCCATCGCCGCCCTCTCCGGCCTCGCCTTCCTCGGCGAGCACCTGGCGTCCACCCAATGGCTCGCCATCGCCTGCGTCATCGCCGCCTCCCTCGGCAGCGCCCTGACTGCCCCCGCCGACCCCGCGCCCTGACGCTTGGGCGCCCTCTTCCTGCGAGGCCCCCGCGTAGCGAGCTACGCGACCACGAGCACGAGCAAGCTCGTGCAGTCCGGCCGCCCACCGTCAACCTGGTTGACGCACCTCCACCCGCCGGGCACGGATTCCACACGCAGTAGGCCTGCGCCCCCAGCGCGGACGCGGCTCCGCCCGCTGGCCCTCACCTTGCAATCGCGCCGGGCATGCCTCACCTCGCCCGCCCCCGCCTCGCCCCCGCCCTGCTCGCCCTCGCCGCCCTCGCGACCCTCGCCCACCTCGTCTACTACGCCCCGCGCACCGTGGACGACATGTACATCTCGCTGCGCTACGCCGAGCACCTCACCCAGGGCCACGGCCTGGTCTACAACCCAGGCGAGCGCGTCGAGGGCTTCTCGAACCCGCTGTGGGTGTTACTGCAGGCGCTCGGCCTCACCCTCGGCGCCGACGGCGTGACCTTCACCAAGGGCCTGGGCCTCGTCAGCATGGCCGGCCTCTTCGCCGCCTGCTTCGCCTACGCCCGCCGCGCCCTGCGCCTGACCCCGGCCCTGGCGGTCGTCCCGCTCCTGCTGCTCGCCGCCAACAGCTACGTCGCCTTCTGGGCCCTGCAAGGCCTCGAGACCCCCTCGTTCCTGGCGCTGCTGGTCGCTTACGCCTGGGCGCTCCACGCCTGGTTCGACGCGCCCAGCCGCCGCAGCGGGCTTGTCCTCGGCGCCCTCACCCTGGCCCTGGCGACCACCCGCCCCGAGGCGCCCCTGTACGTCCTGACGCTCGCCCTGGCCGCCCTGCTCGAGCGCCCCCAACCGCTGGCCCGCCTCCGCCAGACCCTGCCTGTCGCCCTCCCGGTCGCCGCCGTCGCCGCCGGCCTGCTGCTCGCTCGCCGCCTGTACTACGGCGCCTGGTTCCCCCACACCTTCGCCGCCAAGCCCGGCGACGGCACCTCGCTGTCCAACCTGGCCCCGCTGGTCTCCCAGGGCGCCGGCCCGCTCGAGGTCGCCTTCCTGGCCCTCGGCCTCGCCTTCCTGGTCGCCCTGGCCGCCCGCCGCCGCTTCGTCCCGCTGGCCCTCGCCCTCACCAACCTCTTCTTCGTCGCCACCGCCCACGTCGACTGGATGCCCAACCAGCGCCACGCCCTGCCGCTGTGGGTCGCCGCCTCGCTCGGCTGGGGCTGGGGCGTCGGCCGACTCGCCGGCCTGCCGCACCGAGCGGCGCGTGTCGCCTCCGTCGCCGCCGCCCTGGTCCTGCTGGCCGCGACCAGCGTGCAGCTGGCCCGCCTCGACGCCCGCTACTCCATCTACGACCACCGCACCCACGGCCGCGGCGTCGAGTGGCGCCGCCCCAAGACCATCCAGCGGCTGGCCGACGCCTGGGACTCGCTGCGCGGCGTCCCGCCCCAGCACGTCGCCGCCATGAGGCAGGGCCGCATGGGCATGATCGAGGACCTGTTCGACCTGCTCGAGGCCTCGGCCGACCCGCTCGAGGACAGCTGGTACGTCGGCCGCGACATCGGCCGCATCGGCTGGCTGGCCCCGGCGCGCGTCTTCGACACCCTGGGCCTGTTCACGCCCGCCGCCGCCGCCGACAGCACCTGGCGACAGAGCCACCGCGCCAGCGACGCCCTCATCGCCGTAGCGCTCGCCCGGCGCCCGGTCGCCCTGCACCCCTACGAGTGGGCCGCCGACTTCGGCCGCGCCGGCTCCGCGCTGGCCCCCTACCTGGTCACCCAGGGCCCCCGCAGCGCTCCGCGCCGCCTGCTGCTGCGCGACACCGCCCCGCCCACGCCCGAGCAGGTCCTGGCCCGCTACCGCCGCGCCGCCGATCGCCTGCCCAGCGCCTTCCTGGTCGCGACCCTGTACGGCGAGTCGGTCGGCGGCGCGGTGCTGTCCCGCCTGGCCCACCTCGAGCGCCTGCTCGACGGCGCCCGCCCTCTGACCGTCCCGGCGGCTCCCCCGGCCCTGAGCGGCGGCCCGGCGCGCCTCGGCCCCTTCGCCCTGCACGGCTGCGAGCCGCTCACGCAGCTCGCCGACCCGCCCACCCGCTACGAGCTGACCTGCTACTGGTCCGTCGACCGGCCCACCAACGAGGCCCCAGACGTCTTCGTCCACGTCCACGACGCCCGCGGCCGCCGTGTCGCCCTGGCCGACCACCCGCTGACCCACGGCCTGCACCCGCCCCAGCGCTGGCGCCCGCGCGAGCTGGTCCGCGACACCGTCCGATTCGACCTCCCGGCGACCGCGCGCGCCGACGCCCTGCAGGTCTATCTGGGCCTGTTCGGCCCCAAGGGCCGCCTCCCCGTCAGCCCGCCGGCCCTCACCGACGGTCACCACCGCGTCCCGCTCCGCCCCGCCCCCGCCGGGTGAGGCGAGGAGGGCACGGCTGCTGGGCCTGCAGGTCGCAGAGCGCCGGCCACGTCGGCGCCGGGGACGTGCCAAGCGCGTAGCTGATCGCAGCCCCATAGCGCCGGCATGGCCGGCGCGGTCCACAGCGCCTTCGGCGCGAGAGCGCATCGAGTCGACGCTTCGTTTGCTGGTCCTGCAGGTCGCAGCGCGCCGGCCACGTCGGCGCCTTGGACCTGCCGACCGCTTGGCGGATCGCAGCCCCATAGCGCCGGCATGGCCGGCGCGCTCCACAGCGCCTTCGGCGCGAGAGCGCATCGAGTCGACGCCTCGATTGCTGGTCCTGCAGGTCGCGGACCGAGCGCTCGAGCCCGCCACCTCCCGCAGGCTGGGCATTGATGACGGCCGCCTGCGCTCATACGATGATCATACTCCGCCCCCGCCGCCGCTGGAGGATGTCATGTCGGCCACCGCGCGAGTCACCGTGACCCTGCCCGCAGAGCTGGTCGAGCGCATCGACCGCCTCGCGAGCAACCGCAGCCGCTTCATCTCCGAAGCCATCGCGCACGAGCTGGACCGCCGTCGGCGCGACGCGCTGGAGGCGTCGCTGGTGAATCCGCATCCCGAGACGGACGAGCTGGCCGCCGCGGGGCTCGGCGAGTGGATGGCCGCCGCCGCGGAGGGCGACGACGATCTGCTGGACCCCGCCGCCGGCCGGCCGGTCCGGTGGGTCCCCGGCGAAGGTTGGGTCGAGGAGGCGTCGTGAACCTCGTCCGCGGTACGGTCGTCCAGGCCGAACTCGACCCGACCCTGGGCCACGAGCAGCGCGGCCTCCGACCCTGTGTGGTGGTGAGTGACCCGGACGTCATCGGGCACCAGCGGTTTCCCCTGGTGGCCGTCGTCCCCGTCACCGGGACGGCTGGTCACGGGGCGCTCTACCCCGCGCTTCAGCCCGGCAAGAGCGGCCTCGTCAAGCCATCCTGGGCCCTTGTCGACCAGCTGCGTTCCATCGACAAGCGGCGCCTCCGTCGCGTGTACGGGGTCGTCGCGCCGGACGAGTTGGCCGCCATCGACACGGGGCTCTCACTCTACCTCGGGCTGGGTCCGACCTGAAGACGCCGAGCGCCCCGACCCCCTCGCCGCTCCAGTCCACTTCCACGAGGACCCTCGCAGTGTCGCTGCGGTTGCTTCCGCCGCCAGGGGCGGCTTTGGAAGACACCGGTGAGCGCGCCGGTCTTTTCGGCGCCGGGGACGTGCCAAGCGCATAGCTGATCGCAGCTTCATAGCGCCGGCATGGCCGGCGCGCTCCACAGCGCCTTCGGCGCGAGAGCGCATCGAGTCGACGCCTCGTTTGCTGGTCCTGCAGGTCGCGGTGCGCCGGCCAGGTCGGCGCCGTGGACGTGCCAAGCGCGTAGCTGATCGCGGCCCCATAGCGCCGGCATGGCCGGCGCGCTCCACAGCGCCTTCGGCGCGAGAGCGCATCGCGCCGACGTTTCGTTTGCTGGTCCTGCAGGTCGCAGGGCGCCGGCCAGGTCGGCGACGGGGACGTGCCAAGCGCGTTGCTGATCGCAGCCCCATATAGCGCCGGCATGGCCGGCGCGCTCCACAGCGCCTTCGGCGCGAGAGCGCATCGAGTCGATGTCCCATCTTTGCGATACGATGTCATCGTCAGCTGGCGAAGTTGTGCATCGCTGCGCCGACGAGGCATCTGAGACAGGTGAGACTCCCTGCTCCATCGCCAGTGAGAGCGGCTACGGCGCAGCGTAGGGCACGGTCACGAAGGCATGGCGCTTTGGGTCGAAGTCCCGGGTGTTGCGCGTGGCCAGCACGAGGCCGTGCTGCTGCGCGAGGGCGGCCTGGAAGGCGTCAGGGAGCTTCCAACGGTGCGTTCGCCGGAGGCTGGCCGCCAGGTCGGCGGTGGTGGAGTCGATGTCCACCGACTGGAACCGGTTCAGGAAGGCTCGCGGCGCCGCTGCGGACTCGGGGTCCAGTCCGCTGAGGACCTCGGCCCGGGTGATCGGAGAGACGAAGGCGCTTGGGCCGAGCTCGCGGACGTAGTTGGCGGCCGGCTTCGATCCGTTCAGGAGATCGATGAGGATCACGCTATCGAGGAGGACGTTCATCCCACTCCTGCCGGAGCCGCGTCTGCCACTCGAGGCCATCTCCTCGCGTCCAGGTGCCGCGGACGGACTCCAGCAGCTCCTCGAAGCTCGGCTCGGACTCCGAGGCGCGAAGGAGACGAACCGCTCGGCGCACGAGCTCCGTCATGGGAACACCCTCGCGCTCGGCGCGCTCGTCCAGCCAGCGCTTGTCTTCCTCGTCCAGGGAGATGACCGTGCGGACCATGGCGCCCTCTGCGATATCAACCTGTTCCACATGATATCAACCGTCGGGGGCGACGCAAGGCGGGCGCGCAGCAGCGCGAACCCCACACCGCGCTGGGGTCAGCGGAAGAGCTGGTCGACGGGGACGACGCGGACCGAGGCCGGGGTGACCGGGTAGGTCTGGATGAGGGCGTCGTCGGCGGTGACCTCGGGGGGGACGGGGCTGTCGTAGGTGATGGGGCTGGGGGTGTCGGCTTTCAGGGCGGTGGCCAGGGGCTGGGCGTCGCGGGTGACCATGACGACGTGCAGGTCGGCCGTGGTCAGGTGGCGGCGGATGGCGGCGTTGACCTGGTCGAGGGTCAGGGCGGGCAGGCCCTGGACCAGGGCGTCGATGACCGAGTCGATGCCGTACAGGCGGCCGTCCATGGCGAAGCCGAGGCGGCGAGAGGCGGTCTGGCGCCACAGCTGGGCGTAGCGCATCAGGAAGTCGCGGGTGAGGTCGAGCTGGGCCTGGGTCAGGCCCTCGCGGACCAGCTGGTCGGTGTAGAAGAGGGCCGCGCGCAGGGCGAAGTGGGCCTTGTCGGGGGCGACCGGGCGGACCCAGACGGTGAAGAGCTGCTGCTGCCGGGCGACGCCGGGGGTGGGCTGCGAGGTGCCGGGCGGGTTGTGGTAGTGCTCGACGTAGGCGTAGTCGCCGTAGTTGAGGCCGCGCAGGCCGCGCAGCTGCTGCATCAGGCGGCCGTGGAAGGTGCGGTGCTCGCCCAGGAAGCTGGCCGCGACCGCCAGCGGCAGGTAGTCGGGGTGGCCGGGGCGGACCGGGATGGGCCTGGCGAAGTGGATGCCGGTCGAGTCGGTGGGCTTTTCGACCAGGGTGACGTGGCGGCCGGTGACCGGCGGAGGCGCGGGCAGGTCCGGGCGGGTGGCGCCGGTCGCGGGGAGGCCCTCGGCCAGGCGGCCGGCCAGGCGGGACTGGTACTCGGGCGTGAAGCCGCCGGCGAGGCCCAGCAGTGTGCGCGGCCGGGTGTAGTGGGTGCGGTAGAACTGGCGGACGTCGTCCATGGTGATGGCGTCCAGGCCCGAGAGCGTGCCCTGGACCGGGGTGCCGTAGGGGTGGCCCTGGAAGGCGACGGTGTTGAGCGTCTCGAAGCCCAGCAGCTCGTCGCTGGCGGCCTTGAGGGTGGTCGTCAGAAAGGCGCGCAGCTGGTCCTTGTGGCGGGCCAGGTCCTCGTCGCGGAAGCCGGGCTGCAGCAGGGCCTCGAGCAACAGATCGGTGTAGGCCTGCAGGTGGTCCTGGTGGACCCGGCCGATGAAGGTCGTGGCCTCCTTGTCGGCCAGGACCGACCAGTCGGCGGCCATCGGGTACAGGGCCTCTTTCAGGGCCTGCTGGCTGCGCTTGGCGGTGGCCGCGTCGCCCAGCATGCGGGCGGTCAGGGCGGCCAGGCCCGCCTTGCCCGGCGGGTCGTCGACCGAGCCGACGCGGAACAGGACGCGGACGTCGACCGCGCTGGCGCCGGGGCTGGGCAGGGCGACGACCTCGAGGGCCGGGCCGTCGGCGGGCGGGGCGCCGAGGGCCGAGGAGGCGAGGCCGAGGACGGTCAGGGAGGCCAGGGAGGCGAGGCTGCCGCGGATCATTGGGCACCTCCTTGGGGGGCGGGGGCCGTGGGCGCTGGCGCCGGGGCGGTGTGGGCCAGGGTCACGGTGGTGCGCCCCTTGGGGTCGAAGACCTGCTTGGCGACCCGCTGCACGTCGGCGGGGGTGACCTGGGAGATGCGCAGGTTGAGGCGGCCCAGGGCCTGCACGTCGCCGGCCACGCCGATGACGTTGGCCAGCTGGAAGGCGATGTTGGCGGGGCTGTCCATCGACAGCAGCAGATCGTAGCGGAGGTGGCTCTTGACGCGCTCGAGGCGGGCCGCGTCGACCGGGCGCCGCTTCAGGTCGTCGAGGGCGGCGAGGACGGCGCGCTCGAGGTCGGCGAGGGCCGCGGCGTCGCGGGCGCGGGCGCTGATGGTGAAGAGGTAGGGGTCGCGGCGGTCGGCCGGGCCGCCCGAGAGGGCGTCGGCCCACTGCTGCTCGATGACGACCCGCTGGTACAGCGGCGCCGACTCGGCGAGCAGCAGCTGCGCGATGACGTGCAGGGTGGCGGTGTCGCGCGAGGTGGTGTCGAAGGCGGGGGTGCGGTGGGCGATGGCCAGGTAGGGCCGAGTGGGGGTCGGCCAGGCGACCGCGCCGCGCTGCTCGCCGCGGGGGGGCGGCTCGGGCTGCACCTTGGGGGGCTGGTAGCCGCGGCGCCAGTCGCCGTAGTGGCGCTGGGCGAGGTCGAAGACCTGGTCGGGGCGGGCGTCGCCGACGACCAGCAGCACCGTGTTGTCGGGGCGGTAGAAGCGCTCGAAGAACGAGCGGCTGTAGGCCAGCTGGTCGGGCATGGCCTGGATGTCGGCCAGGTAGCCCATGGTGGTGTGGCCGTAGGTGTGGCGGGTGAAGGCGCGCTGGCGGATGGCCTCGGACAGCGGCAGGCCGGGGCTGGAGACGCTCTTGGCGTACTCGCCGCGGATGGCCAGGGCCTCGGTGCGGAAGTCCTCTTCGCTGTAGGCGAGGTGCTGGAAGCGGTCGGCCTCGATGTCGACGATGGTCGGCAGCTCGGAGGCGGGGCCGACGATGTAGTAGGCCGTGTAGTCGTCGGTCGTGTAGGCGTTCGAGTCGGCGCCCATGCGCTTGAGCACGTCGTTGTAGGCCGCGGTCGAGTAGCGGGGCGTGCCGCGGAACATCATGTGCTCGAAGAAGTGGGCAAAGCCGGTCTTGCCGGGCTCGACCTCGTCGCGCGAGCCGGTGCGGACGATGGACATGAAGGCGACCACGCCCGGGCTGTCCTGGGGGACCACGATGACGCGCAGGCCGTTGTCGAAGGTGCGCTCGTGCACCGCGAAGGGCAGGGCGCCCGGAGCGCCGGCAGGGGCGGGGGCGGCCAGGCTGGCGAGCGCCACGGTGGCCAGGGTGAGGGACAAGGACATGGGCACGCTCCGGGTCGGGTGCGGCGCATCGTAGCACCGCTCCGAGGGGCGCCAAGCGAGCGGCCGAAGCCTCAAGCTCATGGGCCGGGCTTGCCCCAGCTCGGAGGCGCGTGGGTCGAGGTCTGCCAGCCCTCAGGGGACGGGCGGTCCGTAGACCACCAGGACTCCGGCCTGCCAGGCCTCGGCCAACGCATCTTCGCCGATGCTGAACGGCTGGTCGGCACCCTCGAACCAGGGATCGAGGTAGAGGAAGTCCCTGTCCCGGGTCCCGACGACGACGATGGCGTGAAGAAAGCCTGGGCTCGATGGCAGCGGTCCGAACGGGCCTGAATCTCGTCCTCGGGCGAGAGCCAGCTGGTGAAGTCGGGCCGCGAACATCTGCAGGATCAGCAGGCGGCCGGAGTTCGACTGCGCCCGGAGCCACTCGATGGCCGAAGGGTCGTCGATGTCCGGCTCCAGGTAGCGTCCGCTGACCAGCGTGGCCGCGTCGCGCAGCGAGTAGCCACGGCGTGTGCCGACGAGGCGCTCCCGCAGGGTTTGCTGGCTCGTCGGGGAACCATGAGCTCGAAGGACCATGCAGATCGAGGCGAGGACGCAAGCGTTCTCTGCGATCTGGACCTCGTGAGCCGGCGCTGCCCGGCTCGCCTCGGAGCTCACGCGTTCATCCAGGAGACCTGAGAGAGGTCGTAGGTGACGCGAAGCGCCACGTCGGGCCTCGGCTCGACTTCGTTCACGTCGAGATAGCGCACGAGCTCGACCCGCCAGCCTCCCGGCGCAGGCCGCGCTCGGACGGGTTCGAAATCGCGTGTGTCCGGGCTGTCTCCGAGAAATGCTCGCGCGGCCGACAACACCCGTTGCACCGGGTCGCGCAGCGGCCTCCGATCCGCTTCGGACAATCTGGGATCGTCGGGGAGCGCGTCGGAGAGCCCCAATCCCAGCATCTCGCGCGCTTCGACCCGGCTGACGCGCCCTGCGAGCAAGGCGCCGACGACGGCCTCCCTCAGCCGGCCGGCCCTGAGGCCGATCTCGGAGATGCTGACGGCGTCCACGTGGAGCGGCCCGTGCACCTCGCCCGGGTCGCGGGCGAGCATCCGGGTGCGGGTGCGGACGTCCAACCGGAACGTGTGTGCCAGACGATAGATGGCCGTCGTCCTGCCGATCTGGAACTGCTGACAGACGGCGGTGACCGACGCCTCGGCGGTCGGATCTCCGGCGTCGACCAGGGCCATGATGGCCTCCGCCGGAGCGAGGAAGTGGGCGGCGAAGGCATTGGCGCGACGCTCGACGGCCTCGTGACCGTCGAAGAAGTTCCAGCGTGACCTGCGCTCGCCAGGCCGGGGGCTGATGATGGCGACATCGTGTTCCCGGCTGCGGTGATCCAGCAGGATGTGCCCCAGTTCATGGGCCAGCGTCATCCGAATACGCCACCAACAACTCGGTCCGCCCACCAGATTGACGAGGACGGCCGGCCGCGGCGAGGCGACGGAGGCGCCGTCGAAGGGCGCCGAGAGGACGTCTTCGCTGACGAAGAAGACCTCGATGCCGAGCCGATCCATGACGCCTCGCATCGACTCGATCGGTGCGTCGGGCGCGATGGCCAGCATGCGTCGCACCCCGGCAGCGAAGCGATCCATTCCGAAGGGGGGAGCCGCGTCGAGGGGTTGCCCGGGAAAGAGCGTCGTCACATCCGAAGCGGCGCTCGGGATCAGTCGGTGCAGGTAATGGACGCACCGAACGAACTCGCCCAGGACCTGCTGGGCCCCGTACTGACACAGCTCGAGCAAGGCATCACCCGCCCCGGCTTCGAGAAGCTCCTGGTTTCGCAGGAAGAGCTGGCCCAGCGGAGTCTCGTCCCCGAGTCCAGCCAGGAACTCGCGCATGGGCAGGCCGAAGACGCGCGCCACGGCGTCCAGCTCAGAGGGCGTCGGTTCGTCGTGACCGGCCTCGAGCGCCTGTAACCGCGCGGGCTCGAGGCCAGCGAGGGCGGCCAGGTGATTGAGGCTGAGCCCTGAACGGCGACGTGACGACTCGATGTTCTGAGCGGGTGTGGGCACGAGCGTACTCCGACGGTGGCCGCGTCGCGGCCCATGGCAAGGATGGGTCATCGCTCGGCATGGAGCAAGGGGCAGTGGCTGCGAGGCTGGACTCTGAGAGCGGCGTCCTCTGTCGCGACTGGCGCGGTCAGGAGAGGACGAGGACGCGGCCGCCGAGGCGGTAGCCGTCCTCGGTGGTGAGGAGGCGGGTCGGGGCGGTCGGGTCGGGCTCGATGAGCTGGCGGAGCTTGCGGGCGGCGATGCGCAGGCGGTTGTCGTGGTGCAGGGGGTGGTAGTCGGCGATGTCCCAGGCGGCGCCGACGAGGGTCTCCTTGGAGGCCTCGCCGCCGGCGTCGGCCAGGGCGGAGAGGAAGCGGAGGAGCTGCGGGGTGCGGGTCAGGTCGATGGGATCACCGGCAGCGGGGAGGACGCGGCCGGCGGGGAGGTCGAGCAGCCAGTCGGGGGGGCCGTCGGTGGGGCCCAGCCAGGCCGGGGCGGGGGTGGGCAGGAGGGGGCGCAGGGCCTGGATCAGGCGCTGCTCGGCGCGGTCGAGCGGGGCGGGGGCGCCGAGCAGGGCGCGGGCGCGGCGGGCGGCGGCGCAGTCGGGGCGCTGGGCCAGGGCGAAGAGGGCCGGGAGGTCGCCGCGGGCGGCGGCGAGGAGGAGGCGGGCGCGGGCGGCCAGGCGCGGGGCGGGCATGGCCTCGGTGGTGGCCAGCAGGCGGGCGGCGGCGGCCTCGAGGGCGTCGAGGCGACCCTGGGCGGCGTCGGTCCAGGCGAGCAGCTCGAAGGCCTCGGGGGCGAGCAGGCCGTAGCCCTGGGTGTCCGCAAGCTCGGCGGTCTCGCGGGCCTGGGCGGCCGCCGAGGCGACGTCGCCCGCCACGAAGGCGGCGGCGGCGCTGGCCAGGCGGCGCAGGAAGGCGGCCTCGCCGGCGGCGTCCGAGGGCGCCTGCAGGGCCGCGGGGTCGGCCTGACCGTGGCGGGCGGCGTGGACCTGCTTCCAGCCGCGCGCGATGACGTTGTGCGGGTCGTCGCCGGCCAGCGCCTGGTCGTCCCAGCTCAGGGGGGCGCCGGTCTCGAGGGCCCAGCGGGCCTGCTGCATGCGGGCGGCGGCGACGATGGAGCGGGCGCCGAAGCGCTCGCCAGCCGCCATGACGTCGGCGATGCGGGCGGGGGCGAAGGCGTAGGAGAAGAGGGTGACCTGCAGGGCCAGGGCGTCGACCATGGCGCGCCAGGCGCCGGCCGAGGGCGGGAAGTAGGCGGGCAGGCGCTCGGTGGCGGCGGCGGCGGCGGCGAGGCGGCCGTTCTCGAGGCTGATGACCGCCTCGCTGAACAGGGCCCCGCGGCCGACCTGCAGGCTGAGGGCGCGGGGGCCGAGCTCGTCGAGGGTGCGGGCGAGCAGGCGCGAGGCCTCGGGGAGCAGGCCCAGCATGTAGAGGCTGCGGACCAGGTAGTGGCCGACCTGGCGGCGGACGCGCGGCGTGGCGGTCTCGAACTCGGCCATGGCGCCGCGGGCGAGGGCGCGCGCCTCGGCGGCGCGGCCCAGGGCGTTGCAGGCGCAGATGCGGATGTCCTCGAGCAAGAGGCGGGTGGTCGGGTCGGGCGCGGGGCGCGGCGGGTCGACCAGGGCCAGGGCGTCGGCGGCCTGGCCGAGGACGAGGGAGGCGCGGCCGGCGAACAGGGCGGCCTCGTTGGCCAGATCGGGGGGCGCGGTCGCGGCGAGCTGGGCGCCGCGGCGGGCGGCGTCGGGGAAGCGGTTGGTCGCGTACAGGACCCGCACCCAGGCCAGCTCGGCCTCGGGCGGGGCGGCGTCGGGGAGCGGGCCGAGGGCGACGGCGGCGTCGAGGTCGCCAGCGTCCAGGGCCAGGCGCAGGCGCAGCGCCAGCGGCAGGGCGGCGTCGGCCGAGGCGAGCAGGGCCCAGGCCTCGGGGGCGAAGCCCTCGGCGACCAGGGTCGGGGTCACGGCGAGCGCGGTGGCCGGCAGGGCGTCGGGGGCGTGGCGGGCGGAGAGGCGCAGGGCCTCGAGCTGGGCCTCGGGCGCGGGGGCGGCGGCGAGCGGGGCGACCAGGGCGCGGGCCAGGGCGGCGCGGGCCGGGGCGGGGGTGTGCTCGGTGGCGAGGGAGCGGCTGAGGCCGTGGGCGGCGAGGCCCCCGCCGGTGGTCTCGAGGTGGCCGCTGCGGAGCAGGAGGTCGAGGGCCGGGCGGGAGACCTGCGGGAGGGTGGCGAGGGTGGCCTCGGGCAGCGGGCGGTCGAGCAGGGCGAGGACGCCCAGGGCGGCGCGGGCGTCGGGGGAGAGGCCGCCGAGGGGGTCGCGCTCGGCCGGGGTGGCGGGGGCGAGGGGCTGGCCGAAGAGGGCCTGGCGGAGGCGCCAGGGGGCGCCGGCGCTGTCGGCGACGGCGGCGCGGCGGTCGGCGTCGGGGCGGTCGGGGGCCCAGTGGGCGGCGAGGGCGGTGAGGCCGGCGGGGGAGAGGGGGCCGAGGGTCAGCTCCTGGCCGGGGAGGAGGCCGGCGGGCGGGGCCTCGCGGCTGGTGGCGATCCAGCGGGCGTCGCGGGCGTAGGTGGCCAGCGGCTCGAGCAGGGCGGCGCGGTCGGCGGGGGCGGGCAGGTGGTGGAGGTCTTCGAGGACGACGGTCCAGCGGCCGGCGTCGGCGTGGTCGAGGGCGGTGGCGAGGGCGAGGTCGGGCTCGGAGAGGTGGGCCTGCCAGTCGCTGAGGTGGACGCCCTCGGCGGCGGCGAGGGCGCGGACGACGTCGACCAGGACGGCGCGGAGGTCGGCGCCGGGGCGCAGGCGGACGACGAAGCAGCGGGCGGCGCGGTCGGGGAGGAGGCGGTGC
This sequence comes from Myxococcota bacterium, assembly GCA_041687695.1. Classification (GTDB taxonomy): domain Bacteria; phylum Myxococcota_A; class UBA9042; order PHBI01; family JAWLBL01; genus JAWLBL01. The sequence goes on along the minus strand of JAWLBL010000039.1, from coordinate 39,807 downwards.
AGGGTGTGGGCGACCAGGGCCGACTTGCCGAGGCCGCCCAGGCCCTGGACGTGGGTGACCGGGGCGCGGGTGACGAGCTCGGCCAGGGCGCGCGCCTCGTCGTCGCGGCCGACGAAGACCGGCGGCGGGTTGGGCAGGCGGTGGGCCAGGGGCAGCGAGGGCCGGAGGGCAGGCGCGGCGGGCGGGCGGTCGAGGGTCGGGGGCATCGATGTCCTGGTGGGGGGACCGGCGCCCGGTCCTGGACGGGACATCCGAGGACATCGGGCGACACAGAACATGCCACAAGCTGGCCCGTCGAGCAGCCCGTGACCGGTGACCTTCACCCCTTCGCGATCAAGAGGAACCCAAGATGAAGCGCATGACACGACTGGCTCTCGGCTCTCTGATGACCCTCGGCCTGGCGCTGGCCGCCGGCTGCGACGACCCGGGCACGGCCGCCGGGACGGGAGGGCCGGGCGCGGACGCCACCAACGACACCGACAAGGACCCGTCCGAGCAGAGCTGCACGAGCGACGCCGACTGCGGCAGTGGCCAGGTCTGCGTGATGAGCGGCAAGGCCGACGGCCACGACGCCTGCCTGGACCTGTGTCTGGACGACTGCGCGTTCTTCGGGCCGCCGCAGGGGATGACCTGCGAGCAGGCCTGCGGGCAGGCGTGCGGGGTCGACGCGCCGGAGCCGGAGCCCGAGCCGCCCCCGGAGCCCGTCGACCCGAGCGAGTGTCTGGACGAGTGCCTCGAGGAGTGCGGCTTCTTCGGGGCGCCGCAGGGGATGACCTGCGACGAGGCCTGCGGGCAGGCCTGCGGCGGGTCGACCCCGACCCCGACCCCGACCCCGACCCCGACCCCGACCCCGACCCCGACCCCCGCGCCCACCGGCGTCTGCAAGGCGGCTTCGCCCAACCCCGAGCCGGAGCCGGAGCCGGAGCCCACCCCGGAGCCGATCACCTGGGCCGGCAACTGGGCGGTGGACCTGAGCTACGACGTCAAGTGCGACGTGGCCGCGGGCAACATCAAGCAGGGCAAGAACACGCACACCGTCACGCTGAAGCTCTCGGGTGCCAACGACACGCTGACCGGCACGACGGGCAACCACGAGATGGAGGGCTTCGGCGGCGACGAGAGCATGACCCTGAACGGGACCTTCCCGGTGCTGGACCACAGCGGCAAGGAGGCGTCCATCGTTAAGAAGGACACGAAGATCACCTTCAAGGTGACGGAGGTCGCCGGCCCGAAGTCGGCCAGCGGCACGGTGAGCGGGACCTTCGTCGGCGGGTTCGGCGCCAAGTGTGAGATCCAACCCGGCGGGACGGTGACCTTCTCGCGCTGAGCGCGGCCCGAAGGCGCCCGCGCCCCGGTCCCGAGTGGCCGGGGCGCGGGCGTTTCGAAAGGCTACCGGTCCGACTGCAGGTGCGCCTCGAGCAGCCACAGGGTCTTGTCGGCGGCCGAGGTCAGGCCGGTGAAGAGGTCCGACGTCACGGCGTCGCCCGCGGTGGCGGTGCGCTCGATGGCGGCGCGGGTCCCGGCGGCGAAGCGCGCCATGGCCGAGGCCAGCGCGTCGACGTGGGCGCGGCCGTCGACGAGGTCGAGCGGGTAGACGGCGAGGGCGGTGCGGTCGCCGACCGCCTGCAGGGTGCCCTGGGCGACGCCGCCCAGCTGCACGGCGCGCTCGGCCAGGGTGTCGACCCAGCCGCTCGCGTCGGCGTGGACCTGGTCGAACAGGGCGTGCAGGGCCGCAAACGACGGGCCCTTGACGTTCCAGTGGGCCTGCTTGGCCTGCAGCGCGAGATCGATCGCGGTGGCGAGCGAGGCGTTGAGCAGGTCCGCCACCTGGGCGCGGGTGGTCTCGGGCAGGTCGCTTCGGGTCGGATGCTGGTAGGTCATGGGATCCTCCAAGTCTGGACTCGGGCCGATCTTCCGCACGGCAGCGCGGCGAGGCCAATCGAAACTTGCGAGCAGTGTGATAGCGCATGCCTATCAGCTCTGGGCGAAGACGCCACCGATGTCGCCGTCCCCCGCGGCTTGTGGCACCGTACCGCCACCCCTTGAACTTCTAGCTCTCCCTCCACCCTCCGGAGCCCCCGTCCATGGAACTTCAGGCCTTCCTTCAGCGCGTGCTGCAGCGTCTGCCGGCGACCCCGCCCTCGGCCTTCACCTTCACCCACTGGAACCACGGCGGCCGCCCCACCGACGAAGGCTTCGCCCTGATGCCCGTGTCGAACGTGGAGCCCGACAAGGTCATCGACGCCGTGATGGACGTCGACCACTACGTCGGCAACCTGGACCACGTCAGCGTGTGCCGCAGCATCTCCGACCCCCGCTTCACCCCGCCCGAGGCCGTCCGCTTCTACCAGAAGGTCGACCTGCCCCTGCTGGGCGCCGTCCACCACGAGCTGGTCCTGCGCCGCCTCGGCGAGCAGCAGGGCTACCAGGCCGCCGGCTGGGAGATCCTGCCCAAGGAGACCGACGCCCTGTCCAAGCGCGACGGCTTCCGCAGCGACTACAGCCACGGCCTGTGGCTCGCCGCCCCCGGCGTGCTGGGCTATGCCCTGGGCTCGGCGCCCAAGCGCGACGACGTGGGCTTTTTGAAGTGGAAGGCCCTCACCACCGGCGCCGACGTCGCCGCCTCGCGGGTCCTCAAGTCCACCCTCGAGGCCATGGCCCGCTGGGCAGCCCGGAGGTAGCGGCTTGCTCGCCGGCGCGCTGCGCGAGCGGGTCCACGCGGCCTTCCACAGGCCCGACACGCGCCTGTACCGCGCCGTCCACAGCGCGGTCTATGCGCTCATCCTGGCGTCGCTGGTCCTGCTGGTCGCCGAGCTGTTCGTCTCGCCGGAGACGCGCGAGACCTTGCTGGCCCTCGACCGGGCGGTCCTGGCGGTGTTCACCGTCGAGATCGCCCTGCGCATCCTCAGCTGGCGCCCTCCCGAGCTGGCCTTCTTCGCGCTGTCGCCGGCCCGTCGGCTGCTGACGCACGTCTGGGCCCGCGTCCGCTACGCCCTCGAGCCGCTCAACGTGCTGGATCTGCTGGCGGTGGTCGCCATCGTGCCTGGCCTGCGCGGCCTGCGCGTGCTCCGGCTGTTCCGCCTGGCCCGCAAGGCCGGCATCTTCCGCTACGCCAACCCGCTGCACGGGCTGGTCCGCGCCTTCGAGGAGAACAGCGTCCTGTTCCTGTTCGCCTTCTCGGTGCTGGGCACGGCGGTGCTGGTCGGCGGCGTCACCATGTACCTGGTCGAGGGCGGGCGAAACCCCGACATCGGCTCGGTCTCCGACGCGCTGTGGTGGGCCCTGGTCACTCTGACCACGGTCGGCTTCGGCGACATCGCGCCGGTGACCGAGCTGGGCCGGCTGGTCGGCGCGGCCGTCATGGTCGGAGGCCTCTTCACCCTGGCCCTGTTCGCCGGCATCATCGGCCGCACCCTGCTGACCAGCGTCCTGAGCGTCCGCGAAGAGGACTTCCGCATGACCGGAAACGTCGGCCACATCGTCGTCTGCGGCTACGGCGCCGGGGCGCGCATGCTGCTGCCCGTGCTGCTGGCCGAGTTCCCGGCCGAGCCGCGCCCCGAGCTGGTCCTGTTCGCGCCCGGCGAGCGCCCGCAAGACCTGCCGCCCGAGTTCGGCTGGGTCGGCGGCGACCCGACCAAGGAGAGCGAGCTGGACAAGGTGCGCCTGACCCACGCCGCGGCCGTGATCGTGGTGGGGCAGCGCAACCTCGAGCCGGCGCGTGCCGACGCGCTGACCCTGCTGACCCTGTTCACGCTGCGCAGCTACATGGCGCGCCACAAGCCGCACGGCCAGCGGCGCCGTCCGCTGTACGTCGTCGCCGAGATCCTGGACGCCGAGAACGTCGCCCACGCCCGCACCGCCGGCGCCGACGAGGTCATCGAGACCACCCAGCTGGGGTTCTCGCTGCTGGCCCACGCCGTGCGCGCGCCCGGCTCGGCGGCGGTCATCAGCCGGGTGGCCGTGACCAGCACCCAGAACCTGTACCTGGGCGACCTGCCCGAGGACGCGCCGGTCCCGGGGCGCTTCTGCGACGTGGCGGCGTGGGCCAAGGGGCGCTACGACGTGCTGGTGCTGGGGGTTCGCCAGCGGGACGGCCGCGAGCTCCTGAACCCGCCCATGGAGATGACGATCGAGCGTCCGATGGGGCTGGTGTACCTGGCGGGGCGGGCGGTCCTGCCGCCGTTCGAGGGCGGGGCGGTCCCGGGGTGGCAAGCGGGTTGACGGGGTGAGGCGCGCTTGCGCATTTGGAGCGGGCGGCGGGGCGTCGCTGCGAGCGCGGGCGGGGTGGCACGGTCGGTGCAGAACTCCAGGTCCGGGCGCAACACGGGAGCAGCGAATGAGGGCCTTGCTGGTGATCGGGTGTGTGGGGTGGGCCGCGATGGGCTGCGACGGCGACGTCGCCGGAGGGGACGGCTGTCGCTCGTCGAGCGAGTGCGCCTCGGGCGAGGGCTGCGTGGCGCCGGTGCGGCCGGGGGACGCGCCGCCGCTGTGCGGGATGGGGTGCAGCGTGTCGACCGAGTGCGCCAGCGACGATGACTGCGCGGGCGAGCTACTGTGCCTGGCCTATCTGGGGCCGTGCTGCGGGCAGGACGGCCAGCTCAGCACGGCCTGCAAGCCGGCGTGCGCGGACGACGCGGTCTGCGGCGAGGGCTACCGCTGCAAGGCGGTCGGGCGCGGGTGCGAGCCGGTGCCGTGCGACGAGGGCTTCGCCTGCCCGGCGCACACCGTCTGTGACCCCGCGGCCGCCGAGGGGCGGGCCCCGTGCGAGGTCCCGGGGCTGTGCGGCAGCCGCCACGAGCTGGACCACGGCTGCGTGCGCCGCGCCTGCGCCTCCGACGGCGGCTGCGCGGCGGGCGGGGTCTGCGTCGAGGGCACCTGCCAGGAGGGCCTGGGCACCTGCGAGGGGCCGCGGCCCTGACAGCCGGCGCGTCTCGAGGGCGTCCGGGTCGGCCGGCTGGAAGAGGGTGTCGCAAGAGCCCAACCGGAGTGCTCCACCTTGGTGGAGCACCCATCTGGCGCAGCTTGCTGCGCCGGGTTTGGCGGCCAGATCCCGGCGGCAAGCCGCCGGGGCCGGGGCTCCGGCAAGCCGGAGCACTCCAGGGCCGCCTTCGCCGGCATCAATACGACACCCTCTGGAAGCCGGCGGTCGCAGGACGGTGGGCGCTGGGATGGGCGGGGCGGCCGGCCGGCTGGAAGGGGATGTCGCAGAAGGCCAACCGGAGTGCTCCACCTTGGTGGAGCCCCCATCCGGCGCAGCTTGCTGCGCCGGGTTTGGCGACCAGATCCCGGCGGCAAGCCGCCGGGGCCGGGGCTCCGGCAAGCCGGAGCACTCCAGGGCCGCCTCCGCCGGCATCAATACGACACCCTCTGGAAGCCGGCGGTCCCAGGACGGTGGGCGCTGGGATGGGCGGGGCGGCCGGCCGGCTGGAAGGGGATGTCGCAGAAGGCCAACCGGAGTGCTCCACCTTGGTGGAGCCCCCATCCGGCGCAGCTTGCTGCGCCGGGTTTGGCGACCGGATCCCGGCGGCAAGCCGCCGGGGCCTGGGCTCCGGCAAGCCGGAGCACTCCAAGGCTGCTCATGCCAGCATGGATACGACGCCTTCTGGAAGCCGGCGATCGCAGGCGCCGGGCCCCATGGAAGCCGGCCGGAGCGGGGTCAGACCCGCGGGGCCAGGGCCTGGGTCAGCTCGTCCCAGTCGGGGGCGGCGACGGTGACGACGCGGTCGGGGGACGCGGGGCAGGGGCGCGAGGGCAGGGGGCGGTCGACGGCGGCGGCGCGGAAGGCCAGGGCCTGCTTGCCGCGGCCGCCGGGCGCCAGGGCCAGCCAGGCGCCCTGGTCGTCTCGCCCCACCGCGGCGGCGGCCTCGGCGGGGCGGACGCTGAACTGCCGGGCCTCGGCGCGCACCATCAGGCGCGTGCCGTCCCAGGTGACCTCGGCCGCCGCCGGCTGGGACACCTGGCGTCCCGCGGCCAGGCCCTGGGCCGCCCGGCGCCAGCGCGCGCGGCGGATGTCGCTGATGGGCAGGAGGACCGCGAGCGCCACCGCGAGCAGCGACGGCACCACCCAGCCGAGGTCCTGGCGCGCGTAGGAGGCGAACAAGACGGCGACCGCGCCGAAGCCGATCTTCCAGGCCCGCCGGAAGCGCTCGCCCGCCCGCGTGCCCTTGGTGGCCGGCACCCACGCGGCCACCGCGTCGAGCGGGCCGGCCGCCCAGGCCCAGCGGCCCGGCACGGTCTCGACCGCCGGCACCTGCCCCTGCACGACCAGCGGCCGCTCGGGGCTGAACTTCCGGGAACGCGTGGCCTTGGACTTGCTCACGTGGCGTCCGCTCGCGTTCCGGGCGCGCCGAGCGCCTCGATCGCGTGGCCGCCCAGCGCCTCGATGCGCGCGCGCACGGCCTCGCGCTCGATGGTCAGGAACAGCAGCACCAGATCGCCGGGCCGCGCGGCGGCCAGCGCCCGGTCGAGGGCGCCCAGCTCGTCGGGGGCGATCTCGACGGCCTCGTCCGGCAGCCCCAGCCGCCGGAAGGCGGCGGCCAGCACCTCGGGCACCTCGAACTCGGCGCGGCCGCGCAGGTACTTGTGCAGCGGGCGCAGGATCGCGTGGTGGACGCCGCCCTCGTGGATGGTCGCGGCCAGCGCGCGCAGGGCCTCGTCGTCGCGGTCGCCCGCCTGGCCCAGCGTGATGACCCGGCGCCCGGTCGGATGGGCGCGGTTCACGAAGTCGAAGACCGCGCGTACGCCGTGCGGGTTGTGCGCGAAGTCGGCCATCAGCGTGACGCCGCCCAGGCGCCACAGGTTCGAGCGGCCGGGGTTGTCCTGCTCGGTCGGGCGGAAGGCCCGCAGGCCGGCGGCGATGGCGTCGGGGGCGACCCCCAGCCCCCAGGCGCTGGCGGCGGCGCCCAGGGCGTTGGCGACGTTGAAGGCCGCGGCCCCGCCGAAGGTGATGGGGACGTCGGCGACCGGCAGGACGGCGAGTCGCTCGGCGCCGTGGGCCAGCACCAGCTGGCCGTCCTGGACGAACACGGCGCGCCCGCCGGCCGCCAGGTGGGCCGTGACCAAGGCGCCGTCCGGCTGCAGCGTGGACCAGATGATGGGGGCGCCGGCCTGATCGGCCAGGCGGACCAGGTTGGCGTCGTCGGCGTTCAGGACGACCGCGCCGTCCGGGCGCACGTGGCGGGCGACGGTCAGCTTGGCGCGGGCCATGGCGTCGAGGTCGTCGATGCCCCAGTCGCCCATGTGGTCGGCGGCGACGTTGGTGACCAGGGCGACGTCGTGCCCCGACAGGGCCAGGCCTCGGCGCAGGATGCCGCCGCGGGCGGTCTCGAGGACGGCGGCGGTGACGCGGGGGTCGCGCAGGATGGTGCGGGCGGCGCCGGGTCCGGTCCAGTCGCCGGCGTCGAGCACCTGCCCGTCCAGGGTGATGGCGTCGGTCGAGGTGCCGCCGACGCGGTGGCCGGCGGCCATCAGGATGCGGACCAGCAGGCGCGACGACGTGGTCTTGCCGTTGGTGCCGGTCAGCATGACCAGCGGGACGCGGCCGTGGGCGGACCAGTCGACCGCGTCGGGGCTGGGCAGCTGGCGCACGGGCCAGGTGCGGGCGTGGACGCCGTAGCCGAGCGAGAACCAGTCGTCGCAGACCAGCCAGGGGGCGCCGTGGGTGTCGGCCGCGGCCATCAAGGCCAGCAGCGCGGGGTTCTGCTCGGTGGCGACCGCTTCGGCGAGGGTGGTGACGGCCTCGTCCTCGGCGCTGGGCGGGCCGGCGCCGTCGTCGAGCAGCCCGTGGCCGTGCAGGGCCGTGCGCAGGGCCCACTCGTTCAGCTCGCAGGCCGCGTACAGGACATCGGGGCGGGCGCGGAAGCCCAGGGTCACGCCGCGGCCGAAGTCGCGGCGGAACAGGGTCGGCGCGGGCCAGCCCAGCCGGTGGTGCAGGTGCAGCACGGCGCCCTGCCAGGCGGCCAGCACCGAGGCGCGCAGCTCGGGCGGCTCGTCGGGCTCGAAGTGCAGCTCGATGGCGGCGCCGAAGCCGTCGGTGACGAGCGTGGGGCCGGTGATGCGGCGGGATTCGTCGTAGTGCATCCGGGGGGCCTCGAGGCGCGGCAGGCGCCGATGAGGGCGGAGCATAAGACCGGTCCGGGGCGCCGTCCACGGTGCCGAAGGAGGCGCGCGCGACGGCGGCTTGCGCGGCGCGCCGGAGGGGGCGCGGAGCGTCAGCCCTTGACGACCTCGGGGTCTTTGCGGACGCCAAGGGGGCGCGGCGCGGGCAGGGGGCCGCGGGCGCGGGCCTCGGCGTAGGGGGCCACCGCGTCGACCAGGCGGTCGAGGGCGGCGCCGGTCAGGGCGAAGCGCTCGTGGGCGAAGCGGGACAGCCCCTCGCGGTCCTTCATGACGCCCTCCTCGATGGCGACCAGCAGGGCGCAGGCGTAGGCGGTGTCCTCGGGGTCGGCGAGCACGACCACGCGGGCGTCCCACAGCTGGCGCCAGGTGGCCTCGGTCCGGTAGGCCTGGGCGCGGCCCGGGTCCGGGATGAGGAAGAAGGGGTGGTAGGTGCGCTCGAGCGCGTGGGCGAGCTCGTGGATGGCCAGGCGCTGGGGCTCGGGCCCGCCGAGCAGGGTCTGGGTGCGGGCCGGGTCGAGCGCGACGAAGGGGACCTCGTCGCCGGTCATGAAGAAGTAGCCCTTGCGGCCGCGCTTGACGAAGCCGTCCGTGACCGTGTGGTAGGCGGCGAAGAACATGGCAAGGTCGTACGACTCGCCGAGGCCCCCGCCGCCGCCTTCGAGGTGGGTGAGCGACAGCCAGCGGTCGATGAGGGCGGCCTCGCTCTCGAACTGCCCGACCTGCAGCGGCGAGCGGTCGGCGTAGACGTTGCCGAAGGCCATGAAGAGGACCTGGGCGTCCGGGAGGATGGGCAGCACGGCCTCCATGAACGAGGGCAGGGTCCTGGTCGCGAGCTGGTGCGGGATCTGACCCATCGAGCCGCTGACGTCGAGGGCGAAGACGACGCCCACCGAGTCGGGGTGCGCCGCGCTGTCCCGGCTCTCGCGAAAGCGCACCCCGTGCGGGTCCAGCTCGGGGTGGCAGGCGCGCTGGCCGAAGACCTGCTCGGCGGGGCGCTGGGCGCGCGCCAGGGTGAGGGCCTGGTGGGCCTCGAGGTCGTAGCGTCCGCCGCCCATGGGGCCTCCTGCGGGGGTCAGCGCCGGTCGTGGTCGCGGAAGGAGCGGGCCATCAGGCCGACGCCGCCGAAGAGCAGGACCAGCATGGTGATGAGGCCGAAGAGGCTGGTCGCCTGGAAGTGGATGCGCAGGCTGAGGAGGATGCCGACGAAGATGAAGATGGACGAGGCCAGCACCAGCAGCTTGCCGACGAAGGAGCGTGAGTCGAAGAACAGGAAGCCCAGGCCGATGCACAGCGGGACGAGGGTGAAGCCGAAGCTCTGGCTGCCCCAGCCGAAGAAGTCCCAGAAGCCCCCGGTGACGATGGTGCGCTGGAGCAGCATGTAGCCGCCGGCGCAGAGAAAGGCGAAGCCCAGCAGGAACTCGCCGAAGCCGCCCCGGGTGCCGCCGGGGTTGCGAACGCGCTCTTCGAATCGGGTGGAACCGGACATGGGCGGCATCATAGCGGGCGCGGCGGTCAAGGGAAGGGGCGGCGGGCCGGCCGCGGTCGGTCAGCGCCAGCCGTCGACGCGGTACAGGCCGACGGGCAGCGAGGCGTCGGGCAGGCGGTAGAAGCTCCAGCCGTAGCCGCCGTCGAGCTGCGCGGTGATGGCCGGGTCGAGCGCGTCGGAGAGCGGGCGGACCAGGACGGGGCTCAGGCGCAGGGTGGCCTCGGCGGCGCGGCAGTCGGAGTCGGGGGCGGCGGCCGGGTCGAGGTCCTCGAGGTGGCAGGCGACCGAGCGGAACCAGAAGGTGGGGCGCGGGGGGGCGCCGGCGGCGGGGCGCTCGAGGGCGCGGAGGTCGAGCACGCGCACGTCGGGGCGGGCGGCGAGCAGCTCGGTGTCGGGCAGCGAGGCGCGGTTCTTGTTGCCGAGGCGGACCGGGACGACGAGGACGGCGTCGCGGGGGAGGGCGGCGGCGGCCTCGCGCCACAGGTGCAGCTGGGCGGTGTCGATGTTGCCGTTGGCCTGGGCGCGCCAGGGGAGGACGGCGCCGTGGACGAACCAGGCGGCGACGAGGGCGACCAGGGCCGCGGCGGCGCCGCGGGGGAGGCGGGCGAGGGGGAGGTCGAAGGCGGCGCCGGCGAGCAGGGCGAAGGCGGGCAGGCCGAAGCCGTGGTAGCGGGCCTGGTCCTGCCAGCTGCTGGTGGCGGCGCTGGGGGCGATGACGGCGGCCAGGGTCCAGGCGAGGGCGATGGCGGCGAGCAGCGGGCGGCGGCGGAGCAGCCACAGGGCGCCGGTGGCGGCGAGGGCGAGCAGGGCCGGGGCGGTCCACAGGGGCGAGGTGAGGACGTTCAGCTCGGGGTGGAGGGTGCGCGGCTCGGTGCCCTGGCCGAAGAGGGCGAGGATGGCGAGGCCGTGGGGCACGGCGATGGCGGCCCCGACGGCCCAGGCGGCGAGGACGCGGGGCCACCAGCGGCGGGGGGGCGCGGCGGGCGGCGCGGCGGGCTGTGGAGGGTCGGCGGCGGGGAGGAGGAGCAGGAGGGCGACGAGGGGGGCGAGGACGAGGCCCATGAGGCGGAAGTTGGCGAGGACGCCCAGGGACAGGGCGGCGGCGGCGAGCAGGCGCGGGTCGCGGCGGCGGGCGGCGAGGGTGGCGACGAGGGCGGTGACGAGGAGCAGGGCGACGCCGGGGGTGGTGACGGACTCGGCGCGGCCCGAGTAGAGGAGGGCGGGGTGGGTGGCGTAAAGGGCGGCGGCGGCGAGGGCGACGCGCGGGCGGGCGGTGGCGGCGAGGGCGAAGAGGAAGGTGAGCGGGACACAGAGGGTGGCGGCGACGCGGGAGGCGAGGAAGGTCTCGTGGCCGGCGGCGGCGGGGGCGCCGAGGACGGCGGCGAGGGCGACGTCGAAGAGGCCGTAGGGCTGGAAGGCGCGGTAGGGGCTGCCGGAGGGGCCGACGAGGGCGCGGACGGTGTCCCAGCCGTGGGCGTTGGGGTGGCCGACGACGTCGTCGAGCAGGGCGAGGGCGACGGCGAGGGCGGCGGTGAGGGCGGCGACGGCGAGCCAGGTGGCGCGCGGCGCGGAGGGGAGGCCGAGGCGGCGGCGGGCGAAGGCGAGGGCCAGGGCCAGGGCGAGCAGGGCGAGCAGCAGGGGCGGCGGGGGGCGGGCGAATGTGGCGGCGTGGGAGCCGGGGCGGCCCGCGCCGGGGCGGCTGGGCGCCGGGGTGGGCTCGCGGATGACCAGCTCGACCTGGGCGAGGTGGGTGCGGGCGACCTCGGCGACCCGCTGGGCGTCGGCCAGGGCGTCGGCGGAGGCGCCGGGGGCCGGGACGATGCGGACGCCGCGCGCGGGCAGGTCGAGGTGGATGGTCGCGAGCAGGCGCTCGTCGGCGTCGGTGACCGTGGCCTCGACCGTCCGGGCGGCGATGTGGACGTCGTCGAAGCGGAAGGGGCCGCCGTCGATGGGCTGGCCGGGGGTGAACGGCGCGAACAGGGCCAGGACGCGGGCGTCGCTGCCGGGGGGGACCGGGACGTCGATGGGGGCGAGGGCGCTCGCCAGCAGCGAGAGGAGGGCGAGCAGCGCCGTCACGCGGGGCTCCGGGAGGCGTCGGAGGCCCGTGGCTGCGGCCGGCTGCGGTCGGGGCGCGCGCTCATGGGGGCGGATGCTAGCAGAGGGCGCGGCGCGGCGGCAACGCCGGTAAGCCCAACGATTTCAGGTGGCTGCGCGATGCCGGCGGGCTCAGTCGCCGTTGCTGGGGCCGCCGCCGGCCTGGTACATCTCGTCGATGAGGTGGGCATAGCGGTCCTCGACGACGTTGCGCTTGACCTTGAGCGAGGCCGTGAGCAGGCCGTTGGCGATGCTGAGGGGCTCGGGGAGCAGCCGGAAGTACTTGACGGTCTCGAAGCGGGCGAGGTCCTGGTTGACCGCGCGGACGTGGGCCTCGACCTCGCCCTGGACGCGGGCGTCCCGCGGGTCGGGAGAGGCGCCCTTGGCGCGGGCCCAGGTCTCGAGCTCCTCGGGGTCGAGGGCGACGAGCGCGACGACGTAGTGGCGCCGGTCGCCAATGACGACGGCCTCCTGAATGATGGGGTGGTTCTTGAGGCGGCCCTCGAGGCGGGCGGGCGCGACGTACTTGCCGCCGGAGGTCTTGATGAGCTCCTTTTTGCGGCCGGTGATCTTCAGGAAGCCGTCAGGGTCGAGGGCGCCGAGGTCGCCGGTCTTGAACCAGCCGTCCTCGAAGGCGTCGGCGTTGGCGTCGGGGCGGTTGAGGTAGCCCTTGGTGATGTTGGGGCCGCGGGCGAGGATCTCGCCGTCGGGGGCGATGCGGATCTCGACGCCCGGCAGGGGCCGGCCGACGGTGCCGACGCGGAAGTCGCCGGGCAGGTTGGCGCTGAGGCCGGGGCAGGTCTCGGTCAGGCCGTAGGCCTCGATGAGCTCGAGGCCGCAGGCCAGGAAGAAGCGGTGGACCTCGGGGTCGAGGGGCGCCGAGCCGGACAGCAGGACGCGGGCGCGGTCGAAGCCGAGGGCGGCGCGCAGCTTGCCGAGGATGACCTTGTCGGCGAGGCGGTAGCCGATCTTCAGCGGCAGGGGCAGCGGGCGGCCCGTGCTGCGGTAGGGGATGGTCGCGTAGCCGGCCGAGAGCGCGGCCTGGACCAGGCGTTGGCGCAGCGGCGGGGCGGCGGCCAGGGTCTGCTGCACCTTGGACTTCATCTTCTCGAACACGCGCGGGGCGCCCGGGAAGAAGGAGGGGCGGGTGGCCTTGAGGTCGTCGGCCAGGGTGGGGACGCCGCTGACGACCAGCGGGAGGTCGAACCAGGGCCCGGCGAACTGCATCAGGCGGCCGAAGGAGTGGGCGAGGGGCAGGAAGAGGAACAGGCCGCCGTCGCTCATGGTGCGCGGGTCGATGACGTGGGCCTTTTCGACCGAGCGGACCATCGACAGGTGGTTGTCGTGGGTCTGGATGACGGCCTTGGGCGGGCCGGTGGTGCCCGAGGTGTAGGTGTAGGTGGCCGTCTGGTCGGGACGGGCGGCGGCGCGGCGGCGCTCGCGGTCGGCGGCGGTGTCGGCGAGGCGGGCGGCGCCGCGGGCCTCGAGGTCGGCGAGGCTCTCCCAGTCGTCGGCAGGCTCGAGGCCGGCGGGGTTGATGACGACCACGTGGGCGAGGCGCAGCTGCTCCGGGGTGTAGTCCACCTCGAAGAAGCGGAAGCCGCCGCGCATCTCGCGGATCTTGGCGAGCTGCGCCGCGTCGTCGACGATCACCACGGCGATGCCCGTGTCGACGTGGGCGTAGCCGACCTCCTCGGGGGTCACCGAGGCGTAGATGGGCACGGTCTGCAGGCCCACCGACAGCGCCCCGAAGTCGCTGACGATCCAGTCCTCGCTGGTCTGCCCGAGCAGCCCGACCACGTCGCCGTCGCGCAGCTCGGTCGCCGTCAGCAGCCCGGCGGCGATGCGGTCGGCGCGCTCCCACAGCTGGCCCCAGGTGCGGTCCACCCAGCGATCGCCCTCCCTGCGGCGGAGGCCGACCTTGCCCGGGCTCGTGCGCGCGCGCGCCGGCAGCAACTCCGAGAGCGTGGTGACGTCGAGGGCCATCGATCTCCTCCAGCAGCAAACGAGGGGGCCGGCAGCTTGGCGCGCCGACGCACCCGGCGCAAGCCCCGCGCTACGGCAGTTGCGAACTCCGCCCCGGGTGGTAGCTTTCGCCCCCATGAGAACCACCCCCCTCGCGCTCCTGGCCGCCCTCGGCCTGCTCACGCCCGCCTGCGACGCCGACCAGGCGCCCGGCACGACCCATGACGCAGCGCAAGACGCCGCCGACGCCTCGGACGACGCGGCCAAGACGGACGCGCCGACCTGGCACCGCGACATCCAGCCGCTGCTGGCCCGGCACTGCGTCCCCTGCCACCAGGCCGGCGGCGCGGCGCCCTTCGCGCTCGACGCCTACGCCACGGCCAAGCTCATGGCCGGCCCCTCGGTCGCCGCGGTCGAAGCCGGCCGCATGCCGCCCTGGCAGGCCGACCCCGACTGCCGCAGCTACGAGGGCGAGCGCATCGTCCCCGAGGCCGACGAGGCCGCCCTGCGCGCCTGGCTGGACGCCGGCACCCCCGAAGGCGACCCGGCCGACGCCCCGCCGCCCTCCGCCGCCCCGATCGTCACCCCCACCCCCACCCTGGTCGCCACGCCGGCCGAGGCCTACGTCCCCGACGACACCGCCCCCGACGACTACCGCTGCCTGCTGCTCGACGCGACCTTCGACGAGGACACCTTCGTCACCGCCAGCTGGGTGGTCCCCGGCGCCGGCCCTCTGGTCCACCACGTCCTGATCTACCTGGTCACGCCCGACTCGCTGCCCACCCTCGAGGCCCTCGACGCCCAGTCCGCCGAGCCTGGCTACCCGTGCTTCGGCGACACCGGCGCCGGCACCTTCAGCCCCCTCGGCACCTGGGTCCCGGGCATGGACCCGGTCGTCCAGCGCGACGGCGCCGCCATCGCCATCCCCAAGGGCTCCCGCCTGGTCATGCAGGTCCACTACAACACCCTGACCGCCGACCCCGAGCCCGACCTCACCGCCTTCGCCATGACCGCGACCACCACGCCCCCCGAGCGCCTGGTCGAGACCCTGCCCCTGCCCGGCAAGGACCTCACCATCGCCGCCGGCGACCCCGACGCCCGCTACGAGCGCCTCTTCACCAGCTACCGCTCGGCCCCCATGCGCGTCATCGGCGCCATGGGCCACATGCACCTGCTCGGCGAGGCCATCTCCATCGACCTCGAGCCCGCCGGCGGCGGCGACGACGTGTGCCTGATGGACATCCCCAGGTGGGACTTCAACTGGCAGGGCGGCCTGCGCTTCGCGGGCGACGACTTCACCGACGTCGCGCCGGGCGACGGCCTGCGCCTGCGGTGCCGCTGGGACAACTCGTCCGAGAACCAGCCCACCGTCAACGGCGAGCAGGTCGCGCCGGCCGACGTCGCCTGGGGCGAGGGGACGCGCGACGAGATGTGCCTGGGCTACGTCACCATCGAGCGGCCCTACGAGCCCCTGACGCCCTACGCCTGCACGGAGGCGCGCGACGCCTGCCGCGCCCAGTGCGAGCCCGACGCCGACCCCACGGCGTGCCTGCTGTCGTGCGTCGGCGACCGCCCCGGCTGCGGCATCTGCTCGGCCCAGGCCTTCGGCAAGTGCGCCGTGCCGGCCTGCGCCCTCCAGCTGCTGCCCATCCGCGAGTGCGTCACCCCCTGCGCGGTGTTGGGCGGAGACCTGGACACGTGCATGCGCGCCGAGTGCCCCGACGACTACGCGGCCCTGCGCGCCTGCGTCAGCCCCATCCTGGCGACCGGCGCCTGCGACGAAGCGCTCGCCGCCTGCGCGGCCCCCTGAGTCCGGCTCAGCGGGCGGGCAGCTCGGGGTCGACGCCCGGGGCCCGCCCGCGCAGCGCCCGCGCGACCAGCCACAGGAGGCTGGCCAGCCCCCAGGTCAGCCCGACCACCACGCCCAGGTCGACGATGCCGCGCCACGGCTGCGGCAGGTAGCGCACCCCCAGCACCAGCAGCGCGATGCCGCCGATCATGCCCCACGAGGTGGCCAGGCGCTTGCGCGAGGCGTGGAACAGCCCCATCGCGAACAGGGGCGCCAGCAGCACGTGCAGCGGCCGCCGGTGCTGCGCCAGGTGCAGCGCGCGCTGCACGACCCGCGGCGAAAAGCGCAGCTGGAAGCCTCGATAGCCCTCCAGCACGCCCATCACGCCGGTCCAGCCGACCAGCACGACCCACTGAAGCGGGCTGAGATCGCTCTGGAGCGCCTCGACGGCCCAGGGCGTGACCGAGGCGAGCGCCCGCCCGACGATGATCAGCACCCCCAGCGTGGCCCACAGCACCACCAGCACCTCGGCGCGGCCGAGCGGCGCCGGCCGGTCGTCGGCCGCCAGGGGCGGATGGCTTCGTCGGTCGATGGCGCTCGGCAGGCTCACGTTTCCCGCTAACCGTGGTCGTCGCGTTCCATGCCCGGCGCCCTCGCGCCAGGGGGGGCGGCACCCATACCAGATCCGGCACCGCGGCGTCAGCCTGCCGACGCTTGCGGCCAGGGTCATCGCGTTCTGGCTACGGGCGTGTCGGACTGCCCGGGCTCGCTCGGGCTCGAGGGCCCGCGCAGTTGGCTGCGCGGGGAGGCATGGGACTGTCGCCTCGCGGGCGCAGCGAGCTGCGCCATGCCGGAGCACGAGCGAGCTCGTGCAGTCCGGTGGCCCGAACTAGAACTCGATCGCTCTGACGTCTGCGGCGATCCGCCGGCCCTGGCCGACCGCTGCGCGCTCAGCGGAGGTCCTCGTCCAGCAGCTCGCGGTTGATGGCGACGGCCGCCTTGACCCCGTCGGCGATGGCCACCGACACCTGCAGCACGTCCTTGCTGGCGTCGCCGACGATGTAGCACCCGGCGACGTTGGTGCGCCCGCTGGGCTCGACCCGGCAGCCGTCCTGCGCGCACGCCTCGCAGCCCAGGCGATCGGCCAGATCGCTCGCCTGCTGGCGGCGCGTGTAGAAGAACAGCACCTCGCGCGCCAGCGGCGGCCCCTCGGAGAACACGACCCGCGCCAGCTGGCCCCGGTGCCCCTCGACGCGCGCGATGCGTTCGCCGCGCACGCCCACGCCGTGCCGTCCCAGCCGCGCCCGCAGCTCGGGGCTGAACGCGGGCGACCCGCCGGTCAGCAAGACGACGTCGCGGCTCCACTGCGTCAGCTCGAGCGCAAGCTCGCCGCCGCACGCGTCGCTCCAGCCCCACACCGCGATGGGCCGGTCGCGCGCCTCCCAGCCGTCGCAGTACGGGCAGTGGAACACGCTGGTCCCGTACAGGGGCTCGAGCCCCTCGATGGGCGGCAGCAGGTCCCGCACGCCGGTCGCCAACACCAGCCGCCGCGCCCGGTGCTCGCGGCCATGGTCGTCGACCAACCGGAAGCCCGTCTCCTCCCGCGCCGCGTCGACGATGCGCGACCGCTCGATGCGCGCCGTCGGGAAGGCCTCGACCTGCTCGCGGCTCAGGCGCAGCAGCTCGGCCGGCGCCATCCCCTCGCGCCCGAGCAGCCCGTGCACCGCCCTCGCCCGCGCGTTGCGCGGCCGCCCGTCGTCGAACACCACGACCCGCCGCCGCGCCCTCGCCAGCACCAGCGCCGCGCTGAGCCCCGCCGGCCCGCCGCCGACGATCGCCACGTCCGCGTCCATGCCGCCTCCCGTGCCGTTCCCCCGGGACCGTAGTCCCGAGGCACGCCCGCGCCAGCCCGCGGCCGCGGCTCGGCTCAGGCGGCCGACAGCTCCGCCAGCTCGGCGATGGCGACGTCGGCGGCGGCCTCGAAGGGCTCGAGGAAGCGATCGACACCGGCCGCCTGGAGCTGCTCGCATGCGCCCGTGGCGTCGACGCGGGCGACGACCAGCCCGCGGAAGCCCTGGCGGCGCAGCTCCGTGACCAGGCGGCGCGCGGCCAGCGGCTCGGGCAGCGCGCACACGACGACGCGCGCCTCGGCCAGGGGCAGGTGCTCCATGAGGTGGGGGTCGGCGACGTCGGCGTAGCGGGCGCTCAGGCCGCGGGCCTGGGCGCGATCGACCGCGGCGGGGTCGTGGTCGAAGCCGACGACGGTGCGGCCGAGGCGAGCGAGGCCGTCGGCGATGCGGCCGCCGTAGCGGCCGAGGCCGAAGACCAGGACCTCGGGCTTGGGGCCGGTGGCGGGCTCGCGAGGCGAGCGCGAGGTGGGCGCGCGCTCGAAGACGCGCAGCAAGGGGGCGAGGCGCTCGTACAGCGGGTGGGAGTACAGGATGAGGTAGCTCGACAGCGCGATGGTGACCAGGCCGACCGCGGTGACGAGGCCGACGACGTCGCGGTCGACGTGGCCGAGCTGGGCGCCGAGGGTGACGAGGATGAGGGAGAACTCGCTGATCTGGGCGACCGTCAGCCCCGCCAGGAAGGAGACGCGGCTGCGGTAGCCCATCGCGCCCATGATGAGGATGACGATGAGGGGGTTGCCGATGAGGACGAAGGCGGACAGGGTCAGGGCGGCGCCGAGGTCGGGGCCCAGGGCCGACAGATCGATGAGGGCGCCGAGGTCGATGAAGAAGAAGAGCAGCAGGAAGTCGCGGATGCCGACCAGGCGGGCGCCGATGGCGTCGCGGAAGGGCGAGCTGGCCAGGGAGACGCCGCCGAGGAAGGCGCCTATTTCGCGGCTGAGGCCGATGCGCTCGGCGACGACGGAGAGCAGGACCGCCCAGGCGAGGGCCAGGAAGACGAGCAGCTCGGAGGAGCGCGACAGGGCGCGGACCAGCGGGGGGAGCAGCCAGCGGGCGCTGACGAGGACGCCCAGCAGGAAGGCGAGGCTGCCGAGGGCGAAGGCGGCGAGGTCGGGGCCGCCGGAGGGGTTGGCGAGGGCGGTCAGGGCGACCATGACCAGGATGACCAGCAGATCCTGGACGATGAGGAAGCCGACGGCGATGCGGCCGTGCAGGGCCTCGAGCTCGCGCTTGTCGCTGAGCAGCTTGACGATGATGATCGTGCTGGAGAACGTCAGGGCGACGGCGACGTACAGCGCCGGGATGGGGGTCAGGCCGAAGGCGAGGGCGAGCAGGTAACCGAAGGCCGAGGTGAAGACGACCTGCCCGAGCCCCGTGGCGACCGCGACGGGGCCGGTGCGCTTGACCAGCGCGAGATCGAGGTCGAGGCCGACCAGGAACAGCAGCACCGAGACGCCGACCTGGGCGAGCAGGTGGACCTCGTCGTCGGCGGCGGTCCAGCCGAGGACGGACGGCCCCAGCACGACGCCGAGGGCGATGAAGCTGACGATGGGCGGCTGGCGCAGGACGAGCGAGACGCCGCCGAACAGCGCGGCCAGGGCCAGGATGGCCGCGATCTGCTCGAAGACGCTCTCGAAGGCGGGCATCGGTGCGGCCTACCGCTGGGCGGGCTGGGCGGCCGGACGGCGGCGTTCGGCGGCCTGCACCAGCTGCCCGCAGGCGCCGCGCACGTCGCGGCCGCGGGTCTGGCGGGTCGTGACCATGCGACCGGCCGCGAGCAGCCGCTGGACGAAGGCCTGCTGGCGCGCCTCGGCGCTGGGGCGGAACCCGGCGTGGGGGTGGGGGTTGAACGGGATGACGTTGAGGTGGTGGGGCAGCCCGTCGAGCCAGGCGATGAGGCGGTCGGCGTCCTCGGGGTGGTCGTTTTCGCCCTCGAGCAGCACGTACTCGATGAGGATGCGCTCGCGCGGGTCGGCCGGCCAGGCCAGCAGGGCCTGCTTGAGCGCCGCCAGGTCCCACTTGCGGTTGACCGGCATCAGCGCCGAGCGGCGGGCGTCGGTGGTCGCGTTCAGGCTCAGCGCCAGGCGCGGGCGCACCTCGAGGCGGCCCAGGCGCTCGATGCCCGGGACCAGGCCCGAGGTCGAGACCGTGATGCGCCGCGGCGACAGACCCAGCCCCAGCGGGTGACACAGCACCCGCAGCGCCTGCTCCAGCGCGTCCGGGTTGTGCAGCGGCTCGCCCATCCCCATGAAGACCAGGTTCAGCTGGCTCGCCCGCGCGGGCCCCAGCGCCCGCATCAGCGCCAGCACCTGCCCGACGATCTCACCCGCCTCGAGCTGCCGCACGAGCCCCATGCTGGCCGTCGCGCAGAACGTGCACCCCATCGCGCAGCCCACCTGGCTCGACAGGCACAAGGTCACCCGCGGCGCCCGCCCCACGTCGCGCGGCATGTGCACGGCCTCGACCCGCCGGCCGTCCCGCACCGCCAGCACTACCCGGGTCGTGCCGTCGCTGGACGGCGCCTGCTCGACCAGCCGCGGCAACCCCAGCGCCGTCGCTTCGCGCAGGAACGCCCGCACCGCCGGCCCCAGCTTCGGCGTCTCGCGCTCCCAGGCCCACGGTCGCTGCAGCCGCCCGAAGGCGTTGTCCGCCGACCCCGGGCACCCCAGCCGCGCCAGGTCCCGCGGCAGCAGCCCCCACGCGGACGGCCGCGCGGCATCGACGGCCTCCTTCAAAGCCCCATCCACAGCCGTGGGCGCACCCGCCGGCCCCGCCGGCCCCACCGCCTCCGTCTGCCGCTCGATGTCGCCCAACAGCTCGCGCATGGCGCGCAAGATAGCGCCTGTTCAGGTCTCGAGCACGATCTTGCCGCGCGACCGCCCCGTCTGCCCGTACCGATGCGCCTCGGCCGCCTCGGCCAGCGGGTACACCCGGTCGACCACCGGCCGGATGGCCCCCGCCTCGACCAGACCCGCGATGGCCTCGAGCTGCCCGGGGTCGTTGCGCTTGACCACCGTCACCGCGTCCACGCCCCGCAGCCGCCCACGCAGCCAGAACCCCGCCACCCCCAGCGCCGTCACCACCAGCCCCAGGTTCGGCCCATACCGCTCGGTGCGCTCGGGCAGCCCGCTGACGATCGACGCCACCCGCGCCCCGCGCCCCACGTGCCTCAGCGCCCGCTCCCGCTCCCCGACCGCCTCCAGCACCACGTCCACGTCCCCCGCTGCTTCCTCCCAGCGCTGCTCGTGATAGTCGATGGCCAGGTCGGCCCCCACCGACCGCACCAGCGCGTGGTTCCTCTTGGAACACGTCGTCGCCACCCACGCCCCGTGGTGCTTGGCCAGCTGAATCGCGAAGGTCCCCACCCCGCCGCTGCCCGCCTGCACCAGCACCCGCTGCCCGGGCCGCCGCGCCAGCCGCGGCAGCAGGCACTGCCACGCGGTCAGCCCCACCAGCGGCAGCGACGCCGCCTCGACATGGCTCACCGTCCGCGGCTTCTTCGCCAGGTTCGCCTCGGCGACGACGCACTGCTCGGCGTAGCTGCCCGGCCGCCGATGGTCGGGGCAGCCATAGACCTCGTCGCCCACCGAAAAGCGCCTCACCCCTGGGCCGACCTCGGTCACCACCCCGGACACGTCCAGCCCCAGCGTCCACGGCAGCTTCAGCCGAATCGCCCCGCGCTGCCCGCCCGCCCGGATCTTCCAGTCGATCGGGTTCACCCCCGCCGCCCGCACCGCGACCCGCACGTCGGTCGGCCGCTCGAGCCGCGGCTCGGGCACCTCCTCGACGCTCAGCTGCTCGGGCGGCCCATAGGCCCTCAGTCGCACGGCGCGCATGTTGCGCACCGTAGCACGACCTCCGGCGCCTGCGCGGTCGGCGATTGCCGCGCCGCCGTCCACGCCTACGGTTGTCGGCATGAGCGGGACTCCCCGATCGGACGAGCCGAAGGACGCGGCGCCGGACCTGACCGGCGCCTGGGCCTTCTTCCAGGTCTTGCGCGCGCGAGCCCGCGTGGCGCGCGTCGGGCGCGTGACCACGGTGACGACCAGCGCGGCGCGTGTGGACGTGTGGCCGGGGGACTCGCCGGCCACGCTGTCCGTGCGCTGGCGGGTGCTCGACCTCGAGATCGACTCGGGCTCGCGCCTGGCGCGCGCCGAGGTGCCGCGCGAGGCGCTCGAGGGCATCGACCCGCTCGACCGCGTGGCCCGCCTCGAGCCCGGCCCGACCCTGGTGCTGCCCCGGGCCGCCGCGGTGATGGGCGCGACGCTGGCCGACCCCCACCAGGACCCGCTGCCGCGCCGGCCCGACGACCCGCGCGTGCGCGACCCCGACCAGGACGGCGAGCCCGGCCTGACGGTGCGGGTGCACGGCGTGCTCTCTGGCGAGCTCTACGTCGTGCAACGCGCCTGGACCGCGCTGCGCTCGACCTCGCTCGCCCCGGACCTCATCGAGGGCCACGTCGACTGGTCGGTCGAGCAGGCCACGCTCGGCGCCTCGCGCCGGCTGCTCCTGCACGCGCCGGACACCGAGCCGCTGACCGACGACGGCGCCAGCTGGTTCGCCGCGGCGCGCGTCGACGGCGGCGCGCCCGACGCCGAGATCGCGCGCCGCGCCCGCGCGCTGGACGCCTGAGCGCCGCTCAGCCTCCCTCAGCCGCAGAGCGCCCGCGCGTGGTGCGCGACGTGGTCCTCCATGAAGCTCGCGATGAAGTAGTACGAGTGGTCGTAGCCGTCGCGCATGTCGAGCCTCAGCGGCTGCCCGGCCTGCCGGCAGGCCTGCTCGAACAGCTCGGGGCGCAGCTGCTCGTCCAGGAAGCCGTCCTGCGACCCCTGGTCGACGAGGAGGGTGATGTCGCGCCGCGGCCGCTGGCGCACCAGCTCGGTCGCGTCGTACCGGCTCCAGGCCGCGCGGTCGTCGCCCAGATAGGCCGAAAACGCCTGCTGGCCCCACGGCACCTGGGTCGGCGCCACGATGGGCGAGAAGGCCGACACCGACCGATAGCGCTCGGGGTGCCGCAGCCCGAAGACCAGCGCGCCGTGGCCGCCCATCGAGTGGCCCATCAGGCCCTGTCGCTCCAGATCCAGGTCGAAGCCGGCCAGCACCTGCGGCAGCTCGTCCGTGACGTAGCGGTCCATCTGGTAGTGCCGCGCCCAGGGCTCGTGCGTCGCGTTCACGTAGAACCCCGCGCCCACGCCCAGGTCCCAGCGGCCCTCGGCGTCGGGGACGCCCTGTCCGCGCGGGCTGGTGTCGGGCGCCACGACCGCCAGGCCGGCCTCGGCGGCCCACCGCTGGAACCCGGCCTTGGTCGTGACGTTCTCCCAGGTGCAGGTCAGCCCCGACAGGAAGGTCAGGACCGGCGGGCGCGTCACCCCGGGCGGCAGGTACAGCGAGAACCGCATCGGCACGCCGCACGCCTCGGAGGCGTGCTCGACCACCAGCTGCCGTCCGCCGAAGCTCTTCCACTCGCTGACGATCTTCGCCCCGCTCACGCCGGCGCCCCGTGCGTGTGGCCGTGCATGTGGATGACGCTCCGGACCGCCTCTCCCGCGTGCATCTCGTGGAAGGCCTGGTTGATGTCGTCCAGGCCGAACTCGAAGGTCACCTGGGCGTCCACCTCGATCTTGCCGTCCATGTACCAGTCGACCAGCTTCGGCACGTCGGTCCGCCCGCGCATGCCGCCGAAGGCGCTGCCGCGCCACGACCGCCCGGTGACCAGCTGGAAGGGGCGGGTCGCGATCTCCTGCCCGGCCCCGGCGACGCCGATGATGATGCTCTCGCCCCAGCCCTTGTGCGCGCACTCGAGCGCCTGCCGCATCAGCTTCACGTTGCCCACGCACTCGAAGCTGTAGTCCGCCCCGCCGCGCGTCAGCTCGACCAGGTGCGCCACCAGGTCGCCCTGCACGTCCTTGGGGTTCACGAAGTGGGTCATCCCGTAGCGCCGCCCCTCGGCCTCCTTCTTCGGGTTGATGTCGACCCCGACGATCATGTCGGCGCCCACCATCTTCGCGCCCTGGATGACGTTGAGGCCGATGGCACCCAGCCCGAAGACGACCACGTTCGAGCCGGGCTCGACCTTGGCGGTCCGAATCACCGCGCCGAGGCCGGTCGTGACCCCGCAGCCCAGCAGGCAGACCTTGTCCAGGGGAGCGTCCTGGCGGATCTTCGCCACCGCGATCTCCGGCAGCACCGTGTACTGCGAGAAGGTCGAGGTCCCCATGTAGTGGTGGATGACCTCGCGGCCGTAGCGGAAGCGGCTGGTCCCGTCCGGCATCAGCCCCTTGCCCTGGGTCGCGCGGATGCGCTGGCACAGGTTGGTCTTGGGGTTCAGGCAGTACTCGCACTCGCGGCACTCGGGCGTGTACAGCGGGATGACGTGGTCGCCCTTCTTCAACGACGTCACGCCCTTGCCCACGTCGACCACCACGCCGCCGCCCTCGTGGCCGAGCACCGACGGGAAGATCCCCTCGGGGTCGTCGCCGCTCAGCGTGTAGGCGTCGGTGTGGCACACGCCGGTCGCGCGCACCTCGACGAGGACCTCGCCCTCGCGCGGGCCGTCCAGGTCCAGCTCCAGGATCTCCAGCGGTTTGCCGGGCGCGGTCGCGACGGCGGCCTTGGTCTTCATGGGACACCTCGGGTCGGCAGGTCGCAAGGTTGTCCAACCTACGGCGCGTCGGGCCAAGGAACCAGGCGTTTGGCGGACGCGCTCCGACGTCAGCCGGCCGGCCAGCCCGCCCGCAGCGTGTACAGCGGCGCGTCGGGCCAGACCAGCTCCCACATTCCGTAGTGCCAGGTGTGCCCGGCCTCCGACCACCCGCGCTGCAGCCGATAGGCGACCGGCTGCCAGCCCGCCTTGGCCGCGGCCCCCGCCACCTCGGCCAGTCCGAACAGCCGCAGTTCCAGCGTCCCCTCACGCCGCCGCGACAGGACCACCCGCTCGACCTCGTGCCCCTCCAGGCCCGCCCGCCGCTCGACCACGCTCATCAGCAGCCGCCCGCCCGGCCGCATCACCCGACCCAGGTGGCCCAGCACCCGCGCCAGGTCCCGGCAGAACTCGAAGCACCCGACCGCCAGCGCCACGTCGACCGGCGCCATGGCCGGCAGCGGCTCGTGATAGTCGTGCTCGAAGTAGCGCCCGTCCGGCCGCGCCTGCCGCGCCCGCGCCACCATGCCTCGGCTGACGTCGCAGCCCACCACCTCGACCCCGCCCGGCAGGTCGCCCGTCACCTGCCCCGGCCCGCACCCCACGTCCAGCACCCGCGGCGTCCGGCCCTCCGCGCTCACCCGCTGGGCCTCGGCCCGCACCCACGCCCGCGCCGCCGGTTCGTAGTGCAGGGTCCGCCGGGTGCCCGACAGGTAGCTGCCGGCGACCCGGTCGTAGTAGCCGGCCACGGCCGCCGCGTCCCCGTCCTTCATGCCCGCCATCGTAGACGCGCGTTGCGCCCGCCGCACCCCTGATGCACTCTCCGCCCGTGCGAATCGTCCTCTGCCGCCCAAGTCACCCCGGCAACATCGGCGCCGCCGCCCGCGCGATGAAGGTCATGGGGCTCACCGACCTCGCCCTGGCCGCCCCGGCCCAGCACCCCAGCGAGGAGGCGACCATCCGCGCCTCGGGCGCCGTGGACGTGCTCGAGCGCGCCCGCGTCCACCGCGACCTGGCGTCCGCCATCGACGACTGCGTGTGGGTCGTCGGCCTCAGCGCCCGCAACCGTCACGAGGGGCCGCCCTCGATGGACATCGCCGACGCCGCCCGCGAGGCCGTCCGCCACGCCGCCTCCGGTCCGGTCGCCGTCGTCTTCGGCAACGAGCGCACCGGCCTGAACAACGACGAGCTGACCCACTGCCACGCGACCGCCTGGATCCCCACCGGCCCCGAGCTGTCGTCGCTGAACCTGGCCGCCGCCGTGCAGGTGGCCTCCTACGAGCTCTTGCGCGCGCGCCAAGAGGCCTCCGGCGCCCCCGAGCCGGCCTCGACCGACGACCCGCCCGAGTCCCGCGGCGCCATCGACGCCTACGTCGACCGCCTGTGGTCGACCCTGGCGGGCCTGCAGGCCTTCCGCGAGGGCGACCCCAAGATCGAGCACATGCGCGCCCGCGTCCGCCGCATGCTCGCCCGCGCCCAGCCTACCAAGGCCGAGCTCCGCGCCGCCCACGGCCTCGTCCGCTGGATCGAGCGCGCCGTCGTCGGCATCCGCCCCCGCGACCGGCGCTGACTGCCACGCCCGACGCCGGCTCCCCTCGTCGCCCCGTCTAGTCCGCGCAGGTCGGCTCGCCCATCGGGGCGACCAGGCGGACCCCGTCGGGCAGCTTCTCGTGGCTGGTCGCGGTGACGGTCGCGTAGCGGTGCACGGTGTCGCCGATCTGCAGGTACAGCGCGCCGTCGGGGCCCAGCGCGGCGGCGCCCTGGCCCTTGTCGTCGCTCAGCGGCTCGGCCGAGCGCGCCCGCAGGTCCACGCGGTCGATGACGTGGCGCAGCACCGACTCGCCGTCGTGGCACTTCGCGCGCATCGAGGTGACGATGGCGACCGCCCCGTCCCCGGTCGTCAGGACCGAGTGCAGCGGCGAGACGCCGTGCCGGCGCTGCAGCGCGATGCCGACGGCGGCGCCGGGCGCGAACAGCTTGGCTCCCTTGACGCTGAACCCGGACGGCGGGGGCTGGAACAGCAAGGTGCCGTCGGCGTTCACCTTCAACACGGGCCGGTCGGGGCCGTCCTGCGTCGGAGACCGCACCAGCCCGCCCGCCCGCAGCTCACGCCACGCCGTCCGGACGCCGTTGGTCCGGACGCGCGCGCCCTGGGCGATGGCGTGCAGCTCGACCGCGTCCAGGGCCTCGTCACCCAGCCTGGTGATGCGCGGCGGCACGCCGGGCGGGTCCAGCGGCGCCACGGCCACCGAAGCGGTCACCAGCTTGGCGCCGTCGTTGAAGTCCGGCGTCGCGATCAGCGTGATGGCCTGCCCGTGCACCGGGTCGGTCAGCGCGCTGAACGAGTCCTCGAGCTCGTCCATGGTCGGGATGAAGCGCCGCAGGCCGTGGTTCCACACCCCCGGCCGCACCTGGCCCACGGCTCTGGTGCCCGTGACCGCGTGGAGCTGCTCGCGCACCAGCACCGCCGGAACGCCTCCCCGCACCGCCGCCACCCAGGCCTGCTCGAGCGCCTCGAGGTGCAGCCTCAGCGCCTCGCCCTGCGGTGAGCGCCGCAGCGCCACCAGGTCCTGGTCCTCGTCCCAGCGCCGCCGAAAGCGCGGCAGGTCGCGCTCCAGCACCGTCCTGAGCTCGGCCGCGGCCGCGTCCAGCTCGCCCAGCCGCGCGTGCGCGCACGCCAGGTTGTAGCGCGCCAGGTCGTACTCGGCCGCGACACCCACCGCCTCGGCGAACAGGGCCTTCGACGCCGCCCAGTCGCCCGCCTCGTGCCGCTTGAGCCCGGCCGTGTTGGCCTTGAAGGCCTTGGCCGGCGGGTCCGGCGGCAGGATGTCGAACCCCAGGTCGAACGCAGGCGCCGCGGCCCTCGCGACCGGCTCGGCCGCCGGCGCTACCTCGACGGGCGCCTCTGTCGGCGCCTCTGCCGGCGCCTCGGCCACGGGCAAGGAGTCCTTCACCTGCCCCCCCGCCGCGCAGCCCCACCCCGAGGCCACGATCGCCCCAGCCACGACCCCACGCGCCAACCCGGCCCACGTCCGCATCGCGTCACCCCTGTTCGGAACGCGCGGACGTTAGCACCGCCCCTCGGTCCATGCCACGGCCGCCGCTACTCGAAGACGACGGAGCGCTGCTTGGGCCTGCTCCGATGGATTGCCCGCGCCGTCGCCGGCGCCTCCGCGACCGGCGCTGATCCGACGCACCGACGCCGGCTCCCCTCGTTGCCACGAACCTCGTGGGGCTCCAATTTCGTGCCATGAAGAACCTGACGATCACCATGGACGAGGATGTGGCCCGGTGGGCGAGACGCGCGGCCGCCGAACGCGAGATGAGCGTCTCACGGTTCGTGGGCGAGGTCCTCGAGGGCTAGCGGTGAGTGGCCCCTTCTTCGTCGACACCAACGTTCTGGTGTACCGACATGACGTCGATGAGCCTCGCAAACGCGACCGTGCCAACGCCGTCCTCAATCGAGGACCGATTGGGTGACTCCTGGTGGGATGCCCTGAGCGTGAGCGCGGCCCTGCAATCCCGTTGCGAAGCCCTCTTGACCGAGGACCTGCAGGACGGAGTCCGGATCGATGGCTTGGAGGTCGTCAACCCGTTCCTCCGCGCCATCGAGCCGCTCGGGCTGGGTCCGCCGCTCATGTGACCGCAGGTTGGCCGGCTCCGGCTGCGGCCCTCCCATGGCTCCCCTCCCGGTCGCCGCCAATGTCTGGCCCACGCCGCGTCCCGGCCCGACCCGCCGCTACTCGAAGACGACGGAGCGCTGCTTGGGCCGGGTCACTCGCAGTCGCCGGCGGGGCGCCAGGCGAGGACGGTGCCGGCGCCCTCGGTGATGAAGCCGTAGTGGCGGGCCATCCAGTAGGGCTCGGCCAGATCGCGGCCGGGGGACTGCTTGGCGCCCTGCAGGCCGGCCAGGTCGCCGATGTCGAAGGGGCTGCGCTGCCACTGGAAATCGCCGTAGATGCGCAGGTCGGGCGGCAGGCCGTGGGAGGCGAGGGCGTTGGCGCACTTGCCGTCGGCCATGACGCACTCGCCGGGGCGGCCGTCGCAGGTGAAGGTGATGGGCTTGGACTCGAGCGGGATGCCGAAGAGATCCCCGCCGTCCTCGCATTGGGTGCGCTCCTCCTCGGTGGGGCAGCGCAGGGTGAGCCCCTCGGGCAGCGCGTCGATGATCTCCTGGCGCGTGCGCGTGTAGGTGCGCCGCGGGGCGTCGAGCACGCCGTCGTTGCCGCCGAAGGCCTGCAGCTGCGCCACCGCCTGCGCGATGGCGGTCGGCACGTCGGGGTGCTGCTCGGGCGTGACGCTCGAGCCGAACATCACGCCGAACAGGGCGCTGTGGTGGGTCTTCAGCGCCTTGTCCCAGGCCTCGCCGGCCATCACCTCGACCATCGCGTCGCGCAGGGGCGAGTCGGCCAGCATGGTGATGAGCTGCCAGTGCGTCGTGTAGGTGATGTGGTCGCCGTAGAACTTGAAACACCAGTCGGGCAGCCGGAACGCCATCATGGTGCGCGCCACCTCGAGGGCGCCGACCTCATCGACCAGCTCGTCGAACAGGAAGCTCCGGTACTGCTCGTCGCCGGTCATCATGAACGCCATGACGGCCAGGTGGATCATGTGGCTGGCGTCGCCGCCGCGGACGCTGGGCGCGTAGAAGTGGTCGATTTGACCGGGGCGGACCTGCGTCTCCTGGAGATCCGAGGCCAGGTCGATCATGTCCAGAAAGAAGCTGTCGCTGGCGGCGTCGAGGACGCGCGTCGGCGTGGTCGGCAGCGTGTCGGGGCAGGTCCGGTCGAAGGTGTCGGCGTTCTTGGCGTTGAAGCCCGCGTGGTAGTAGCCGACGATGCGGTCGATCTGGGTGAGGTCGACGTCGTCCGGGTCGAGCTGCAGCACGCCGCCACCGAAGTAGCTGGTCATCGCCTCCAGCACCTCGGGGTTGGCCTGCAGGTTGATGATCTCCAGCCGCTCGAGACGCTTGAGGTAGCAGGTCAGGTGGTGGGCCATGCGCCCCTTGAGCGCCTCGTCCTTCACCAGGTGCCAGGCGATGGGGAAGGTCATCATCGGCCCGGAGTACTGGTCGATGGACGGGTGCCCGTTCCAGTAGGGCACGCCCTTCACCAGCGTGCCCTCCGAGTCCGGGACGCCGTCCAGGTAGGCGGCCGGCAGGCCCGCGATGGCCTCGGGCGCCTCGATGGGGTTGTCGCGCGGCTTGGGCGGCGACGTGTCCTCGTGGCGCAGCACGTGCTGGTCACTCTGCGGGCCGCCGGGGGGCATCAGCAGGAAGTGGTAGCGCGCCAGGTAGCCGGGGATGCCGGTCACGTCGAACTTCAGCACCAGATCGCGGACCTTGGCCTCCATGCGCGCGTAGTCGGCCTCGGTCCCGGTCGCGGCGTAGCGGTAGATGGCCGCGTTCAGCGCCGCGCCCGTCCAGATGGCCGAGTCGCCCTCGCCCGCCCAGCCGGCGAAGGCCTCGGCGCTGGTCCAGACCTCCTCGGGGGCGTCGCCGGGCATCGCGACCTTGAACAGGCGCTCGGCCGTCTGCCCGTCGGGCGAGCTGAAGCGGTCGTACCAGCGGTCGTACAGGTAGGCGCGCCGCAGCAGCGGGTCGGGCGCGTCCGCCCAGCTCGCGGCGCCCGTGTCGTACAGGTCGCAGCGCAGCCGCTGGCCGTCCTCGCAGCGCTCGTCCAGGTAGACCGGGCAGCTGACGACCTCGGCGTCGGTCAACGGGTCGGCGGCCGGCGCGGCGATGGTCGCCTGCAGGACCAACGCCGGCGGGCCGGGGTCGACGTCCGCCTCGACGTCCGCCGTGGTCTCAGCCTCGACATCCTCGGTCGCGTCGGCGCCGGTGTCGTCCTCGCTGGGGACGTCCCCGTCCGCGTCGGGCTCCGTCACGTCGACCTCGGCGGCCGCGTCCGCGGCATCGGGCGTCGTGGCGGGCTCGTCGCCGCAGGCGGCGAGGGCGAGCGCGGGGGCGAGACACAGGGACAGCAGGCGGCGGCGCATCGGCGGGCTCCTCGGGCGGACGGCGACGAAGGGGTCCGCCGCGGGGCGGCATCTTGTGAGCGCCAGTCGGTCCGATGCAAGCCCGCTCTCACCCAGGTTCGTGGCCAAGGAGGCCAACAACCGGCGTTGCGCCCCCCTACGAGGGCACCACCTGCGCGGTGGGTGACTCGCGACGAGTCGTGTGGATACATAGCTATCTTCATGGCTAGTTTCCTGCCGTCGCGGGATCGGCCGAGAGGCCGGCCTGCCGACACCAAGGCCCAGCATGCCAAGGTGGCGACGCCGTCTCCGAGCGTTGGCACGCCCCGTGCTTTGTAGCCCTGCGTCGCCGGTTGGGGCGACCGATGAGGAACGGGACGAGACGATGAGCACGACGAACTCTCACGAGGTCCTGCGCCGCGGCGCGGGGATGATCAAGGCCTGGACGCGGGGCGTGCCGGTCGAGCCGAAGGCGATGGAGCAGCTGGAGCGGACGGCGTCGCTGCCGTTCGTGCACGGGTGGGTCGCGGCGATGCCGGACGTGCACGTGGGCCTCGGGGCGACGGTCGGGTCGGTGGTGCCGACCCGCAAGGCGATCATCCCGGCGGCGGTCGGGGTCGACATCGGCTGCGGGATGATGGCCGTGCGGACCAGCCTCGGCGCGGCGGACCTGCCGGACGCGCTGGGCGGGCTGCGAGCGGCCATCGAGCGCGCGGTGCCGCACGGGCGGACCCACCACGGCGGCCGCGGCGACCGGGGCGCCTGGGGCGAGGTGCCCGACGCGGTGGCCGAGGTGTGGAAGGGGCTCGAGCCGGGCTTCCGGGCGCTGGTGGAGCGGTATCCGAAGCTGGCGCAGGCCAACACGGCGCAGCACCTGGGCACGCTCGGGACCGGCAACCACTTCATCGAGCTGTGCCTGGACGAGGCCGAGCGCGTGTGGGTGATGCTGCACAGCGGGTCGCGCGGGGTGGGCAACCGCATCGGGACGACCTTCATCGAGCTGGCGCGGCGCGAGATGGAGCGCTGGCACGTGCAGCTGCCGGACCGCGACCTCGCCTACCTGCCCGAGGGGTCGCAGCACTTCGGCGCCTACGTCGAGGCGGTGGCCTGGGCGCAGGACTTCGCCATGCACAACCGCGAGGTGATGATGGCGGCCGTGCTGGGGGCGCTGGCCGGCTCGGGCGAGCTGCGGCCCTTCGAGGCGCGGGTCGAGGCGGTCAACTGCCACCACAACTACGTGTCGCGCGAGCACCACTTCGGCGAGAACGTCTGGGTGACGCGCAAGGGCGCGGTGCGGGCGCGCGAGGGCGAGCTGGGCATCATCCCCGGCAGCATGGGCGCGCGGTCGTTCATCGTGCGCGGGCGAGGCAACCCCGACAGCTTCCACAGCTGCAGCCACGGCGCCGGGCGGCTGATGAGCCGGACGGCGGCGCGAAAGCGCTTCACGCTCGAGGAGCACGCGGCGGCGACCGCCGGCGTCGAGTGCCGTAAAGACGCCGAGGTCATCGACGAGACGCCCGGGGCCTACAAGCCCATCGACGCCGTGATGGCCGCCCAGGCGGATCTCGTCGACGTCGTGCACACGCTGCGCCAGGTGCTCTGCGTGAAGGGGTGAGGGCGGTCGCCGGCCGGAGCGCGCGCGCGTGCGTGCGTCCTCTCCGGTCGGCGCAGCTCCCGGTGTCCGAGGGCGGCGGTCAGGCGTCGACCGTGCTCCGCTGCGCGGTCGAGAGATCGGCGAAGGACAGGCCGAACCGGGCCAGGTACTTGCGCAGCCGGTCGGCGTCGTTGGTCGTGGTGCGCTGCGTGCGCGACTGCGCGAACAGGACGCGACCAGCGGCAGACAGGCTCGATGCAGCGCGGCAGACGGCGACGACGTCGGCCAGCTGCACGCGGTCGAAGCGGTCCAGCTGCGCGTAGCGATCGGCGCCCAGCAGGGCCTCGAGCGCGGCGTCGGCCGCTGGCCGATCGGGGGCTTCGGACCAGGCGGCCCGCAGCCGGGCCGTCTCTTCGTGGGCGAGGTCGAGGGTGATGCGGCCGCCCGGGGCCAGGGTCGCCATGCGGGTCACGGCGGCGCCGAGCTCGCGGAAGTTGGCGGGCCACAGCCCCTCGGGCCCGGTGGCGAAGGCCAGGAAGGCGTCGAGGGCCTCGCGGCTGAAGGAGACGCGGCGGCCCAGGTCGCGGGAGAGGCGGTCCAGCTCGTACTCGAGGTTGGGCGCGAGATCCTCGATGCGGTCGGCCAGGGCCGGCAGGCGGAAGGTCCACAGGTCGATGCGCGCCAGCAGGTCTTCGCGGAAGCGGCCCGCGCGCACCGCCTGGCGGAGGTCGCGGTTGGTGCCGGCGAGGAGCTGGAAGTCGCTCGTGACCTCGCGCTCGGAGCCGACCGGCAGGAAGGTGCGGGACTCGATGGCGCGCAGCAGCATCGCCTGCTCCTCGAGGCCCAGCTCGCCGATCTCGTCGAGGAAGAGGACCCCGCCGTCGGCGGCGCGCAATAGTCCCAGGCGCTCGGAGACCGCCCCGGTGAAGGCGCCGCGCGTGTGACCGAAGAGCGCGGCCATGACGCCGTCGCCGCGCAGGGTGGCGCAGTTGACGTCGACGAAGCGTCCGGCCACCTGCCGGCGCGCGCGCTTGAGCTCGTAGATGCGGCGGGCCAGGAGGGTCTTGCCGGCGCCCGTGGGGCCGGTCAGCAGGATGGGGGCGCGCGAGGCGACGGCGACCGTCTCGATGCGCTCGATGATCCGGTTGAAGGCGACGTTGCGGGTGTCGATGCCGGCCTTGAGGAACGACACGCCGGCGTCGGCCTCCTCGCGGAACCGGGCGGCGATGCGGTCGTAGCGCGACAGATCCAGGTCGATGATCGCGTAGGCGCCCGTGGGCGAGCCGGCCTCGCCGCGGCGGGCGGGCCCCGTCTGGACCAGCCGCGCCGGGAAGTAGCGGGCCTCGGTGAGCAGGAACAGGCAGATCTGCGCGACGTGCGTCCCGGTCGTGATGTGGACCAGGTAGTCCTCGGCGTCGGTGTCGAACGGGTAGGCGCGCGCGAAGCGGTAGAGGTTCTCCCAGACCTCCTCGAAGTCCCACGGGTCCGCCTCGTCCATGGCGTGCAGCCGGACCTCGGTCTCGGGCGAGACCGCCGCGATGTCGGCGACCACCTGGCGCGCCAGCTTCATGTGGGAGAGCGGATGCAGCAGCTCGAAGCGCGAGACGACCAGATCGTCCTGCTGGCACAGGCCGACGGTGGGGCGCCAGCGGTCCCAGCGGCGGGGCTCGCGGCCCTGGTCGAGGGTGGCGCCGAGGATGCCGATGACGACGGTGCGCTTCATGGCCCAGGTGATAGACCATTATCCCAGGGGATACCAGCGCGCCCGGCCCGGCGGCGAACCAGGGCCATCGCAAAGTCCGTCGAGCGTTGCGCGCAGCGAGCTGCGCGGGCCCTCGAGCCCCAGCGAGCTGGGGCAGTCCGTCAACACTCGCCGCCAAGGATCCACCTCAGAGAGCGACGACCGGACTGCACGAGCTCGCTCGTGCTCCGGCGTAGCGCGGCTCGCCGCGCTGGACGCGAGGCGTGGCGAATCCATTGGCGACTTTGCGACCGCTCTGGGCGGCGAACCCCGTGGCCTGGCGGGCTGGCATGGCGCGTGCAAGGTCGGCGCGTGCTACTAACCTGCGGCGGACACGAAGACCGGAGCCGAACCATGTTGATCCTAGACGGCGCGATGGGCGAGGGCGGCGGGCAGATCCTGCGCTCGTCGCTGTCGCTGTCCATCCTGACCGGGCGGCCCTTCCGCATCGAGCGCATCCGGGCCAACCGGTCCAAGCCGGGCCTGGCGCGCCAGCACCTGACCGCGGTGGAGGCCGCGGCGGCCATCTGCGGCGGGCGGGTCGAGGGCGCCGAGCTGCGGTCGACCGCGCTGACCTTCCACCCCGGCGAGGTGCGGCCGGGCGAGTACCGGTTCGCGATCGGGACCGCCGGCAGCGCGACGTTGGTGATGCAGACCGTGCTGCCGCCGCTGCTGGCGGCCTCGGGGCCCTCGCGGGTGGTGCTCGAGGGCGGCACCCACAACGAGCACGCGCCGCCCTACGACTTCGTCGCGCGCTCGTTCCTGCCGGCGCTGGCGCGGATGGGCGCCGAGGTCACGCTGACCATGGAGCGGCCGGGCTTCTACCCGGCCGGCGGCGGCCGGCTGGTGCTGAACGTGGTGCCGCCTGCGGGTGGGCTGCGGCCGCTGGACCTGACGCAGCGCGGCGAAGTGCGGCGTTTGCGCGCCCGCGCCTATCTGGCGCATCTGCCGATGGACATCGGCCGGCGCGAGCTGGCGCGGGTCGCCGAGCGGCTCGGCCCCGAGGTCGAGGGGACGGTCGAGCACACGCGCGACAGCGTCTCGGCGGGCAACACGCTGTTCATCGAGGCCGAGTCGGACGCGCCGACCGCGGTGTTCGTGGGCTTCGGGCGGCGGGGCGTGCCGGCCGAGGCGGTCGCGGACGAGGCCGCGGGCGCGGCGGAGCGGTGGCTCGAGAGCGAGGCCGCGGTCGAGGAGCACCTGGCCGACCAGCTGGTGCTGCCGCTGGCGATGGCGGGCGGCGGCCGCTTCACGACCGTCCGCCCCTCCAGCCACCTGACGACCAACCTCGAGGTCGCGCAGCGCTTTCTGCCGACGCGCTTCACCCTGACCGACCTGGGCGAGGGCACCTGGCGGGTCGAGGCCTCGCGCTGATCAGCGCTTGCGGCGGTAGTCCGCGATCACGGCCTGCGGCTTGGCTTCGTGCATCGCGTCCTCTGCGAAGGGTGGGTGGGTGGCACGCACTGTGCGCGAACCCACACACGGGCTCGAGCTCGCGTTGCCTCGTCGCTTCGACGCGCCCGCTGTTACGCCGTGTAAGGACCGATGACGCCCGAACGGCGCGGGCCCCAGCGGGTCCACTGCGAGCGCGTTGACAGGCGCGGGCGCCCCTCCGGTCCCAACGACCGAGAGGGCGAGCCGTTGCGCTCACGAGTGTGGCGCGGCTTCGGGGTTCGCTCGACTGCAGCGCAGCAAACGGGCTGCGAGAGTGAGGATGTTCGTGCATCGATCCCTTCGCGTTTCACCGCGCCGCCGGCTCGGGGGCCTGATGGCCCTCGCCGCGACCGTCGGCGTCACCTGGTCCACCGCGGCGCTCGCCGCGCCCATCACCCACGCCTGCACCGGCGCAACCTTCCTGTGGCCGCTCCCGACGAGCTGCGAGGAGGCGCTCGCGGCCGACCCCACCCCGCCGCCGACCGACACCCCCGAGTGCTACACCCTCAGCGGGATGACCCTCGGCAACGGGACCTGGTGCGAGCGGACCCGCATCGCCGTGGTCCTGCTCAACAACGAGCAGCCCGACCCCTCGCTGGACGAGGACGGCGACGGGATCTCGGACGACGCCGACGCGGACGGCTTCCACGACCTGTCCGGCGCCAACTCGCCGGCCGATCCCGACGTCGGCGCCGTCGGGGCCCATGACACGGCGCTCATCCACGCGACGCTCGAAGGGCACATGCGCGACTGGTTCGGCGAGGCCTCCTATGGGCGTCTGGTCGTCGACATCGATCTGTTCGCCAAGCCCGGCGGCCACTGGTACCGCTACGTCTGGGGCAAGCCCGGCTGGGCCAACTGGGGCGTGCTGACCGACGTCTGCGGCGACCACGCGCCCGACTTCACCGGCTACAACATCATCGCCATGGCGCGCTCGGGCCCCACCGGTGACCTCGGCGGCGCCTGCGACATGCTCACCGAAAACGTCCCGGACCCCAGCGACTGCGTCACGGCCATCGCTCTGAAGACCAACTACATGTGGGTGAAGAACTTCGACACGTTCAGCAACTCGAAGATGGGCACCTTCGTCCACGAGATCGGCCACGCCCTGCCAGGCGGCACCGGTGGGCTGGGTCACTCGAGCCACATCAGCTCCATCGATGGCGAAGTCGTCGAGTACGGCGATCTCACCGACACGATGGGGGCCGCCGCCAACCGCGGTCACTTCAGCGTCAAGCAGAAGCTGCGCCTGGATTGGCTCGAGGCCACGCACGTCGACCTCGTGGACACGGCCACCACGTCCTGGGATGGCACCGTCTACGCGCTGGCGCGCAACGAGGACGAGCGCAAGGGGGTGAAGGTCGAGCTGGCCTCGGGCGAGTCCTACTACGTCGAGGCGCGGCGCGACGGAGGCACCTTCGACGGAAACATCCCGGGCATCCTGCGCGAAGGCGTGATGGTCAAGCGGGTCAGCGGCGGGGGTAACGAAGTCGTCGACGCGACCAAGGAGACGCCCACCAAGAACTCGAAGGACAGCGCTCTGTTGCCTCACCGCGTCTACTCGGACCCCGACGAGGAGCTGTACATCAGCGTCGTCGACGCGACCGCCGACTGGGCCGAGGTCGCGGTGCGCCGCGGTCCGTTCCTCCCCGCCAACACCCGACCCACCATCACGGGTGTGGCGTGCGCGGCCGGCGTCGACCTGACCTGCACGGCGACCGCGACCGACGACGACCCCGAGGCGCCCCTGTACTTCTGGCGCATCGGGACGGACGCGACCTACGACCCGACCGACTTCGCCTGGGGCGCGTCGATGACCACCAGCCGGGTCGGTGACCGGGTCGTGCTGGTCGTCTCGGATCGGCGCGGCGGCGTGACCCTGGCGCCCGCCTGGCCGCTGTCCGGCGGTGTGCCGGTCAACTCGGCGCCGGTCTTCGTCTCCGCCACGGCCGAGCGGCTGCAGCCCAGCGTGAACTGCGCCTCGCCGAAGACGTGCAGGCGGTTTCGCCTGACGGCCGAGGCCACCGACGCCGACGGAGACCTCGTGCTGTACCAGTGGACCGTCGACGGCGTCGACCAGCAGTACCCCGAGCCGATCTTCGCGACCACCACGGCCGGCGAACACACCGTGGATCTCGCGTTCAGCGACCTGATGTCGCCGGTCCTGGGCGGCACGCGCACGCTCCACACGACCCGACGCTGGACGGAGGTCACCGGCGCGCAGCCGGCCGCGCGCCGGATGCACGCCATGGCCTACGACGCGGACCGCGGCGAGGTCGTGATGTTCGGCGGGCGCGACGGCGGCGGCGTGCTGGCCCCGGACACGTGCCTGTTCGATGGGGCGGCCTGGAGCTGCTCGGCCACCGCGACGGACCCCGGCGGCCGCACGCGGCACGCGATGGCCGACGCCTACGACGGCGACGGCGCCTACTTGTTCGGCGGCCTGAGCGGGGGCTCGTACCAGCGGGATCTCTGGCACTGGGACGGCACCGACTGGACGGACCTGACGCCGGGCTTCCCCGGGCCGGCCTGGCCGGCGGCTCGCGGCAACGCCGCGATGGTCGCGACCGACGGCGAGCTGGTCGTCTTCGGCGGCGAAAACGGCCTGCAGGTCTTCGACGACCTGCGCGTCTACGACGGCGCCTGGTATCAGGTCCCGCAGGTCGGCCCGTGGCCGGCGGCCCGGCAGAACGCCGTGATGGCCTGGGATCCCGAGCAGCGGGTCGTGCTCATGTACGGCGGCGTCGATCTGGCCGGCAACCAGTTCGAGGACACCTGGCAGCTCGACGTCGACACCGGCGCCTGGGACGAGGTCTCGGCGACCAGCGCCCCCGGCGTCCTGGACCGCGCGGGCCTGGTCTATGACCCCATCGGCCGGCGCTTCGTGCTGTTCGGCGGGCGCGACGGCGTCTCGCCGACCTTCACCTCCGCCGTCTGGGAGCTCGACGGCGACGTGTGGCTCGACGTGACGCCGGCCCTGGCCGCCAACGTCTTCACGCCGCGTGACGTCAAGGGCTTCGCCTACGACGCGGCCAACCAGGAGGTCGTCCTGTTCGGCGGCTTCGACGGCTCGGTGCTCGGCGACACCTGGGTCCACGACGTCAGGTACTACATCTTCGACTGATGCAGCGCGCCGGTCGGCGGGGCCTCGGGGACGCCCGCCGACCGGCCTGCCTCACGCGGCCATCTCGGCCGCGGTGGTCGCGACCCGTTGGCGCACCATGTCCATGACGAAGTCGTTGCCGGTGCGGCGCGCCCACTCGGCGCCCAGGGCCGGGAAGGCGGCCCAGCGCTCGGCGGCGTGGTCGATGAGGCGTGGCCAGGTGCGGCCGCCGGTGGCCTCGAACTCGGCCACCAGGCGCTCGGTCGCGGCGCGGCCGAAGGTGCCGAACGCCATGGCGAAGTCGGTGCCCGGGTCGC
The DNA here is from genome assembly GCA_041687695.1 of Myxococcota bacterium. Classification (GTDB taxonomy): domain Bacteria; phylum Myxococcota_A; class UBA9042; order PHBI01; family JAWLBL01; genus JAWLBL01. The sequence goes on along the minus strand of JAWLBL010000039.1, from coordinate 1,640 downwards.
CGACGTGGGCCTCGGTCCAGTCCAGGGCGCCGGTGACGTGGCCCGCGTCGTCGAGCAGCAGGTGCGCGGCGTGCAGGTCGGCGTGCACCAGCGCCAGGAACGGCGGCCACAGCGCGTCGTCTTCGAGCCAGCGCTGCCAGCGGGCCCACAGCCGCTCCGGCACTTCGAGCGTGGCCCGGTTGAGGTCCATGGCGCGGGCGTGCTCGTCGCGCACGTCGGCGATGGCCTTGACCGGGACCGCGGCGGCCGCGGCGGCCTCGAGCGGCACGCGCTGCAGCCCCGCCAGCAGCTGCGCGTACGAGCGCAGGAACGGCTCGCAGGGCGCCGCCGGATCGATGACCTGCCAGCGCGGCGCGCCGTCCTCGATGACCACCGCCGGCGTCCCCGACAGCCGCGGATAGGCGATGAGCGACGACGTGTGCACGCGCCACTCCGGCACCGCGGCCGACAGGTGCGGCCGCACCAGCGCCAGCACGCGCGCCTCGACCAACGTCGTCGCATAAACGTCGTCGCGCCGCGGCGTCCGCAGCATCCAGACGGTCCCGTCGGCCTCGGCCGCCTGCGCGACCGCGAAGTCCAGGCCGAAGCCCCCCAGCTCGGTGGTCGGCGTCAGCGCGAGGCCATGCGCCCGGGCCTCGGCGAGCAGCTCATTCAAGGTAGGAACACGCGTCATGGAACAGCTCCTGGGTCGGAAGGGCCCAGGGCCACGGCTTCGCTCGCCCGTCGCGGCACGTCGCGTCCAGCATCCGGCGCACGAACCCCGGCCCGGGCCTCTCGGAGAGAAGAGAGGGCGGAACAGAGCTCAGCGGCCACCCCCCAGCCGGGGGGCGGCGGCCTCAGCGCAGCCGGTCGAACAGCAACATGGCCCGTACACTAAAGGGTGCACCGCGGCGTTTCCAGTGCTGGTCGCTCGGCCGCATTGCGGGCCCGCCGCGCTCTGCATAACCTTGCTCCGATGGGCGCCCCTTCGATCAAGCTGAAGACCTCTTCGAGTCGGCTCGCCACGCCCTGGAGCTGCCAATGGCTCCCGGTGATGGCGATCGCGGCCGTGCTCCTCGCCTGGCTACCGGGTTCGAGCCGAGCGGCCGAGCCACGCCACATCTGGCGCGAGGACCTACGGATCGAGGTCCGGCGCGACCTGGGACTCGACGTCCACGCGAAGACCACCCTGACCGGCGCGTTCGCGCGGAGTGAGCGGAGGCTGGCAAAGACCGAGCAGCTCCGGGGCCGGTGGCACCGCTGGGGCGAAGAACCCGAGCCCATGACCGCCGGACCGGACCAGGAGAGCAAGACCGGCTTGGCGGTCGAGCGAACCTACCATGTTCCACCGAAGCCGCCGGGGAGCACCTGGCGCCTGCTCCATGGACTCCCACGCTCGCAGGTCCTGCTCGTGGGGTTGGAGCACGGGCTCGCGGCCTGGGAACGCGCGGCTGCTGGTGGCGCGATGGGAGGAGGGCGGACCCGGGTGGCGCTGCGGGTGGAGATCGTCGCTCCGCCGGAGTTTCAGGTGTTGGTGTCGGACACCGAAGCGGACGCTCTGCGGATAGAGTCCCAACCCGTGGTGTATGAGGCTCGGCCCGAGCGTCACCAGCCTGGCTGGGGGTGCGAGGGCCACCGGGTCCCTGTAGAAGGGGAAGTGT
>JAWLBL010000038.1:0-62705 GCA_041687695.1 Myxococcota bacterium | reverse complement strand
CGTCCCGCCCACGGCTCTCGGTATCGCCGCGCAGGACGAGGGACGCCAATTCTGGACCTACCCTCCCGCTACCGGGTTGGGAAGGGGGGACCTGACACTCTTCGAGGTCGTCAACAGGCGCCACGAACTGGGCCGCAGCATCGTCGTCACGACCAACCGCTCCTTCCAGGAGTGGGGCGAGCTCTTCCCGAACGCCACCTGCGTCGTCCCCCTCGTCGACCGGCTCGTCCAGAAGGCCGACATCTTCGAGATCGACGCCGACTCCTACCGCCTCAAAGAGGCGCAGGAGCGCGCCCGACGCCGCCGAACGTGAGCCGCAGCGGGTCACCAGCAGCGTCCGGTGACCCGCCGCGCCCACTCGCCGGCCATATCGGTGACCCCGCGCCCTACTCGCCGGCCTGGCCGGTGGCTTCCCGCGTTGCTCGCCGGCCAGGCCGGTGCCCCCGCGCACTACTCGCCGGCCAGACCGGCGAACTCCCGCGCTACTCGCCGGCCACGACAGCGGCATCCGCGCTACTCGCCGTTCCGACGCGCTTTTCGAGCACCGTCAACAAGCCGGTCCCACCAAGCCCAAAAAGCCATCTCCCAAGCGGCCCAAGTCGCCGGATGCCCAAGAGGCGATGGACCTATGAAAGTGACGCTTGAGCTCACGGAGAGCGAAGCCTTGGTCCTCTTCGACTGGTTGGCCCGAAGCCACAAGGCAGGCGATTCCCGATTCGAGGACCCAGCCGAGCAACGCGTCCTTGACTCCTCGAAGCGAGCCTCGAAAAGCAACTCGTCGCCCCCCTCCGCCCCGACTATACCGCCATCCTCAACCGCGCCCGCCAAAAAGTCCGCAACTGGGGCCCGGCCGAATGACCAACGCCAACCAGAGCAACCTAGAAACCGCAAGGGCAGTCGCTGGCTTCTGCATCTTGCCGTCTAGCGAGTGTCGGAAGTGCTTGCATAGACCCTAGCGCCTTAGACCGCAGCGACCTGCAGGGACTGCACCTGCCTCTTGTGCAACAGTCGAAGGAACACGCCCCGCGTGAAGTTCCTTGCTGGTTCACCCACAGCTGCCGGTGAGTAGTTCGCATGGGACAGCCGCAAAGAGAACGCATCAAGCGTCCATGGCTCTCCATGCTCGTAATCCAGAAGTGGACGGCCCAATAGATACGATTTCAGTTTGTGAGGACTCCGAATGCGAGGAGGCCAAAACACTGAGTGAGCCGTGCAGTTCTGGTGCTGGTGAACTTTCAGTAGTTGCGGTGGGCCACCAATGGTGTCATCTGCGTCTGAATCAAGTAGCATGTCACGAATGATCGTGAACGGCTCCATATCGAGCCGCCGCCGGCCATCCATTCTCTTGCGCAGGCGATCTCCGTTCCCGATTGACTGAACAAGCCGCAAGCGGGCATCCTTAGCCTTATCTCCCGCGAAGGCGACCATGCCGATGGATTCTTTAGTTTCCCGATACTTCCAGGACAAGCCTCGGGTTCCGGGCTTGGCGAGCAGTGCGTGTTTGGCCGGATGCGCCGCGAACCCGCCTCGCCCAGCGTCAAAGCGTAATGTCCAGATGCAGAATGCCTTCTTTAGCCAAGAGTACCCGCCGAAAAGCAATTCGAAGTCCGCTGGAATCATATCCTCCGGGTCACCGTCGGTGATTGCTTTGGCGACTTGATTCATCACCTTGACTAGATGTGACTTAACTTCAGTCAGGTCCATAGCCCGATTCCTAACCGGCCCGTATGCTGCCATCGCATTCGATATGTGCAGCATCATCGGATAGGCATTGCCGGTATATCCGGCATAACCGAGGGCGCAGTCGGACCTTGGCAGTGCTATGAGTTTAGGAGTGTTGTCAAAGACGCGTCCGTCGCGAGTCCGGCTATCGGATGCGAAGTACAACTCTTCATAGGACCTCGTAGAGCGCGTCCAAGCAATCAGAATGGTCATGACAACCTCTTTATTGTGCTCGCGATGGTCATGACAACCTCTCTATTGTGCTCGCGATTTCTTCAAGCCGCTTAACGTGGCAGGTATCACGGCCTTTCCCGTGCCAAGAGACTGGGCGCCAGGGGACTCGGCCAGCAAGTGTCGGATTTCATCACCAATCCATCACCAATCACCTTCTGAACCGGTGAGACAGGTAGTGGTGAGCCAATGGTGAGCCAAGGGGTCCAGTCTCAACTTGCATACATGGTCATCATGCATCTGGCTCGGAGTACCCGTCCGCATCAAGTTGTTTGCAAGTCACGGACTTGACCCCAAAACATGGCGAGGCCTTCGCCGATAAGTCTTACGCTGAGGCCAAGTGCTCTGTTGGGCGCGACACCAGTTCCTCGTCCCGAATCAGCGAGGCTTGTGCTCGAGAGTATAGTTCGTCGAATGTGATGATTTCCGGTGCTGTTAGGTGGCGTCTGAACTGCTCGAACGATCGAAAACGAGCCTTGTCGAGGCGACCTGAACGTTGAAACTCATCAAGTCTTCCAATGACGAGGATGGAGCGAGGCATGACCTTCTCGACCCCTTCGACTTCGAAACTCGGATCTTCACTGACAGAATACACGGATGCATGGCACTGGGCGACGCCACCTCCGAGTTCCTTCGACACCTGCCAAGCACCACTTCGGTAGGCATCCTGCTCAAGCAGAGCCGTATCATGGCGTTTGATCTCGACAAGGCATAGCGACTGAACAAATCCGCGAGTCCGCAGAACGGCATCGACTCTGAATCCAGCCGTTGTAGCGCTCGCACCTCGAACCACGGTCTCCAGCCGATCCTCAAAGGCCGCTGAGCCGATGCGATAATCAAGCCCTAGTCCGAATATCCACCTGTTTTCCTCGAAGAAGTCCTGCCAGACGCGCTCTGGTTGGTAGAGCTTCAGTCCCAGGCTATCGCATCGCTCTCTCCGTACTTCGTCGAAGTATTCTGATTCCGTGAGGAGGCGGCGCATCACTTCTAGTTGAGACTTGCGGTAGGCTAAGTTGCGGATTTCGTACGCACTAAGCTCGGACTCGACAAATGCAATGACTGCATCCTTGTGGCACGCAAGCACCTTGCCGATCAATTCCGGATCCGAGCCAATGAGTTCCGGGTGCGAAGCAACCACGTCTCGCACAGCCGAGAAGTCTTCAGGCGATTCGAGGCCGAGCTTCGCCTTCGCGAGTTCAGCGAAGAGCACTGTTACGTCCGTTTCACTTAACTCAGCCTGAAAGAGACATCTGCTCATGTCCGAAGTGTGCTTCGTCAGGACCATCTTCCGGTCACGGAGTGCGACGAATGTTATGCCATGTCTGTCTTGAAAATTAAGCATCATTAGCGGCCGCCATCACATAGTCGTATTGGCTCAGGTTCAGGGCTGGAGCCGGAAAGCTACGGTCGAAGTGGATCGTGACATGGTAAATGTGCGCGATGAGCAGCTTTCGATTCGCTGGTAGGTCGTAGGGATCGCTAGAATCTCCACCCCTCTGATAGAACTCAACGTACATTGGAGACTCTCCATCGTACTCGCGACGCGTTGCGTGAATAACATACGCATAGCCGTAACGAGGTCCCCTGTGCGGCGTACCTCCATAATACAAGGTGACGGGATGTCGGTTGGTCAAAGATCGTGCGAGCAGTTCGACCACATTAGCCGGTTCCATTGGTTCCGGCTCTGTCCATTCCAGGGCCGGAAAATCGACCTCGGCAAGTTCCGAGGTCGCTTCGCGATCTATCGCGTCCCGGCAGTATGCACAGATCTGCCAACCTCCGTTTGGGCCCGCCCCGAAGCCGAGGAGACTACCTTCGGGCACAGCACGCGAGCATCGTTCACAGCGTTCCCTAACAGACATACACATTCCAGTGGTCGAGGCGACCAAGATCAAGGGGATAGGTGTCCGGATTAAGTGCTCTAAGGGATAATGCGGCCCAGGAGGCAGACGGCCCAATAATCATGTCCGGACCGGAAGGGTCAGGCCTAGCCACTTTCAACTTTCTGAGGCACGGAATAGGAGAAGTGGCTAGGCCTGACCCCTGCCCTTTAGGTTAGCCAAGCCGAGTTATGGCCACCTTCTCGCCGCTCATTGAGCGAGCTCACAAGTCGGAAACGCGCCGCGCTGGAAGTAGGTTCCTCCTACCTGATCACAGCACATCCTTATTGGGCAGTGTGGGCATGTAACTGCCATTTTATCGACACAGGCGGCATAGCCTGGGATATCGCCATTTTGTAGTATGGCGTTGTTGGATGACTCGCTTTGCATCGCCGGCCCACACTCCAAAGCCTTGTGTATTGTCCCAATCACCCAAAGCGCAAGGAGAATCGTCCAGAATCCGGGCGCGCGCCAGGGGAACAGCCGCCGAGGTTGCTCTTCGTTGGTGTTCTGTTCATCGTTGGCCGGAGTCAATCTTCTCGGTGAGACTTCGATCGTAGGCGGGAAAGCTTGCAAAGCTTCGCGAAAACGCAGCCGGTCGCCCAACGAACTCAACCCAAGTCGGATCAAGTTGTCGTCGGTCAGCGCCATCAGTTGTCCTGTGGTGATGCGCTCAGCAAGGAACCGCGGCGTGTACTGTTGCATCCCGTTCTGTTCCAGCCAAGTGGCAGGCGAGTCGAATTCATCAATACTTGCGAGACTCGGTGATGCGGACGGTCCGGAGATTGTTGACACTACGTCCGACTTGGCAACGTCGGCATCCGTTTGCATCGAAACCTGAGCTGCGGGTTCCCTTCGATTCCGCGTCGGCTCAGGCATAGCCTGATTTCGTTCACTCGACGTAGAAATCGATGGAGTGGATGTCGGAAGGTCATGACGTGACGAGTAAATTGCTGAGTTCTCAGTATTACGCAGATTCGACTGAGCGATCCGCAATAGTTCCATCTCGTGCTTAAGTGTCGCCCGTGCACTTGCAAGCGCGGCACTGAGTGAGTCGTCTGGCGGTTCAGGATGATTCAGTGCTGACACATTGGGCCTATGCTTTTCGGAAGCCACTTGTGAGCCGGTTCAGGAGTTATCGAGGCATAGAGTTCGGATAGCGATCGTAGTCCGAGTCGGTCCAGGGTCTGGAATCGATCATCTCCTCTCGCTGGATCTGAAGTTCGCCATTGGCTCGAATTAGTGTCATGGTTTTTGGTCCGAAGTCTGCGAAAAGCTTGTTACGCCACCACTGGTCGAAGCGAATTGAGATTTGTCCGCGAGGGGTGGCATCTATGTTGGTGATTTCTAGATTATTCACCGCCACGAACATCTTCTGCTTGAACATGCCGCGTCTGTCTTTAAGCCACTCTCGGCGATTTAGGGAGATCCTTGTGCCATGCGAGTTGCGAATTCCAGTGAACTCGGCATGGTAGAGTCTGGAGTAGCTCCTGAAATCTCCTTCCAATTGAGCTCTCGACCAACGGTCCATGAGAGCGCCAACCTCGTGACGCACCACATTCGCTTGTCTTTCTGCGATCAGGCGCAGTGCTAGCTCTCGACTTTCGTCAGCGTTCATCTGAGTATCTACATACTCGTTCGCGACCTCAGGTTGAACAGGACCTGCGGCTGCGGAAGCTGTCTGGTCGGCTGACGGAGCGGGTATCCCGGGAGGTGGAACATTGGAATTCGGACTCTGGACATTCATGGCTGGAGAAGAAGTCGAATTTGTGGCGCTCGCAGCGTGCGATGCATCTGCTGAGCTTGAGTCTGCCGGTCCACTTGAGAACCACAGCAATACGGCAAAGCCACCGATCAACAGAACCGAAGCAAGCGCCACTACTGCAAGTTTGGTACTGTTCGTACCATGGGCTTGTGAACTTTTCCTTTGAATAGGCTCGCCCCGGTGAGCCGTAGTCATAGAGTGCGAGCCCATTTCCAACTTTGCGCGTTCGGCACGGACTTCCGCGATCAAGCGATTGACTTCATTCAACTCGCGGCGCAAGCGGCTTGCAGCAGCATTCTCAGGAACGCTAGGTTGTGACGACGAGCTAGTTCCTGTTTCGTCGGGGGGGGGGCAGTCACAGATGAATCTCCAAAGCCCAGGGGCCACGTCCGTAAAAGTTAAATTGCTTGGTCGCAGCCTGGAGCCCAGGAGCCCAGGGGCCGAAGCCCAGGGGCCACGTCCGTAAAAGTTAAATTGCTCGGTCGCAGTCCGGAGCCCCGGAGCCCAGGCGCCACGTCCGGGTAAGTTGAGTCCCTCGGTCGAGGGGGTGTCGGCGGGGGGGCGGGGCGGCACGCTTTCCGCTGCGAACGACCTGGGGCCGAGCCGGCGGCTTCAGGGCTGCGACATGGGCGGAGCGACCACCGGGGGGCGCGGTGCCGGGTCGGGCACGGGGTGGGGCTCGGCGGATGGGCGAGGGCTTCCGCGGTCGGCTGGGGAGTGAGGTGCGCGCGAGCCGGACACGCTGTCGGGGCGGGGGTGCGGCGATCCAGGTTGTCCTGCGTCAGGGCGAGGGCGCTGCGGACGAGGGGCGCGGAGGGGCGGCCGGGGGGCCCGGGGGCGCTGTCGCTGAGGATGTTGGCGCTGTGCAGGGGCATGGTCGCCTTTGGGTGCCTCGATGGGGGCGACTCTAGGCGGTCGGATCGGGGTGCGCAACTGGTTAGGGGCCAGAAGGTTGACACCGGGGCGAGCGGGGAGGGCGGCGGGGGCTTGGCGAGAGGGGCTGGTGGAGGGCGCCGGAGCGTAGGGGTCAAGTCCCAACTTGCATACTTCTTCATCATGCACCTCGCGTAACCGACCGTCTGTCCTCGAGTTGTTTGTAAGTTGGGACTTGACCCCTGGGATCCCTTGACCCCTGGGATCCCTGAGATCTGGATCCATGACTGCCGCCAGCTAGCGGGCGTAAATGCAAATTGCGCAGACGGTCCCCCATTTCTTACTGAAGCGACCTAAGAGCCGAAATTATGTCATCCAGCGAGTCCAACGCTTGTTTTAGTGTGTCGTCTTCGGTCACGGATGCAGGTCCGTGCGGAGAATCATCTAAGCATTGAGGTATCAATTCCGTCGCCATCACCCGAATCCTCGTGAACTCGTCATGAGCTTGTCCCACTGCAGTGGGCAGAATGACTCCGCGGCCACTCGACGCAAGCGCCAAATTTATCGGACGGCGCATCCCGTGCATGCGGGCGTGCATTCCGTTGCGCACGTCCTGAAGAGGGCGGCGTAGAGGGTTTTGGGCTTTCGTCCTATCCAACAAGGAGCTGACAGCGCGATCGGCCTCCGCCCATCCGCGCACCAATGCTGAAAGCGATTCCTTGACCTGATGGTTGTCAAGCCATGATGGCGGGAAGAACCGTACCCACTCGACTTCGGGATCGTCTGATTCCGGGCTGGGTCCGAACCACGCGACTGATACCATGACCGCGACGTAGCCGCCACCGAGAATCCAAACCCAGATAAGCGAGAACGCGATTCCCACCGCCAGCAAGACAAGTCCCGGAGAGAGCACCTTGGCGATCGTCCCCAGCGCGCGGCCTATCAGAGTTAATTTGAACCAGGTATCACGTAATACAAGAATCATGGAGCGCCATGCTCGATCAAGCCTCGCCGAGACCTCATTGGCCGCCGTAACGAGGCGCCTAGAGAATGCATCGACTGCGCCCAGCATCCGGCCAAGAATCGGTGTGCCCATTGCTAGCTCCGTCGATACTTCAAGGATCGCCCTTCTTGGGGTGATCGGCTATCGGGCTATCGAAGCCCAGGGGCCACGTCCGTGAAAGTTGAGTTGCTCAGTCGAGGCGGTGTGCGCGGAAGCCCAGGGGCCACGTCCGTGAAAGTTAAGTTGCTCAGTCGGAAGCCAAGGGGCCACGTCCGTAAAAGTTAAATTGCTCGGTCGGAGCCCGGAGCGCCGGAGCCCAGGGGCCAGGTTCGCAAGAGTTGGGTTGCTCGGTCGCTGCGGTGTCGGCGGGGGAGGGGCGCCTCGCGTTCCGATGCGAACGAAGCCCAGGGGCCACGTCCGCAAAATCCAAGTTGCTCGGTCGCGGCGATGTCGGCGGGGGCGGGGCGCCACGCGTTCCGCTGCGGATTACCCGGGGCCGAGCCGGCGGCTTCAGGGCTGCGACATGGGCGGAGCGACCACCGGGGGGCGCGGTGCCGGGTCGGGCACGGGGTGGGGCTCGGCGGATGTCCAAGGCCTCGCCAGCTGGCTGGGCGGCGAGGTGCGCGCGAGGCGGGCACGGGTGCGGAGCGGGCGTGAGGCGAACGAGGTCGTCCTGCGTCAGGGCGGAGGCGCCGCGGACGCGGGGCGCGGCGGGAGGGCCGGGGGGCCGGGGGGCGCGGTCGCTGGACGCGGGGCGCGGCGGGAGGGCCGGGGGGCCGGGGGGCGCGGTCGCTGAAGTTGTTGGCGCTGTGCAGGGGCATGGTCGCCTTTGGGTGCCTCGATGGGGGCGACTTTAGGCGGTCGGATCGGGGTGTGCAACCGGTTAGGGGCTGAAAGGTTGACACCGGGGCGAGCGGGGAGGGCGGCGGGGGCTCGGGGAGAGGGGCTGGTGGCGGGCGCCGGAGGCGGGTTGGGGCAGGTGGGCGTGGGGCTCGAGGGGGCGCTCGCGGCTCGGCGTGAGGGCCGGAGAGGGCCGAGGTGGGTCCCTCCAGCGCCGCGTTCGACAGGGCGAGGTGGGTCCCTCCAGCGCCGCGTTCGATAGCACGAGAGGGGCGAGGCGGGGCTGAGGGGGCGGAGGGGCTCGCTGGAGGGCCGTAGAGGGCGGCTTGGGGGCCGGAGGAGGCGCGCTGAGGGGCCGTAGAGGGCGGCTTGGGCGGTGTATCAGGCGCGCTGGGGCTCCGTAGAGGTCGGCTTGGGGGCCGTAGAGGGCGGCTTGGGGGCCGTAGGAAGGACGCTGAGGGGCCGGAGGATCGGGGCTGAGGGGCCGAAGAGGCGTGCCAGGGGGCGGTGCGGCGGGATTCGGTGGACCTACAGCGGTCTACGGGGGTTTGGCTCGCGATCTACGGCGGGGTGGCGGGGGGCTTCGGGGGGCCTGCTGGGGATCGAGGGCGGGGTGGGGTGAGTCTTCGGCGTGGTGGCGGGGGGCTTCGGCGGGCCTGCTGGGGATCGAGGGCGCGGTGGGTCGAGGTCTTCGGCGAGGTGGAAGGGGGTTGCGGGGGAGGGGCGTGGTGCCGTGCAGGATGAGCAGGCCGGTGGTGGGGTTGTGCGACTGCGGAGGGGGCGGGTAGGGCGGTCTGGCCGTATGGGGCGGCAATCTTCGCGACGTGTTGAACGCTTGATGACTCTGAGGAGGGGGAGATGAACGTTCGGGAGGAGACCGCGAAGGTCCTGGAGGAGCTGGCGCTGGCGAAGTCGCCGGCCGAGCTGCAGGCGCTGGTGGCCGGGCTGGAGGGGGCGATCGGGCTGATCGGCGAGGTCATGGAGCCCAACCAGTCGACCGAGGTGACGCGGATCGAGCTGGCGGACGTGTTCGTGACCGTGCTGCAGGAGCGAGAGACGCTGGCCGCGGTGGGTTACAGCGCGGAGGACGTGCAGCGGCTGCGGATGGCCATCATTGCGGCGCGCACCTATGACGAGATCTTGAAGGCGGGCTTGCGGTTCGGCGACTGGAAGACGCGCACGGTCGCTGAGGTGGTCGAGGCCAGCCGGCCGTGGCGGGACAAGCTGCGCAAGGCGGGGACGCTGGCGTTCTTCTTCCAGCCGACGCGCGCGGCGGTCTTCCACGACCACAACGAGACGCGGACGGTCGAGGAGGAGGTGACCGACCTCCGGGATCTGCTGAGGGCCGCCGCCGAAGCGGCCGCCGAGCTCGAGGTGCGCGGCTTCACCCTGGACGACCGGCGCGAGGGCCAGCGCCTGCTGACCGAGGCCGAGCACCGCGACGTGCTGGCCATCATCGGCATCCGCTCGCAGGCCGACGCGACCCTGCTGCGCAACCAGTATCTGACGCTGGCCGTGCTCCTCGGCCGCCACGCGCGCGCCGCCGGCGAGGCCCGCTTCTGGAACGACCCCAACCGCCGCGCCCCCTTCGAGCGCGCCAGCTTCACCTCGGCCCTGCGCCGCGTCCGCCGGGGCACCACGCGGCCCACCACCACCGAGGCCGAAGCCGACGCGACGCCGCCCGCCGAGCCGACCGAGCCCACCGCCCCCGCGCCCCAGCCCGCCCCGCCCGAGCCGGTCGCCTGAGGCGGCGCGTCCCCCCACCGGCGAGCCCCTCAGGACCGGGGGCTCGGCCGGTGGGCGGAAGCGCGGCGCCTGGGCGGGTTGTCCCCTGGGTCCGGGGGCGAGGCGCTCGCGGCGTTGCGGCGCGCAAACGAGGTCGTGGCGGGCGCGGCGACAAAGCGCAGGCTCGAACGATACGCCGAGGCGCCGAAGCGACGCACGGATCGAGGCCGAGATGGAGGCGCGGGTGATCGCGGGGCGGTTTGCGGCGAGCGGTCACCTGGCGCAGCCTCGAGTCGCGCTGCCTGGGGCTGCCATGGCGGCCGACACTGGAGCGTCGAGTGCGCGGGAGGAGCGGGCTTCGGCAGCGTCGTCGCTGACCCACCCGGAGGTCGCGAGGGCGAGGGTGGTCCTGAAGGTCTGATGCGGTCGCTGAAGGGCGCGCCGGCGCCTCCCGAGGGCACCAGGATGCCCGGGACGCTCGACTACGTGTACGAGGCGCGGCCTTCGCTCGGGCCGGTCTTCGACACGAGCAGCAAGCTGGGCCAGGGGCTGGTCGGTGAGCTGACCACGGTGACGCCTCCGGAAGGTGCGACGGGGGGCAGCAAGCGCTTCAAGCCGGAGCAGCCCGGCGGCTACTATGCGCTGCTGCGCGAGACCGTGCGGAAGGGGGAGCTCGACGAGGACGTGAGGCATCCGGTCATCACGGAGGAGGTCCTGAAGGAGCCCGTGCCGCGCATCCCGGCCCCGGTGAATTCGGCGATCGCCGAGTGGCTGTCCACGGCCGAGCTCCCTGACCGCGGCTTGCCCGATGAGGTACGCGCCGCGATCCGGGAGGCGCTGAATGGAGTGGTGCTCGAGCACGAGACCCGAGGGGACATGGTCGTCGTCACCCTGCCGAGAGCTGTCATGGAGCGGATCGAGGCAGCCCTCGCCAAGGGCGAGAAGAGCCACCCAGGCAAGTCGGCCGTGTTCGCATGGTGGCGCGCCAACTACGGCAAGCTGGAGCACCACCACGTCTGGCCGAAGTGGCTGCTTGGCGACGAGAGGCAGGTGGGTATGATGCTCCCACGCTGCGTGCACAACATGGCTGGCGGCGAGCTGCACGAGGGCGGGTTCCATCAGGTGCTGGACCGGATGTTCGCTGAGGATCCGGAGTTCGCGAGGGCCCGGCTCAGTCCCTCGGAGCCTGGCCGGGTCACGCAGTTCATTCGGCAGCACCCAAATAGAATTCGAGTCCTTCAGCGCATCCGTGACTTGCTCGAGGATGCCTACGAGTACGTGCTCACGGACCCGAGAGTTCAAGCTCATGTGGCTGAGCGTCTTCGATTCGAACTTCAGAAGCTGGCTGGCGGTGTAATGTGAAACCAGCTGTCATCCTCTACGGTTCAGCGACCTGGGAGTCTTTCCAGACGGTTCCCGAGCAGGTGCGCAGGCTGGCCGTGCTTCCTCCACGAGTGCGACCCGAGAGAGAGCAGACCTACAGGTGGGTGTTGGACCCGGACTCCTGGCAACTTGCCCCCTGGCTCAGAAAGGAGCTGAAAGGGGTGGGTGGCCTGGAGCTTTCCGAATATGGGCTGCAAGGCGAGGACTCCCTGGCGGACGGGACCTACGGCCTGGTGTTCCTCTTCGCGCCGCGACTTCCGCGGTGCAAGGAGCTGACCCCGCGGGTCGAGGCGGCCGTCAAGTGCCCGGCATGTGGTCGCCTGCGCGATGAGCTCCCGGCCAATCCCGAGATCAAGCTGGCGCTTCCTCCTCCTCTGTTCACGCCAGGCCTCTTCTCCCCGGGCAACTCGAGCGTGCGGATCATCTCGGGCGAGCTGCTCACCGCGCTGCGCGACGTCGGACTCGACGCCGGTCTCGATGTCTTCCCGGTCGAGGTGACCACACCGACCGAGGACGACTACTTCGGCATCCGCGTGCCGGTCGCGCTCGATTGGGAGGCTGCTCCCTATGGGTGCAGCAAGCACGATGTTCCCTGCTCGGTCTGCGGCAGCCGCTTCCCCCGCTTCGCCTTCTACCCCACCTTCGACCGTCCGGCCGAGCCCCTCGACTGGATGAGCACACCGATGAACGGACCGTCCGGCCTCTACGTGACGGCTCGCGTGTACGAGTGGTTGACCGGGCCCGGTCGACACCTGGCGGGCAAGACCACCAACGGCGACACGGTCGACGGCTGGCGTGCCGGCTGGTTCCCGGACGACCTCGACAAGGCCTTCCTCCCGGAGCGCTTCCGTGGCGAGGCCGACGGTCCGGTCGAGCCGCTCCAGCCGGGCGAGTACCCCTGGTTCGAGCGGTGACGGCGCGCGACGCTTCGACGGGTTTCCCAGGGGCAACGACGACGAGCAGGCCGTGATGGGGCGAGTTGCAGTCGGCCGCGGTTGAAGGACCGAGGCGGGTCGCGTTAGGGTCGCGGCCACCTGAATGGGGCGGAACGGCGAGGGGGCGGCATGACGCGCGGCAGGGGGCTGGGGGTGGAGGCGCCGGGGGCGCCGGTCGAGGTGCGTGGGCGCATCGTGAAGGCGCTGGGGGCGGACCTGGTCGGGCCGTTCGACGGGGAGCTGGAGGGCGCGGTGTGCTCCAAGGGCGCGCCCTGGCTACGCGCCGCAAGACGCCGGCGATGTACGCGCTGCGCGTCAGGTGCTGCTCCTCGGCCGCGCGGTCCACCTCGCGCATCACCTCTTCGGGGACCGAGATCGCGAACCTCTTCACCGCCATGCACCACCCTCCGGTACTCCGCTGCAAGCATACCGCCTGCGTCCGCCCGGCCAACGCCAAGCGGTCGAGCTGCTGCACACGGCTCGGGGTCAGCAGCGCTCTTCGAAGACCGGCCCCTGTCCTTCCGCTGACCCGAGGCCACGTCAGCGCGCCGTCACCGGCCACTGTCAGGCACGCTTCGATGAGGTCACAGCCTGCGACCCAGTCGGCGCTGGTGTTCCGGTGAGCGTTCGACGGAGGAATGAGTGGGCCGAACGCGGTTGCGGACCCGAGTTCTTGAGGCTAGGCTCGATGAACCGCATGCTCAGGAGGCCCCGATGATCACGGGAAGAGAGACGCAAGGGAAGGACTCTGCTCCGACTCGAGAGGCGCGCTCGGGCTCGACGCCTACGTCCTCCTCGGTGGTCAATCGGGCCAGTCCCGCGTTCCTGTCGGCGGGCTACGCCGTGCAACGCCAGATGCTGGCGCCCGGACAGGCGCCATCCGGCTATGATCAGCAGATCGCCGCGCTTAGGCCTGGAGGGCCATCGGGCGGCAACGCGGCGACGACGATCGCTCAGGCCGGGATGGCCGGAGGAGGCCAGCGCCTTCCGCACTTCGACCGGGTCCAGGCGTCCTTCGGCGCGCACGACGTCAGCGGGGTGCAGGCCCACGTGGGCGGACCAGCCCGGTCGGCCGCCGGCCAACTGGGCGCCTCAGCGTATGCCATGGGGAGCTCCGTGGCGTTCGCGGGCCCACCGGACCTCCGCACCGCGGCTCACGAAGCCGCTCACGTGGTCCAGCAGCGCGCAGGCGTTTCGTTGAGCAGCAACCTGGGCTCGAAGGGGGACGCGTACGAGGTTCATGCCGACCGCGTCGCCGACGCTGTGGTCGCCGGTAGGTCCGCCGAGCCGTTGCTCGCTCAGGGACCCGGAGGCGGCGGATCGGCGAGCGCTGCGGTGCAGTGCTACGGCGGTGGGGAGGCCGACCTCGGTCCGACGCCGGAGCCCTCGTGCGAAGCCAGGCCCAGCGCGGCGCCGCTCTTGCAGCAGCTCGAGGACGCCCGCAGCGCCATTCCCGGACAGATCGACGGGGTCCGCTCCACCGCCACCTCCGCGCTCGGGGACATCGCGCAGGCCCTGCAGGGCATCAGCGCAGACATGGTGCGCTGGACCGAGGGCGAACGGGCCATCATGACACGTGCCTATGCCGAGTTCCTTGCCTCACAAGGCGGGGCTTCGTACGCAGGCGACGCGCTGGGTGTGGCCTCCACCCTCAACATCTTTAACCCCGACCCCATCAGTAAGCTGGTCATCGGGTGTGTCGTCATCACCGCCGGGTTCGCCTTGCGGATTCACAACCGGAACCAGGCACGGGCTCAGCAGGCGATGCGGCAGCAGTTCCTGGCAGCCAACGAAGCGCGCTCCGGGGGCCTGAGCGAGGTCAGCGAGCGCGGCGTCGCCGAGATGCTCAACGCCTTCCTGAACGGAACGGCACCCGTCACAGACCTGGCGTGGACTGGAGGGTACCTGGAGGCGCTGTCGGGCTGGATGGAAACCATGGGGGCGCTACTGGATGCCGAGTGTCGCGAGGACCAGCCGCGTGAAACGGCCCTCGACCGAAACCAGGGGCATACGCAGCGTGTGCTCGGGCTATACCGTGGCGTGTCAGCGCACCTGACCGAGGAGCTGAGGCGCGTTCCGACCCTGGCGCGGGAGGTCAGGAGCCAGGGCCGGACAGCCTACGAGAACGCGCGTGAAGCGTACATCGCCTGGTTGGCCACCGCGGGCCCGATCCGGGTCAATGGGGCCGTGACCTGGGACGAGCAGTCGGGCGGGAGTTCGCTGAGCGTCACGTTGGACACGTTGACGGGTATCGGTGGGACGGACGCGAGCTTGATGTCCCAGATCACCAAGAACGAGGTGCTGTGGGGCCCGGGCGACCTGCTGAATCGGGGGAGCACGTTCCGCTTGACCGCCGACACGACCGTTCATGCCTACGAGGTCGCTCCCGGGTCGGGGCCTGGCGACCTCCCCGCCGGAGTGTCGGATGAGCGTGGTGCGCCGGTGACGTTCAACGATGTCGTCACGTATACGATCGCTCGAGACGGGGCTTCCGGTGAGGGCTACCTGATGCGATGGGTGCCCGTCGACCGCATCAGGGCCGAGCTGCTGGAGCGCTCTGGGTCTTGACGAGGCGAAAGCCGAGGTGCCGGCTCGGAATATCTGGGAAGTGCGAAGCTCGGTGGTCGATGCGCGCCAGCTCGGGCGGCGTGTGGAAAGTTCCTCCACGCACGCCGATGATGAAGTACGGCGCATCGGGTGTGAAGGTCGTCTCTGCGACGTTTCCGGCCATGTCGTATAGGCCCCATGGGTTCGGAGCCTTCTGGGCGACGGGGTGTGGGCGGCTGTCCGAGGTGTGTTTGAGCCAGGCGCTGGACTCGAGACAGGAGGGCTCCGAGCCGCAGGGCCAGACCGGCGACGCGCCGGCGCGTGCGGCCGTGTCCCACTCGTGCTCGGTCGGGAGCCTGAAGCCGTCGCAAGGGACCAGGAGAGAGGGGAGGGCGGAGCACTTGTACTCGTAGGTGCCGGGCTCTCCGGTGCAGGACTCGAGGTCGTAGCAGGCGGTCAGGCCGGCACGTTGCGAGAGGTGGTTCGCGAACTCGAGCATGCTGTAGACGTTGATGTCGGCGGCCGGGCAGTCCGCCTTGCTGCACCCGCGGTCGTCGAGAGGGGCCGGGCGGTGTGCGGACCACAGGCCGCGGGTGACCTCGGTCGCCATCATGTCGAAGGCGGCGCCGTCACAGTCGACGATGCTCACCCATGGCTCGCCGGCGACGCTGAAGTCGCTCGGCTTCGCTTCGCCACAGGGCTCGCGTGGCTGGGCCGCATCCTCGGAGCTCGTCGGGCTCGGCGCCAGCGCCGGACCCGCATCGGTCTCCAGAGGCGCCTCGGCGGCGCAGCGCTCGTCGTCGGTTGCGGCGCCGGGCTCGGCGGCGGAACGGCACCCGGCCGCGACCGTGAAGACGATGGCGAGGCACCCGAGGCGCACTCGTAACCGCTCGCTCACTCGCGAAGCCACCTCGCGAGGCAGGCCCGGCCCGCTCACGCGGCCTCCTCGTCGTCCTCGGGGTCGGTGGTGTCCAGGGCCAGGTCGCTGTCGTCCGCGTCGTCGCCGAAGAGGTCGATCCGAGTTTCCGGGCTGGCCAGCAGGTCGGCGCGCGCGTGCACCCTCTCGGGGTGCGCCGCCTCGAAGGCCGCGCGGGCCTCGTGTTCGTCGGGCTCGAGGATGCGTAGCTCGGCGCCCTGTTCATCAGACAGCTTCGGCTCGGGTTGCCAGCGCGCCGCGGGGTTGTCGAGGAGGCTGCCCGTGAAGGGCACTTCGCGTAGGCGGTACATCAGGTCTCCGGCTTCGCCGGCCCAAGCCACGACGAGTTGCGCGGTCAGCGCGAGTTCGACCTCGGACAGCGGCAACGGAGCCCTCTGCTGCCGGCCATGTCCCGCTTCGGGCTGTGAAATGCTCATGGTCAGGCTTTCCGTTCGTCCTCGGCCAACGCGCTCCGCGCGCCCCTCCTGGGCGGGGACGGCGCCAACGACACCCAGCCGCAGCGCGGTCTCGACGCGGCGGACCGTAGCACGCGCCGCTCAGGGCCTCAACGCAGCCCTCGGCGGCGCGAGATGCGCCCATCGGACCCGCTCGAGCGCGCCCGAGCGTGCTGCGGCGCCAAGGAGCTGCGCCGACGCGACGGCCCTTCCATCGCGGCTCGTCGGGACCTCCCTGGCCGCCGAGGATCCAGCCGTAGTCGTCATCGCAGGAGGTGCAGATGGGGAACCAGACGTTCGAGGTGATGGTGCTGCGCTTCCAGGCTCATACGTCGGGCCAGTCGAGGTCGCGTGCGTTGCCGAGGCGGCTTTCGGCGCGGACGTCGTCGACGCATGGAAGGATGCCCCGTCGGAGCTGACGAACGTGACGGAGGCGAATATGCCGCAGCCCTCGTCCGGGCGGGCGGGGCGATGGTCCACCAGCCCACCCCCGCGGGTGTGTTGGCGGCGATAGTAGAGCTCGAAGCCGAGTGACGAGGCCCAACCTTGGACCGCGGGGCTGGTGAGCAACTCCGCTCGGTGCTCGCGATTGAGATGCCCCAGCTGCTCCGCCTCGTGGCTGAGATCGAAGCAGCGGCCCGCTGAGCCCCCGAGGTCTGGGAGCCCGAGATGGGCTATGAGCGGTTTGGTGCCTTGGTGGCTCGCTGTCGCAGCTGCGGGGCCCAGGAGAGGTGCTTGACGTGGGCGAAGTAGGTGTGGGGGGTGATGGCGGGGAAGTCGTCGGGGGTCCAGACCTGGGCGACGCGGTCGTGCCACCAGAACTCGGGGCGGTCGAGGACGTTTGGGGGGAGGACCGAGGTCCAGAGGAGCTCGTCGTTGGGTTCGGGGACCGGGGCGTCGAAGCTGCGCTCGAGGGCGGGGAGCCAGGTCGCGTTGGCATAGTAGACGCCGCAGTTGACGGTGGCCCAGTAGTTCGGGATGTGGATGAACTTGGGGGTGTCGTTGGCGCGGGCGAAGGACCAGAAGGCGGCGTCGGGGCGTCGGAGCATGACGGTGTCCCAGTCGACCCAGAGGAACTCGCCGAGCTCGTGCAGGGCCCAGCGGCACATCCAGTGCTTCATCTTGTGGGCGGTGTCGTGGTGGATGGCGGGTGGGGCGTCGTCGAAGACGCGGTGGACCCGCAGGCCGAAGGAGCGGAGGTGCGCCGCAGAGGGCTGGTCGCCGGCGAGGACGAGGAGGTCCTCGCGGTAGGTCGGGTTGGCGGCGAGGCTCTGGGGGATCTCGGCGAGCGTGACCCGCGGCGGGTGGGTGACGCCGTTCCGCGTGTAGGGGTAGAGGCCCGCGATCATAGGAGGCGGCATGTGGCCTCCTCGAGGACGTCGAAGCCGCCGAGCGCGGTGCGGGTGAAGCGCTCGAGCATGCCGGCCCGCATGTCGTCGGGCTGGGAGAGGAAGGTGCTCCAGACTTCGGCCTCGTCGTCGAGGGAGGCGGTGAAGCCGAGCTCGGCGGCGTAGCGCCGCATGCGTTCGAGGGTGGTGAGGGCGTACTTCCAGTTCACCAGGGGCCGGAGGAGCAGCACCTGGCGGCGTGCGAGCGCCTCGAGGGCCAGCGGGTGGATGAAGGCCGACCAGTCGTCGCCGGGACGGTGCTCGACGCCGATGGCCGAGAGCGCGAGGTCGAAGCGGGCGATCCGCTCCTGGAGCGTCGGCGGGTCGGTGCGGTGGGGAACCTCGACGATGCGGTCCGCGATGTGGAAAGCGTCGGCAAACGGTCGGGGCGCTAGCGGCTGGGCGCCGCGCGATTGGAGGGCGCTGAGGAGGGCGGTGCGGTCCTGTTCCGATGGCGCCCAGAGATCCAGGTCACGGGGCGGGCGGCCGGTCAGCAGCGTCTTGAAGGCCCCTCCGGCCAGGAAGAAGCGGGCGCCGCTGTCGAGGCCGACGGTGGCGGCGACCTCGCGTCGCGCGAACTCGATGATGTTGGTTTCGTCGAGGGGGCAGAGTGGGGTGCCGTCGAGGAGCGCCTCGTGGTCTCGGTAGGCGACGTGGAGCCCGGCCGACGTACGCCAGAAGAAGGCGCCTTCGAGGTACCAGGGCCAGGCGTCCTGGCCGAGTGGGACGCCGAGAAGCCGTGCGGCGGTCGCGGTGACGAGCGAGTCGTGGGTGACGAAGACGTGCAGGCCGGGGGAGTCGTCGGCGACGGCGAGCATGTGCTGGACCAGGAAGCGCGCTGCTGGGTCGGGGCGAGCCATCCCGGGGAGGGCGTCGGAGGACGAGACCAGCTGGGCCATGACTCCAGCGTGGCCCAGGGTCTGCCAGTTCGGCCAGGCTCGGCGGCCGTCGATGACGTAGGCCCCCGGGTCTCCCAGGAGGCGGTCGGTGCGGACGGCGAGGTCGCGGCCGGCGCCGAGGCGGAGAGACTCGGCCGTCTGCACGCAACGGGTGAGCGGGCTGGTGTGGACGGTACGCAGGCGCGGTCCCATCGCCGCGCCGAGGTCGCGTGCGAGCTGCTGGCCGATGTCGGTGATGGGCAGCGTGTAGGCGGCGTCACCGTCGGGGAGGGCGTCGCGGACGGAGTGCCGGAGGAGCAGGGCCACTGGACGGTCGGCGGGCGTGCCGTCCAGGTGTCGTGAGACGGAAGGCGGGATGCGCCATGCATGGGCGGCGGTCATGGGGCCCTCCCGACCAGGACCGTGGGAAGGGCGGTGAGCGGGATCACCTCGACGAGCTCGAGGCCGGAGGCCGCGAAGAGACGTCGGAAGTCGGCTTCGGTGCGTTCCTGGCCGCCGGTGGCCATCAGCAGGTGGAGGTCGCAGAGCCCGCCTGCGACACCGGGGTCGGGGAGCACCATCTCGACGACGAAGACGACGCCGCGATCGCGGACGGTGTCGAAGGCCTGCCGCAGGATGCGAGAGGCCGTGGCGTCGTCCCAGTCGTGGAGGACGCGGGCGAGGACGACGACATCGGCCTCGAGGCGCCAGGGTTGAAGGAGGTCGGCAGAGCGCCAGGAGAGGCCGGGGCGTGGTTGCTGGACGGCGACCGCCTGTTCGATGACCTCGGGGCGGTCGAGGACGGTCACCTGGAGGTCGGGGTAGGTGTCGAGGAGGAGGTTGGCGAGCGCACCCAGGCCACCCCCGGCATCGATGACGCGCTCGTCGCCGCGGAGGTCGAGGGCGGCGGGGACGAGGGGGTAGTCGTGGCGGGCATAGCTGAGCAGCATCTGGTGGTGGGCTGCGCGCCGAGCCTCGTCACGGGCGACGTCACCGAAGATGTCGGGGGGGCGCCAGGTGCGGTCGGCTCGAAGGGCCTCGGGCAGCGCGTCCCAGAGGCGGGGGAAGTGGCGGGCGTACTCCACGGAGGCGCCGGCCATGGTCATCGGGTGGTCGCGGCGCAGCAGGTCGCCGCGCGGGGTCGTGCGCCAGGTGGTCCCGTCCGGGAGGGTGAGCGCGAGCTCGCCGAGGGCGCGGAGTAGGCGAGAGGTGCGGCTTGGATCGAGGTTGCAGCGAGCGGCGACATGGTCGGCGGTGGCCGGGAGGGCCTCGATGACGCCGAGCTCCACGGCTGCGGCGATGGTCTGGGTGCGCCAGAAGCCGACCATGTCGCCCGAGAGGCTCGCGAGGTCGGAGCGCAGGGGAGGGCGGAGCTCGGTGACGGTGGCGCCGGTCTCGTCGATGACCTCCAGGGCGCCGTCGAACCGTTCTACGCGGGCCTGCCCATTGTAGAAGGGCTCGACCGAGGCGAAGCGGCGTGGGTAGGCGGGGACGCCGGCGGCGTCGATGTGGGTCCAGCCGGCGTCGTCGCGGGCGCGGGCGTAGCCCTTGTGGAAGACGTCGAGGTCGAGGAACCAGCGGTCGTGAAGGAAGCGCCCATGGAGGTCGATGTGGGTGGAGCGGCCGTGGTCGGCCTGGACCACGGCGAAACCGTCGCGGAAGTCGCCAGCGTAGCGGTAGACGTCGGGATACGCGGGGGCCCCTTCGGGGGTGATGTGGAAGTACGCGTCGTCAGGCCGTCGCACGGCGCAGCGGCCGCCCTGGAAGTTGCCGCACCAGGCGTAGCGCTGGGGGTAGGCGGGGGCGCCGGTGGGCGCGATGTGGTGCCATCCCTCGGACGAGACGACGGCGGCCAGACCCTCGTAGAAGCCGAACGTGCGCCGGAAGCGGTGACGATACGCGGGGCGGCCGTCCGGGGTGATGTGCCAGGCGTCCTCGCCGCGCTGGACTGGGGCCAGGCCGGGGGCGTGGAACTCGAGGACCTGGTCGAATCTCTGCGTGTAGGCTGCGGCGCCGTCGGGGCCGACATGGTGGGACGGGTCGCTCGCAGGACGCAGCGCTTTCCAGTCATTCTGCATGGGGCACCTGGGTGTTCGGAGTCCGGGATGCGCGGCTCAGCGCCGGGATCACGGGGTCTCGGATGGGCGCCGCCACGCTCGGCGCGTTAGGGCGGGCGTGCTGGAGGGCCTGCGCCCGTTGGGCGAGTCGGAGCGCGTTCGAGCTGGGCGCACAGGAATCGTGGGACGAGCTCATGGTGACACCTCGGCGGGTCGGCGCATGTTACAGGAGAGGCAGAGCTCGCGGTTCCGGTAGGTGGCGAGGAGGTTCTGATAGTCGGGCCCGTTCCAGATCTCGAGGAGGCTGCGATCGTGCAGGGTGCCGAGCTCGCCCAGGGTGCGGCGCTGGGCGTCGGGGGCGCAGCAGGGATCGAAGCGGCCGAGGGCGCTGACCCAGGCCTCCTGGCCGAGGAAGGGGCAGGGGCCACCGGGGGCGAGGTCCTGGGGCGCGTCTTCGTCCAGGAGGAAGATGTTCTCGAGCAGGATGGGGCGGCCGGAGGGGAGGAGGCGCTCGGTGGCCGCCTCGCGGGCCTCGAGGACCGCGCGGTTCCAGCGGCGGATGGCCTCGGGGCTGCGGCGCATCGAGAGCCCCTCGATCTCGGGGAAGTGGGCCCAGAGGTGGTGCCCCTTGAGGCGGTCCACGCCGAGCTCGATGGCGAGGCGGACGGTGTCGGCGAGCTCGTCGACGTTCGTCTCGAGGAAGGTGAGCTGGAAAGTGACGCGGCAGCGATTGCCGCCAAGCGCTGCGACCTCGTCGCGGACGGCGATGAACGCGCGGACGTTGTCCAGGACCTTGTCCCAGGCGCTGCCGAGCATGACGGCTTCGTGTGTGGCCTGGGTGGCGCCGTTCCACGAGATCTTCACGTCGGAGGTCACCGGCGCGATGCGCTCGGCCCAGGCGCGGGCGCCGAGCCGAGGGAAGGTCCCGTTGGTCGTCAGGTTGAGCTTGACGTCGAACCGCTCGCAGAGGCTCAGGATGCGCTCGAAATCGTCGTAGAGGAGCGGCTCACCCATCGTGGAGGGGATGATCTCGCGCAGGCCGTTCGGGGCGGCGTCGGCGACCACGCGCTCGATGAGGTCGAACGGCATCACGCGGCGGGGGCGGCCCTCGGCCTTTCGGAGCCGCTGCAGAGGGCTGTGGGGCGAGTGCTCCTCGCACATGATGCAGCGCAGGTTGCACGTGTCCGGGTTGGTGTCGAACGTGATGCGCCACGGGCCCGGGCGGCGCGGGATGCGCGTGGTGTCGCGTCGCCGGACGAGCTGCTCGTAGAGGCGTTCGATCTCGCGGACGTGGTCCTCGAGCGCGGGGACGTCTCCCGATTGCGAGTAGAGGTACCCGCGGGCGCCGAGGCGCGAGGCCAGGACGGGCTCGTCGACGAAGCGCTGCATCTGCTGCGCGAGGGCGGCAACGGACCGGTGCTCGAAGAGGAGGCCGTTCACCTCGTGACGCACGTACTCGCGCATGCCGCCCGCGTCGGCCGTGATGACCGGAACGCGGGCTTGCTGCGCTTCGTGAATCACCAGCGGTGAGTTCTCGACCCACACGGACGGGACGACGATAGCGTCCACGTGATCGAACACGTCGGCGACGATGTTTTGGTTGCGGTACTCGGGCAGCCACTCGACCCGTTCCGCGACGCCGGCCGGGAGAGCGGCGGCCATGGCGCGGAGCGCATCGGTGTCCTGGCCGCGGGGGCGCCCCCAGATGCGGAGTCGGGGTTCGCCTTCGAGTCGGCCGAAGGCGCGGATGAGGTCGTGAATGCCCTTGGCCGGGATGTGGGTGCCGATGTAGCCGAAGGTGAACGCCTCGTTGGGTCGACGGGAACGACCGGTGAGCCGTCGACGGTCGAATCCATAGTCCAGGTAGGCCAGCTTCGTTTCGGGTAGGCCGAAGTCGTCGCGAAAGCGGTCGTGGAGGTAGCGGGCGGGTGCGACGAAGAGGTCGACGAGCTCGGCCATGGCGCGGACGTGCCGCATTCGGCGACCGACCCAGTCCGACCAGTAGGTCAGGTCGGCTTCATGCTCTTCGGGGCTGCCGCTGTAGTAGCGGGCGTAGCAGCGCTCGGCGCACTTGCGGTCCTGCTGACCGTCGCAGGCGGCCCAGAGGTCGTTCGGGTCTTCGGGGAAGAACTGCATGAATTGGCCGCGGGGGCACATCAGCCAGTAGTCGTGCAGGGTGAAGAGGATGGGGATCTCGCGGAGGGCAGCCTCGCGGACGAGCGAGGTGGACAGATGGTTGAGGTGGCCGATGTGGACGACGTCGGGGCGCACCCGGTCGAGGACTTCGGCGAAGCGTTGGTCAATCCCGGTCGCGCGGTAGCGGTCCTTCAGTCGCGGGTTGTTGACGAAGTGGAGCGTGATGCGTGGATCGTCGGGGTCGGTCTCGACGCGCAGCCGATAATCGGGTGCGAAGGAGTCCTCTTCGCGGGTGAAGACGTGGACCTCGTGTCGGGCAGCAAGGCCGTGACAGAGCGTCTGGGTGTAGACCTCGGATCCCGCGTTGTAGCGCATCGGGTAGCCGTGGATGACGACGAGGATCTTCATTGGACGGTCCCTACGCGTTCTGACCCGGCGGCGCCGAGCGTACGGGTGAGATGCTGCAGTGGGTCGCGAACTGACAAACGTGCGGACCGTCCCAGGAGCGTTCGTGCTCGTTCGGGACAGCCGATGAAGCCGGCCACGCGCCAGACGGCGGCGAGATGGATGATGCGCTCGCAAGCCGCGACCGCGTTGGCGACCGCCGCCTCGTTTCGGACGTCACCGCGACTCGAGCCCTTGGCGCGAGTGTCGAGGCCCCTGAACTCGCAATTGGGCGTCGCGAGCGCTGGGCACAATGCGGTGCCCACGAGCCAGACGGAGCGCGTGACCAAGATGCGCTGGTCCATGTCGTCCCCCCCAGCTGCATGGGGCCGCCGTGGCGCGGATACACCACGGCGACCCCGTGCAGAGTCAGATCACTCGGACCTGTCCGAGGTCTTGGTGGGGGAGGACGGCACCGTCGTGAGGGACTGGTCCAGCGACGCCCGGAAGCGGACGTTGCACGGGTCGAGCTGCTGCGACCGGTTGTCCAGGACGGGCTTACTGTGCCCCGCCAGCTGCAAGGCCTCGATAGGAGAGGCGCCCCTCGAGCGGTAGTACACCGGGTGAGTGGGGTTGAGCTGGTTCGCGCGGTTGTCCACCGCGCTCTTCGACTTACTCATAGGTCGCTCCTATGTCGAAAAACCAGGCTCGGACGTCCACTCCCTTCGCGAGTCTCGAAGGTCGCTGGAGCACGGCGTGCGTGGATACGCAAGCGGCGTCTTAGCCAGGCTGAAAAATTGCGTGTCATCTCCGATGTGAGTTTACCCGCACCGGCATCGCCGTCGCTCCGGACCCGTTCGTGGAGCGCAAAGACGAGTAGCTCACGGACCGTTGAGTGAACTCGTTCGGGGCGCGCCTGTCAACCCGAAGAAAGCACAAGGCCGCATCGTGGGCCCACGAGGTCCAAGACCCGGAAAGTTGCGCGCGGCACGGG
This sequence comes from Myxococcota bacterium, assembly GCA_041687695.1. Classification (GTDB taxonomy): domain Bacteria; phylum Myxococcota_A; class UBA9042; order PHBI01; family JAWLBL01; genus JAWLBL01. Next base: position 38,593 of record JAWLBL010000038.1, on the reverse strand, counting down.
CACCGTCGACTCGAGTTGCGGTGACCTGCGCGCCTGACGAGCTGGTCGTCATCGTTCGGGGAGGTCGCTGACGAGCGGCAGGCCGGCGTCGAGCTTCCTGAGGAAGGCGCGCTTGTAGGGGTGGGCGGCGCGGAGGGCGTTCAGGCGCTGGGCGAAGGCGAATTGCTGGTCGGGGCCGTCGCGGAGGGCGAGGTCGTGGAGGTCGACGAGGAGGCGGACGGCCTGGTCCTGGTCCTTGGGGCGGTTGGTCTTCAGGAGCTGGTCGATGTCGAGCCAGGCGCGGGCGGCGTTGGGGGCGAAGGCGTCGAGGTGCTTGGCGCGGGCGACGGCGGCTTCGGCTTCGCGGCGGCGGCGCTCGGCGGCTTCGCGCTCGGCTTCGGCGCGGGCGGCGGCGGTGGAGAGCTCCTCGGCGCGGGCTTGAATCTCGGGGAGGGGGCGCGGGGGGAGGACGGGGGAGGGGGCGCGGGCCGAGTCGCGGAGGCGGCGGTTCAGGGTCGCGGCGGCGCCGGCGTGGTCGCCTCGGGCGACGCGGAGGAGGAGGGCGTCCTTCTCGGTCGGCGGGAGGGCGGCGATGAAGGCCTCGAGGTCGGCGGGCGGGGTGAGGGGCGGGCTGGCCTCGGCGGCCGCGGCCATGAGGTAGGGGTCGAGGTCGAGGAAGTCGGCCAGGCTCTGTTGTGCTTCGGTCAGGTCGGCGAGGCCGGGCGGGACGGGAGGCTCCATCATGGGCTCCTCGTCCTCGTACCCGTCCTCGAAGTACTCCACGAGGTGCCCGTAGGCGCCGAGCCAGGCCAGGTACAGGGGCCGGAGGTCGCCAGCGAGCAGCTCGTCGCGGACGCCGGCGAGGGAGGCACCCCAGGTCTCATCTTCGTCGATCCAGCCGTCCGAGTTGCCTTCGTCGTCGTCCGCCGTGAGCTCGATGACGAGAAAGCCGCCCTGCTCGCGGAGGCGAGTCGGTAAGTAGGCTTCGACGTCCTCGCGGGCCAGCGCGTCCGCAGGCAGACGTAGTGCCAGCCGCCGGCCGCCCCAGCTCGACTCGTGCACGTACAGGTCGAAGTAGCGGGCCAGAAGATCCAGCGGGTCGGCCCTGAGTTCACCGTAGCTGTAGCTGTTGAAGAAGCGGCTCGGCGTGATCTGTGCGCGGGTCGAGATGCGCCTCAGCGCGGCCATCTCGTCGCTGGTCAGGCGGCGGTCGAGGGCGAGGAACTCGTGCGTTTGGAAGCTGCTCATCGTGCGTACGTTCGAAATGCGAAAGGCCCTGATTTCTCAGGGCCTTTCGTGGAGCGGGCGACCGGATTCGAACCGGCGACTTGCAGCTTGGGAAGCTGCCACTCTACCAGCTGAGTTACGCCCGCGCTGGCGGTGTGAGGGGGGTTGTACGGCCGCTGGCGGGCGGCTGTCAACTGGCTTGCGCGGTGTCCTCGTCGGGGGCGGGGGGGGCCGGCTCGGTGAGGGCGGCTAGGTTGGTCAGGGGGGCGAGGGCCGCGGTGAGGTGGGCGCGGGCGTCGGGGGGGAGGGGGAGGGCGGCGAGGGCCTGGAGGTGGTCGAGGGCGCCGGGGAGGTCCGTGCGGAGGCGGGCGCGGAGGTGGTCGAGGGCGGCGTGGCGGGCCTCGAGCTCGCGCTGGGCGATGCGGAGCTGCTCGTTCTGGAGCTGGACGTCGGTGTTGAGCTCGTCGAGGCGGGCGTTGGTGCGCTCGAGGCGGGCGCGGAGCTCGAGCTCGCGGCGGCGGACCTGGTCCTCTCGGATGACGCGGGTGAGGATCTGGGGGAGGTCCTTCCAGAAGCCGACCTGCTTGATGACGTAGTCGGCGACGCGGCGGCGGTAGGCCTGGACGGCGAGATCCTCGGTGCCCGCGGAGGTCATGAGGACGAAGGGCGCGTCTACGCCCTCGTCGCGCAGGGTGTCGATGAGGTCGAGGCCGCGGCGGCCCGGGATGCGGTTGTCGACCAGGATGCAGTCGAAGGGCATCTGGCGGATGAAGCGCTCGGCCTCGTGCGAGTCGCGGGCGACCTGGACCACCGAGAAGCCGGACCGCTCGCCGCCGAGGGCGCGGCGGATGAGGAGCTGGTGGTTGGGGTCGTCCTCGACGACGAGGACCGTGTAGTCGGTCGGCTGGCTCGTCATGAGTCCTGTGGGGGGGCGAGGTTCCACGCGGCGGCTCTCCCTTTCGCTGGAGGCGCACACTAGCGGCTCGGCCGGAGCGCGGTCAACCGGTCGGGCCGGGGGGCATTCGGGCAGAGGCGAAAAATTTCAGGGGCTTGCGGCCGGTGGCGCGGCGGGGCGCGGGCGCGCGGCGGTGCGAAGGCGGGTTCGCAGTCGATCGGGACGGGCGGCACCCGGGCTGCGCACTCGGGCGCGGTCTGGTGGCGGGAATGTTTTGTAAGTTGTGGAATTGAAAGGCGCTTCGATGCGTACTTGGCTTGGCACGTGACGTGCAGGGGAGGGCGCAGGGTCCCTTCCCGGGGCCTCATGAGGAGTGGAACCATGACCATCGCCGACCCCCGCTTCGCCGTGCTGCTCAATCCGAACGCGCGCCGCGTCTCGAGCAGCATGCTGAACCGCATCAGCGACCTCGTGGACCCCGACCACCTCTACGTCAGCGACGACCCGAACAAGGCAGAGGACCTGGCCAAGCGGATCCTGGACCGCGGCTATCGGACGGTCTTCACGGGCGGCGGCGACGGAACGGTCACGCGCTTCATCAACCAGATGCCCGGCGAGGCCCCGGCCGCCAGTTCGGGCGCCCCGCGCATCGGCATCCTGCGCCTGGGCACCGGCAACGCCATGGCGGAGATCGTCTCGAGTGGCGACCCGCTGACCGACCTGCGCACCTACGTCAGCAACCCCTCGAGCGACTCGTACGAGCTGCCGCTGTGCGAGGCCGAGGGCGTACGCTTCGCCTTCGCCGGCCTGGGGCTCGACGGCTACATCCTCAACGACTTCGAGACGCTGCGCCGCAAGCTGGGCCGCACCGTCTTCAAGCCGATGCTGCAGAACGTCAGCGGCTACCTGGCCGCCACCTTCGGCATCACGGTGCCCCGCATGGTCGGCCGCTGGGTGCGCCGACAGAAGGTCATGGTCCGCGCGACCAACGTCGGCGACACGGCCTACGCCATCGCCACCGACAAGGACGGCGGGCGCGTCGAGCGCACCGTCCGCCGCGGCGAGGTCCTGTACGAGGGCCCCATCAACGCCGCCATGTTCGGCACCTGCCCGTTCTATGGTTACCGCCTCAAGGCGCTCCCCTACGCCGGCGTCGACCCCAGCCGCTTCCACCTGCGCCTGTGCAACGTCCCGTCCTCGCGGCTCATCCTGCAGATGCGCCAGCTGTGGAAGGGCACGCTGCGCCACCCGGGCTTCGTCGACTTCAATGTCGACAAGGTCCACCTCGAGCTGAGCGAGCCGATGCCCTACCAGCTGGCCGGCGAGGCCATGGGCTACCGCGACCAGCTGACCGTCGGCCTGTCCGGCAACAGCGTCGACCTGGTCCGCTTCATCTGAGGTCGCTCGCGCCGACCTGCGACGCCGGCGCGCATCGTCATTCCCAGCAGACCTCCGCAGCCCGCCGCCTCGGACGCACGCAACCTCGCTGTTGACGTGCGCCGGGCGCGCCCTTAGGCTCCGCCGCCTGCCTCCTCGCCACCGAAGGACGCCCTGCATGGCTCGCGTTACGATCGAAGATTGCCTGGACACCGTGGACAACCGCTTCGCGCTGGTGATGATCGCCGCGCAGCGCGCCCGCCAGATCGCTCAGGGCGCCGACACGCTGGTCGACGCCCCCAAGAACAAGGAGGCCGTCAAGGCGCTCCGCGAGATCGCCGCCGGCAAGGTCGCCTTCGACCGCGACGTGACCGATCTGCTCAGCGAGTGGGCCGGCCGCGCCGAGCACGAGTAGCCTCGTGACCCCCTCGCGCCGCCGCTCGGCGCTGGCCCGCGTGGGCGGCCTGCTCGTGGCGGCTGCGCTGCTGGCGGGCTGCCCCGATCGGCGCGTCGCCGCGCCCAGCGACGCCCTGACCGACCCCGACGCGGTGCTCGCCACGATGCGCGAGCGCCTCGAGGGCCTGACCTCGCTCGCCGTCGAGGCCCGCGTCAGCTACTACAGCGACGCCGGCGCGCGGAAGGGCAAGATGACGCTGCTCGCGCGGCGGCCGGCCTCGCTGCACTTCGCGGCGCTGTCGCCCACCGACGATCTGTTGGGCGTCCTGGCCAGCGACGGCACGACGTTCACCTCGTTCGAGCGCGGCGGCCAGGTGTGCCAGACGGGCCCGGCCTGCCCGCAGAACGTGGGCCGCATGCTGCCGCTGGTCATGGAGGGCGCCGACGTGGTGACGGTCCTGATGGGCGGCGCGCCCGTCATCCGCCACGCCAGCAGCGAGGTCGAGTGGGACGCGCGCGTGGGCGCGTACAAGGTCACGCTGTCGGGCCAGGGCAGCGAGGTCCAGCGCCTGTGGATCGAGCACGGGACCGGCCTCGTGCGCCGGGCGGACCTGACGCGGGACGGCAAGCGCGAGTATGAGCTGGTCATCGACGAGCCGCAGACGGTCGCTGGGGTCCGGATGCCGGGCGCGCTGCATGCGACGATGACCCGCGGCGACGTGGACCTGCGCATCGTGTACCGCGAGGTGGATCTCAACCTGACGCTCGAGGACGACGCGTTCCAGCTGGCGTGTCCCCAGGGGATGCAGGTCCAGCGCCTGCCCTGCGACGGCGGCGTGGTGCCCGCCGGGGCGCCCTGATGGTCTCGAAGCGCAAGCAGGCCCGCGGCAGCTTCATCGTCTTCGAGGGCATCGACGGGGCCGGCACGACCACGCAGGCCAAGCAGGTCGTCGACTGGCTGATCGGGCGCGGCGAGCGCGTGCGGGCCACCGCCGAGCCGTCGACCGGGCCCATCGGGTCGATGCTGCGGCAGATCCTGGGTGGGCGGCTGTGCTCGCGGACGCTCAAGGGCGACGCGCAGCCCGTGGCGCCCGACACGGTGGCGCTGCTGTTCGCGGCGGACCGCCTGGATCATCTGCAGACCGAGATCGTGCCCTACCTCGAGGCCGGCTATCACGTCGTGTGCGACCGGTACGTGGTCTCGAGCCTGGCCTACCAGAGCATCCAGAGCGACCTGCGCTTCGTGCGGTCGATCAACGACAAGGCGCTGGCGCCCGACGTGACGCTGTTCCTGCGCGTGCGGCCCGAGGTGGCGATGGGGCGCATCGAGGCGAGCCGCCTGGCGCGCGAGTCGTTCGAGACGCTGGCGTTTCAGCGGCAGGTCGCCGATAGGTACGAGAAGGTCATCTCCGAGTACCGCGACGGCCGGGTGGTCGTCATCGACGGCGAGGACGCGGCGGGGACGGTGACCGGGAAGATTCGGGCGGAGCTCGAGAGGCTCCTGTAGCGCCGTGCGCGGCGGACGAGGTAGGCGTTGAGCGGCATCCACGAGGCGGTCGAGGCGTTCCGGCTGGGGCGCATCGTGATGGTGACCGACCCGACGCGGCCCGAGCGGGGCGCGGTCGTGGCGGCGGCGGCCGAGCGCACGAACGACGACACCGTCAACTTCATGGCGAACCATGCGCGTGGGCTGGTGGCGCTGTCGATGCTGCCCGAGCGGGCCGAGCGGCTGGGGCTGGGGCTGCAGGGGCCGCCGGCCGGGCTCGAGCGCGAGAACTACACGGTCAGCATCGAGGCGCGCGAGGGGGTGTCGACGGGGATCTCGGCGGCGGACCGGGCGCGGACCATCCAGGTCGCGGTCGAGCACCACACGCGGCCCGAGGACATCGTGACGCCGGGGCACGTCTTTCCGGCCATCGCCGACCCGGGCGGGGTGGTGGCGCGCGCCGGGTGGGCCGAGGCGACGCTGGATCTGGCGCGCATCGCCGGCAGCAAGCCGGCGGCGACCTTCTGCCACGTGCTGGACGACGACGGCGAGCTGGCGACCGGCGAGGCGCTGACCGAGATCGCCGAGCGGCTGGCGCTGCCACAGGTCAGCATCGCGGCGCTCATCGCGCACCGGATGGCCAGCGAGTCGTTCGTGACGCTGCTGACGCAGGCGACGGTGCCGACGGCGTTCGGCGACTTCATGGCGCGTGTGTTCGTCGACACGCTGGGCGGGCGGCAGCACGTGGCGCTGACGCTGGGCGAGCTGCGCTCGAGCGAGCCGGTGCTGGTGCGGCTGCACTCGGAGTGCCTGACGGGCGACGTGTTCGCGTCGCAGCGGTGCGACTGCGGCAAGCAGCTCGAGGAGGCGCTGCGGCGGATCCGAGAGGCCGGGCGCGGGGTGCTGCTGTACCTGCGGCAGGAGGGGCGCGGCATCGGGATCGTCGACAAGATCCGGGCGTACGCGCTGCAAGACGCGGGGCGGGACACGGTCGAGGCGAACCTGGAGCTGGGGCACCCGGCGGACTCGCGGGACTTCGGGCTGGGCGCGCAGATGCTGCTGGCGCTGGGCGTGCACCGGGTGCGGCTGATGACGAACAACCCGCGCAAGGTGAACGCGCTGGCCAGCTATGGGCTGGACGTGGTCGCGCGCGAGGGGCTGGAGATCGAGCCGACCGAGCAGACGCGCAAGTACCTGGCGACCAAGAAGCAGAAGCTGGGGCACCTGCTGGACAAGATCTGAGGTCGGGCTGGCGGGTTGCCGTAAGCGCGGGCGCTCAGGGTAGTGGACGCTGAGGCCTGGGCGGGTCTTGCCGGCTGGAAGAGGGTGTCGCAGAAGCTCTCCCGGAGTGCTCCGGCTTGCCGGAGCCCCGATTCGGCGCAGCTTGCTGCGCCGGTTTGGCGGCCAGCTCCCGGCGGCAAGCCGCCGGCTCCGGGGCTCCAGCAAGCTGGAGCACTCCAAGGCAACCTGCGACGGGGTCAATACGACATCCTCTGGAAGCCGGCGGTCCCAGAGGGGCGTAGGCGCTGCGGCGGTGGCGGGTCTTGCCGGCTGGAAGCCGACGGTCCCAGAGGGGCGTTTGCGCTGAGGCCGTGCCGGGTCTGATCGGCTGGAAGCCGGCGATTTTAGGGGGCTGGGCGCTGAGGTCGAGGCGGGGCTGGCCGGCTTGAAGCGGGCGGGCGCGGGCGCGCGGCGGTCAGTAGAACTCGTGGCGGATGTTGGCCTGGAGGTTCCAGATGGGGCCGCCGAGCCAGTAGGTGCCGCCGGGGGCCGCGCCGTCGGCCTTGGGGACGAGGCGGTCGGTGACCAGGGTCAGCTGAGCGCCGAAGTCGATGATGAGCGGGGTGCGGTGGACGCGGGTGGGGTCGCGGAAGGCGAAGCCGCCGCCGAGGCTGAGGCCGTGGGCGGTCGCGTCGAGGGTGTTGGCGGTCTGGGTCGGGCGCGGCAGGGGCGTGGGGCGATAGAAGTAGCCGCCGCGGACCGCGAAGTCGGCGGTGGGGCGCCACTCGAGGCCCAGGCGCGGGGTCAGGGTGTCGCGGCCCTCGAGGGGGACCGGGTCCTGGTTCGACTCGATGAGGTTGTGGACCTCGCGGCCGGCGGCGTGCTCGTCGGCGCGCAGGACCGAGTCGTCGATGGCCAGGCGGAAGCGGGCGCCGGCGGGAGGCGCCGCGCTCCAGCGCTCGAAGGTGAAGCCGGCCTCGACCGACAGGCCGGCCTCGGTCTCGGGGGCGGTCTCGTAGCTGACGCCGAGGGCCAGCTGGTCGGGGGTGTAGAGGCTGACGCCCTCGACGTACACGCTGAGGTCGCCGATCTCCTCGACCAGGATCTCGATGGGGACGCGGTAGCCGAGCTCGAGGGCGCCGCGGTAGGTGAGCCCGAGGCGAAAGCCCCGGACCGGGCCGATGGCGACGCCCACCGTGGGCGCGACCTCGGCGGTCAGCTCGATGTCGATGTTCTCGCGCGTGATGCGGCGCTCGGACAGCGAGAGGCTGGCGTCGACGCGGCCGTCGAGCTCGGCCAGGACCTGGGCGCCGAGGCCGACCCGCAGCCACGAGACCGGCTCGAAGGCGGCGGCGGCGGCGATGATCAGCTTGTCCGGCAGGTTGTGGTAGCGGTACAGGTACGGCACCGACGGGTCGATGCTCTCGACGCGGGTGAAGCGCAGCAGCGGCTGGAACAGGGCGAGGCCGATGGCGACCTTGTTCTCGAAGAGGCCGCCGACCGGGGTGGCCAGCCCGAGGTGGAACCCCAGGTTGCTGCCGGCGTCGAGCGCGCCCAGGTCGCCGTCGCCGTCGAGCCGCTCGATGGTCACGTCTGGGGCGATGAGGTTGAGCCCCATCCCGATGTGGTTGATGCGGGTCGACAGCAGGTTGGCCGGGTTGTAGTAGACCGCGTCGAAGGCGCGGCTGAGGGCGACCATGGCGCCGCCGAGGCTGGTGCCGCGCGAGCCGTACCCGTAGGTGTCGAAGAGCGAGGCCCGAGCGGGGGACGCGGCGGCGCTGGCCAGGGCGACGAGGCCCACCAGCGTGGCGGCGGCGGCGCGGGTGGGCCTCACGCCGTTCACCGCCCCAGCGCCTGGGCGATGGCCTCGACCACGACCTCCTGCTGCGCCGGGGTGAGGCCGGGGGCCACCGGGATGGCCAGGGTCTCGGTGGCGGCGCGCTCGGCCTCGGGCAGGTCGCCCGGCTGGTAGCCGAGGGGCTCGAAGCAGGGCTGCAGGTGCAGCGGGATGGGGTAGTAGACCGCGCGGCCGATGTCGGCGGCCCCCAGGGCGTCGAAGACGTCGGCGCGGCGGGCGGCCGCGACGCGGATGACGTACTGGTTCCAGACGTGGCGGCCCGGGCCGTTGGGCGGCAGGTGGACGAGGTCGTGGAGGCCGCGGGCGGCGAAGAGGTCCTCGTAGCGGCGCGCGGCGTCCTGGCGGGCCTCGGTCCAGCCCTCGAGCTCGGGCAGCTTGACGCGGAGGACGGCGGCCTGGAGGGCGTCGAGGCGGAAGTTGCCGCCGATGGCGAGGTGCATGTAGCGGCGCTTGGAGCCGTGGGCGCGCAGCATGCGGACCTGCTCGGCGAGATCGGTGTCCTGGGTGGTGACCAGGCCGCCGTCGCCGAGGGCGCCGAGGTTCTTGGCGGGGAAGAACGAGAAGGCGCCGAGGGTGCCGAGGCCGCCGACCCGCTGGCCCTGCCACTCGGCGCCGATGGCCTGGGCGGCGTCCTCGAGGACGAACAGGTCGTGGCGGCGGGCGACGGCGGAGATGGCGGTGAGGTCGGCCGGGCGCCCGAAGAGGTGGGGGACCAGGATGCCCTTGGTGTGGGCCGTGATGGCCGGCTCGAGCAGGGTCGGGTCGAGGTTGAAGGAGTCGGGCTCGATGTCGACGAAGACCGGGCGGGCGCCGAGGCGGCTGATGACGTTGGCCGAGGCGACGAAGCTGTAGGGCGAGGTGATGACCTCGTCCCCGGGGCCGACGTCGAGGGCCATGAGCGAGACGAGCAGGGCGTCGGTGCCGGACGAGACGCCGATGGCGTGGCGGACGCCGAGGAAGGCGGCGATCTCGGCCTCGAAGGCGTCGACCTCGGGGCCGAGGATGTAGGCGTCCTTGCGCACGACCTCGGCGATGGCGTTGAGCATCCGGTCCTGGATGGGCGCGTGGATGAACGCGAGGTCGACGAAGGGGACGGGCGTCTTGGCGGCGCGCGATGCCAACTCAGGCTCCTGAGGGTGCGGTGGGGAGGACGGCGCCGTCGAAGGCGCGGGCGTAGGTGGCCCCGCAGTCGGGGCACCAGGCGGTGCTGGCGTGGGTCTCGAGCGTGGCGCCGCAGCGACAGGCCCAGCCGCGGACGCGGCCCGGGACGCCCATGACGAGGGCGTGCGGCGGGACGTCGCGGGTGACGACGGCGCCAGCGGCGATGAAGGCGTGGTCGCCGATGGTGACGCCGCAGACGATGGTGGCGTTGGCGCCGACGGTGACGCCACGCCCGAGGACGGTGCGCTCGTAGGCGCCGCGGCGGTTGACGGCGCTGCGCGGGGTCGAGACGTTCGTGAAGACGCAGGACGGGCCCAGGAAGACCTGGTCGCCGCACTCGACGCCGTCGTAGAGGCTGACGTTGTTCTGGACCTTGCAGTCGTCGCCGAGGCGGACCGTGCCGGCGACGAAGACGTTCTGGCCGAGGTTGCAGCGGGCGCCCAGGACGGCGCCGGCCATGACGTGGCAGAAGTGCCACACGCGCGTGCCGGGGCCCAGGGAGGCCGGCGGGTCGACCACGGCGGTCGGGTGGACGAAGACGTCCGGGGCGGGGCCACTCATGCCGCGGCCTCGTCGGGGGCCAGGGCGACCGGGGCGCCGCCGAGCTCGAGCGAGCGCTGCGCGGCCGCCAGGACCTGCAGGACGGCGAGTCCGTCGCGGCCGTCGGTGCGCGGGGCGGTCTGCCCGGCGGCGACCTGGACGAAGTGCTGGCACAGGGCGCGGAGCGGCTCTCGCATCTTGATCTGCGGGATGAGGATGTCGCCGTCGCGCAGGGTCAGCAGATCGCCGTAGGACTCGTAGGGCTGGGCCTCACCCGGAGCGACGCCGTCGACGCCCTTGTCGAAGACGCGGATCTTCTCGGCGGGCTCCATGTCGTCGAAGGTCACCATCTTGCGGGTGCCGACGACGGTGAGCTGGCGGCGCTTGTGGGGGTCGAGCCACGAGACGTGCACGTGGGCCGCCTGCCCGCCGGCGAAGCGCAGCGTCAAGAAGACGACGTCCTCGATGCCCGCGCGGGGCTGCAGGTAGGTCAGGCCCTGGGCGGCGACCGAGACCGGCGCCTGGCCGACGAGGTGCAGCGCCATCGAGACGTCGTGGGGCGCGAGCGACCACATCGCGTTCTCGTCGGTGCGGACCTTGCCCAGGTTGACGCGCTGCGAGGTCAGGTACAGGACCTGGCCGAGGTCGCCGCGGTCGATGGCCGCCTTGAGCCACTCGGTGCACGGGTGGTAGAGCAGGAGGTGCCCGACCATCAGCGCGAGGCCGCGCTCGTCGGCGAGGCGCACGAGGTCCTGGCCGTCGGGGACCGTGAGGGCCAGGGGCTTTTCGACGTAGGTGTGCTTGCCCGCGAGCAGCGCGCGGCGCGCGACCTCGTGGTGCTGGGCGGCCGGCACGGCGATCATCACGCCGGCGATGTCGGGGTCGCCCAGGACGGCGTCGAGGTCGTCGGTGACCGGCACGCCCGGCCAGGCGCGGCCCATGCGCTGGCGGACCTCGGGGGACGCGTCGCACACGGCGCCGAGGTGCTCGAGCTGGCCGAGGTTTCTAACGAGGTTCTGGCCCCAGTAGCCGGCGCCGATGACCGCGATGCGGGGTCGCTGCATGGCGCGGACCATAACACCGTCGCCGGGCGGGCGCGAGGCTGGCGGAGGGGCGTGGGTTGCGGGGCGCGGCCGAACCCGTCAGGCGAAGAGCAGGCGCACGAGGCGGGCCCAGGCGCTGGGGCGGACCCGCTGGAGCAGATCGTCGGTGAGCGGGACGTTCAGGCGCTCGCGCAGCTCGATGAGGGCCCGCCAGACGTGGTCGCGGACGCCCCAGAGCGTCGCGCGCTGGGCCAGGCTGGGCAGGTGCAGGCCGGGGTCGCGGGCGGCGAGGGCGAGGTCGGTCAGCAGGCCGAGGCGCTCCATGGGGGCGGCGCCGTCGAGGAGGAGGGCCGAGGTGAGGGCCAGATCCTCGAGGGACGGCTGGCGCCAGGGGCGGCCGTCGGTGGGGTCGGCGGGTGCGGCGCGGAGCCAGACGGCGTCGGTGGCCTGCGGGCAGGCGTCGCTGTCGAGGATGGCGGTCGCGACGCGGACGCCGGGCAGGTCGCGGACGGCTCGGCGGGCCCGGGCGGCGGCGCTCTCAGGGACCAGGAACCGGAGCGGCCGGGCGAGGCGCTCTTCGGGGGCGGCGTACAGGCGGTGGGCGGCGGCGAGGGCGCCGAGGGCGAGGGGCGGAGAGCCGGTGGCGTCGCGCAGGCGTTGGGCGGCGTCGACGGCGACGCGCAGGTGGGCGCGGGCCTCGAAGCGCTGGCGGTGCGACGCCGGGGTGGCGTCGATGGCCAGGCGCTGCAGGCCGGCGACGCGGGCGTTGCGGGCGACGCCAACGATGAGGCCGGCGCGGGCGGCCGCGGCGATGACGGGGGCCGGGTCGACGTCGAAGGCGTCGTCGGGGAGCGGCTGCGGCCCGCCCGGGACCATCAACGCGAAGAGAAGCCGACGCTGCCCGGCGGACAGGCGCGGCGGCGGGTCGTCGGCCGGAGGGCTGACGGTCCGCGGCGGCGCGGTCGGCGGGGTCAGGGTCGGGAGGGCCGTCTCGGAGCTGTGGGAGCCGCCGTTCATGGTCACCTCTCGCCGGGGCCGTGGGGCCCGAATGCCTGTTTGGCCAAGTTAGCAGGGGCCGCGCGGGCGCCCCTAGCGGCAGGCCGTAAGCGGGGTGACGCCGCCGCGGGGGGCCGGCGGCGCGTCATTGGGAGCCGTGGGGGGATGCCACTGCACGCGGCTTGCTGGCGACGGCGCGGGCGCGCTACAAGGGCTGCCATGGCTCCGCAGCTCGTCACGGTCACGCCCGGGGGAGAGTGGGGGCGCGAGCCGACGGCGCTGCACGGCCCGGTCTGGGGCCTGCGCATCGACGGCGGCCGCGTCTCGATCGTGCTGCAGGGCGCGCGGCTGCCCGAGGGCGCGGTCGTGCACGAGCTGGTCGTGCAGCTGCCGCACGTCGGGTTCCCGTTCGACTTCCGAGAAGGGGTCGCGCGGTTTCGGCACCACCGCGGCCAGGCCGACGGGCTGACCATCGCGGTCGAGGCGCGGGTGCTGCTGGACTGGCTGCACCGCGCGTCGGGCGGGCGCCTGACGGGGCGGGCCTTCGACGACATGCTGGTCTTGAGCGGGCGGCTGGACGCGGGGCCACGGTTCACGGTGCGGGCGCGCTTCTTCCCGGACGACGGCGAGGACGCGGGGGCGCGCGGGGCCGAGGCGCCGGACGAGCCGCTGTTGGTGCTGAGCCTGTACGACGTGCGAGTGTACGGACGGCACGACGAGCCGTGGCCGCTGGTGTGCCGGCGGATCCTGGATCTGTTGCCCGAGCGGCTGGTCGCCGAGCGCTCGTTGACGACGGCGCGGCTGCGGCTGACGCGGCCGGCGCTGATGTGGGCGCTGTCGGCGCTGGGGTGGAAGCTGCCGGATCTGTCGCGGCTGCGGCCGGTCGGGGTCGAGCTGCGCGACGGGCGCCTCGTGGCGAGGTTCGCGTCGACGGATCTGGTCGGGCCACTGGTGACGCTGGACGCCATGCCGGACGGGGCGCTGCGGGGGGCGTTCGAGCGGTTCGTCGAGGACCTCGAGCTGAAGCGGCACCACGGGCAGATCGACCGGCTGCTGGAGGCCGGGCAGGTGCGCGAGGCGCTGGCCGAGGTGTATCGGGCGCTGGACGGGCCGCCGCGGCCGGGTTTTTTGGCCGAGCGGCTGATCGGGATCTGCGCGGCGCGGCCGATCCTGTACGACGAGGGCGACAAGGTCTGCCGGGCGCTGCTGGCGCAGGCGCCGACCTACGCGCCGGCGCTGTGTGGGCTGGCGGCCATCGCGCTGGGGCGGGGGAGGCCCGAGGAGGCGGCCGTCCAGCTCGAGCGGCTGAGCGCGGCGCTGGGGGCGCCGTCGGAGCGCGAGGACGCGACGTGCGCCGATCTCACGCTGGCCGAGAGCCTGCGCGGGGTCGATGCCGAGGAGGCGCGGCTGGCGCTGGAGCGCGTGCTGGACCGGTCGCCGGACCACGAGGAGGCGCTGGAGGCGCTGATCGCGCTGGCCGAGGACGCGGGGGACACGGCGGCGACGCTGCCCCTGTACAAGCGGCTGCTGTTCGCGGCGCGGAGCGGCGAGCGGACGCGGGACGCCGGGTTGCGGCTGGCGCGGCATGCGCTGGAGCGCAAGCAGCCCGAGGAGGCGCGGGTCTTCTTGAGGGTGGTGCTAGAGGCGTCGCCGGCGGATCTCGACGCGCAGCTGGCGCTGTCGGATGTCGAGACGCAGCAGGGCAACGTCGCCGAGGCGGTGCGGCTGCTCGAGACGGCGCTGAGGGTGGTGCCGCCGACCGACGGCGACCTGATGATGCGCATCGTGTCGCGGCTGGCGGCGCTGGCGCTGGGGCCGCTGCGGGACCCGGTGCGGGCGCGGCGGGTGCTGTGGCGCGCGGTCGACGTGGTCGGGCTGGGGGACGAGGCGGCGCTGGAGCTGGCGCGGCAGGCGATCGCGGCGGGCGAGGCCGAGCTGGCGGACCGGTACGGCGAGCGGATCGGGCACAAGAGCCCGCTGTGGCCGCGGGCGGCGTGCCTGCGGGCGCGGGCGTGGCTGCTGCGCGGGGCGCGCGAGCGGGCGTGGGCGACGGCGCTGGAGGTCATCGAGCGCAGCCCGGGGGACGGCGAGGCGCTGGAGCTGCTGGAGCAGTGCGCGACCGACGTGGGCGGGCGCGAGCGGCTGCTGACCGTGCTGCGGGAGGCGCTGGAGCGCGCGTCGGCGGGGGCGGAGCGGGCGCGGCTGGCGCGGAGCCTGGCGCGGGTCTACGAGGCGCTCGAGCTGGACTGGGACGCCATCGGGCCGTACGAGCAGGTGCTGCGCGAGGCGCCGGGGGCGCCGCTGGCCGAGGGGGTCGGGCAGCGGCTGCTGGAGCTGTACGGGCGGTTCGGGATGTGGCCCGAGCACCAGACGCTGTGTCGGGCGGCGCTGGGGCGGGTGAGCGACCCGGGCGAGCGGGTGCCGCTGCTGGTGCGGCTCGGGCGGGCGGCGCTGCGCGAGCTGGGGGCGGCGGACGAGGCGCGGGGGCCGCTGGAGGAGGCGGTGAGGCTGGCGCCGCGGCGGATCGAGGGGCTGGAGCTGCTGCGGGACGCGCTGGAGGCGCTGGGAGACGGGGCGGCGCTGGCGCCGGTGCTGCAGCGGCTGGAGGCGATCCATCCGGACGAGCGGGTGCGGTTCGCGGCGCGGCTGCGGCTGGCCGAGGTGCAGCTGGACGCGCTGGGGGCGCCGGGGCAGGCGCGGGCGACCCTGGCGCGGCTGCCGGCGTCGGAGCAGGGCGGCGGGCGGGTTCGGGACCTCAAGCAGCGGTTGGGGTTGCTGGCGCCCGAGCCGGCGGCGGGGGGCGTGCAGGCCGAGGTGAGGCCGACGGCGCCCGCGCCGAAGGCCGAGGTCGTGGTGGCGGCGGGGCGGCCCGAGTCGGCGTACGACGAGGCCCTGGCCCGGGCGGACCGGGGCGACGTCGCGGGCGCGCTGGAGCGGCTGGAGCGGCTGTTCGAGGCGGAGCCGCTGCATCTGCCGGGGCTCGAGCTGGCGCGGCTGCTGGCGGTCGAGGCCGGGGACGTCGAGCGGGCGCTGGAGGTGGCGGACACGCTGCTGGAGCTGATGGTCAGCCGGTCGGCGCGGCGGGCGCTGCTCGAGGAGCTGGTCGCCCAGACGCCGGCCGGGCACGAGGCGCGGCGGCGGCGGTGGGCGGCGATGTTGGCGGCCTTGGAGGGGCCGCGTCCGGCGGCGGCGGCGGCGCCGGCGGTGGCGAAGGCGGTCGAGGCACCGCCGGCGGCGGTCGAGGCGCCGGCAGCGCGCGAGGGGCGGCGCGAGGCGGAGGAGGCGTTGCCGCAGCCGGTGGCGGCGCGGGTGGACGAGGGCGACGAGCTGCAGCGGCTGCTGGGCGAGGCGGCCGAGCACCTGTTTGCGGGGGCGTGGCCGGCGGCGCGGGCGGCGCTGGAGCGGGCGCTGGGCATCGACGGGGACTGCGTGCCGGCGCTGGAGCTGCTGGCGGAGGGGCTGCGCGAGCAGGGCGAGTTCGAGGCGCTGGAGCGGGCGCTGGGGCGGCTGGCGGACCTGGCGTTCGATGCCGAGCAGACGCTGGCGTACCTGCGCGAGCGGGGCGAGGTGCTGGCGGACGGGCTGGGCGACGTGGAGGGCGCGGCCGAGGTGTGGGCGCGGTACCTGGACTGGCAGCCGCTGGACGACGCGGTGATGCAGCGGCTGGCGGGGTTCTACGGACGCGAGGGACGGCACGCGGAGTTGGCGGCGCTGTGGGGGCGGCGGGCCGAGCGGGCGCAGGAGGCGGCCGAGGAGGCGTTCGAGGCGCGGCCGCTGGAGCGGGCGGCGGCGCGGGCGCGGCTGGAGGAGGCGCGGCTGCGGCTCGAGCGGCTGGATGACGCGGAGGGGGCGGTCGCGGCGGCAGAGGCGGGGCTGGCGCTGGCGCCGCAGGACCCCGAGCTGATGATCTGTCGGGTGCGGGCGTTGGCGGTGGCGAACCGGCGGAGCGAGTGTCGGGCGGCCATCGACCAGCTGATGCCGCTCTTGATGCCGGGGCCGCTGATGGACGAGATGCGGCTGCTCAGGGGCGACGGCTGAGGAGGCGGGCGGCGCGGCGGCGCTCGGGGGCGAGGCGAGCCACGGCCAGGTCGTCGGACGGGGGCGGCAGGTCGGGCGTGGGCTCGGCGTGCTCGAGCGCGCGGGCGAGGGCGCAGAGGCGTTGGCGGAGCGGGCCGCCCGAGAGGGCGAGGTACCACAGGGCGAGGTCGCGGTCGGCGAGCAGGAAGCCGAGGCGGGCGCCGGGGGGGAGGGGGACCTTCTCGACGAGGCCCTGGTGGGCGAGGCGGCTGAGCTGCGACGAGACGGTGTTGACCGGCAGGCGCAGGGTGGCGGCGAGATCGGCGGCGGTGCAGGGGTCCCAGGCGGCGGCGAGGCCTTCGACGACCTGCTGGGCCTGCTCGGGGAGGGCGCGCAGGCGGGCGGCGCAGGTCGGGGTGGCGCGGTCGAGGAGGCGCAGGACGTCGGTGGCGGCGTCGCCGGCGGGGGCGAGGGCGAGCTCGGCGACGTAGGCGGCGGCGAGGCGCGGGGTCGGGGTGAGCAGCGTGAAGACGGCTTCGGCGCGGCGGGGCTGGGTGGCGAGGGTCTGGGCGGCGGCGTCGTGGCCGAGGGCGCGGGCGAGGTGGGCGGCGAGGGCGAGGGTGGCGGCTGGGGTGAGCGGCGGTAGCTCGTGGGTCTGGAAGAAGTCGTAGAAGGCGGCGCCGTAGTCGATGGTGAGGTCCATGGGGGTGGCGCTGGCGCCGACGAGGGCGAGGCGGGGCTCGGTGGAGAGGACCTCGCGCAGAGCCCACTGGTGGGCGGAGAGGCGGCCGAGGACGGCGTCGGCGTCGTCGAGGAGGAGGACGAGGCGGCGGTCGAGGGTGTCGGCGCAGCCGCGGAGGAGCTGGAGGGCCTGGTGGGAGCGGTCGCCCTCGGCGTCGGGGAGGGCGGAGAGGGCGTCGCGGAGCGGGGCGGCGAGCGACGGGGGGACGGCCTGGGCGAGGGCGTCGAGGACGGCGAGCCACCAGCCGGAGAGGGTCGAGGCGCGGGGCCAGCCGGCGTGCAGTGGCACGGGGAACCAGGTGGCGGAGAGATCGGAGGCGATGCGGGCGGCGAGGAGGGCGAGGGCGGCGCTCTTGCCGCGGCCGGGGCCGCCGAAGACCAGGTGGTGTTGGGGGGCGCCGGCGCCGTCGTGCAGGGCCAGGTCGGTGGCGATGCGGTCGAGGAGGGGGCGGGCGCCGGTGAGCTCGGCCGAGAGCGCCCGGGTGGGGAGCAGGTCGGGCAGGTACAGGGGCAGGGCGCCGGGGGGCGTCACGGGGCGACTCGCTTGCGCCAGAAGTCGCGCAGCAAGGACGAGCGGAAGGGGAAGCGGCCGTCGACCTCGACGAGGTAGCCGTCGGCCTGCAGGACGTCGAGGAGGAAGCGGAGGCGGGCGTCGCGTTCGGTCGGGTCGGGCACCTTCTGGTCCAGGACGCGGCGCAGGAGATCGCGCGTGGCGCCGTGGTCGTCGGCGGCGGCGGCGTTGAGGAGGGCGATGGCCTGCTCGTCCCAGGGGGCGCCCAGCTCCTCGGTCAGGCGCTGGCGCCAGTAGTCGAAGTAGGCGCGGTCGGAGGGCGAGAGCAGCTCGGCATGCACGGCGTCGACGGCGTCGACGGTCGCGGGCGCGCCGGTGTCGCCGCAGCGGTTGCGTAGCTTGGAGAAGAGCAGCTGCAGGTAATACGGGATGAGCCAGCCCGCGTGGTGGCGGAGGCGGGCGCGGACCTCGGGGGCGAGCGGGAGATCGTAGGTGTGCCCGAGCGCCTCGAGGAAGCGGTCGGCGTCGGCCTCGTCGAAGGCGCCGAGCGTCACGAGGTTGAGGTCGTTGATGGTGTCGCCCAGCTTGAGGCGCGCGGCGACGGTGTCGAGGCCGATGGAGCCAGCGAGCACCCAACGGAGCGGGTCGGTGTCCTCGGTCCCCTGGCGCAGGGCTCGGAACCAGTTCAGGAAGTGGCGCGCGCGCTCGCCGGTCGGGTCGAGGCGGATCAGGGTGAGGACGAACAGCGGAAGCTCGTCGACCAGCAGCAGCCAGCGGTTTCCGAGGTCGGACAGGGCGCGGGTCAGGACCTCTCCGACACGCTGCCACTCGTCACGCGCGTCCTCCGACAAGACCCAGGTGACGCCGCCGAAGGCGACCTGCTTGGTCCGGCGCAACACGGCCGAGAGGGCGCCCTCGGCCAGGCGCTTGAACGCGGCCTGCGCGGCTTCGCGCTCTCCGATGGCCTCGTAGAGGCGCCGCACGAACGCGAGCTCGGAGCGGACATCGGACACGCTGAGGTACACGGCCTGAAAGCCGTTCAGCTCGGCCGTGTCAGCGAGCCGCAGCAGCAGCGACGTCTTGCCGACCCGGCGCGGCGCCAGCAGCAGCACATGGTCGGTCGACAGCCGACGCCAGAGGCGATCCTGCTCGCGCTCGCGGTCGAAGAAGTTGTGGCCGCGAACCGGCCGCCCGACGGCGTTCTGAATCACCGCGCCCCTCCGGCCTCATGTGCGACGAGTTTGTTTTACAACAAGAATGTCGTGCTACGGAAGTGTTGCGCGGATCCCCCGACGACGGGCGCGTCGTCGCGAGGCCCACCCAGCCAGGCCGGCGACGACCACCAGACCGCCAACGCCGAAGAGCCAGCCGCCTGGTCGCCACGCCTGCTCGCCGGACCCGGCCTGCGCCTGGGGGCCCGGCACGGTCGGCGACGCGCCGAACGCGGCGTGCGTGGCCTCGAGCTTCTTCACGAGCTCGCCTGCCGAACGCGCTCCCTCGATGCGCGCCTCGCGCAGCTCGGTCCCGTCGGCGCGAAGCAGCACGATCGTAGGTAGGTTCGAGACCTTGAAGCGCTCCCAGGCCTTGGCTCCGGCGGGCGTGTCGGTGTCCACCTCGACGGGCACGAAGCCTGTCAGCGCCCGCCGAACCCGAGGATCGGGAAAGACCTGGGCCTTCATCTCCTGACAGGGCTCGCACCAGGCGGCGGTGAAGAAGGCGACGAGGGGCTTTTCGGAGCGACGAGCTTGGGCGAGCGCTGTGTCGAGATCGCTTTGGAACCCTTCGATGGCCGCGGCCGCTGGCGACGCGCCGAGCAGCACGAAGGCGACCGCGATCAGCGCCCGCGCCATGCCCTCAGCGCGTCCCGAACAGCCGGTCGCCCGCGTCGCCGAGGCCCGGCACGATGTAGCTCTTCTCGTTGAGCCGCTCGTCGACGGCCGCCGTGTAGATCGGCACGTCGGGGTGGGCCTCGTGGAGGTGGGCGATGCCTTCGGGGCAGGCCAGCAGGCACAAGAACTTCACCGAGCGCGGGTTGGTCGACTTGATGCGGTCGACCGCCGCCACCGCCGAGTGCCCCGTCGCCAGCATCGGGTCGACCACGATGACGTCGCGGCTCTCCATCTCGTCGGGGACCTTGAAGTAGTACTCGACGGCGACGAGCGTCTTGGGATCGCGGTACAGACCGATGTGGCCGACGCGCGCCGACGGGATGAGCTGCAGCAGGCCGTCCAGGATGCCCGTCCCCGCGCGCAGGATCGAGACCAGCACGACCTTCTTGCCCTCGAGCACCGGCGCTTGCATGGTCGCGATGGGCGTCTCGATCTCCTCGAGGGTGAGCGGCATGTCCCGCGTCACCTCGTAACCGAGCAGCATGCTGACCTCGGTCGCGAGCGTGCGGAAGCTGGCCGTGCTGGTGGTCTTGCGTCGCATCAGTGTCAGCTTGTGCTGCACGAGCGGATGATCGACGACGTGGACCTGACGCTGCATGACGGGCTCGTTGGACGTGGCCACCGCGGCGGTGGAGGACGACTGGGTCGCGACCATATCAGAACCTCTCAGAAAACGGTGCCGTCGCTGGTGAGGGCGATGGGTGGAGCCCCGTCGGGGCGGCGTTGGGACGCGAGGCGTCGACCGGCGGCCCAGGTGCCGCCTTCGAGGACGCGGGCGAGGGGGAGCTGCTCGGCGCTCAGGCCGAGCTTTTCGCGGACGCGCTCTGCCACACGGTCGAGCAGCGCCACGGTGAGCGCGCGCCACTCGACGATGACGGTCGAGTCAGGCGCGTGAGCCTGGCCCAGGACGCCGGCGTGGCGCGCGACGAGCACGCCGCCGTCGACGAAGAGCCCGCCGTTGCGGTACTCGGCCAGCCCCGTCAGCGCGTCCATGTCGGTCACGCGCAGCCCGGCCAGCTCGAGCGCCTCGATGAGCGAATAGCTGAGCCACTGCGAGAGCTTGTGGAACGGCACCAGCCCGTCGGTGGGGCCGTCGCCTCGCACGCCCGGGTGGCGCCAGACGTCGCCCAGGTTCTCTCCGCCCAGCGTAATGCGGCCGGGCCAGATGTCGCCGAAGCCCTGGAGCACGGCGGCCAGGACGCGGCTGGCCGGCAGCTGCCCGTCCACGGCCTGGGCCGTGAGCGCGTCCGCCAGGTCGCCAGGCCGGCCGGTGGGGAAGGCCACCGGGTCGGCGGCGACCACCTGACCCAAGCGCTGAAGCAACCCGACGCGGCCGTTCAGGCCGACCAGCGGGTTCGCGGACGAGACCTGGAACGCGCGGGCGAGGCCGTCGGCCGTGAACGCCGCGAGCCCGGCGGCGTCCGCCCGCAGGGGTGTGCTGGAGTCACTGGAAAGGGCGCCAGCCATGAACAGGTCGAAGCTGGCGACCGCGAGCCCCTCGGAGCGCGCGAAGGTGCGGCCGGTCGCGTCCTCGGCGTAGCGCCACGTCGCGCCGGCACCTGCGTCCAGCAGCACGCTGGTCACGACGAGGTCGAACAGCGCCCGCCCCCGCTCGCGCTGGTCGGCCCCGGCGCCGGAGAGCGCCGCGTCGAAGCGGCCGAGGCGATCGACCCCGCCGGCCGCGAAGTGACGCAAGCGGCTGTGATAGGGCACCTGGAGGTCGGGGTAGCTCTGGCGCGTGACCTCGAGCACCAGCTCGGCCACCGCGTCGAGGCGGTCGAGGTCGACCGTGAAGTGCTGCAGCTCCCCGGCCTCGGCGAGCGCCAGCATCTGACGTGCCCTCTGCCGCACCGCCTCGGGCGACCTCAGCCACGCCACCGCGCGCGCCACCTCGTCGACCTGCGCCACCCTGGCCGCCGCCTCACTCATTGAGCGCCCGCCCCTTGGCCACCGCCAGCTCGCTCGCGTCCGGGACGTGCCCGTCGGTGAAGTAGCCGGCGGCCTTCTTGGCGTCCATCTCGACGCGCGCGTCCGCGGGGATGAGCTCGTCGGGGATGCTGACCCGCTCGCCGATGGTGATGCCCGACTTCACGACCGCGTCGTGCTTCAGGTTGCTCATCGACACGAAGCGGTCGATGTGCGTCATGCCCAGCCAGTGCAGGACGTCGGGCATCAGCTCCTGAAAGCGCATGTCCTGCACGCCGGCCACGCACTCCGTCCGCGCGAAGTACATCGCCGCGCTGTCGCCGCCCTCTTGCCGCTTGCGCGCGTTGTAGACCAGGAACTTGGTCACCTCGCCCAGCGCGCGCCCCTCCTTGCGGTTGTAGACGATGACGCCCGCGCCGCCCTGCTGCGCCGTCTCGATGCAGACCTCGATGCCGTGCGCCAGGTATGGCCGGCACGTGCAGATGTCCGACCCGAAGACGTCGGAGCCGTTGCACTCGTCGTGCACGCGGCACGCCAGCGGGCGCGCCGGGTCGGTGATGGCCGCCACGTCGCCGAACATGTACACCGTCATCCCGCCGATGGGCGGCAGGAAGACCTCGAGATCGCCGCGGGTCACCAGCTCCGGGAACATGCCGGCGGTCTGCTCGAACAGCGCGCGCCGCAGCTCGGCCTCGGTGATGCCGAAGCGCTTGGCGACGCCCGGCAGGTACCACACCGGCTCGATGGCGGCCTTGGTCACCAGGACCTCGCCCGTCTCCCGCAGGATGCGCCCGTCGGGCCGCAGCCGCCCCGCCTGCATGGCGGTCACCAGCTCGGGCATCTGGATGTGCGCCTTGGTCACCGCGATGGACGGCCGGATGTCTACGCCCTGCGCGATGGCATCGCCATAGACGTCGGCGACGATGGCCCCGAATGGGTCGATCGAGACGATGCGCTCGGGGTCGAACCACTGCGGGTGCGGCCCGAGGGTGTCGGTCGGCGTCGTGTTCGTCAGGTCCGCCCTGTGGTCGGGGTCGAGCGACCCGGCGGCCACGGCCAGCGCGCGGTAGATCGCGTACGAGCCCGAGTGTGTCCCGATGACGTTCTTTTGCGCCGGGTTGGTCAGCGTGCCGATGATGGGCCCACGCGTCGCCGCATCCGGCGCGCCCCACTGGATGGGGCGCGGGCGCGGGCCGTGGCTGCCTGGATGGCTCGTCAGGACGATGTGCTTGGGCGAACGCTTCTGGTCGGTCATACATCCCCGAGGGCGCCCCGGGGCGCCCGGTTTGGACGACGTCTGCGTCAGGACATCCAGTTCGTGTCGCGCTGCAGCGCCCACTTGGTCGTGATCTTCTTGAGGTTGGTCCACAGGTCCAGGCTGGCGCGCCCCGTCACGTCGCCCTGCCCGAACTTCGAGTCCTTGGTGCCGCCGAACGAGAACGGCTCGCGCGGCACCGGCACGCCGACGTTCACGCCGATCATCCCGTTGGTGGCGTGCTCGGCCACGTACCGCGCGACGGCGCCGCTGGTCGTGAACACCGACGTCGCGTTGCCATAGGGGTGCGCGTTCTCGAGCCGCATCGCCGCTTCCAGCGTGGGCACCCGCACGATGGTGACCACCGGCCCGAAGATCTCGCTCCGCGCGCACGCCATGTCCGCGCTCGCCCCGTCGATGATGGTCGGTCCAAGCCAGTGGCCGCCCTGGTACCCCGCCGGCGGCGTCGCCCCCCGCCCGTCGAGCAGCACCCGCGCGCCGTCCCGCTCGGCCTGCGCGATGGCGCTCTCGATGCGGTCGCGCGCCGCCCCGTCGATGATGGCGCCCATGTCGCGCCCCAGCTGCACCCTCCGCGCGTACTCGACGATGCCGTCCACCAGGTGCTGCACGTCCCCGACCGCCACCATCAGGCTGGCCGCCATGCAGCGCTGCCCCGCGCACCCGGTGAACGAGCTGACCACCCCCGGGTACGTCAGCTCGGGATCCGCGTCGGGCACCACCAGCAGGTGGTTCTTGGCCCCGCCCAGCGCCAGCGCCCGCTTGCCGTGCCCCGTCGCCCGCGCGTACACCGCCCGCGCCACCGGCGTCGACCCGACGAACCCCACCGCCTGCACCCGCGCGTCGTCGATCAGCGCCTCGACGACCTCGCGCCCGCCGTGCACCACGCTGAACACGCCCGGCGGGAAGCCGGCCTCGACCATCAGCTCGCCCAGCCGGCACGCCGTCAGCGGCACCTTCTCGGACGGCTTGAGCACGAAGCAGTTGCCCACCGTCACCGCGATGGGGAACAGCCACATCGGCACCATCGCCGGGAAGTTGAACGGCGTGATGCCCGCCACCACCCCCAGCGGCTCTCTGCGCACCTCGCAGGTCACCCCGCGGCTGACCTCGAGCATCGCGCCCTGGTCCAGGTTCTGCAGGCTCAGCGCGAACTCGACCACCTCGACGCCCTTGAGCACGCCGGCCTTGCCCTCGGCCACCGTCTTGCCCGACTCGAGCGCCGCCAGGTTCCCCAGCTCGTCGAGATCCCGCAGCAGCAGCTCGCGGAAGCGGAACATCAGCTGCGTCCGCTCCTTCACGGGCGTCGCCCGCCACCCCGGGAACGCCGCCTGCGCCGCCTCGACCACCGCCTGCACGTCGCGCCCATCCGAGTCCGGCACCGCGCCGATGTCGCCCCCGGTCCACGGCGACGCGACCGACAAGGTGCGCCCCGTCGCCGAGGCCTGCCAGCGGCCGCCGATCAGGTTGGCGCCGGATCGCAAAGTCGATGGGATCTGAACCAGGTCCACGAGCTACCTCCCGAACCGCCCTCGACACGAGATCGAAGCGGTCCGCCAGGATGATGGGACGGGCTGGGATTGACCACAACCCGGTCACGAGCGTGTGTCGAGAGGGTGACCGGGCGTGCGGCGGGAAAGCGGACAGCATGCGCCGATTCGGTCGCGACATGCAAGATAAATCTTTCGGCCGCCTCAGTCGCCCCGCTTCGGCCCGCGCCTCGCCTGCGGCAGCACCAGCCCACCGAGCCCGCCGGGGCCCAGCGTGGGCAGCTCGGCGCCTGGCGCGACCAACGGGACCGGCTCGTCCAGCCAGGGGATCACCTGACCCGCCACCAGCGCCTCGATCTCGGCGACCACCCTCGCGACGTCACTGTCGTCGGCCACCCACCACGCATCCGTCGTCGCCCCCACGCCCGGGCCGTGCCGCTGCGCGATCCCGAACGCGCCCAGCGGCTCGTGCGTGTCACGCATGTACGACGTGACCTCGCCCGTCACCCGCGCCCCGCCGCCTCCCGCGGCCGCGACCCGCACCTCGATCCGGTCGCGCTCGCCCGCCCGCGCGTACTCGCCGACCTTCTCCCAGACCAGCACGCCCGCCGCCCCGCCCGCCTGTCGGGTCATCCCGTCGGCCCGCGCGTGGGGCTCCAGAGCGGCCTCGAGGGCCTCGACCAGCGCTGTCACGAGCGGCGCGTCCACGGGCCCGAGCGTAGCGACCCGGGAACAGGACGCAAGCCGCGGCGCTTCGAATCCGACTCGAACGCCGCTATACGGCGGGCGCACGAACCGACGAGAGGGGGCAGGGCGAATGCTGCGAGGGCTGCTGGTCGACGCGTGGTGGATGTTGCGACAGACGTCGTCGGCCGGCCGGCGCGAGCTGGGCGTCCCCGACCGCATCGCGCTCGAGCCGGCGCGTCTCGCCTGGCTGTTCCGGCAGCTCGGCCCGGATTACGCACCCATGATGGGCTCCGACCTGACCGCCGCCGCCGAGGGCGCGCGCCACGTGGCCTTCGTGCTCGAGCGCGGCCGCGCCAGCTCCGCCTGGACGCACCAGGCCTGGCTCGAGGTCGACGGCGTCCGCGTCACCATCGGCTACGGCGAGCTCGACCTGTGGTGCCGCGACTGCGGCTTCCGGCCCTGCCAGCACCTCTTCGCGGTCATCCTGGCCGTGCTGCACGTCAGCGACCAGGCGCGCCCGCTGCTCGAGCGCCCGCTCTGGGAGCTGCTCCTCCTGCCGACCACCGACGCCGAGCCCCCCGCCGAGCGCCGCCCCGCCTCCGACCGCACCCCCGGCTGGATCCGCTACCACATCCACTGGCCGCTCCGCCCCATGCCCTCGGCCGCCTGGGACACCCGCCCCGACCCCCGCGGCCTCGTCTCGCGCGAGCTCGTCCGCACCTCGCGCCGCGACGGCCGCCCCCTCAAGCCCCAGAACGTCCCCCGAGAGTGGGACGCCGCCGAGGCCAAGGTCAGCGGCCTCGAGCCCCACGACAAGCAGATCCACGAGGCCTTGGAGCGCCTCGAGAGCTTCCTCGAGGCCGGCCGCACCTCGAGCCGCGTCCGCATCGAGGCCCTCACCGCCCGCCTCATCGACGACACCCTCGCCGAGATCGTCCACCTCCTCGCCCGCGCCTCCGACGTCCGCTTCGCCGGCGAGCCCATCCAGGTCCTCCCCGACCCGGTCAGCCCGCGCATCGCCTCGCACGCCGACCTCGACGGCACCCTGCGCCTCACCTGGGAGCCCCCCGTCGCCAAGCACCTCGATCTCGGCCCGGGCTTCGTCCTCACCCCCGCCCCCGAGCCCGGCGCCCCGCCCGCCCTGCGCCGCCTCGACCCCCGCTTCCCGCGCGCCATGCGCCACCTCCTCGACAACCCGCTCCCCGACGTCCCGCCCGGCGACGTCGACCGCTTCATCTCGCGCTTCGTCCTGCGCGCCCCCGTCGCCATGACCCTCGCCGACGGCCCCACCCCGGGCGTCGCCGACGCCGACGCCGTCGAGCCGCGCCTCGTCCTCAGCGAGCAGGCCGACGCCCTGCTGGTCGACGCCCGCTTCGCCTACCGCCTCGGCCCCGGCGTCGCCGAGGTCGGCGCCAGCGACCGCACCCCGCTCCTGTCCGTCTCGGGCGCCTCCGACGGCACCTCGGCCCTGGTCCGCCGCGACCCCGACCGCGAGGCCGTCGCCCTCGCGCGCCTCCGCCCCCACCTCGGCGACGAGACCCCCGCGCGCCTCGAAGGCCTCGACGCCTACGACTTCCTGGTCGAGACCCTCCCGCGCCTGTCCGAGACCTGGGACGTCTTCGGCGAGGACAGCCTGAAGTTCCACCGCGTCCGCGGCACCGCCGCCGCCAGCGTCTCGGTCAAGGCCGACGTCGACTGGTTCGACGTGCAGGTCACCTTCAAGGCCGGCAAGGCCGACCTCAAGCTGGGCGACGTCCTGGCCTCCTGGGTCGAGGGCAAGCGCTACCACCGCCTCGCCGACGGCAGCGTCGCCCGCCTCCCCGAGCGCTGGCTGGCCCGCCACGGCCACGCCCTGAGCGAGCTCGAGGAGCTGCGCAAGGCCGGCAAGGGCCGCCTTGGCGGCTACGCCCTGCCGCTGGCCGAGGCCTTCCTCGAGGGCACCGCCCACGCCCCCGAGCTCGAGCCGTGGCGCCGCCTCGCCGCCGAGCTGCGCGACTTCCAGGCCGTCCCCGAGCTCCCCATCCCGCCCACCGTCCGCGCCGACCTCCGCGACTACCAGCGCGCCGGATTCCGCTGGCTCTGCTGGCTCCGCGACGCCCGCTTGGGCGGCCTGCTCGCCGACGACATGGGCCTCGGCAAGACCCTGCAGACCCTGGCCGCGCTGGCCGACACGCACCTCGCCCCCGACGGTTCGCCCCGGCCCGTCCCGCCCTCGCTGGTCGTCGCCCCCGCCTCGGTCGTCCACAACTGGGCCCTCGAGGCGCGCCGCTTCGTCCCGGACCTCGAGATCCACGTCCACCACGGCCCCAGCCGCGCCGACGTCATCCCCGAGGACGCCCAGCTCGTCGTCACCAGCTACGCCCTGCTGCGCCTCGACGCCGAGCTGCTGAGCCAGCGCGGCCTCACCTGGCTCATCCTCGACGAGGCCCAGGCCATCAAGAACCCGCAGAGCCAGGCCGCCAAGGTCGCCCGCGCCATGCCGGCCGCCCACCGCCTCGCCCTGACCGGCACCCCGCTCGAGAACAACCTCTTCGAGCTGTGGAGCCTGGTCCACTTCGTCATGCCCGGCTTCTTCGGCTCGCACCGCGCCTTCGCCGCTCGCTACGCGCATCCCATCCACAAGCTGCAGGACACCGACGCCCTCGACGCCCTGCGCGCCCGCCTGCGCCCGTTCGTCCTGCGTCGCCTCAAGGAAGAGGTCGCCCTCGAGCTGCCCCCGCGCCAAGAGCAGGTCCTGTACTGCGACCTGGGCGAGGCCCAGCGCAAGCTCTACGACCAGGTCAAGGCGACCTGGCGCACCTCGGTGCTGGGCTCGGTCCGCGAGCACGGCGTCGGCAAGTCGACCATCCACGTCTTGGAGGCCCTGACGCGCCTGCGCCAGGCCGCCTGCGACCCGCGCCTTCTGCCCTTCGAGGAGGCCCGCCAGGTCGGCGAGTCCGCCAAGCTCGACCTGGTGATGGACACGCTGACCGAGATCGCCGCCGCCCGCCACCGCGCCCTGGTCTTCTCGCAGTGGCCCTCGCTCCTGTCGCTCCTCGCCGAGCGCCTGAACGAGGCCGGCCTGCCGTGGCTGATGCTCGACGGCTCCACCCGCGACCGCGGCGCCCTGGTCGAGCGCTTCCAGGCCGCCGACGGCCCGCCCATCTTCCTCATCAGCCTGAAAGCCGGCGGCACCGGCCTCAACCTGACCGCCGCCGACCACGTGCTTCACCTCGACCCCTGGTGGAACCCCGCCGCCGAGGACCAGGCCACCGACCGCGCCCACCGCATCGGCCAGACCAAGCCGGTCGTCGCCTACAAGATCGTCGCCCGCGACACGGTCGAGGAGAAGATCCTCGAGCTGCAGGACCGCAAGCGCGCCCTCTTCGAGGCCGCCGTCGACGCCGAGCGCCTGGTCGTCGACGCGCTGACCCGCGAGGACCTCGAGGCCGTCTTCGCCTGACCTCCGGGTCTCCCGAGCGCTTGACACCGGAAATCTGTCCGTATCATTGGGACAGATGTCCTCTCCCGCGCCGGAGGTCCCCGTGTCCCACCTCGAGCTCCTCGTCAGCGCCCTCGGCGGCCCCGGGGTCGTCGGCCCCGTCCGAAGCCGCCTCGATCTGGTGCGGAGCGTCCGCGACGGGTTCCGCTACGAGGCCGTGGACTCGCTCTCCAAGGCCATGGACCTCCACATCGGCGAGCTCACCCGGCTCCTCGAGATCAGCGCCAAGACCCTGCATCGGCGGCGCGCGACCAATCGCCTGGAAGCCTCCGAGTCCGATCGCCTCGTCCGCGTCGCCGACATCTTCGCTCGCGCTCAGGAGGTCCTCGGGTCCGCCGACAAGGCCAGAGCGTGGCTCCTGCGACCGAACCGGGCGCTCCTGGGGGAGCCGCCCATCGCGCTCCTCGACACCCAACCGGGCGCGGAAGAGGTCGAGGACGTCCTCGGGCGCATCGAGCACGGCCTCTTCAGCTGATGCGCCTCTATCGCCTATGCCAATCCCGGTGGGCCGACTCGGCCTTCTCGGGAGAGGGCGCCGCCCGCTTCCCGGCCCGCTGGCACCGCCGTGGCACGCACGTCGTCTACACCGCGACCCACACGGCGCTGGCCGCCCTCGAGGTCCTCGTGCACTTCGACTGGGATACCGCGCCGACCTACGTGCTCGTCGCGGCCGAGGTCCCCGACGACGCCATCGAAGCCGTGACCCCGGGCCAGCTTCCGACCGGCTGGGACTCCCCCGCGGACATGAACGCGACCCAGCGCTTCGGCACCGCCTGGGTCGACAGCGGCCGCTCGCTCGGGCTGGCCGTCCCTTCGGTCGTCGTCCCGGAGGCCGTGAACGTCCTCGTCAACCCGCGTCACCCCCGCATGGCCGAGGTCCTCATCGAAGCGCCGCGCCCCTTCTCGTTCGATCCCCGGCTGCGTCCCTGAGGGGCTTCAGCTCGGGTCGCTCCCTGCCTGTGACGTCGCTTCGCCCGGCGCTGAACCTGAACCGCAGCACGTCGGATTCCGACCCATCGTGTAAAACATGTTTGACCTGATGTTGGCGCTGCTATACATCTGGGCGTGTCAAACATCTTTGACACGAGGTCGGACATGGCTTTCGAAGAGAAGGGCGCCTGGTCGATGTTGCTCGTCACCATCGGCGCGTACGCGATCTATGCGGTGACGGTCCTCGGCCGCGCGGGCGACGGGCCGCTGACCGAGGTCCCGTACGCGGCGACCCTGCTGTGGACCATCGGCGGCGCCATCGTGGCGGCCATCGTGCTGCGCATCCTCGCGACCATCGCGTCGCCCGAGGACGCTGGCGCGATGGACCAACGGGACCGCGAGATCCATCGCCTCGGCGAGTACATCGGCCAGTCCTTCGTGGTCATCGGAGGCGTCGCCGCGCTCGGCCTGGCGATGCTCGAAGCGGACCACTTCTGGATCGCCAACGCCGTCTATCTGGCCTTCGTCCTGTCGGCCATCCTCGGATCGATCACCAAGATCGTGGCCTACCGCCGAGGCTTCCAGCAGTGGTGAAGCCGACCCGCATCAGCAACTCCATCCGCGCCCTGCGCTTCGCGCACGGCGAGATGACGCAGGCCGACCTCGCCGCCCGCGTGGGCGTCACGCGCCAGACCATCATCGCCATCGAGCACGGCCGCTACTCGCCCTCGCTCGAGATGGCCTTCCAGATCGCGCGCGTCTTCGGCGTGCCGCTCGAGCAGGTCTTCCAGTACCCCGGACCCGACGGAGACGACGCATGAAGGCCATCGTCCAGGACCTCTATGGCGGCCCCGACGTGCTGCGGCTCGACGAGGTCGAACGGCCCACCCCCGGCAAACGCGACGTGCTGGTGCGCGTCCACGCCGCCGGCCTCGACGCCGGCGTGTGGCACGTCATGCGCGGCGACCCCTACCTGGTCCGCCTCGCCTTCGGCCTGCGCCGCCCCCGCAAGGGCGCCCGCGTCCGCGGCCTCGATCTCTCGGGCGTCGTCGAGGCCGTCGGCGCCGAGGTCACCCGCTGGTCGCCTGGCGACGAGGTCTACGGCGTCGGCAACGGCTCCTTCGCCGAGTGGGCCACCGCGTCGCAGGACCGCCTCGCCCGCAAGCCGGCCAACCTCTCCTTCACCCAGGCCGCCGTCGTCCCCATCTCGGCCTGCACCGCCCTGCACGCCCTGCGCGACGCCGGCCGCGTCCAGCCCGGCCAGCGCGTCCTGGTCCTCGGCGCCTCGGGCGGCGTCGGCTCTTTCGCCGTCCAGCTCGCCCGGCACTTCGGCGCCGAGGTCACCGCCGTCTGCAGCGCCGCCAAGGCCGACCTCGTGCGCACCCTCGGCGCGACCCACGTCCTGGACTACACCCGCGACGACCCCACCGACGGCGCGCGCCGCTACGACCTCGTCCTCGACATCGCCGGCAACCGCCCGCTCGCCCACGTCCGCCGCGCCCTCACCCCCAAGGGCACCCTGGTCCTCGTCGGCGGCGACCACGGCGGCCGCTGGCTCGGCGGCCTCGAGCGCAGCCTCTGGGCCATGCTGCTCTCCCCCTTCGTGGGCCACACTCTGCGCGGCCTCGTCTCGACCGAGCGCCACGACGACCTCGACCTCCTCCGCGATCTCATCGAGGCCGGCCACCTGACACCCGTCCTCGACCGCACCTTCCCGCTCGCCGAGACCCCCGCCGCCGTCCGCTACCTCGAAGCCGGCCACGCTCGCGGCAAGCTCGCCATCGCCCTCTGAGCCCCACGAGACCTGGGCGCCTTACGATCTTACAGCGCATAACACCGCTGGCGCCGACGGCGCCGCCAGCGCGACGCAACTCGCTGGAATCGTGACCAGAGTGACGCCACCGCGTTGCATCGCAGCAACATCCCCGCATGGCGTGTCCGCATTGACCTCACCCGGCGCTGCTGCGATCCTGCGCCGGCCCACCGCCGACGCCCGGCCCCAAGCCCCCGCTCCCGCGCCGCCTCGGCCCAGCCCACCGGTGCCCGCCATGACCCTGACGCGCCCTCCCAAGCCCGCCCTCGCTTCCGACGCCTCTGCCCCGGCCACCGAATCCGAGGCGCCGTCCAGCGCCCGGAGCCAGCTACGCGGGATGGCCTACGCCGACCAGGTGGCGGCGCTGTCGCCCCTGCAGCGCAAGGCGACCGGCGGCCCGGCCAGCGCGATGCCGGCGCCCGCGCCCATCGGCGGCGGCCGCCCCATGCCCGCCGCGGTGCAGGCCAAGATGGAAGCCCAGCTCGGCGCCGACTTCAGCGCGGTGCGCATCCACGAAGGCGCGCAGGCCACCGCGGTCGGGGCCCAGGCGTACACCCAGGGCGCCGACATCCACTTCGCGCCGGGCGCCTACCAACCCGAGAGCACGCGCGGCCAAGAGCTGCTGGGTCACGAGCTGACGCACGTCGTGCAGCAGTCGCAGGGCAAGGTCGCGGCCACCACCGACGTGGCCGGCGTGGCCGTGAACGACGACCCGTCGCTCGAGCGGGCGGCCGACGAGGCCGGCGCCAAGGCGGCCCGGGGCGAGGCGGCGTCAGCGACCGCGGCGCCGGTGGTCGCGTCGGCGTCGGCGGGCCCCGTGCAGCGCAAGGGCGTCCAGGACGGCGACATCTGGGCCCAGGCGCGTCAGCTCGCGTTGCGGCCGAACGGGTCTCTCAACGACCCACTGGCGCGCATCCTGGTCGCGGTCATGCAGCGAGGGCGCACGGCCCTCGAGGTGCAGAACGCCCTGGTCGTCGGCGCGCAGCTCTTCGACACGGTCGATCGCGCCGACGCCATCGTCCGCCACCACGCGGCGGGCCTGACCCAGCAAAGCATCGTCCGCGACGCGACCTCGTGTCCCGGTCCGGACCTCGACGCCGTGCTGGCGCTGTCGCTCGCGGCGCAGAACGTGGGGCTCGACGCCTACGTGCTGACCATCGGGCTCCGCCGCCACCTGCTGACCAACGGGCGCGGCGCGCCGGCCATCGTCGCGGCCCTGCAGCTCTATCCGCAGCTGCTCGACTCCCTGGCCACCGCCCCGACCCTGGTCGACCACGCAGCCGCGGGCGGCACCCGGACCGACGCCGACCGCGCGCTGCAGTACGCCCGGGGCAGCGCGCTGCGCCTGACCGAGGCGCTGGCCACCCTGCGCGCGCTGACGGTCGCCCCGCAGGCCGCGGGGCTGGCCCATGACAAGCTCGCGGCGGTGCTCGACGAGCGGGCCCACCTGACCAGCGACGCGCTCCGCATCAACGCCGTCGCCCTCGCCGACGCCGCGACCGACGGCCAGGACGCGGCCCTGAAGCTGCAGCGCAGCCGCGACTTCGGCTACCTCGACGACCTCCGCAAGCACGCCGAGGACGAGGGCGACCAGGCCGCGCAGACGCTGGTCACGCGGCGCCTGCAGGAGGTGCAGGACAGCGCCGACCTCGATCGGCGACAAGCGCTCACGGACCAGAACCAAGCGGCTTGGGACGCGCTCAACAATCGCCCAAAGAAGGTCCTCGGGAGTCTCAACGGCGCACTGTCCAGCGGAAAGGACGCCATCAGTAAGGTGCGCGAGGCGCGGAGCAAGTTCGAGGACGAGCGCAACAAGCTGGCCAAGCCGGACATCGACGACATCAATCTGCGCGAGACCCAGGAGCGGAACTCCGTCGTCAACCAGGAGGGCCCGGCCAAGAAGCAGGAGGTCGTCGACGCGCACAAGCAGTTCGCGCAGAGCGTCGGCCACCACCCCGACGCGCTCGCGGCCCTGAACGCCGCCGGTCAGGACATGGCCCTGGGCCGGCTCATCATTCAGGCCATCACCGCGGCCCCGAACACGCGCACCTTGCTCCTGCAGAGCGGCCTGGACACGACCAAGCTCCAGCGCGCCGTCACCATCCCGGCGCTGACGCTCGGCGCGATGCTCACCGCGGGCGTGCAGCCCGCTGCGCTCTCCGAGTACTGCGCCAGCGACGATCGCCTGGCCCTCGTCAACGCGCTCCATGCCGCCGGCGTCGCCGGGGGCCGCATCAACGACCTCGCGACCCGCCTCGGGACGCTGAACGCGCACGTCGCCAACGGCACGGCCCGCGGGCACCTGGTCACCCTCTGTGGCGTCTACACGCCCGCCGAGATCGTCGCCGCGGTCGCCGCCGCGCCCAACCCCGCCAACACCAAGATGGCGCTGCTGGTCGCCCTGCAGCCGCACGCCGCCAGCGCGGCGGCCCTGACCCACGTCCTGGCCGTCTGCACGGGCTTCGGCTGGTCGCAGGCCGACATCTCCAACTGCCTGACGGCGCTGCCCAACGGCAGCTCTCATAACGCGATGCTCGCCGCCGTCCACGCGCAGCACCTGACGCGCTTCAACAAGCTGACGCACTTCAGCAGCTGGCTGGGCGCCATCGCCGACCTCATCGGCGCCGGCTACGTCACCATCGCCCCGCTCGGTGGCTGGGTTCGCCTCAACGGGCAGATGACGACCGACGAGAGGGCCTACGAAGTCCAGCTCATGAACGGAACCCAGATGGACACCTTCGTCGTCCACTTCCATCCGCACGCCATCAACGCCAACGTCAACAATCCCAACGCCTCGCGGTCGCACTTCAAGCCGCAGCGGGGCGGCAACGTCCGCTACGGGTATGCTCAGGGGCCGGGCGCCATCCGGAACCTGACCGAGAGCAGACCCTAGCCCGAGCGTCCCGACCCGCGAGTCCGCCCCGTCCCTACTCCGGCGCGACGCTCGCGCGGGCCAGGTCGCACTCGCCACAACCAGCCCCGGGCGGGCACAGGAAGACCAGCGGGTCGGCCGCCAGCTGCTCCAGGGCCACGGCGTCGCCCTCGGGTCGAAGACGCGCTGCCCGTCGGTCATCGCCGGCATCACCAGCGTCCCGTCCGCGCCCAGCGGCGCCCGCAGCGCCCCGATCAGCCCCAGCGGCCCGCCCTCGACCGGCCGCACCGCGCGGAGCGACGTGTGGACCAGCAGCACGCCGCCCGCCCGCACCTCCAGCGCCCCGCGCTGCCGAGTCACCGCGGCCCTGGTCGCCTCTTTCATCCCCGATCTCTCTGCTCGCCGCCTACACTGTCACCGCGACGGCCGCTCGGCGAGCGCCGCTCCCACGCCCGCACCCCGTCCCCCGAGCCACCCGCGAGGACACCATGCCCCACCGCTGCGCCGCGCTCGCCGCTTCGCTGGCCCTCATGGCCCCCCTGGGCGCGTCGTCCGCCTCGTGCCAGCCGACCCGCGCCCAGG
The DNA here is from genome assembly GCA_041687695.1 of Myxococcota bacterium. GTDB lineage: Bacteria > Myxococcota_A > UBA9042 > PHBI01 > JAWLBL01 > JAWLBL01. The sequence goes on along the minus strand of JAWLBL010000038.1, from coordinate 4,202 downwards.
CCGAGCGCGCTCCCGACGCCGCCGCAGGCGACTGCAAGCCGGTCCAGACCGGCCCCGCCAACGCCCCCGACCAGCGCCCCGCCTTCCCGGGCCAGACCCGCGCCTGCGCCCTCGACTCCGACGTCGCCTACCAGGTCGAGGTCCTCGCCTCGGGCCTGGTCCACCCCTGGGCCGTCCAGGCCCTGCCCCGCGGCGACCTCCTCGTCACCGAACGCCCCGGCCGCCTCCGCATCGTCTCGGCCTCGGGCCAGGTCGGCCCGCCCATCGGCGGCCTCCCCGCGATCGACGCAGGCGGGCAGGGCGGCCTGCTCGACGTCGCGCTCAGCCCCAGCTTCGCCACCGACCGCACCCTCTTCTGGAGCTTCTCCGAGCCCCGCGACGGCGGCAACACCACCGCCGTCGCCCGCGGCGCCCTGTCCGACGACCGCCGCAACCTCACCGACGTGCGCGTCATCTTCCGCGTCGAGCCGGCCTACGACGGCCGCGCCCACTTCGGCTCGCGCCTGTCCTTCGGCCCCGACGGGATGCTCTACGTCACCACCGGCGACCGCTCGGACAAGCCCATGCGCAAGTACGCCCAGCAGATGGACAGCCACCTCGGCAAGACCCTGCGCATCCGCCCCGACGGCACCGCGCCCCCGGACAACCCCTTCGTCGGCACCCAGGGCGCCAAACCCGAGATATGGACCCTCGGCCACCGCAACGTGCAGGCCGCCGCCTTCGACGACCAGGGCCGCTACTGGCAGGTCGAGCACGGCACCCGCGGCGGCGACGAGCTGAACCTCATCGAGAAGGGCAAGAACTACGGCTGGCCCCTGCAGGCCTATGGCGAGGAGTACTCGGGCCAGCCCATCCCCGGCGCCGCCCCCGCGCCCGGCCAGTTCCAGCAACCCGTCTACTACTGGGACCCGGTCATCGCCCCGTCCGGCGCCGCGTTCTACACCGGCGCCGCCTTCCCCGCCTGGCGCGGCAGCCTGCTCGTCGGCGGCCTCGTCACCAAGGACGTCGCCCGCCTGCGCCTCGAAGACGGCCGCGTCACTGGCGAGGAGCGCCTCTTCGGCGACCGCGGCCAGCGCATCCGCGACATCGAGCAGGGCCCCGACGGTGCCCTCTACATCGTCACCGACGCGCCCGACGGCGAGCTGTGGAAGGTCACCCCCCGCCCGGCGAGCGCCTCGACGCCCTGACCCCGCAGAACGCTGGGCGGGCGCCGCACGGCCGGCCTCACCACGAGACCTTGTAGCGGGTCGGCGCCGACTCGCCGATGAGGTCGCGCGCCCACTTCTCGAGGCGCTCGCGGCCGCCGAAGCCGACCATCTGGTCGACCACCTTGCCGTCCTTGAAGGCGAGCAGGGTGGGGAGCCCCTGGACGCGGTAGCGGGCCGAGAGCTCGGGGTTGGTGTCGGCGTCGACCTTGACCACCTTCAGCTTGCCGGCGAGATCGGCGGCGAGGGCGTCGAGCACCGGCGCGATGGCGCGGCAGGGCCCGCACCAGGCGGCCCAGAAGTCGACGATGACCGGGAGCGACGCGTCCAGGACCTCGGTCTGGAAGTTGGCGGCCGTGGCGGCGACAGGCTTCATGGCTGGCTCCTTGCGAAGGGGGGCGTGGCGCCCCGTACACCTCGTAGAGCCGCCGACACGCGCGAGTGTTACAGGCGCGCCTGCATTTTTTCGCGCAGGCGGGCGCGCAGCCGGGTCAGCCGCGTCCGGACCGCGCCGGGAGAGCGGCCCACGCGCGCGGCGATCTCCGGGGCCGTCCAGCCGGCCGCTTCGGCGAGGAGGAAGATGGCCCGGTCCTCGGCCGAGAGCTCGGCGAGCGCCTCGCCCAGCGCGGTCGCGATCTCTCCGCTGGCCGCGGCCTCCTCGGGGCTCGCGCCGCGGGCCTCGAGCACCCCGTCTTCCACCGCCACGTGCCGGCTCGGGTCGTTCTTCTGGCCGCGCCGCATGCGCCGACACGCGTTGACCACCATCGTCGACAGCCAGCCTTCGACCGCGCCTTCGCCCCGATAGTCGCCGAGGTGCTCGCCCGCCGCGACCAGCGCGTCCTGGACCGCGTCCTCGGCGTCGGCCTCGCTGGCGCACCAGCGCCGCCCCACCGCCAGCAACCGGCCGGCGTAGCAGCGAGACAGGCGGTCGAGCGCCGCGACATCCCCCTCGCGCACGAGGCGCGCCAGGGTCTCGGGGTCGCAGGTCAGCGGCTTGGCGACGGGGAAGCTCATCGCGTGCAGCGTCGGGACGCCGCGGCCCTACGTCAAGCCCGGCGTCGATCCCGTCGCATCATGCGACGCGCCCCCGCCCCGGCCACGCCGGCGCCATGGCCCACGCCCCGTCACCCGCCGGCTTACTGAATGGGCCGTCCCCGCTCGTCGTACGGGTGCACCGCCTCCGTCCCGTCGGACCGCCGAAGGATGTGTGTCTTCAGGCGCTGGCCCTCGCCGTACTCGTACCGGTCGGCCCACTCCAGCTCGCCCTCGAGGTACTTCTCGAAGCGCACCAGCCGGTCCTGGTCGTCGTAGTAGGCCTCGTACCAGGTGGGCCGCGCCAGGGCGGCCTCCTTGGTCAGCGGCTCTTGCGGTTTTCGCGGGATCGAGTAGCTCCCCCAGCCTCCGAAGTAGACCGGGCCACGCTCCTTGCTCTCCGCTCGCATAGGTTCTCCCTGCGCTCCGTCGTCGGGCGCCGCGGACTCCACCGGGATCTCGGCGCTCCGACAGCCGCCGAGCGCCATCATCGCACAGACGAGGGCCGCGGCGCCCCACGTGCGCACCGCGGCCCACCTCCGACATCGTCGACCCGCGGCCCTCATGCGGCCTTCTTCGCCCCGCTGCTGCCCCCGGCCGCGCTGCCCAGCGGCTTTTTGACGAAGCCCGCGGCGCTGATGAGGCTCTCCTGGAACGTGTGGCAGTTCTGCCCGTAGCCGAACGTCCAGCGCCACTCCCCGCTGTAGCCGTTCGCGAACGTGCGGACGTCCTGCTTGGCGTCGTCCACGGTCTTGCCCGCCGGGATCTCGACCTCGAACGCCTCCTCGGCCCCGTCGCCGTGGTGCGGATCCTTGGTCGCGCTCCCGCCGAAGTTCGTCACGCCGTTGAGCTCGCCCTCGGTCCCCAGCAGGGTCTCCTTGGGGCCGACCGGTCCCTTGGGCCACCAGCCGTAGCTCTCGACGGGCTTCTTCGCGCCGTCGCGGAGCTCGGTCCACCAGTGACCGTACTTGTCTTCGCCGGTCAGGTTGATGTGCTTGCGCTTGAGGATGATCTGATCGGTGATGGTCCCCGCCATGTGCGGACTCCTGTCGGCTTGCGTGTGGTGAAGGTCCCGACCCTGTCCCCGAGAGGTCGAAGGATACGGGATGGGGCGGCGCAGGGCCAGCGCGCGCAGCGACCGCCAGCCAGGCCATAAACCCACGTGATGACGGCGGGTTGAAGCGCTCGCGCCCACGCGCTGTCATGCCGTGTCATGACCCGCCCCCGCCGCGTCCATCTCGTGCTGCAATGCAGTGTCAGTGCATTCCCGCGGCACCGACCTCCATCCTTGCGCTCCACCTCCACCTCGTTTCCGGGAGCGCCCCGTGAGTTCCGATGGTCACACTCCGGCTCCGTTCGCCGACGGCGCCGCCTACCTGCGCGCTGAACTCGAGCGCCTCAGCCGCCACCTCCAGCTGCTCCGCGCCGCCCGTGACGCCGGCGACGTCGCCGAGGCCTACCCCGCCCAGGCCCGCGCGCTCGTCGAGGCCCGCGCCGCCCTGCGCGCCGCTCGACGCGACAGCGTCGCGCGCGGCGCCGTGATCCCATTCGACGCCATCGCCCGTCGCTTCGGCCTCGACGCCGACGCCGAGCTCCTGCTCATCGCCGCGCTGGTCCCGCACCTCAGCGCCCGGCTCATGCAAGAGATGATCGCGGCCCAGGGGCCCCACCACGGCGCCTACCTCGAGTTCGGGTTCCTCGCCCACCTCGTCCGCCCCGACGAGTCGGCGCTGACCGCCTCCGACCTGGTCGACCCCGCCTCACCGCTCGTCCAGTTCGACCTCGTCGCGGTCACTCCCGCCCCGGGCCCCCTCGAGATCGGCCTCGCGAGCCACGCCGTCCTGGCCCGCCGCTACGTCGCCGCCGCCGCGCTAGGAGCCTGTAGGGAATTGCACCGAGGCGCTCGGCTTGTGGGGCCGCCCGGCTAGCGAAGCGAGGCGTCAGCCGTGCTCGTGTGGCCCAGTA
>JAWLBL010000037.1:0-72163 GCA_041687695.1 Myxococcota bacterium | reverse complement strand
AGCCGCCGGGGCCGGGGCTCCGGCAAGCCGGAGCACTCCAAGGCCGCCTCAGCCGGCATCGAGACGACACCCTCTGGAAGCCGGCGATCCCAGCCGGCCCCGCCCAACCGACGACGCGGGCCTGAGCGCCGCTTCGTCGGCCCGTGGCGCGGAGGTGTGATACAACCGGAGGGTCTCCGGCGCCGCTCGCGCGCCACCCCCTGACGGCCGCTCGGCCGGTCGGGGCCAGCGCGAGCGCCCCACCCCTCGATCCCTCGAGGCCCCTCCGTGCTGGCAGTCCTCGCCGACGCCGCCGCGGGGGCCGGCGCGCGCCTCGCCGTCCTGATCCGGCGCGCCGCGCGCTGGCGCCCGCCCCCGCCCGATGTCACCGGCCGCGAGCCGCTGGGCCTGATGATGCAGCTCGGCGGCGGCGTGCTGCTGGCCGCGCAGCTGTACCTGTTGGGCGCGGTGCTGCTGGCCGACCCGTGGAACGTCGAGGAGCTGGCGCCGCTGCTGGCCCTGGGCGCCGCGCGTTCGGCCCTGCACCTCTACGCCGGGCAGCGGCTGGCCGCCGGCGGGGCGGGGGGCCGCGGGGCGCTCACCGCCTACTCGCTGCTGGCCGGCCTGCACGCCCTGGTAGTGCTGGGCCTCACCTTCGACGAGGACGCCGAGCTGGCCCCCGCCTGGGCCGCCCTGCTAGCCTGGGCGCTCATGGCCTGGCCGCTGGCCCTGGCGGCCATCACCCGCCTGCCCCGCGCCCCCCGCGCGCCGGCCCGCGCCCTGCCCGCCACCGGCTGGGTCGCCGCCGCGCTGGCCACCGCCGGGCTGCTGCTCGCCGCCACCCTGGCCGCCGGCCTGGTCCCCGACCCGAGCGCCCCGCCGGCCCTGACGGCCGCCGCGCTGGGGCTCACCTTCCGCGGCGCCCTGCACCTGCGCGCCGCGCTGGCCGCCCTGCGCCAGGACCCGCCCCGCTTCCGCCGCGCCGCCCGCGCCTACCTGGCCGCCAGCCTCGCGGTCGCGGCCCTGGTCGCCGCCGCCGCCGGGCCCTGGCTGCTGGGCCGCTCGAACGTCGAGGTCGCGCTGGTGCAGGGCGCGCTGCTGGGTCTGCAGCTGGCCTGGCCGCTGGCCCTGTGGCGGCAGGCCCGGCGTCCGGCGCCGCCGCTCGCGCGCCCGCGGGCGGTCGCCGCGGCCAGCGAGGCCGCCTTCGGCCAGCTCCTGCTCGCCCTCGCGGCCCTGGGCGGCACCCTGGCGGTCTGGGGCGCCTTCGGCCCCGCGGCCGGGCTCGAGGCCTCGGCGGTGGTGGCCGCGGCCGGCCTTGACGCCTGGACCACGCCCGCGTCGCTGCTCGAGCTGCTGCTCATGGCCTGGGCCGGCCACGGGCTCGCCCGCCACGCGCCCGACCGCCGCCTGAGGGCGGGCGCCTTCGCGGTCGCCTCGGCCGCCCTGGCGCTGGCCGGCGCCGCGCCAGTGGGGGCGTTCCCCCTGGCGCAGGGTGCCCTGCCCGGCCCGGACGCGCTGCCGTCGCCGCTGGCGCTGATGCCGCTGGTGCTGCCCGGCTGGACCCTGGCGCTGCTGGCCCTGACGCGGCCGGCCGCCCTCAGCCGCGCCACGACAGGCGCCGCTGGGGACAGGCCGCCACGGCCAGCGCGTCGGTCGCGACCGCCATCACGACGTGCACCACGAACGGCCCCAGGATGGACCCGGTCCACAGCGCGGTCGCCCCGAACAGGACGCCCAGCGGCAGCGAGCCCAAAGCCTCGGCGGGGTTCTTCGGCAGGTGGACGGCGACGTACAGCGCCGTCATCACGGCGATGGCGGGCCAGCGGCCGAAGCCGGGCTCGAGCGCGAACAGCAGCCAGCCGCGAAAGAACAGCTCGTAGGCGAGCAGGTAGGCGGCCCAGGTCAGCGCGTTGAGCGCCATGAGGCGCGGCGTCCACACGTCGTGGCGGATCTCGGGGTAGGGGGTCCAGAACCAGGGCCGGCGCGCGTTGAGCCACACGCCGGGCAGCAGGACGACGAGCGTCGCGCCCGCCATGGCCAGCGAGTCTGTGGCCCCGGCGAGGGTCAGGCCCATGGCCGTGAGGCCCCCGGGGTGGGTGTCGGCGAGCGCGGCGACCGTCAGCGGCACGAGGCCGAGCCAGAAGACGCCCATCGCGCGCTTGAGCACGAGCACCTCGAGCAGCGAGGCCCGGCCGGGATCGCGCTCGGCGCCGGCGCGGAGGACCAGCCAGGCGCGCAGCCGCGGGCTGACCATGCCCAGGTGGAAGAGGGTGTAGCAGAGGATCGCGGTCACGAGGGTGATCAGCGCCGGCAGCTCGTGCGGCTCCGGCGCCCAGGCGGCGCGGCTCACTCGGCGACGCGCTCGTACTCGAACTCGAGGCCGGCGCTCGGGCGCAGATCCCAGTCGAAGTAGCAGATGAGCAGCATCTTGGCGCCGGCGCCCTCCATGTCGTCGAGGACGTCGCAGGGGTACAGATCGCCGCTCTGGTTGTCGAAGGCGCCCTCGGGGCGGACCTTGTCGACCATCATCAGCACGCGGTTCTTGAACAGGCACCGCACCTCGCCCTCGATGGCCGCCGTGACCACCTCGCCCTCGGGGCGGCCGGAGAGCTGCTCAGTGTAGCGGGTGCCGCGGATGTCGAGGACGTCCGAGAACTCGGGGGTGCGCGTGTCGCCGATGAACTTCCAGCGGCCCTGCAGCCGCGGGTAGCCCTCGGGGCAGCCGTTCTGCAGCGCCATCGCCTTGTACTCGTCGCGCACCTTGGCGCGGTCGGCGGGCAGCGGGCGCTCGGCGGGCCTGGCGGCGGGGCGCGCGGCGGCGCGGTCGACCTCGCCCGAGGCGTCGCCGGTCGTCGTGGACGCGGTGGCCCCGCAGCCGCCGGCGCAGGCGCCGAGCAGCAGGGACAGCGAGGTCAGGGCGAGGAGCGTCGGCCGCATGGGCACCTTCCGGGTGGGGTGGACCCGGACACGATCGCGCAAGCGGCCGCTCGGCACAAGCGGGGCCGGCGCCCTCAGGTCGGCCACAGGGCCACGGCCAGGGCGACCCAGCCCACGATGAAGGCGACGCCGCCCAGCGGGGTGATGGCGCCGAGCCAGCGGAGGTCGGTCAGGGCCAGGGCGTACAGGGTGCCCGAGAAGACGAGGACGCCGAGCAGGAAGGCGGCGCCGGCGACCTTGGGGGCGACGCCGGCCTTCTGGGCGGCGACCAGCCCGGCGACGACCAGGGCCAGGGCGTGGACCAGGTGGTAGCTGGCGGCGGTCTGCCAGATCTCGAGCATCCGGGCGTCGAGGCGAGCGCGCAGGCCGTGCGCCCCGAAGGCGCCCGCGGCCACGGCCAACGCGCCCAGGAGGGCGCCGAGGGGGGCGAACCACTGCGTCATGCTGGAGTCCTTGTACTGGGGGGGCGGAGGGCCTCGCTGTAGCATGAGGACCCTCCCCCTCGCACCCCCGAACCGCCCCCGGCCGCCGCATGAGCCCCGACGAACTGCAGGCGATGGCGCTGCTGGCGCTGGTCGCCTTCACCTGCGAATACTTCGACGCGTCGCTGGGCATGGGCTACGGCACGACGCTGACGCCCATCCTGCTGCTGATGGGCTACGCGCCGCTCGAGGCGGTGCCCTCGGTGCTGCTCAGCGAGGTGGTGGCCGGCGTCGCGGCGGGCGGCTGGCACCACCGGCTGCGCAACGTCAGCTTCCGGCGCGGCTCGCCCGAGCTGGCGGTGGTGGGCATCCTGGTCGTCTTCGGGGCGATCGGCGGCCTGGTCGCCGTGTTCGCCGCGGTGGAGTTGGCGCCGACCGTCGTGCGCGCCTACATCGGCGGCATGGTCGTCATGACCGGGCTGACCATCCTGCTGCTGCGCGGGCGCATGCCGCCGCTCAGGCGCGGGCGGCTGGTCGCGGTGGCGCTGGTGGCGGCCTTCAACAAGGGCATCGGCGGCGGCGGGTACGGCCCGGTGGTCACCGGCGGGCAGCTGCTGAGCGGCCAGGAGCCGCGCAAGTCGGTGGCGGTAACGGCGCTGGCCGAGGCGCTGGTGTCGTTGGTGGCGGTCGTCGCCTACGTCGCTCTGCGCGAGCGCGTCGACTGGGCCATCGTGCTGCCGCTGATGGCCGGGGCCGTGCTGTCGACGCCGCTGTCGGCGCTGACGGTGCGGCGGCTGCCCCAGCGGGCGCTGCGGCCCATCATCGCCGCGGCGATGATCGTGCTGGGCGGGCTGACGCTGGCCGGGCTGGCCGTCGGCCCGTCCTGAGCGACCGGACCGCTACGCTCGGGCGGTGCCTACGCTAGATTGCGGGCCCTCCCCCACCGTCTGCTCGGTCTCCGACCGCGAGGAGCCCCACGATGCGCGCGCTCGCCCTGTTCGCTGCCACGATCGTCGCCGCCACCCTGACGGCCGCCCCGCCCACCCTGGCCCAGACCCCGCCGCCCGGCGCGCCGCCGGGGCCGATGATGCACGCGATGACCCCCAGCGTGACCGTCACCGGCCACGCCGAGGTCGAGGCCGCGCCCGACATGGCCGTCATCCAGGCGGGCGCGGTGACCCAGGCGCCGACGGCCGCCGCCGCGCTGGACGCGAACAACCGGGTGGCGGCCCAGATCCGCAAGACGCTCGCCGCCCGCGGCGTGGCCGAGCGCGACGTGCAGACGGCGCAGTTCGACGTCTCGCCCCAGTACCGCTACGACCAGGACGGCCGGCGGCCGCCCGAGATCACCGGCTATCAGGTGACCCACGTCTTCCGGGTGCGGGTGCGGGACGTGGCCAAGCTGGGCGCGATCCTCGACGCGCTGGTGCAGGGCGGCGCCAACCAGATGGGCGGCGTCAGCTTCGGCTTCGCGGACCCCGACAAGCTGCGCGACCAGGCCCGCACGGCCGCCGTCGCCGACGCCCGCCGCCAGGCCGAGCTGTACGCCCGGGCGACCAACACCCGCCTCGGGCCGGTCATCCGCATCCACGAGGGCGGCGGGCCGTCCGGCCCCATCCCCTTTCAGGATGTCGCGCTGCGCAGCGCCGAGGCCGCCGTCCCCGTCGCCCCGGGCGAGCAGGCCGTGGGCGTCCACGTGACGGTGACCTGGCGCCTGGACTGACCCTCGTCGTAGCCCCACCGGCCGGCTGGAAGCCGGCGATCCCAGCCCGCCGTCCCGGCCTTGGCGCAGGCCCCGGCCGGCTGGAAGCCGGCGATCCCAGACGGCCGGGCCAGGCTTGGTCGCAGCCGCCGGCCGGCTGGAAGAGGGTGTCGCAAGAGGCCAAGCGGAGTGCTCCACCTTGGTGGAGCCCCCATCCGGCGCAGCTTGCTGCGCCGGGTTGGCGCCCAGATCCCGGCGGCAAGCCGCCGGGGCCGGGGCTCCAGCAAGCTGGAGCACTCCAAGGTCGCCTCGGCCGGCATCAATGCGACAGCCACTGGAAGCCGGCGAACTCAGGCCGGAGGCCGGGTCAGCCGGCCCAGGCCAGGTAGAGGTCCGTCAGGTTGGTCCGCGGCGGCGCTTCGGGCAGGCGGGCGCCGAGGGTGGCCAACAGCGGGCCGGCGTCGAAGCCGGTCAGGGCGCGGGTGAGGTCGGCGTCGGAGGCGCGCAGGCCCCCGTGCACGACGGCACCCGCCGCGCCCGCGCCGTCGCGGCCGTCGGAGCCGGCGGCCAAGAAGGCCCAGGGCCGCCCAAGGGCGCGCGCCGCCTCGAGCACGGTCAGCGCGAAGTGCTGCGCGCGGCCGCCCTCGCCCGGCGCCTCCGGCAGCGGCACCGTCACCTCGCCGGCGCCGACCCACAGGCCCGCGCCGGCCGTCAGGTGCGTCAGGACGGCCTCGCGGCCAAGCCCCAGGGGCCACTCGTCGACCAAGACCGGCGCGCCGACCGCATCCAGCCCCTGCGCCCGGCCCGCGTGGACGGCCGCCGCGGCCAGATCCAGCGGCGCCGCCAGCACGCGCGTGTCGGCCAGCGGGCCCTCGGGCGGCGTGAAGGGCCCCGACCCGACCGCCTCGGGCGCCCCGGACGGCACGTCGGCCAGCACCCGCACCCAGCGCAGCGCCGGCCCCAGCGCGTGGCCCAGGCGCCCGCCCTTGAGGGCCGACAGCGCTCGCCGCCGCGCGTTGATGACCTCGATGGACGCCCCCGAGGCCACCAGCGCCCGGTGCGCCAGGGCCAGCCTCTCGGCCGACCACCCCGCCGCCGGGTGCTCGCACAGGGCCGAGGCGCCGCCGCTGACCAGCCCCAGCGTCGCCCAGCCGCGGGCCCGCGCCTCGTCGGCGAAGGCCAGCGCCGCCGCCCCGGCCGCGAAGGAGCCGGCCCCAGGCACCGGATGCTCGCCCCGCCACAGCCGCAGCCGCGCGCCCAGGCCGGCCAGCGGATCCGGCACCTCGGCCGCGCCCGGCGCCACCGCCAACACGGCCGCGACCCGCTCGCCCAGCGCCTCGGCCGCCCCGGCCGCCATCGCCAGCGACGCCTTCCCCAGCGCCAGCACCGCGATCGGCCCTCCCGGCCCCTGCAGATCGCCCGGCAGGCCGCGCTCGAGGTCCCGCCGCGTCAGCGCCGCCGCGTCGCAGCTGCGGACCGCCTCGGCCCACACCCGCGTCAGCGCCCGCGCGGCCGCCTCACAGCGCGACGGGGTCGCCGGCACGGAAGCCCCGCTCGGTCTCGACCACCCGCGTCGCGGCCACCTCGGGGTCGTGCTCGTAGGCCAGGATCCAGCCCTCGCGCGCCGCCCGCGCCAGCAGCTGGCGCTTTTCGTCGACGGTCCCCAGCGGCCGGATGTCGTAGCCCATCACCCAGGCGAGCGGCACGTGGGCCCGGGTCGGGATCACGTCGCCCCCGTACAGCACGGTCCCCTCGGGGCCGCGCACGATCGGCAACTGCTGGGCCTCGGTGTGGCCGTCGCTGACGAACAGGTCGACGCCCGGGAACAGATCTTCGACCGGCCCGTCGTGCAGGCGCAGCTGCCCGGCGGCCTGGATCGGCGCGAAGTCGCGGTCCAGGTAGCTGGCGCGGTCGCGCTCGGTCGGGTTGTGCGCCCAGGCGAGGTTGCGCCGCTGCAGGTGGTAGGTCGCGCGCGGGAAGGTGGGCCGCAGCGCGCCGTCGGCGTCCTGGGTCGTCGCCCCGCCGGCGTGGTCGAAGTGCAGGTGGGTCAGCACGACGTCGGTCACGTCCTCGGGCGCCAGCCCCGCCGCCGCCAGGGCCCGCCCCAGCTCGTGCTCGGTGTGGTCGATGGCGTACAGGCCCCGGTCGCGCTCGGACCACTTGGTCGCGCCGATGCCCGTGTCGACCAGCACCACGCGCCCCCCGCCGTCCTGCTCGCGCAAGAGCAGCGAACGCAGCGCCAGCGGGATGCGGTGCTTGGCGTCCGGCGCGATCTCGCGCTCCCACAGCACCCGCGGCACGACCCCGAACATGGCCCCGCCGTCCAGGGCGAAGCGCCCCGTCTGCAGGCTCGTGACCTCCCAGGCTCCGATCCGCATCACGCCTCCTCGCCGGCCTCCGGTTGGCACCGCGGGCACCAGAACGAGCTGCGCCCGCCCAGCACCCCGCGGGCGATGGCCGCGCCGCACCGCGGGCACGGCTGCCCGGCCCGACCATACACCTTGAACGGGTTGTCGGCCTCGGACTCGCTCTGGTACTGGACCTCGCCCTCGCCCTCGATCTCGATGACCCAGGCCACGTGCTCCTTGGTGGCCTCGGCCAGCGCGTCCCAGGCCTCGGCGGGGACCCGGTCGACCGGCGCGTGGGGGTGCACCCGCGCCATCCAGGCGATCTCGCTCGCCGCGATGTTGCCCAGCCCGGCGACCCGCCGCTGGTCCATCAGCCGCGCCTTCAGCGGCGCCGCCCCGCGCCCCGCCGCCGCCCGCAGCCGCGCCCCGTCGAAGTCCGCCGCCGTCGGGTCCGGCCCCAGCTCGGCCAGGCGCGGGTGGCCCTCGAGCTGGTCGTCGGGCATCACCCAGCAGCCGCCGAAGCGCCGCGGGTCGATGAACACGACGCGCGCCGGCGCCTGCCCGTCTCCGAACCGCAGGACCACCCGCTGGTGCGGCCGCTCGGGCCCGGGGTCCTCGACCCACTTGCCGGTCATCCCCAGGTGCCCCAGCAGCGCCACCCCGTCGAAGCGCCCGATGAGGTACTTGCCGCGCCGCTCCCAGCCGCGCGCCGCCCGCCCCACCAGCGCCGCCGCGTCGCCCTCGAAGCGCTTGGGATCGTGCACCTCGACGGCCGCCACCGGCCGCCCCACGGTCCAGCGCGTCAGGGCGCGGCGCGTCAACTCGACCTCGGGCAGCTCCGGCACGGCGACCTCCTCGCCCCTGCGATAACCCTGGTCGCGCCCGAACGCAATTGGGCGCGTCCCCTCAACCTGCTATCGTCCGCCGCCATGAAGCTCCGCGCCCTGCCGTTCGCCCTCGCCCTGGCCGCCTGCTCCGGCGCGCCCGAGGCGTCCCCCACCCCCGATGTCCCCGACGCCGCCGAGGACGCCAAGGCGGACGACGCGGCCGAGGACGCCGCGATCGACGCCGCCGAGGACGCCGCCGCCCCGGACGCCCCCGACGCCGTCGCGCCGGTCAGCGAGCTGTACGTGCACCGGGTCGAGACGCCGGCCCAGCTCATCGGCGGCCCGGGCGCCTACGGCGCGGTGGGCAAGGCCTGGGTCATCGGCAACGCCCAGGCCCGCTTCCTCGTCCAGGACGTCGACGCCGCGGTCGGCGTCGTCCTGCAGGGCGGCAACCTCATCGACGCCGAGCTGGTCGGCGACGGCGTCACACCGCCCAGCGGCGACCTGTTCCGCGAGACCTTCCCCATCGTCGACTGGCGGGTGCTCGTCCCCGAGGCCGTCGAGGTCCTCGCCGACGGCGCCGACGGGCAGGAGGCCATCCTCCGCGTGCGCGGCCAGCTGGGCACCTCGGGCATCCTGGACATCCTGGACGTCTTCGCCGGCTCGCACCCGCTCGAGGCCACGATGGACTACGTGGTCCGCCCCGGCGCGCCCGAGGTCGTCCTGCGCACGACCGTCACCAACGCGGGCGAGACGGGCACGTCCTTCATGGCCGGCGACTTCCTGGCCTTCGGCAAGATGCTGACCCTGTTCACGCCCGAGACCGGCTTCGTCTCGGGCAGCAGCATCGGCACCGTCTCGGCCATCGCCGGCCGCGGCGACGGCGTGTCCTACGCCTACGCCCGCGGCGACGGCGGCACGGTCGACGCGCCCATCGTCGACGCCTCGGGCACGGCCGCCATCCTGTCGATGGACACCTGGCTCGAGCCCGGCGAGGCGGCCGTCTTCGAGCGCGTCCTGGTCGTCGGCGACTCCATCGGCGCGGTGCTCGGCCGCGCCTTCGAGCGCGCGGACGTCGCGACGGGCGAGGTCTCGGGCACGGTCACCCTGCCCTCGGGCGCGCCGGGCGCCGATCTCTACGTCACCGCCCTGCCCGTCCCGGCCGGCGGCGGCGACCCCGACCACGCGCACACCCAGGCGCTCACCGACGCCGAGGGCCGCTTCACGCTGCGCGCCCGCACCGGCGCCTACCAGCTGGTCGCCTCGGGCCGCGGCCACGCCCGCTCCGAGGCGGTCCCCGTCACGGTCGCCGCCGACGCGCCCGCCACGGCCGCGCTCGAGGTGGGCGCGGTGGCCGAGGTCACCCTCGCCCTGACCGGCGACGGCCCGACGCCGACCGGCGACGGCACCTTCCCGGTCAAGGTCAGCCTCAGCGGCCTGGACGTGCCCGAGCCCGACCCCCGCCTGGGCGAGCGCTCCATCTCGGGCCAGACCCACGTCGCCTTCCTGGGCGCCGGCGACGACGTGCTGCGCGTGCCGCCGGGCCACTACGACGTCGTCCTCAGCCACGGCCCCGAGCACGAGCGCCTCGAGCTGAGCGACGTGCTGCTGACCGACGGGCAGGTGCTGACCGGGCACCTGGCGCGCGCGGTCGAGACGGCCGGTTGGCTCGGCTGCGACTTCCACCAGCACACGACCGGCAGCCTGGACGCCAACGCGCCCCTGCCGGCCAAGCTGCGCGAGAACCTGGCCGGGGGCCTGGACTGCGCGGCCATCACCGACCACGACAACGTCGTCGACATCCGCCCGGTGGTGGACGCCCTGGGCGCCGGCCCCGCCTTCCACGGGATCGTGGGCAACGAGCTGAGCATCAGCGGCGTCGGGCACTTCAACACCTTCCCGCTGCCGACCGATCTCGAGGACCCGCACGCCCTGTTGGGCAGCAAGCTCTGGGCCGGCAAGACCGTGCCCGAGGTGTTCGCCGACGTGCGCGCGCTGCCCGGCGAGCGCGCGATCCTCATCAACCACCCGCGCGACAACGGCATCAAGGGCTACTTCACCACGCTGGGCTTCGACGCCTGGGGCGGCGAAGGCAACAAGGGCGTGCTGGCGCTGGACTTCGACGGGGTCGAGGTCAACGCCTCGCTGGGCAGCGCCTCGCAGTTCACGCCCGAGGGGTGGGCCGGCTGGGCCGGCAAGCCGTCGACCAGCGTGCCGGTGCTGGCCGACTGGTTCGGGTTCTTGAACCGCGGCCTGCCGGTCTGCGGCATCGGCAACTCGGACTCGCACGACGTGGGCGACAACGCCGGCTACCCGCGCACCTACCTGCGCGTGCCCGACGACGCGCCGGGCGCCGTGACCGACGATCAGATCGTGAGCGCCATCCACAAGCAGCACGCCATCGTCGCCCGGGGCGCCTTCGTCGAGGTGACCGCCAACGGGCAGACGCGCATGGGCCACACCGAGCTGGTCGACGGCAGCGCGGGGCCGGTCGCGCTGCGCGTCGTGGCGCGCGTGCCGTCGTGGCTGTCGCTGACGACGGTCGAGCTGTACGCCAACGGGCTGCACGTCGAGACGCGCGCGGCGACGGCCCCGGCCGAGGGCTCGAACGTCTGGTTCGACGACACCTTCGCGGTGAGCCCCGAGGTCGACGCCTGGTACGTCGTGCTGGTGCGCGGGCCGACCCAGGGCGGCCCGGTGTTCTCGGGCGCGACCTACGCCTTCACCAACCCCATCTACGTCGACGTGGACGGCGACGGCTTCACGGCGCCGGGGCCGGTCGCGCTGCCCTGATCGGCGCGCCGGGAGACCCCGGCCCTGGCCTCAGAGCGCCAGGGCCAAGGCGACGGCGACCAGCACGGCCGCGCCCACGGCGATGAGCATCGTCTGCTTGGACGAGCCCTCGTCGGCCGTGCGGCCCTCGCGTCGGAAGCCGCGCTGGGCGGCCTCCTCGTAGCTGGACAGCTTCGAGGGCGCGTTGACCCGCTGGCCCGGCGTCCGCGGCTTGGCCGCCTCGGCGGCCTCGATGTCGTAGGAGCCGGAGTCGCGCGCCGCGACGGGCGCCGCGGTCGGTGAAGCGCTGGGCGCCGCGGCGGGCGGCGGCGTCGGCTGGCGGGCCGGCGCGGGGGCGACCGGGGTGGCGGCGATGGCGGGCGCGGCGGCGGGCTCGGTCGTCCGCAGGGCGTCCTGCACGGCCGAGGCCTCGAGCGCGGGCGCCGTGCGCGCGAACGCCATCGGATCCTGGGCCGGGCCGGCGTCGGGCGGCGCCACGGCCGGGGCGGCGGGCGCGGCCGCGGCGGCGGTCGGGTTCGGCTGTGGGGTGGCCGTCTTGGCGGCGCGAGCCACGTGATCGAACAGGGCCCCGGCGGTGGCGATGACGGTCTGGGCGCGCGGGGCGGCCACCGAGCGCGGCACGGGGATGGCGTCGCGGGTGACCGGCTCGGTGGGCTGGGTCGTCGAGACCGGGCGGGGGGACGGCGCCTCGAACGGCGAGGGCTCGGGCGGCGCAGCGAAGGGCGACGGCTCGGGCGGCGCAGCGAAGGCCGAATCCTCCCAGGCAGGCGACTCGGCCGGCTCGGGCGGCGCGGCGAAGGGCGACGCCTCGGGCGGCGCAGCGAAGGGCGACGGCTCGGGCGGCGCGGCGAAGGGCGAGTCGTTCCACTCGGGCGACTCGGGCGGCGCGGCGAAGGGCGAGGCCAGCGGCTGGGGAGGCGCCCCGAGCTTGGGCTCGGTGGGGCCGGCGTCGGCCGCGGGGGCGTTCCAGATCTGGGTCTTGGGGCTGAACGGCCGCTCGCCGGGGCGGGCCGGCGCGGGATCGGTCGGCGGGCGCGTGACCTTCAGGCCCGGGTGGGTGGTGGGCTTGAGGGTGCGGCCGCTCCGCTGGCGACCGGGCCCGGCCGCCACGGGGGGCGGGCCGGCCTGGGGGCGCGCCGGGGCCGGGGGCCGCTCGGTCGCGCGGGCTATCTTCGAGCCACAGCCGACGCAGAAGGTGGCCGTGTCCTCGCTCTCCATGCCGCAGCTTTCGCAGGTGTGCAAAACGCCTCGCTCCCTTTGGCCGCGGGTCCACCGGCATCGGGGTGGCCGCGCGGGAGCGACTGTAGCAGGGCCCTTCGGGGGGAACCAGCCACAGACGGTCCGAGCGCGCGATTGCGTGGCGGACCGCCACGGGGGCGGCGCAGGCGCGCAATCGCGGGCGGATCAGTAACCGAGGACGACGACCTCGGTGACCGGGGCGCGACCCTCGGCCGAGCGCGAGATGGCGCGCGGGGCGAGGACGGTCTCGACGCGGAAGCCCCGATACAGCTCGCGGACGAAGGGGACGTCGCTGTTGGACAGCATGCACTGGACGCCGCGGTCCACGAGCGCGCGGAAGGTGTCGGCCAGGGCGGCCTGGTCGTCGGGGCCGAAGTCCTCCTTGGTGTAGCCGGTGAAGTTGGCGGTGCGGCTGATGGGGACGTAGGGCGGGTCGAAGTAGACGAAGTCGCCGGGGCGGGCGCGCGCGACCAGCTCGGCGTAGTGGCCGTGGGCGACGTCGACCCCCTGCAGGGCGGCGCTGGCGGCGGTCAGGCGGTCGACCGGGCAGATGTCGGGGTTGCTGTAGCTGCCGAAGGGGACGTTGAACTGGCCGCGGCGGTTGACGCGGTACAGGCCGTTGAAGCAGCTGCGGTTGAGGTAGATCATGCGGGCGGCGCGCTGGGCGGGCGACAGGGTCGCCGGGTCCTGGGCGCGGACCGCGTAGTAGTGGTTCTTCTCGAAGCGGTGGCGGCGCAGCTCGCGGATGACGCCGGGCAGGTCGTCGCGGACGCAGCGGTAGACGTTGACGAGGTCGGGGTTGATGTCGCCCAGGACGGCCTCGGCGGGGGCGGTGCGGAAGAACAGGGCGCCGCCGCCGACGAAGGGCTCGAAGTAGCGGCCCATGCGCCGGGGGAGCAGCGGGGCGAGCTGCGGGAGCAGGCGCGCCTTGCCGCCGGCCCACTTGAGGAAGGGCTCGGCGGAGGGGCGGCCGGGCTGCGGCGCCGGCTGCGACGTGGCGTGGGGGGCCATGACGCCGGGGGCGTGACGGGCGACGGACATGGGGCTGCCTCGGGGTACACGAGCGCACGCGCCCGAGGCGGGGCCTCGGACGGGTCGCGGTGGTTCGGGGGCAGCCTGGTCGCGCGCCCAGGCCGGGTCGTCGCGCGGCTCGGGGAATGACCGCGGCGACGGGCGCAGAAGTAGAGCGGGGTCCGGGCAGCGTCAAAAAAATCCCCGCGGTGCGAGGCCGCGGGGATCGGGAAGAGCGCGCGTGTCGGGGCGAGCGGGCGTCAGCCCATCTTGATGAGCTCGTAGCGGGCGTGGCCCGACTCGGTGGCCATCGACATGCCGACGAACAGGAGCAGGTCGGCCGACAGGGGCAGGCCCTCGACCTCGGGGTGGCCGGCCTGCCACTGCTCGAGGCAGGCGTCGCTGCAGAACAGGGGCGAGGCCTCGGAGACGTCGGAGAGCGGGCTCTGGCCGTCCCAGCTGGCCTGGAAGCCGGCCAGCTCGGCGGGCTCGGTGTCCTGGATGGTCTCGCCGGCGATCTTCAGGGTCAGCTCGCGGTCGCACTGGCCGCACTGGGTGAAGGCGTCGACGGCCTTGGTGAGCATCGGCTCGACGCTGAGCAGATCCATGCCGCCGAAGGTGAAGACGTCGACGCCGGTCGACAGGTGGGCGCGGTGGCGGGTGCGGCCGACCGAGAGGGTGCCGAGCAGGCCGGCGATGCGGGCGCCGTCGTCGCTGAGGGTGAGCAGGCGGCGGGCCTGGAGATCGTCGAGGGCGGCGCGGACCTTGGCCTCGTCGGCCATGTCGGTGAGCTGCTCGACGGTGCTGGAGACGGTCGGCAGCCAGCCGCGCTCGATGAGCGAGCGGGCCAGGTGGTTCAGGATGTCGCACCCCAGCTCGCCGACCTCGGCCGCCATGCGCTGATAGAAGGCGATGAGGGTCGTCTCGCCCTGGGGCGGGAAGGTGATGGGGGTGATGGTCGGCTGGGCCATGGGGCGCGTCACCTCGGTGGATGGGGGTCGGAGTGCCCCGACTGGTATGCGACCCGGGCCCGTAGCGCAAGCCCCGGCGCGCGCGCGGCGGACACCGGGGAGGGCCGGTGCGTCCAGACGCCGAGGGCCCGGGTGGCCCCGGCCCTGCGATTGACTTGGGCGGGGTGGGTGCCGATGGTGGCCGGCCGCGAGGTGACCCGATGGCCGATCCGACGTCCTACGCCAAGCACCGCCCCTTCCAGCTGGTCAGCGAGTATCGCCCCCGGGGCGATCAGCCGCGCGCGATCGGCGAGCTGGTCGAGGGCCTGTCGCGCGACGTGCCCCACCAGGTGCTGCTGGGCGCGACCGGCACGGGCAAGACCTTCACCATCGCCAACGTCATCGAGCAGGTGCAGCGGCCGACGCTCATCCTGGCGCCCAACAAGACGCTGGCCGCGCAGCTGTACGGCGAGTTCCGCGAGTTCTTCCCGCACAACGCGGTCGAGTACTTCGTCAGCTACTACGACTACTACCAGCCCGAGGCCTACGTCCCGGCGTCGGACACCTACATCGAGAAGGACTCGCTCATCAACGACGCCATCGACCGCATGCGCCACTCGGCCACGCGCGCGGTCCTCGAGCGCCGCGACGTCATCATCGTCGCCAGCGTCTCGTGCATCTACGGCATCGGCGACAAGACCGCCTACAAGGGCATGCTCATCCACCTCGAGGAGGGCCAGCGCGTCCTGCGCGACCGCCTGCTGCGGCAGCTGGTCGACATCCAGTACGAGCGCAACGACTACGACTTCCACCGCGGCACCTTCCGCGTGCGCGGCGACGTGGTCGAGGTCTTCCCGGCCTACGAGGAGAGCCAGGCGGTCCGCATCGAGTTCTGGGGCGACGACATCGAGGCCATCAGCCTCATCGACCCGCTGCGCGGCGTCGTTTTGGAGCGCATGCCATCTGTGGCCATCTTCCCGGGCAGCCACTACGTCACGCCGGCCGACCAGCTGCGGGGCGCCATCGTGGGCATCCAGGAGGAGCTGGCCGTCCGCCTGCCCGAGCTGCGGCGCCAGGGCAAGGACCTCGAGGCGCAGCGCCTCGAGCAGCGGACGATGTACGACCTCGAGATGCTCGAGCAGCTGGGCTTCTGCAACGGCATCGAGAACTACTCGCGGCATCTGACCGGGCGCTCGGCGGGCGAGCCGCCGCCGGTCCTGCTGGACTACTTCCCCGAGGACTACCTGGTCGTCATCGACGAGTCGCACGTCGCCATCCCGCAGGTCGGCGCGATGTACCGCGGCGACCGCGCGCGCAAGACGACCCTGGTCGACTTCGGCTTCCGGCTGCCCAGCGCGCTCGACAACCGGCCGCTGAAGTTCGACGAGTTCGAGCAGCGCGTCGGGCAGACGATCTACCTCAGCGCGACGCCGGGCCCCTATGAGATCGAGAAGGCCCAGGGCGTGGTCGCCGAGCAGCTCATCCGGCCGACCGGCCTCATCGACCCGCCCATCGACGTGCGCCCCGTCAAGGACCAGGTGGACGACCTGCTGGAAGAGGTCCGCAAGCGCGCCGCCAAGGACCAGCGCGTGCTGGTGACGACGCTGACCAAGCGCATGGCCGAGGACCTGACCGAGTACTACCGCGAGCTGGGCGTGCGGGTCCGCTACCTGCACTCGGACATCGACACGCTCGAGCGCATCGAGCTGCTCGACGAGCTGCGCCGCGGCGTATACGACGTGCTGGTGGGCATCAACCTGCTGCGCGAGGGGCTGGATCTCCCCGAGGTGAGCCTGGTGGCCATCCTGGACGCCGACAAGGAGGGGTTCCTCCGCAGCGAGCGCAGCCTCATCCAGACCATCGGCCGCGCGGCGCGCAACCTCGAGGGCACGGTCATCATGTACGCCGACAAGGTGACGGCGTCGATGAAGGCCGCCATCGAGGAGACGGACCGTCGCCGCGAGATCCAGCGCGCCTACAACGAGACCCACGGCATCACCCCCGAGCAGATCGTGCGCGCCCTGCGCCGGGCCCCGCAGGCGCCCGCCGAGCCGAGCGACGAGGCCAGCGCGCGCGGGCGCGGCGCCGAGCGGGCGGCCGCGCCGAGGGATCCGAAACAGATCGCGGCCACCATCGACAAGCTGAAGAAGGAGATGACGGCCGCCGCCCGCGAGCTGCAGTTCGAGAAGGCCGCCGAGCTCCGCGACCGCATCAAGGCCTACGAGGCGCTGCTCATCGACTCCTGAGGCGCCCGCGGGCGGCGGGTGGGCGCCGCCGGTGCTCAGGCCGCGGGAACCTGGGCGCCGCCAGGCGTGTTGAACGAGGCGATCCCCTCCCCTCCCAGGGCGCCCCCTCTCCACGCGCCCGACGCCCCCCATCCCGACGCCCAGGAAGAGCCATGAGGTCGAGCCTCGCGCGGCGCCTACCCGCGCTCTCCCTCTCGCTGGCCTGCGCGTTGGCGGCCCTCGGCTGTGACGACGACCTGGTCGGGGTCGCCGGCACCTCGCCGCCCACCGCCATCGACGCGCCCGCCCTCCTCGAACCCTCCGATCCCGTCCCCGACCCGAGGCCGCCGACCTGCGCCTCGGCCCTCGACTGCCCGCAGGGCGACCCGGCCAGCTCGTGCCGCGCCCACACCTGCCGGGACGGCGCCTGCGTGCCCATCGTGGCGCCGACCGGCCTCGCCTGCACCGGCGACGCGCTGGGCGACTGCCAGATCGGCCGCTGCGCCGACGACGGCACCTGCGTGCCCCAGCCCGCCGACGACGGCAGCGTCTGCCGCGCCGCCGACTGGGCCGGGTGCCAGGGCTTCCTCTGCGAAGCCGGCGCCTGCGTCCCCGTGGCCATCGGCTGCGCCGACTAGACGCGGGACCTGGCCGACGACGATGGCTGCGTTCACCTGCCGGACGACGGCGCCGGCTGCGGCGACGGCGACCCGTGCACGCTGGCCTGGTGCGACCCGACCGGCGGCTGCCAGCACCTGCGTGAGCCTGTAGACAGGGCGGACCGACCGCGCCCATAGTCGCGCCCATGTCGAACGAAGCCCTGCAAGACGAGCGCCGCCGCGTCTGGCGCCAGCTGGACGCGCTGACCCTGGCCGCGCGCGATCTCGAGGAGCGCGCGCGTGGGGCCACCGAGCGCGCCGAGCAGGTCGCGGCCTGCGCCGCGCAGGTCGAGCGCCTGGCCGCGGCGCCGCCCGAGGCCCCGGACCGGGCCCTCGCCGAGCTGCCCGACCCGCCGACCGCGCGCATCCTGGCGCACCGCTGGGCGGCCGACGGCGACTGGTCGGCGGTGGGCGCCGAGGCGCGGCGGCTGGCCGAGCTGGCCCGGCAGACCGCGGACGACCGGGCCCGCGAGCACGCCGACACCGAGGCGCTCCGGGCCGAGGCGGAGCGCCGCGTCGCCGAGATCGACGCCGCGCTCGCCGGCCGCTGACGCGGGCGCCAGGCCCCTGATGGAATCGATTGCTTGACTCCAGTGGTTTCGGCCACACCATGGAGGGCACCCGAAGCCTTTTTTCAACGTGAGATCGTGGCCCCGGGACCGCAACGCGACCGACGCGCTCCGCCACTGACGCGACCCAACGACGGGTGACGTCCGGCGACGAAGCGCCACCCCGGCCCCCGAAGAGGGCCGGCGATCGCGGGGCGAGAACCCAGGCCGAGCCCGGCCGCCCCCGGCGTCGCGCGCCACACACCGCATCGAGAGACTCTTTGAAGTTCCAATCGCTCCCCCTCCCCGCGCCCCTGCTCCGCGCGGTCGAGGACCTCGGATTCGAGGAGCCCACGGCCATCCAGGCCCAGGCGCTCCCGCACCTGCTCGAGGGCAAGGACCTCGCCGGGCAAGCCCAGACGGGCACCGGAAAGACCGCCTGCTTCCTGCTCGCCACGATGAAGCGCCTGCTCGAGGGCGAGCGGCCCGCCGACGGCGCCCCGCGGGCCCTGGTCGTCGCGCCGACGCGCGAGCTGGCCGTGCAGATCGCCGCCGACGCCGACAACCTCAGCAAGTACACCGACCTGAAGGTGGCCCTGGCGTTCGGCGGCATGGACTGGGGCAAGCAGGCCCGCGCCCTCGAGGCCGGCGCCGACATCGTGGTCGGCACGCCCGGGCGCCTCATCGACTACCACCGCCAGCGCATCCTGAAGCTGAGCTCGGTCCAGGTGATGGTGACCGACGAGGCCGACCGGATGTTCGACATGGGGTTCGTCGAGGACCTCAACTACCTGTTCCGCGCGGTGCCCCACAAGTCGCGGCGCCAGTCGCTGCTCTTCTCGGCGACGCTGTCGCACCAGGTCATGCGCCTCGCGCGGCGCTTCATGAACGACCCGGTCGAGGTGGCCATCCGCCCCGAGCGCCTGGTCGTCGAGGCCATCGAGGAGCGCCTGTACCACGTCTCGAGCCACGAGAAGTTCGCGCTGCTGCTGGGCCTCCTGAAGTCCGAGGAGCCCGGACGCGCCATGATCTTCGTCAACACCAAGCGCGACGGCGAGGAGCTCGCCTGGCGCCTGACGAAGAACGGCTACTCCGCGGTCTACATGAGCGGCGACCTGCCCCAGAAGAAGCGCATGCAGATCATCGAGGCCCTCAAAGAGGGCCACGTGCGCTACCTGGTGGCGACCGACGTCGCCAGCCGCGGCATCCACGTCGACGACGTGACCCACGTCTTCAACTACGACGTGCCGCAGGACCCCGAGGACTACGTCCACCGCGTGGGCCGCACGGCGCGCGCCGGCGCGACCGGCAAGGCCATCACCCTGGCCTGCGAGGACTTCGTCTTCGGGCTCGCGGCGGTCGAGGCCTACACCGGCCACCGCATCCCGGCCGAGCACGCGGACGACAGCCTGTTCGCCAAGGACGAGGCCGGCTCGTTCCGCCGCACGCGCGGCAAGCCCTTCGTCGGCTGGCCGCTCGAGGGCGCCCAGGCCGAGGCCGAGGCCGGCACCCGCCCGACGCGCAAGCGCGCCGAGCGCAAGCCCCGGCCCAAGGTCGAGGTCGCGCCGGCCGAGGCGACCGCCGAGGTCGCGAACGCCGAGACCGCCGAGGCGCCGGCCGCCCAGGCGGCCGAGGCCCCCAAGAAGCCCCGCCGCGCGCGCAAGAAGCGCGAAGACGCGCCCCAGGCCGAGGCGACCGCGGCTCCGGCCACGGCCGCCGAGCCCAGCCCGGACGAGGCGCGCCGCGACGAGCCCTCGGCGGCCAAGGCCAGGGCGCCCGAGCCCACCCGGGACGAGGCGCCCCGGCCGAGCGCCACCGAGCGCGCCTCCCGTGGGCGCCGCCGCGAGCGCCGGCGCATCGGCGACGGGCGCGGCCTCGACGAGGACACGCCCGCGGGCTGACTCCCTGACGACCCGGCGCGGTGACGCATGAGCGATGCGAGCGACGTGCTGACCGGTGAGTGTCGAGTCCTCCGCGCGTGGGACATCGGCAAGAGCGTCGACCTCGTCGAGGGCGCGCGCCTGCTGCAGGGCTCCGAGGTCCTCTCCGGCGCGCGGCGGCCCCACTCGCCGGGTCTGTTCCACCTCGAGCCGCAGCCCTTCTCCTGGACGGCGACGCCGGTCGTCGCCCAGGTCGCCGGGCGCGAGATCGAGGTGCACCGCCGCGCGGTCGTCTACGACTTCGGGCAGCTGTCGGTCGACCTGCACTTCGACGTCTCCGGCCCGCTGACCGCCTGGCGCGACCTGGGCGTCGCGCTCGAGCAGGACGCCCGCCTGCGGGCGCTGGCCGAGCCCTTCTTGCGCGAGTGCTTGGAGCGCCTGGGGCCGGCCATCACCGAGCCGCACCTGTCACCGCTGTACGAGGAGTACACGGTGTTCCAGGTGCCCGCCGTCCCTGGCGGCGACACCGAGGCCTGGCTGGCCGACAACGCGCAGCTGGTCGTCCAGATGCTGCGCGGCGAGGCGCTGCGCTTCTCGGACGCCGAGCTCGAGGCCGCGCTGCGCCAGCGCCTCAGCTACGCCCGCAGCGACCTCGCCGTGATCGACTGGGCGTCGGCGCTCGTGGTCGAGCCGCACTACAGCGACATCCTGGCGGTCTTGGACTTCGCCAACAGCGAGGTCCTGGGCCTGCGTGTGCTCGATCGCAGCCTGGACTCGGCGCTCGAGGCCGCCGAGCGCCTCATCCGCACCCGCCCGCGGCTGTGGGAGCTGCTCTTTCGGCCGCAGGACAAGGCCACGCAGCGCCTGGCGGAGCTGACCACCGCCGCCGCCGCCGAGTTCGAGGCGGTCAACAACCCGCTCAAGCTCACGGGCGACGAGCACCTGGCGCGCATCTACCGCCTGGCGGCCGAGCGCTTCCAGCTCGAGGTCTACGACCGCGACGTCGAGCGCAAGCTGCAGACGCTGTGGAACATCCACGGCGTCTTCCACGAGCGCACCATGGCGCAGCGCAGCGAGTGGCTCGAGTGGATCATCATCCTGCTCATCGCCTTCGAGGTCGTCAAGAGCCTGCTCTGACGCTTGGCCTCACGGCTCGAGCGCGGCGGCGACCCCGGCGAACAGATCGATGCGCTCGCCCCGCCCGCCCGCCTCGAAGCGGTCGAGCAGGACCAGCAGGCCGCTCAGCCGCTCGACGTCCAGCACGACGTCCGCGTCCAGCGCCTCGACCGGCGGGCCTTCGGGGAAGTTCAGCGGGCACACGTCGCGTCGCGCCCCGCCGTCGTCCTGCACCTGCACCGGCAGCCCGTGGCTGCGGCAGATGAGCGGGCGCGCCGCGTAGGTCCGGCAGCGGCCGTCATCGTCGAGCAGCACGCAGCGCGGGTCGGCGCCGGGGCCGGCCTCTACCCGCGCGCGCAGGGCCAGCCTCTCGGCCTCGGGCAGGGCGCGCACCGCCTGGGTGATGCGCGCCATCTCGAGCGGCAGCACGGTCAGGTGCTGGTGGCAGCACTGGCTGCAGCCGGCCCGGCAGGTCAGCGCGCCTGGGTGGCGCTGGTCGACGCGCGCGTGGAACGCGTCGACCTTGGCGGCCAGCTCGTCGTAGCGGCCCGAGCTCAACGGCTCAGAGGTTCGCGTCGACGTCGTAGTAGGTCAGCCAGTGCTCGTGGGCCTGGTCGCTGCCCTTGACCACGTCGAAGTAGCGCGCCTGCAGCTCGACCGTGACCGGCCCGGGGCGGCCCGGCCCGATCTCGCGGCGGTCGATCTCGCGCACCGGCGTGACCTCGGCGGCCGTGCCGCACATGAAGACCTCGTCGGCCATGTACAGCACGTCGCGCGTCATGGGCTGCTCGCGGATGGTCAGCCCCATCTCGCGCGCCAGGGTGATCAGCGTGTCGCGGGTGATGCCGCCCAGGATCGACCCGCCGAAGGGCGGCGTGAAGATCTCGCCCTTGATGACGGCGAAGACGTTCTCGCCGCTGGCCTCGCTGACGTAGCCCTGCGTGTCGAGCAGCAGCGCCTCGTCATAGCCGTCGAGCAGGGCCTCGCGCTTGGCCAGGATCGAGTTGACGTAGTGCCCGCAGACCTTGCCTTTGTGCAGCTGGCTGTTGACGTGCGGGCGGGCGAAGGTCGACGTCTTGATGCGCACGCCCTTGGTCAGCCCGTCGTCGCCCAGGTAGGCGCCCCACGGCCAGGCGGCCACGGCGACCTCGGTGGGGTTCTTCATGGCGGCGACGCCCATCGCGCCGGCGCCGACGAAGGCGATCGGGCGGATGTAGCACTCGCGCAGGTGGTTGGCCTTGCAGACCTCGATGGTCGCGTCGATGAGCTGCTGCTTGGTGTACTGCAGCGGGATGGTCATCATCCGCGCGCCGGTCACGAGGCGCTCGATGTGCTCGTCGAGGCGGAAGATGGCGCTGCGCCCGTCGGCCCGCAGGTACGAGCGGATGCCCTCGAAGACGCCCAGGCCGTAGTGCAACGTGTGGGTCAGGATGTGCACGTTGCACTCGTCCCACGGGACCAGCTCACCGTTGAACCAGATCTTGTCGGCCTTCTTGATCATGGGCTCGTCTCCTCGGGTCAGCGCGCCGGACGGTCATCGTCCGGGCTTGCCCTACCACAAGCGGGGCGCGCGGCGCCATCCCAGAACCCGGTCACCCGCCGCGGCATGTCCGCCCCGCTGGCCTTCAGGGCCCGCCGACGACCTGCTCGAACAGCGCCCGGATCGCCGTCCGGTAGCGCTCGTAGTCGGCGAAGAGGTCCTCGACCGGGCCCGCCCCGGGCGCGTCGCCGTAGCCCATGCGCAGCGCCAGGCGCCGCAGCTCGTCGTCCCCCGGGCCGCCCTCGCCGCTCGGCCGCCGCAGCGTCCCCACCGGCCGGTCGTGCACGATGCGCAGCCGGCTCTCGAGGCGCCGCAGCCACGCGTAGCCCTCTTGCGCCATCCGCGCGTCCTCGCCGTCGAGCGCCCCGACCTCGGCCAGCCCCCCCAGCGCCACCGCCGTGTTCGGCGACCCCGCCGCCGCCCCGGCGCGCGCCGCCTCGAGCGCCGGCCCCGTCAGCGTCAGCTGCAGGAACTGCACCAGGAACTCGACGTCGTTGAGCCCGCCCAGCCCCGCCTTCAGATCGTAGTGGTGCGCGTCCTCCGCCGCGACCTCGCGCTCGAGCCGCCCGCGCATCCCCGCGATCTCGGCCGCCGCCCGCGCCCGCTCGCCCCCCAGCGACCC
Organism: Myxococcota bacterium; assembly: GCA_041687695.1. Classification (GTDB taxonomy): domain Bacteria; phylum Myxococcota_A; class UBA9042; order PHBI01; family JAWLBL01; genus JAWLBL01. Next base: position 49,365 of record JAWLBL010000037.1, on the reverse strand, counting down.
CAGCGTCTGCCGCCGCAGCGTCTCGACCGTCTCACCCAGCACCGGCGCGCCGGCCACCAGGCGCGACCTCAGCGCCGCCTGCTTCTCCCAGACCTGCGCCTCGCCGGCGTGGTAGCCGACCAGCCGCTGCCACGTCACCACCAGCGGCCCCTGGTTGCCGCTGGGCCGCAGCCGCGTGTCGATGTCGTACAGCGACCCCTGCGGCGTCGCGCAGGACAGCCCCGTGATGACCCGCTGCGCGACCCGCGTCATGCTCGGCCCGTCCGAGCGCGCCTCGTCGAACAGGAAGATGAGGTCCAGATCGCTGCCGTAGCCCAGCTCGCGCCCGGCCAGCTTGCCCATCGCGACCACGCCCAGCCCCTCGGCGCCGGGCCCCAGCCGCTCGACCAGCTGCCCGGTGGCCGCCTCGAGCACGCGGACCACGATGACGTCCGCGAGATCCGACAGCTGCCGCCCCACCGAGGCCGTGTCGATGACCCCGGCCAGATCGAAGAAGCCGACGCGCAGCACCTCGGCCTGATGAAAGCGCCGCACCCCGTTGAGCAGGTCCTCCCAGTCGGCGTCGGGGGCCGCCAGCCCCGGCTCGGCGGCCAGCGCGGCCGCCAGATCCCGCCGCGACTTCACCGCCGGCTCGCTGCCGTCGAAGACCAGCCGGTCGAGCAGCCCCGGGAAGCGCACCAGCAGCCGCGACAGGTAGTGGCTCGACCCGAACAGGCCCATCAGCGTCCGCAGCCGCCGCGGGTCCTCGGCCAGCTGGTCGAAGGCGCCGGTCCGATGCCGCAGCACGCGCACCAGGCTCTCGAGGTGCGACAGCGCCGCGTCCGGATCGGGCGTCGTCGCCACCGCCGCCAGCAGCTTCCTCGCCAGCTCGCCGCCCCGCGCCATCTGCCGCGGGTGGAACGGGCTCTCGGGCCGCCGCGTCAGCGCCGCGATGCGGTCGATGGACGCCTCGGGCGCCCGGAACCCCAGCTCGCCCAGCGCGGCCGCCCGCCCCTCGCGCGTCGTCTCGGGATCGAGCGCCACGGCGACCGCCTGGTCGGTCGCGTCCGCCGACGTGCCCGCCTCGCCCGCCAGCACGGCGTCGAACGCCTCGCGGACCCGCCGGCGCTTGTCGGCCAGCCGCGCCTCGAAGGCCTGCACCGCCGCCGCCCCGACGCCATGCCCGGTCGCCGCCGCCGCCAGCGCCTGCGCCCGCGGCTCGCCCGCCAGCCAGTGGGTCTGCCGGTCGTCCAGCCACTGCACCGAGTGCTCGAGCCGCCGCAGCAGGCGGTACGCCCCGAGCAGGCGGTCGGCCTCGCCCGCCTCGAGCAGCCCGGCCAGGCTGAGCCGCGTCAGCGCCGTCCGCGTGTCGCGCGCCCGCAGCTCGGGCAGCCGGCCGCCCCAGATGAGCTGCAGCGCCTGCACCGCGAACTCGATCTCGCGGATGCCCCCGTGGCCCAGCTTGACGTCGAAGCCGTCGCCCTGCCCGAGCCGCGTCGCCCGCGCGTCGATGCGCTGCTTCATGATGGAGACCTCGTCGAGGAAGGCCTCGTCGAGGTGCCGCCGGTACACGAAGGGCGCCAGCGTCTCGAGCACCCGCTCGCCCAGCTCGGCGTCGCCGGCCACCGGGCTGGCCTTGATCCAGGCCAGGCGCTCCCACGAGTGGCCGAAGGCCTCGTAGTAGCGCTCGAGCCCGTCCAGGCTGTTGCACAGCGGGCCGCTGCGCCCCTCGGGCCGCAGGTTGAGGTCGACGCGGAAGACGAAGCCCTCGTCGGTGACCGTCGACAGGGTGCGGCCGACCCGCTCGAACAGCCGCGTGAAGTAGGTGTGCAGGTCGACCACGCGCCCGAGGCCGGCCGCGCCGTCCGTCTCGCCGTCGTCCGAGGCGTAGACCCAGATGAGGTCGATGTCGCTCGAGACGTTGAGCTCGCCGGCGCCGAGCTTGCCCATCCCCATGGCGACCGCGGGGCAGACGCGGCCGTCCGACAGGCGCGGCAGGCCGAAGCGGGGCTGGAGCCACTGCTGCCAGCGGCGCAGGGTCAGCTCGAGGGCGGCGCTGGCGAAGGCGGAGAGATCCGCGCCGGTCGCCAGGGGGTCGTGGGTGATGGCCTCGCGGGCCGACAGGGCCAGGAAGGCGCGGTGGCGGTGGATGCGCAGGACGCGCATCAGGGCCGGGTCGTCGGCGGCCGCGGCGACGTCGGGCGCGAGGCGCTCGATCCAGGCCTCGCGGTCGCGGACGGGCGGCAGGGCCGTCAGCTCGTCCAGGGCGTCGGGGTGGCGGACCAGGAAGCGCCGCAGAAAGCGCGAGCCCTCGGTGGCGGCGACGAGCAGCGCGGGGTCGGCGGCTTCGGCGGCCTCGGGCGGGGCCACGTCGGCGAGGCGCTCGAGGCACGCGAGCATCTCGGCCCGCTCGAAGTCGGGGACGCGCGCGGCGGCGTCGTCGAGGGCGGCGCTCCAGCGCGCGAGGTGGGCAGGCTGCATGCCGCCGGAGACTACCCGAGGACCGGTTCGGACACTACCCAGTGGGTGTGCCGCCCTTTCCGCGGGACGCACGGACGCTCGTTCTGGCGCCCAGCGGGGCGCGCGCATAGGATGCCGCGATGTCGACGAACGGAGCCCCGATGAGCGCGAAGTTGGTTGCGGTGGTGCTGGCGGCTGGCCAGGGGACGCGCATGCGGTCCGAGCAGGCCAAGGTGCTCCACCCGCTGCTGGGGCGGCCGATGGTGACCTACCCGGTGCAGGCGGCCCTCGAGGCCGGCGCCGATCGGGTGGTGGTGGTGGTCGGGCACCAGGCCGACGCGGTGCGGGCGGCGCTCGAGACGCACCTGCCGGGGCGTGACCTGGCCTTCGCCGTGCAGGCCGAGCAGCGCGGGACGGGGCACGCGGTGCTGATGGCCCTCGACGCGACCGAGGGCTACGACGACGTGATGATCCTGTGCGGCGACACGCCGGCGCTGGACGGCGAGACCTTGCGCCAGCTGCGGCAGGTGCACGAGGCCGCGCAGGCCACCGTGACGGTGACCAGCTTCGTCGTGGACGACCCGACCGGGTATGGGCGCGTGGTGCGGGGCGAGCACGGCCACCCGGCGCGCATCGTCGAGCACCGCGACGCGACCGACGCGCAGCGCGCCATCGCAGAGGTCAACGCCGGCCTGTACCTGGTCGACCGCAAGGCGCTGGTCGAGACGCTGCGGCAGGTGCGGCCCGACAACGCGCAGGGCGAGCTGTACCTGACCGACGTGGTGCACCTGGTCGCGGGGCGCGGCGGGCGCGTGCGCGGCTTCGTGCTGCGCGACCCGAGCCGTCTCGCGGGCGTGAACACGCGGGCGCAGCTGGCCGAGCTGGAGGCCGTGCTGCGGGGGCGGGTCAACCGGCGGCACATGGAGGCCGGGGTGACGATGCACGACCCGGCGAGCGCGCGCATCGAGGCCGAGGTCGAGATCGGCGTGGACACGGTCCTGGGGCCGAACGTGCAGCTGCTGGGGCGCACGCGGATCGGGCGCGGGTGCCATGTCGAGGCCGGGGCCGTGCTGCGCGACTGCGAGTTGGCCGACGGCGTGCACCTCAAGCCGTACGTGGTGGCCGAGGGCGCGAGGCTGGGGCCGGGGGTGGCGGCCGGGCCGTTCGCGCATCTGCGGCCGGGGACGGTGCTGGGGCAGGACGTGAAGGTCGGCAACTTCGTCGAGACGAAGAAGGCCGTGCTGGGCCAGGGCAGCAAGGCGAGCCACCTGAGCTACCTGGGCGACTGCGAGATCGGGCGCGACGTGAACGTCGGCGCCGGGACCATCACCTGCAACTACGACGGCGTGGACAAGCACGTGACCGTGCTCGAGGACGGCGTGTTCGTCGGCAGCGACACGCAGCTGGTGGCGCCGGTGCGGGTGGGGCGCAACGCGACGGTGGCCGCCGGGACGACGGTGACGGACGACGTGCCCGAGGGGGCGCTGGTCCTGAGCCGGACGACGCAGCAGGTGCGCGAGGGTTACTACGAGCGGCGGCGTCGGCCGCGCGAGGAAGCGAAGGCCCGGGCCAAGGCCGCCAAGTCGGCGGCCCGGGGGTCGGAGTCCGGGTCGGGCCCGGAAGGGAGCCAAGGCTGATGTGCGGCATCATCGGATACGTCGGTCATCGCACCTGCACGCCCATCCTGCTCGAGGGGCTGCAGAAGCTGGAGTATCGCGGCTATGACTCGGCGGGCATCGCCGTCATCACCGACGGGGCCCTGCACACGCGGCGCGCCGAGGGCAAGCTGTCGAACCTATTGGGCATCGTCGCGCGCGAGCCCATCGAGGGGACGACCGGGATAGGCCACACCCGGTGGGCGACCCATGGGCGGCCCAGCGAGGAGAACGCGCACCCGCACCGGGTGGGCACGGTGGCGGTCGTGCACAACGGCATCATCGAGAACCACTCGGCGCTGCGGCGCGAGCTGGTCGAGCAGGGCGCCCGCTTCACCAGCGAGACGGACACCGAGATCGTCGCGCACCTGGTGGCGCGCCACCGGCAGGCGGGGCTGACGCTGCCCGAGGCGGTGCGCCAGGCGGTGCTGCGGCTGCGCGGGGCCTACTCGGTGGTCGTGGTCGACGCCGAGGTGCCCGACGTCATCGTCGGGGCGCGGCAGGCGAGCCCGCTGGTGATGGGGCTGGGCCAGGGCGAGAACTTCCTGGCCAGCGACATCCCGGCGGTCCTCAGCCACACGCGGTCGATGGTGTTCCTGGACGACGGGACCATGGCCCTCATCCGAAAGGACGGGGTCGAGGTCCGGGCCATCGAGGACGATCGCCCGCTGCCCTTCGAGGCGCGCCAGATCACCTGGTCGCCGGCGATGGCCGAGAAGGGCGGCTTCAAGCACTTCATGTTGAAGGAGATCCACGAGCAGCCGCAGGCCATCGCGAACACGCTGCGCGGGCGGCTGTCGCTGGACCGGATGGACGTGGACCTGCCCGAGCTGCCGCTGACGGCCGACGATCTCCGCGACGTCAGCCAGTTCTACGTGGTCGGCTGCGGGACGAGCTGGCACGCCGGTCTCGTCGGCAAGTACCTGTTCGAGGACCTGGCCGGGATGGCCACCCACGTCGAGCTGGCGAGCGAGCTGCGTTATCGCAACGCGGTCATCGACGACCGCACGCTGATGCTGGCCATCAGCCAGAGCGGCGAGACCGCCGACACGCTGGCCGCGATCAAGGACGCCAAGGCCAAGGGCGCCAAGGTCATCAGCGTCTGCAACGTCCTCGAGGCGTCCATCCCGCGCGAGTCGCTGGGGACGGTCTACACCCAGGCCGGGCCCGAGATCGGCGTCGCGTCGACCAAGGCGTTCACGACGCAGATCGTCGCGCTGCACCTGATGGCGCTGAAGTTCGGGCGGCTGCTCGGGCGCCTGTCCGACGAGGCGATGGCCCGCGAAATAGACGGCCTGGTCAAGGTCGCCCACATCATCGACGGGCAGCTCGAGGATCAAGAGGTCTACCGGGAGATCGCCCGCACCTGGGGCGGCGCCCACTCGATGCTGTTCCTCGGCCGCGGCAACCTCTTCCCGCTGGCCCTCGAGGGGGCGCTCAAGCTCAAGGAGATCAGCTACATCCACGCCGAGGGGTACGCGGCGGGCGAGATGAAGCACGGGCCCATCGCGCTCATCGAAGAGACGGTCCCGACGGTGGTCCTGAACCCCGTCGACCGCCACTACGAGAAGGTGCGCTCGAACCTCGAGGAGGTGAAGTCCCGCCGGGGGCCAGTGCTGGTCATCGCCAGCGACGGCGACGCCAGCGCGCGCGAGGTGGCGACCTTCTGCATCCCCATCCCCGAGGTCGACGAGCACATCCTGCCGCTGGTCGCGGCCATCCCCATGCAGCTGCTGGCCTACCACATGGCCGACCAGAAGGGGACCGACGTCGACCAACCCCGTAACCTCGCGAAATCCGTGACGGTCGAGTAGGTCGGCGCCGCGCGCCGCCGGCGGGTCGACGCACCTGCCGGTGGCGAAATCGGGTCGGTTGCTCTAGGGTTCTGGCCCCGTGAAGCTCGCCGAACTCGACACCGACCCGCTCGTCCGCGACCTCAACCCGCCGCAGCGCGAGGCCGTGCTGGCCAACGACGGCCCGCTGCTGCTGCTGGCCGGCGCCGGCTCGGGCAAGACGCGCGTCATCACGCACAAGATCGCCTGGCTCATCCAGCGCGAGGGCGTGCGCCCGTGGCAGATCCTGGCCGTGACCTTCACCAACAAGGCCGCGGGCGAGATGCGCGAGCGCTGCGCGCGCCTGCTGGGGGCCGACGCGGGCAACCTGTGGCTGGGCACGTTCCACTCGATCGGCGTCCGGGTGCTGCGCCAGCACGGGGGCCTGCTGGGGCTGCCGCCGTCCTTCGTCATCTACGACTCGGACGACCAGGCCAAGATGATCGGCCGCTCGATGGCGGCGCTGAACATCTCGGACAAGGCCTTCCCGCTCAAGAAGGTCCAGCACTACATCAACCAGGCCAAGCAGGACTGCCAGGGGCCCGACGACCCGAACGTGCCGCGCGGCAGCTTCACCGACCGCAAGCACCACCAGATCTACGAGCACTACGAGCGCGAGATGCGCGCCGCGGGCGCGGTCGACTTCGGCGACCTCATCTACCTGCCGCTGCGCCTGATGCGCGAGTTCCCGATGGTAGCCAGCGAGTTCAAGCAGCGCTGGCAGTACATCCTGGTCGACGAGTTCCAGGACACCAACCACGCGCAGTACGCGCTGCTGCGGGCGGTCCTGAACGACCGCCGCCGCATCTGCGTGGTCGGCGACGACGACCAGAGCATCTACCGGTGGCGCGGGGCCGAGATCGAGAACATCCTGGGGTTCGACAAGGACTTCCCGGACGCGAAGGTCATCCGGCTCGAGCGCAACTACCGGTCGAGCGGCAACATCCTCGAGGTCTCGGGCGCCCTCATCGCGCAGAACACGACGCGGCACGGCAAGACCCTGTGGACCGAGCGCGACGCCGGCGACCCGGTGAAGCTGTACGAGGCCGAGGACGACCGCGCCGAGGCCGAGTGGGTGGCGCGGCAGATCCAGGGGCTGCGCGGGCGCTATCGGCTGCGCGAGGTGGCCATCTTCTATCGGACCAACGCGCAGAGCCGCTCGTTCGAAGACGCCTTCCGCATGCACGGCCTGCCCCACGCGGTGGTCGGCGGCCTGAAGTTCTACGATCGCATGGAGGTCAAGGACATCCTGGCCTACCTGAAGGTCGTGGCGAACCCGCGCGACGTGGTCAGCCTCGAGCGCATCGTCAACACGCCGACCCGCGGCATCGGCAAGGGGACGCTCGAGATCGTCGCGACCCTGGCCGAGCAGGAGCGGCTGACCTTCTGGGCGGCCCTGCAGCGGCTGGCCGAGTCGGGGCGCCAGGCGGTCCAGAAGAAGCTCAAGCCCTTCGTCGAGCTCATGGAGGGCCTACAAGAGATGGCGCGCACCCAGAGCGCCCTGGCGGTGGCGCAGGCGGTCATCGAGCGGACGCGCTACATCGAGCGCCTCGAGGCCGAGCGCACGCTGGAGGCCGAGGGCCGCGTCGAGAACGTCAAGGAGCTGCTCAACGCCATCGCCGAGTACGGCGAGATCACGGGCGAGGCCAGCCTGGCGGCGTTCCTGGACCAGGTCGCGCTGGTCAGCGACATCGACCGCGCCGACACCGAGCAGGACGCGGTGCTGATGATGACCGCGCACACGGCCAAGGGGCTCGAGTTCGACGTCGTCTTCGTCACCGGCATCGAGGAGGGGCTGCTGCCCCACTTCAACAGCGCCGACCGCGACGGGGTCGAGGAGGAGCGGCGCCTGCTGTACGTGGCGATGACCCGGGCGCGGCACGTGCTGCACCTGAGCCACGCCTTCCGGCGGCGGCGGTTCGGGACGTTCCAGGACGCCTCGCCCAGTCGCTTCCTGGACGGGCTGCCGGCGCACTGCCTCGAGCCGGCCAGCGCGCTGGCGCGGGCGCGGGCCAGCGCGCGGACGCCGGTCAGCGGCGGCGGGCTGGGGTTCGGCGGCGGCCTCGGCGGGTACGGCGGACCCCAGGCCCCGGCGCGGCGGGCCCCGGCCCAGCCGGCGTGGGACGAGTTCAACCAGGCGATGCCGGCCTACGACGAGTTCAGCCAGGCGCCGCCCAGCGGGGGCGCGGTCGGGCCGGGCAGCGCCGTCTTCCACCCGCAGTTCGGGCAGGGGCGGGTCGTGGACGTCAGCGGCTCGGGCGACAAGGCCATCGCGCGCGTGCGGTTCGCGACGGGCGAGCGGAAGATCATGGCGCGGTTCCTGACGACCGCCTGAGGCGGGCTACTCGGTGACAGGGGCGGGGTCCGCGGACCCCACCCGCTGGGGCCGCATGGCGACGTGACAGGCGGGGTCGCGTGACCCCAGCGCGCCGGTGACGGGCGTTGCGGCGCCTCGGGGCCGCGCATGGCATGACACCTGCATGGGCGGCGGGCACCCACACGCCAAGGAACCTGCCATGCGACGTCACGACCCGCTCTGGACGACCCTCGCCCTGCCCCTCGTGCTGGTCAGCCTGGGGCTGACCGCCTGCGACGCTGCGACCGAGCTGCCGGCCCGCCCCGCCACGGAGGCCAAGCCCGCCGGCGGCAAAGCCGACCAGTGGAACGCCATCAACAACCCCGAGCGGCTCAACGTGCAGCTCGAGTACCGCATCGACCAGCTGCCGACCTCGGGGCTGAGCGAGACGGTCCCGTGGCCGGACACCTACTGGCCGACCTACGAGGACAGCATCAACGTCCGCTGGCAGGGCGACGACGTCCTGAGCCCGGCCGAGAAGTACGACCACGCCTTCAACGGCTGGACGCCGGCCGACGGGTTCATGGACCTCAAGCCCTACACGGCCCAGCGCTGCAAGGACCAGAGCTGGGATCGGGCCTACTACGACGGCCTGGGGCCGGCCGCCCGCTGGGTCAGCGCGAACAAGGGCAACGCCAAGGCGCGGGACGGCGTGGACAACGACAAGGACGGGCAGACCGACGAGTGCGACGACCGGGACGGGGTCGAGACCTGGTGGGGGCTGTGCCACGCGTGGGTGCCGGCGGCCATGCTGGAGCCCGAGCCGCTGCGCGCCGTCACCCACAACGGCGTGACCTTCGACGTCAGCGACATCAAGGCCCTCATCATCATGCAGTACGACCGGGCTTCGGCCATCCTGGTCGGCGGGCGCTGCAACGACAAAGAGGTGAAGCGCGACGAGACCGGACGCCTGACCGACGACGTGTGCCGGGACACGAACGCCGGGTCGTTCCACGTCATCATGGCGAACTTCCTGGGCCTGATGAAGCGGCCCATCGCCGAGGACCGCACCTACGACTACGAGGTGTGGAACCAGCCCATCCTCGAGTGGAAGGTCGACCGCATGGACGAGATCACCGAGGCGGACGCCCTGCGCCTGCTCGAGCGCCCCGAGGGCAGCACCTACGCCGAGATCAACCCCAAGGCCGTCAAGTTCTACGAGGTCGAGTCGACGACGTACTACATCACCGAGTCGCACCCCGAGACCAAGCCGCTGACCGACGTCATCACGGAGTACACGCGCTCGGACCGCTACCACTACGTGCTCGAGGTCGACGCCGACGGCAAGGTCAACGGCGGCGAGTGGATCGGCTACTCGCGGCAGAGCCACCCCGACTTCCTGTGGCTGCCCATCGAGGCTCGCGGCGGCAACCCCTACATCGACACGGCGCTGGTCCGGAGCCTCATCGCCCAGTCGCGTCAGCCCGCGGACGCCGAGCCCGAGGACGGCGAGCTGGTCGTGCTGACCGAGGAGCCGGCCATGTCCATCCCGGACAACACCCCCGAGGGCGTCACCAGCGAGCTGCACGTCGGCCTGCCGGGCACGGCGCGCTCGGTCGAGGTCGAGGTCGAGATCCGTCACACGTACGTCGGCGACCTGAAGGTCTGGATCGAGAAGGACGGGCAGCGGGTGGTCCTGCACGACCGCACCGGCGGCAGCCAGGACGACGTGGTCAAGACCTTCAAGGCGACGGGGCTGGCCGGCGCGCAGCTCGAGGGCGTGTGGGTCCTGGGGGTCAGCGACCACGCCAACGCCGACGTCGGTGAGCTGGTCCGCTGGTCGCTCAAGCTCCTGACGACCGACGGCGAGGCCCCCGTGGCGCCAGGCAGCGTCCTCGCCTCGTCCGAGGCGCCGGTCAGCATCCCCGACAACACGCCGGCGGGCGCGACCAGCACCCTCGAGATCGGCGAGAGCAAGGTGATCAAGGCCGTCAAGGTCCACGTCGAGGTGAAGCACGACTACGTCGGCGCCCTCAGGATCGAGCTGGCCCATGGCCCGCTGCGCGTCACGCTGCACGACCAGGAGGGCGCCGGCGCGCAGACCCTCGACAAGACGTGGGATCTGGCGGCCTTCAACGGCGCGTCGACGGCGGGACCGTGGACCCTGACCGTGGTCGACACCGACGCCTACGGCGACCAGGGCCAGATCGTGAAGTGGTCGCTCGAGCTGGTCCATTGAGGCGGGGGGCGGCCGGATCCCGCCCCGAGTCCGTCCGCCGGCGAGGGGATGACGCGGGACTCCGGCGCCGGCCGGCTCGGGGCTGGACGTGAATAGGGATCGTCGGCGACCGTCAGGGCGAGCGTGCGGCACTCCGCCCCACGCCCCCCAGACCACGAGGTGCGCCATGAACGTGAAGGCGTTCCGTTCCCTGCTCTCGGTCGCGACGCTGGCGGCGCTCGTCGCCGGCGCGACCACCGCCTGGGCGACCCCGGAGACGCCCGCCGTCGCGACGGCGGCCCGCGTCGACGCCACCGAGTCCCGGTCCTACCGCTACCAGCTCAAGGCCCTGGGCGGCCACGTCGGCGAGGCCATCCTGACCGTGGGCGCCACCGAGAAGATCGGCGGCAAGCGCCTGCGGGCCGTCAGCATGGAGGCCCGCACGGAGGGCTTCGCCGCGACCGTCTTCAAGACCCAGACGTCGTCGACCTCCTGGGTGGACGAGGTGTGGCTGCCGATTCGCGCCCGCTGGGACGCCATGATCCCGACGGGCAAGCGCCTGGTGAAGGCGCGCTACGACGGGCGCAAGCTCGACGGCGAAGACTTCCGAGACGGCAAGCTCAAGCACAAGCTGAAGCGGACCCTCCCCAAGCGGACCAACGACCTGCTCAGCATCTTCCCCTGGCTCGCCCACGGCCCGCTCGAGCCCGGCCGCAAGTTCGAGACCTCGGTCTACGACGGCATCCGCATCTACAACCTGAGCGCCGTCGTCGGCGCGCCCGAGCAGGTCACCGTGCCCGCCGGCGTGCGCACGGCCTGGCCCATCCGCATCGCGGTCACGCGCGGCAAGTACAAGCGCGACCTGACCTACTGGGTCGGCACCGAGGACCGCACGCCCTACAAGCTGCTGTTCGACTTCGGCCTGCTCGGGTCGGTCGAGGCCCTGCTGGTCAGCGAGAAGCGGTCCTGAGCGGCGCCTGACGACGGATCAGCGCAGCCCGTCCGGCCCGGCGGGGGTGTGGTTGGCCCCCGCCGGGGCCGCCTCGTCCGCTTGACCGCCATCGTCGTCCGACGCGTCCTCGACCACGTCGCTCTCGACGACCTCGCCCTCCATGGCATCCGCCGAAGGCTCGTGGAGCCCGTCGGTGTCGCACCCGTCAGCGTCCGCGTCGGCGTCACACCGCACGGGCGGGACCAGCAGGATCGAGTCGCTCACCGCGTCCAGCGCGTCGGCCGTGTTGTCGAACTGGGTGACCTCGTCCTGCGGGTGCGGCGTCGGGTTCGCGACGCAGGCGCCGGTCGACGCGGCGAGGGCCGCGAGCGCGGCGACGCGCAAGAGGCTGAGGGTCGCGGGCTGGGGGCGGTGGGTCGTCACGCGCTGGTCCTTCGCCAGGCGCGCGCCTGGAAGGCGTCCATCCCCGAGCTGGGGGCGACGCGCAGCGGCGGTCCGGCGGGTTCGAAGCCCGACGGTACCGGCGGCTCGCCCTCGATGCGAGTGAAGGTGCAGACGGCGTAGACCAGCAGCCCGCCAGGCCGGGTCAGGGCCGCCCCCGCCTGCACGAGGCGGGCCTGCAGCTCGGCCATCCGGGTGACGTCGTCGGGGTGACGCCTCCAGGCGATCTCGGGGTGGCGCCGCAGGGTGCCCAGCCCCGAGCAAGGCGCGTCGACCAGCACGAGGTCCGAAGGCGGCAGGTCGAGGCCGGTCGTCGCGTCACCGACGACCGTCGCCACGCGGTCGGCGAGGCCGAGCCGCTCCGCCAGGCGCTGGGCCTCGGCCAGCTTGCCGGGGGTGACGTCGACGGCCGTGACGCGCGCGCCGCGATCGGCCAACGCCGTGCTCTTGACGCCTCGGCCCGCGCAGAGGTCCAGGACGTGGGCGCCGTCCACGGGCCCCAGCAGATCCAGGACGGCCAGGCTGGCGGGATCCTGCGGTGTGAACAGGCCTGTGCGGAAGGCGTCGGTCGAGAACGGGTCGCCCGGGCCGCGCACCACCAGGGTGCCTGCCGGCCCCGGCTCGGCCTCGAAGCCGGCCGCGGCCAGCCCGGACGTCGCGGCCTCGGCCCCACCGCGCGCCAGCGTGGGTCGGACGGTGGTCGGCGCGCGCTCGCGCAGCGCCATCGCCTCGCGAAGGACGGCCTCGTCGCCGAAGGCCGCGCGAAGCTCGGCCACGATCCAATCGGGCAGGCTGGCCCGCACGCCGATGGCGGCGTCGTCGTCGCCGGGCGGCAGGTCCTCGGGCTCGTTGGCGACGCGCCGCAGCACGCCGTTGAGCAGCCCCGTCAGCCGGTCGGCGCCCAGCTCGCGCGCGGCGTCCTGGGTCGCGCTGACGGCGATGGGCGGCGGGATCCGCTCGAGAAAGCGCACCTGGTAGGCGCCCAACCGCAGCAGGGCCCGTGCCAGCGGCTCGACCCGGTCCAGCCCCTGGCGGACCCGGGGCGCGAGCGCCCAGTCCAGCCGCCGCTGCTGCCGCAGGGTCCCGTAGACCAGCTCGGTCGCCAGCGCGCGGTCGCGTGGGTCGAGATCGTGCGCCGCCGACATCGACCGCGCCAGGGTGTCGCCCGAGCGCGCCTCGGACGTGTCGACCGCCTCGAGCACGCGGGCGGCGATGGCGCGCGCGCTGCCGACACGGGCCGCCGCGTCGCGGCCGGGTCGACGAGGCCCTCGAGGGGGCGCGGGAGCGGGGCCGCGATCGCGGCGTTGTGGAGGTCGCTGCATGCTTGACGTGTCCGCCGGGGAGCGGTGACCATACGCGTCCCTCGCGGGCCGCCGCAAGGCGATAACCGCCCCGAGGCACGACCCTTTTTCGAGACCCAGGCGCGCCCGGCCGCGCGGGGAGACGCGTGGCCCGCCGACTGAAGCTGCTCCTGCCTTGGCTCCTGACCCTCGGCATCGTGGGATGGCTGCTCAGCCGCACGGACGTCGACGCCATCTGGCAGGCGCTCGTCCGGGCCGACCTCGCCGCGCTCTCGGCCGTGCTCGTCGGCTTCAGCCTGGTCGTCTTCGTGGCCGACGCCGCGACGCTGACGCTGCTCTTCCGCCGCTTCTGCGCGCCGATGCCCTATGGCGAGGTCCTCGCCGTCAAGGGTGTCAGCTACTTCCTCAACGCCATCAACTACTCGGCGGCCTCGGGCGGCATGGCCCTGTTCATCCAGCGCAAGCGCGGCGTGCCCTTCCTGCGCGGCCTGTCCTCCCTGCTGTGGCTGAACTTCGTCGACGTGGTCGCCCTGGTGGCCATGCTGGCGGTGGGCCTGCTCTTCGGCCACGACCTGCTCCCCGGCGAGCTGGGCCACCGCGTGCCTTGGGTCCTCGGCGTCGGCGCGTTGGTCGTCACCGGCGCGCTCGTCTACTGGAACGCCGGCATCGACTTCCTGGTCCTGGGGCGCCTGCGCGGCTGGCGCATCTTCGAGACCTTCCGCGAGGCGCGCCTGTCGGACTACGCCCGCATGGCCGTGGTCCGCGCCGCCTTCATCAGCCTGTACGTCGGCCTCGCCTGGGCCGCCCTGCCCTACTTCGACATCCACATCCCGCTGGGCACGCTGCTCATCTACACGCCGCTGCTCACCTTCGTTCAGATCGTGCCGGCCTCGATCTCCGGCCTCGGCGCCATCCAGGTCGTCATGGTCGCGCTCTTCGCGCCGCACGTCGGCCCCGCCTCCGCCGACGCGGCCGCGCAGGTCCTGGCCTACTCGACCATCAGCGGGCCCGGCATGACGCTGCTGCGCCTGGGCCTGGGCTACGCCTTCGTCGCCAACATCGCCCGCGACTTCGTGCCCCGCGCCAGCGACATCGCCGAAGCCGCCGCCGACGAGGCCCGCTGACCGCCCCTAGCCTGCATTTCTCACCAGATCCGTAGCGAGCCCGAGGGATAGTGCCGCAGATCCGCGGTGCTCGGAGCGGAGGACGGTGAAGGCGTACTTGACGGTACGTCGAGCCGGCCGGAGCGAGAACGCCGCGGAGGTGCGGTGCTAGCCCCGGGCGCAGTAGGAGCTGGTGAGAAATGCAGGCTAGGGCACCAACTCGGCCGGCCTCAGCGACACCACGACCGTCCCGCGCCCGCACGTCGACAGCACGTCGTCGAGGTGCCCGGCGACACGCCACGTCGCGACGGCCTCCGGCGGCGCGTCCAGCGCGGCCTCCGACAGCGCCACCACGGTGGGGTCCTCTTCGTCGCGCACGTCGAAGGCGACCCGATGCCAGAAGCCGCCCAGCATCACTTCGAAGGGCGGGCAGCCGCACGGCGCCGGGTTGTGGCGCACGAGCACATGCGGCTCGCGGCGCGCCGCCTCGATGCGCGCCCGCACGCGCTGGCCATAGTCCAGGGCCGGCTCGGCCACGGGCTCGGCCGGGCGCGGCGGACCCGAAGCGCACCCCGTCCCCATCAGCAGCGCCAACAGGGCCGCGCCCCGCGCGCCGGACCTCACAGGTAGATGACCGTCACCACGACGGCCCCCCACGCGGCCAGGTTCAGCAGGAAGGGGCGGTCGGTCAGCATCAGGTCGGTCGGGCTGCGGCCCTCGTCGGCGCGGTTGGTCAGCTGGTTGAAGCGCCAGACGCCGAAGACCACGCAGGGCAGCGTCCAGACGAGGTCCCGCGGCGAGAACGACGACAGGGTGTGGCCGAAGAAGGTGTAGGCCGCATAGCTGGCCACGGTCGCCACCGCCAGCCAGCCCATCGCCAGGCGCACGTGCTCGAGCTGATAGCGCTCGAGGACCCGGCGCTGCTTGCCCGCGCCGCCCCCGGCCATCAGCAGCTCGTGCTTGCGCTTGCCGAGGCCCAGGAACGCCGCCAGCAGGAAGGTGCAGGCGAACAGCCAGACCGACAGCGGCACGCCGATCGCCAGCGCGCCGCCCAGGATGCGGAGGATGAAGCCCGACGCGATGCACAGGACGTCGATGAAGGCGACGTGCTTGAGCGACAGCGAGTAGCCCACGTTCAGGGCGAAGTAGGCGAGGCCGATCGCCGCGAACTCGATGGACAGCGCGAAGCTGGCGCCCATCGTCGCCAGCAGCAGCAGGCCCAGCGACAGGCGCGCCACGGGGACGGGCAGCCGCCCAGACGGGATGGGCCGATGGCGCTTGGTCGGGTGGACCCGGTCGCCCTCGATGTCCATCAGATCGTTGAGGATGTACACGCAGCCCGACAGGACCGAGAAGAGCAGGAAGGCGACGCCCGCCCGCGTCAGGTCCTCGGGGTCCCCGGCGTGCTCGGCGAACACCAGGGGCGCGACCACGAACAGGTTCTTGACCCACTGGTACGGCCGCATCGCGCGCAGCAGCTCGTAGAGGATGCGCCCGGCGCCGCCCGGGGTCGGCGGCCCCAGCGCGTCCAGCTCGGCCCCCGGCGCGGCGGCCAGCGGGTCGACCTCGGCCGCGGTCCGCAGGGCGATGACCCGCCCCTCGGTGGCGGCCTCGGCCTCGGGATCGGTCGCCTTCCCCGCCTTCTCCAGCTCCGAACGCTTCATGGCTCGACGAGGCGCACGCGGTTGCGGCTATAGAAGGTCTCGAGCTCCTTGCGGTAGCGCTCTTCGGCCTTGGCCACCTCGTCCATCGTCTCGAGCAGCACCTTGTAGCGGGCCTCGATGCTCTCCTCGTCGAGGCCGTCGATGAACGCGCGGAAGGCCTGCTCGGTCCCGCCGTAGGCGTCGACCAGGATGCCGTGCACCTTCGACAGCTCGGCGTCGGCCGGCATCGCGCCCAGCGCGTCGACGTAGGACTCGAGCCTCGGGATGACCTGCGCCTCGACCGCGTCGCGGAAGGCCTTGACCTCCTTGAGCTCGTTGGCCTTCTGCCACGCCTCGACGAACTGCTGCTGCAGCGCGTCGACCGCCTCGACCTCCGCCGAATACTTCGCGATGACCTTCTGGGCCGCGGCGATCTCGCGCTCGAGCTCGGACGGCCCGGTGATGCGCTCGCAGCCAGGCGCGAACGCCACGAGGGCGAGGACCAGGGCCACCGCGGTCCACGCGCGCCGCCCGTGGAGGGCGCCGCGGACGCGACCGGGCTGGGGTTGGGGTTCGAGCATGTCGGGGGACTCCTCCGTGGGGCCACGGCGGCGGTGACGATACCGATTGAGCCCGGCGCCAGCAACGTCGGGCGTAGGCGACCGAGCGAGGCGCGCTTCAGATCTTGCGGTAGATGGTGCGGGTCGCGATGCCGAGCAGCTGCGCGGTCAGCCGCTTGTCGCCGCGCGTCGCCGCCAGGGTCTCGCGGATGACCATCTTCTCGATGTCCTCGAGCGGCGTGCCGATGGGGATGGTCAGCACCTTGGTGGCGGCCTCCCCTTCGCGGATCTGCGGCGGCAGGTCCTCGAGCGCCAGCGACTCGCCGCGGCACAGCACCACCGCGCGCTCGACCGCGTTCTCGAGCTCGCGGACGTTGCCCGGCCAGTGCCAGACCATCAGCGCGTCCAGCGCCTCGCGGCTGAGCCCGGTGATGCGCTTGCCGTTCTTGGCGGCGTACAGCTTGATGAAGTGATGCGCCAGCAGCGCCACGTCGTCCTTGCGCTCGCGCAGCGGCGGCAGCGTCAGGCTGATGACGTTGAGCCGGTAGAAGAGATCCTCGCGGAACCGGCCGGCGGCCACCTCGGCCTCGAGATCCTTGTTGGTCGCCGCGATGATGCGGACGTTGACCTTCAAGGTCTGCGTGCCGCCGAGCCGCTCGAACTCGCCCTCCTGCAGCACGCGCAGCAGCTTGACCTGGACCTGCGTGCTCATCTCGCCGATCTCGTCGAGGAAGAGCGTCCCCGAGTCGGCCAGTTCGAACCGCCCCTGCCGGCGCGCCGTGGCCCCGGTGAAGGCGCCCTTCTCGTGGCCGAAGAGCTCGGCCTCCAGGATGCTCTCGGGCAGCGCCGCGCAGTTGAGCGCGATGAACGGCCGCTGCGCCCGCGACGACTGGTTGTGGATGGCGCGCGCGAACAGCTCCTTGCCGGTGCCGCTCTCACCCAGCAGCAGCACGGTCGCGCTCGAGGGCGCCACCTGCCCCACCATGTCCATGACCTGCCGCATCGGCAGCGAGTTGCCGATGATGGTGCGGTCGCGCCGGCTGTCCTGCAGCTGCGCGCGCAGGACCTGGTTCTCGAGCACCAGCGACTGCTGGTCGAGCGCGCGCGCCACCGCCTTGACGATCTGGATGCGCTTGAAGGGCTTGGTCACGAAGTCCCAGGCGCCCTCCTTCATCGCCTCGACGGCGGTCTCGACGGTGCCGAACGCGGTCATCAGGACCGTCTCGGTCTCGGGCGAGACCGTCTTGATGGCGCGCAAGAGATCCAGGCCGCTCATGCCCGGCATCATCAGGTCGGTCAGGCAGACCGAGATGCGCTGCCGGCGCAGGATGTCCAGCGCGGCCTTGCCGTCGCTCGCGGTGACGACCTCGAGGCCTTCGCGCTGGAAGATGCGCTCGAGCGAGGCGAGGTTGGCGCGGTCGTCGTCGACGACCAGCAGGGTCTGGCACGGGACTACAGAGGCGGGCGACGCAGAGGTCGGGACGGACGCGGTCATGGCGGGGGCGCGCTCCTCGATGGGGTGGGCGGGGGGCCCGATGCCAACCTGTCAACGAACGATGACACGATGTCAATCCCGGGGACCGGCGAAGACTCGGGCGAAGCCGCCGACCAGGCCACCCGCCAGGCCCGAGGGCCGCCAAGCGGCCGGATGCGTCCCATTCCCACGGGCTCGTGCTTTTTTTGAATGAAGCCCGTGGGACGGCGTCGGTGACGTGCCGATGACCATGCCGACGCCCCCTGGACCGCGCCTCGAGCGACCCCACCGAGCCCTTCTCTTCGGAGGACCCCGATGACCCATCCCATGCCCCGGATGGCCCGAACCATTCCCGCCTTCGCCGGCGCGCTGGCCGTGCTGGCGCTCGGCGCCTGCGGCAACGACTTCCACACCGAGCGTTACGACGACATGGTGTGCGACTCCACCGGCTGCTTCACGTGCGACGGCGGCTTCTGCGAGGAGTACCGCTGCGACGTCACGCACCAGTGCCCCAAGGGCCGCGTCTGCTCGGCCGATCAGCGCTGCCTGCCCGGCAAGCCCTCGGGCGGCGACACGCCGGACGCGTGGACCGGGCAGCCGGACGGCTCGACGGGTCAGCCCGACGCGGGCGAGCTCCCCGACGTGTCCGTCACGAAGGACACGAGCGGCGGCGCGGACGGCTACCCGGGCTCGAACATCAAGTGCACCAAGCACCAGGACTGCCCGCCCGGTGAGATCTGCACGACCATGGGCATCTGCGTGACCAGCCCCGGCGGCGGGCCAGGCCCCGACGGCGGCGTCACCGACGGGGGCCACACCCCCGACGCGGGCGGCGACGAAGGGAGCGCCGGCGATGGCGGCAACACGCCCGACGAGGGCAACACTGGCGACGAAGGCAACACGCCCGACGAGGGCAACACCGGCGACGAAGGCACCATCGGCGACGAGGGCGACGGCGGCGGCTCGGACCTCGGCCCCGACCCGGCCGACGGCGGCGAGACCGACGGAGGCGGCAGCGACGGTGGCGACACCGACGCGGGCCCCATCCCGCTGCCCGACCATCCCAGCGACGTCTGCGTGGTCAACGACGACTGCGGCGCCGACGGCATCTGCCTCGACGCGGGCTGCTACTTCCCCTGCGCGCTCGACGGCTCGTGCCCGCCCGGTCAGACCTGCTCGGCCGGCCAGTGCCTGCCGCAGGACAAGCCCGAGAACACCTGCACCTTCAACGGCGAGTGCGGCCCGGGCCTCGTGTGCATCGAGGGCACCTGCTACGGCACCTGCCTCGAGACGCTCGACTGCGGCGCCCACGAGCGCTGTGAGGACGGGCTGTGCGTGGCCGACACCTCGCCGGTCATCCAGTGCAGCGGCAGCGGCTCGTGCGAGGCCGGCACCGGCTGCTACGACGGCAAGTGCCTGCCGACGTGCTCGACCGCCAGCCCCTGCGCGGGTGACTCGGCCTGCCAGTACGGCTACTGCCACCAGAACGTCTACTGCCTGAAGACGGCCGACTGCGGCGAGGGCCTGGTCTGCCTCGACGGCCAGTGCCAGTGACCCGCGCGCGGCCGCCGCGCTGACCCCTTCCCGAGAGCCCGCCCCACCGGCGGGCTCTCGGCGTTTGCACGGTCAGGTCGGGCTCACGAGCCCGGACACGAAGGCGCGGACGCGGGCCATGACGACGGCCGGGATCTGGTGCGCGCCCTGGAACTCGAAGACCTCGGGGCGGTGCCCCAGCGCCTGCAGGGCCTCGGCGGCCGCGCGCGTCCGCTCGGGCGGCACCAGCGTGTCGCTCTTGCCCAGGGTCAGCAGCATCGGCACCGGCGTGGTCGCCTCGGCGTTGCCCTGGGTCACCGGAAGGGCTCCGGACAGCGCCACGACGGCCCGCACGCGATCGGGGTGCCGCGCCGCCACCTGCAGCGCCAGCATGGCGCCCTGGCTGAAGCCCAGCAGCACCGGCGCCGGGGCCTCGGGATAGGTCTCCTTCAGGCGGTCCATCAGCGCGACGACGTCCTGGACGCGCCCCAGGACCTGCTGCTCGGCGTCGGGCGCGCTCAGCTCGAACCACTGCCGACCGCCCGTCACGCCGAAGGGCAGCGGCGGGCGCGCGACCAGGGTGCGCACCGGCAGGGCCAGCTCCTCGGCGACCCGCGCGAAGTTCTCGGCCCGGTCGCCGCGCCCGTGCAGCGCGATGACCAGCGGCAGGTCGGCCGCGGCCCCGGCGGGCTCGACGACCAGGTAGGGGATGGGGCCGTCCACGCGGCCGCTGTGTTGGGTCTGCGGGACGCGCGGCGGCTCGGGGGCGGGCGGTGAAGGGGCCGTCGTCGGCGCGACGTCCGCCGGGTCCGCGCCGGGTTCTGGCGACCGCGCCGGCACCGGCGCCGACGCGTCGACCGAGGGCGGCGCGGCGTCCGGCGGCAGGTTCCGAGTCGCTGCCGGGTTGGTGAGCGGCGGGGCGGCCTCGCGGCGGCAAGCGCCGAGGGCGAGCGCGGCCACGAGCACGGACGAGGTCACGAAGACGGACGCGACGCAGGTCGGACGGACTTTTGACATTTTGGCACCCCCCAGCAAGATGCTGCGCTCGACCTTGCCAATTTGGCGGTCGCGGGGCCATAGGGAATCGCGTAAGTCCGCGTAACGTCTACCGTGCGCGGGCGGCACACCATTTGCATCTCGAGCGAGCGCCATGGACGCCCTACTCAAGCGCTACTTCTGGATCGTCAACCTCGTGGCCATCGCCGTCATGGCGTGGCTCGTGGCGACCGGCATCAACGGGTACCTCGCGGCCCAGCTGTTCGCGGTCCCGTCGGCCCAGGCCGGCACGCCGGGCGGCGACGGGGCCGACGGCAAGCCCACGCTGGGGCGGGTCAAGGGGCCGGACGTGGCGAGCGCGCTCGACGAGCGGCGCGTCTTCATGCTGGACCTCCCCGAGCCCGAGGAGCCCCCGGACGACGGCGGCGAGGTTCCCCCGGTCGAAGAGAAGCCCGAGCCCCCTTCGGGCGAGCTCGAGGAGAGCACGCTGCCCATCGATCTGATGGGCACGATGGTGGCCGGCGACGTCGCGACCTCCATCGCCACACTGTCCATCGAGGGCGAGACGAAGCTCGCGTGGGTCGGCTCCGAGGTGATGGACGGCAAGGCGAAGGTGCTGTCCATCGCGCCGCGCCACGTGGTCATCGACGAGAGCGGCGCCCGCAAGATCATCCGCCTGTGGACCGAGCGGCAGGCCCAGGCCACCGCGCCCGGCGGCCGACCGATCCCCGGACGCCCGGGGACCGCCACGCCTCCGCCCCGAGGCCGCCCGCCGACGCCCGCCGCCCCCGCCACCTCGCAGAGCGACAAGCCCGACTACGCCAAGGGCGTGAAGAAGACGGGCGCCTACGACTACGAGATCGACCGCAGCATGCTCGACCAGCAGCTGCAGGACCTCAGCTCGCTCGGCCGCGAGGCGCGCATCGTCCCCAACTACCGCGGGGGCAAGTACGAGGGCTTCAAGCTGGTCGGCGTCCGCCCCGGCAGCCTGTACCGCACCATCGGCATCCGCTCGGGCGACGTCATCAAGTCGATCAACGGCCGCCCCATCGACAGCCCCAACAAGGCCATCGAGCTGTTCGAGAAGCTCAAGAGCTCGGCGAGCATCTCGCTCGAGGTCGAGCGGCGCGGTCAGACCAAGCAGCTCAACTACAACATCAAGTAGCCCCGCCGCGGCCCGGGGGCGCGCGCCGAACGCCCGGCTCGCCCCCCACGCCCACCGCCCCACCTACCGAACCTCCGTCCCCCAGGTCGAAAGCCGCATGAGACACGCAAACGTCCGCCTCGCCCTCGCCGCCGTGGCCGCGACGCTCCTCGGGCTGCCGAGCGACGCAAGCGCGCAGCGTACGCCACCTCCGGGCGGGGCCGGGACGCTCCCCGATCGCCCGGCGGTGCGTCCGGGGACGACGCCGCCGGTCATCACGCCGAACAACCAGCCGTCCAGCCCGCGCGTCGTCCCGGCGCCGCTCCCCGCGGCCCAGGGCGGTGGCAAGGACGGCGAGCCGGCCACCGACGGCGACGGACGCGTCATCCGGACGCAGGGCCGCCCCGGCACGCTCGACGTCGAGCAGCAGGGGCGCATCCAGTTCGACCCGCGCACCTTCGGGCAAAACGGCGCACAGCCGGGCGCGGACGGCGAGACGCCCGTCGAGGACGTCATCGAGTGGCGCACCAACTTCGAGCAGGGCGTCCGCTGCCAGAAGCTGCCGCTCAACGCGCGCATCCGCCTGGACTTCAACCAGATCACGCTCGACGACCTGACCAAGTTCATCTCGTGCATCACCGAGCAGAACTTCCTGCTCACCGGCGGCGCGCGGGCCCAGACGGTCAGCATCCTCAGCCCGCGCCCGGTCACGGTGTACGAGGCCTACCGCGCCTACCTGAGCGCCCTCGAGGCGGCCGGCCTGACGGTCGTGCCCAAGGGCAACTTCCTCGAGATCGTCCCGACCGGCGAGGCCCGGCAGGAAGGCGCGCCCATCTACGGCCCCAACCAGCGGCAGCCGGCCACGGACGTCATCGTCACGCGCCTCATCCAGCTCGAGCACCTGCAGGCCGAGGAAATCCTGCCGGTGCTCGATCGGTTCAAGGGCAAGGCCGGCGACCTGGCCGTCTACGCGCCCACCAACACCATCATCATGACGGACACGGGGGCGAACATCGATCGGCTGCTTCGGCTCCTGCGTGAGCTCGACGTGCCGCTCGGCAAGGAGAAGATCTGGATTCGTCCCGTCCAGTACGCCGACGCCAACGAGATCGTCACCATCCTGAACGAGCTGTTCGGGACCGGCACGGCCACGGCGCGCCCGACGACGCCGACCCGCCCGACGCGCCCCACGCCGCGCGGCCGTGCGGCGGCGCCCCAGCAGCAGGCGGCGGCCGTGGTCGGTGACAGCCCCTCCGGCGGCGACCCCACGCAGCTGACGATCAGCAAGATGCTGGCGGTCGAGCGCACCAACTCGATCATCATCGTCGCGAGCCGCGCCGAGTACCTGCGCATCGACCGCATCATCCGCAAGCTCGACGTGCCCATCCCGGGCGAGGGCCAGATCCACATCCACTACCTCGAGCACGCCGACGCCGAGGAGATCTCGCAGACCCTGTCCAGCCTGACCCAGGGCGCGGGGGCCGCGCGCCGCCCCGCCGCCGGGGCCCGTGGCGGCAACCAGGCCGCCGCCGCCGCCGCGGCGGGCTCGCTGTTCGAGGGCGAGATCAAGATCACCGCCTACCAGCCGACCAACGCCCTGGTCATCGAGTCGTCGCTGAAGGACTACCTGTCGCTCCAGCGCGTGATTCGCCAGCTCGACGTGCAGCGCAAGCAGGTCTACGTCGAGGCGATCATCATGGAGATCAGCCAGACCAAGCAGCGCCAGCTCGGTCTGAGCGGCTCGGGCGGCACCACCTTCGAGTCCGACGGCGAGGTGCTGCCCCTGCTCTTCGGCGTCGGCGGGCTCGGCCTCGACGTCAACTCGGCCCTGTCGACGCTCAACGCCGGCGGCGGCGCCATCGGCCTGCAGGGGCCGCTGGTCGACCTGTCCGCGGGCTCCACCGGCGGCACGACCGGCGGCGGCACCTTCTCGATCCCCGCCTTCGGCTTCCTGCTGCGCGCGCTGCAGACCAACACGAACGCCAACGTGCTGTCGGCGCCGCACGTGCTGACCCTGGACAACGAAGAGGCCGAGATTCAGGTCGGCCAGCGCCAGCCCTACGTCTCGCAGACCCTGGGCGGCCTCGGCGGGCTGGGCGGCCTCGGCGGCCTGGGCGGTCTGCTCGGCGGCGCCACGGGGACCGACTCGACCCTGGGCGGCCTGGGCGGCCTCGGCGCGCTGGGGGCCCTCGGTGGGCTCGGCGGCCTCGGCGGCGCCGTCCAGTACGTGGACATCGATCTCACGCTCAAGATCAAGCCGCAGGTGAACTCCAGCGACTTCGTCCGCCTCGAGATCCAGCAGAGCCTCGACAACTTCGACGGCACGGGTCCGGGCGGGGCGCCCATCACCTCCAAGCGGCGCGTCAACAACGTCGTGGTCGTCCGCGACGGCCAGCCGGTGGTCATCGGCGGCCTGATGCGCGACCAGGAGACCCGCTCGGTCAAGAAGGTGCCCTTCCTCGGCGACGTCCCGGTCATCGGCCTCATCTTCCGCCAGACCGACACCACCGTGGAGAAGCGCAACCTCCTGCTCATCATCATCCCGCACGTCATCCGCGACCCCAGCGATCTCAAGCGCATCCACGACGAGCGCCGCGAGGAGTACCGCGAGTTCGCGCGCGTCATGGCCGAGCGCAAGAAAGAGTTCGAGGGCCGCCTCGACTACCGCAAGAAGGTCGGCCTGCTCGAGGCCGTCCGCCAGACGGTCGCCGACGCCGAGTCCGAGCGCCTGCTCCGCGAGCAGGCCGTCTTCGAGTCCTCCGAGGTCGACCGCGTCGGCCCGCCGGAGACCCACGACATCGAGTACGACCCGCTGCGCGCCGCGCCGCCCGTCGAGCCCGTCCCCGCGGGCGCGCCGCCGGTCGTCGTCCCGCCCGCGCCGGTCGCCCCGGCCCCCGCGCCGGCCGTCACCCCGCCCCTTCCCGCGCCGAGCGACGTCGACGACGACGCGCTCGAGCCGCTCGAGGAGTAAGCGCCGCATGACTTCGCCGCAGGCCAGCGCCTCGTCGCACTTCGCCCCCGCCCGCATCGGCGAGATCCTCGTCGGGATGGGCGCCGTCTCCGCCGAGACGATCGCGTCCGCCCTCGAGGTCCAGGCCGACAAGGGCGGGCGCCTCGGCGAGATCCTGCTGTCGATGAAGGCGGTGGACGAGGCTCAGCTCGCGCAGGCCTTGGCCGACCAGTGCGGCTACGAGTTCGCCGCGACCATCGACGCCGAGTCCATCGATCCCAAGCTGGTCGCCCCGCTGTCGCTCGCCTACGTGCGCCAGAACGGGCTCATCCCGCTGTCCTCGGACGGCGTGGTCCTGCGCGTCGCCGTCTCGGACCCGCTCAACACCTTCGCCGTCGACGACCTGCGCGTCCTGTTCGATCAAGAGGTCGACCTCGTCGTGGCTCCGGCGGCGCAGGTCAACGCGGCCATGCACCGCGTCTTCGACCGCCGCGCGGGCGCCGACCAGGTCGTCGACGATCTGAACGAAGAGGACCTCGGCACCCTCGCCCACGACCTCGAGGAGCAGACCAAGGACATCCTCGACGAGGACGACGAGGCGCCCATCATCCGCCTGGTCAACTCGGTCCTCAGCCAGGCCATCAAGGAGCGCGCGAGCGACATCCACATCGAGCCGTTCGAGCGCGACATCATCGTGCGCTTCCGCAAGGACGGCGTGCTGAAAGAGATCGTCCGCGCGCCCAAGAAGTTCCAGGCGTCCATCGCCAGCCGCATCAAGATCATGGGCGGCCTGAACATCGCCGAGAAGCGCCTGCCGCAGGACGGCCGCATCCGCATCAAGATCGCCGGCCGCGACGTCGACCTGCGTCTGTCGACCGTCCCGACCAGCTACGGCGAGCGGATCGTGCTGCGTATCCTCGACAAGCAGACGGTCGTGCTCGACCTCGAGCAGCTCGGCTTCCGGTCCGAGAACCTCAAGACCATCAGCAGCCTCATCGTCCGGCCCCACGGCATCATCCTGGTGACCGGCCCGACCGGCTCCGGCAAGACGACGACGCTGTACGCCGCCCTCAGCGCCATCAACACGCCCGACCGCAACATCCTGACCATCGAGGACCCGGTCGAGTACCAGCTGCAGGGCATCGGGCAGATGCAGGTCAATCGCAAGATCGACTTTACCTTCGCCCGCGGCCTGCGCGCCATCCTCCGTCAGGACCCCGACGTCGTGCTCATCGGCGAGATCCGCGACCTCGAGACGGCCGAGAACGCCATCCAGGCCGCGCTCACCGGCCACCTCGTGTTCGCGACGCTGCACACCAACGACGCCCCGGGCGCCTTCACGCGTCTGACCGACATGGGCGTCGAGCCGTTCCTGTCGGCGTCCTCGGTCATCGCCATCATGGCGCAGCGCCTGGTCCGCCAAGTCTGCAAGCACTGCAAGGAGCCCTACCGGCCGCTGCTCGACGAGCTCATCCAGCTCGGCTTCAAGGAGCCCGAGAAGGTCCTGGCCGACAACACCTTCTACCGCGCCGTCGGATGTCACGAGTGCGTCCACAGCGGCTACCGCGGCCGTATGGGCATCCACGAGCTGATGCTGGTCGGCGACGAGGTGCGCTCGCTGGTCATGAAGAACGCGCCGGCCAGCGAGCTCAAGCGGGCCGCCATGGCGGCCGGCATGAAGACCCTGCGCGAGGACGGCGCCCTCAAGGTGCTGATGGGTCACACGACCATCGACGAGGTCATGCGCGTCACCGCCGAGGACGCGTAGAGGTCGCCCGATGCCCATCTACGAATACAAAGGCCTCAGCGCCAAGGGCAAGCCGGTCACGGGCATCCTCGATGCCGACAGCCCGCGTGTGCTCAAAGAGCGCCTGCAGCGCGACGGGATCTTCCTGTCGCAGTACACCGAGACCAGCCGCAAGGGCGAAAAGCGCACGGTCGGCGGGCAGCAGGCCGGCTCGCGCGACGTGCGCCTGGGTGACGCGCTCAAGCGCATCAAGCTCATCGAGGTCGCCGAGGTCACCCGGCAGCTCGCGACGCTCGTCCGCTCGGGCATCCCGCTGGTCGAGGGCCTCGGCGCGGTCTCCGAGCAGCACGAGAACCCCAAGCTCAAGCGCGTGCTGAGCCAGGTGAAGCGCTCGGTCTCCGAGGGCTCCTCGCTCGCCAACGCCTTGAAAGAGCACCCCAAGGTCTTCACCGACCTCTTCGTCAACATGGTCGGGGCCGGCGAGAGCTCGGGCAACCTCGACATCGTCTTCGAGCGCCTCGCCGACCTCACCGAAGCGCAGGTCCGTCTGAAGGCCAAGCTGATGGGCGCCATGATGTACCCCATCATCATGGTCTTCCTGGGCTTCGGCATCGTCACGCTGATGATGCTCTTCGTCGTCCCCAAGATCTCCGAGATGTTCACGGAGATGGGGACCGAGCTGCCGATGATCACCAAGATCCTCATCGGCACCAGCGAGTTCTTCCAGACCTTCTGGCCGCTCATCTTCCTCGGGATCTTCGGCGGCAGCGCGGCCTTCAACAAGTGGCGCAAGACCGAGGGCGGCCGGGCCACCTGGGACCGCATGGTCCTCAAGGTCCCCGTCTTCGGCCGCCTCATCCGCGATCTCTCCATCGCCCGCTTCTCGCGCACCCTGTCGACCCTGCTCCACTCGGGCGTCCCCATCCTGACCGCGATGGGCATCGTCAAGTCCATCATGAGCAACGAGACCCTCGCCAAGGTCGTCGAGGCCGCCCGCGAGGCCGTCAAAGAGGGCCAGTCCATCGCCGAGCCCCTCAAAGCCTCCAAGGAGTTCCCGCCGATGGTCACCCACATGATCTCGGTCGGCGAGAAGTCCGGGCAGCTCGAGTCGATGCTGGGCAACGTCGCCGACAGCTACGACATCCAGGTCGAGAGCAAGATCCAACAGCTCACCAGCGCCCTCGAGCCGGTCATGATCGTGCTCATGGGCCTGTCAGTGGCCTTCCTCGTCTTCGCCATCCTGATGCCCATGATGGACATGAACGAGGCCATCTCCTCGGGTGGAGGCTGACATGCGCCGCGTCGCCGACCTGCTCGACATCCCGACGCGCGAGCTCTGGCTCGTCGTCACCATCACGGCGTTCATCGCCTGCTGCATCGCGGCCTTCGCCGCGACCGCCCTCGGCACCCCGGCGCGGCGCCCGCCCGCCTCGCTCGGCGCCGAGACCCTCGAGGCCGTCCCGCTCGACGCGGCCGCGGTCGACCCGACCCTGTCTCCCCTCGTCCCCGAGTTCCCTTCGGCACCGCCGACTGCTTTGGAGAGCGCCCATGCGACTGCACTCGACTGACCCCCGGCTCCGCGCCCAGCTCGCCGCCCAGCGCGGCATGACGCTCATCGAGATCATGGTGGTCATCGCCATCATCGGCATCCTCTCGACCGCCATCGGGTTCGGTGTCGTCAACTACATGAAGAAGTCGAAGATCGACGCCACCAAGGCGCAGATCCGCACGATGAGCAACGCGGTCGACCTGTACGCCGCCGAGAACGACTTCCCGACCGACCTGCGCACGGTCGTCGACGCGAACCTCATCAAGGAAAAGCAGCTCAAGGACCCGTGGCAGCAGGACTTCGTCTACGCCTACCCGGGCCGCCGCGACGGCTTCGAGTACGACCTGTGCTCGAAGGGCCCCGACAAGGTCGAGGGCAACGACGACGACATCTGCAACGACTGACGCGCCGCCCCGGCGTCCTCCACGCTGTCATGGAGCCCCGACGACGATGCCCACCGGAACCCCCAGCCCGCGCGCACTCCCGGCGCGTGTCCCAGCGCGCCCCGGCGCGCGCGGGTGGGGTCCGTCCGGCCTCCGGGGCGCGCGCGGCTTCACCCTCATCGAGCTAGGCGTCGCCCTCGTGCTCATCGCCATCGTCATCACCTTCGTGACGATGAGCATCACCAACATCCGGCGCGCCGACCTCAAGAAGGCGGGCGGCATGATGGCCGCCCAGATGCGCTACCTCTACAACCTCGCCATCGTCAACAACACGACCTACCGCCTGGTCGTCGACATGGACGGCGGCAAGGTCTGGGGCGAAGCCCTCGAGAGCGACGACCCCTGCGCGCAGTACATGCCCGAGAGCTCGGGCGAGCAGGCGCTGACCGGCCTCGCCTCCCGCAGCGACCGCTTCGACGACGACGAGGACGAGGCCCCCCGGCCGACGGCCAGCTTCGCGGCGCAGAAGGACAACCTCCTCGCGCCGCGCGCGATGCCGCCGGGCATCAAGGTCACCGGCGTCATCACCTCGCACCACCAGGCGGCCCAGACCGAGGGCACCGCCTACATCCACTTCTTCCCGGGTGGCTACGCCGAGCGGGCCTACATCTGGCTGGGCGAGGCGGCGTCCCACGAGGGCGAGGACGACCAGCCCCTGGTCACCCTCGAGCTGCAGGGCCTGATGGGCCACGTCAAGCGCCACCAGGACGTGCTGAGCGAGGACCGCTTCCTGCGGGAGAGCCCCAAGGAATGACCGCGCGCCGCCTCCACAGGGCCGCCCGCCGCGGCTTCACGCTGCTCGAGGTCATGGTCGCCCTGGCCATCCTGGCCTTCCTGATGGCGGCCATCAGCTCGACCCAGGGCTCGTCGCTGCTCCACGGCGCGCGCGTCTACAACCTGACGACGGCCACCCAGCTGATGCACGGCGTCGTGCTGGACCTCGAGGAGGAGTACCGCCTCGAGGGCTTCTCGACCAACTCGGTCGAGGGCCGCCGCTGCGATCTCCCGCGCGGCTTCGAGGGCTTCGACTGCGAGTACGACCTGCTCGCCGTCGACGTCGCCGCCGACAACCTGGCCGCCCTCGGCGAGCAGGCCAACTCGCTCGTCGGCAGCTCGCCGCTCATGACCTTCTGCGGCGGCCTCGGCGGCGGCGCGGCGGGCGGCGACCCTCGGTCCGGCGACGCGACGCCCGACATCGGCCAGACCCTCGAGAGCCTGGACATGCAGGCCGCCTCGCTGGCCGCGCTCGCCGCCCTGGCCGACCCGACCGGCCCCTTCGCGCGGGTCTGCGACATCAACCTGCAGCGCATGTGCATGAACATCCCGATGATCGCCGGCTTCATCCCCAGCATCATCGAGCAGGCCGCCAAGAGCACCCGCAAGCTGGTCGTCCGGCTGACCTGGTCCGAGCGCGGCCAGGCCCTCAAGACCCTGGAGATCGAGACCTTCATCACGGCCGTCCCCGAGGCCGAGGAGCTCGAGGGCGGAGGCGCGCCGTGAGCGGCCAGCCCCGCCAGCGCCCGCCCCGTGGGAGCGGCCAGCGCGGCATGACGCTCATCGAGGTGGCCATCGCCATCTCGATCCTGGCGGTCATGGGCGTGCTCACCTACGGCGGCATCGTCATCACCATCCGCTCGCAGGAGCGGGCCGAGGCGCTGCAGGAGCGCTACCACACGGCCCGCGTCGCGCTCGAGCGCATGCGCCGCGAGCTGGGCATGGCCTTCGTCAGCCTGCACCAGGCCGACGACAAGCGCACCCAGACCCTGTTCGAGGGCGAGCGCGACGAGATCGTCTTCACGACCAGCGCCCACGTCCCCATCCGAAAGGACGCGCACGAGAGCGACCAGGTCGAGGTCGAGTACCGGGTCGACCGGGTCGACGGCGAGTACGCCCTGGTGCGGCGCGTGAAGCTGCACGTCGACGACCGCCCTGGCCGCGGAGGCGTCGAAGAGGTGGTCGCCTTCGGCGTCGAGCGCCTCGAGCTCGAGTACTTCGACAAGGCCCGCGAGGACTGGACCGACGACTGGAAGGTCCGCATCGAGGACGCCGAGGAGAAGCGCATCCAGCTCAAGACCGTCCGCGAGCAGCAAGAGGCCATCAAGGGGCAGCTCTCGCAGGCCGGCGGGCAGAACAACGCCGCCGGCGCGGTTGCGTCCGCGTTGGCCGATCCGCTGGTCGACAACGCCGCCGAGGAGGCCTCCAACGAGCTGCTCGAGGGGCTGTTTTTGCCCTCGCGCGTCAAGATCCGCCTGCGCCTGTCGCAGCCCGACGAGGACCGCCGCGACCCGCTCGTCCTCGAGACCCAGGCCGAGCTCCCGATGACCGACCCGCTCTGGTACTGACCCGAGCCCCCACCCGACACCCGACGAAAGGACCATGACGACCCGCCGCCTCCCCCTCCGCCAGGCCCTCCGCATCACCGGCGCGTCCGTACGCGACACGGTGCGCGCGGACGTGCCCGGCACTCAGCGCGGCGTCGCCCTGCTCGTGGCCCTGGTCACCGTGGCCGTCATGGCCGCCCTGTCGACCGAGTTCGCCTACAACACCCGCACCAACATCTGGATGACCGGCAACATCACCGCCGCCACCCAGGCCCACTTCCACGCCCGCTCGGCCACGCGCATCGCCCTGCTCGCCGTCAACGCCCGCAAGAACTTCCCGCAGATGCAGCAGGCCCTGTCCATCATGGGCGCCGCCGGCAACCGCCTCGAGATCTGGCGCCAGGCCTGCGAGTTCGTGAAGATCTTCTCGACCGGCCGCGCCAGCTTCTTCGGCATGGACATCCTGGATCTCTCCAACGAGAAGGCCGTCGGCGCCAGCCGCGGCGAGTTCTCGTGCGAGGTCGTCGCCGAGGACGGCCGTATCAACCTGAACGCCGCGGCGACCCCGACGCCCGCGCTGGGCGGCCTGAACAACACCGCCCAGCCCGGCCGACCCGCGCCCGGCGCCGCCAACATCGCCAACATCCAGGGGCGCAACCAGCTGGGCCTGCAGCTGCTCGGCCTCTTCACGCCCTTCACCCTGTCGGGCGAGCTCGACGGCGACCAGGCGGCCCTCGAGCTGGCCCTCAACATCATGGACTGGACCGACGCGGACGACACCAAGACCGACATCGGCCCCGACGGCAACTTCATGGAGTCCGGCGCCTCCGAGGCCGCCGACTACGGCCGCTACGGCTACCAGGCCAAGAACGCCAAGTTCGACACCGTCGGCGAGGTGCAGCTCGTCGAGGGCATGACCACCGACGTGTACTGCAAGGTGCGCGACGACCTGACCGTCTTCGCGACCGACAACAAGCTCAACGTCAACGACGCCAGCGCGCTCAGCCTGCGGGGCGTCCTGTGCCAGGCCATCCCCGAGCAGTTCCGCTGGGACTGGTGCGGCCTGCTGCCCGGCCGCGTCGCGCCCATCGACCAGATGCTCAGCGATCTCCACGCCTGCCGCGAGCTCAAGAAGGCCGCGTACTCGACGCCGTTTTCGGTGATGCCCAAGTTCACGCAGTTCCTGCAGGCCTGGCCTCAGGCGATGGGGCTGCCGCCCGTCTTCCAACAGCAGATCGTCAACCAGCAGCTCGGCACCGACGCCAAGATGGTCCGCATCGAGGCGCAGGGCGCCTACTGGTGGGGCCAGGGCATCTGCGGCGGCGGCGAAGGCCAGCGCTGCGAAGCCGACAGCGACTGCGGCGAGGGCGGTCAATGCGTCCGGCGCAAGACCCGGCGCAAGATGACCACCGTGGTCGACACGTCGACCGGCTCGCTCGTTTACTTCAAGACCGAGTAAGTGCAGATCCCGCACCGGACCACTCCGGGGGAGTAGACCCAACATGGCGCAAACCGTAATCGGCCTCGACATCGGCACCTGGTCCGTCAAGGCGGCGGTGCTCGAGTCCGGCCTGCGCAGCTTCTCGCTGGTCGACTTCCGCGAGCACCACGTCCCGCGCGACCCCACGGGCGAGGCCATCCCGGGCGACCTGCCGGCGGCCATCGACGCGACGCTCAAAGGCCTGGTCGACCGCTCGGCCCTGGCCACCGCCGCACCCGGCCGCCGCGTCCTCACCCGCGAGATCGAGCTGCCGTTCGCGGACGACAAGCGCATCCAGAGCGTGCTGGCCTTCCAGCTCGACGGCCAGCTGCCCAAGAGCGTCGACGAGCTGGTCTACGACTACTACGTCCTGCAGCGCACCGAGGAAGGCGCCAAGATCCTCTGCCCCGCCGTCGAGCGCCGCTGGCTCGCCGAGTACCTGGGCGAGCTCCAGCAGGCCGGCACCGACCCGCGCATCGTCACCCTCGACACGCTGGCCTACGCCCACATCGTCAACCACCTCGGCCTGCCGCCCTCCGACGAGCCCCTCGCCCTGGTCGACGTCGGCCACACCACCACCTCGGTCGCCATCGTCCACGGCGGCCACGTGCAGTCCGTCCGCACCATCGCCCGCGGCGGCCACACCCTCACGCTGGCCCTGATGAACGGCCTCGGCCTGGACTACGGCCAGGCCGAGCACCTCAAGCACGACGGCGTCCGCCTCGACGGCTTCACCCCCGACGGCGTCGCCCCGGCCGAGCACGCCCGCCGCGTCGCCCTGGTCCAGGGCGCCCTGCAGCCCATCCTGCGCGACATCCGCATGACCCTGCACGCGCACGCCAACCGCTTCGGCCACCGCGCCACCCGCGCCGTCGTCTTCGGCGGCTCGACCCGCATGCCGGGCGTCCTCGAGGCGGTCGGCGCCGCCCTCGGCGTCCCGATCGAGCAGCCGCGCCTGTCCAAGGCCGCCTGGTCGACCGTCACCGCCGAGCGCGCGACCGACCTCGTCATGCCCAAGGCCACCGGCCTCGCCCTGCGCTACATCGGCGACGGCCCCGACACGCGCGTCAACTTCCGCAAGGACGAGTTCGCCTTCGTCTCGGACTTCAAGGCCCTGCGCGACCGCGCCGTCTGGATCGCCGGCCTCGTCGCCGCGCTGCTGGTGGCCTTCTTCGGCCGCCAGTACATCCAGTACACCGCCCTGCAGAAGAACCACACCGCGCTCGTCGCCGAGCTCGAGCACTTCACCGGCGACGTCCTCGGCAAGCCGACCACCGACTTCGACGCGGCCTTGAAGCGCATCAGCGCCCCGCCCGACACCGAGGCCGAGAGCGTCTTCCCCGAGATGAGCGCCTTCCGCGCCTTCTACGACATCACGGCCGCCCAGGAGTCGGTCAACCGCGGCGGCCCGCTGCTCGGCCAGACCGAGCGCGCCCCCGGCGGCCCGCTCGAGCCCCCGCCGCCCGACGACCTGGGCCTCGACGACCCGTTCGATCCCATGGCCGATCCGTCGGCCCGAGCGCCCGAAGCCGGCGCCGGCGAGGCCGCCGACGCGTCGCGGTTCCAGATCGAGCTCAAGCAGGTCAAGATCGATCTCAAGGCCGGCTTCATCAAGGGCGAGGCGAACAACATCGAGGCCATCGAGGCCTTCATCGCGCGCCTGCGGACCAACCCCTGCTTCCGCCAGGTCGAGACCAGCGACACGCAGCGCGTCAGCTTCGGCAACCGCTCGGACTGGCTGCGCTTCGACGTGAAGGTCACCATCCAGTGCGCGGCGCCCAAGGCCGCCGACAAGAAGGCCACGGCCAAGGCCAAGAAGGCCGGGGAGGACACCTGATGAGCCGCCTGACTTCGGCCTTCGATCGCCTGTCCAAGCGCGAGAAGGTGCTCGTGGGCACCATGCTCGGCCTGGTCTTCGGTGGGACCATCCTCGTCCTGCAGCTCTGGCTCGGCTCGGGCGTGGCCGAGCTCGAGGAGCGCGTCGCCGAGGACCGCGCCACGCTCCAGCAGCTGTACGCCAAGAGCGAGGACTACCTGAAGGTGATGGGCCACAGCGAGCGCCTCAAGAAGCTCGCCGAGAAGAACCAGGACCTCAACCTCAAGCTCGCCATCAACGAGCTGGGCAAGTCCATCTCGTTCGAGGCGCGCAGCCGCACCGGCGCCATCGAGGGGACCAAGCGCATGAGCGACGTGGTCCAGTTCGAGCAGACGCAGGAGACCTACCTGTCGAAGAAGCCGCGCGCGAAGAACGCCAAGAAGACCGACGTCCAGGCGGGCTACTACCGGCGCGACCAGCAGATCACCATCGCCGACACGGTGCCGTTCGGCGCGATCTATCAGTTCCTCGAGAAGATCGAGTCCAGCGACCAGCTGCTCTTCGTCAGCGATGTCGACATGCAGCGCGAGTTCCACGACGGCCAGATCGCCCGCAAGAACGCGCAGATCACCGTCTCGACGCTGTACTACAAGGGAGAGGACGAGTGAACACCTCGAAGGTCCTCACCGCGGTCGCCAAGGGCGTCGGCTACACGGTCTTCTTCGTCGTCTGCACGGCCCTGTTCGTGCGCATGACCTTCCCCACCGAGGAGGCGCGCCAGTTCGCCGAGGTCCAGGCCTCGAGCGCGCTCAAGATGAAGGTCGGCATCGGCCAGCTCGACCTCCTCGGACTCGGGGGCCTCGAGCTGCAGGACGTGTCGCTGCGGCTGCAGCCCATCGAGGAGAAGCACCCCGACGGCACGCCGGACCTCGAAAAGACCAAGAAGCAGAAGCCGCGCATCGTGCAGGCCGAGCGGCTCGCGGCCGATCTGTCCATCCTGCCCCTGCTGTTCGACGGCCGGCGCGAGGTCGCCTTCGAGGGCGAGGTGCAGGGCGGCGAGATCCGCGACGCGCGCTTCGTCCAGGCCGAGGGCGAGGCGCCGCGGCTCACCATCGGCAAGATGGCGGGCATCCGCCTCGGGCCGGCCCAGCTGCTGCGCGGCGCCATCGGCTACGATCTACGCGGCACCCTCAACGGCACGCTCGACCTCGTCCTCGGCAAGAAGCCCGAGGACCTGCGCGGCGCCATCGACATCGCCCTGACCCACGCGACCATCGTCGCCCCGACCGTCCCGACCAAGGAGTTCGGCCCCATCCAGCTCTCCGACATCAAGCTCGGCGAGCTGCAGCTCAAGCTCAAGGCCGACAAGCTCTCGGCCTTCCAGACCGGCAGCAAGCGCCCGCGCGGCCGCCAGACCGACCAGGTCGTCATCTACTTCGAGGACGTCGGCGCCTCGGGCGAGGACGTCGAGGTCCAGTTCGACGAGACCAGCGTCATCAAGGTGGTCGAGGGCGCGCCCTGGTCGGCCGCGCAGGTCGACATCCACTTCGCCGTGCACCTCAAGGACAGCTGGTTCGACAAGGAGGTCACGGCCGAGGACGGCTCGACCTCGAACCCGAACAAGATCCTCAAGATGGCGATGAAGCAGAACCCGCGCCTGCGCGCCGCCACCGTCGACGGCGTCATCGGCATCTACTGCAAGGGCACGCTCGGCGGCCTCGGAAAGCCCGACGCCTGCGGTATCGAGCGCCCGCGCATCCGCGGCGGCTTCAAGAAGCGCCAGCCCAAGTTCGGGGCCGGCGCCCCGGCCGACGCACCCGACAAGGCCGAGCCCGAGCACACCGACGAGCCCTCCGAGGCCGACGCCCAGCCGTCCGTCGACGAGGAGCCCGAGCCCGAGGCCGCCACCCGTCCCGCCCGCGCGGCCCGCGCCCGCGCCGCCGTCCCCCCGGTCCGCGCCCAGAGCGAGCGCGCCGCCCGCCCCGCCCCCATGGACCGCCGCCCGGCCGGCGACGCCGCCCGCCCCGTGCCGATGCGCACCCGCCAGGGCATGCGCCCGCTCGACCCGACGCCCATCCCGGCGCCCACGCCCGGCGACACGGCCTACGAGCCGCCGCTGCCCGCCGAGCCGCCTCCCCTCGAGGAGCCCGAGGATCCGGAGCACCTGCCCGACGAGCAGCTCGGCGAGCCGCCTCCGGCCGAGGAGCTGCCCGAGGAGGGCGGCGAAGCCATCGACGAGGGCCACGCCGACGAGTACATCGAGGAAGGCCAAGGCGAGTAGGAGCCCGGCATGCTTCAGGTCTACGCTCCGCACACCGGGGACCTCATCGGCGAGGTCCCCGAGGCCGGCGCCCCCGACGTCCAGCGCGCCGTCGAGCGCGCCCGTGGCGCCTTCTCGACCTGGTCCCGCACCTCCCCCCGCCAGCGCGTCCGCGCCCTCGCCAGGGTCCGCGACACCCTGGTCGCCGAGCGCGCCCACCTCATCGACCGCCTCATCGCCGAGACGGGCAAGGTCCGCGGCGACGCCCTCGCCGAGGTGACCATCCTCCTCGAGACCTTCCGCTACTACCTCGGCCACGCCGAGGCCCTGCTCGCCGACGAGGAGATCACCCCCGCGCTCCTCAAGAGCAAGCGCGGCCTCGTCGCCTACCACCCCCTCGGGGTCGTCGGCATCATCAGCCCCTGGAACTTCCCGCTCGACCTGGGCTTCGGCGAAGCCATCCCCGCCCTGCTCGCCGGCAACGCCGTGGTCCTCAAGCCCAGCGAGCTGACCCCGCTCATCTCGCTCGAGGTCCAGCGCCTGACCGCCTCGGCCGGCCTCGACCCCAACCTCTTCCAGGTCGTCACCGGCGCGGGCCCCACCGGCGCCGCCCTCGTCGAACACGTCGACCACATCACCTTCACCGGCAGCGTCGCCGTCGGCCGCCAGGTCGCCCAGGCCGCCGCGCGCCGCCTCATCCCCTGCACCCTCGAGCTCGGCGGCAAGGACCCGATGATCGTCCTGCGCGACGCCGACCTCGACCGCGCCGCCGCCGGCGCCGTCTGGGGCGCCTTCTTCAACAGCGGCCAGATGTGCATGTCCGTCGAGCGGGTCTACGTCGAGGAGCCCGTCGCCGACGCCTTCACCGCCAAGGTCCTCGCCCGCACCCGCGCCCTCCGCCAGGGCGTCGACGGCCACTACACCCACGACGTCGGCGCGATGACCCGCGTCCAGCAGCTCGACACGGTCAAGACCCACCTCCAGGACGCCCTCGACCGCGGCGCCCGCGTCCTCACCGGCGGCCGCCACACGCCCGGCCTGCCCCCGACCTTCTTCGAGCCGACCGTCCTCGTCGACGTCGACCACACCATGGCCGTCATGCGCGACGAGACCTTCGGCCCGCTGCTCCCCATCATGCGCGTCCGCGACGCAGAAGAGGCCGTCCGCCTCGCCAACGACAGCCCCTACGGCCTCAACGCCAGCGTCTGGTCGCGCGACGCCGACGTCGCCCGACGCGTCGCCCGGCAGATCCTCAGCGGCGCCGTCTGCGTCAACGACGTCGTCATCAGCTACGGCATCCCCGAGCTGCCCTTCGGCGGCGTCAAGGAGTCCGGCCTCGGCCGCCGCCACGGCCCCGCGGGCCTTCGCAAGTACACGCTCCAGCAGACCGTCGCCGAAGATCGTCTGGGCCTGACCCGCGAACCCAACTGGTTCCCCTACTCGCCGCGCGTCCTCAACCTGCTCGAGCGCGCCTCGGGCCTGTTCGCCGGCGTCAAGGGCCTCTTCGCCCGCTGATCGGCGCCCGACGCGCCGGCCTGCCGCCCCCACGGGACCGCTCCGCGCCCCCGCGCGCCCGGGCCGGCATTTCTTGACGAGGCCGGCCCATCATGGTGCACAGGGGGCGGAGGTAAGCGACATGAAAGGAGGTCTGAGCCAGGGCGCCCTCGCCGGACTGGGGGTGGCCGGGCTGCTGTTGGGCGCGCTCGCCGCCGCGGTGAGCAGTCACTCGAGCCCGGCGACGCCGACCCCAGCCCCCGAAGACCCGCATCCCGCCGCGCCGACGACCGACCCGGCCAGCGCCCTCACCGCGTCCCCGCCCCAGACGGCGCCTCCAGACGCCCTCGCGCCGACGCTCGACGCGCTGGCCGCCGCCCACCAGGCGCTGCACGCCGCCCCCGCCGGCGACGTCCCCGCCGGCGACCGCGGGTTCCCGCAGGCCCTGAGGCGCGCCATCGAAAGCGACAAGTGGTTCAAGGCCGTCCGCCGCGAGCTCCACGAGCGCCTCGGCCCCGCCGCCTTCGTCGACGGCGGCCGCCTGACCGGCCTCGGCCGCGCGCTGATGGACCGCCTCGAGGCCCTCGAGGCCCACGCCGTCGACCCCAAGCCGTACGACCTGCCCGCCCTCCGCGAGCGCACGGCGCCGCTGCGCGCCGACGCGGCGCCCGCCGCGCCGCCCGAGGCCGGCCCCGCCGGCGCGACCCTCGTGTCCATCCTGCGCAACCCGGCCTTCGACCGCGAGCACGCCCGCGAGCGCCTCGCCCGCGTCGAGCCCCCACCGACCAGCGCCCAGGTCGCCGCCGCCTCGCGCGCCGCCAGCGAGCTCCTCGCGGCCGCGACCGGCGACGAGGTCCATGCGCTCGAGGCCGACCTCGGGCGCGCCTTCCTCCGCCTGGTCCTGGACTTCCGCCACGCCCGCCGCGCCGGTCCCTTCAAGCTGCGCAAGAACCTCGAGAAGTACTTCGACGACCCCAAGCGCGGCAAAAAGCGCCGCAAGCACCTGCTCGACGAGCTGGTCGCGCTCGCCGAGGCCGAGGACCCTGTGGCCGCCCTGGCGGGTCTCGACCCCAAGCACCCGGCCTACGCCCCGCTGCTGACCGCCTACGCCCGCTACCGAAAGCTGGCCGCCGACGGCGGCTGCAAGTCGCTCCCCGAGGGCTGGCGCATCCGGCCCGACATGAAGGGCGACGAGGTCGCGCGCCTGCAGCAGCGCCTGGCCTGCGAGGGCTACTACGACGGCCCCGAGGACGGCGCGTACGGCGAGGCCCTGCTCGACGCCGTCAAGCAGTACCAGCGCCACCACGAGCTGCCCGACGAGGGCTTCGTCTTCGCCGAGACCCTCAAGAGCCTGAACGTCTCGATGGAGCGGCGCGCCGAGCAGATCGCCCTGACGCTGCTCCGGCTGCGCGAGTCGGCGGCCCCCGGCCTCGGCGACTTCTACATCCGCGTGAACGTGCCCGCCTTCGAGCTGCAGGTCGTCGAGGACGGCGCCATCGTCCGGCGCCAGCGCGTCATCGTGGGCACCAACCGCCTCGACGACGACAAGGCGACCCTCGTCCAGGGGCACATCAACCGCACCCAGCTCTTCACGACCCGCCTGTACGAAATAGTGGCGCATCCGGACTGGTTCCTGCCCGTGCGGGTCGAGCAGGGCGAGCTCAAGGCGAAGCTCGCCGAGGACCCGAAGTACCTGGAGAAGCAGAACATCAGGAAGATCCAGCTCGACAGCGGCCGAGAGGTCTACGTCCAGCGCTCGGGTGAGACGAACGTGCTCGGCAAGGTGAAGTTCCTGCTCGAGGAGTCCAACGCCATCTACCTGCACGACACGGACAAGCGCTCGCTCTTCCGCGAGTCGCGCCGCGACTTCTCACACGGCTGCATCCGCGTCGACGACGCCGTCGAGTTCGCCTCGTGGCTGCTCGCGCGCGACGGCTACGAGGACAAGGACGTCGCCCGCACCTTCCGCGGCACGACCCAGCGCGGCTTCAAGATGAAGAAGCCCATCCCGCTGGTCACCGAATACATGACCGTCGACGTCAGCCCCGAGGGGCTGCCCGTCTTCCTGACGGACATCTACGGCTACGACCGCGCCTATCGCGAGGGCGACCTGCCGCCCCAGGTCAAGGTGCGCTGGGGCCACCCCAGCCTGCGCCCGCACTGGGTGCCCAAGGTCCCGGCCGAGGTGGTCGAGGGCTGGCGTGCCGCCGGGAAGCCGGCGCCCCGCGACTACGACCCGGAGAAGCACGGCGGTGGCTGACCGACCTCCGCCGGCCCCCAGGTCCAGGTCCGCCGCCCCGCTCCAGGCCGGGCGGCGGCTGCGCGCGTCAGGGGACGATGAGGCACACCTTGCGCGCGCCGACCGAGCCGTGGATCGACTGCGGGAAGTCGCACCGGTTGTAGGCCTCGTCGAGCAGCTTGCAGTCCGAGACGCTCACGCACTCCTGCACGCAGAAGGCGCCCGTGAGCGGCTCGCCCGTCGCCTGGGTCGGCATGCGTACGCACTTGGCCTCGAGCCCCTCGCGGATGGACGGATCGTCGTTGCACTCCGACCCGATGCCGCACCGGCACTTCTTGGTGCAGAACTTCACCGCGCCGCCGGTGATGGAGGTCGACGTCACGCACTGCCCGTACTCGCAGTCGGCGTTCGTCTCGCACAGCTCGCCGTGGATGCCCATGCCGTCGTTGACCTTCACGATGGCCGGGCACTCGTCGACCTTGTTGCCGCCGCCGCCCAACGAGTCGCAGCCGCCGAGCGCGACCAGCGTCGACAAAGCGACCGCCGCCATTGGCCAACGTAGCGAGGTGCCTAGCATCTGAAGCTCCCTGGCAGGATGAGCGCTGCCGCTGTATCTTGGTTGCTCACTGAACAGTTGGACGTGATACTATGCGCCGGCACGGCCCGGCGCAACGCCGTCCGACCCCACCCACCCCGGACCAACCGCTTTTGGACGTTTCGACCACCGAGGCCTTCGTCATCCTCTTCCTCGTCGGCCTCTCCGCAGTGTTCTCGGGGATGGAGACCGCCCTCGTCAGCCTCAGCGAGGTCAAGCTCCGCTCGCGCCTCGAAGGTGACGACAAGGCCCCGAAGATGCTGGAGCTCTGGCTCCATCGGCCCAACGACGTCCTCGCGACCCTGCTCGTCGGCAACAACGTCGTCAACATCACCGGCAGCGCGCTCGCCACCGCCTTCACCGAGAAGATGCTGCAGGGCAGCGCCTACGCCGGCTGGGGCATCCCCATCGCCGTCGGCTGCATGACCCTCCTGGTGCTCATCGCGGGCGAGATCATCCCCAAGACCTTCGCCAAGCACCACCCCGAGCGCTTCCTCAAGGCGCTCCCCGTCATCCACCTGACCTACGTCGTCACCTACCCGTTCACGATGGTCCTGGTCCGCTTGACCAGCCGGGTCGTCCAGGGGCTCGGCGGGAGCATCCAGGACGGCCCGACCGTGACGGAGGAAGACATCGAAGAGCTGGTCCGCATCGGCCGCCAGGACGGCTCCATCCCCCCCGAGGCGACGCGCCTGCTCACCGGCGTGCTCGAGCTCGACGAGAAGGTCGCGCGAGAGATCATGGTCCCCCGGACCGACATGCAGGCCATCTCGGTCGACACCAGCCTCGACGACGCCTTCAGACAGGTCGCCTCGGGCGGGTTCTCGCGCTACCCGGTCTACGAGGGCTCGGTCGACAAGGTGGTCGGCGTCCTCTACATCAAGGACCTCTTCAGCGCGGTCGCCGAGCGCATCGCCGCCACCGAGCCGGTGTCCGTCAGCATCGCCGACGTCATGCGCCCGCCGATGATCCGCCCGTCGAACATCGGCCTGCAGCGCCTCCTCATCGAGATGAAGCGCGACCGCGTCCACATCGTGATCCTCGCCTCCGAGTACGGCGGCGTCGAGGGCCTCGTCACGCTCGAGGACATCGTCGAAGAGGTCTTCGGCCCCATCTACGACGAGCACGACCTGGGCAACGAGTCCATCCACACGCTCCCCGACGGCACCTGGCTGGTCGATGGCATCTGCACGATGAGCGAGCTCGAGAACGAGCTCGGCGTCGAGTTCGCCGAAGACGAGGACTACGAGACCGTCAACGGCCTGCTGATGAAGGCCAGCGGCACGGTCCCCGAGCAGGGTTTCATGCACGAGCAGGAGGGCTGGCGCTTCGAGGTCCTCAGCTCGGACTCGACCCGCGTCCTCGAGGTGCGCCTCAGCCGCGTGTCCAGCGACGATCTCAGCCCGAGCGACGACGCTCCGGCCGACGCGCCGACCACGGTCGCCAACGGCAACGTCACGGCCGAGCCCGCCGCCCGCGACTTCGACACGTCGCTGGCGTTCACGCGCCCCCGCCCGCTCCGGGTCGCGTCCAAGGCCGACAGCTGAACCCTCCACGGATCCCGAACAGATCGCTTACGAGGCTGGCGCGTCCCTTGCGATCCTCGGCCCTGCGCACGTAAACTCCGCTGGACGTTGGGTCTACGAGGGAGCGGCGGGCCGCTGCCGCGTTGCGCCCTTGCAGAGCAGCGCGGCCGCTCCCTGACGCCGACGCCCGTATCGACGAGGAAGCCGATGTCCGATCGGAAGCAGAGTGAAGCCCTGAGCACCCTGAACAACCTGCTCGAGGACGAGCGCGAGGCCCGCGCGTCACAGCCGACGTCCGGGCTCGGCGAGAGCACCGACGACGGCAGCGACGGCGTGGTCACGTCGGCGCCCAAGGCCGCGGTCGGCAGCCTCCTCACCGATCTGCTCAACGAGGCCAAAAAAGAGGTCGCGCGCGAGCGCGAGGACCTCGAGCGGCAGCTCAACGACAAGGCCGAGGAGGAGCGCCTCGCCAAGCAGCGCGAGGAGGCCCGCAAGCGCGAGCAGCTCCAGCAGCAGCTCATCGAGGAGACGCGCCGACGCAACGAGGCCCTGACCCGCAAGGAGAAGGAGGAGGCCGAGGCCCGCGCTGCGGCCGCGCCCAAGCCCGAGGTCGAAAAGCCGGTCTCGGCCGCCGTGCCGGTCCAGGCCGCCCCGGCCAAGAAGTTCCCGATCGCCCTGGTCGCGTCGCTGGTCGCCGTCATCCTCGGTGGCGGCGGCTTCGGGGCCTACGCCTACGCCACGCAGCCGCCGGGCTTCGCGGTCCCCGAGATCAACCCGCGCGTGCAGGTCGCGGTCACCGAGGTGCGCGCCGAGCTGGCCAAGCAGAAGGCCGCCGCCGACGCCGCCAAGGCCAAGGCCGAGGCCGAGGCGCTGGCCGCCAAGCTCGAAGAGGCGGCCAAGAGCAACGCCGCTTTGGCCAAGGACGCCGAGGAGGCGCGCAAGAAGGCCGACGCCGCAGCCAAGGCCGCGAAGGAAGCCGAGGAAGAGGCCAAGCCCAAGCCCAAGGCGACCGGCCGGCGAACTGGCAAGAAGCCAGGCGGCCTCGGCATCAAGAAGGTCTTCTAGACGGCGCCATGCTCGAGGCGCTCAAGCACGAGCTGGCGAGCTACCTCGGCGCCGCGTACCCCTTCGTCGCCCTGCGGACCCACGAGGAGGATCGCGCACTGGCGATCCTCCGCGCCGTGGCCCAGACCACCGGACACGCCGTCCAGGTGTGGAGCCTGCCGCGGCTCCGACACGACGAGCCCGACGCCACGGCCGAGACGGTCATCGAGCGTGTTCGCGCCCACGCCGATCGCGCCCTCTTCGTCCTGCTCGACTTCCACGCCTGGCTCGACGACCCGCTGGTACGCCGCGCCCTGCGTGACCTCCGCGCCCAACTCGAGCGCCGTGGCCAGACGGTGGTCTTCGTCTCGGCCGCCTTCGAGCCGCCCACCGAGCTAGAGGGTGACGTCGTCCTGCTCGACCTGCCGCTGCCCGACGCCGTGGAGCTGCGCCACCACCTGGCTCGGACGGCCGAGCGCCTCGGCCTCACCCTGGAGCGAGATCACGCCTCGCGCCTGGTGCGCGCCGCCCAGGGCCTGACCGCGCAGGCGGCCATGCGCGGCTTCCGGCGCGTGCTCTCCCTGCCCGATGCCGAGCCGGCCCGCCAGGCCACCGAGCTGGTCCAGGAGAAGCGCCGTCTCCTGCGCCAGTCGGACCTCCTCGAGTTCCTGGACACGCCCCCGGACCTCGGCGACGTCGGCGGCCTGGACCACCTCAAGGAGTGGCTCGTCGACCGGGCCGCCGCCTTCGACGATCGCGCGCGCGAGTTCGGGCTCCCCGTCCCCAAGGGCCTGCTCCTCGTCGGCGTCCAGGGCTGCGGCAAGTCACTGACGGCCAAGGCGGTCGCGCGCCTTTGGGATCTGCCCATCGCGCGGCTCGACTTTGGCGCCCTCTTCACCTTCGGCCAGTCTCCCGAGCAGAACCTCCGGCGTGTCATCCGCCTGGCCGAGGCCCTGGCGCCGGTCGTGCTCTGGATCGACGAGATCGACAAGGCCTTCCAGCACATCGGCGACGCCTCGAGCGACGCCCTCAGCCGCATCTTCGCGGCCTTCATCACCTGGCTGCAGGAGAAGACCTCCTCGGTCTTCGTCGTCGCCACGGCCAACACGGTCGACCACCTACCGGCCGAGCTGCTCCGCAAGGGCCGCTTCGACGAGATCTTCTTCTTCGACCTCCCCAGCGTCCACGAGCGCGCCCAGATCCTCGCCATCCACCTGCGCGCCCACGGCCGCGATCCCAGCCGCCACCAACTCGAGCCGCTGGCGACCGCCTGCGAGCACTTCAGCGGCGCCGAGCTCGAGCAGGTCGTCATCGCCGCCCTCTACCGCGCCTTTCAGAAGGGTCGCGATCTGCTCGACGAGGA
Organism: Myxococcota bacterium; assembly: GCA_041687695.1. GTDB lineage: Bacteria > Myxococcota_A > UBA9042 > PHBI01 > JAWLBL01 > JAWLBL01. Next base: position 4,951 of record JAWLBL010000037.1, on the reverse strand, counting down.
CCTCCTCCTCGCCGCCAAGGCCACCGTGCCCCTCTTCCGCACCGCCGAAGAGCCCATCAAGCGCCTCCGGGAGTGGGCCAGCGCGCGCGCGCGCCGCGCGAGCACCGACGCCCGCCTCGTCGAGCTCTGGGCCGCGCCAGCGCCCAAACGGTCCCCGGCCACCCCGTAGCGCCCTGTCATCATCGCGTGTAACAGACGCCGTGGCGCAACTCCGCTAGCCTGAGGGCCCGCTCAGGAGACTCACCGCCATGCGAACCCTGGGAACCACGGTCGCCCTGCTCGTCCTGATCGTCCCGGCTTCCCTGCAGGCGCGCCCACGCCGCCGCCCTCCCCCCGCCGACCCCGCCGGCTTCGTCTTCCGCGCCGGCCTGGGCTTCGGTTACCTCCGGGACGAGTTCATCGGCCCGTTCCGTATCCTCGACGGTGAGGCCAGCGGGGGAACCCTCGCCTTCCACCTCCACGCCGGTTGGTCGATCGCGCCCCGCTGGAGCCTCGGCGCGGCCCTCCTGGTCGACTCGGCCGTCGATCCCGACGTCGACAACCACGGCGTCGACGTGTCGGGCAGCGTCGAGGTCGGCGCCCTCGCCCACTTCGGCTTCGCCGTCGGGTTCCGACCCGCCCCCACCGGCCCCTGGGAGCTGCTGGCCACCGTCGGAGGGGCCCGCCTCAGCATCACCGACTCCGACGGCGACGTCTCCGACCACGCGCCCACCGGTGGCGCCCTGAGCCTCTCCCTCACCCACGACTGGCGCCTCTCCCGCGACTGGACCCTCGGCCTCACGGGCCGCCTCCTCGGGGCCTCGCTCGAGGACGAAGACGTCGACCACGACCTCTTCACGGCGGCCCTCCTCCTCACCTTCGGCTTCCGCTGACCCGTCATGCCAGAGCGCCGGCGCGCCATGGGTTCAGCCGACCACCGTTGCTTCGGGCGCCTTCCAGTTCATCGGCAAGAGCTCCTCGAGGCGACTGGCCGGGTGTGTCTGTCTACGGACCAGGACGTCGCACAGATGGTCTGCAAGACGGCGAGTGTTGGCGGCGCTCGAAAAGCAGGTTGGAACGGCGAGTTGCGCGTGTGCCGCTGTCGTGCCTGGTGAGTGGCACAGGAGGTTACCATCCTGGCCGGCGAGTAGCGCCCGGGGTCACCGGCCTGGCCGGCGAGCAACGCACGAGGGCACCGACCAGGCCGGCGAGTGGGCGCGGCGGGTCACCGGGCGCTGCAGGTGACCCGCTGCGGCTCACGGTCGACGAGGGGGCGACGCAGGTGGCGTTCGGGAAGAGCTCGCCCCACTCCTGGAAGGAGCGGGTGGTCGTGACGACGATGCTGCGGCCGAGCTCGTGGCGCCGGTTGACGACCTCGAAGAGGACGTCGGCGTGGCGGTTGACGTAGGCGGCGTAGCCGAGTTCGTCGATGACGAGCAGCGCTGGGCTGGTGAACCGTTGGTACTCTCGGGAGAGGGCCGCGAGGCCTTCCTGAGCGGCCAGTTCGCTCAGCATGGCGCTCGCGGTCTGAAGCGCCGTGCGGCCGCAGCGAATGACCGCGTAGGCGAGGTTCTTTGCGACCATCGTCTTGCCGACGCCACTGGGTCCGATGAGGAGGACGTTGGCTCCCTCTTTGACGAATCCGAGCTGGAAGACGGCGTCGAGGCCCGGGCGGGCGACGACGCGCGGCCAGGACCGGTCGTAGTCGGTCATCGGCTTGAAGCGGCCAAGCCGGCTGCTCTCGAGGCGGCTGTCGAATCCGCGGCGCTGGCGCTCCTCGGTCTCGATGGTGATGACGCGCTCGAGCCACGGCTCGCCGTGGATCTCGTCGACACGCGAGGCCAGCCCGAGCAGGCCGGTGGCGCGAAGGCGCCGCTCGAGGTCGTCACGCATCGGCGCCCTCCTTGGCCTGGTGCAGACCGCGCTATGAACCACACCTGAGTTCGGTTCAACGGACCACACTCAGTTCGGCTCAACGGACCACACCCAGTTCGGGTCAACGGACCACGTTGCGGGAGCGGGCGAGGCGATGACGTGCATTCTCGGCGCCGGGAAGGACCGGTGACGAGGAGGTCAGGTCATGGCAGCCCCGAGGGCGGATATGCATCGATTGCAGGAGCTGGTACGGCTGCACCGGCTAGGCACCAGTGTACGTAAGCGGGCGCAGTTGCTCGGGATGAGCACGCGTACCGAGCGCGAGTACCGTGAGGCGATTGCGGCGGCCGGGCTGCTGGAGGGCGCGCCCGACGAGCTGCCGGAGCTAGCCGTGCTGCGGTCGGCGGTCGAGCGCCAGAAGCCGCCGGCAGCGCCTCGGCCCGTAGCTACCTCCGTCGACGACTGGATGGACGACATCCGGGCGGCGGTGGGCAAGGGTCTCGAGCCGCAGGCCCTGTGGGACAAGCTGAGGCGCGACAAGCCCGACGAGTTCAAGGCCAGCCTCTCGGCCGTCAAGCGGGCGGTGCTGCGGGTCAAACGGGAGCGAGGCGTCCAGCCCGAGGACGTCGTCATCCCGATCGAGACCGCGCCGGGCGAGGTCGCGCAGGTCGACTTCGGCGAGGTGAGCCGCTTGTTCGACCCGGTGACCGGCAAGGTACGCCGCGCGTGGGTGTTCGTGATGGTGCTGGGCCGCAGTCGACACCTGTTCGCCTGCATCGTGTTCGACCAGAAGGTCACGACCTGGCTCGAGCCGCACGTCGCGGCCTTCGAGTAGTTCGGTGGTGTGCCACGAGTGGTCGTTCCCGACAACCTGAAGTCGGCCGTCGTCAAGGGCGCGTTCGGGGCTGGTGACCGGCACGAGGTCGAGCTGAACCGCACCTACCGCGAGCTCGCACGGCACTACGGCTTCAAGGTGGATCCGACGCCGACCTACAGCCCCGAGAAGAAAGGCAAGGTCGCGTCCGCGGTGAAGTACATCACGGGGAACTGGCTGCCGACGAGTGCGGCCGAGACGCTGGATGAGGCCAACGAGGACCTCGCCGTCTGGTGCGATAAGACGGCGTCCGTGCGGGTCCATCGGGAGACCGGCCGACGGCCTGTCGACGCCTTCCGTGACAAGCGACCGGCCGTTCTGCCGCTGCCGACCGTGACCTACGAGCCCATCGTGTGGAAGCAGGCGACCGTCCACCCCGACAGCCACGTCGAGTTCGACGGCCGCCTCTACTCGGTGCCATGGCGCACGGTGGGCCGGAAGGTGTGGGTGCGCGCCTCGCCGTCGAGCGTCTACATCCTGCTCGAGGACGCCCGCATCGCGACGCACGAAAGGCGCGCTGAGGGGCGCCGCAGCACGTGCGAGTCGCACCTTCCCGAGCACCGCCGCGACCTGACCTACCGCTCCGTGTCCTACTGGGTCGAGCGCGCCGCCCTCATGGGCCAGCCGGTCGTCGACTACGTCAACGAGGTCCTCGAGTCCGACGACGTCCTCAGCAAGCTGCGCGACATCCAGGCCATCGTCGAGCACCTCGAAACCTACCCGCTCGACCGCGCCCAAGGCGCCTGCCGCCGCGCCAGCTTCTACAGCAACTACAGCTACCAGGGCGTGAAGCGCATCCTCCTGTCCGCCAAGGACCTCGAGCCCCTGCCGGCCGCGGTCGTCCCCGACCTAGGTCAGCTCGACCGGCCCCGGTTAGCGCGCACAACCGCCGAGCTGTTGGCCTCATCTCTGGAGACCGCCGACGAACCTCACTGAAGACCTCACGACGAGCCTCGAGAAGCTCCGCCTCTCAGGCGTCCTCGAGAGCCTCGACCAGCGCCTCCGACAAGCCACCGAAGGGGATCTCGGCCACCTCGAGTTCCTCTACCGCCTGCTTGCTCGTCGACGAGGTCGAACGCCGCGAAGGCAAGCAACTGCACCAGCGCCTCAGCCGCGCCTCGCTCGAGCACTGCAAGTCCCTGGAAGACTTCGACTTGTCCTTCACCACCAAGCTACCCAAGGCCAACCTCCTCGACCTCGGCACCTGCCGCTTCATGGACACCCACACCAACGTCCTGCTCGTCGGCCCGAGCGGCGTCGGCAAGTCGCACCTCGCCCAGGCCATCGGCCACCGCGCCTGCCGCCTCGGCCACAGCACCCTCTACGTCTCGGCCCACGAGCTCTTCACGACGCTCCGCGCCGCCCGCGCCGACGGAACCTACGACCGGAAGCTCGCTCGCTTCACCTCGCCGCGCCTGCTCATCGTCCACGACCTCGGCTGGCGCCCCCTGAAGTTCGACGAGCCCATGGACCTCTACGAGGTCGTCCGACAGCGCTACGAGCGCACGTCGACCATCATCACCTCCAACAGCGACGTCCCCGAGTGGTACCCGCTCTTCGGCGACGCCCTCCTCGCCTCTGCCGCCATGGAACGCCTGCTGCACCACAGCCACGTCCTGGTCCTCGAGGGCGACTCATACCGGACCGCCAAGCGCGCGAGCTGAAGCAAGTGGTCCGTTGAGGCGAACTGGACTCGCGGCTCCGAGGCCGGGATCCCCCGGGTGTCCATGGAGTGGTCCGTTGAGGCGATCTGGCGTGTGGTCCGTTACGCGGACGTTGACACGCGCGAGGCCGTGAAGTCGATGCCGGCGAGCAGCGACGCCAGCGTGGCCGCGTCGACGCGCACCTGCCGAGCCCCCACTGGAATCGCCGGAAGCTGGAACGTGCCACGCTCGAGCCGCTTGGCGAGCACGCACCAACCCGAGCCGTCGAACCACAGGACCTTGGCCATCTGCCTTCGTCGGTTGATGAAGACGTACAGATGCCCGTCGAGCGGGTCGAGCGCGAGGCGCCGGACCGCCCCGGCGAGCGCGTCGAACGAGCCCCGCATGTCCACCGGCTCCGCAGCCACGAAGACGCGCACTGAAGGCGTGAGCGTCAGCACGTCGCGACCACGCGAAGTAGGAGTAGCGTCCTGTCAAGTGGTGTATGAGCCGGAGTTCCGTTCGAAGGGGACCTACGCCTAGTCGTCGTCGGAGCTGTGGTCAGTGTGGGAAACCGCAC
>JAWLBL010000036.1:0-75383 GCA_041687695.1 Myxococcota bacterium | reverse complement strand
TCCTTGCACCCATGCCCCCGAGTAGATCACGGTACGGTCGGCACGTCGATCGCTAATCGCCCGGATCGACTGCGAAATCTATTCGCTACAGGCTCCTAGAGCACAGCGAGCACGGCGGCCGCCGCGTCGATCCCCGACTGGTAGGCCCCGTGCGCCGTCGTGCGCCACCGCCGGCTCGTCGCCTCGCCCGCGAAGAACAGCCGGCCCCCGACCGACGCCGCCAGCGCGTCGTAGTCCTCGTCGGTCGCGCCCACCGGCACGTGCGAGTACGACCCCAGCGCAAACGGGTCGCGGCCCCAGCGCGTCACCAGGAACCCGGTCGGCGGTGGGGCCTCCGTCCCCAGGGCCTCGCACAGCACCGCGTGCGCCCGCCCCGCCACCACCTCGTCGGGCGCGTCCTCCAGCGCCCGCGCCGACGCCCCGCCGTGGAACCCCACCACGATGGGCTCGCCCGCCAGCTTCTGCAGGTTCAGAAACGACGGGAACCCGCCGTTCACGCCGGCCATCGCCCCCAGCATGTCCTTGTCCAGCGGCCAGAACGGCGCCGCGTAGCGCAGCACCACCTTGTCGAGCAGCCCCATCCCCAGCCGCTCGATCGCCAGCCGCTTGCGCGCCGGCAGCTCGGGCGACCAGGTGACGGAGGCGGCCTTGAGCACCCCGAGCGGCAAGGTCACCACCACCACGTCCGCCTCGAAGCGGCCAGCCTCGGTCTCGACCCGCGCCGGCCGCCGCTCCCAGCCGATCGCCGTCACCCGCTGCTCCAGCCGAACGTCCAGCCCGTCCGCCAGGGCGGCGACGATGGGCTGATAGGTGTCGAGCAGCAGCACGTCGCCGCCCGCCAGCGTCTCGTCCGTCTCGGTGTACTTCAGCGAGAGCGCGTCCATGTCGGCCCCGTGCACCATCACCTGGGTCGAGATGGCCCACGCCAGCGCCTCGCGCCGCCACCCCTCCTGCGGCGTCCGCGCGCACACCTGCCGGATCGCGTCCCCGAAGCTGACCGCCTCGCCGGCGCCCTCGGCCCGCGCCAGCAGCTCGCCCAGCAGCCCCTCCAGCGTCTCGCCCACCTCGCGCAGCTCGCCCTCGGCCACCCGCACGCCGCGGTGCATCAGCGCCGCGTCCATGTAGTCCGTCGCCCGCGTCCGCACGCCGGCCCGCGCGGCCAGGGCCGTCATCGGGTTCCCCTCGATCCCGTGGATCCACGACGCCCCGAGGTCCACCGGCACCCCCAGGCGCCCGTCGACGTGCACACGCCCGCCGATCCGGTCCCGCGCCTCGAGCACCACCACCTCGGCCCCCGCGTCCGCCAGCGCCCGCCCGGCCGCCAGCCCCGCCATCCCCGCCCCGACGACGATCACCCGCGCACCCATCGCCCCCCCTCCCACGCCGCACCCACCCGCACCTCACTGCGCCGCCGAAGCTACGCCCGCCCGCGCCGCCGAGCCATTCTCCGGCGCCGACCGCCGCCCCGTCCGGTCCGCGCGCCCGCCCGCCCCGCATCGGGCTCCCATCCTTGACGCCAGCCGCCCCCCGCGATGGGATCGGCCCACACCCCGCCCCCCCCTCCACACACTCGACCACCGGCCACCGCCCCAGGCTCCTTCGCTCGCCCGCCCGCGCACCTCCGCCGGGCGCCCCCGAGCGCGCCACCGGGCAGGCCGACGAGGCCAATCGCCATGACGTACCCCTCGCCGAAGGGCGCGCCGTCCCCGGCCGCCCTGCCGCGCAGCGCCCGCTGGCCGACCTCCGCCCCCATGCTCGCCGCCGTCGGCACGGCCCTGCCGGCCCACAGCTACACCCAGGCCGAGTTCGCCCGCGCCCTCATCGCCGACTGGGCCCCCGACGGAGAGCCCGCCGAGCGTCTGACCCGCTTCATGGACAGCGTGCGCGTCGCCCGCCGTCACATCGCCGCCCCGCTCGACGAGATGCTCGCCCTCGACGACTTCGGCGCCGCCAACCAGCTCTTCCTCGAGGTCGGCGCCCAGCTGGGCGCCGCCGCCATCACCGACGCCCTCACCCGCGCCGGACTCGCGCCGGGCGACGTGGACGCCCTGTTCTTCACCACCGTCACCGGCGTCTCGGCCCCCTCGCTCGACGCCCGCGTGGCCAACCGCCTCGGCCTGCGGCGCGACGTCCGCCGCGTCCCCATGTTCGGCCTCGGCTGCGTCGGCGGCGCCGCGGGCGTCTCGCGCATGGCCGACTACCTGCGTGCCCACCCCGACCACGTCGCGGTCCTGCTCTCGGTCGAGCTCTGCTCCATCACCTTCCAGCGCGGCGATCTCTCGGCCGCCAACCTCGTCGCCTCCGGCCTGTTCGCCGACGGGGCCGCCGCCGTCGTGGGTCTGGGCGCCCGCCGCGCCGCCCGCCTCGACGCCACCGGGCCTCGGGTCCTCGCGAGCCGCAGCGCCCTGTACCCCGACACCGACTGGGTCATGGGCTGGGACGTCACCCGCACCGGCTTCAAGGTCATCCTGTCGCCGCGCGTCCCCGACATCGTCCGCGAGCACCTCGCCGCCGACCTCGACGCCTTCCTGGGCACCCTCGACCTGCCCCGCCAAGCCCTGACCTCCTGGGTCTGCCACCCCGGCGGCCCGCGCGTCCTCGAGGCCGTGCAGGACGCCCTCGATCTCCCCGAAGACGCCCTCGCCGCCAGCTGGCGCTCCCTCGCCGACCTCGGCAACCTCTCCAGCGCCTCGGTGCTCTTCATCCTCGCCGACACCATGGCCCCGCCCGCCGGCGCCCCGATCGCCCGCCCCGACCCGGGCACCCTGGGCCTGCTCCTCGCCATGGGCCCGGGCTTCTGCGCCGAGCTGGGGCTCCTGCTGTGGTGATCCCCGCCTCCGCGACCGCCTACCTGGCCCTCATCGCCCTGGTCGCCCTCGAGCGCCTGGCCGAGCTGCGCCTGTCACGCCGCCACGCCGCCTGGAGCTTCGCGCGCGGCGGCCGCGAGCACGGCGCCGGCCACTACCCGCCCATGGTCGCCCTGCACACCGCGCTCCTCGTCGGGGCCCCGGCCGAGGTCCTGCTCGCCGGGCGCCCCTTCGACCCGACCTTCGCGGCGCCCATGGTCGCCCTGGTCCTGGCCAGCCAGGCCCTGCGCTGGTGGGTCATCCGCACCCTCGGCCCGCGCTGGAACACGCGCGTCATCGTCGTCCCGGGCCTGCCGCCCGTGACCACGGGCCCCTACCGCTTCATGCGCCACCCCAACTACCTGGCCGTCGTGGTCGAAGGCCTCGCCCTGCCGCTCGTCCACGGCGCCTACCTCACCGCTGTCACCTTCACGGCCCTCAACGCCTGGCTCCTGTCGGTCCGCGTCCGCTGCGAGGACGCCGCCCTCGCGACCTTGCCACGCCCCCTCGAGCCGGCCCGCCCCGCCGAGGCCCCATGACCTCTTCCCCGCCCAGCCCGACCCCGGCCCTCCCCGACGACACCGCGCCCCACGACCTCGCCCGCGACCCCGCGCGCCCCCGTCGCCCGGCGCCCGTCGACCTCCTCGTCGTAGGCGGCGGCCCCGCCGGCCTCGCCGCCGCCATCCACGCCGCGCGCGCCGGCCTCGAGGTCGTCGTCGCCGAGCCGCGCCCCAGCCCCATCGACAAGGCCTGCGGCGAGGGCCTGATGCCCCCGGCCGCCCACCACCTCGTCGCCCTGGGGGTCGACCTCACCTCCGGCCGCCCCTTCCGCGGCATCCGCTACCTCGACCACCGCGACCCGCGCCTGTCGGTGGACGCCGCCTTCCACGGCGACCCGGGCCTCGGCATCCGCCGCACGGCCCTCCACGCCGCCCTGGCCGCCCGCGCCGCCGACCTCGGCGTCACCTTGCGCCCCTGCCGCGTCACCAGCGTCATCCAGCGCGATCGCTTCGTCGAGGCCGCCGGCCTGCGCGCCCGCTACCTCATCGCCGCCGACGGCCTGCACTCGCCGGTCCGCCGCGCCCTCGGCCTCACCCGCCGCCTGCCCTGGCCCGCCCGCTACGGCATGCGGCGCCACTACCGCCTCGCGCCCTGGTCCGACCGGGTCGAGGTCTACTGGCACCCCTCGGCCGAGGCCTACGTCACCCCGGTCGCCGACGACCTCGTGGGCGTCGCCTTCCTCTTCCGCCGCCCCGGCGACTTCGTCGGGTTGCTGCGTGCCTTCCCCCTGCTGGCCGGCCGCCTGTCCGGCGCCCCCGAGGCCTCGCCCCTGCGCGGCGCCGGCCCCTTCGCCCAGACCTCGCGCCAGCGCGTCGCCGGCCGGATCCTCTTCGTCGGCGACGCGGCCGGCTACCTCGACCCGCTGACCGGCGAGGGCGTCGCCCTGGGCTTCGCCTCGGCCCGCGCCGCCGTCGACGCCATCGTCGCCGAGCGCCCCGAGCGCTACGAGCGCGCCTGGCAGAAGAGCGCCTGGCGCCCCTTCGCCGTCACGGCCGCGCTGCTCGCCCTGACCGCCCATCCCTGGCCCCGCCGCGCCCTGCTCGGCGCCCTGCGCGCGGCCCCGCCCCTGCTCGGCGGCGCCGTGCGCCTCATAGCCGGCTGAACCGTTCGTCCGGGCGGGCCACTCCAGCCTCCTCGACCCACCCATGCTGCCCGTGCTCGCCGCTCACACGAGCGGCGGGCAACCGGGCGAGCGTCCGTCAGGGCAGCCGATGCCCCTCGAAGAACGGCCACAGCAGGTTGGGCGCGTCGACGACGTGGTTCTGGCCGTTGGGATACTTGTGGTACAGGTCCTCGATGACGACGGCCTGGAACGTGTTGGTCGCGCCGACGGCGCTGGTGGCGAACGTGAAGCGCGCGACGTTCTTGCCGCCCACCGGGAGCAGGTCGTACGTGTAGTCGTCGGTCAGCTGGAGCGCGCTGAAGTACTTGAACAGCATCTGCGGGAACAGGGGCAGGGCGGTCAGCGCCTCCTCCTCGAGGGGGAGCTCGGCCACGCCCATCGGCACCGTGAAGCGGTCGTCCAGGCTGCCCACCGAGAAGATGACCGAGATGGGGCGCGTGCTGGTCCCGGCGACCGTCAGGGTGCCCGCGGCGGCGTGGGCGGCGGCGATGACGTGGGCGCGCTCGACGGCGAGCCGCGCGGTCATCTGTGCGCCGTTGGAGAAGCCCGAGACGTAGATCGCGTCCTCGTCGACGAGATAGCGCTCGGACAGCATCGCCAGCATGGCGTCGAAGAACGCCACGTCGTCGGCGACCGGGTGGTCGACCTCGGCCTGCTTGGCCGGCGACAGGGCGGCGATGTCGGCCTCGGTGCACGGCGGCATCCCGTCCGCCTCGCCGAGCTTGCCGCTCGACCACTTGGTCGTCACCTTGCGCTCGCCCGGATCGTCGTAGTCGCCGTCGTGGTTTTCGTCCTCGAAGAAGCAGTGCCTCAGCGCGCTGGGGAAGACGGCGATCAGCCCGACCTCGTCGGCCTTCTCGACCCACCCAGAGTGCTCGTAGAAGATCTGCCCGTCGCCGCTGGTGCCGTGCAACATGAAGACGACCGGCGCCCGAACGCCCCGCGCGGCCTCCGGCACGTAGACGATCGCCTCGCGCTCCATGCCGTCGACCACCAGGGTTTCCCCGTGGGTCCCCGGCTCGTTCTGTGGCGAAGGCGCCGCGTCGTCGCCATCGGCCTCGCCCGTCTCACCGGGAACGAGGTCCGCGCTCGTCTCGAGCAGGGTGTCCTCTCCGCTGGCGTCCATCACATCGTCCGCTCCTGAGCCGGAACCGCTCTTGCGCGCGTCCCCGTCGCAGGCCCCCATCACCGCGGCGCACACGAGCGCCACCCATCCGCTTCGCAGGCTCATGGTTCCCCTCCCGATGCGTCGTCCAACCGACGAAATTGATGTTAGTTGGGGTCACACCAAAAGGCAACAGGCCGTCGCGGGGCGCACGGCCGGGCCTCGACGCGCCATACGCAGGTGGTTCCGAGCTCCGCCGAGTGAGCTACAGTCGCCGCACCGAACCCCGCATCCCCAGGAGCACCCCGTGGCCTACCGCGACGACCCCCAGGTCCAGACGATGATCGCCAACATGCCCGCCAAGACCGGCAAGAGCCTCGACGAGTGGCGCGCCGTCCTGGCGGCGTCCGGACTCGCGAAGCACGGCGACCTCCTGAAGCTGCTCGAGGGCGAGCACGGCGTCACCCACGGCTTCGCGAACACGATCGCGCACCTCTACCGCGAGGACAGCGCCCCGACCCCGCCCCCCGCCGGGGACGACCTCGTCGAGGCGCAGTACGCCAACAAGCCGAACCTGCGCCCCATCCACGACGCGCTGGTCGTCGCCGCCCGCGCCTTCGGCCCCGACGTCGAGGTCTCACCCAAGAAGGGAAGCGTCAGCCTGCGCCGCAAAAAGCAGTTCGCGCTCATCCAGCCGACCACGAAGACCCGCGTGGATCTCGGCATTCAGCTCAAGGGCCACCCGCCCGAGGGCAAGCTCGAGTCCGGCGAGCTGTGGAAGGGCATGTGCTCGCACCGCATCCAGCTGACCCGCGAGGCCGACGTCGACGCCGAGGTCCTCGACTGGATGCGCCGCGCCTACGAGGCCGCGGGCTGACCCCCGGCCTCAGCCCTCCTTGGGCGGGCTGTCCCAGTCGGCGAAGCGGTCCTTGCCCTTGTCGCGCGCCAGGATGTCCAGGGCCGCCGCCGCGCCGTCGCCCGCGCTGATGATCGCCTGGCTGCGCCCGGGCCGCACCATCCGCCCGACCGCGTACACCCGGTCCACCGACGTCCGCCCGTCGGCGTCGACCGTCACGCCCTCGTCCGTCGACGCGACGCCCAGCTGCCCCGACAGCACCGGGCTCTTGCCCTCGGACAGCACCAGGAAACGCGCCGCGATGGTCTCGCCGCCCTCCAGCGTCGCCTCGAACCCGCCGTCCGTCCGCCGCACGCCCGTCACCTTGCCGGCCTTCAGCACGCCGCCCTTGGCCTCGACCTGCGCGCGCGCGACCCGCTGGAAGTCGGTCCCGCTGATCTCCGGCACGCCCAGGTAGTTGTACAGCATCGCCCAGTGCATCGCCGTCTCGTCGCCGCCGACGACCACCGTCTCCATCCCGTTCTTCGCCAGAAACAGCGCCGCCGACAGCCCGCCCGGGCCATCCCCCACCACCAGCACGTCCGCCATGCGTCGACTCCTCGGGTCTCTCGTTGCGCGCGCGACCCTACCACAGCCGCCGCGACCCGCTCGACTTCTCGCCGGTCCCTCTCACGGCAGGTTCCACACCCCGCGCCGCACCCGCCGCCGCGACCTCGGCCGCGCCGTCGGCTCCGGCCGCGCACCCACCCGCACTGGCTCCTTCACCCGAAACACCGCCCAGGGCCTCCGCCCCGGGGCGGCGTTCAGCTGCGTCCGGATGACCGGCCCCCCGTCCCAACGCCCGTACAGTCGCTCCCACGCCTCCTGCTCAGCCTTGTCCTCCATGTACGCCGCGATCCACGCCTCGCAGATCTCGTCCATGGTCATGTCGTGAAGCGGCTTCTTCGCCGGCGTATCGCCCATGCGTCGCCTCCCTGGCGTCACTCGCCTTCCGTTCGATGCACCCCCATCTTCCACGCCCAGGCGCCACGCCCGACGCACTGAACATCCGTTCGACGGCCCAGCGGCCTCCGCCCGCCTCGCGCTGACGTCGAGGGCCCCACCGTCTTCCCTGCTCGCGTCTGCCGAGCCCTGTAGTCGTCGATGCTCACCCGCGCTCACGCGGCCAGGGTCCGTTGACGCCGCCTGTCCCCTGTACGATGCTGCAAGCTGCCCTGGTGACCTCCGAGCGCCTCGCGGTCCGTCACATTCGAGCATCGCCCCATGAACTCACTCCGCTATCCCTGCACCGGCCCGGTCGACCCTGCGGGATTCGGGGCGTTCCTCGAGGACAACCTGCGCGAGCCGCGCGCCAACCTGTCCGCCTTTGCGCGAGAGCTCGGGCAGCGCTTCGGGGCCCCGCGTATCTCCCTGGTGAACTCCGGGTCGAGCGCCAACCTCGCCGCAGCGCTCGCCCTGGCCGAGTGCTGCGGCCCCGGCGCTCACGCGGTCACGGCTGGGTTCACCTTTCCGACCACAGTGGCCTCCCTGTTGCGTGCTGGCTTCCAGGTCACGGTGGCCGACATAGAACCCGGCGGCTTCGGCCTCGATCCCCAGGCCCTCCTCGACGCGCTCACCCCGCGCACCCGGGTCGTCTGCCTCACCCACTTCCTGGGCTTCCCCGCGGCGCTCGACGCCGTCGCTCGGATCGCCCGCGACCGCGGACTCCTGCTCCTTCAGGACGCTTGCGAGACGATGGACTTGCGGGTCGGCGGAGCCCCGGCCCACCAGACGGGCGACCTCACGACATGGAGCTTCTACCACCCCCACCACCTGTCCGCGTACGGCGGCGGCGCCGTGGTCTCCTGCGACGACGACACGCTCGCACGCGTCGAGTCCATCACGCACTGGGGCCGCGCTTGTTCATGTCATGTGGACCCCGCTCGTTGTACGGCCCCGCCGTCGCTCGACCACAACTTCTGGTACGTACGTGAGGGCCACAACCTCGAGATGTCCGAGCTGAATGCCGCGTTCGGCCGATGGCAGCTGCGCTCCTTCGAGGCCTACGAGGGCGTCCGTGCCCGTCATTACGAGACCCTGTTCGGCGCCTTGCGCGAGCTCGACGGCGTGACCGTCCACCGGGCGCCCGTCGACAGCGGGTCGCCCTTCGTCTTTCCCGTGGGCTGCGAGCGCCACGACGTGCGCCAACTCGCCGCCCGGCTGGCCGAGCGCGGCGTCGAGGTCCGTACCTTGATGGGGGGCGCCATCACCCGACAGCCCGCGTACCGCCACCTCGCTCACGACGGCCTGCGGCGAACTCACCGCGTCGCGGAGAGCTCGTTCATGGTTGGCATCCACCAAACCCTCCCGGAGGCGGACGTCGCCGACGTGGCCGCCATATTGCGCCAGGAGCTCGCCCGGTGATGGCGCGCGAGGCGGTCGAGCTCGCGCGCCGGCACCCGCTGGCGTTCACCATTCAATATCCGCCGGGCCGCGCCTACTTTCGCGAGCGCTACCGTGCCGCACACGACCCTTCTGCGGCCCTGGATGCACCTCGCCTCCTCCTGTACGTGCACGTCCCCTTCTGCGAAGCCCGGTGCTACTACTGCAACTTCGCCGTCGACGTGCGTCGCGACGCCGACCTGCACGCCCGCTACGTCAGCCACCTCGTGGCTCAGCTCGAGCGCATCGATGCGGCCCTGCCGTCCTCGACCACGATTCCCGGCATCGACATCGGCGGTGGCACCCCGACCAGCCTCACCACGTCACAACTGCAGCGACTTCTCGCCGCCCTTGCACCCTTGCGGGCGCGAGCAGAGGTCCCGCACGCCGTCTCGGTCGAGACCACGCCCCGGATGGCGGCCGAGCATCCGGAGAAGATGGCGATGCTCGTGCAGGGTGGCATCTCCCGCGTCTCCATGGGATTGCAGAGCACGAACGACCAAACGCTCGCGTCCGTGAATCGCGCGGCCCAGGCCGCCCTCGCCGAGCGCGCCGCGGCCTCGCTCGTTCGCGCCGGTTTCCGCCGGATCAACGTCGATCTCGTCTTCGGGTTGCCCGGCCAGACGCTCGCCGAGTTCCGAGCCGACCTCGAAGCCGCCGCCGCCCTCCCGGTCGACTCCATCACCACCTACGACTGCCTGTACCGCGGCGCCGGCCGGGCCCTCCCGCGACGCACCTCCGACCGGCCGACCCCCGAGGACTACGGCGCGCTCTATGATCTCGCCTACGATCTCCTGACCGCGCGCGGCTTTCACGCCCCGTACGGCTCGCTCAACTTCTCGCGCCACCCCGCCGAGACCGGCACCTCGCCGTACTTCGAGGGCCGTCTCCTCGACGGTCTGCCTTATGTCGGCGCGGGCAACTACGCCTCCAGCCTGGTCGGTGACCGCTGGTGGTTCGCCCCCCTCGGCATCGCTTCCTGGGAGCGCGCGGCTGCGGCCGATCCGTTCTGCGCCGACGACGTCTACCGGCTGCCCGCTTCCGAGCGTGCCGCCAAGCAGGTCCTGCTCGCCCTCAGCTTCGGCCTCCTCGATCCGGTCCGACTGTCCAGCGCCGTCGGCCTGGACTTCGAGCCCACCTACGCCGAACCGCTCGCCTGGGCCGAAGCCAACGACCTCCTCGTTCGCTCCGCGGATGGCTGCTGGCGAATCCGATCCGGCGCCTTCCGATACATGCCCACCCTGCGCGCGCTCTTCTATCCCCCCGCCGCCCTGGCCTGGATCCGCGGCCAGGAGTCATCGTCACCGGCGTCGCTTCAGCTCTTCCGCGGCGGCTGAACCGGTTTGCCCAAGACTCGACCCCCCCACGAGTCATGACCTGTTCCTGTCGCGTCGCCAAGGAGCTCCCGTCGTCTCCAGCGACGCCTTGCGGGCCTGGTTCGCCGGTCGACCCCACGATCGGGTCGACGAAGTCGAAGCCCTGCTCGAGAACCAAGACACGGGCGTCTACCGTGGCCCAACGCGCGCGGCGCCGCCGGCTCAAGGCCGCCGCGGCGTCTCCAGACGCTCGAGCTGCTCGGCCACGTGCTGGCCGTGCCGAGCGGTCTGCACGTCCTTGTCGATGTGCAGGATGCGCCCGTCGGGCCCGATGTAGAACGTCCAGCGGCGCGCCAGCGGCAGGGCCGGCATCAGCACGCCGTAGCGCTCGGCCGTCTCGCCGTCGGGGTCGCTCAGGATGGGGTAGTCCAGCTCCAGCGACTCGGCAAACCGGCGGTTGGTCTCGGCGTCCTGGGTGCTGGCCGCGAACAGGACGACGTCGAAGGCGCGGATGGCATCGCCGCTCTCACGGAGCGACCGGCACTCGGCCGTTCAACCGCCGGTGAACGACTTGGGGAACCACGCGACGACGACCGTCCGGCCCTTCAGCTCGCTCAGCCGGTGCGTCTGCCCATCCGAGCCGGGCAGGGCGAAGTCCGGCGCCAGGTCGCCCGGGTTGAGCACCACCGAAGGCGAGCACGCGGCAAGGACCGACAGGACGAGGGCGGCGGTGGCCAGGGCGAAGCGCATCGGCGAGCCTCCTTCGGGCGCAGGCGACGAACGCCCGCGAGTATCCAGTCCCACGCCCCCCATGTCGAGCGGGCGCAGCGCACGGCCGCCCCGCTCGAAGGCCCCGCTCGCTCACCGCCCGCGCAGCGCCTCCAGGCGACGCCGCGCCGCGTCCGAAGGCGCCAGCTCCAGCGCCCGCTCGTAGTGCCTCACGGCGGCCGCGCGGTCGCCCCGCCGCTCGGCGACCTCCCCCAGGTTGAACGAGACCGCCGCCTGGAACTTGGCCGAGGCGTCGTGCTTGAGCGCCTCGCGCAGGTCGGCCTCGGCGCCCTGCAGGTCGCCCGCGAGCAGCTTGGCGTACCCCCGGCCCGACCAAGCCCGCGCGCTGGCCGAGTCCATGGCGATCGCCACGTCGAAGGCGCCGATGGCGTCGGCGTATCGCTTCGCCTTCGTCAGCGCCCGCCCCTCGTTCACCTTCGCCAGGACCGTCGCCGTGTCCTTGACGGCCTCGGCGCGCTCCCTGGGCTCGACCTCGCGCTTGCGCACCGAGGCCACCTCCTCGAACGCCGCCCTCACCTCGGCCGCGGCCCCCGGCGGGACCACCGACCACCCGAACGTGGCCCGCTCCGGCAGCCGCGCCACCTGCTTGGCCACCGCCTCGGGCACCGCGGGCATCCCCAGCGCCGCCACGGCCGGCCCGAAGTGGCTGCGGGTCTGCGTATAGCTGCCCCAGTCACCCGTCCCCGCCGCGTACGACGTGTCGGCCACCAGCACGTACTCGATCGTCGGCCGTCCGCCCCGGACGCGCTGGTACACGGCCTTGACCGCGGCCTCCTCGACCTCGCCTTCGGACTCGCGCTTCCAGGTCTTCAGCAGCGCCTCCGTGTCGCCCGCGAGCGCCTCGGTCACCGCTGGCATCGGATCGGCCCCCGCCTCCGCCCCGAACCGATGGGTGGCGAACCGGCAGCCATGATCGCCGTGCGCGCCGCAGCTGTAGGCGCCCTCGCAGTCCACCGCCATCAGCACCCCCGGCCACCCGCCGGCGACGGAGGCCTTGCGCCCCCAGTGCTCGCCGATGAGACGATAGACACCCTTCGCGTCCGCCTCCCCGTCGAAGTACTGCGACTTGGGCGACGTGACCTCGGCCACCGCCCCCTTCCGCGCCCCCGCCAACCCGCGCGCCGCCAGGTACGGCAAGGTCGCCGGCGGCCCCGGGCGGTCGAGCACATCGTCGTTGAAGTCCTGGCACGTGACGGCCCGGAAGGTCACCTTGGGCTCCTCGAGGCCCCACAGCGTGCCCTCGGCAAACGCCACGACCTGCGGCCTTCGGGCGAGCGCCTCGTGCTCACCCTGGGCCCCCGGCGCCAGCCAGACCGTCTCGTCGCCGTCCTCCCCAGAGGTCCAGACCAGATAGATCGGCGCCTCGGCGGCCACCGCCGCGCGCGCGCTCGCCTCCGCGGTCCCCGCCGCAGCCTCGGCCGCGGGCTCCGCGCCCGCGCCCTGCGCCGGCTCGACCGCCTCCGCCCCGTTGGGCGCCTCGACCGCCTGCGCCCCGTTGGGCGCCGCGGCCACCGTGCCCGAGGCCCCGCGCGCCTCCACCGGCGCCTCCTTGCTTCCACACGCCGCCAGGGCGACGCAAGCCATCGAAAAGACGAGCGGAACGGCGAATCGCATGGAGACTCCCGGGTCGAAGGAACGCGCGGCATCCTTCGCCGGCCCCTCGCGCCCTGTCAACACACCCGGATCTCACAGAGCCCGGCCCGCCCGCTCGCCGTCCCACCAGGGTGCCCTTGGCGAACCCGCCCCGGCGGGGGTACGGTCCGCCGAACGCCGTTGGGGATGAGCGCGGGCTGTGGGGGCCCGGGCCGAGCGGCGGCGCGCCGGACGAGCGGGGTAGGGCGATGCGAGCGAAGGGTGACTCGAGGATGTGGAAGGTCCTGGCCGCGGCCGTGGCCGCCGTCCTGGTGATGGGCTGCGGCGACGGCGCGACCGCGACCGGGCCCAAGGGGCTGGTGGACGCCGCGCAGCCGGATGGCGCCGCGCAGGACGTCACGGCGCAGGACGTCGCCGACGCCGAGCCCGACGCCGAGACCCCGCCCGAGGACACGCTCGCGCCCGAGCTGCCCGACACCGCCGTCCCCGACGCCGGCGACGCCGAAGGCGACCTTGCGGACGCCCAGCCGGCCCCCGAGAACACCTGCTGCGAGCTCAGCGACGCCCCCGGCTGCGCCGACCCGGCCATCATGGACTGCGTCTGCGCCCACCTGCCGGTCTGCTGCGACCCCGAGGACGGCGCCTGGACCGGCAAGTGCGTCGAGGCCGCCACGGTCCTGTGCTTCGCCGGCTGCGGCGCCGCCGGCCCGGGCCCCGGCGACGCTGAGTGCGGCGACGGCGTCTGCGGCCCCGACGAGTCGTGCGCCTCGTGCCCCGGCGACTGCGGCTTCTGCGCCGGGTCGGGCGACTGCTGCGCGCCCCATGACGCGCCGGCCTGCGCCTCGCAGGCCACCACCCAGTGCGTCTGCGACCTCGACGCCTACTGCTGCCAGGTCGAGTGGGACGCCCTTTGCGTCGAGCAGGCCGCCGACGACTGCGCCGCCGGCTGCGCCATGGCCCCCCAGTGCGGCGACGGCGTCTGCGATGACGTCGAGGACTGCGGCGCCTGCCCCGCCGACTGCGGCCCCTGCGACCCCGGCGACTGCTGCCAGGCCCGCGCCGACGCCGGCTGCGAGGTCCCCAGCCTCGAGGCCTGCGTCTGCCAGGCAGACCCCTTCTGCTGCGCGACCGCCTGGGACAGCCTGTGCGTCCTGGGCGCCATCGACACCTGCGCCGCCACCTGCGACGCCCCCGCGCCGACCTGCGGCGACGGCCTGTGCGACGGCGCCGAGTCCTGCGCCACCTGCCCGGACGACTGCGGCGCCTGCGGCGGCGGCGACTGCTGCGACGCCGCGGACGCGCCCGGCTGCGGCGACCCCGCGGTCGAGGCCTGCGTCTGCGCCGACGACACCTACTGCTGCCAGGTCGCCTGGGACGACCAGTGCGCCGACGCCGCCCCAGCCTGCGGCGCCGCCTGCGCCGGCGACCTCTGCGAGTGCGCCTGGGCCCCGGACGGCTGCGGCGCCCAGACCGCCCTGCTCGAGATCGTCCCGCTCGACGTCTGGGCCCAGCCGCTCCCCGACGCCGCCCTCACCGTCACCGGCCCCGACGGCGAGCCCCTCGCCTCTGCCCCGGGCGGCGTCTTCACCGTCCCCCTGTGCGGCAAGACCAGCCTCGCCGTCGACGTCTCCGCCGCCCTCCACGACCCCCTCGTCGGCACCCTCGCCTACGCGGGCGGCGGCGGCCCCGGCGCCCTCACCTGGAAGTCCGCCGCCGGCCAGCCCAAGACCGCCTGGTCCCTCACCACCGACCTCCGCCAGCTCGGCGACCAGCAGGTCCGCCACTACACCCTCTACGCCGGCCTCGCCCACCGCTGGTTCGCCCCCAGCGGCCGTCCCCCGCGCCACGGCACCCGCCTCACCCTGCTCCGCGACGGCGAGGAGGCCTGGGCCACCGTCGCCGCCGAGCTCACCCTCGCCACCGAGCGCGTCAACGCCTCGAGCTGGTGGTGGACCAGCGACGTCGAGGTCCTCCGCGACCCCGCGCTCCACCCCTGGCTGCCCTCCGACGAGCGGTGGCTCAACACCATCATGGGCCGCCTCGAGGCCCTCGAAGGCGTCGCCCGCCGCGTCCTGGTCGGCCAGTTCTACAGCCAGGACGGCCTGCTCAGCGGCGTCACCATCGACGACGCCCTCGAGGCCAAGGCCACCACCCCCGCCGACGACTTCGAGTTCATGGGCATGGCCAACGAGGCCCACGGCAAGTTCACCGTCACCCCCCAGCCGGTCGACTTCGCCGCCCGCGTCCTCGCCTCCGACGCCCCGACCGCCGCCGCCCCCACCCCGGTCGCCGCCGCGCCGCACCCGGCCTTCTCTCCGCCCATCCAGGTCAACACCAGCGCCGTCCCGCTCGGCCTCGGCTGGCTCAACCTGCCCATCGCCTCCTGGCACCAGAAGTTCCTGACCATCGACGGCCAGGTCTCCTTCGTCGGCGGCATGAACTTCAAGACCACCGACTGGGACACCTCCGACCACCTCGTCTTCGACCCCCTGCGTATGGCCTTCGACGCCTCCTCCTCGGCCCGCCAGAAGGTCATGGACAAGCTCTCCAAGCCCAGCTTCACCCCGCGCAAGGACTACATGGCCCGCCTCGACGGCCCCGCCGCCGCCGACGTCGAGGCCATCTTCCACACGCGCTGGCAGCACCAGCTCGCCGCCGACGTCCAGCACGCCGACCTGTCGACCCCCTTCACCCCGGCCGCGCCCTCGGCCCCCTTCGCCGACGGCCAGCAGGTGCAGGTCGTCGCCACCATGCCCGCGCCCTTCGACGACAACGCCATCCTCGACGCCCTGCTCCGCGCCGTCTCACAGGCGACGGACTACATCTTCATCGAGGACCAGTACTTCCGCGCCCCCATCCTGGTCGACCGCATCGCCGCCCGCATGGCCGAGGTCCCCGGCCTCGTCCTCATCGTCGTCACCAACCCCATCAACGAGTGGGTCGACCCCGGCTGCTTCCAGACCTACAAGCTCCACCAGCAGCTCGCCGCCCAGTTCCCCACCCGCTACCGCACCTACGCCACGCGCAGCTTCGACTACGTCGACACGGACTGCACCTTCTGCATCGACGAGGTCGACGCCCACTTCGTCCCCCACTCCCTGCACTCCAAGCTGGTCGTCATCGACGACGTCTGGCTCGAGGTCGGCTCCTGCAACTCCAACAACCGCGGCCTGCTCTACGAAGGCGAGCTGGCCGTCGTCACCTACGACCCGCCCTTCGTCGCCGCCCAGCGCGACGCCATCTTCGCCAACCTCATCGGCGACGACTACGTCCCCGGCACGCCCCCCGCCCAGCTCATCGCCGCCTTCGACGCCCGCGCCAAGGCCAACCAGGCCGCCTACGACGCCTGGGACGACGACGGCATGGACCTCAACCTCAACGGCGCCCCGGTCCCCGCCAAGTACCTCCCCGAGGGCTTCATCTACCCGCTCGCCTTCGGCCACCCCGACGACTGCTTCATCGAGAACGTCGGCCCCGACGTCATGTGACCTCGTGCGGGCTGGTGACCCTCCAGCCTGCCGACACCACCGCCCCGGAACGCGTCGGCGGCGCCGCCCCACCGCGCCTCAGAGGTCGTCCAGCTCCTTCAGCAGCGCCGCCGAGGGGCGGTGACCCCGAGCCAGCAGCTGCGCGGCGATGCGAAGGGGCAACGAATCGCGCGCGCCCTCCTCCGCGATCTGCAGGGCGGCCTCGTCGTCGCCCCGGGCGGCCAACGCCTCGGCCAGCAGCGTCTCCAGCCGCTCGGAGAGCTGCGGCGGGCCCTCCTGGGCGGCCGCCAGCAGGGCCGAGCGCTCCACCGATGCGGGCAGCGTGACCTCGTGCGGCGGCTCGGCCGCCAGACGCGCGAGCAGGGTGGCGCTCTCATCGCTGGCGCCGGCCCTCGCCAGCGCCGCGCGGGCGGCTTCGGGATCCCCCAGCCGCGCCCTCGACAGCCCGGCCTCGAGCCAGCCGGCGGCCAGCTCCTCCAGCGGCGGGTCCGCCCGCCCCGCCAGGGCGCTCAGCTCGCCTTCCAGCGCCGCGACGGCGGCCGCAGCCCGCTTGGCGTCGCCGCGCCGCATGCGCCGCTGCACGGCCGCCAGCCGCACCTCCAGCCGACCCTCGGGCTGCTGCACCGCGGCCAGCGCCGCCTCCGAACGCTTGGTGTCCCCCAGCGCCTCCCACGCCCGCGCCGCCGCCACCGCGACCTCCTCCGCGGCCCCGGGCCGCGTCGCGCGCTCGGCCACCCCGACGGCCTTGGCGGGTCGGCCGCCCAGGCGCAGCTCGCCGTGCACCTCGACCACGCGCCAGGCCAGCACGGCGGTGTCGTCCACGTCCCGCGCGTCGTCCTGCTCGGCGGCCTCGGCCACCTGCGCCCGGACGAGGTCCGCGACCCTGGCCCAGTCCGCCCGCAGCTGCGCCCGCAGCTCCCTGTCCTTGGCGCCTCCGAGCGCCCGCGCGAGCGCCGCCAGCCGCTCGACCTCCAGCGCGATCCCCTCGAGGTCGACCACCTCACGCGGATCCCGCGAGGTCCGCTCGATCAGCGTCAGGAGGGCGGCCGGACGTCGCGCGGCCAGCAGCACCCCCAGCAGCGGCGCCGCGGCGTCCAGGGTCTCCGGCGACTCCCAGCCGCGCCGCGCGACCGCGCCCATCGCCGCGGCGACCAGAGGACGTCCCCGCGGCCACTCCAGCCAGGCCCACGGCGCCGCCTCCTCGGCGGCCGTGCACGCCGTGAGTCCGCGCCTGGCGATGAACGCGTTCAGCCACGGCACGGCCCGCACCAGCCGCAGCATCGCCCGGTCGTCCGCGTAGCCGTCCGCGTGCGGCGCCGGCCACGACCGCGCGTCGGCCTCGTCGGCGATGCGCCTGACGACCTTCACCCGCTGCCGTGTGACGTCCACCTCGAGCAGCCTGACCCGCCCGCTGCGCTCCGTCAGGTGGTCGCCCTCGTAGCGCTGCTCGATCACATAGACCCGCTCGCCCTCCGGCGCCCAGCCGAGGCAGCGCCGCGGCACGTCCCCGCCCTCACGGACCTCGACCGCCGGCGCGGGCCCCGTCGGCACCCCGGCAGGCCCGTCCGCGCCCGGCGTGGCGGCCGCCGGCCCCGCTCCGGCGCCCACCAGCGCCAACCCGAACAGCGCGCTCCACCGGCCGACCCGCGACATGACACCCCCGCACGGCGCTCGCCTCGAGCTCCGACCCCACCACATCCCCATCCCCCGCGCAACCGCCGCCAGGCTCGGTGAGCCGACCGGAGCGCTGCGCGGCGCCCGAACCGATGCCGCCGTGAGCGCCCCTGCTCACTCGCCCGTGAGCAACCCTGCTCAATTTGCCACACCGCGCCGCCGATGGCGCGCTGCGAGCTTGCAGCCCGCGTAGTCCCCTGTCATTTCGAGGTGATTGGCCCCTTGCGGAGACCCCGACATGAGACTTCTGCGCGCCGCCCTGCTGGTCCTCCTCTCCCTCCCGTGCGCCGCCGAGACGGCCCACGCCGATCCCATCGACCAGGCCTTCGAGCCGCCTGTCGGCCACCTCGCCCTGGGATTCGGCCTGCTCACGCCCTTTCACATCGTCAATCTGCGCATCACGGGCAGCTTCGATGTGCCCGCGCTCCTGCACACCCGCGGGGGCCTCCACCTGGGCGTGGGCCTGAACGAGGCGGACGACGACTCATCGGGCAGCCTGCTGTGGGAGCTGTACGCCGGCTACCCGCTCTTCAGCTGGGAGGGGTCGTCGACGTACGCCTACGCCCTCGATCAGTCCCGCACGACCACCCACATCACGACCACCTACACCGAGGTCGAGGTGCCGACCACCGATCACCTCCTGGTGGAGGCCGGCCTCATCCACGGCTCGCTGGTCTTCAACCTCCCGGCCGGCGCGGGCGAGACCAGCCGCCGCGACGACTGGCAGCGCGTCACCCACCTCGCGGCCGGCGTTCGCTACCAATACACCTGGAACGCGCGCCTCATCGACGGCGAGCACGTCACCGGCACCAACGCCTTCTGGGCCCACTTCCTGTTGGGCGGCCTGGGGGCGCCCGGCGCCGAGGCCTCCCTCGACGGCGATCCGGTCCAGGAGCAGGCCTGGGGCTGGAAGGTGGGCGCGCAGCTCAACGCCTGGCTCAACTCCGTGACGCCGCTGGTGGCCGAGATCGGCCAGACCCCGACCCCCAACAGCTGGTGGTTCACCTTCGCCGTCGACATCCCGGTGTGGCACTTCGCGGACACGACTCCGCAGTGACCCGGAGCCCCGCCGGCCTCCGCGCCTGACGCGCCCCGGCCCGCTTCCTGGCCGCAACGGCCGGTGGTGATTAGGATTTCCTCGTCTGCCGGTCGGGCGCCTCGCGTTCCGAAGGGCGGGGCGCTCCCTCGGGGCCCCTCGCCCTCGCGTGTCTTCGGCCCCGGCGAGCGCAGCCCCATCCATCACCGCAAGCCCACGGAGGATCATGCGCCGCCGCACGACCCGTAGCCTCGAGATGCCCACCGCCCAGCACCGCGTGAACCGCGCCATCCGCTTCCCCGAGGTCCGCGTCGTCGACCCCGACGGCGAGCAGCTCGGCGTCATGTCGCCCGACCAGGCGCGCGAGCTGGCCAGCGAGCGCGGGCTCGACCTCGTCGAGGTCGCCCCCAACGCCCGGCCGCCGGTCTGTCGCATCATGGACTACGGCAAGTTCAAGTATCAGCAGTCCAAGAAGGCCGCCGCCGCGTCGGCGTCCACGGTGACGGTGAAGACCATCCAGCTGCGGCCCAAGACCGACGACCACAACCTCGACATCAAGCTCGACCGGGCCAGCAAGTTCCTCGAGCGGGGCGACAAGGTCCGCCTCGTCATGCGCCTGCGCGGCCGCGAGCGCTACCTCGCCGACCGCTGGTACGAAAAGCTCCGCGAGCAGCTCCAGCGCCTGAGTGACGTCGGCAAGCCAGCCTCTCGGCCGGCCCAGGAGGGGCGCGTCATCACCTTGATGATCGAGCCCAACTGACCGCGCTGACAGAGCGAGCGCGGGCGCTCCACCTGCGACGCCGCGCCCTGTCAGCGTCGGCGGCCGCGACCTCGGCGGGGCTGCTGGCCCGGCGCGGGTTGCTCGGGAGCCGCGCCCAGCAGGGTGGGCCAGGGCGGAGCCGGGCTGATGTCGGCGAGGCGGCCGCTGGTGCGGGCGGTCGCGTCCTGGCTGTCGAGCCGGCCGATGTGGGTGACGTGGAAGGGCATCGCGCCCTGGGTCTGGTTGAGGCTGGCCTCGTGGCGGCTCAGCTGCCGCTGGATGGGCCGAGCGTCGCGCCTGAGGCGGACGATCTCCTGGACGATGGCCTGCGCCTGGGGCCGGGTGGCGCGGTCGAGGCCCTGGGCGCCGCGGACCTGGAGGCGGTTGAGCGTCTGGTCGCGCTGCGCGGCCAGCTCGGTGCGCTCGGGGCCGCGCGGCGTGCTGCGGATGCATTCGTCCTGCGACAGGAAGTCGGCCGTGAACCGCTGGACGCGGTCGCTGGGGTCGAGCTGTCGCAGCCGCACCACCCGTTCACAGATGTTGGCGAAGAGGGAACATCAGGGGAGCGATCAGAATAACCTGCCCACCTCGCCGGCGGATCCACCGCACTGGACACGCCGGCCAAAGCTCGGAGTATCCAGATACACCTTCGCTTCGGCCGGCGCGCCCAGCACGGCGCCTCCTTGGCGATCTGAACAGCCTATTCTGAACGCGCCCCTTTAGGGCGGCACGCGGGTGGCATGCGAAGTGCACGGGCCTGGTCGCGGACGGACCCGGGAGGTCGACCGTGACGAGCAGGACGGCTTGTTTGCTAGGAATGGGCGCGCGGCGATGCACCCCGGTCGCGCCGATTGTCGCGACGTTGTTGACCTGTGCTGCGACATTCGCCCTGGGCAGCGCCGGCTGTCACGACGCGGTGTCGGCCGGCCTCGGCGGCGGGACGCCGGACGTGGGCGCGACGGAGACCGGCCCCCTGCCTCCGGGCGACCTGGCGCCGCTCCCCGCCGCGCGGGCCGTCGATCACGGGCACTTCGCCACCTCGCAGGCCTGCGCCGACTGCCACAGCAACTCGGCCGGCTCGGACGCGATGCGCGACGCCGCCGGTCGTCCCATCGCGCCCTTCGATCTGTGGCAGGCCACCATGATGGCCAACTCGGCGCGTGACCCGCTGTTTCGCGCCGCCCTGGCCGCCGAGCGCGTCGCGACGCCCAGCCTCGCCGGCGCCATCGAGGACAAGTGTCTGACCTGCCACTCGCCCATGGCCGCCTGGGAGGCCCACAGCACCGGCGGCGCGATCGCGCTCGCGACCGTCTACTCCGACACCGCCGAGGGACAGCTCGCGCTCGACGGCGTCTCGTGTACCGTCTGTCACCAGATCCAGCCGAACGGGCTGGGCCAGCCCGAGCGCTTCTCCGGCAAGTACGTCATCGGCTCCGAGCGGCTCATCTACGGGCCGCACGCCGCTCCCTTCGAGCGCCCGATGGAGATGCGCTCGGGCTTCGTTCCGGTCGCCGCCGATCACATGCGGTCCTCGGCCCTGTGCGCCACCTGCCACACGCTCTACACCGACGCCCACCGCCCCGACGGGACGCCGGTGGGCCAGCGGCTTCCCGAGCAGACCCCCTACCTCGAATGGCGCAACTCGGCCTTCAGCACCGAGCGCGCCGACCCCGGCCCCCTGGCGGCCGACTGCCAGGGCTGCCACACGCCGACCCGCGACGTGGACGGGGCGCCCATCTCTACCGCCATCGCCCGCCGCCCCGACGGCAGCGACTTCCCGCCCATCGGCGACCGCAGCCCCTACGGGCGTCACGTCTTCGTCGGCGGCAACACCCTCATCCCCGCCATCCTGCGAGACAACGCCGCGACGCTCCGCCCGCCGGCGCCCGCCGAGGCCTTCGACGCGGTCATCGCCGCGGCGCGCGCCCAGCTCGAGCAGCGGACCGCCTCGGTCACGGTGCTCCCGGAGCCGGCCGACGAGGCGGCGCTGCGCTTCTCGGTGCGGGTCGACAACCGCGCCGGCCACAAGCTGCCGACCGGGTTCCCAGCGCGGCGCGCCTGGCTCCGGGTCACCGTCCGCGACGCCGCCGGACAGGCGGTCTTCACCTCCGGAGCGGTCGACGCCGCCGGGCGGATCGTCGGCCCCGACGGGCAGCCCCTCGCCTTCGAGCGTGCCGGCGGCCCCATGGAGCCGCACCACGCCGTGGTCACCCAGCCGACCCAGGTGCAGCTGTACGAGGCGGTGATGGCCGACGCGGACGGGACCCCGACCGGGCGTCTGATGCACGCGGCCAGCTACGCCAAGGACACGCGCCTGCTGCCGATCGGCTGGCGCGACGACCACCCCGACGCCCCCGACACCCGCCCGGTCGGGCCGACCGGCGACGCCGACTTCGCCGGTGGCTCGGACGTGGTGGCGTTCGCGCTGCCTCGCCCGGCGGCAGACGGCCCCTTCCAGGTCGAAGTGTCGCTGCTCTATCAGACGCTGGGGGCGCGGTTCGCGGCCGAGCTGTTCGCGGTGGACGCTCCAGAGATCCGCGCCTTCGCCTCCTACTTCGAGGCCGCCGACCGGACGCCAGTGACGCTGGCTACGGCGACCCTCACCCTGCCCTGAGACTCGGACGCCACTCCGCGCTCCGTCGGCGCGGACGCATTGTGGCCGCCCAGGACTCGAAGGTTCAGGCGCGCTCGGTGGAGTCGCTGTCGGGCTGGGCGTCGGCGGCGGCGCGAGCGCTTCGCGCGCGTCGAGGTGTTCACGCTCCAGACCGTCCGTTCCCCGGCGGTGCCGTCTCGGCGTCTGGCCCCACGTTCGCACCAGCCGTTGGTGCCCCGCTCTGCAGGACCCTACCCTCCACGGGCGCCGCCTCCCAGCGGGCGAAGCTTGCCCCGCGCGGCCCGCGCCCGCTGTAAGCTCCCTCGGCAGGACCCCCACCCGTCGGGGCCGCAGACCCACGGACCGAGCGCCCCATGGACCCCGTCGCCCACACCCTCTTCGGCGCGACCCTGGCCGAGACCGGCCTCCGGCGCCTGACGCGCTACGCCGCGCCGACCCTGCTCATCGGCGCGAACCTGCCCGACGTCGACGCCGTCGCCATGTTCCTGGGCGACGACACGGCCCTGTACCTCCGCCGGGGCTGGACCCACGGCGTGCTGGCCATGCTGCTGTTGCCGGTCCTGCTCGCCCTGGCCATCCAGGGCTGGGACCGCCTCCGCGCCCGCGCCCGGCCAACCCCCGACGACGGCTCACCTCCCTTCCACATGGGCTGGACCCTGGCCCTGGCCTGCCTCGCCACCTGGTCGCACCCGCTGCTCGACTGGATGAACACCTACGGCGTGCGCCTGCTGATGCCCTTTGACGGCCGCTGGTTCTACGGCGACACGCTCTTCATCGTCGACCCCTGGTTCTGGCTCCTGACCGCGGCCGGCGTCGTCGTCGCCCGCTCCTCCAGCCGCTGGTCCATCGCCGGCTGGCTCCTCCTCGGCCTCCTCGCCAGCGCCGTCATCCTCGGCAGCGCCCGCGTCCCCGGCGGCGTCAAGGTCGGCTGGCTCCTCGGCCTCGCCGCCCTCGTCGCCCTCCGCCTGCGCCGTCCATCGCCTCCCACCCAGCGCCGCCTCGCCCGCATCGGCTTCGCCTCCGTGGTCCTGTACGTCAGCGTCGCCTTCGGCCTCGCCCGCTTCGCCGAGTCCCGCGCCGCCACCGACGAGCGCCCCCTCGAGGTCCAGGCCAACCCCCTCCCCGGCGTCCCCTTCGAGCACCGCGTCGTGGTCGTCTTCCGCGACCGTTACCGCGTCCTGCCACCCCACGGCCCCG
This sequence comes from Myxococcota bacterium, assembly GCA_041687695.1. GTDB lineage: Bacteria > Myxococcota_A > UBA9042 > PHBI01 > JAWLBL01 > JAWLBL01. Next base: position 52,004 of record JAWLBL010000036.1, on the reverse strand, counting down.
CCTTCGAGGTCCCCCGCACCGAACCCGACGCCGTCGTCCGCGCCGCCCTGTCCGCCGACTCCATCAAAGGTTTCGCCAACTGGACCCGCTACCCCTACTGGCAGACCGAGCGCCTCCCCGACGGGTGGCGCGTCACCTTCCGCGACCTCCGCTACGTCGACCCCGACCAACCCAGCGGCGGCATCGGCTTCGCCCAGGTCCACCTCGACGACGACCTGCGGGTCCGCGACTGACCCGACGGCTCGCCCGCGGACCCGAATGTCCCCACGCCATACCACCCTCCGAGGCGTTCGGCTCGCCCTGAGCGTGCGATGGCCCATGTGCCATGCGTCCCACCTCCCACGCTTCAGGCCGGAGAAGATGGACGGTTTGCCTTCGAGCAACACCTTGGCCCAAAGTTGCCAAGGCGAATCCTGACCCGGCCTGATGCCTGGGCCACCTTCCCAACCGCTCAAGGCCCAGAGCGCCCAGGCTTGCGGGTCTTGACTGCTTCGAAGTAGATGCGAAAGGCCTCTGCCGCGTCTCGCCCGAGGCGGCGCAGCTCCGGTTCATCGTGGTGTGAAGCGATGAGACCCAGCAGGTCTTCAAAGCCACTCTCGGCGGCCCGTGCAACCTTGGCATCCAAATCGACAGGCCGCCTTCGGGCCACCGGCGAGCCTGGAGCATCCGTCAAGCGGCGTTCCCGGATTTCTCCTCGGACCTCGAAACGCTCCACGACTTCGCGCAGACCATACCGACCGGCAGATATGTACAGTTCACTGATCCCGACACCGGTGCCCGCTACATCGGGATCTGGATGGATTGTGACACGGAGCGGCGTGGCATCAGGGGCCGTTGGCGAGTCGTCGCCTTCGTCGCATTGTTCGATGACCACGATCGAGCGGCCCAGGACGATGGGAGATGCTCCCTCGCCGATGAGCCGACGTATCAGTCGATCCTGTTCCCATTGATCATCGAGATCATCGAGTTCTTCGTCCGTCCAGGTCGTGATTTCGGTAAGCTTGCGCATGCTACAAAACTCGGGTTCGCTTTGACCGCGGACACCTACAGGGGCGCTCTCGGCGGGCTCGTCACCGTGGCCCGGGGCAGGCGTCGACACCTGGCACCGTGACCGCGCGCGTCGCGTCGCCGTGCTGGACCGTATAGCTCCCGGCGGGCAGGGGCGGGGTGGGGCAGGTGGCCTCTACCACGACGCACTCGAACGAGCACTGGTCGCCTTGGCGAATACGCAGACGCGCCTGGCTCTCGACGCGCAGGACGGCGCCGTCGAGGGTGACCGTGCACGAGGTCTCATCGACGACGGTGCAGCCGCTGGCGCAGCCGTCCATCACGACATGCACGTGGGCCATCTCGTCGGCGGCGACCTCGCTGGGCGGCGGGTCGGCCGCGGGGGCGACCAGACAGGCGGTGCCTTCGTTGGTCAGCGCCGAGGTCGAGAGCTCGTCGTCGCAGCCGGCGCACAGCAGCGCCAACGCCGCCGCGCCGAGGGTCGTCATTGTCATCATGCGCTCGAGCACTGGGCCTCCGTGGGTAGCCGAAGCGGGAACTCTATGCGGCCGGCGAGCCGCGCGCAATCCCATCGAGCGCCCACACCGGGGCCTCATCTCGGTCGGTGCCGTGCCTTCCGCCGCCGCAGGCGGCTGTGGACCGCGCCGGCCACGCCGGCGCTATGGATCGCGGTGCACGGTGAGGCGCCGAGGGGGTAGGGGGCGCGGCGGTGCTGGGGCAGAGGGGCCCGCGTTGGACCCCTCGGAGTGTCGTAGCAAGGTCGTCCGGGCCCGCGCAGAACCGTCGGAGAGTCGCTGCAAGGTCGTCCGGGCCCGCGCGGGACCCTCGGAGGTGTTTCTGCAAGGTCATCGAGGACCGCGCGGAACACTCCGAGTGTTGCAGCAAGGTCGTCCGGGCCCGCGCGGGACCCTCGGAGGTGTTACTGCAAGGTCGTCAGGGCCCGCGCAGAACCGTCGGAGAGTCGCTGCAAGGTCGTCCGGGCCCGCGCGGGACCCTCGGAGGTGTTACTGCAAGGTCATCGAGGACCGCGCGGAACACTCCGAGTGTTGCAGCAAGGTCGTCCGGGCCCGCGCGGGACCCTTCGGAGTGTCGTTGCAAGGTCGTCCGGGCCCGCGCCCGCCCCAACGGCGACTCAGGGCTCGTAACGACAGAAGGCGCCGGTCTTGATGGACCGCTCGAGGTGCCGGCCCAGCTCCGGGTCGAGGCGCGTCGCCCGCCGGATGGCGTCCTTGATGCGGCGCTGCACGTTGACCCGCGCCCGCTCGGCGGCGCCGCCCGCCCGGCGCACCCGCCCGCCGAGGCCCACCGCGCGGGCCAGCTCGTCCTGCAGCGCCTCGAGCTCGTCGCGCGCCTGCTCGGCGCGTCCCGCGTCGTGCCAGGTCTCGGCCTCCTCCAGCGCCTCGCGTAGCTCGGTCACCCGCGCGCGGTAGGTCGCCAGCGCCGCCTCGTCCAGCAGCTCGCCCGCGTCGCCGCCGTCCACCGCCCCGCCGGCGCCGCCTCCCTCGAGCTCGAGCACGTGCACCTCGCGGCCCGGCCGCTCGGCCAGCGCGGCGATGAGGCGCGTGCCCTTGGTGTCGGGCAACAGCACACGCCGCTGACGCCAGCGGCACTCCCAGCCGTCGCCCAGCTTGACCAGCGCCACCGCGCCCCGCGCCCCCTCGTCGCCCGCCAAGGCGGCCGGCCCCAAGCCCGCCTCGAGCCGCTCGGCGACGGTGACCAGGCCAGGCATGTCCAGCGTCCTCGCCGACTCCCGGGCCTCGGCCAGCAGCGCTCGCGCCCGCTCGGGCGTGCCCAGCCGCAGGGCCGCCCAGGCCTCGTCGACCACCACCCGGGCCAGGGCAGGGCGGGCGCCGGCCCGCGTGGCCCGCTCGCGCGCCTCGGCGAACCAGCGGGCGGCCTCGTCGGCGCGCCCCAGCCGAGCGGCCAACACCCCGAGGACGCGGGCGAGCGGGCCGTCGTTGCCCAGCCCGAAGAGCCCCCAGCTCGCGAAGCGCGCCGACAGCGGCGTCACGAAGGCGTAGACCCGCTCGACCACTGCGGTGTCCTCGACCTCGGCCACCGCGTCCGCCAGCAGGCCGGCGAAGGAGCTGTCGCCGTTCATGGCCGCCGCCACGTCCGCCTCGGTCGGCGCCGGGCGGGGGCCCGAGCCGCGCTCCATGCGCGCGCGATCGGCCAGGACCATGACCCGGCCGATGACCTCGCCGCCCGGCATCACCCGCAGCGCCGCGTCCATCGCCGGGTGGCAGGCCCGGAGCGCGTCGTGGCGCTCGGCCGCCCGGGCCGTCGCGCCGGCCAGCAGGGCCAGCGCGCCAGCCGCGTTGGGGTCACCGGCCCGCTCCGCCAGCCCCCGCGCTTGGTCGCGCAGGGCGTCGGCCTCGGCGAAGCGCCCCTCGAAGGCGGCCAGCGCGGCGCGGTAGCCCGCCACCCGCCAGGCGAAGTGGGGGACCTTCACCGCGTCCGCGACGGCGGCGCAGGTCTCCAGCGCCCGCCTGGCCTCGACCGCGTCGCCCATCTCCAAGCAGTCCATCAGCAGCCGCGCGCTGCCCTGGAAGACGTCGGCGCGCTGCCGCAGCGCCTGGGCGAGCGCCACCTGCTCGCGGTTGAGGGCCGCCCGCTCGCCGGGCTCGGCGAAGTCCATCATCGCCGACACGCCGCCCCGGATGGCCGCGAGGAGGGTCTCGGGATCGTCCAGCCCGCGCGCCATGGCGACCGCCTCGCGGGCGAGCGCGATCGGCACCGCGGCGTCGGGCGCCGGCTGCAGGGCCGACGCGTAGCGGGCCAGCGTCCGCACGCGCAGGGGGCTGGGCTGCGGTCCGAGCCGGTCGAGCGCTTCGGCGAGCAGCGCGACCAGCACCGGATCGACCCGGCCGTAGATGAAGATGCCGCCGTACTCGAGCGCCGCCCGGGCGAGGAGCTCGGGGTCCCCCAGGTTCCGGGCCAGCGCGGCCGCCTCGAGGCAGGCCGCCCGCCCGGCCTCGACCGCGCCGGAGTGGATGCGGGCCCGCGCCAGGCGCAGCATGAGGGCCGCGCGCGCGCCGTCGTCGCCCGCGTGGCCCGCCGCGGCGCGCAGGGCCCGGTCGAACCAGGAGGTCGCCTCGTCGTAGGCCAGCTGGGCGAGCGCGGCCTCGCCGGCCTCCCGGCAGCAGGTGACGGCGCGCGTCGGCGCGAGGGGGCCCGCCTCGAGGTAGTGGTGAGCCAGGGCGCTCCAGGGCCGACCCTCGGCGTCGGTGTAGGCGGCCTCGATGGCCTGGGCGGCCTCGAGGTGCAGCCTGGCGCGCCGGCTCGGTGGGATCTCGGCGTGCAGCGCCTCGCGCAGCAGGATGTGGGTGAAGCGGTAGCGGCCGGGCGCCGGCTCGCGCAGGACGTGGGCGGCGACCCCTTCGGCGAGGCCGTCGAGGAGGTCGGTCATCGGGCGCCCGAGCGCCTGGGCCAGCTCGCCGATGTGCAGCTCCTGGCCCAGGACGGCGGCGGCCTCGAGCAGCTCGCGGGTGGCGGGGGCGAGGAGCGCCAGCCGGTCGCGGATGGCGGCGCGGACGCGCTCGGGGAGGGGGAGGGTGCGCCCGCGTCGCAGCGCGTCCGGGGGCACGCCGCTGGCCACCAGGCGCGCCAGCTCGGTGAGGAACAGCGGATGGCCCTCGGCCAGCTCGAGCAGGACCTCGAGGGCGTCGGGCGAGCGGGCGCATGCCTCGCCCAGCGTCGCCTCCGCCAGGCGGCGGCTGGCCTCGGGGGGGAGCGGCGCGAGGGCGAGGGCGCGGGCGAAGCGGGTGGTCCGCTCGAGGATGGCCCCGGCCGGGGAGAGCCGGGCGTCGCTGGGGCGGTAGGTGGCCACCACGACCAGCGGGCAGCGGGCGCCCGAGCGGGCGACCAGCTCGAGCAGCAGGGCCGACGAGGCGTCCGCGGCGTGGAGGTCCTCGAGGGTGACCAGCAGCGGCTGGGTGAGGGCGGCCTCGCGCAGGAGCGTGTGCGCGGCGTCGAGCAGCCGGAAGCGCGCCTGCTCGGGGTCGAGGACGTCGGCGGCGCCCTGCTGCGAGGCGCGCGCGGGGTGGTTCGGCAGCTCGGGCAGCAGCTGGCCGAGCGCCGCAAGATGGTGCGGCGCGGTAGCCTCCAGGCGGATCAGGGCGCGGGCGCCTGCGTCGTGTCGCAGCAGGTCCCGGAGGACCTCGACCCAGGGCCAGAAGGCGGGGGCGCCGCCGGCTTCCCAGCAGTGGCCTCGCAGGCAGGTGAACCCGTCGCCGGCCGCCTGCTCGGCGAGCGCGTCCGCCAGGCAGCTCTTGCCCATGCCGGGCTCGCCGGTGACGAACCAGATGGCCCCGCGCCCCTCGCGCGCGGCGTCGAGCGACGTGGCGAGGGCGGCGAGGGCGTCCTGCCGCCCGATGAGGGGGCTCCTGTCCGACATGAGCCGGACTATACCGGAACTCGCCGGGCCCGAGCACCCGGACCGGAGGTCAGGCGGGCTGCGGGTCCCGGGCGGGCGCGGACCGGGGCGCGGGGCGCTCGGAGGCGACGTCGCGCCCGAGCAGCATGGCCCCGAGGCGGTCGGAGGCGCCGTCGTAGAACCCGACCGGCGCGTCGAAGCGCGTCGGGTTGCGGAAGGTGCCGAACACGATGTCCCACAGCGGCAGCTCGCAGTAGTTGAAGCCGTGGATGCCGCGTCCGTGGTGCAGGGCGTGGCTCTCCGGGCGGTGGACGAGGTAGCCGAGCCACCGGGGCGTCGCGACGTTGGCGTGGGTGAACATGGTGAGGAACATCGTCACCAGGTTGACCGCCAGGGCCGCCTCGGGCGTCAGGCCGACGAGGCCGACCAGCGCCAGGCTGCCCACGAAGGCGAAGGCCAGGACGTCCAGCGGCGAGAACATCCAGGCGGACCAGACGTCGAGCCGCTCGGCGCTGTGGTGGACCTGGTGGAACAGGCGCCACAGCGTGTTGGAGCGGTGCAGGGCGCGGTGCCACCAGTAGGTTGCGAGCTGCGAGACCAGCAGGCCCACCACCGCCCCGAGGGCGGTCCCGAGGCCGGTCAGGTCGAACACGGTGTGGCTGGCGAGCAGCTCGTCCCACAGGAACGGGGCGCTGGCGGCGACGGCCAGGTAGGCGGCGAAGAACAGGGCCCCGCGCGTGCGCCACAGGCGCGGCCGCGGGAAGGCACGGGCGGGCGCCAGGGCCTCCCAGGCCGCCAGCGCGCCGTACATCGCGAAGACGATGGTCAGAGAGAGCGCCATGTCGAGTCTCCATTCGAGGTGAGGCCGCGCCTGGGCGCAGCTCGGGGTCTCACCCCATAGGCGTGACGGGCGGCGGAACGACGTTCGCCGACGTCGGCCGGGGTCACCGCGGGCCGGCACGGAACATCGTTCCGTCGGACGTCACGCCCTCTCCACGGACGCAACGACCCGTGGAGAGTCCCATGAGCTTCAGGACCCCGAGCGCCGCACCGTGGCGCGACCTGCACCGCGTCGATCTGCTGGCCTGGGCCGACGCCTTCGACGGCTGCCCCGCGGCCGACCAACGGCGGCTCGGCCTGGGCGTCTCGCGCCGCGACGGCGTGACGCTGCTGGTCGCGCCCGGCCTCGACAGCCTGCTGTTCAACCGCGCCTTCGGGCTGGGCTTCGACGGCCCGGTGACCCCGGCGCTGGTCCGCTTCGTGACCGAGGGCTACCGGGCGGCCGGCGTGGACCGGTTCTTCGTCCACGCGCCGGCCCGTCCCGCTCCAGAGCTGCACGCCGCGCTGACCGAGGGCGGGCTGACCCCCTACCGCCGCGCCTGGGTCAAGCTGGTGCGCGACGGCGCGCCGCCCCCCGAGGTCGCGACCCCGCTCGAGGTGGCCGAGGCCCGGCCCGACGAGGCGGACGCGGTCGCCGAGCTGTTCGCCCTGGGCTTCGAGGCGCCGCCCGAGAGCCGCGCCCTGGTGAGGCCGCTGGTGCGCCGCGCCAATTGGCGGGTGCTCGTCGCGCGCGACCGGGGCCAGGTGGTCGCCGCGGCGGCGCTGTTCGTGCACCGCGCGGTCGCCAGCCAGGTGTTCGCGGTGACGCGCCCCGACCAGCGGGGCCGCGGCGCCCAGCAGGCCCTGCTCGCCGCCCGTCTGGAGCTGGCGCACGCGGCTGGCTGCCGCTGGATCACCGCCGAGACCGGCGCCCCGGTCGCCGACGAGCCCAACCCGTCGCTGCGCAACCTCGAGCGGCTGGGCTTCCGCTGGCTGACGCGCATCGCGAACTACGCGCCGCCCGAGGTCACGTCGTGGACGCGGACCAGCGCGGACCGCCGAACCCCCACCCAGGAGGGATGAGCCGATGAAGGCACGCTACCCCGATATCGAAGGCGACGTCATCCGCGACGGTGTGCGGCTGCACTACCGGGTCTACGGCCACGGCGCCCCGACGCTGCTGTTCATGCCCAGCTGGTCCATCGTCCACTCGGAGGTCTGGAAGGCCCAGGTGGCCTACTTCGCCCGCCACGGCCGCGTGGTCACCTTCGACGGCCGCGGCAACGGCCGCTCCGACCGCCCGGCCGACCCGGCGGCCTACACCCACGACCACTTCGTCGCCGACGCCCTGGCGGTGCTCGACGCCACCGACACCGCGCGCGCCGTGGTGGTCGGCCTGTCGCGTGGCGGGCACTGGGCCCTGCAGCTGGTCGCGCAGCACCCCGAGCGCGCGCTGGGGGTGGTGGCCATCGGGCCGAGCGCCCAGTGCGGCCCCTTCCCCGAGTGGGCCATGCGGGTGCCCTTCACCCGGCCGCTCGACTCGGCCGAAGGGTGGGACAAGTACAACCTGCATCATTGGCGCCGCGACTACCCGGACTTCGCGGCGTTCTTCGTCCGCAACGTCTTCCCGGAGCCGCACTCGACCAAGCAGATCGAGGACGCGGTCGGCTGGGCGGGCGAGACCGACGGCGAGACGCTGATCGCCACCCAGTTCGGCGCCGGCCGCCCCGACCTCGAGGCGGCGGCGGCGCTGTACGCCTCCATCACCTGCCCGACCCTGGTGATTCACGGCGACCAGGACCGCATCGCCCCGGTCGAGGCCGGCGCGCGCGTGGCCGAGCTGACCGGCGGCAGCCTGGTGGTCCTCGAGGGCGCCGGGCACGCCCCCCAGGCGCGCGACCCGGTCAAGGTCAACCAGCTCATCGGCGACTTCGTCGAGCGGCTGGGCCCCCCGCGCGTCCGCCGCACCACCTGGGCGCGGGCCTTCGGCCGCACGCCGCGGGCCCTGTACCTGTCCTCGCCCATCGGCCTGGGCCACGTGCGCCGCGACCTGGCCATCGCCGACGAGCTGCGCGCGCTGCGCCCCGACCTGGAGCTCGACTGGCTCGCCCAGTCCCCGGTGACCGAGGTGCTGGCCGAGCACGGCGAGCGGGTCCACGCGGCGAGCCGCCACCTGGCCAACGAGTCCGCCCATCTGGCGTCCGAGGCCTGCGAGCACGACCTGCACTGCTTTCACGCCTACCGCTCGATGGACGAGATCCTGTTGGCCAACTTCCTGGTGTTCCAGGAGGTGGTCGAGGCGGGCTGCTACGACCTCGTGCTGTGCGACGAGGCCTGGGACGTCGACTACTTCTGGCACGAGAACCCGGAGCTCAAGCGCGCCGCCCACGTCTGGATGACCGACTTCGTGGGCTTTCTGCCGATGCCCGAGGGGGGCGCCGCCGAGGCCGCGCTGGCCGCCGACTACAACGCCGACATGGTCGAGCGTGTGGCACGCTATCGCCGCGTGCGGGACCTGTCGCTGTTCGTGGGCGACCCCGACGACATCGTGCCGGCCGCCCTGGGGCCGGGGCTGCCGACCATCCGCGCCTGGACCGAGCAGCGCTTCCAGTTCTCGGGCTACATCACGGGCTTCGACCCGGCAGCGCTGGCGCGCGACGCGCTGCGCCACGAGCTGGGGTTCCGGCCCGACGAGAAGGTCTGCGTCGTGACGGTGGGCGGATCCGGCGTCGGCGCGGCCCTGCTGCGGCGCATCATCGCGGCCCTCCCGGCGGCGCGCCGGGCGCTGCCCGAGCTGCGCATGATCGCCGTCGCCGGCCCGCGCATCGACCCCGACAGCCTACCGCGCTGCGAGGGGCTCGAGGTGCGCGCCTATGTGCCGCGGCTCTATCGGCTCCTGGCCGCCTGCGACGTCGCCGTGGTGCAGGGCGGCCTCACGACCACCATGGAGCTGACCGCCGCTGGTCGGCCCTTCCTCTACTTCCCGCTGCGGCATCACTTCGAGCAGACCTTCCACGTCGCTCATCGCCTCGATCGCCACCGCGCCGGGCGCCGCATGGACTTCGCCACCGCCACCCCCGAGGTCATCGCCGAGGCGCTGGTGGCCGAGCTGCGGCGGCCCCTCGACTACCTCCCGGTCCCCGCCGACGGCGCCCGCCGCGCCGCTCGCGCCATCGCCGAGCTGCTCTGAGTCCCACCCTGTCCCTGCCACAACCAAGGAGAACCGCTTTGAGACCCCACGCGCTGCCCTTCGCCATCCTGCTGTCCGTGACCGCCGCCTGTGGTGACATCGTCGTCAGCGAGGTCGAGGACGTGTCCGATGGTGGCGCCGACTCGGGCGCTGGCCCGGCGGACGTCGCCGACGACCCCGACGTGTCGCGGCCGCCGCCGGACGTCGATGGCACGTCCGACGGTGCGGTCGAACCCCCGCCCCATGATGTCGGCGAAGATGCGTTCAAAGACGTCCCGGAAGTGCCGCCCGACGTCATCGAGGACGCACCTTCCGAAGTCGGCGACGACGTGGCCTTCGACGACGGGGCGCCCCACGACGTCGAGGCCGACGCGCCGGAGCCGGAGTGCCTGGCGGCCTCCGATTGCCCGGACCCCGAGCAGGTGTGCCGCACGGCCGCGTGCGTCGACGGGAGCTGCGAGGTGGCCATCCCGGTCGGTGTCGCGTGCGACGACCAGGACGGGTGCACCGAGGGGGACGTCTGTCAGGTGGACGGCGTCTGCGCCGGGGCCTGGAGCGGCGTCTGCGAGTGTCAGACCGACGGGGACTGCGCCTTTTTGGACGCGCCCTGCGGCGTGGGCCGCTGCGAGCAGGAGAGCAAGTCCTGCGTGCTCGACCCGGAGCCCCGGCTGGGCGACGCCTGTGACGACGGCGACCCGTGCACCTTCGACGACGGCTGCCAGGCGGACGGGCAATGCCAGGGCACGGCCTACAGCTGCGGCGATGGGCTACTGCCGTGCCAGCAGACCGCGTGCAACGGCGCCGGCGGCTGCCTCGCGCCCGAGGTGAAGCCCGGGAGCTGCCTCATCGAAGGACAGTGCTACGAGGCGGGGGACGCGATGCCGGTCTCGCCCTGCCTCGTCTGCGACCCGCTGGCCGACCCGACCGGCCCCACCCAGCGCCCCGACGGGACGGCCTGCGACGCGGACGGCGACGGCTGCACCGCGGGCGACGCCTGCAAGATGGGCGTGTGCGCGCCGGGTCCTGCGGTCGAGTGCCCCAGCCCGTCCGCGAGCTGTCGCGTGGCCTCCTGCAAGAGCACGGGCTCCGAGAGCTACACCTGCACCGAGAGCACCAAGTCCGGCTGGTGCTTCATCGGCGGCGTCTGTCGCTCCTCGGGCGAGCTCAACCCCTCGAACGCCTGCATGGCCTGCAGTCCGTCGAAGTCGACGACCGCGTTCTCCCCGCGCGCTTCAGGGACCTCCTGTGGATCGTCGACCTCGAACCAGTGCACCAAGCCCGACACCTGCGACGGCAAGGGGACGTGCCAACCCAACCACATGTCGGCCGGCACGGCCTGCGGCGACTCCACCGACGGCCCCTGCACCAACCCGGACAGCTGTGACGGCAAGGGGACCTGCAAGTCGAACGATCCCCCGAACGGCACCTCCTGCGGCACCTGCAAGCAGTGCATCTCCAAGGTCTGCACGAACGTCTGCCGGTGACCACTCGGCCGCCGCGCCCACCCCCGGCGCGGCGGCTCCCGTCCGCGCGGAGCATGACCAGGCCGGCGCCTGCGACCCCTCCTCATGGTCCGCGTCCCTCGCCCAAAGGCAGGCACCCCGGCGGGCGGCACCAGGAGCGCATGTGCCAGCCAGTGCGCCGGCCAACGAGCGGCGAAGCCGGGTCATCTCCGAGACGGCTCGGCGTCTTCACGCATGGTGTCGGCGACTCGGGACTGGTCCTTTGGCCCGGCCAGGTCGGTGAGGAGCGCGTCGGTCAGGGACTCCTCGTAGACGGTGCGGGCGAGGGACTGCATGGCTTCGGCGAGGGCGGGGTCCCAGGGGGAGGGGTCGGCCGGGCCGGTGAGGGGCTCGGTGCCGGGGACGCCGAGGGCGGTCACGGCGGCGCGGTAGTCGGCGGCGGACAGGCGCCAGGGCGATGCGTTGGGGCGCGAGAGGATGGCGGCGGCGATGCGGAGGCCGGGCCAGTCGAAGTCGCCGTGGTAGTGGAGGCGGGCGCCAGAGGCGGCGAGGAGGTCGGCGAGGCGGCCGAAGGCGGTCGAGGGGACGCCCTCGGTGCAGACCAGGGGGCGGCAGGCGGGGCCGAGGCGCTCGGCGGCGGCGCGCAGGATGGCGGGGTTTTCGCAGGCGAAGACGTCGGCCGGGGCGAACTGGAGGGGGAAGCGGACCAGCTGGTGCAGGGTCAGGCGGAGGGGCTCGCCGTGGTCGGCGGCGTCGCGGAGCCAGCGGGCGAGGGGCGAGGCGTCGGTCGGGCGGAGGTTCAGGACCAACACCTGGGCCGAGAGGTCGTCCATGAAGACGCCGAAGCGGGCCCACAGGTCGCGGCGCTGGGCGGCGGTGCTCGGCAGCGGCGCTTCGGCGCGGAGGGCGAGGCCGCGCAGGACCAGGGTCGACAGGCGGCCGGGACCGAGGGCCTTGGTGTCGCCAGTGGCTCGGCTGGCGAGGACGGGCAGGGGCAGGTCGCCGGCGGGCAGAGAGGCCAGGATGCGGGCGGCGGTGACGACGAGCGGCAGCAGGCCCTCGGTGTCTAGGCGGGCGAGGCTGCCGTCGGCTCGTAGACTCTCCAGCCACGACGACAGCCACGGAGCGTCCGAGGCGGCGCGGGCGTCGTTCAGCGTCGCTTCGAGGCGAGTGGCGCGGGCGTCGCGCTCGGCCGGGCGGTCGCGCAGGGGGCCGCCGAGGCGGACCAGGACGTCGGCCAGGCCCTCGGCGAGGGGGCCGCGGCGCAGGGCGGCGTCGAGGTCGTCGAGGGTGACGCGGAGCTGTCGGCCGAGCAGCGGGCGGCCCAGGAGGCCGGAGAGTGCCTGGCGCTCGGTGTCGCTCGGGGCCGACAGGTGGACGGCGCCTTCGAGGGCGCCGCCCGAGCGCTCGAGGTGCCGCCGTGCCCGGTCGAACAGGCGCGCGAAGGCCGACTCACGCAGGCGCGCGAGCTGCTCGGCGGCGCGGGGGTTCACGGGGCCAGCGCGGCCAGCGCGTGCTCGGCCAGCTCGCCTTCGACCAGCTCGCCGCCGCGCCACAGGACGAGCAGGGCCGAGACGGTCTGCGTCGCGCGATCGTGCAGGAGATCGTAGTGGGCGACCGCGGGGACGGCGCGCTCGGTGACCCACAGGTCATAGCCGGTCAGGAACAGATCCAGGTCGAAGGCGACCGTCAGGGCGAGCAGCTCGGGGCGGCCGGTCTCGTCGATGCCGGCGAAGGCCTCGTCGAGCGCGATGAGGCGCGGGGCCCAGGGGAAACCGCTGGAGTATTGGGCGTTGGCGGCGGCGAAGAGCGGCAGATGGAGCGCGACCGACTTCTCGCCGCCGGACAGCTCGCCGTAGCGCTTGCGGGTCAGCGGCGCGGAAGTGCCATCGTGCGAGACCAGCTCGAGCGCGAACGTGTGCCAACGGCGATAGTCCAGGGCGCGGGCGAGGAGATCCGCGTAGGGCGTCTCGGGGTGCTCGGCGCGGGCGCGCTTGACGCGCTCGCCGAAGTGCCCGCGCAGGCGCGCGAGCAGATCGGGCCCGAGGTGCGCCGGGTCGATGGCAAACAGGCGCAGGATGTCCTTGTCCTCGGCCGACAGGTCGTCGTGGGGGCGCCACTTGATGCCGACCGTCTGGCCGCTCGACGTCTTGCGCTGGCGCATGGCGCGGTCCATGGCGCGCACCAGCTGCTGCGCGTGTCGCACCCGCTCGTGCATCTGCCCGCACAGGGTCCCCAGCAGCTGGTCCTCGAACAGGCCGCGCTCGCGCTCGCTCAGCAGAAGGCGTTGCTCGGCCAACCGCTCGGCCAGCGCGCGGGCGAAGGCGGCGACGGAGTGCCGGCCCTCGGCGTCCTCGACCGTGACCAGCGCCACCTCGTCGTCGGCGCCCAGCTCGGTGTGGTAGTCGGCCCCCAGCGCCTGGTCCAGGTCCTTGACCAGGTTCATCAGGCGCGTGGTCGTGTGCTTGCGCCGCTCGTCGCTGCCCGAGGCGTCGCCCACCACCGCCGCCAACGCGTCGAGCGGCTCGCCGTCGGGGAGCCGCAGCGCCTCGGCGACGTGCCTGCGGGTGAAGACCGCCAGGGCCTCGCGCGCCGCGGCCTCGGCCTGCAGCGCCTGGGCGAGCGTCTGCCGCTGCGCCTCGAGCGAGGCCGCCAGCCCGGCCGCCTCGTTGCTGGCCCTCTCGGCGCGCCCGCGGGCCGCCTTCAGGGCCTGCGCCGCGACCTCACCGGCGCACCGGGCGGCCTCCAGCGCTCGCAGCACCGCGTCCGCGTCGGCCCCGGCGGTCGCCCGCAGCGAGGCCAGCTGCGCCTCGCGCTCCTCGGCGTTGCCCTCCGACCCCGCCGCCGCCTCCGCCGCCGCGCGGGTCGCCTCGGCCTGCCGCGCGTGGTCGGCCGTGGCCTCCTCGGCGCGCCGTACCGCCGCGGCCAGCGCGTCGACCGCCCGCTCCAACCCCTCCAGGTCGCGCCGCGTCGCGGCCAGGCGCTCGCCCAAGGCGTCCAGCCCGGCGCGGTCGCTGGGCGTCCGCCGCTCGCGCGCCGCCTCGGCCAGCGCGCGCCGCCGCTCGTTCAGCTCGCGCTGCTGCCGGTCCTTGTGCGCCTTGGCCTCCTCGGTCGCCCGCCGCAGCGCGCTCAGCTCACCCGCGGCACGCTCTACCGCCTTCAACGCGGCCGTCAGCGCCCCCGCGCCCGGTAGCGCCTTGCGCGCGGCCGTCAGCGCCTCCAGCCGCCCCGCCACGGCCGCCGAGTCGGCCAGCACCTGCCCCAGCTCGGCCTGCAGGCCGCGCGCCTCGGCCGCCAGCTCGGCCAGCCGCCGCCGCCGCCGCGCCGCCCGCGCCGTCGCCCCGATGAACTGCGGCTCGGCCCGCCGGAACGCGCCCCGCAGCGGCCCCAGCCCAAAGCGCCCAGCCGCCGTCACCCCGACCCCGTCCGCGCCTAGCGCATCCAACGGCACGCTCGCCAAAATCGCGGCGACCCGCGCGGCCGGCACCGACGGCTCGTCCTCGACCTCCAGCGCGTCCGCCAGGGTCGGCCCGGCGACCGGCGCCCGCGCCTCGACGAACGCGTCCAATCGCTCGTCCCCGTCCCCCGCCGGCTGGGGGTCGACCCAGGCGTCCAGCAGTCCAGCCGCCTCCAGCGCGCTTTCGAGCCCCGCCTGCTCGGCCACGGACAGCCCCTCGCGAAAGCGCACCAGCCGCCACAGCGGCGCACCCGGCCGCCCCTCGCGCGGAGCCGGCCTGAACGGCAGCGGAGCCGGCGCGTCGTCCCGCTCGGCCGCGATCTCGGCCCGCAGCGCCTCGACCCGATTCACCTCGCCCTGCAGCCGCGTTCGCTCGGCCGACAGCCGCGTCCGCTCGGCGACCAGCCCCTCGCGCAGCCCCTCGGTCCGCGCCTGCAGCACCGCGTCCAGCCCCGGCGCGTCCGGCTCGCCCACCTGCGCCACCGCCGCCCGCAAGGCCTGGACGTCCTCGGGCACCAACAGGTCCGCCGCCCGCTCGGCGGCCCACGCCTCGACCGCCGCCAACAGCGCCGCCCGCGCCTCCTCGGCCCGCGCGCCCGCCGCCTCCAGCCGCTGCGCCCCGCGCGCCTCGGCGTCCTCGGCCTGCGCCACTCGCTGCCCCGCCTGCTCCAGCGCCTCCGCGGCCCGCTCGGCCCGCGCCAGCGCCTCGCGCACCGCCTGCACCTCGCTGTCGCGCGCGGTCAGCCCCGCCGACAGCCGCTCGCGGCCCTCGCCCTCGCCCAGCGGCGCCGCCTCCCACAGCACCCCCGCGGCCTCGGCGCCCTCGGCGACCCGCGCCGCCAGCGTCGTCACCTCGCGCTCACGCGACGCGCTGGCCTGCCGCGCCTCGTCCCGCCGCCGCTCGCGCCGCGCCAGCTCGTCTCGCGTCCGCGCCAGCGCCCGGGCGTCCGCGTCCGCCCGCGCCCGCGCCTCGGCCGCCCGCTGCGCCAGCTGCTCCAGCGCCGCCACGTTCTTGAACGCCTCGCTCTGCTCCAGCGCGGTCGCCTCGGCCCGCGCGGTCTCGACCTCGCGCTCGTGCCGCTCGACCGCCCCGGCCTCGGTCTCCCGCGCCGCCTCGGCCAGCGCCAGCGCGCCCCTCAGCTCGCCCTCGCGCGTCCGCGCCGCGTCCAGCCGCGTCGCCTCGCCGCGCCAGACCGACAGCCGCTGGCTGGCCTGCGCGCGTAGATACTGCCGATAGGCCTCCAGCGCCTCGTCGATGGCCCGCTCGGCCCGCTCGAACTGCTCGAGGCGCTGCTGCACGACCTCCAGATCGTCGAAGGCCGCCGCGATCTCGCCCAGCAGCCCGTCGTCGAGCGGCCGCAGCCCCTGCGTCAGGATGGCCGACAGCCGCTCGGGGTCGAGGTCCTTGGCCAGCTGCGGCCGGCGCAAGGTCAGCACGAGATCCAGCATCGCCTCGTAACGCTCTTCACCCAGGCCGAACAGCCGCGCGTCGATGGCGCGCCGATAGTCGGTCGCCCGGCGGAACACGTGCGCCTCGCCCAGCGCCTTGGTCAGCGCCTGCCGCGTCAGGGGCCGCCGCTCTTCGTCGACCAGGCCGAAGCCCTCGCCCAGCGACAGCGAGGTCACGAAGAACCATGACTCGACCCCGGTCGCGTGCTGCCGCGCTTGCAGCCCCACCCCGATGGTCACCCGCTCGGGCGCCGCGCCGCCCTGACCCGGGCGCGTCAGCTCCATCCAGACGTACCCGTAGGCCGACGTCCGCCCGCCGTACAGCAGGTTCGACGCCATGGTGCGCGCCTCGCCGCTGAAGGGGTCGAGGCGCCTCGGGTCCATGCGCCCGTCGAGCACGAACGGGAACAGCACCTCGAGCGCCTTGGTCTTGCCCGAGCCGTTCGCGCCGCGCAGGACCAGCCGCCCGTCGGCGAACTGGAACGTCTCGTCGGCATAGTCCCAGACGTTGATGATGCCGGCGCGGGTCGGCTTGAAGCGGCCGTTCGGTGCGGCAGGCTGGAGGGTCGGTGGGCTCATCGGGCGTCCAGGAGGTCGAGGAGCGGAGCAGCGGCGCGGCGGACGGCGACCTCGCGGTAGCGGGCGAGGGCGGGCATGGCGACGAGGCCGCCGGGGACGGGGCGGACCAGGTCGAACTCGGTCAGGACGCGCAGGGCGGCGGCCAGGAGGGCGGCCGAGTCGCCCTGGAGATCGGCGCGGAGATGGGCGGCATATTCGACGCGGAGGCGCTCGGCCTCGGCGGCGAGGAAGGCGGCGGGGACCAGCGGGAGCGTGGCCTGCGCGTCCGGCGGCGCGCGGTCGAGGGCGGCTTCGGGGTCTAGGGCGCGGGGCGGCAGGGCGTCGTCCAGCTCGCGGACCAGCGACTGGGTGAGCTCGGCGCGGGTCGGGACGCGGACCTGCTCGCGGGCGTCGTCGCCGGCGATGAAGCGCAGGATGCAGTCGCCCAGGAGCAGCGCGCACTGCACGTCCGAGCCGCCCTGCGGAAAGCGCGGGCCGGCGTGGCGGGCGCCCGGGTCGATGAGGGCCAGGCCCTCGCGGCGGCGCTCGACGTGGGCGCCGGTGAGGCGCTCGACGTCGCGGGCGATCTCGGCGGCCTCGGTCTGCAGGTGGCGGCGCTCGAGGTCGGTCAGGTCGTCGAGGTAGAGCGCGGGCTGCTCGAGCAGGGCGCGGACCAGGCGCTGGCGGGTGGCGAGGCGGCGGGTGTCGCGGGCGGCGTCGTCGGCGGGCGGGGCGGTCAGCAGGCGGGCGGCCGAGCCCAGCTCGTGCAGGGCGGCCGGCGGGTGGAAGAGCAGGCGGCAGACGTCGCGGTCGATGTCGTACAGGGCCTCGCCGTCGGGGTCGCCGCGGCGCCAGCCCTCGAGGGAGCCGTCGGTCAGGCGCAGGGCGCCGCGGGTGACCAGCCACTCGACGGCGACGCAGAAGTCGCGGCGGTGGGCGTGGCGGTCGGGGTCGAAGCCGAGGCCGGCGATGGCTTCGGCGGCGGGGCGGAGGCGGGCGGACAGGTCGGAGAGCGTGACCTGCAGGCCCGAGCGCTCGAGGACGGCGAGGGCGAGGGCGAGCAGGGCGTAGCGGCGGCGGTCGAGGTCGGGGCCGGCGAAGGGGTCGAGGTGGTCGGCGGGGCCGACGAGGCGGGCGCCGCCGGGGGTGGTGACGAGGCGCAGGGCGGCGAGGGCGTCGAGGTCGCGGTCGAGGTCGGCGGCGAAGCGGCGGACGAGGGGGAGGGCGTCGGGGTCGGGCCAGGCGGCGGTCAGGACGCGGTGGGTCAGCAAGAGGCGTGCGGCGCGCTGGTAGGCGGGGAGGTCGAGGTCGGGCAGGGCGGGGCGGCTCGTCATGAGGCGGGCACGGGCTGGACGTCGAGGGCGACGCCGGTCAGGACCAGGAGGCCGTCTTCGGTGCGGACCACGGTGTCGTCGGGCGAAGGGGTGAGGCGCAGGCGCAGGCGGTCCAGGCGGACGTCCGAGAGCGGGCCGGTGAGGTCGGCCGAGACGGGGACGCGGGCCTCGAG
Source organism: Myxococcota bacterium (assembly GCA_041687695.1). Taxonomy (GTDB): domain Bacteria; phylum Myxococcota_A; class UBA9042; order PHBI01; family JAWLBL01; genus JAWLBL01. Next base: position 34,178 of record JAWLBL010000036.1, on the reverse strand, counting down.
GGCGCGGCTGACGAGGCGCAGGAGGACGGCCAGCTCGGGGCGGGTGAGGACGCGGTCGCCCAGGGGGCTGGCGGCGAGGGTGGCCTGGGCGGTGCGTGAGGCGAGGCGGGCGGCGTCCTGGCGTTCGCGGGCGAGGCGGCGGGCGGCGCGGCGCTCGGGGAGGGGGGCGGGGCGGCCGGGGCTGCCGACCTGGCGGCCGTAGGCGCGGAGGGTGGTCGAGACGGGGACGGGCGGGGCGACGGACCAGCGCTCGCCGGGGCGGACGAGGTCGGGGTCGGGGTGCATGACGGAGAGGTGGCGGGGGGCGGGGAGGGCGAAGGCGGCGCGGAAGAGGGCGTGGGCGTGGGCGTCGCTGGGGGCGGCGGCGAACCACTCGGCGAGGAGCTCGAGCTGGGTGGCGCGGCTGACGCCGCGGTGGCGGGCCTCGGTGACGCGGCGGAGGAGGGCGGCGAGCTCGCGGATGGCGAGGGCGGTGCCGGCGTCGAGGCGCTCGCAGGTCGAGGGGGTGGCGCCGCCGACGAACCAGGCGGCGATGCCGCGCCAGCGGGCGCGCCAGAGTTCGGTGCGTTCGGCGCGGGTCGAGGCGACCGGGCCGTCGGCGGCGGCGGCCAGGTCGCAGACGGTGTCCACGCCGACGGCCTCGACGTCGCGGACGGCGGCGGCGAGCAGCGGGCGGTGCTGTTGGAGGGCCTGGAGGAACTCGCGCAGGTGGACCAGCAGGCGGTCCTTGTGCTCGAGGAAGACCTCGGGGCGGGTCTCCTGGGTGCGCATCAGCTCGCCGAGCGCCAGGTGGAAGCGGCTGGCGCGGCGGGTCAGGTCCTCGAGCGCGTTGTGGATGCGGTCCAGCTTGATGTTGACCTGCTCGGCGTCGCGGGCGCGCGCGGCGTCGGCCAGCCCGCGCAGGTCTTCGAGCACGGCCGTGAAGACCAGGCGGCGCAGCTCGGCCTCGTCGGGCCGGGCGCCCAGGACGCCCTCGACGGCCTGGAAGGCTAGCCACCCCAGCTCGGTCAGCTCGTAGATGCTGCTGCGTTGGCGGTACTCGGCCAGCGTGCGCGCGCGCCCGGCGTCCTGCGAGCGGTCCAGCACGCCCCAGCCGACCAGCGCGTCCAGCGACCCCGCCAGGTTGGACGGGTGCGGCACCTCGGCGTGCTCGGCCCTCAGCGCGTCCAGCTCGGCCGCCACCGCCGACGGCCCCAGCCGCACGTCGTAGCGCTGCTTGGCCCGCTCGAACGCGCGCAGCACCCACAGGTAGATCACCCGGTCCGGCGCGGTCGCGAACGCGAAGAGTTCAAGGCGCTCACCCGCGAGCGCTGTTTGCCCGGCCCCGAACACGCGCGAACCCTACTCGACCTCGCGCCCCCTTGGAAGCGGGGGACGACTGAAGCCGTGTGGGGTGATTGCGTTCAGCCCCGGTGTTGGTACCATATCTCCATGAGAACGGTTCCCATCCATGACCTGAAGCGAAACCTCGCGGCCCTCGTCGACGCAGCCTCGCAGGGCGAGCGCATCGTGATCACCAGGCACCGCCGCCCCGTCGCTCAGCTGTTGCCCGCTGCGCCCGATTCCGTCCACGTCGGCGAGAGGGTCGGCCAGGCCGATCTGGCCCCCTTGCCGGGCCTGAAGGGCCGTCCCGGTCTGAGCGACGCCCTCGCGGAGGATCGCGCGGATGACCGGTAGGTGCTATCTCGACACCTCCGCCTACCTGGCGACCCTGCTCGACGAGCCGGGCGGCGCCCAGCTCCGAGACGAACTCAGGGAGCAGGTCCTCGTGTCGAGTTCGCTCCTGGTGCTCGAGGCGCAACGGAACCTGGTCCGGTTGGCGCGCCAGTCCATCCTGTCTCCGTCCGAGCTGCAGGACGCTCTCGAGCGCCTCGCCCACGACATGGAGACGTTCGAGCTGCGGGACCTGACCCTCGACCTCTGTCGATCCGACCTGATGCCCGTCGTCAGCACCCCCCGGTCCCTGGATCTCGTGCACCTCCGCACGGCTCGCTGGTTCCACGACCGCGATCCACTGAAGCGCTTCGTCAGCCGAGACCTGGCGCAGATCCAGGCGGCCCGGGAGCTCGGCCTACCCATCTGAACGCATGGGCCGTGCGGGCTCCTTCCGAACCCATAGCCCCAACCCCGCACCCATGTTACGAATCCCGCCGTCGACGAGGCCCGCGCAGGGCAGGGGAGGGCGGCGATGGCGGCGGCGGTCGAGGGCGTTCGGGCGGACCCGTTCCTGTTGGACTCCGAGGCGCTGCGTGCCCTCGCCTCCGAGGCCGTCGTCCAGCGCGGCCTCGCCTACTACGCCGAGCACCGCGTGACCGACCTCGGCTGGGACGCCGAGCGCGTGTGGGCCCACGTCGAGGGCTCCCAACTCGGCCTGCCGTACCTGGTCGAGATCGGCCGCGGCGAGGGAGAGCTGACCATCACCTGCGGCTGCGCCGAGTGGGAGGCCGACCTCGAGCCGTCCTGCAAGCACGGCATCGCCGTCCTCGCCGCCTACGCCGCGCGCCACGCGGCGGGTGACGGCCACGCCGCCAGCGCCGCCGAGCAGGCCATCGCGGAGCGCGTCCAACGCGCCCGCACCGAGGTCATCGTCGAGCACGTCGCCGGCGCCGTCGACTTCGGCACCTGGTCCGCCCGCTCGCTCGCCCCCAGCGGCGCGTCGCTGCGTCCCTACACGGTCCACATCCGCTCGCGCACCCAGCGCATGAACGCCTGCTCCTGCCCCGACTTCGCCACCAACCGCCTCGGCACCTGCAAGCACATCGAGGCCGTCCTCCACAAGCTCGCCAAGGGGGGCCGCCGCAAGGGCGACGCCAAGGCCGCCGACACCCGTCCCTCCGTCGTCTACGTCGCCTGGGACGCCGCCCACGGACCCGAGATCCGCGTCCACCGGCAGGACCCCCTCGCCCCCGCCACCGCCGCCGCCCTCGACCGCCACTTCGACGCCCGCGGCGCCCTCCGCGGCTCCCTCCCCGACGCCTTCTTCCACGCCGAGCGCGCCTTGGCACTCCTCCCCGACGTCCACATCGCCGAAGACGCCGCCGCCCACGCCCGCCGCCTCGCCGAAGACCTTGCCCACGCCGCCCGCGCCCGCTCGCTGCGCGACGACATCCTCCGCTCCGGCGGCCACCTCCCCGGCGTCCGCGCGCGCCTGTACCCCTACCAGGTCGAGGGCGTCGCCTTCCTCGCCGCCACCGGCCGCGCCCTCCTCGCCGACGACATGGGCCTCGGCAAGACCCTGCAGGCCATCGCCGCCGCCCGCACCCTGATGGACCGCGAAGGCGTCGCCCACACCCTCATCGTCTGCCCCGCCTCCCTCAAGTTCCAGTGGGCCCGCGAGATCCAACGCTTCACCGGCCTCGACGCCGAGATCGTCCAGGGCGGCGTCGCCCCGCGCCTGGCCCAATATCGCCGCCGCCCCGCCTTCACCCTGGTCAACTACGAGCTGGTCCTCCGCGACCGCGAGGCCATCGCCAACGACCTCGCCCCCGATCTCGTCATCCTCGACGAGGCCCAGCGCATCAAGAACTGGCGCACCCGCACCGCCAGCGCCGTCAAGGCCATCCCCAGCCGCTACGCCTTCGTCCTGACCGGCACCCCGCTCGAAAACCGCCTCGAAGACCTCTACAGCGTCATGCAGGTGGTCGACCCGCGCGTCCTCGGGCCGCTCTGGCAGTTCATGGCCCATTTCCACGTCACCGACGAGCGCGGCAAGGCCCTCGGCTACCGCAACCTCTCCGAGCTGCGCCGCCGCCTCGCGCCCGTCATGCTGCGCCGCGACAAGCGCCTGGTCCGCGACCAGCTCCCCGACAAGATCGAGCAGCGCATCGAGATCGCCCTCAGCGCCAAGCAGCGCACCCTGCACAACGCCGCCCTGCAGACCGCCCAGCAATACCAACAGATCCAGCTCCGCCGTCCCCTCACCCCCATCGAAGAGAAGCTGCTCCTGAGCGCCCTGCAGACCGCCCGCATGGCCTGCAACGCCGCCGGCCTCGTCGACAAGGAGACCGTCGGCTCGCCCAAGCTCGACGAGCTGGCCCGCATCCTCGAAGAGGTCTGCGTCGACGGCGGCAAGAAGATCGTCGTCTTCTCGCAGTGGGAGCGCATGACCCACATGGCCGAAGAGGTCGCGCGCTCGCTGAACCTGGGCGTCGCCCGCCTGCACGGCGGCGTCCCGACCAGCGCTCGCGGCGCCCTCATCGGCCGCTTCCACGACGACCCCGAGTGCCAGGTCTTCCTCTCGACCGACGCCGGCGCCACGGGCCTCAACCTCCAATGTGCCACGGTCTTGGTCAATCTCGAGCTGCCGTACAACCCGGCCACCCTCGGCCAGCGCATCGCCCGCATCCACCGCCTCGGCCAGCGCGAGCCGGTCCAGATCATCCACCTCGTCGCCGCCGAGTCGTACGAAGAGCGCGTCGCCGCCCTCATCGCCACCAAGCGCGACCTCTTCACCGCGGCCGTCGAGCCCGAGGCGACCGACGACGTCGTCGGCCTCTCCCCCCGCGCCCTCGCGGTCGCCCTCGAGGCCCTCGGCGACACCCCGGCCCCGCACCCGGGCGGCGAGTCGGACGACCCGCCAGCCGTGGCGATCCCGACCCTCGATCCCGCCCCGGCGGTCGACGACACCCTGGTCGCCCCGCTCTCGCCCGAGCCCCCAGAGGCCCCGGACGAGTCCCTCGCCCCCCTCGTCCAGGCCCTGCAAGAGGTCCTCGGCGCCCACCTCGAGCGCCTCCTCGTCACCCAGGCCGGCCTCGTCGCCCTGATCGACGTCGCCACCCCCGACCTCGTCGCCCAGGCCGAGGCCCTCGCCGGCCCCATCCCGGTCGCGGTCCTCGACGGCCGCACCTGGGCCGCCCTCACCCGCGTCGCCGGCGCCGCCTTCGCCCAGACCCGCGAGGCCTGGTCCCGCCCCACCGCCCCCCAGACCGAGCCCCCGCTCGCCGCGCTCGCCCGCCGCAAGCTCCACGCCGCCGAGGCCCTCCTCCCCGACCACCCCACCGAGGCCCTCGACCTCCTCACCACCGCCATGACCGCCGCCCTGGCCCACCGCGCCGGCCAGTCCACCCTGCCCGACCGCTCGAGCCTCGCCGTCTGGCTCTACTCCGACCTCCTCCCCTCGGGCCACATCACCCCCGACCTCGCCACCACCCTCCTGCGCACCCACGCCCTCTCCCAGTCCCCTTCCATCCCCCCCGACCTCGCGGCCTCCGCCCTCACCGACGCCCGCCGCCTCGTCGCCGAGCCCTGACCGCCGCCTCGCCCTCGCTCCGCGCCCCATTGGAGTGCCCCCGCTCGCTGGGGCTCCCCAGCCCCACCCCGCTCGCGGCGCCCCGAGCGCTCGGCTCACCGCACGTTGACCTACCCACATCCCATCGATACCCTCCCCGTATGACGAAGCCCGGATCGATCCCTACCGCGTCCGAGACCCTGACGGTCTCTTCCAAGTACCAGGTCGTCCTCCCTCGGCGCGTGCGCGAAGCCCTCGGAATCCGGCCCGGCCAGAAGCTCCAGGCCCTGGTCATCGGCGGCCGCATCGAGCTCGTCCCCATCGTCCCCATGCGCGAGCTACGGGGCTTTCTGCCCGGGCTCGACACCGATGTCCCGCGAGAGGACGACCGCGAGTGAACGTCATCGACTCCTCGGCCTGGCTCGAATACTTCGCCGATGGGCCCAACGCGTCCTTGTTCGCTCCGGCCATCGAAGACGTGGCGTTGCTCGTCGTCCCGTCGATCACGATCTATGAGGTCTACCGCCGCATCGCGAGCCAGCGCGGCGAAACCGACGCCCTGACGGCCGTCACCGCCATGCATCAGGGGCGCATCGTCGAGCTCACCGCCGAGCTGTCCCTCTCGGCCGCTCGACTCGGCCTCGCCCACCGCCTCCCCCTGGCCGACAGCATCGTCCTCGCCACGGCTCGAGCCCACGACGCCGAACTCTGGACCCAGGACGCAGACTTCGACGGCCTCCCAGGCGTGCAGTTTCGGTCGAAGGCTCGGCCCGCTCACTGAAACGCCAGCGCCGCTCGCGGCGCCATGGGAGACTTGGCACTGCTGCGGCGCGTCACGCCTCGAAGTCGTCCGGGGACAGCTCGAGCCGCCTCAGCAGGGCCACGTCGGCCTCGTATCTGGCCAGCCGCGCCTCGTAGCTGCGCTGGTTCTTGGTGCAGACGAGCGAGTGAGGGCTTCCCCGCTTCTCGGTCACGTAGTCTACGTCGCTGCGCGCGCTGCGGATCGTGCCCTCGACATGACTTCGTTTCGCCTCCGCCGCCTTGTAGACCCACCGCGGCTCGCTTGGCGAGGCCAGAAACCTCGCGAAATCCCGACAGTTCGCGCACGAACACCCGACGTTCGCCTCCCGCGTCCAGTCGGCCGGCGGCTCGGGCGGCGCCACACAGCCCGCGACCAGGTGCTCGATGGCCAGCTTCCGCAGCGCGCGCAGCCACTCGGGCCGCTCGGTCGTGCCCTCCCACAGCGCTACCGCCGCCGGGACCATCACCTCGTCGGGCAAGAAGACGTCCGACCGAGCGACCATCGCCTCCAGCGCCTCGGAGGCCAGCTCGCCGTCGAGGCTCCCCATCGCCCGAAGCAGCCGCTCGGCCGTCACGGCATTCACGCCCTCGTCCGAACGGTAGGTCCACTCGTACAGGCGCTTGTCCGGCAACGCCCCCAGAACGGCGCGCGCCAGCGGCACCGAGCAGGCCTCGCGCGCGCCCTCGTCCTCGACCTCCGCGACGCGCGCCATCAGCGCAGCCACGGCGCCCGGCACGATCGGAGTCACGGCCTCGGCCAGCCCAACGAGCAGCGCCCCGCCCTCCGTCCACCCCAACGCCCGAGCACACGCGACCAGCGCCTCGGCCTCGCCCGAAGCCAGCGCACCCAACCGCGCCATGGGCTCCACCATCGCCCGAATCAGGCCCCGGTCTCCCAGGAGCGCGAGCCCCTCGAGCAGCCTCACCCGAAGCGGGTCCGCCCCCGGCCTGGGTCGCGCCGCCATCCGCTCGATGAGACGCGCGCCGAGCCGCTCCGCCCCAGCCGCCCCGCGCTCGGCCAGCGCCTTGAACGCTGCGGTGCTCGCCTCCAGAGCCCCCTGCGCGATGACGTCCATGAGCCCTTCGTCGGGCCACACGACCAGGGCCGCCCGCCGATAGGTCCGCTCGAAGCTCCCGCCCTCGTTCCCGGTCGCCTCCGTGAAGAGCTGCTCGTCCGGCGCCTGGCCCTCGAGCGCCCCCGGCGGCGTGATCTCCTCGTCCAGCAGCTCCACCGCCCCAACCAGCGCCGGCGCCCCGCCCTCCGGCGTCAGCCACCCGCCGACCACCTGCTCGCGCTCGAAGATCTCGATGATCTCGTAGTCGTCCGGGTCGTCCGACGCCTCGGCCTCCTCGTACCAACGCCGCCCCCACCGCCGCCCCGACCCGCCCATGTACTCGGCCGCCCCGGCCTCGTGCAGCGACACCATCGCGAGCTGGCTCGTGCACCCAGCGTCTCGCGCTGCGCCGCACACCACCGCCGCCACCGCCGCGTCCCGGTTCTTCAGCCCCTCGAACGACAGCCCCTCGGGCGTGTAGTGATGCTCCAGCAACAGCGCCACCTTCACCGGGCCGCCCTCTCGCCGCCAGCGCCGAAACACCTCCGCGACCTTCGTCCGCTCCATCGAATTGTCGGGCGGCGCCAACGCCTCACCCCCACGCACCAGGTTGTAGACCAGGACGACCCGCCAGCCTGCCGTCACGGGCCGCAGCTCGTGCGGACAGTCGGCATAGAAGGCCGCCCACGCCACCTCCGATGGCCGCCGCGCGCCCAACTCGAACCGCGCCTCCTCACCCCCGTGCCGGACGACCAGCTCGCCGCCCTCGAACGCGCTCGGCAACGCCACGACGAGCGTCCCGAACATGCCCGGCGCCTTCTCGGTGTCCCGGTGCTCCACGAAGAAGCTGCCCGCGTCGTACACCAGCAGCTTGTACAGCTCGGCCCGCACCTCGCCCGTCACGCCCAGCCCGCGCCGCACCTCGTCCACGACGCCCGCGATCGTCCCTTCCCACCCCGGGTCGTCGACCGTCAGCCGCTCGGGCCCCAGCTGCCAGCAGCGCCTCACGTCGACGTCGACCAGCGTCTCCGCCCCGCGCCCGTACGGCGCGCGCTCGGCCGCCCGCGCCAGCGCCTCGGCCTGCATGCTCGGCAGCGGCCACGCCAGCATCCCCACCCCGTCGACCTCGATGGCGGGCATCGGACACCGCACCCGCCCCCCGGCCGCGAAGCTCCCCGGCCGCTCCACCGAGGCCAGCGCCGCCGGCAGCGCCTCCGTCACCCACGCCCCCGCCTCACCCACCGAATCCGTCGCCGTCATCACCACCTCGCGGCGCGAACTCTACGGGTCCGGGAACCGCTCGAACAACCCCAGAGCCGCCGCCTCGCAACTACCCCACGGTCTTACGCCTCACCGCCTCGGCACCCTCCGGGGCCCAATCACCTCGGCCCCCAGCGCCCGCACCCGCCGCGCCAGCTCCCGGTCCGCCGTCACGACCACTCAACCGGGCCCCTCCCTCCGCGCTCTCGCCACCCCCATCGCGCCCGCCCATGGAGTGCCCCCGCTCGCGGGGGCTCACTGGATCGCGCCGCTCGCGGCGCCGCGGGCGCTCGTCGATCAGTCTTCCGCCGAGGAACGAGAAACGTCCCCCAGCGGCAACAGCTGCGGCTCCCGCGCCTCGCGTCCCAAACGGCCGCCCAGCAGCAAAAGCCAGGCGCCGCCGTAGCTCGCGCCCTCGAAGTCGAGCGCGCGCGGCGGGTCGAGGCGCACCTGGATGGGCGTGCCGGGCGGCGGCAGGGCCCCGGCGTTCCCTGGGGCGTCGCGCAGAGGGCGCCAGACGCCGTCGCCCGCGCGCTCGTCCCACCACGCGGCCTCGAGCGGGATCACGTCGCCCGAGCGCGTGACGAGCTCGGCCTCGACCAGCGGCAGCGCTCGATTGCCCGGCAACACCTGACCGTCCGGGCCGGCCGCGGCGTGCATGGTGAGGCCCAGCCGGCAGCTCCTCGCCGGCGGCTCCGGCCATGCGAGCGGCGGGTCCAGGCTCACCTGCGGCGCCAGCGGCGGCGCCTCGCCCGGCCTGCACACGACCGCATCCACCAACCCGGTCAAGGCCTCGCCGCCGAACGAGAACGCCGGCTTCGGGCGCGACTCGGGAGCCAGCGGCGCGAGCACGGCCACCACCGCCTCACGCACCGCTCGCCGGCGCTTGGCCAGCCGCGGCTCGGCCCACCCGACGTAACGCACCCCGTAGTCCACCCACTTGCGGGCCTGGGCCAGCTCGTCGGCGAACCGCGCCAGCGGCGGCTGGGTCCCGTCCTTCGCCCCGACCTCGCGCAACCGCGAGACCGTGCTGTCCAGGATGGGCAGCGCGCTGTGCGTCAGGCGCCACTCGCCCTCGGCCTTGGGGGCGGCCAGGCAGGTGGCCGTGAAGTGCTCACCGGTCACTTCAAGCGGCCAGCTCCCAGCGAAGGCCCCGCTCCCCGTGCCGATGAGCTCACCGCCCAGACCATCCCCGAGCGGCGTGTCGTCGTCGTACAGTGCCAGGCGCACCGCGTCCCCGGGCGACAACGTCACGAGCGGCAGCGTCACGCACGCCACATGCTCGTTGTCCTCGCCCGCCTGCATCGCCGCCGGCTCATCGCCCACGGCCACCGCGACCCGCAGCTCGGGCGCATTGCTCGCGCCCAGCGTGGCGATCTGCTTGCCCGCGCCCTCGTACGACCGCTCCCGCGACGCCTCGACCCGGCACACCAGCAGCGACTCCGGCCCGCCCCTCGGCGTCTCTGCCGCGCGCAGATACAGCTCCAAGCATTCGTCCTGCTCCAGGGGCAGGGCCCGCTGCTCGTGCCGCCCGACCCATTCGCCGGCCTGCGCGACGCTCTCGGCCGGAGTCCCATAGCTCGCGGGTACGGGGTCGGTCGCCGGCTCCAGCGTCTTGCCGCAGCCCCCCGCGCACCCGGGCAGCACCATCGTGACCATCAGGACGAAGCGAAGCGACATGGGCGAGCCCTCCGAGACCGCAGCAATCAGCCGCCCGCCTTATAGGGCGCCCGCACGCGGCACGGCAACCCGCGCCCCACACCTCCGCGGCAGCTCATCGACAGGTCCCCGACCGCCCGTCACGAGCCCCTGTCACCGCCTCGGCACCCTCCGCGGCCCGATCACCTCGGCCCCCAGCGCCCGCACCCGCCGCGCCAACTCGCGGTCCGCCGTCACGACCACGCACTCCGGCGCCTCGCGCACCAGCTCCACGATGGCGTCGTCCCCCGACCTCGCCGCCGACACCACCTCGACCCCCGGGCACCCCTCGACCCCACGCGCCGCCCCCTCGACCACCAGCACGACCTCCAGCGGCCCCGCCAGCCCCACCTCCGGCAGCCCCTCCTCCGCGACCCCCACCAGCGCGTCCCTCAGCCTCCGCGCCGCGCCCAGCCGGTCCCTCCACCACCCGTCCGGCACCGACCCCACGACATTGGCCGCATCGACCACCAGCCGCCGGCGCCCCGGCAGCTCCTGACTTCCCGAGCCCCGCTCGCCCGACTCGCCCGCCCGTTCGTCACGTCCCTCGCTCATGCCCGCATCCTACGACCCGCCTCCCAGCCGAACAACCTGGCCGACCTCCACTCACCGCCTCTCGACGGCCGCCCCTCGAGCCACTGTTGAAGGCATCCCACTGCCGCGCAACACGGGCGACCGCGTCCACCTCACCTCCACCGACCCCACAGAGTCATGACCCGCCAGCCTGCCCCGACGACCCCTCGGGCCCAGCCGTGAAGGCCACACCAAGCCGCACCGCCGAGCCCACTCCGCGTCCGGCCGCAGCCCGCGCGCCGCTCTCCCGATGCGCTCCCGATCGCGCTTCCCATCGCGCTTCCCATCGCGCTTCCCATCGCGCGCCATCGGCCCCCCTGGGCCTCATCCTCGCCTGCGCGACGTTCCTGCCGAGCGCGTGCGCCGGCCCTCGGGTTGATGGAGTGGACGCCGATGTCGTCGCAGACGGCGAACCCGAGGCCACCGACACGGTCATGCAAGTGGACGCCGCCGGCGACACGACGCCCAGGGCACTCTCATGGCGCGTCCAGCCCCTCTTCGACGGCGCGGGCCCGGGTCTGGCGTGCACCGTGGACGGTCGCTTCGCGGGCGGCCTGCAAGTTCGTACGTGCGATGGCAGCAAAGTGGTCGATGACGCCGTGGCCACCCCGTTCGACGCACCGGGCTAGACTCCCGACGAGGCGGGCATCCTCGACGGCGCTGCCTGCATGAGACAGCAGGCGTTGGGCGCCTCGACCCACTCACTCCACAGTCTCCAGACCTTGCCCCCCTTCGCCCGAGATATTCGAGCGGTCCGGCCAGTTCCAGTCAGCCGTGCTCGGCGATTGGCTCACTTTCCACGACGAGAGCAACCGCACCAAAGGACGCTGCGTCGTCACGCGATCCGATCGTCGCACGGCTCGTAATCGGGCTCACCTACCTCCACGTCCGCCAAATAGGTGAAGCTGCCGTATTCCGTCCCGGTGGGTATGTGCGGTGGGTTGCAGCTACCGACGTAGACCAAGATGTCAACTGTCACATAGTGTTTCCTGATTGGAACGACGGTCCGATGCCCTGGCCGCGCCGGTATCGTCACGGTCCGTTCTTCCGAGGTCGGTCGAATCCATCCTTCGGCCTCCGCGTACTCGCTCAGGTCGCCGAGGCGGTCGTCCTCGACCCCTGGAATCTCCAGTTCAGCTTCGCCTGCCGAGCTGAAGCAGCTATCGTCCAGGGTGATGGTCTCATCTTCGGTCCAATCGCTCTCCGAGATGACCAGGGAGTCCGGCACGTAGCAACCATCGTCCAGCAAACTTTCGATGTCGTCCATCGAGTCAGTCAGCATGTCCTCTTCGAGCGGCTCGACCGTGCATTCACAGTGCGGATGAGGACGCACTTCGGCCGAGGCGTAGATGCCCGAAAAGGCCTGGCACAGATCACACCCGCTGCTTCCATCGAAGAAGTAGAGCATCAGCTTTCCTCCCAGGCTCCTACGGACGGCCCACTCGCGTCACAGCCAAGCGCCGCGCCGCGATCTCACGGAGTGTCGACTCCGACAATTCGAAGGCGCCTTTGACGTAATGCAAAAGGGTCCCCTCCGAAGCCCCAGCGGGCAGGGAGTCCCGGTCGACGCTCAGGCGCTCGACCAAAACCTGCGAGCCTGCCAAGCGCTTGTTGAGGTGAACCAGCTTCGCGTGGCCCCCCGAGTCCATCTGGCGCAGAACCAAATAGGTGTCGTCCGGGAGATCCCCGACCGTGATGTCGCTCAGCCGTAGAGACTGGCCCCGGCCTTGGAAGATGAAGGAGCCATCCGCTTCGGTCAGGCTCGGTTGCGCCGCAACCTCGACGACCCGAGGAATTCGAATCGATGTAAGCCGCCGGAGGCCATCGGGCACAATCTCACACGTCCGCGGCATCGGGACCCCGGCATCGACGTGGAGCCGGTGTCGACCTGCTGGCAACCCCACGAACGCGAAGCGCCCAGCCTCATTCGTTCTGAGCGTTTTGCTCGCGATCACGACTGCCACTCCGGCGACGGCGCTCCCGTCCCATGCCAGGACGCGTCCCACGAGGACGCCCTTCCCCATCAACTTCCATGCGCTGCGCTGAGCCTCGGCCAAGTCATACAGGCTGGGCATCTCAGCCATCTTTCGCGCCTTGACACCCTCGAGCACGATGCGCTCTAGCGACCTCAGGCTCCGGTCTGCAACTCGCTCGAGCGTGTCGAGCCCAGCCCCGACCAGAATCTCAGCCAGGTGCTGGTCGACCTTGGGCACTTGCATCAGCCAGGCTGCCGCTCTCCACGCATCGGCTTGGCCCAGGCTGACGCCCCGCACGGCAGAGCGCAGCCTACGAGGCGAACACGCGACGACGTCCGCGACGGTGACAATTCCAGCGGCTTCCAGGGCCTCGCCTCGTCGCGGGCCGAGGCCCTCGATCAACTCGGGAGACGCATGCAGGTATTCAGGCGTCATTCGTTCCTCTCAATCGGTTCCGTTGGTGCCTTATCATCCTGCAGCGAGACAAACAAGAGCGCATGGCGCGGCCCGCCTCGATTGCGCGTACGCACGGTAACCGCTACCGTCTCGAGGTCGCTGCACCGCAGGAGGTCATGATGCATGCGAAGAGACGCTTCGGGCCCTTCGGGCTGGCCGTCGTCGTCGCCTCGTTCGCCCCATGGGGTTGCGAGCGTGTGACGCCGCCGCCCCCGGAGTCACCTGCGCCTCCTACGTACGCCTCGGCCGCGCCTCCACCCGATCCGGAACCGGCGCGCCTTCCCGCCGCCCTGACCGAACCGCCCCCTGCGGACCCTGGCGTCCCCAAGCAGCACAGCATCGTGGTCGCCGACACGCCGATAGCCCTCGAGCCTGGCGTCCCTGTGGTCCGCTTCGATCAGCCCGGCGGCCTCTCCTTCTACGCAGCCCAGCAGACCCGAGCCGACCCTGAACCTCGCCTGTTCACGGCTCGGCGCCGCATGGGCAAGTCGACCTCGCCCGACGACCCCCGCGCCTTCCGCGCCTGGAGCCCCCGCGTCCGCGCCTTCGTCCTTCACGGCGATTCGGCCGCCGACTCCGCAGCCGGCTTCGCCGCCCTCGTCGACCAGAATCAGTCGACCCACTTCCTCATCGACTGGGACGGCACGGTCTACCAGGCCCTCGACCCCCGCGACCAGGCGCGCCACGCCGGCTCCCTCGACGACCGCAGCATCGGCATCCACCTGAGCGGGCTCCTGCCCGACCTCACCACCACCCCCGACGCGCCGGCCTGGCCCACCCAGCACCCCCGTCGCTCCCAGATGGGCCACGGGCCCTTCAAGCGCGTCCCCTCGACTCCCATGACGTACCAACTGCGATCCGCGCCCGGACCGACCAATGTCACCGTGGCCTCTTACGGCTTCACCCAGGCCCAATACCGCTCCCTCGCCTCCCTCCTCCGAGCCCTCCTCGGCGTCTTCCCCTGGGTCCGCCCCCAGTTCCCCCTCGACGACGACGGCCGCATCCTGACCCGCAGCGACCATCCTGGCCCCTACATCGTCGGCCTCGTCCCCGCCTGGTACGTCTTCCCTGACCGCTGGGACCCCGGCCCCGGCCTCGACTGGCTTCGCCTACAGCGCAGCCTCATCTACGCCCACGACTGGTCGGCCCCGCCACATCCCTGAACCACCGCGACCCCGACCCATGCCCCTGTCTCCGCCGTGCCAGTCGCACCTCGCTTCTCCCTCCACCGGTCCCCGTTGACCGCACCCGACTCAAAGCGCGAGACTCATCCAGCGTGGTCGACCGGCGACCGCGCCGCGTCACCTCCACCGACCCCGAATGCGCATCAGATCCATGACCCGCCAGCCTGCCGATACGATCGCTCAGGGCCAGCCGTGAAGGCCGCACGTGGCCGCACACCCGTGACGCGCTGCGCCGTGTCCAAGGCGGGCCCCGCCGCCTTGCGCCTCATCCTCGCCAGCGCGGCGCTCCTGTCGAGCGCGTGCGCCGACGCTCGGGTCGACGCTGCAGACACCGTCGCCGCCGCAGACGGCCAGCCCGAGGCCGGCGATACGATCATGCAAGTGGACGCCGCCAGCGATACGATGCCCAAGGCACTCTCGTGGCGCGTCCAGCCCCTCTTCGACGGCGCGGGCCCAGGTCCGGCGTGCTCCGGCGACGGTCGCTTCGTGTACTACAGCGGGGGCGAGCACGACCACTTCGACCCAGGCTGCTGGCCCACCGGACCCAAGAGCCGCCTGTTCCGGTACAGCTTCGACGATGGGTCGACGACCGACCTCGGTCTGTCACTCTGCCAAGAAGAACTGGGCCGCTGGATTCGCCCCCTCGACGGCGGCCTCCATGTCCGCACCTGCGACGGCGCCTTCATCATCGACGACGATGTTGCCATCCCGTTCGCCGCACCAGGCCACCCTCTCGACGAGATGGGCATCCTCGACGGCGCCGCTTGCCTCAGACAGCAAGCGCTCTTCGCCTCGACCCACTCGCTCCATTGCTTCCGGACCTCGCCCCCCTTCGCCCAGGTCTTCCAGCGGTCCGACCTGCTCGAGTCGGCCGTCCTCGGCGCTTGGCTCACCTTCCGGGACCACAACAAGCGCACCTGGGTCTCCCGGGACCTCCAGGCCAGCCCCCACGAGGTCCCGCTCGACGTCACCCTCATCCGCGCCGCGCCCGACGAAGGAGCCCTCTACCTCGTGGCCGAGGACGAGCTCGACTACAGCGCCGTCTGGCGCCTCGGATCCGACGGAGCCCTGACCCCCATCACGGGACCCTTCGACTCCTACGGCTCCAGCGGGTACATCACCGATCTGGCCGTCTCGCCCTCGGGTCGCTTCCTGGTGTGGACGCGCGTCAACGGCGACGGGCTCGCGGTCGACGCCCTCGACCGAGAGACCGACCATCACTCGGTCCTCTCCGAGCGTGCGCAGGACTTCGTCGTCAGCTGGCAGGCCCACAGCCGCAGCGCCTACGACGCCGTCGCCATCATCAAGCCGGTCGAAGCGTGCCTGGGCTACCTCAGCCTGCACGACCTCGAAGTCGGCTCGTGGCGTCCCGTGGTGGGGGCTCGCGGGACGGTCGTCACCGACTCCTTCGAGCGCACCCTCACTCCTCCACGAGCGGTCGGCCCCATCGGCGCCTTCGCCGGCGCTCGCTTCGTCTTCGCCGAGCCGACCCACGGCCCCGAGACACCAGTCGAATGCCCAATGTGGCTCGACCGCGCCCGCGTCTGGGCCGCCAACCTCCAGGGCTCCCTCGCTGCGCGCGAACTCTACGACACCGGCACCCGCATCGCCCCCTGGCTCCTCACCCAGGACGGCCGCGCCCTCCTCGCCGTCCGCGGCCCCGGCACCGTCGCCCAGTGCTGGTACGATCGCCCCGAGCGACCGCCCCGCCCCCTCGAGACCGGCACTCTCTTCGCCCACGACCTCGAAGCCCCCGACGCCTCGCCGACTCCCCTGCTCGACGACGCCTCCTTCTACCCCACCCCCTGCGGCGACTGCTTCCTCGTCCCCGCCCGCCTCCATCCGGACGACCCCGCCTTCACCGTCCACCACGTTTGCCCTCAGTACGACTGAGCGCGGCTTGGGGGAACGGGAGGGGGCGCGAACGAGTCGGAGTGAGCGGGCGCGTGAATCTTCGTGGCCCCCCAGGGCGCCGAGTCGATTGCCGCGTCCGCCCTGACGTGCCACCCTGAGGTCCGTTTTCAGCCCACGCGGGAGACGTGATGAACGCGAGCGACCTCTACCCACCGCCGCCGGCGGTCGTGCCCGAGGACCTGACCCGACCGACGCCGGCCTACCGGCGCCGGGTTGCGCTCACGTTCGCCAGCATCCTGGTGTTCCTCGCGGTCTACGCCGCCCTCATCGGCGGCGCCGCCTTCC
This sequence comes from Myxococcota bacterium, assembly GCA_041687695.1. Classification (GTDB taxonomy): domain Bacteria; phylum Myxococcota_A; class UBA9042; order PHBI01; family JAWLBL01; genus JAWLBL01. Next base: position 17,749 of record JAWLBL010000036.1, on the reverse strand, counting down.
TCATCGACTACAGCCTCGAGCGCAGCTCGCAGCGTTCGGGCCACTTCTGGGGAGTCGTCGTAGGCGCCTTGCTGCTGCTCTTCTTCGTCAAGGTCCTCTTCAAGCGACAGCGGCTCGACCGCTCGACCTTCCTCGAGGTCACCCGGGCCGACGAGCCGCGGCTGTTCGCGTTCATCGACCGGCTGGTCGAGGAGACCGGCGCTCCCGCCCCCAAACGCGTCTACCTCACGAGCGAGGTCAACGCCGCCGTCTTCTACGACAGCTCCTTCCTGAGCCTCTTCTTCCCCGTCCGCAAGAACCTCCTCATCGGCCTCGGCGTCGTCAACGCCCTCGGCCTCAGCGAGCTCAAGGCGGTCTTCGCCCACGAGCTCGGCCACTTCTCTCAGCGCAGCATGCGGCTCGGCAGCTACGTCTACGTCGCCAACCGGGTCATCGCCGACATGATCTGGAGCCGCGACCGATGGGACGAGCTCGTCTCGGTCATTGGACGCCTCGACATCCGCATCGCGTGGGTGGGCTGGCTGGTCGCGGCCGTCACCTGGGTGCTCAGGCAGTTCCTGGGGCTGCTCTTTCGCGTCATCAACCTCGCCCACGCGGCCCTCTCACGCCAGATGGAGTTCGCCGCCGACCGCATGGCGGTCCGGACGACCGGCAGCGACGCGCTGTGCCACGCGCTCCTCAAGCTCCGGCTCGCCGACGCCTGCATGACGCAGACCTTGCGCGACCTCGCGGCGGCCAGGGATCACGGGCTCCACACCGACGACCTCTTCTTCCACCAGAGCCGGGCGGTGGACATCGTCCGCCACCGCGCCAAGGACCCCTCCTTCGGCGTGCCGCCCCCGTTGCCCGACGATCCCACCCTCACGACGCGCGTGTTCCCGGCCGACGACACGGCCACCCCCAGCATGTGGGCGTCACACCCGCCGGCCGCCGAGCGCGAGGCCAACGCCAAGGCAACCTACCTCCGGGCCCCCCTCGACGACCGCTCCGCCTGGCTCCTCTTCTCGAATCCGGACGCGCTCCGGCGCGCCGTGACCCGCCGCCACTTCGAGGCCGCGCACGGCGGCGAAAGCCTGACGCTGACGCCGGCCCAGGACGTGCATCGCTTCATCGAGGGCGAGCGGGCCGACACGATGCACGACCCCCGGTACCGCGGCATCTACGAGAGCCGGGTGCTGTACCTCGCCGACCTGGACGGCGCGCTCGCCGAGCTGGCCTCGCAGCCCTCCGCCAATGACGTGCTCGCCAAGCGTCTCGAGGCGCTCTATGGCGAGGCCTTCGCCGCCGAGGCCGCTCGCCGCGAGGCGCTGCTCGCCGAACGAGACGAGCTGGTCCGGCAGGTCTCCGGGGAGGCAACACCGCGCGCCGTGCGCTTCCGCGGCGAGTCCCACCCTCCCGAGCACCTCGAGCAGCTCTTCGAGCAGCTCGGCCGGGACCTCGACGAAACCGAGGCCTGGCTGAAGCGCCACGACCGCGAGTTGGTCGAGCTCCATCTGCGATTGGCGGCCTCCCTGGGCGACCCGGCTCTGCTCACCGAGCTCGACCAGCGCCTGCGCTTCCAGGCGGCCGCCCAGAAGCTGCTGGAAGACATCACCAAGGCCTGGACCTCGGCGAACCAAGCCCTGGCGAGCATCGAAGGCGAGCTCGACGAGGAGCAGTCCGAGCGGCTCATGTCCACCCTCAATGGCGCGCGCGACGCCCTCGGCCAGGTGCTCGAGGCCGCCGCCGCGATTCACATCCCGGCGCTGGCCAACGTCGACCCCGGTCCGCTCGCTCCGTTCCTCCTGCGCGAGCCGCTCGTCGACAGCGCCCGCCACCTGGGCCGCCCGACCCCCGAGTGGCTCCAGTCGCTGCTCGAGCAGCTCCAGCAGGTCGGCGCCCGCCTCGACCGCCTCACCGACAAGGGCCTCGGCGCCATCCTGCGCCTCAACGACGCCATCGCCACCGAGTGGCGAGACCAGCCTCCGCCCGCTCGGGCCCAGCAAGCCGAGTCCCTCGCCTCGGCCTGACCTCGCCTCTGCCGCTTCAGCCTTCGTGGAGACCCACCATGCCCAACCTCGTCGCTCTGCTGCGCGGCATCAACGTCGGCGGCCACCGCAAGATCGCCATGGCCGAGCTCAGGAACGTCGCCGAGGACGCCGGGCTCGCCTACGCCCGGTCCTACATCCAGAGCGGCAATCTGGTCGGCGATTCGAGCCGGTCGCCCGAGGACTTCGTCTTCCATTTCGAGCTCTTCTTGAAGAGCTACTTCGGCATGGACATCGACGTGATGGCCCGCAGCGCCGCCGACTGGGCCGCTTTCGCGTCCCGCCCCGCCTTCCCCGATGCCGCCGCGGCCCGTCCCGACCGCCTCATGCTCGTGCTCTCGAAGGCCCCACCGGCCCCCGACGCCGCCGCCCTCCTGACCGAGCGCGCCGGCCACGGCGAACAGATCGCCGCCGCCGACGGCGCCCTGTGGATCCACTACCCCGCCGGCGCCGGCAAGACCAAGCTCACCCCGGCCCTCCTCGAGCGCGCCGTCGGCTCCCCGACTACCTCGCGCAACTACAAGACAGTCCTCGCCCTCCAGAACATGCTGACGCGCTGAGCCTCGACGCCTCCGCTCGGCGCCGGCGTGGCGTGATTGACAGCCCGAATTTCGGCGGCGACGCGACGAAGGGACGCCCGCGTTGCGTCGCGGTTACGTGAGCGGGCGTAGGTACGGCCATTCAGTCGGGCGTGGTGCCGTTGCGGACGAGACGGGGCCGCTGTATGAGGCGGCTCGAGGCGGAGGTGTCGGATGCGTTGGACGGGCTGGTTCGCGGTATTGGGCCTGGTGTTGGGCGGGTGCGGCGGCAAGGCCGAGGGGCCGGGCGGGGCGGTCGATCAGGTTGCTGTGCCGGGCCCCGGGGCGACGCAGGGCAGCGGCGCGGAAGCTGCGGGTGCCGGGGAGCCGGACGGGGCGGCTGCGGAGGAGGGCGAGGCTCGGCCCGAGAAGCAAGCGGCGGTCGAGGCGGACGCGGGGACGGGGGCGGGCGCTGCGCCGGAGGCGCCGGCGAAGGCGGCGGGCGAGGGCGCTGCGGCGGAGGCGGCGGTGAAGGCGGCGGGCGAGTCTGCCGAGACGGCCGTCATGGTGGAGAGGCTGCCGCCCGCGCCGCGGTCGGAGGGAGGGGAGAAGGGCAGCGGGGACGGCCCGGGGCTCGCGCCGTTGGCGGCGGGTGAGGCGCTGGGCGGGCCGGTGGTGTGGGAGGCCGAGCTGGCGAAATACGCGGCTGCCGTGGCGGTCGGACGCGAGCACGTCCATTTGCTGGTCGAGGGCACGCTCGAGGCGCGTTCGCGCGTGACCGGGGAGCGTGTGTGGGCGCAGAAGCTGGGCAAGGACGAGTGGCTGCGAGGCGTCGCGGGGGACCTGGTGCTGGTGGGAGGCGAGCCGCGAGCGCTTGCGGCCACCGACGGGCGTGAGCTGTGGCGGGCCGAAGGGGTCGGCGGGGCGGTCGAGGCGTTCGCGGCCAACGAGCGGCACGTCGCGGTGCTGTACCGGAAGCGGGGCAAGCTGGCCGTCTACGGGCTGGCCTTGCTGGACGGCCGGTCGGGTGAGGTTCTCTCGCGCAGCCAGACGGTGGGGCCCGAGTACGAGCCGATCTTCGAGGTGGCCCAGCTGGGCCGGTTGGGTGAGCGGTTCCTGCTGGGCGAGCGGCCGATCGCGGCGGAGATGGACGGCGAGGCGCTGCAGAGGGAGTGGGACGCGTATCTCGCGGGGATGAAGTCGCCTCTTCCGAACGACAGGTCGCCCTTCGGCCAGCCGTGCGCGGTCGAGGTGACGGCGGCCGGGGTGGTAGTGCAGGACGGGCGCGGCGTGCGGCTGTTGGGCGCGGACCTCGGCGAGAAGTGGTCCTGGGAGGTCGCCGGCGGCGAGCCCAGAGAGGAGTGGCCAGGAGCGGCGGGTCCCTTCTACGCTTGTCACGCCAAGGAGCGTCCGGCCGGGGACGTCGAGCTGGTGTATGCGATCTATGGTCTCGAGGACGAGGGGGTCTACGCCCTGGAGCGGGCGACCGGGAAGCTGCGTTGGCGCGCGAGAGGCGGCGACGACCCCGTCTCGGAAGTGTACCCCATCGACCAGGGGGTGCTCGCGCTGGGGGGGACGTCGGCGAGGGTCCTCGACCGGCGCACCGGGGACGTGCTGTGGCGGCACGAGCTGCCTGTCGCGCTGCGGAGGGCGGTGGCGGGGACCGAAGTGTATGCGGGCGTCGGCGGTGCGCGTAAGCGGTTGATGCGGGCCGACGTTTCGCGGCCGCGCACGGCGTCGTTGGCTGCGCCGCGCGAGCGTCATCCCGAGCTCGGACTTCAGGCGCGGGTGCGCTGGGCCTGGCGCTATCCGCAGGCGGTGGGGAACGCGGCGCGGCGTCCCCTGGTGGACGGCGATGCGGTCGTGTTGCCGGGCGAGCGGGCGGTGGTCGCGCTGTCGCTCGAGGACGGGGCCAGGCGGTGGCTGGACGCGGGACGGGCCTCGCCGCAGATGCTCGAGTGGGCGGGGCTCGTGCTGGTCGACGGTCGCGCCATCGACCTGAAGACGGGGAAGGTGCGTTGGCGGGCTCCGGCGAGGGTGCGCTTCGGTGTGACCGATGGCGGCCAGGTCAGCCAGGGCATGTTCCTGGGCAAGGAGCGCGGGCTCGGGCCCGAGGCCGACCAGCTGCATCTGGTCAGCGCGGGCAGCGGCGCGAGCACATACGTCGACATGACGGCGCCCGATTGCGTGCACGCCGGCAAGGAGCACTTGTATTTCGGCGTGCATCCGGTCTCGGAAGACGCCGAGCCCGAGGCGCTCGCCAAGGTGGGACGCGAGGCGGCCGACGACGAGTGCCCCTGCGCCTTCGCAGAGCACGAGACGCTGTTCACCTACTTCAGCGCCCGCGAGGGAGGGTTCGTGGCGCGGCGCATTCGCGACGGTTCGGTCGCCTGGACGTCGCCGGCCGAAGGGACGTGCGCCTCGCCGGCCCATATCGGCGGCGATGTGGTCTACGCGACGACCGGACTCCCCGGCGGCGGCGCGCGACTGCACGCCCTGAACGCCAAGTCCGGAGCCTCGCTGTGGACCCGCGACTTCCCGGCCGGCGCCGAAGTGACGACCACCTCGCGCGGCGCGGCCGTCTCGACCGGCCGCGAGGTCCACCTGCTGGCCCCCGACACCGGCGCCACCCGCTGGTCCATCACCCTGGCCAGCCCGGTCGGCCCTGTCGCGGAAGAGGACGGCGTCCTGTACTTCGGCACCGCCGCCGCCGAGATCTACGCCGTCGAGCCCCTCGGCCTCGACACCGATCCGCGCTGAGGCGCCGTCAGATGCGCCGTAGGGGAGCGCTTGTCCATACCCGACGGTTTGGCGTCCAATGCGATGAGCGGCGGCCTTGGCCTCGTCGTCAAGGCGTCGCTGGCGTTCTGCTTACGGAGCTTTCACCCAGATGCGTCGTCCGCGGCAGGCGCGAGCGCTCGCCCGGCCGGGTTGTCAGGACGACCTGATTGTCGAGGTCGGGCACTGGGCTTTCGAAGCGAAGAACGGAGCCAGCGGGCTCGGTGAACAGGCGCGCTGACCGCTGCCCATTGCCGAGGCTGAGTTGCGACCGTTCGGGGCTGACCGACAAGGCAGCGGAATCGCCCCCGACCGACATGTCGAGTCTGGTGCCCTGGGACACGGACTCGAGGGTCAGCCTGGAGGGCTCATCCCGCTGTCCCGGCCCCGTCAGAATGACCTGACTGACCAACGGACTGCTGGCCACGACGGCGCTCGTGCTCTCGCTGGACACTCGAAGGTGCGAGCCGGACTCGGTCGCCTGGATCTCTAGCGTGTTTTCGGCCGAGACGACTCGCAGACTGGCCCGTCCTGAGGCCGTCGAGAGGCTCACTTCGTCGGCGCCGTCTTCTCCCAACAAGCTGAGCTGCGCTGGTCCGGCCTCGTCCACGGCAAGGCGCGCGCGGACCTTTCCGGAGCCGTCACGCAAGACGAGCGCGACGGTCGCGTCCTCGACCTGGAGTGAGGCGCGGATGATCCCATTGCCGTCGGTCACGCGTAGAGGGCGTGCTTCGTCGAACGCGCGGACGAGCGCTACGATAGCGATGGCCAGACCCAACAGGCTGAGCCAGGGAAAGCCGGAGCGGCCTTCCTTTCGGGCCAGCTGCGCACGCACATCGGAGTCCGAAGCTGAGGGAGATGCGTTCATGGCGGCTCCACTGCGGAACGGTTCGGCAACTCGGAGCGCGGCCGCTCCCCGATCAGGGTGTCGTCTGGCAGAACGCTCTGCTCGGTCGGGTCATCGATGAGGAGAAGGCGTCGCACCGCATCAATGGGCTGGCGAATCGCCATGAGCACCGAACAGCGGTCAGTGACCGACAAGCTGCCAGCGGTCGTCCCGCGGCCGAGGCCGAGTTCACTCGCCCCGTCGTTCACAATCAACGACGCGCTATCCCGGCCGAGCGACTCCAGCCCCGCCCGGTCCTCGGCGACCTGGAGACTCATGCCGAGATCGTCAGGCCCGACGGAGCCATTCAGCTTGAGTTGAGCCGCTTCGGGCGCGACAATGAGCGAGGTCAGAGTATCGGACGCGCTCTTCAACGAGAGGGTCGAGATGAGGTGCGACATCATCAGCCCGGCGCCCCCGCCGCCGTCGACCGCCACGACCATGGTGTTGATCCCGCGATGGGCCCCGACGCCGATGAAGGGCGCGCCTTCGCCTCCCACGAACACGTGAACCCCGCCGCCCTCACGCACGACGACCTGCACGGCCGAGTCCCCACTCGCGCTCTCGAGCACGAGCTGCACCGACCTGGCATCGACCGACAGCTCGCCACGACCGCCTCCATCGGCATTCACAACCTGCAACCGATCCGTGCTCGCGGCCGTTCGCGCGAGCGCCACCGAACCCACAATCAGGGTCAGCAAGTTGAGCAACACAGCCGAGCGACGGGTCCGATGTGGTGCTTTGTCGGCAACGGTCGCGTCCCAAACCAAATTCTCGGAGTTCACTTCGCCACAGCCTCATCAGGGTTCAATCCAGGAGGCTCTCCGCCCTCATCGGGGTATGCCGAAATTGTATGCCGACGCGTGTCGACGACGAGCGCTCGCCCCTGTCGTGCGTCGTAGAGGTGCCAACGATGGGCGTTCGGATACGTCCCCCAACTGGAAGCAAGTCGGCTTCGAGCGAGAGCCAGAAAGTCCCCCGACAGGTACCAATCGGAGTCCGGGAAGAGGGGAATCACCACGGGTGTCCCTTCGAAGATGAAGCGCATACGCCACTGCACCCCTCCTCCGGCGAACTGAATCAGAGTCCGACCGACTCCTGCATCGAGTCGAACGGCCCCGGGCTGCGGCGGGATGGCGCCATCGGTCGAAGCGGGCAGCGTCTCAGGTACCTCGAGCCCGGCTTTGGCCGCTGCGGCTTCGAGCCCCATCAGGTCGAAGCTGCAGCGGTGAACCGTCAGGTTCGCGAACGCCATCATGCCCAGGGCTGTTGTGCCGGAGACCTCGACATCACGGGTGATGGTTGCAGTCAGGTGCGAAGTTGCGCCCTTGATGTCCAACTCGGTCAAGAAGTCGAAGAAGTCGCGGTTCGGATTGCTCCCGGCATTGGACTGCGCCAGATCGCCAGAGGCGCCAGTTAGCCGAAAGCCCTCCGCGAACAGCATGAACCTCCGAGCCACCTCTCCTACAGACACCAGCTGCTCGATCACCTGTGCCTGCTCGGCTGCCAGTTCATCAAACTGAGCACCCGTATATGCGTTGCAGGTGTTCGCTGAATCAACGGCCTCCTGGACGGCCAAAAAATTCGTTGGGACGATCGCGAACAGGCTATCTCTCAAGATGTTTACCTGTCCTTGGATGCTGTGCAGGATGAGAGCTTTCAAGACCCCCTCGGTAAAGCTCAGGCGCGCATCGAGACGCTGTATGTTGCGAAGGACCGCGTCATCGAACCCGGACTGGCTGCCTGCGGCTCCCGCTGTCTCTCGCGCATTGACGACGACTTCGCCCAGGTCTGCAGTTCCTTCGAGACCGCCCGTCGTCGCGAGTGCGGTTCGCGCCTGGCGCAATGCTGCAGCCATCGTCTGTGAACGAATGGCCTTGACTGCCGCAGTCAATGCGGAGATGCCCGACGGGAGGCATAGCGCCAGACTTGTGAACTGTCCAATCAGCGCATCCCGCTTCTCGGAAGCGAGGGCAGCAGCCAGCTCGCGATGGCCGGCTTGAGCTAGTTGTTCCTGGGTCATCACACCGGCGGCGTATGAGGCAGCTATCTCGACGTAATCTCTAAGCAATTCAACGGCCCTTCCACCAGCGGCGATAGCGTTCCGAGCCTCCCGGATGTACTTCCGAACCGTGGAAGTCGCTACCACAACGCTCACCGGATTCGGGCACTCGTCTTCCTCGAGTTGGATGGCTGCTCCCTGAGAGCCCAACTTCCCGCCAGCGACAGAGTCCAGAAGTTCGGATGCGGACTCTCCTTGCAAGACCCGATCAGCGACGGCGTCGGCGTGCTGTTCGTAGCGGTCACCTGCCTGGCCTACGCCTCCGCTCAGGTGCACCCCTTGCCTCTGCTGGACGACATGGGCCGCCTCATGTGCGGCGGTGTGCAAGTCCGGGGCCGAACGGAAGGCTACATGTGCGCCCGTCGCGTATGCTTGGGCTCCGATGGCCTCGGAAGCCTGCGCGGCGCGCCCACCGATGTGGGCCTGGATGCCGCTGACGTCGTGATGCCCGAAAGCTGACTGGATGCGATCGAGGTGGGGCAATCGTCCGCCGCCATCGGAGACGCCGTACGACGCAGTTGCGTGAATGTCCTGATCCCTGCGCCCAGCCGCTTTGAGTTGAACGGACTCCCCGACCGGAGGGTCGTGGCTCTGCGTAGCGCCGTCCATCGGGTCGTTCGCAGCAGCCTTGGCCTCGAGCCTCGCCATGACCTCCGGGAACCCGGGATACGCCCATAGCGCCTCTCGCAGTTGCAGGATCTTGTGCTCGAGGCCGAGCGAGTAGCCTGCGCTGCGCGGTGGCACTGGCTGATCATGACGTGCATGAGCTGCGACGCGGTCGGGATCCCGTTTCGAGTGCTGGTCTGTCATGGCGTGCTCCGGGTTCGGCCATCATGCTGTAGAATCGCCGGCCCGACAAGTCGACCTGCCTGGTTTCGGTTGTAACCGAGGCGCCGAGCATGCCCGACGTCCGCAGCCCCCGGACTCCCAGGGCCCCGAAGGCGAAGAGGTGTTCAGTCCGCCTGCACCGGCTGCACCCCGACCTGCTCTCGGGCAGGCTCCCGACCAACGCGAGTTCGCGAGCCCATTCCGCGTGGGGGAGGGCAGGGGGGGCCCATGCCGAAGTGCGCCGACCTGAGTCACCTATCCACTCACGACCTCGAAGCCGTGGCCAAGGCCCTGGATCGCGGCCTCCTCGCGGCCCACCTCACCGCGGGGCGCCTCGCCGCCGCCGGGCTCGCCATCGACCACAAGGCCGTCGCCGCAGCGCTCGCCGATCTACCGCCCGAGGCCCTCGCCCCCGTCCTGCAGGCCGCGCTCGCCGAACGCCGCGCCCACCGCCCCCGCGCCGAGCTCGTCTGGACCGGCCCCGAGCCCGCCTTCAGCCCCACCCGGAGCTTCGGCGTCAGGCCTAGCCATGGTCCATATTCGACGCCGTGAAGTGGAAAATGGCAAGGCTTGACCCCTGCACCGACGATCTTGGGAGTCGGCCGCCTTGCCGCGGCCCGGAGGGCTTCGCGCAGACGCCCTGCGATACGCATCCGAGACGGCAGCTCGACCAGCACTTCATGCTCGACCCGAGCTTTAGGCGTCGTGGCTCCATTGCGCCCTTCGAGGTGCGCGGCCAACGAGTCAATGAGGTGGACTCGCTTCTGCGCAAGCGGCGTGGGGCCGTCGAAGGACCGAGCGCTGGCCAGGCTTATGAGCCCGAGTCGAACCAGAGGACCGTCGAAGGCGTCCAGCACGGAGCGTCGCTCGAGAGGGGGCGAGCCGAGCAGGTCAGCGAGGAACCCAACCGTCGGCTGCTGCACTGTGAAGTCCGCCCACGCGTGGCGGGCGAGACGCCAGAATTCGGTCTGCGTCTGCAAGGCCGCGAGGACGGCGACGAGGTCGCGTTCGGCGGGGGTGAGGCCGAGGCGGACGGCAAGTTAAGCGAGCGGCCGCGAGGCCGGTGGGGCCTCGGCGCGATCGAGTTCAGTGAGCCGGGACCATATCGACGCGAGCGCCTGATCGATGGCTGCAATCTCGGGGCGCGGCGCGGGCGACAGGATGTGAGCGACCTCGCGGTGCGAAACGAACGAGTCGTCCGCCCGGCCGGACGAGTCGTAGGGACGTTCGGCGTATCGGATCAGGTTCCGGTGGAGGAGGACGCGGACGAGCTCGCTCCAGGCGGCAAGCTCCTCGGCAGGAGGCGAGGACACGAGCGCGTGATCGTCATGCGATGGCAGTCGCACCGGAGATCCTCAGCGGGTGATGGAGCTGGTACGCTATCGCGAGCTTGCAACCGCAATCAACCGCTGCCAGGTCGATCTCTTGCGGTGCGGCGAAACCAAAGGCCGCGATGGACACGGCCCTTGGTCGATGGGGGCGAGCACCGGTCGGATCAGGCCGCGCGCCAGCCGATCGAGCGGAGCTCGGCGACGACCTGCTCGGCGAGGGCATCGGGGTCGGCGGCGCTGGTGTCGACGGTGATGAAGCGGCCGACTACGTCGAGGTAGGCGCGTCGGACGTGCTCAGTGCGCAGGGCGGCATCGGCCGCCTCGGCCAGGGTCTCGCGATCGGCGTGGGAGGTGCCGCGTTGGCGGAGGCGCTCGCGGCGGACGGCGAGCGGGGCTTCGAGGTAGACCGTGGCGTGGGCCGGGACGAGCAGCGACTCGACGGAGTCGATGGTCAGGCGCGAACCGCGGAAGGCGGCGTAGGCCTGCGTCGAGAGGAAGTAGCGGTCGATGACGACCGAGCGGCCGGCGGCCAGGTGGGTGCGGATGGTCTGGGAGGCGGCGAACACGGTCGAGAGGTAGAAGAGCTGGCAGGCCTCCTGGCAGCCGTCGAACGAGGCGATGAGGTCGTCGCGGTAGGCGCGGACCTCGGGCGAGGGGGTGGTCATGAAGACGGCGCCCAGGCGTTCGGCGACCAGGCGGGCGCAGGTGCTCTTGCCCGAGCCGTCGAGGCCCTCGAAGGCGATGAAGAGGGGCGCGCGGTCGGTGTCGAGGTGGTTCATGCGGCTTCTCGCTGGGTGGGGGGTTGGAAGCGGGTGCGGGTGGGCGCGAGGGTGGCGGCCAGCCGTTCCAGGTCTGCGAGGTGACGGGGGTGGTGGCCTTCGGTGGCTCTCAGGGCCTCGGAGAGGCGGGCCATGGCCTCGTGGTCGGCGCGGTCGAAGCTGGTGGAGGCGACGACCGCGGGCATCGAGCCGCCCTGGGTGATGAGGCCCCACTGGGTGCGGTCGCGGTCGAGGGCCGTTCCGCGCAGCAGGAGTAGGGGAAAGGCCTTGATGACCGGGACGCGGCGGTCGAGGCACCATGCGACCGTCTCTCGGAAGGAGGCCAGGGTCTGCAGGGGCAGCCCGAAGATGAGTGAGACCTCGTGGTCGAGGCCGCGCCGTCGGACCTCGGCGAGCGCTCGGTCGACCTTGGCGATGTTGTTGCCGCGCCTGACGGCCTTGCCCTCGTCCGGGTGGATCGTCTGCAAGCCGAACTCGAGGTTGACGTTCAGGGCGGCTGCCGCGTCGAGGAAGGCTTCGTCGAGCATCTCGGCGCGGCACTGCAGCGACAGGCGACCGTCGAAGCCGTTTCGGGCGAAACGCTCCAGGACTGCCACCGCGTTGCGCGACGCGTTGAAGATGGGGTCCAGCACGGCGATCTCGCGGACGCCGTGACGGCAGAAGAGGTCTATCTCGGCGGCGATGCGAGGCTTGCTCAGTTCGCGGTGGTGCAGGCGGGCGCCCGGCTCGCGGTGCTGGCAGAAGGCGCAACGGAAGGGGCACCCGCGTTGCGTCTCCCAGCGGATGAAGGCTTGGCCGTCCAGCGGGATGAGACCCGTGAGCCATGGCGACGGCAGCCGTTCGAGGTCGACGCTGGCCTGGTCGAGCCGGTCCGGGGTGCCGGCCCAATGGACGCCGGGGATGGCGAGGCGGTCGGCACTGCGCGCGAGGCTGGCAAGGGCCTCCTCGCCGTAGCCGCGCACGAAGGCGTCCGCCTCGGGGTACAGCGCCTCGAGCCCGGCGCCGCTGTACGAGACCTGCGGTCCACCCAGGATGATGCGCCCGCGGAAGCCTCTGAGGCGCAAGCCGGCCAGCACGGCGCGGAGAAGGTCCTCGCCCCAGACGTAGGCGCCGAAGGCGACGTCGACCTCGCATCCGGGTCGGCCCGAGGCACAGGCCACGATGGCGTCCACGACGCGCTCGGGGCTGGCGAGGCCGTCGTTGACGGCGACGACGACGGAGTGGACCTCGAGTCCGGGTACCGCACGGAGCGCGGCGAGCAGCGAGGCGTGGCCGAGGGGCACCCGCGGGTCCTTGTCCCGGGTCCAGTACAGGTCGACCAGGATGACGGAGCGGTTCACGGGGCGCTCCTGGCGCGAGATGGTGTTCGTCTGGATGCGTGACGCACCCCTTTCAGGCGCGGTCGAGGCCCCACCTGACAGTTCGGGTCTCATCGAGGTCACGACGCCCTCCGCTTGTGGCTGCGCCGCGACTTCGAGGGCTTCCAGCCGCGCATGCGCTCCTCGCTCGAGCGGACGACCGTGACGATCGTGCCGTCCGGGGCGACGACGACGGCGACGTTCATGAAGTGGCCGATGTCGTCGCCAACGCGCGCGGCGCGCACGACGGCCGCGGCGCTGACGAAGTACGCCGTCCGGTGATGCGCCTGCGGGATGGCATCACCGAACTTCAGCGCGACCGCGACCGCCTCGTCGTCGATGCCTCGCTCCGACGCGCGCTCGACCGCGTGTTCGGAGTCCCGCGCGGCCGAGGTCCCTCGGGCCAGGGCCTGTTCACGTCTGTGGCGACCGCGCGCGGCGCCCGCCTCATCTCGCTTGCACATCGTGCTCTCCGGGTTCGTGGTCCGGAGCGGCTCCCTGCCGCTCTGAACCTACGAGCCGTGAGGCGACGTTTTGCGTAGAGGTGGACGTCGTTTTTCTGCGACTTTCTACAAGGGCGCGTTCTGACAGGCGTTTTCGACGGCCTTGCGGAGGCGCTTCAGGGTGTTGCCGATCATGTCCCGCGACCTCCGACTGGTGATGCCCAGCTCGGCCGCGATCTCTTTGTGGTCGTAGTCCCGGGCCCACATGTACAGGGCGGACTGGTCGTCGGCCGGGAGGCTCTCGATGAGCGCGCGGATGACGGGCACCTCGACGTCGAGGCGGACCTCCTCGAGCTCCAGGAAGGCGCAGGCCTGGACCGTGGTCGCGTAGGTCGCCTGGTAGCGCCCTCGCTTGAAACGCTTGATGGCCAGGTTCTTCGCGGCGGTCATGAAGGCGCCAGCCGGATTGTCGAAGCGCGTGCGTCCCTCGGCCGCGCACACGTCGATGAGCGCCTTCATCGCCAGATCGTGCGCGTCCTCCAGGTCCATCCGGAAGCCGCGCGCCAGGTAGCGAGTCGCCCGGTCGAACGCCGTCGTCGTGCGCTTGGCCGGGCCCAGCTCTTCCAGGCACCGCTTCGTCGCCAGCTCGGCCAGCCGTTCGGCCGGCTCCGCCTCTCGTGCGCGTCCGACGCTCGCGACCACAACGTCTTCGGCGCGCCGCGACCCCAGTCCGCCCAGCCCGCCGAACTCCCCGGCCTCGATCGCCAGCTCGTCCCGCGCCGCGTCGCTCGGCAGCAGCAGCGCCAGCCGCGGCGGCTCGATCAGGTCGTCCCGGCGGCGCTCGAGGCCCTCGACAGCGTTCCCGATGAACGCCCACGCCCCACCGGCCGCCACCACGGTCAGCGCCCCACCCACGAACGGCAACCGCGCGCCGGCCCGGTACAGCAGCCGCGCCAACAGAAACACCAGCGTCCCGCAGCCAATCAGCAGCCCCGCAAGACCCAAGTGGTAGAGCCCCACGACTCCGGTCGCCGACAGCACGTCCGGCAGCGCCGGATTGTCCGTCAGCTCAAACGGCACCAGGCTGGTCAGCACCACGAGCGGCAGCGCCAGCACCACCAGCGGATGCCGCAGCGCGAACCGCGCGAACGACACGGCCCCATGTTCCCGCGGCGCTCCACGTTCCCGAGGCTTCGGCCACTCAAACATCCGGGCCAGCACATGCAGCAGCGCCGCCGCCGCGACCGCCGTGCCCGTCCCCCGCCACGCGGTCGAGAACACCTCGTCCTCGAGCCCTCCCGTTTGCGCCAGCACGGCCCCCAACAGCCCCTCCAGCTGCTCGGCCACCCCCGCTGCGAGCAGCAGCGTCAACGGCAACGCGAGCACCAGCGCCGCCGCCAGAAGCGCCAGCCCCAGCACGATCCTCGCGAGCCAGTGCGCCCCACCCGGACCCGTCCTCGCCCCGCTCGTCACCGGGTCCACTCGAGCCGTAGGCACCGACGCCTCAGAAGCCGCCCCATCTGAAGGCGTCACCCCCTCGCCGACCGACGCCGCCCCCTCGTCCTCGACCATCCCGCCCCCCCTCGTCCCCACCGCTCGTCCACCCAAGCCTCGCGATGATGCCCCATCATGCGCTCCGCGCAACACGCCTGCTCACCGCAGTCGTTGCCGTAGACAGCTGTGCGCCAACGGGTCGGGTCCACGAGCGGAACACCCGTCTTCGCCCTCACCGGCCTCCCCGACGACGCCCCCCCGCGCCGCCGACTGGCCCGGCGTCCCCTGCGCCGAAGCCCCCGCCTGGTTCCGCGCCGGCCCGGACCCGCGCCCCCTCGCCGCCGTCCTCACCGACGCCGCCCGCGACTGGAACGCCCCCCTCGGCGACGCCCCCCCCTGACGCCGCCCGCGACTGGAACGCCCCCCTCGGCGACGCCCCCCGACGCCCTCACTGCCCTCGGCCCCGTCACCCGCCTCGTCGCCACCGGCGCCGGCGCCATCCTCGCCCTCGCCACCTTCATCGACGGCCGCCCCGGCTTCGATCTCGCCGATTAGTCACGTACCGCTTCAGGATGTACCCGTTGCCCTGCGTCGCGTGCCCGCACTTCTCGAAGTGCGCCACCGCCGCCCGCTCCAGCCGCCGTCGAGAGTCAGCGAACCTCAGCATCAAACTCCCCCCTGTGTCGAGCGCCGCACATGGCACGCGCTGGTGCCCGCTCGCCGGGCCGCGCCGCTCGCTGCCGCCCGTGCCTACTTGCTGCGCGCCCCGCTCATCCACGCCCGCACTTCGGGCCGCCTGGCGACCCGCGCGCACGCCTCACCAGCGACTGCCCGGCAGGCCTCGTCCAACCCGGTACGCTTCCCCCTCGCCAACGCCTGTCCCAGCCGCTTGCAGTGGGGCCCCACCTCGCTCGAGCACGCGTCCAGCCCCTGAGCGACCGTCACCAGGCCAAGCTCGCCCCGCGACAGACGCGCCTCCGCGGGCCTACGGCGCTGCTCCCACGCATCCAGACACGCCCCGACCGAGCCCCTCAGACACGCGACCTCCAGCCATCGGTACCCCGCCGTCCGCTCGTCGACCTCCTTCGACTTCAGCAGGCCTCGCCCCAGCGCCTCGCACCCCATGGTCTCACCGGCCAGACACGCGCGGGTCGCGGCCTCGCGCAACGCCGCCTCGTCCGCGCCCCCGAGCCGCGCGGCCTCGAAGCAGGACGGCGCATGCCCCGCCTCGCACGCCCGCCGGTACAACTCCAACGCTCGCGCCGGCTCGCTGTCCCGCAGCAGCCGCGCCACTGGCTCGCAGTCCACCGGCTTCCACGACGCACAATGCCTCCGATGCACCTCCAACCCCCGCGCGCGCCACTCGCCCGCGGCCCCCGGCTCGCCATCCCCCCCGGCATTCCGCTCCTCGGCCTCGGCGAGCACTTCGCAGGCGTCACCCAGCCCCGACGCACAGACCTGAGCCAAACGCGCTCGCGCCTCGCCCGGGGCGGACTCGCCGCCCGTTCGCAGCCGCATTTGAGCCAGCTCCATGCAGGGCGCCAGGCCTCCCCACTCGCACCACTCGGTCAGCAACCGCTCGCGCTCCGCCTCCACGGCGCGCGCCCGCTCGACGTCCACCCGCCCCCCCAGGCCGAACCGATGATAGTCAGCCAGATGGCGACAGGCGTACACGTCCTCGTCCTCGCAGCCCTGCTTCCAAAGCGCCCCTGCGCGACCCACCTCGCGCGCTCCGCCGGCCCCGAGCAGCAGGCTCCACCCCAGCTCTCGACACGCCTCGCCGTCCTGCCCGACCTCGCACCCCACCTCCAGCCACTTGCGCGACCTCTCCTCGAGCCCCTCTAGCGCCCCCACCGCCTGCGTCGCCTCTACGAGCCACAAGCACCCTTCGCCCTCGGACGTGCAGGCCCCCTCCAGAAGCCCGTACGCCCGAGTGACGTCCCGCGGCGCCCCCCGTCCCGTGATGAGCTGGTACGCCAGCGACGCACATGCCCCCTGGTTCCCAGCCACGCATTCCGCTTGACGCCGCTCCAGCGTCCGCCCCAACAGCGCCTGAATCTCAGCCGAGTCCTCCGCGGCTCCCAACCACAACAGCGTCTCCGCCAGAAGGACACACGCCCCAGCGGGTTCCGCATCGCTTGCACACGACTTCTCAAACAGCTCACGAGCTGCCTCCCACTCTCCCTCTACCAATTCCTCAATCCCCAGGCCGAACCAGGTCGCCCCGAGCGGCTCGGCCGTAAGCCCGACATCAACCCATGCCCGTGTGTCTTCCTCCACCGCTTCACTCACGGCCGCCGCGACGGCTCCCTCCTCGGTCGCCCTCGGTGGCACGACGCCCGCCCCCCCGCACGCGAACAGCACGCCCAGCGCAGCCATCGACCACCGCCCCCTCACTATCGCCCCCAACGCCGAGCCGACCCATGGGGACGCCGCATGGCCTGCGAATAGTCGAAGATGACAGCGTCCATGATCTGCAAGTAGCCATTGAGGAGTTCGACGTTGTCCAGCGCCACCCGTTCGAGCGCCCTCGCCACCTGCCGCCCCTCGCCCATCCGCACCACGTGTGGCGCCGTCATCCTATGTACCGCCATCCCAGTATCCCCTCGCGCGCACCCGAGCCCCGACCCCTGACAGCTCTGCGGGCATGATGCCCGACTCCTCCTGCCTGGCAACCCCGGCCCTGACCCCTCGTCCCCACTCACCCCCAACGCGCCCCCACTGCCCTTGCCCTCACCGCCCTCCTGCGGTCCACTCTCCCGCGTGGCGAGCCTCCCCGGCCCCCGCCCGACCTGACCGCCGCCTCGACACCGCGCCCGACCGACCCGCTGGACTTCATGGCCCCGACGCCCCAGGCCGCGCCGCAGATCCAGGCCCCTTCCCGCCGCTCGCGCATACCTCCCCGTACCGCGTCGTCGTCACGTCGCCGCTTCAGCCCCCATCGCACGCCCGCGAGCGATTTGACTTTCACGGACGTGGCCCCTGGGTCACGCTGCCCTCATGACTCATCCAGGAGACCAGGCGTGAAGAAGGACGATGTTATCGAAGCGGTTGGGGCTGAGGCGTTCGCCGAAGCCGCGGAGCACGCGTGGAAACACGCGGCTACCACCGGCCTCGCTGGAGCCGACTACGGCGATTACAACAGCGGTAACCGTCCGATATCGGGTATCTCCCCCGCTCCCGTCTCCTCGTGCAAGCTTGCTTCATGACCTCGATTGGAGAAGCGAGCATGAGCACGGAGCGGC
>JAWLBL010000035.1:0-79692 GCA_041687695.1 Myxococcota bacterium | reverse complement strand
TACCCCACAACTGGAAGCCGCGACCACCGCCCGACCCTTAGACCTGTGGCAACAAGCGCGCAAGGGGATTGAGGGACACCTGATATCGGACGGTTACGCCTTGGTCGCGCCGTAGACCGCCTGGCCGGGGACGGGCAGGAAGGCGCCCATGCTGGGCCCTCCCCGTCGCCGTCGTCGCCCAGCACGTCGCGGTGAAGGGCCTCGAGCATGTAGGGCGGGCTGTAGAAGCAGTCGACCGCAGAGCCTCGGTCGGGCTCGCCACGCCTCGCATTCAGCGCGGCGAGCCGCGCTACGCCGGAGCACGAGCGAGCTCGTGCAGTCCGGTATTCGGGCGACTGAGGGAGGAGCACCTCGGGCCTGGGGCCGAGGCGGGGGCGCGTGTTGCGTCGCGGTGTCATAAAGGCGAGGCGTGGGCGTGAGGACGAGGGTTTCGATGGGGCCCGGCTCGCGCGTTGTGTAGACCGGAGGTCGCCGGTAGGATGCGGCCCTTGGGCTGAGCGGAGGTGACGGTGATGGGGATGCGGTACGGGTTGGTGGTGGGCCTGCTGGTGGGGCTCGCGGGGTGTGAGCAGGCGGCGGGGTCGGCCGGGCCTCCGGTGACGCAGGCGCCGGAGCAGGATGGGGCGGTGCAGGGGTCCGGTGGGCAGGCGGTCGAGGAGCCCGGGAGCGGGAGCGAGGTCGAGGCGCCTGGGGCGGGTGTCCTCGAGGGTGGGCTGCAGTATGACGGCTCGATCTCGATCAAGCGGAGGTTGCCGTGAAGACGATGCTGATGGGGATGGCGGTCGCGGCGGCGTCGATGGGGGCGCCGGGCGTGGGGTGGGCCGAGGGGGGCAAGTCCGAGGTCGTCGAGCTGACGGCGCCGATCTTGCCGAACGTGCTGGTGATGTACGCCGGGCAGGGGGCGAACTATCCCAGCGATCCCGAGGCGCAGCGGGCGTTGGCCGTCGACTCGGCGCTGGTCTACGAGGAGCTGCTGCTGGAGTGCGCCGAGGACTATCCGAGCATCACGCTGCTGGGGCCGGGCAGCGAGGCGCTGACGCCGACGCAGCTGGCGCTGAACTATGGGGCGGTCGCCGAGTGCGGCTATGTGAAGTACACGGCCAAGCCCTATTGGATCCCGCAGCTGGTCGACGACGTCGACATCTGCGGCGAGGTGCTGGGGCCCGACTGGACGCTGCCGACGCAGGCCGACGTCGAGGGCTTCAGCGAGGACGAGCTGGCCTTCATGGCGCAGACGCTGACGGACGCCAGCGGCGTGGGCGGCTGGGGCTCGAGCTTCTACTTCGGGCTGCAGGTCTTCGTCCGCGCGTCGGACGGCAGCATCCAGGTCGGCGACCTGACGCCGGGGGCCTCGCCCAGGGTGGCGCCCATCGTGCCGCTGATGCAGGGATGGGACCCGACCATGCACTACGAGGGCGGTGTCTCGCTGCGGTGCATTCGCAAGACCATCGTCATCGAGGTCCTGTAGGCGACGAGGCCACGCAGGGTGCGGGATCCGGGTCCAGGGTTGGTGCCAGTGTTCACCGGCTTTTCGCGCTCTGCGGACCAGAACGCGCATTGGAAGGCGGCGACGCCGATCCGAGTGAAGGAGGCGCCGTGCAGACCGTACTGATCCCCGTTCTGACCTTGGAGCCGAGTGCGTTTGCGCGGCAGCCTCACCCGACGCCGTCTGGCACCCGTGCCGAGGACCCGCGGGGCTGGGAGCGCCATTGGCGGGCCTCTCTGGCCGACGCGGGCATCGTCGGGCTGAGCCCTGTCGCGCCCGGGTCGTGGCTGGTCGCCGTGACTGAGTTGGCGGATTCGGACACGTTGCGGATCGTGCTCGAGCACGCGTCGAGCGGGGTGGACTCGGCTGCCTCCGACGAGATCGTGCCACCATCGGGCGGATACGTGCTCGAGCATGGCGATGAGCGGCTATTCCCTGGGTGCTGTGGGGACCTGGGCAATCTGGCGGAGTGGCAGAAGGCCGTTGGGCACACCTCGCAGGAGTGGGCCATGATATGGATCGGGCATCCGTGGATCTATGTCCGCGCCTGGGGCGATCGACTTCAGCTCTCACGGACGACCGAAGAGGGCGCGGACGACGGTCTCGAGGTGGCCGTCGAGATTGACCGGGCTTCACTTGCCAACGCAGTCGTGCAAGCGGAGCGTGACCGGGCGGACTTCGGCGCGCGGATTGAGGCTGCGCTTCCCGAAACCGTGCCGCGTGTCGCACGACCATCGATCGTCGACATCATGTTGCGCGGGCACGTGTGCACGGCTATGTAGCCGGAAGTGCGCTCCTACCAATCGACGGGTTCGGTCCACCAGCCGAGCGGGCTGACGACGGAGGCGCGGGAGAGGCGTTCGTCGTCGGCGAGCTCGGGGAGGGTCGGGAGGGCGCGAATCCAGGTCTCGCCGGCGGCGTCTAGGGCTGAGAGTGCCATCTTGACGCGTTCGCCGGAGCCGGCGGCGGTCAGGATGAGCGCAAGGCCTTCCAGGTCGTCGCGGGTGTGCAGGACATCGAGGAAGGATTGCCGCCAGGTGGGATTGTCGGGTGCGACGGAGTTTGCCACCTCTTCCAACGTGTCGTGCAGGTGTTCCGCGGCGGTTTGGAGGTGAATGAGCGCGGACTCGAGGGTCTGGGCGGGCAATGACCGGACCCATTCCCTCTCTCGCGCGGATGTGTCGTTGGGAGTGCCGCTGCGAATGGCTGCCAATTCGTCGTCGGTCGGCTCTCTCAGACGCACGAAACGTCCTGTGGCGATCAAGGTCGACCAGCCATCGTCGAATGCGAGCGCTTCTTGCACCAAATCGTCCAGCCATGGATCGGGAACGGATTGGAGCCATGATGTGACGTGTCGTGGCACGTCCAATGCGTCGGGGATGGGGAGCGGGTCGACAATCAAGGGATGTGCCACCAGCCCTGTTTCTGGGGATGGCTGGAAGGTCAGTCCCGTGTCGTCGTCGAGCAAGACGGCCAGAAGTGGCGGTAATGTCGCGGGATCGAGCCAGAGCTCGTCGTCCGTGGCGACGACACCCGGTGCGTTTGGCGGCAATACTCTGAAGGTTCGGCCGGGCTCGCAGGGGCTGACCAACATCTGCCGGGGTTCGTGGGTCGTCCAATGAAGCGAGAATCCGGCGCGTCGCGCGTCGGGCACATTCACGTCGAGGACGTCCCAGTCGGAGACGTCGACGGGGGCCGCTCGGCGGACGAAGCCGCGCGCGACCGGATCGCTCGCAGGCGAGGGGATGGTGAAGGCCTCTCCGAGGGCCGCGCCTGGCAGTCCGATGGCCTTCAATGCTTCATGAATCGTGTTGGGGTGCATGCTCAGGCCCTCCCTCGTCCACCGCTGCGGGGAGTGTCGGTTCTGCGCCGACTCAGGAGCTCGAGGAGCTCGCGATAGACCTCGGCGTCCTCTTCGCTCAATGTGACGCCGGCGTGGTCTTCGACGTATTGGAGCAGCTCGCGGCGCGTCCGCGAGTGTCGCTGATGGAGAGCCTCGGGGGTGGCGGCACCTGACAGATCCGTGGCGCCCAGGAGATCGGCGACGGTGGCCTGGCCGATGGCCAGGCGGAGCATCTCGGCGAAGTCGCGGAGGATGGCGTCGCCGCGGCCGGCGCGTCGGGTGGCAGCCCACGGCTCGACGACGTGGCGGCGGACGGACTCGAACCGGTTGGCGAGCTCGACGGCGGAGCTGGTGTCCTGGTGGCCGGGTTCGCGCACGTCCTCGAAGGCGGTCTCGGACTTGCGGGCTCGCTCGGTCGCGCGGAGGACGAGGCGCCTCAGGGTCGTGCCGAGGTACTTGAGGACCTTGGCCTCCGAGGCCGGGTCCTCGACCGGAAAGGGGTCGCGGACGCCGCGGGTCACGGCGAAGAAGGCGCGCGAGACCTGGTCCTCGACGGACGCGGGGTCGACGCCGCCGAGGCGCGTCCTGTCGGTGAGCGTCATCAGGGCGCCGTAGAGCACCTTGACGGCCTGCTTGTGCTCGGGGGCGTCGAACCCCCCGACCACGGCCGCGAGGGCGTTCCATGCTTCGACGAGGGTCATGCCGGGACCTCCTCGGGGGCGAGCTCGCGTCCCCAGGCCAGCGCCTGTTCGAGCGCCCAGCGCCGGAGGCCGCCGGCGAGGGGGCCGACGCGCCCGCCGCGCGCGTGGTCGAGCCAGGCCGCGGCGGCGCCCGAGGCGGTGACGAGCGGGCGCCCGGCCAGCGTCGGGCCCATGCTGAGCTTGTCCGACAGGGCGGCCGACAGGTCGCGGAGCCCGGCGCTCGCGTTGACGTCGCGGCGGATGGCGTTGGCGACGAGGTCGGCCGCCACGGCGCCGGCCGGCGCGTGGGCGTCGAACGCGAGGACGGGCTGCGGCACGAGGCGGACCGAGCCGGCGGAGGTCGTCACCCGCCGGTCTTCGGCGCGGGTGGCGTCCTGGGCGGCCGCGGTGAGGTGGCGGACGTGCAGCGGCGTCGGGCGGTGCAGGAGCGGGTCCTGGACGTCGCGGCCGAGGACGTGGAGGCGGACCTCGTGGTCGCCGGCCTCGCGGGCGAGGGCGTCGGCGAGGCGCTCGAGCAGGCGCGTCAGGAGCGTCAGGTAGCGGTCGCCTGAGGTGCCGCCGGCAGGGACCGCGTCGCCCAGCGTCGACTCGGCCGCCGTCACGAGGGCGACGTCGTCGCCAGCCTGACGGGCGGCCGTGACGAGGACCTGGCGGATGCGGGTCGCGGTGTGGTGGGCTGCTCGTGTGAGCCGGGGCCACGTCTCGCCGTCCAGCCCGCGGAGGGTCCGCTCGAGCAGGACGAGGTCGGCGTGTCGGGGCTCGGCGCCACGCGCGAGCTGGGCCTGGACCGCCGCGAGGAGGTCGGGGCAGGCGCGCCGGAGCAGGTCGAGGGCGCGTGCGTCGGCGGGCTGCGCGGCTCCCTCGTGCGCGCGCCAGAGGACGTGCGCGCTGGGCCGCCAGATGAGGCTCGTGTGCAGCGGCCAGGGCACGTGGGGCGCGGCGGCCCTCAGCGCGTGCTCGAGGCGCATCGGCGCGAAGGCCTTGCAGCCGCGACGGACGAGCACGCCGGCCACCACGACGGCGTCAGCTGCGTCGGCGAAGTCGCCAGACTCGTCGACGAACAGGTCCCAGGTCGCCCCCATGTCGCCTCCCCCTGTCGAACGGATCGTGAGCATAGCCGGACGGTCGTCGAGCGCAAGTCGCCTGGTCCAGCCTCGCCCGGGTGGGGGCTGGCGGTACGGGTCAGGGCGCTGGGGTGGTCGGGGTTCGGGCCGGCTGGAAGCCGGCGGTCCCAGGGGGGGAGCGTCTGGAGCAGGGCGCGGTCGAGAGCGTCGGGGTGGGAGGGGCGGTCCATAGCGCCGGCGTGGCCGGCGCGGTCCATAGCGCCGGCGTGGCCGGCGCGGTCCATAGCGCCGGCGTGGCCGGCGCGGGTCAGGGCGCTGAGATGGTCGGGGCTCGGGGCCGGCTGGAAGCCGGCGGTCCCAGGGGGAGCTGACGCGGCTCTGGAGTGCCCTCGCTCGCGAGGGCTCGCTGGATCGCGCCGCTCGCGGCGCCTCGTTTGGCGGCGTTTCGGCCGACTGGAAGCGGGTGGGCCAAGGGGACGGACGACTGTGTGGGGGGGCGGTGACAGTGGGGCGGGGGGCGGGTATGGTCGGGCCATCGCGCAGGGGGATGTCATGGCGGGGAGAGCGGGGGCGGTGTGGGCCGCGCTGGTGGTGGGGCTGGCGGGGTGCAGCTCGGCGCGGACGGGAGAGGTCGGCGAGGGGGTCGACGCGCCGACGCAGTTCGGGACCGTGGACGTGCCGGTCGACAGCAAGGCCGAGGCCGACGTCGAGGACGGGGACGGTGAGGACGGGGAGCCGCTGGACGAGGACGGGCTGGGCGGGGACGGCTGGGAGGCCGGGGATGGCGTCCAGGGCGACGCGGGGGACGTGGGGGGCGAGCCGGCGGCGGTCGTCGCGCCCGAGGCGTTGGAGTTCGGGGAGGTCATCGGAGGGCAGACGAAGACGCTGGCGGTGACGGTGACGAACGCGGGCGGGGGGAGCCTGGTCGCCGTGGTCGCCGTCGAGGCCGAGGGCTCGGCGTTTTCGACCGAGGCGGGGACGCTGGTGTTGGGGGCGAGCGAGAGCGGGGACGTCGCGGTGACGTTCAAGCCGGCGCTGCCCGGCGAGGCGACGGGGACGCTGGTGCTGACGACCAACGCCGCGGGGGCGGAGGAGGTGGTCGTGCCGCTGAGCGGGACGGGCATAGCGGCCGGGTGCGCCGGGGTGACGTGCTCGACGCCGCCGGCGGCCGCGTGCGTGGACGCCGGGTCGGTGCGCACGTGGAGCGGGCCGGGCGAGTGCGTGGGCAAGGGCGAGTGCTCGTACCCGTGGGTGGACACGGCGTGTGCGGGTGGCGAGGTGTGCGAGGCGGGCGCGTGCGTGCCGGCCTGCGATGGGGAGGGGTGCGTCGACACGTGCGAGGGGGCGGTCGAGGTGCGGGTGTCGGACGACGCGCACCAGTCCTCGGGGCCGTGGACGCTGTGGACGGGCAGCCAGCACGTGGTCCTGTGGCTGGAGATCGCCGAGGCCGACGGTCAGGCGTGGAACTATCGGCTGGCGACGCTGGACGCGGGCGGCGGGCTGGTCGGGGCGCCGGCGCTGGCGGTCGGGTCGGGGACGGTGGCGCACCCGCCGCGGGCCGCGTGGTCGGGTAGCGAGGTGGGCATCGCCTTCAGCGACGTCCGCACCGGGTCGAACCAGATGTACTTCCAGCGGGTGACGCCGCTGGGGGCGCCGGTCGGGGGCGAGCTGCAGCTGACCTCGACGACGGCGCTGGCGTTCACGGCGGGGGTGGGCTGGAACCCGCAGGCCGGAGAGTACTTGCTTGGCTGGCGCGACGACGGGCCGGCGCCCGCGACCATGAACGTGTCGTGGCTGCACGTGGCGCGGGTGACCGGGGACGGGCAGCTGGTGGGCGGCGACGCGGCCATCAGCGGCGGTGAGGGCGTGGCCGAGTATCCGTCCATCGTGTGGACGGGCAGCGAGTATGGCGTCGCTTGGAACGACACGCGGGATGGCAACCTGGAGATCTACTTCGCGCGGCTGGACGGGCAGGGCACGAAGATCGGCGGGGACGTGCGGGTCAGCGAGGCCGCCGGCACGTCGTATGCGCCCAGCCTGGTCTGGACCGGGCAGGAGTATGCCGTGGCCTGGTACGACGACCGCGACGGGTTGCCGCAGATTCGGCTGGCGCGGCTGAGCGCGGCGGGGCAGAAGCTGGGCGGCGACGTGCAGGTCGCGACGACGGCGGACATCCCGGGGCCGAGCCTGGTGTGGACCGGGGGGCAGTATGCCGTCGCGTGGTCGGACAAGCGGGACGGCACGACGCGCGTGTATCTGGCGCACCTGAGCGCGGCGGGGCAGAAGCTGGGCCCGGACCAACTGGTGTCGTGCGGGGCCGCCAAGGCGCAGGGGCCGAGCCTGACGTGGACCGGCGGTCAGCTGGCGGTCTCGTGGACCGACTTCCGGCACCCGTCGACCGAGATCTATTTCCGGCTGCTGGAGCCGTGAAGCGGCCGGTGGGGCGTTCGCGGACGGTCCCGCCGGACAGACGCCTCAGGCGTCGCACTTTCGTCCGCGTAGTCACTTGGATGGGAGAGACACGATGAAGGGAATCTGCACGGCCGTCGTGGTGGGGCTCGTGGGAAGCAGCTTGCTGATGGGCGGCTGTGGGCCGGACCAGGAGCTGGTGGCCAGCGCGCTGGTGCACCGCTGCAACATGGAGAAGGCGGTCGAGGCGGCCAAGGCCGCGACCGAGCCGAACGACAAGATCAAGTTCACCAAGGAGGCCACCGAGGCCCGCGGCCTGTTCGACGCCGTGCTGGCCTCCGGAGACGCCGAGGCGATCCGGACGGCGGTGGCCAACCAGAAGTGCCCCTGAGGTTGGGCGAGGCGCGGTGGGTCGCACGTGACCGGCTGCGCCATCCGTGAGCGCCAATGAGGACGCCCCCGAGGAGCGATGGGCTCGGCGGGGGCGTCGGGCGGGTGGGGCGGCCGCGGAGGCGCTATTTGCAGCGCTGCCAGCGGACGCTGTGCAGGTTGACGCCCTGGGCCTTCTGGTACTTGCCGCCGCCGGCGTAGCCCTCGGAGAGGG
This sequence comes from Myxococcota bacterium, assembly GCA_041687695.1. Taxonomy (GTDB): domain Bacteria; phylum Myxococcota_A; class UBA9042; order PHBI01; family JAWLBL01; genus JAWLBL01. The sequence goes on along the minus strand of JAWLBL010000035.1, from coordinate 71,585 downwards.
TGTAGGACCAGAGCTGGCACCAGGGCTCGCCGGGCAGCTGGAAGAGGGCGTAGCCGGGCTTGGTGCGCTGGGTGGGGATGCCCGCGGCGTTCTTGTCGATGTGCCAGGTGGCGCGGCTGAGCCAGGCCGTGAGGCCCTTGGCCTTGGGGTGGGCCTTCTTGATGATCTTCTTGGCCAGGGCCACGCTGTAGTCCGAGCCGGCGTTGGCGGGGAGGTCCCAGGTGGGGGCGAGCTGGTCGAGCCGGACCTTGAAGGCGGCCTTGCGCGCCTCGTCGGCGGCCCAGATGGGCAGGGCGGCGATGTCGGTCACGCCGGCGGCCTCGAGGACCGGGCCCAGCTTGGCGAGGCGGGCCTTCTTCTGCTCGGGGGTGACCGTGGTCACGTCCAGGTAGGTGATGAACTGCTCGGAGGTCAGCCAGCCCTCGCGGCGCTGGAGGTCGTCGGGGCCGACGCCTTGGGAGTCGGCGCGCTCGTTCAGCTTGGCGGCGTGGTTGATGGCGGCCTGCCGCAGCAGGGAGTCGCGTTGGGCCGCGGCGTCGCACCAGTGCTTGGGGCTGTTGCGCCGCAGATCGTCGGCCGGGCCGCGCTCGTTGAACCAGCAGGGGCGCGCGAAGAAGGCCTCGTCGAACTGGGGGTCGGCGCAGAGCCCGGCGACCTCGGTCAGCGCCGCGCGGTGCTTGTCGATGCTCTTCACGCTGGCGAGGTCGTAGGGGTAGTGGTTGGTCAGCAGGTCGACCATCCGGTGCATGGGATCGCGCAGCGGCGTGTTGTTGACCGCGCCCTTGGCGAAGGCCTGGCACTTGGCGTGATGCGCCGCCTGGCCGGCCTTGTCGAGGGCCGCCTGCTGCTTGGCCTGGTTCTGGGCGGCGGCGGCCTTGGCCTCGTGTTCGGCCTCGAGCTGCGGGTAGACGGCGTTCATCGCCTTGCCCCAGTTGATGGCGGCGACGAGCTTGGCCTGGATGGGCTGGATGTCGGGCGAGGCGCGGTCCGCGTCCGAGTACTTGTTCCAGGCGGCGATGGCCTTGTTCAGCTCGTCCACGAAGGCCGCGTAGTAGGCGCTGACCTTCTGGAACTCGACGCCTTGCACGAACCGCTGGCCGTCGAAGATGGCCTGGTCCAGGCGCATGCGCGGGCTGTCCAGGTGCTGCAGGACCTGGTTCTTCTGATAGTCGGTGAGCGCCCCCGCGGGGGCGACGGTGGCGACGACGGCGACGCAAGCCGCGGCGGCGGACAGGGCGCGGAGACCAGAGGCGAAGGCGGACATCGGAGGGGGCTCCCAGGGTCGGTCGAGAGGAAAATCGGCGCGCCGGGGCGTGCCTGCTCGAGTCGGGAGACCGGGGGAGGAGGCCCACCTGTCAAGGCGAAGTGGCCGGAGGTGGCCGGGACAAGGGCGCGCGCGCCGGAGAGAGCCCCCGGCGCGCGCGCTTGCCGGTCAGGCGCCGGGGCCGTAGCAGACCTTGAAGCAGGGCGGGCAGACGTACTCGCCGTCGTCACCGGGGACGCAGGGCTCGCAGGGGCCGGTGTCGCAGACGGTGCCGGCGGGGCAGTCGTCGTCGCTGGCGCATTGGTCCTGGTTGGGGGCCGGCTGCTCAGGCTGCTCCGGCTCCTCGCCGTGCTCGGTGGGTTCGCCTTCGGAGGGCTGCTCGACGCCGGGGCCGTAGCAGACCTTGAAGCAGGGCGGGCAGGCGTACTCGCCGTCGTCGCCAGGGACGCAGGGGGCGCAGGGGCCGGTGTCGCAGACGGTGCCGGCGGGGCAGTCGTGGTCGCTGGCGCATTGGTCCTGGTTGGGGGCGGGCTCGTCGTCCTCGGCCGGCGTCTCGGTCTCGGGGGCGCAGTCCCCGTCGACGCAGGTGTCGCCCGCGGGGCAGTCGCTGTCGGACAGGCAGCCCTCGGGCGGGTCGATGTGCAGGCACTCGCCCTCGTCGCAGGTGTGGCCGGCCTCGCAGTCGGTGTCGACGACGCAGGCGGGCTCCTGGGACTCCGGAGGGTCGTCGCACGCGGCGCCGGTGCACTGCGGGGCGGGATCGGGCGCGGAGGCCTCGGCCTCGGTGTCGAGGCAGCCCGCCGCCAGGAGGGCGAAGGCGGCGGCGCTCAGGACGGCGAGGCCGACGCGGCGCGGGGCGGCGTGGGGAGATGAGCGGAACGTCATGCGGCAGGCTCCTGGGGGTGGGCGAGCGCGGCCGGGTCGCGCCACGGTGGCGCTGGGGCGTCGCTCGTTCACCAGGGAGCCATCGCAAGGCGTGTGCCAGGCGTCGACGGGCGGAAAGGCGGCAGGCGTACGGGGGGCCGCGCTCGCAGTGCAGGGCGAGGTGGCGCGCCGCCATCGGCGCGGACCAGACCGGGGCGGGGGCTCCGGGGCGTCGGAGGAGAACGGCCACAGAGTGTATAGCGGCTAACCACCCTGCGCCGCCGTGAGCGCCGCCGTCGCGGTCAGCGTCGCCCTTCGTAGGACCAGGTGAGCCGGTCGTCGGGGAAGGTGACGGTCACGTTGATGCGGCCGTCGGCGATGGTGGCCTCGCCGGTGGCGGCGCGGGGGCGCTGCTTGCCGTCGCCCAGGTCGAGCAGGCAGCTGGCGCCCTCGGCGACGGTGTAGCTCGGGCCGGGGCCGGTCAGCGGGAGGCTGCAGAACTCGTAGACGGTGACGGTGGGGGCGCCGGCCCGGTCGGTCAGGACGTCGACGCGGTGGTCCGCGACGGCGCCGTCGTGCTTCTTCAGCGTGCCCGCGTAGTTGCCCATGGGGCCGTTGGGGGCGATGGCGGCCGTCTTGGGGGCGGCGGCGGCGCCCGAGGACGGGGCCTCGGTGCGGCAGGCCGGGCTCACGGCGAGGGCGGCGGCGAGGGCGAGGGGGCGCAGCAGGGCGCGCGAGCGGTGAGGGAACGCGGTCATGGGGTGCTCCGGGGGGCGATGGGCGGCGGCGGGCCGCGCGGGCACGCTACCGGGCGGGAGCCGGCGGGTGATCTCTCGAGGATCTCACACGGGCGGCGCGGATCTCACCGGAACCTCACACGAGGCGTTCGGTCGTTGCCCGCAGGCGTGGCGGACCGGTTCAATCCGCGGCAACTGGGAGGGAGACCGATGACGCCGATGATGCGTGTGTGGGTGGCCGGGCTGGTGGGGCTGACCCTGGCCGGGTGCGAGGGGTTGCTGGGCGAGGAGCCGACCATCACGGACAAGTCGAGCCCGTACTACGACCGGCCGTGTCCGCTGGTGCAGCAGCAGAAGCACAAGAGCAAGCTGCTGGCCGACTGTCGCTGCTTCAACAACCAGGCGCCCAGCAGCGGCATCGACCTGTGCAAGCGGCCCTACAACCTGATGAAGGCCGGCATCTCGGTGGGAGAGGGGCCGTCCATCGCGCCGATGTACCAGGCCGAGTACTACGGCGGGTTCCTGGACGAGGCCGAGGGCCCCGAGGGGACGCTGTACGTCGCGGCGGGCCTGGGGCCGTCGACCGCGTGGGAGGGGCTCATCCTGACCGTCGACGTGGCGACCGGCGACCGGACCGTCATCCTGGAGCCGGGGCCGCACTCGGGGCCGTCGTGGGGCCCGTACGAGTACACCATCGGGCACGTGCTGGACGTGCGGCCGGCGCACGGACGGCAGCTGTACGCGTTCGTGCGCAACCCGCGCGGCACCGGGACCCACGTCCTGCAGGTCGACCGGGACACCGGCGCGACCGAGCTGAAGTGGAGCACCGAGCTGGGCGATCCGAGCAAGTTCGGCTTCTGCGAGACGCCGGAGAGCCCCTTCCGCCTGCAGCTGTCGCACAGCGGGTTCGCCGTCGACCCCGAGGGGCGCGTGTACATCGGGTTCTCCAACCCGACCCAGGGGCGCGGCATCATGCGCCTGAGCGCCGACTTCACGCAGTGCGAGGTGGTGACCGGCAACGGCATCGCCGAGGCGACCCGCGGCGAGGGCCCGTACCTGTCGGGCTTCATCCAGGGCTTCACGCTGCACGCCGGGCAGCTGTGGGCGTTCTCGACGCAGCCCAAGCAGTTCTTCTCGGTGGACCTGGATACGGGAGACCGGACGCTGTGGTCGGAGCCGGGCGGCGTGACCCCGACGGAGCGGTGGGCGGTCTGGGACGACACCCGGCAGGTCTGGTGGCTGGCCGGCATGACCAACGGCGTGTCCATCGACGCCTTCGACCCGGCGACTGGCAAGACGGCGCTCATCTTCGAGGGGGGCGTCTTCCCGTGGATGCCGCTCGGGGCGGGCGGCCCGGTCAACATCAACAGCCTGAACTACGCGCCCATCTGGCTCCGGTCGAACGGGAACCTGCTGGTCGCGCAGGACGGGTTCTCGATCGTCGAGTTCGAGCCGTCGACGGGCAACTCGATCATCATCTCGCTGTGACGCCTTCGTAGCCGCGCGGGGGGGGGGGCGCCCCGGGGGCCGTCTCGAGAGGGACGGCGCGGCCCCGGGGCGTCAGTCCACGACCTGCAGGGTCAGCGCGTTGGTCTTGGCGCCGTCGCTCGTGGTGATGCTGACGGTGACCGACTGGGTGTTGGGGAAGTCGGGCATCGTGAACCAGGTGCCGGAGGGGCCCCACTGGCCGGACTGCACCGGCTGCCCGCCGACGCGCAGCTCGCCCTTGGTGGTGCCGAGATCCTGTCCGGAGACCTGCACGATGGTGCCCTCGGAGGCGCTGGTCGGGGTGAGGCCGGTCACGCGGGGCACGTCGATGGTGAAGGTGCCCTCGCTGGTGACGCTGGTCGACCAGTTGTTGTGGATGATCCACCAGCTGCCGGTCTCCAGCTCGTCCAGCACGATCATGGGCTCGTCCTTGCTCAGGCGCGCCTTCTCCTCAGGTGCCGCCGGGTCGGGCGTCAAGGACGCCTCGCTCCACACCGAGAGCTCGGCGCCGTCGTCGAGATCGATGACGCGCAGCACCAGATCGCCCGTGCCCAGCGCCGTGTGCAGCGCGCTGGGGATGTCCAACCGGTAGCGGCGGCTGGACAGGGGCGGCCTCGTCAGGGGCAGCGGCTGGTCGCCGGTCGCCGTGAGCGTCATGGTGTTGCCCGGCCCGACGCCCGCCAGCTCGGCGCCGAGCGCCAGCTTGTCCACCGGGGTGAAGCGCTGCAGCCAGAAGTCCTCGGCGAACTCGCGCATCAGCGTCGAGGCGCTGTCGCCGGTGGCGCTCTGCAACGTGGTGTACACGCTGGCCCAGGCCGACGGGCTCCAGTCCAGGGCCTCGTACAGCTTGCGGACCATGGCGGTCCCCTTCTTCCACGACAGCCACAGCACCCACACCGACGACCCATAGATGTAGGGGTCCGAGACGCCGCCCCAGCTGGACGGCAGCCCCGCCAGCACCAGCCGCACCGCGTCCTGATCGCCCGTCATCCCCTCGGTCGGGAAGAGCTCGCCCAGGGTGATGAAGGCCGCCCACTCGGCGGCGGCCTCGTCGAGCCAGGACAGCGTCAGGTTCGTGGTGTACTGCCGCTGGAAGACGTGCCCCATCTCGTGCGCCACGACGTAGCGGACCTCGGCGTTGTCGGCGAGGTCGCTCTTGATGGTGACCTGCACGGCGCCCAGAAAACCCGACGACGTCGCGCCCTTGGCCGTGCTGCTCGCCCACGAGACGGTCTTGCGCACGAAGATCCGCACCGTCTCCTCCGGCGCCTCCCAGCCCTCGCCCTGCAGCTTCTCCCAGGCCAGGACGGCCGCCTCGAGCACCCAGACCGCGTAGGGATCCGTGCAGTAGTCGTCGCTGCTCGCATCGACCACGTACTCGACCCGCACCCGCCCCTGGGCGTCCTCGATGACCCCCGGCTGGTGCTTGCGGTACAGGACGCCGATGTCCTGGAACGCCGCGTTGAACCGCGCCGGCAGCGCCACCGGCCCGCTCGGCGGCTCGGCCTTCGGCGCCTCGTAGTGACCCGCGGGCAGCGCCCAGGTCAGCTGCCCGGACAGCGCGTCGTAGGCGGCGGCGACCTCACGCACGAAACCGGTGGCGCGATCGATGAGCCCCAGCGAGGGGCCGTGGCCTCCGGGGGCGACCGGCAGGCTCAGCCCGATGGGCGCGTTCAGCTTCGAGGGCTCGGGATGGATCTGGATCTGGTAGGTCCCGAGGGCGGTCGCGGCCTGCGGATCCGCGGACTGCAGCGGCGGGTTGCCCGGGTCGTCGGCGCTCGGCGCCCAGACCGTGACCGAGTAGGTGTCGCCAGCGGGCAGCGGCGGCAGCGCCCCCGGCGGGATGCTCAGGCGCCCGCCGCCCAGCCCCAGGACCAGCGGCTGGTCGTGCGCGACCCCGTGCACGCTGCCGGCGGACACGCGCCCCCCGGTGTGCGCCACCTCGACCTCGCACGACAGCCCCAGCGACTCGTTGTGCATCGCGATGGTCTGCGCCTTGGCCAGCGGGAAGCAGTGCCCATGCACGCCGTGGGCTCCCCAGGGCAGCTGGCCGTCCCAGAGCGCGGGCGCCTCGACCAGCTGCTGGGCCACGCAGGTGCCCTCGTGACAGGTGTCCCCGATCCGCAGGCACAGCACGTCGCCGATGGCCAGCGGCGAGCCGGCGCCGCTACACATCCAGCCCACCGTGCCGTACCAGGGGCCGACGTGGCCGGTGGTCACGGCGCCGGGGATGGCCCGCCCGGCGATCGTGACCTGGACGGGGGCGCTCTCGCGATGGATCCAGTCGGGCGTCTTGGGCAGCGGCCCCGTGGCCGGGTATTGCGCGACGCGCACTCGCACGGCCACGTTCACCGTGTCTCCCTCGGCGAGCGTGAACGACAGCGCCTTGGGCAGCCTCAGGATGCACCGGCCGGTGGGCATCCCGATGCAGGGCAGTGGGGTGTCGCTGGTGGCCAGGATCTCCTGCCAGTCGGTGTCGACGTCGCTGGTCCAATAGCGCACCGACAGCTGGCTGGCGTCCGAGACGTACGGCGGCATGTTCTGTACGTCGAAGACCAGGTCGATCTCGGGTCCATAGGTGTCGAGCGTCGTTGTCGGCAGCCGCGCGGGCAGCCACAGCCCCTGCGCCTGCAGGCCCGGCGACAGGGTCGGCGCCTCGGACGGGAGGACGACGTAGGGCACCGGGTCCGAGGGCTCGCCGCCGAGCCCGTCCGCGATGACGATCTGGGTCGGGCCGAGCGGGGCGAGCGATGGGACGGTGAACCAGAGGTTGCCGCTGCCGTCGAGCTCGTGCGGGACCGTCACGCCGCCCAGGGTGACGGTGCGCGTCTCGAGGCCGCCGTAGAACACGCCCTGCATCCCGACGCGCGTGCCGCGCGGGGCGCCGCCGGGTGGGGCGACCTTGTCGACCACCGACTTGCCCGAGGTCAGCCCGGCCACCCGGATGACGAGCGTGTTGCTGCTGGCGCCGCGCACCTGGACCACCACGGCGAAGTCTTTGTCGTTCTGGGGCTGGGGCACGCCCAGGGCGAACTCGACGGTCGCGTTGGTCAGATCGTGGATGGGCTGGGAGACGCCGCCGACCGACACCCGGACCTGGCTGGGATCCCAGCCGAAGTTGTGCCCCCAGATGGTGTGCAGCCCGCCGGCGCCGACCACCGTCACGGGGCCCGACGGCAGGGAGACTGGATCGTAGTAGCCGATCTGCGTCAGGACCGGCGGCTGGTCGTAGGGCGGGTGGAGCCGAGCGGCGAATTCGCCGAGGCGGTCGGTGTAGCCCGAGACTTCGAAGGTCGCGGGGAAGTGGCGCTCGGAGCCGGCGTAGGGCGTGAGGTCGATGGGTGACCACCCGGCGTCGTCGCGGCGGTAGATCCCCAGGTCCGGGCCGGTCGCCGGAAAGGGGATCGCCTCGGCCGAGGCCTTCAGATGGACCCACGCGGGCTCGGCCAGCGCCAGCCCGGCCGGCTCGAGGAGGAAGCGCCGCGTCGGCACCACCCACGGGTCCTCGGCGCCGTCGGCCTTGGGCGCGACCTGGCGCGCGAAGAGGCGCAGCGTGGTCGGCTCGGTCAGGGCGCCCTCGGGGAAGGTCACCGTCACGCCATGGGCCTCGTCGCGCAGCGTGCCGCCCTCGGGGCCGATGACCGCCTCGACCAGCAGCGTGTCGACCAGCTCCTCGCCGACGTCGCCGCTGGTGTCGCCGACGTCGGAGGTCGGCGCGCCTCCGTCGCCGCACGCGCCGATCGCTGCGAGCAGCGCGCCAACCACGATGGTCCAAGGGCTGACGCCACGGCCTGAACGTACCGAACCGAACCCACGCATTCGTCCCCCCGTCGCGCTTCGGGCGACGCACCGGGGGCCGCCGGGGAGGCAGCCGGCCGCGGTGCGTGCGGAGCCTATGAACCGCGAGGCGTCGAGACAACCGCAGAATGGCGCGACGGCTCGAGGCCGCCACCGCGCCTCGCGCAGCCGGCAGGGTGACGGAGCGCGGCGCGCGATCGGCGCCGCCTCACGGCCGCCTCGAGCTGTCCAGGGAGGGGGCACATGCGGGCCCACGCGAGCCTCGTTGCGATGATTCCGTATCCGTTCTGGATACTTCCGGGCCGTGTGGGGGAGGCGGCGCGCGAGAGGGCGCGCAATGGTCTGTTATCGCGCACTTGCGATGGAGAGCGCGGCGCGAGCGGGCGTGGGGGTGGGGGAGCGCGGCGCGGGGACGATCCGGCCTCGGTCACAGCCGAGGGCGGACCGCGGGGGGCGGTGCGCTTGCGTCGGGATCGCCGGCGGTCGAAAGCTGCGCAGAGTCGATGCCGCGCTTCGGGACGGAGCGCGGGACGCCGCCGGGTGGGCGGCGACCGCGCGCGCGGGTCCGGGTCGAGCCCGGGCCGACGTCCGGCCAATCTACCGTTTCGGGATCCGTTGGGAGGGACTCCATGGCTTCGCGTATGCCGCGCGTTCGTGACGCGCTCGTCTGGACGGCCTGCGCCGTGCTCTGGTCGGGGGCGCTGGTCGCCTGTGGGGACGACGCCGTGTGCGGAAACGCCACGGTCGAAGAGGGCGAACAATGTGACGACGGCAACGACGACGACACCGACGGGTGTACGTCGACGTGCCGGCTGGCCGTGTGTGGCGACGGGTTCACCCAGGCGAGCGTCGGCGAGGAGTGCGACGACGGCAACGGGACCAACTTCGACGGGTGCACCAACGACTGCCGGCTGCCGCGCTGCGGGGACGGCATCCTGCAGGCGGGCGAGGAGTGCGACGACGGCAACGCCGACGGCAGCGACGGGTGCACGGCCGAGTGCACGGTGGCCGTCTGCGGCGACGGCGTGGTGCAGGCCGGGGTCGAGGAGTGCGACGACGGCAACGACGTCGACACGGACGGGTGCACCAGCGCGTGCAAGGCGGCGCGGTGCGGCGACGGGTTCGTGCAGGGCGGCGAGGCCTGCGACGACGGGAACCTGTCCAACACCGACGCGTGCCTGACCAACTGCACCGAGCCCAGCTGCGGCGACGGGTTCGTGCAGGCGGGCGAGGCGTGCGACGACGGCAACGGGTCGAACAACGACGCGTGCACCAACGCGTGCGCGCTGAACGTGTGCGGCGACGGGCTGCGCTTCGTCGGCGTCGAGGCGTGCGACGACGGCAACGAGGTCGACGGTGACGGGTGCACCAACGACTGCGAGCTGCCGCGCTGCGGCGACGGCATCGTGCAGGCCGGCGAGGCGTGCGACGACGGCAACGTGTCGAACACCGACGGGTGCACGACCGAGTGCCAGCTGGCCGTGTGCGGCGACGGCTGGGTGCAGGAGGGCGAGGCGTGTGACGACGGCAACGCGTCGAACAACGACGCGTGCACGAACGCGTGCGCGCTGAACGTGTGCGGTGACGGGTTCGTGCTGGTGGGCGTCGAGGCGTGCGACGACGGCAACGACGTGGACGACGACGGGTGCACCAACGCGTGCGCGCTGCCGACCTGCGGCGACGGCATCGTCCAGCCGGGCGAGGCGTGCGACGACGGCAACCTGTCGAACCACGACGCCTGCCTGACGACGTGCCTCGAGGCGTCGTGCGGCGACGGGTTCGTGCAGCCGGGCGAGGCGTGCGACGACGGCAACGCGTCGAACGCGGACGCGTGCCTGAACAGCTGCGAGGTGGCCCAGTGCGGGGACGGGTTCGTGTGGAAGGGCGTCGAGGGCTGTGACGACGGCAACGACGTGGACACGGACGGGTGCACCAACGCGTGCGAGCTGCCGGTGTGCGGCGACGGCGTGGTGCGCGAGGGGGTCGAGGAGTGCGACCTGGGGGCGGGCAACGCCTTCGACGCGGCGTGCCTGCCGGGGTGCGTGGCGGCGCGCTGCGGCGACGGGTTCGTCCAGGCCGGGGTCGAGGCGTGCGACGACGGCAACCTGGTGGCGGGCGACTGGTGCGACGAGGTCTGCGAGAAGGAGTGCTTCGTCGGCGACGAGAACGTGCTGGGCGCGAGCGGGAGCTGCTACGCCCTGTTCACGCTGGAGCTGGCGTGGGCGGACGCGCGGGCGTACTGCGAGGTGCTGGGGGGGCACCTGGCGAGCGTGACGTCGGAGACCGAGAACGCCGAGGTGCAGGGGCTGCTGACGGCGGCGCTCGCGCCCGCGGCGTGGTTCGGCCTGACGGACATGTTCACCGAGGGGCTGTGGCTGTGGGTGGAGGGGCCGGGGAGCTTCTTCGCGGCGACCTACACCAACTGGGCGGACGGCGCGCCCGGGGCCGGCGACTGCGCGGGCCTCGACGACGCGGGCGCCTGGGAGGACCGGCTGTGCACGCAGACGGCGCCGTTCGTCTGCGAGTACGCGTGGGAATGACGAGGGGGGAGACGTGATGACGCTGGGTCGTGACCGTTGGGTGGCCCTCCTCGGGCTGGCCGCCGCGCTCGCGGGCGCGGGGTGCTCCGAGGAGCCGGTCTGTGGCAATGGACAGCTGGAGGCCGGGGAGGCGTGCGACGACGGCAACGACCTGGAGGACGACGGGTGCACGCCCGCCTGCACGGTGGCTCGCTGCGGCGATGGCATCGTGCAGGCGGCGCTCGGCGAGGAGTGCGACGACGGCAACCTGAACGACGGGGACGGGTGCACGCGGCAGTGCCGGGCGGCGCGGTGCGGTGACGGGTTCGTGCAGGTCGGCGTCGAGCAGTGCGACGACGGCAACACGGTGGACGGGGACGGATGCACGAACGCGTGCACGACCTCGCGGTGCGGCGACGGCGTGGTGCGGGTCGGCGTCGAGGCGTGCGACGACGGAAACGAGGTCGACGACGACGGGTGCACGACGGCGTGTCGGGTGGCGACCTGCGGCGACGGCATCGTGCAGCCGGGCGAGGCGTGCGACGACGGGAACGCGTCCAACGCGGACGGGTGCCTGAACACGTGCGTCGCGGCGTCGTGCGGCGACGGCTTCGTGTGGGTGGGCGTCGAGGCGTGCGACGACGGCAACGCGAACGACCACGACGGCTGCACGAACGCGTGCGAGGCGGCCGTGTGCGGTGACGGCATCGTGTGGGCGGGGGTCGAGGCGTGCGACGCGGGCGAGGGGGCGGCGGCCGACGGGAGCTGCACGCCGGGGTGCAGGCTGGCCAGCTGCGGGGACGGCGTGGTCCAGCCGGGTGAGGAGTGTGACGACGGCAACGCGTCGAACGCGGACGGGTGCTTGAACACGTGCGTGGCGGCGAGCTGCGGCGACGGGTTCGTGTGGGCGGGCGTCGAGGCGTGCGACGACGGGAACGCGTCGAACCACGACGGGTGCTTGAACGGGTGCGAGCTGCCGAGCTGCGGCGACGGGTTCGTGCAGGTCGGGGTCGAGCAGTGCGACGACGGCGACGACGACGACGAGGACGGGTGCACGGGCGGGTGCCTGCTGGCCAAGTGCGGTGACGGGATCGTGCAGAGCGGCGAGAGCTGCGACGACGGGAACGCGTCGAACGCGGACGGGTGCCTGAACACGTGCGTGCCGGCGAGCTGCGGGGACGGCTTCGTGCACGTCGGGGTCGAGGCCTGCGACGACGGGAACGCGGACGATTCGGACGGGTGCACGTCGTCGTGCACGCTGCCGACCTGCGGCGACGGGGTCGTGCAGGACGGGGAGGAGTGCGACGACGGGAACGGGTCGAACGCGGACGGGTGCCTGAACACGTGCCTGCTGGCGCGGTGCGGGGACGGGTTCGTGCGGGCCGGGGTCGAGGCGTGCGACGACGGCAACGCGGTGGACGGGGACGCGTGCACGAGCGCGTGTGAGCCGGCGCGGTGCGGCGACGGGATCGTCTGGGCGGGGCAGGAGGCGTGCGACGACGGCAACGCGGTCGACACGGACGGGTGCCTGAGCGGGTGCGTAGCGGCCAAGTGCGGTGACGGCGTGGTCTGGAGCGGCGAGGAGGACTGCGACGACGGCAACCTGGACAACACGGACGGGTGCCTGGTGACGTGCGCCGCCTTCGACCTGTGCGCCGGGTTCGGGGTCGCCGGGGTCGTGCCGCCGGTGGCGTGCGAGGGCGTGGTCCCGGGCGAGCTGACCGTGAAGGCGACGGGGGCCGGGTTCCTGGTGGTCGAGGGAGAGGGCCCGCGGGTGAGCTTCGACGGGCAGCCCGTCCCCGTGACGGCCATGAGCGGCTGCGCGCCGGTCCTGGGGGCGTTCCTCGACATCGAGGGGTGCTCCGAGCTGACCTTCGAGGTGCCGGATGCGGCCAGCCTCGCGCCCGGCGACTACGTCATCGAGGTCGACAACCCGACGACGCTGGTCTGCGGGGACACGGCGACCTTCTCGGTCGGCGCCAAGCCCACCATCGCGGACGTGAGCCCCAAGGCCTTCTGCGAGGACGCCGACGTCGGGCTGCAGGTGACGGGCAGCGGCTTCCGCGCCTCGACGCAGTTCTGGCTGACCGGCGCCGACGGGCAGCAGCGCCCGGCCCTGAGCACCGCGGTCGCGACGGGCGGGGCCCTGGCCGACGTGAGCTTCGGGCCGCTAGCCGCGGGTAGCTACGATCTGACGGTGTCCAACGGCGCCGGGTGCGAGGACGTCCGCCCGAACGCGATCACGGTCCTGCCGCGGCCGGTGGTGTTCTTCGTCGACCCGCCGGTCGCCTACAACGGCCTCGATCTGCAGGTGACGCTGTACGTGGCCAACATCAACGGGGGCGCCGTCGACGAGGTCGAGATCCGCCGCGCCGGGACCGCGGGGTGGCTGACCGTGCCGCACGCGTTCGACCCGGCCGCGCCCAGCAAGGTGCTGGCCACCTTGCCCAAGGACCTGGTGCAGCTCGGCGAGGTCGTCACCTACGAGGTGTCTGTCACCGACGGCCTGGGCTGCCCCGCGGCCCTGACCGGCGCGACCGACCTGACGCGGCAGATCGACATGGCCCCCTTCGCCGTCTCGCCGCCCTTCGGCGGGTCGACGCGCCGCACGTCGGTGTCCATCCTGCTCGACGCCGCGGCGCCCGGTGACCCGTTCCAGGAGCTGCCGCGCGTGTACCTGAACCCGGTCGGTGGTGGCGGCACCGCGACCGCGCTGACCAGCGTCGGCTTCATCGGCCCGACCGAGCTGACGGCCCTGGTCGGGCAGGGGCTGGCGCCCGGCGACTACGACGTCGTCGTCGTCAACCCGGACGGCTCCGTGGGCCTCGACCCGGCCGGGTTCACCGTCGTCGACAGCCCGCCGCCGATCATCGAGACCATCGCCCCCGGCGCGGTCCCAGGGCCCGGCGTGGTCGTGACCATCGTCGGCGAGGACTTCGACGCCGGCGCCGAGGTGGATCTGCTGTGTCGCGACCCGCAGCTCCCCGACGCCGCGCCGACCGAGTTCGGCGCGATGGCGAACTTCGTCGACGCCGGGCGCATCGAGTTCGCGGTGCCCAACGGGATCCCGCAGAACTGGATCTGCCTGGTCCGGGTCACCCACCCCGACGCCAGCTTCGACGAGTTCTCGGCGCTGGTGATGCTGAACCCGGCCGAGAACATCCCGGCGAGCCAGCTGACCGGCGCCACCCTGAACACGGCGCGGCAGGGGCTGGCCGCCGTCGTGGGGGCGGCGACGCGGCGGGCGAAGTTCCTGTATGCGCTGGGCGGACACGGCAGCGCGGCCGGGGCGCCGCTGGCGTCGATCGAGGCGGCGCCGTTGACGCCCTTCGGGGACCTGGGCGCCTTCCGGACGCTGCCGGCGGGCCTGCCTGAAGGCCGCACCCTGGCGGCGGCCAAGGCGATCGGCCGGTTCCTTTATGTCGTGGGCGGCGACGACGGCGACGGGGCCGTCGCGAGCGTGGTGCGCGCCGAGGTGCTGCGGCCCGAGGACGCCCCGCAGATCGACGGGGACCTGGAGATCGCGCTGGACCCGGACGGGCTGGGCGAGGGCCTGTGGTACTACCGGGTCAGCGCGGTGATGGGCGCGGGCGACGCGGACAACGCGGGCGGCGAGACGCTGCCCAGCGAGCCGCTGCCCATCAAGGTGCCGAGCTGGGCGCCCGACGGCTTCGAGGTGACCTTGCGCTGGTCGGCCGTGCCGGGAGCGGCCGCGTACCGCGTCTACCGCAGCCCGGCCGCGGACGCGCCGCTGGCCGACGTGGGCCTCATCGCCACGGTCGCGGCGCCGAGCACGTCGTTCGTGGACGCCCTGACGCCGGCCGGGGCCGCGACGCCGCGGCGGCTGGGGGACCTGGGCGCGTGGATGGCGATGCCGCCGCTGCTGGCCCCGCGCGCCGAGCTGGCCCTGGGTGTGGCGGTCGACCCCGTGGACCGCGACGTGGTGCATCTGTACGCGCTCGGCGGGCGGGGCGCCCTGGGGACTACCCTCGCGTCCGTCGAGATTGTGAGCGTCACCGTCGGCGAGGGCGGCGGCCACTCGGTGACGCCCGCGTGGCTGCCCGGCCTGAGCCTCATGCCGGCGGCCAAGCGGCTGCATGGGGCCTTCAGCGTCGACGCGACGGTCACGACGCAGGTGGAGCTCGACGAGACGTGGATCTACTCGGGGCCGGGCCTCGGCGGCGCCGGCGCGAGCCGCTTCCACGCGGCGCGGGTGCAGGCGGGCGGCCAGCTGACCACCTGGGCCCAGGCGTTCAACGGCAACGTCAGCCGGGCCGGCTACGGAGCGGCCGCCGCGTCGAACCAGCTGTTCCTGTTCGGGGGCAGCGGCACGGCGGGGCCGTCCAACGGCCGCGACTCGGGCTTCGTCGGCCCCAACGGCACGCTGGGCAACGTCAACGCCACCGGCGACACCATGGCGGTGTCGCGCGCGCTGATGGGCATGAGCCAGGGCAGCGGCCGCATCTTCGCGGTCGGCGGCCTGACGCCGAGCGGCCCGAGCACCAGCGTCGAGAGCGTCCTGTGGTGACCCGCCGGCCCTGGCGACGCTTCCGCTCGGGTGGCGTCGCCAGGGCGCGGCTCAGGGGCGGAAGCCCAGCCTCGCGACCAGGGCCCGGAAGTCGGCCTCCATCGCCTGCGTCTGGGCGTCGAGGCCGACCATCATGTCCAGGCTGGCGCCCAGGGACTCGGCCGAGCCGTCGGACCACAGGCGCGTCAGGCGGTCGTTGGTCATCCGGTGGCGGGCGTAGACGTCCAGGTGCTCGCGGTCGCCCACGCGGCCGAAGCGGTAGTCGATGGTCCAGCCCTGGCCGTCGACGCGGCCGGCCTGACGGGCGCGCAGGGCGCCGGTGGGCAGGTGCAGGTTCCAGGTGGCGAAGGCGTCCATGAAGGCGTCCTGGATGGCCTGCAGCCCCGGGTCGAGCGGCGGCGTGGGGGCGACGGCGTCCAGCGCGGCGCCCATGACCTGGACGCCGGGCGCGTCGAACATGCAGAAGGTGACCTGCTCGGGCAGGGCGTGTTCCCTGAGGTGGGCGGCGCAGGCGCGGGCGGCGACCAGGGCCGCGCGGTCGGGCGGGTAGCCGTAGCGGCCCGTGCTGATGGCCGGGAAGGCGATGGCGCGGGCGCCGAGCTCGGCCGCGCGGGCCAGGCTGTTCGTGTAGCAGGCGGCGAGGACCTCGGGCTCGCCCTTGTAGCCGCCCTGCCAGACGGGGCCGACCGTGTGGATGACCCAGCGGGCGGGTAGGCGGAAGCCTGGTGTGGCCTTGGCCTGGCCGGGCTGGCAGCCGCCGAGGGGGCGGCAGGCCTGGGCCAGCTCGGGCCCGGCGGCGCGGTGGATGGCGCCGTCGACGCCGCCGCCTCCCAGCAGCGAGGTGTTCGCGGCGTTGACGATGGCGTCGACTTGCAGGCGGGTGATGTCGCCCTGGTGGACGTGCAGGCGTTCGTGGAGCGGAGTCATGGCGTCTGGGCCTCGAGGGCGGCGGCGAGCTCGACGCGGTTGGCGACGTCGAGGTGGCGGTAGGTCGCGCGCAGGTGGGTCCGGACGGTCTCGGGGGACACCGACAGGCAGCGGGCGATCTCGGGGACGGTGGCGCCGGCTGCGGCGTAGCTGGCGACGGCGCGCTGCCGGGACGTCAGGCCCGCGTCGGCCGCCACGCGGGCGGGCCGGATGGGCACGACCTGGACCAGATAGCGGACACGGCCCTCGCCGTCGAGACGCGTGATGCGTGCGTCCGCGAGCGCGAGCGGCGCCGCGAGCTGCTGGGCGTCGTCGCGGTCGAGGGCGCGGATGTGGCGACGGAGCGCCTCGGCGAAGGCGGGGACGGCGTGCCAGGCGGCGCCCGCAGGGGTGGCGAACTCGAGGCCGCCGTCGGGCGAGACGACGAGGTCGCCCGGGCCCTGGGGGGTGGCGGCGCGCTCGAGGCGGTCCGCGGTGACGAGGGCGGTGCGGATGGTCGGCACCAGGGGCTGCAGGCGCCGGCGGTCGGCGACGCTGAACGGTTGGGTGCCGCGGGTGCGCATGTGACCGATCCAGCCGACGAAGCGGTCGCCGTGGTAGACCAGCAGGCGCTGCTGGCTGGTCAGGCCGAAGGGGACGAACACGCGGGCGTAGAAGGGCGAGCGTTCGATCTGGCCGGGGCTCCACAGGGCGGCGTCCTCGAGGAAGGCGCGGCGCTCGTGGGGGCGGGGGCGCAGGACGTCGTAGGGGCGGCCGTCGCGTTGGGGCGGCAGCGAGGCGGGCTGGTTGAGCAGCTCGGGGCACGACTGCACCAGGGCCATGGCGTGGCCGCCGTTGGCGCAGCCGTCGATGAGCCAGTCGCGAAGGCCGAGGCCACGTCGCGTGAAGCCGACCGTGTAGAACATGGCGACGTCGCTGTCGACGACGCGGCGCAAGCCGGCCAGGACGCGGGCGCGCAGGGCGGTCGCGTCGAGGTCGTGGGCGGACGTCAGGTCGCGGCGGACGGCGGCGACGACGGGGTCGGTCTTCGTCAAGGGCTTCGGGCTCCGGGCGCGCGTCGTGGGACGGCGTCGACTCACGCTAGCAGCTCTCGAAGAGGCCGCCAAGGCCCCCGGCGTGAGTAGATGTGCTCAAAGCGTGGAGGCGGGGCGATTTGAGTACTGGCGCGGTCGGCGCGGCTCGTTATGGTGGCCTCGAGCGAGCGACGGAGCCGGAGGGAGCAGGATGCGACGCGCGGTGGCCGCGGGGTTGGTCGGGATGTTGACGATGGTCACGGCGGTGGGGCCGGCGCGCGGTGACGAGGGCGGCTTCGGGAGCACGGGCCTCGAGCTGTTGCACGGGCGCTGGGGCGCCTTCAGCGGCTTTTACGGCGTGGGGTCCGGCGCGCTCGGGGTCACGGCGCTCGGGCTCGAGCCGCGGCTGACCGGGCTGCGCTACACCGAGCGCAAGGGCTTCGTCACCGGGCTGTTCTTCGCGCTGATGAACACGGTGGCGGGCGGCCTCGCCGCGTCGTCGCCCAAGAGCGTCGAGCGCTATCGATCGGGCAACTGGATCGTCACGAAGACGACCTATCGCAGCGAAGCCGAGAAGCAGGCGATCCTGGACCGGACCGCCGAGTCCTCGAGCGAGATGATGGGCGCCGAGGACCAGAGCTTCGAACTCGATCTGTATATGACGCGGCTGCCCGGCGGCGGCGAGAGCAGCGGGTACAAGCTGAACATGTTCTTCGGGGCCGAATTCGGCGAGCACGTGATGCTGGACGTCGGGATGGGCTTCGGCAGCCTGGTGAGCCGCTTCGAGCGTGACGAGCGGCAGGTGGCCCTGACGCACTCGTACTTCGGAATGCCGTTCAAGTTGAATGTGGCGGCCGGGCCGGCGCTGGTCTGGTTCCAGTGGGACTGGAACTGGCTGGGCGAGTGGAGCGGCCACGAGCCGCAGGTGCTGGACGAGCCGGGGCGCTACAAGCGGCAGCTGAGCGGCAGTCATCTCGAGCTGGGGATGACGACGGCGCTGTTCGGGCGGGTCATGCTGCAGGGCAGCGTGACCACGCCGGCGCTGGACTCGGGCGACTTCGGGTTCCGCGCCTCGGCCGGGCTGCGGTTCTGAGGAGAGTGTCATGATGGCTTGGAGGGCGCGGGTCGCGTGCGTTGCGGCGACGGTGGGGGCACTCTCGGCGCCGATGGCGTCGGCGCGGGCCGACGAAGGCGGGCTGTTCGGCATCGGCGGGATGGCGGCCGGCGTGTCGGGGATGTTCGGCGACCGACTGGGCGGCGGCGGCTACGGCCTGTCGGCGCACTTCGAGCTCGGCCTCCCGGTGTCGCCGACGGCGCTGGGCAATTTCCTGGGCTTCGAACTGGCGACCGAATTGGGCTACGAGTCGTACGCCGCGTCCGAGCTGATCTTCGACGTCGGGCTGGGCTTCCCGATCACGCTCCTGCAGCTGGGCGAGGGCGGGTTCGGCTCGACGCTGCTGACCTTCGCCCTCGGCGCCGGCCTGAACGTCCAGCACGCGTACGGGTACGTGCGCGGGCGCCTGCTCTTTTCGGTGACGAGCGACCTGCACCTCGAGGCGATGGGCCGCTGGACGCCCCAGGAGGCCAGCACGGCCTGGGTGGACGGGGAGGCCGGCCTCGACGCGCT
Source organism: Myxococcota bacterium (assembly GCA_041687695.1). Taxonomy (GTDB): domain Bacteria; phylum Myxococcota_A; class UBA9042; order PHBI01; family JAWLBL01; genus JAWLBL01. Next base: position 52,820 of record JAWLBL010000035.1, on the reverse strand, counting down.
GCAGCTGCGAGGGTCGGTGTTCCACCGGCTGGACGAGGACATGGGCCTGCAGATCTTCGCCGAGTGGTCGCCGGCCGACATCGCGTACGCGACGGCCGAGGATCCCGACAACCTGGCGCGCTTCCCCGAGCCGGAGGTGAGCGTCTATCAGGACGTCTTCCGCATCGGGTTGGGCCTGGTGTTCTGAGCGCCGGACGGTGATGCACGCGCTGCCGGTCCTCGGCGCGGTCGAGGTGCCGGGCGACGTCCTGCAGGCCACGCGCGGCGCCCACGCCGGCGGCCGGCGAGGGCGCCTTGTCGGTGGTCGAGGGCGCCGGCGCGCTGAGCCTGGACGACGACGACGACGAGGACGCCTGAGGCGGGGGCGCCGTCAGGTCTCGGCGAGGCCCAGGTCGGCGGTCTTGCGGTACAGGGTCATGCGCGAGATGCCGAGGAGCTGGGCGGCCTTGGTCTTGTTGCCCTGGGCGAGGTCGAGGGCGGCCAGGATGTGGGAGCGCTCGATGGCGGCGAGGGTCGGGAAGGTGTCGAGGCGGTAGGCGGGCGCGGCCGGGCTCGAGGCCGGGGCGGCCGGGGGCGGCGCGGAGGCGTCGGGGCTGGTGGTGGCCGCGGCGCCGGCGGGGCGCAGGCCCTTCTGCTTGCGCTCGAGGGAGACGGCCTGCAGGAAGTGCCGCGGCAGATCGGCCAGGGTCAGGTTCGGGCCGCGCGAGGCGACGACCGCGTAGGAGATGAGGTTCTCGAGCTCGCGGACGTTGCCTGGGTAGGAGTAGGAGGTCAGGACCTCCAGCGCGCGCGGGTCGATGCCCTGGATGGGGCGGTTTTCGCGCTCGGCGGCGCGGGCGACGAAGTGCTCGGCCAGCAGCGGGATGTCGCCGGGGCGCTCGCGCAGCGCGGGCAGATAGACCGTGAAGACGGCGAGTCGGTAGTACAGGTCCTCGCGGAAGCGGCCCTGCTCGACCTCCTGCTCGAGGTCGCGGTGGGTGGCCGCGACGAGGCGCACGTCGACGCTGATGGGCTCGGAGCCGCCGACGCGGGTGATCTGGCCCTCCTGGATGGCGCGCAGGAGCTTGGCCTGCAGGGTCGTGTGCAGCTCGCCTATCTCGTCGAGGAAGAGCGTGCCGCGGCGGGCGGCCTCGAAGTGGCCGATCTTGCGGTTGTTGGCGCCGGTGAAGGCGCCGCGCTCGTAGCCGAACATCTCGGACTCGAGCAGGCTCTCGGGGATGCCCGCCGAGTTGACCGGGACGAAGGCCTCGCTCCGGCGCGGCGAGCCCTGGTGGATGGCCCGGGCGATGAGCTCCTTGCCGGTGCCCGACTCGCCGCGGATGAGGACCGTCAGCTTGGAGTCGATGGCGTTGCGGAGCGCCTGGAAGACGGCGCGCATCGGGCGCGACTGGGTGATGATGCTGGCGAAGGCCAGGTCGGCGTGGCCTTCGTGCTGGAGCGACTGCGCCTGCTCGTCGACCTGCAGGGTCTCGAAGGCCGCCGCGACGCTGGGCGCGAGCCGGTCGAGCACGGCCGACTTGTCGAGGAACTCGAAGGCGCCCTGCTGCAGCGAGTCGAGGGCGAGGTCGGTCGACCCGTAGCCGGTCAGGAAGATGACCGGCAGCTCGGGCGCCTCGGCGCGGAAGCGCTCGAACAGCTCGGTGCCGGGCATGTCGGGCAGCTGCACGTCGAGCACCACGACGCCGCGGAAGCCGTTCGCGATGGCGGTGAGGCCCGCCGCCGCCGTCGTGGTGACCTGGACGCGATAGCCCTGGCGGGTGAGCACCCGGTCGACCAGCCGCCCGATCTGCGGGTCGTCGTCGACCACCAGCACCTGTCTGTCGACCTTGTCCGCTGCTTGCACCATGGCTGCGCCTCCCCCACGTCCCCCCGGGGCGCGACGGGCCCCGGACGCGGCGGAACATACCAAGCTGTGACGGTGCTGGGGAAGGGCCCTCGCGCGCTTTTGTCACGAATCGTGACGATCTCGGCGCGCGGCGAGGGCACGCAGGCGGTGGTCGACCAGCCAGGCGTCGAAAGCGTCCCGGTTCGGGGGATCTTCCGGGAGGGGGCTGGCCTCGTGCGCGGCGAGCAGGGTCGCCTCGAGGCGGGGCCACTGGGCGCGGTGGAGCGCGTCGTCCTCGGGCGAGACGGCGATGTGCTCTCGGCCGGCGCGCTTGTGAGCGATGAGCGGCAGGGCCTCGGGGAAGCCGTACGCGGGCGCGAGGACGGACAGGTCGGCCTCGAGGGCGCCCGTGGTCAGCAGGTGGGCGCCGGTGAGGGCCGTGCGATAGATGTAGAGCAGCGTCTTGGCCTCGGCCGCGGGGGCGCGCTCGTGCTCGCGGCGCTTGCCCCGGAAGAACCCCAGGTAGTGCTGCAGGAAGCGGCGGCTGACGGAGGCGCGGGCGAGGTCGGTGAGGGCCTGCTGGTCGGGGCCCGGCAGGACCTGGAAGGGAGAGAGCAGGCGCTCGAGCATGTTGCCGTTGCCGCGCAGGAGCAGGCCGATGGCGCGCGCCAGCTCCTGGGTGGTGACGTCGCACTCGACGCCCTCGAAGACGACGGTGGTGTCCCAGGACTCGGCCGGCGTCCCGAGCCCGAGCAGCGCGCGTGTCGGAGCGGCGTGGACGCCTTTGAGGTCCAGATCGCTGTCGGGCGACGGGAAGCCGTACTGGTGGGCGCCGGTGACCGCGCACAGGACGAGCGCGCCCGGAGGAGAGCGGGTCGCCAGGACGCGGCGGGCGAGGGCGAGGTCGGGGGCGGCGGCGGGCGGGAGGTCGTGCGGGGTCATGGGTGGCCTGGGGCGCGGGCGCGGAGGACGTCTTCGACGATGGAGGCGCACAGCGCGTCGAGGTCGGCGAGGTCGACGTCGGCGGGCAGCGGGGAGGTGGCGGCGGCGGCGTCCGCGGCGGCCTGCAGGCGGCGGGCCTCGTCGAGGAGCTGCTCGTAGGACCAGGCGCCCTGCCGGATGGCCAGCAGCTCGTCGCGGTCGGGGCGCTCGACGACCACCTGGCCGCGCTCGAGGATCTCGAGCGCCATGCGGAGCAGGCGGATGAGGTGCTGCGCGTGCTTGGTGTCGTAGCCGAAGCGCCGCTCGAGCTCGGCGCGGGCCGGGTTTCGCGCCTTGCACCACTGCTGGAACTGCTCCCACTCGCGGCGGGCGGCCCGGTAGCGCTTCTCGCGGCCGAGGAGCTCGAGGAAGCCGGCTGGGAGCTCGTGTTCACCCAGGCGGCCGCGCGCGAGCAGGGCCTCGGCGGCGCCGAGCTGGTCGCGCGGGACGAGGGAGCGCTCGGGAAGGCCGTAGGCGGCGCGGGTGGGCGCCTCGGAGGGCGGGTGGAGCAGCCAGCGGCGGTGCGTCTCGATGCGGCGGAGTTGACCCAGGGCGTAGCCGGCGAAGGTGTCCTTGACGCGGCGGGAGAGGAAGAGGTCGCGGGCGTCGAGGAGGCGGCGGCCGGCCGGCGTCAGGACGCGGTGGTGGCGCGGATCGGTGTAGACGACCTCGAGCACGGTCGGGTTGGCGGCGGCGAGGAGCCGCATGAGCTTGCGGATCTCCCAGTGGACGTGGTCCTTGCCGAGGTCGACCTGCTCGGGGCCGCCGACGAAGCCGTGGTACCAGGCGGCCGGTCCGACGACGACGCCGCGGAGGTCCTCGTCGGAGGCGGCGGTGTCGAGGCCGTAGGCGCGGCTGCCGTAGACGGTCTCGTAGATGAGGGTGGGCGCGGGCATGGGGGCGAGGGTAGGGCGAGGACGGCGGCGTTGCCAAGGCTTGCCAAGGGGGGCGCGGGGTGGTTGCCTGCCGGCGCGCGGCCCGGCGAGGGCCCAACGGAGGCGGCGATGACGGGTGGACGGTGGTGGCTCGGGGCGGTGGCGGTGGCGGCGGGCTTGCTGGGCGGGGCCGGGGCGGCCGCGGCTGGTGAGGAGGCGGCGGCGTGGCCGGACGCGGCGTGCGAGGCGGGGGCCGGGTACGCGTGCGTGCAGGCGAGCCACCGCGAGCGGCTGGCCGGGCGGGCCGAGGCGGCGATGGGCTGGGCGTGGAAGGCGCTGCTGGCCGACGATCTGGACGGGTTCGTCGCCTTCGAGGGGCTGCTGAAGGCGGGGATCAAGGGCGGTGTGGACTGGAACGCCGAGGGCGCGCGGCTGACGGCAGCGTGCCAGAAGGACGACCAGCGGGCGTGCCTGGCGCTGGCGAAGCTGTACATGTTCGGGGCCGGCGGGGACGGGGCGGCCGAGAAGGCGTCGGCGCTGCTCGAGCGGGCGTGCGCGCAGGACGCGTGGACGTGCACCGGGCGGGCGACGCAGCTGCGGACCGGGTTCGCCGGGGTGAAGGCGGACGACGCGGCGGCGCTGAAGCTGTACGAGAAGGCGTGCGCGGCGGGCAACGCGCTGCACGGGTGCCGGGCGGCGGCGGTGCACCACCTGCACGGGCTGGGGACCGCCAAGGACGACAAGGCGGCGATGAAGCTGGCCGACAAGGGGTGCAAGGGCGGCGACCCTCAGGCGTGCTCGGCCCTGGGCGAGCGGCTCGAGACCGGGACGGGGATGAAGGCCGACGGGAAGAAGGCGGTCGCGCTGTTCCGCAAGGCGTGCGAGGCGGGGAGCGCGAAGGGGTGCGTGCACCTCGCGCGGGCGCTGAACGCGGGGCTCGCGGGCAAGGCGGACCACGCGAGGGCGGTGGCGGTGCTGGGGCAGGCGTGCGAGGCGGGGGACGAGGTGGGGTGCGCGGACCTGGGGGCGCACCTGGAGACGGGGACCGGGGTGAAGGCGGACGCGAAGCGGGCGGCGGCGCTGTACGCCAAGAGCTGCGAGGGCAAGTGGCCGCACGGGTGCGCGCGGCTGGGGGCGGCGCACATCACGGGCGAGGGGGTGGCGCGGGACGCGGCCAAGGGCGTCGGGCTGCTCGACGCGGCGTGCAAGGACGGGGACGGCTGGGCGTGTCTGACCCTGGGCGTGGTGCTGCTCGAGGGACACGGCGGGGTGGCCGAGGACGAGGAGCGGGCGGTCGCGGCGTTCGAGAGGGGGTGCGAGCTGGGGGACGTGGACGCGTGCGGGAGCCTGGGGGTGGCGCTCATCGAGGTGGTGGGGGACGCCGAGCACTTCGAGCGGGCGGCCAAGCTGATGGACGGGGCGTGCGCGAAGGGGCGGATGGCCAGCTGCGCGGATCTGGCGGTGGTGCACTTCGAGGGGCTGGGCGTGCCCCGGGATCCGAAGAAGGGGCGCGCGATGGCGGCGAAGGCCTGCAAGGGGGGCGTGAAGACGGCGTGCGAGGTCGAGAAGAAGCTGAAGGAGCGCGAGTCGGGCGGGGCCGGGGGCCGGTGAACGACCGGGCCGTCGGCCGAGCCGGGCAGGGGTGTTAGCGTCGGGAAGTCGCGCGTGCCGATTTGGCAATCGCGGCGCTCCGCGGGCCACTTCCGAGACGATGTGGCAAAGCGCGCGGCGCCCGAAATGTCGCCCGCCGCGCCGTCGTCGTTGCCCTCGTAACGGCGGTGAGCTTGCCCGCCGAGGAGGCCCCCATGGTGACGCTCCGTGCGCAGAACGATGACCTCGTCTCTTCGACCTCGACCCTGTCGGTGGACGACCTGTCGGTCGCGCTGCTGCTCGACGGGCTGGCCGGGCCGCTGCGGCCGGGCGACCTGCTGACGCGCTACCTCGAGGGGCCGCCGGGCGACCCCTGGTTCGTGGACGCGACCGAGGCGGATGAGGCCGAGCTCGAGGCGCTGGCGCGCGCGGCGGGCTGACGGGGCGGCGTGGTCCGGGCCGCGTGAGGGCGTCCCCGGGGGACCGTGCTTAGGGTTGGCGAGCACGAGAGGCCCTCGGTGGCCGACCTCACCCGGACGACCCGGAGACCACCCATGACCTGGATCCCTCTGCTCGGCATCGCGGCGCTGCTCGCGGCCCTGGCGGCCGTGCTGGGACTGAGCCCGCAGGGCGCGCGCGGCGTCGGGAGCACGCAGCTGATGGGCGTCGCCCGCAAGGTGCTGCTCGTCGCGGCCGTCCTGTTCCTCGTGATGGCCGTGGTGTCGCTGGTTTCGACGACGCCAGGGTAGCGGGTCAGACGCCGCCCGGGAGGCGGGCCGCGCGCTCGCCTTCGAGGGCGGCGTCGGCCACGAAGGCGGTCCACAGCTCGGCCTGGGATCGCGCGAGGTCGGCGTCGGCGGTGGCCTCGGCGGCGACGCGCGTCTGGAGCTCGAAGTAGAGGTCGAAGGCGACGACGCCGCCGACGAAGGTGAAGGCGCCGCACAAGAGCAGGGCGGTGAGGGTCGCGACGGTGCCTCCGTCGAGGGCGAGCATGGCGCCGAGCAGGAAGTAGAGCAGGGCCATGCCGCCCAGGAGCCAGGCCTTGAGGCGGACCGCGCCCAGGGTGGCGACGACGTCGGCGGCTTCGGCCGGGCGTGACAGGGCGGCGGCGGCGCGCCAGTGGAAGACCGGGATGGCGGCGACCGTGAGGGCGCCGAGCAGGTAGACGGCGCTGCCGAAGCCTTGCCAGGCCATGATGAGCAGGCTGAAGGCGAGCGCGGCGTGGACGGGGAAGGCGAAGGTCAGCACCCAACCCGGGGCGCGGGCGCCGGGGAAGGCCGCCTTGGCGAAGCCGGCCATGCGGACCGTGCCCAGGGTCAGGCCGAGCAGGCACGGCGCGAGGGCGAACAGGTACAGGCTGTGGCCGCGCAGGACGGAGCCGACGGCGACGGCGGCCAGGGCGACCAGCAGCCCGAGGCGCAGCCCGCCGCGGTGCCGCGCCCAGAAGTCCCAGCCGGCGAAGGCCTGCCAGACGGCCCAGCCCAGGACGCCGAGGCCGGTCAGGGTCACGAGGACCATCAGGACGGCCGAGCCCCTCATGGCCGAGAGGCTGGTCGCGGTGTCGACCAGCAGCAGCAGGAGCGCCAGGGCGAGCATCAGGCCGCCGATCGTCAGGCTGGCGCGTCGCCAGAGCAGGACCTTCGCGAGCAGCTCGGTCGCGACGGCGGGCTTGGTGACCTCGAAGGTGCGCTGCTCGTCGGCGACGAGGCGCTCGGGGCCGCCGTCGACGGCGAACGCGCGCGCCAGATGCGCCTTCAGCAGATCCAGCACGTTCGGCGCCGGGACCTTGAAGGGCGGCGGCGGCGCGGCGGCGCGCTGTGGGCGTCGCGGGCGGGCGGGCGCGGACGGCGACCCGGCCGCGGACCCGGCCGCCACGCCGGGTGGGGAAGCCTCGGGCATCTCGACGTCGTACAGATCGTCGGCGGGCTGCTGGTTCGCGGGATCGCTCATCGTGTCCCCCTCACGTCCGGGCCCAACGTTAACCCGTCGCCGGAGGCCGGGCAATCGCCCCCAGGGGCCGCAGGGGAGGTCCCCCTCCGCGGAGCGCTCGGCGACGGGTGTGTGGGAACACACGCCGGCCTGGGGCAGATGGCACGGGGTATCGGCCCCGGGGCTGGCGGGACGCCGCGGAGTGCGGTGCATATCACACTGGCATGGAACGTGCTGAAGCGTGGGTGGACCGCACGCGGGGTGAGCGCTGGACACGCCGCCCCCGCACACCGTTACCTACACAGGACACGACATGACCACGACCGACCGCCTCCTCGTCCCGATCGACGGCTCCGAGCCCAGCCTGCGCGCGCTGGCGCTGGCCGCGCGGCTCGCCACCGCCCAGGGCCTGTCGCTCGAGGTGGTGGCGGTGCTCGAGACGCCGCCCCTCGAGATGTTCACGCGCGACGGCATCGCCTGGACCGACGTGCAGGCGCTCGAGCAGCGGGTCGACGCCGAGGTGCTGCGGCCGGCCGTCCTGCGCCTCGGCCCGGAGGCGCCGCCCGTCCATGCCCACGTCGAGATCGGCCACGTCGCCGACCGGCTGCTGGATCTCGCCGAGCGCGAGGGCGTTCAGATGGTGGTGCTCGGCCGGACCGGCAAGGGGCCGTTCCGCCGCGCCATCGAGGGCAGCGTCTCGCGCGCCCTGGCTGCCCACAGCAAGGTCCCCGTCACCATCGTCCCCTGACCCGGCTGCTCGAACCCACCTCTCGAATGATGGAGTCCGCGATGAACCCGACCTGGCTGGTGGCCTACGATTTCTCAGAGTCGGCCGAGGAGGCCCTGAACGAGGCGGCGCGCGAGCTGGTCGCCCGTCAGGGCCGCATCGTGCTGCTGCACGTGCTGGACCTCGCGCCGGCGCCCGTGACCCTGGACCCGCTGGGCGGCTACGGCAGCCTGGGATCGTGGGAGGACGTCCACGCGCAGGCCTCCGAGCGCGCGCGGGCGAGCCTGCAAGAGGCCGCGGAGCGCGTCGAGCGCACGTTCCCGGGCGTCGACTGCGACCCCGAGCTGCGGGTCGGGCACGCGGCCGAGGCCGTGCTGGAGGCCGCCACGCAGCTGGGTGTCGACCGCATCGTGGTCGGCACGCACGGCCGCACGGGCATCAAGCGCGCGCTGCTGGGTTCCGTGGCCGAGCGCGTCGTGCGTCTGGCGTCGGTCCCCGTGCTGGTCGTGCGGCGGGCCGCGCCATCGCCCGAGGCCTGACCACGTGCCCGCCCGCCCACCCGAGAGGTTCCCCATGGGCCCGATGACGCTGCCAGTACCGCCCGCGCGCGGCCCGCGAGGTCAGGACGACGTCCCGCCCAGCCTCGCCGGCCGCGCCGTCCTGGTCGTCGACGACGAGGAGCTCATCCGGTGGTCGCTCACGCAGCGCCTGGGCGAGCTCGGCTGCGAGGTCCGCGAGGCCGCCAGCATCGGCGAGGCGCGCGCGCGGCTGGCCGACCCGTCGGCGCGGCCGCCGGACGTCGTGCTGCTCGACCTCAAGCTGCCCGACTCGGACGGCTTGAGTCTGCTCGCGGACGTGCGGGCGGCGGCGCCGGGCGCCGTCGTCATCCTGATGACGGCCCATCGGAGCGACGCGGTGACGGCGCGGGCGGTGGCGGGCGGCGTGCGGGCCTTCGTGGACAAGCCCTTCGACCTCGAGACGATCGCCGGGCAGATCGCCGCGTGTCTGTCGTGACGGCCGAGGGACGACGAGCGGACGTGGCGGCGCGGGCGCCGGCGGCCGAGGCGGGCGTGGTGGGCGACAAAGCGCGCGTGGCCGCGCTCGTGCTCGACATCGCCGAGGCGTACGTCGTGGCGCTGGACCGCGAGGGGCGCGTCACGCTGGCCAACGAGCGGCTCGCGCAGGTGGTCGGGTGGACCGCGGAGGAGCTGATCGGACAGGACTGGTTCGCGCGGTCGCTGCCGCCGTCGGCGGAGCTGGGCGCGCGCGAGGCGCTCGAGCGCTGTCTGGCGGGGAGCCCCGAGGCCGACGAGCCGCTCGAGCTGCCGATGCTGACGCGGGCGGGCGAGATCCGACAGGTGCGCTGGCAGCACACGCCGCTCAAGGACGCGACCGGGCGCGTGGGCCTGCTCTGCTCCGGGTTGGACTTCACCGAGCGCCACGACGCGGACCGCGCCCTGGCGGCCTCGCGCCGCGAGCTCGAGGAGATGAAGCAGGCGCTCGACCAGGCGAGCATCGTGGCGACCACCGACCAGCGCGGTCGCATCATCTACGTCAACGACCGCTTCTGCGCGATCAGCGGCTACGCGCGCGACGAGCTGATGGGGCAGGATCACCGGATCGTCAACTCGGGCTACCACCCGCGCGAGTTCTTCCGCGAGATGTGGCGGACCATCGGGCAGGGGGGCGTGTGGCGCGGCGAGATCCGCAACCGCGCCAAGGACGGGCACTTCTACTGGGTGGACACGACCATCGTCCCGTTCCTGGACGAGCGCGGCCGGCCCTATCGCTACCTGTCCATCCGCAACGACATCACCGAGCGCAAGCGCGCCGAGCAGCGGCTGCGCGAGCAGGCGGCGCTGGCGACCTTGGGTGAGATGGCGGCGATGGTGGCCCACGAGGTGCGCAACCCCCTGACCGGGATCGGCGGGGCCGTGCAGGTCATCGCGACGCGGCTGCCCGAAGCCAGCCCCGAGCGGCGCGTCATCGGCAGCATCGTCGAGCGCATCAAGACGCTGACGCTCAAGCTCGAGGATCTGCTGCTGTACGCGCGGCCGCGGACGCCGCTCATGGCCGAGGTCGAGCTGGGGGCCCTGCTCGAGGAGACCAGGGCGCTGCTCGCCGACTCGCCCGGGCAGGGCGAGGTCGTCTTCGAGCGGCCGGCGACGCCGGTCGTCGTCGCGGCGGACGCGGCGCTGCTGCGCGAGGCCGTGCTCAACCTGCTGCTCAACGCGTCTCAGGCCCTCGACGAGGCCGGCATCACCGGACGCCCCGTACGGCTGACCCTCACTCGGGGGGAGCGCACGTGCCGCATCGCGGTGGCCGACGAGGGACCGGGGATCCCGCCGGACGTGCGAGACCGGGTCTTCCAGCCGTTCTTCACGACGCGCCACAAGGGCACCGGGCTGGGCCTGGCCATCGTGCGGCGCATGGTCGAGGCCCACGGCGGCACGGTCGATCTGGTGTGCCCGCCCGACGGAGGCACCGTGATGACCATCGAGCTGCCCCTGGCCGATGCTACGGGGTGTGGGAAATAGCACGGCCCGGTGTGGCCTTTCGCACCAAGACGAGGACGCGCGCGTCGCCACGGCCCGCAGCACGGCGCGCGGACAGGGTCGGACCGGATTCGGCACGCCGTGTGCAGAATGACCCGGCGAGGACCCGGATGGGGGCGCGAGACACGCTCCGACCGCCCGACGGCCCAACGAGGAGAGCAAGGTGGCGCAACGCATCCTGATCTGTGACGACGAGGAGCTGATCCGCTGGTCGCTGAGCGAGCACCTCGCCGCCGAGGGGTACGAGGTGACCACCGCGAGCGACGGGCGCGAGTGTCTCGAGGTGTTCGAGCGCATGAGCCCCGACGCGGTGCTGGTCGACCTGAAGATGCCGGTCCTGGACGGGCTGTCGGTCCTGCGGCGCGTCCGAGAGGCCGACCAGACCGTGCCCGTCATCGTCATCACGGCGCACGGCGCCGTCGAGTCGGCCATCGAGGCGACGCGCCTGGGGGCGACGGCCTACCTGGCCAAGCCGTTCGACCTGCGCGAGGTCAGCCTGCAGCTGCGCAAGGCCCTCGAGGCCACGCGCCTCGCCGAGGAGGTGCGCTACCTGCGCGGCCGCCAGCGCCAGGGCTACGATCGCCTGGTGGGCGACTCGCCCGCGATGCAGCGCGTCTTCGACACCCTGCGGCGGCTCGAAGACATCGACGCGCCCACGGTCTTGCTGACCGGCGAGTCGGGCACCGGCAAGGATCTGGTCGCCCAGGCCATCCACGCGCGGGGCCCGCGCAAGGCCGGGCCCTACATGGAGATCGACTGCGCCTCGCTGCCCGAGCAGCTCATCGAGAGCGAGCTGTTCGGCCACGAGCGCGGCTCGTTCACCGACGCCAAGCAGACCAAGCGCGGCCTGTTCGAGGCGGCGCGCGGCGGCACGCTGTTCCTCGACGAGATCGGCGAGATGAGCCTGGGCACGCAGGCCAAGCTGCTGCGCGCGCTGGAGAACCGCCGGTTCAAGCGGGTGGGCGGCACCGTCGATCTGCCGCTGGACGCGACCGTGATCGCCGCGACCAACCGGAACCTGCGCGAGGAGGTCAAGGCCGGGAAGTTCCGCGAGGATCTCTTCTTCCGCCTCAACATCATCCCCATCGAGATCCCGCCGCTGCGCCGCCGCGGCTCGGACGTACGCCTGCTGGTCTCCCACCTCATCGAGCGGATGAACCGGGATCTGGGGCGCCGCGTCGAGGGCATCGCGCCCGACGCCCTGACGTCCCTCGAGCGCTATGCCTGGCCCGGGAACGTCCGCGAGCTGCGCAACGTCATCGAGCGCATCGTCATCCTCGAGGGCGGCGAGGGCCTCATCCGCCTCGAGCACCTGCCCCCGGAGATCCGCTTCGGACAGTCGGTCGAGCAGCGCGTGCCGGGGTGTCCGTTCGAACTGCCGGCCGAGGGCGTGGATCTCGAGCAGGTCGAGCGCGGGCTGCTCGTCCAGGCGCTCGAGCGCACCGGCGGCAACCAGACGGGCGCCGCGCGCCTCCTGGGGATCAGCCGGTACGCGCTGCGGTATCGCATGGAGAAGTTCGGTCTGATGAACGCGCCGGGCGAGCCGGCCGAGGCGCGCTAGCTCGTATTCCCAAAGAATACGGCTGTGCCCTTGGCAGCCGGGCGCCATCGGCGGTATCTTGTCCTTCATCGGAGCCACACGCAGGCCCGACTTCGGGGGGATATCGTGACCGACTCCACGCGGCTGCCTGGCCAGGGCGAATCGCGGCAGGGAGGGGTCCGGCCGGCGTTCGCATCACCGCCGGAGGGCCCGTCTGCCACTTCGCGCTCGGCCGAGGGCGGCGAATTCGCTGCACTGCACAAAGAGGCGCGGGATCTGGCCGCGATCGTCGACTGGTATGCCGTCGACGCCGCGCTGCAGGGCGGCGGCAGCCTGCGGGTTGTGCAGATGCACGAATGTCCGGCACGGGGGCGTTGCGGGGGGGCAGGCGACGGCGCGACGGAGCGAGGCGTCGGGGCCGTCGACGGCGTGGCGGTGGCGCGGCGGCTGCTCGAGACGGCGCGTGACGACGCCGACCGGCTGCCGGTGTTCATGGACGTCGAGCCGCTCCTTGGGGGCTTGGCGGTGTTTCCGCTGCTGTGCCGGGGTGAGTTGGTGGGGGCGCTGACCGTGGGGACGTGCGCGACGCTGGGTCTGTCTCATCCGCAGCTGCTCGGGATCGAACCCATCGCCGTGCGGCTGGCCGAGTCGTTCGGCGCGATGCGGCGAGGGGACCCGCCGGCCGCGACCACCGTCGGTCCCGAGGACGTGGAGCGCTTCACCCAAGCCCTGCAGGGCATCGCCACGCCGCTGGAGGTGGCCGAGGCCGCGGTGGACGAGGGTCGGCGCGCGGTGGGCGGGCGGGCGGCGATCCTGTGGCTGCTCGATCCGCTCTGGCGCACCCTGGAGCTGACGGCCGCCAGCGGGATCCCGACGGAGCTGATGCGCGAGTGGTCCAGCCTCCGGGTGCAGACGCCGGTGGTGAACCCGGTGACCGAGGCGATCGCGATGGGGCGGCCGCTGTGGATCGCGTCGCGGACCGAGATGGCGCAGCGCTACCCCGAGCTCGTCGCGAAGACCCCCGAGCTGGGCAAGCGCGAGGCCTTCGGGTTCATCCCGCTCATCGTCGGCGGTCGCACGCTGGGCATGCTCTCGGTCGCCTACGCGCCGTCGGCGACGCCCGACGCCGGGGGCCGGGCGGCCCTCGAGCGCGTGGCCGAGGCGACGGCGGCGGCGCTCGAGCGGTCGCGGGTCACGATGGAGCGGCACCTGGACGCCAAGGCGCGGGTCGACGGCGCCTTCGGGGTGAGCGGGGACGTGCTGGGCGCCCTGGGGACCCTGGTGATCGTGCTGGACGCCGAGGCGCGGCTGGTGCGCTGGAACCCGGCGTGCGAGCGCCTGACCGGCTTCAGCTTCGAGGACGCCCGCGACCACGGCTACCGGCGCATGGTCTCTGCCCAGAACCTGGCCAGCCTGGACGAGACGCTGGGGCGCGTGCGCCAGAGCGGCCAGCCGCGCGGGTGTGAGCTGGCGTGGACGACGCGCGGCGGAGAGCGGCGCTGGATCGCCTGGTCGTTCTCGCCCGTGTCGCGGGACGAGGGCCAGGCGACGCACTTCGTGGGGACGGGCATCGACATCAGCGACACCCGGCGGGCCAAGGCCGAGCGCGCGCGGGCGGTGCGGGACGAGGCCGAGCGGCTGGCGCGCGAGGATCTGCTGGCGATGGCGTCGCACGACCTGAAGGAGCCCCTGGCCGCGCTGCGGCTGCAGCAGGACATGGTGATGCGGACGCTGCGCAAGAGCCCCGAGCGGGTCAGCGGCGAGTGGCTCGAGGCCGCCATGACGCGCAGCCGCGAGACGGTCGATCGGGCGGTGCGGCTCATCGACGATCTGCTGGCCACGGGGCGCTCGACCGGCCCGGTCGAGGTGTTCCCGGAGGATCTGGACCTGGCCGAGGTGGCGCGCGACGTGCTCGCGCGGCAGGCCGAGCTGTTGGACGCCGGCGCGTGCGAGGCCAGCTGCGTGTGCGAAGGCCAGGTGCGGGGGCGGTGGGACCGGGTGCGGATCGAGCAGATCCTGACGAACCTGCTGACCAACGCGGTGAAGTACGGGACGGGGCGGCCCATCCTCATCGAGATCGGGGCGGACGCGAAGACCGCCTGGATCGAGGTGTCCGACGGGGGCCCAGGGATCGCGCCCGAGCACCGGGAGCTGGTCTTCGAGCGGTTCTATCGCGCGACGGACGAGGCCGCGAGCGAGAGCCACGGCCTGGGGCTGTGGATCGTGCGGCGCATCGTCGAGGCGCTGGGCGGCCGCATCGCGGTCGGCGAGGCGGTCAGCGGCGGCGCGCGCTTTCGCGTGGACCTGCCGCGCTGAAGCGCGGGGTCGGGTCCTCAGGCGGCGGGGGGCTCGGCGGCGGGGAACCACAGGGTGAAGGTGGCGCCCTCGCCCGGCTCGGAGTCGAGGTGGATGAGGCCGTGGCTGCGCTGCACCAGGGCGTAGACCATCGCCAGGCCGAGGCCCGTGCCCTCGCGGCCCTTGGTGGTGAAGAACGGCTGGAAGACGCGCTCTCTGACCTCGGCCGTCATGCCCGGGCCGGTGTCGGCGACCAGGATCTCGGCGCCTCCAGCGGCCGCGCGGGTCGTCACGGTGACGCGGCCGGCGCCGCCGATGGCGTGCAGGGCGTTGACCAGCAGGTTCACCAGGGCGGCGACGAGCTCGGAGGGCTGCACGCGGATGAGCGGTGGGGCGCCGCGCTCGGTGACGATGCGGGCCATCTGGCCGGGCTTGATGTGGCCGTTGGCCATGTGGACGGCCTCGTCGACGAGGGCGTCGACGTCGACGGCCTGGGCGGGGCTGTCGGCGGACTGGTGGCCGAACAGGCGCAGGCGGTCGACGGTCTGCAGGCCGCGGACGAGGACGCGGTCCATCGAGCCCAGGACCATCTCGAGCGTCGCCTTGGGGACGTCCGGGTTCCGCTTGAGCTGGGTGACGGCGAGGATGAGCGGGGTCAGGATGTTCTTGAGGTCGTGGGCCACGCCGGTCGACATCTCGCCCAGGGCGCGCAGCTTCTCGGTGCGGACGAGGACGTCGCGCGAGGCCTCGAGCTCGGCGTAGGCGCGCTCGAGCTGGGCCAGGCGGTGGGCCTTGCTGAGGGCCGTGGCGGCCAGATCCACCAGGGCCTGCCCGAGCTGCAGCTCGGCCAGGTGGTGGCGGTGGCCGGTCGCGCAGACGAGGACCAGGACGCCGAAGAGGTCGCCGCCCGACACGAGCGGCAGGGTGTGGGCGACGCCGTCGGGCAGGTGCCAGGCGGCGAGCAGGCGATCGCCGAGCTCGGGGCCGATGGTCTCGACCTCGAAGGACGGGCTGGGGTGGGCGGCCGGGGAGGCGACGGGGAGCCCGGCGGCCGCGACCAGGTGGGCCTCGTCGCCGGCGATCTCGAGCACGCCCGCGCCGTCGGCGCCCAGGTGGTCGACCGCGGCGCGCGCGAGCAGCCCGAGGATCTCGTCGGGAGCGTCCGTCGTGGCGAGCAGGTGGCTGAAGTGGACGAGCACCTCGATGGGCGTCTTGGTGTCCACGTTGGGGGGCGAGGCCGACACGGGCGCGAGTGTCGGGAGCGAGGCGGATGACGTCAAGCCTGGAGCGGCGGGCTCGACAACGCTGGCGGGCCGGGCGCGGGCGGGTTAAAAGCGTGCCGGCCTTTTCGGGAGCGAGCGATGGTCTACCAACATCTGACGGCGCGGCTGCGGTTCGACGAGGCCGAGCTACGCAGCCGCCGCGAATTCTTCGAGCTGCACGACGAGGACCTCGCGCGGCTCGCGCGGCTGCGGCCCTTCGCCGAAAAGTACATGGACGACATCGTCGAGTCCCTCTACGAGCTCATCCTGGGCCACGCGGAGAGCCGGCGACACTTCCCCGACCAGGCGACCATCCGGCACGTCAAGCAGGCCCAGCGCGAGTACTTCCTGGGGCTGTTCGCGGGGCGCTGCGACCTCGCCTACGTCGACGATCGGCTGCGCATCGGCCTCGCCCACGAGCGCGTCGGCGTGCCGCCCAAGCTGTACATCGGCGCCTACGCCCGCTACCTGCGCCTCATCTTCGACCGGCTGCTGCACGAGTTCGAGTCGCGCGAGGAGTTCCACGCGGCGCAGCAGAGCATCGAGAAGCTGGTCGCCTTCGACATGGCCATCGCGATGGACACCTACATCGCCGCCTTCGTCGACTCGCTCGAGCGCCACCAGGCGGCCGTCCGCGAGCTTTCCACGCCGGTCATCCAGATCCACGACCGCATCCTGCTCCTGCCGCTGGTGGGGACCGTCGACACGCAGCGCGCCCAGCAGGTGATGGAGCGCGTGCTGATGGCCGTCGTCGAGCACCAGGCGCGCATCATCATCATCGACATCGCGGGCGTCGCCGTCGTCGACACCAAGGTCGCCGACCACCTGCTCAAGACGACCGAGGCCGTTCGGCTGCTGGGGGCGCGCACCGTCCTGACCGGCATCTCGCCGACCGTGGCCAAGACCATCGTGCAGCTGGGGCTGAACATCTCGGCCATGCACACGCGCAACCGCCTCGCGGACGGCCTGAAGCTGGCCATGACCCTGGTCGACCGGCCCGCGGCCGGCATGGCCGACGACGCGCTGGTGTCGGACGTGGGAGGCGACCAGTGAGAGACCACCCCATCCCCATCCTGCGGGTCGGCAAGACGCTGCTGGTCACCATCCAGATCGAGCTGCGCGACACGGTCGCCGACGCCTTCCAGGAGGACATCCTCAGCGAGATCGAGCGCATGGGCGCGCCCGGGCTGGTCATCGACATCAGCGGCCTGGACACGGTCGACAGCTACGTCGCGCGCGTGCTGGTCGACACGGGCCAGATGGCGCGCCTGATGGGGACCGAGGCCGTGCTGGTCGGCATGCGGCCCGAGGTGGCGGCGACGCTGGTCCGGATGGGGTTCCAGACGCGCGGGCTGCGGACGGCGCTGAACGTGGACGAGGGGCTCGCCCTGCTCGGCGAGCTGCTCGGGCGGGGTTGAGCGCCGATGTCGCGTAGCGTCTCGCAGCACGCGCTGCCCATCCGCGCCGAGGACGACGTGGTGCTGGTGCGCCGCAAGGTGCGCGAGCTGGCCGATCGCCTGGGGTTCAGCTCGTTCGCGGCGGCGGCGATCACGACGGCGACCAGCGAGCTGGCCCGCAACGCCTGGGTCCACGGCGGCGGCGGCGACGCGATCGTCGAGGAGGTCGAGCGCCTCGGGCAGCGCGGCATCCGGGTCACGTTCACGGACGAGGGGCCCGGCATCGCCGACCTGTCGCGGGCGATGGAGGGCGGCTTCAGCACGGTGCGCTCGCTGGGGCTCGGGCTGTCGGGCAGCCGGCGGCTGGTCGACGAGATGGAGCTGGACACCGCGCCCGGCCAGGGGACGCGCGTGGTCATCGTGAAGTGGAAGCGACTCTGACCGAACGCTGGCTGGCCGGGGCCGAGGTCGTGCCGATCTTCGACCCGGCCTCGGTCGCCGTCGCGCGCGAGGCGGTGCGCGAGGCGGGGGCGCGCGTGGGGCTCGAGCGCGACGCGTTCGAGCGGCTGGCGACGGCGGCGAGCGAGCTGGCGCACAACCAGCTGCGGCACGCGGTGGGCGGACGCGTGGGGGTGCGCGAGGTCCGGCGGGGCGCGGTCTGCGGGCTCGAGGTCATCGCGGCGGACCGCGGGCCGGGGCTGGCCGACGCGCGTTCGGCGCTGGAGGGCGGCGCGTCGAGCGCGGGCGGGCTGGGGCAGGGGCTGGCGGGCGTGCACCGGCTGGCCGACGAGCTGGACGTCGACGCGAGGCTGGGCGAGGGGCTGTGCGTGCGGGCGCGGGTGTTCGCGGGGCCGGTGCCGTGGCGCAGCGACGTCGCCGTGCTGGGGCGGCCCTATCCGGGCGAGGCGGTCAGCGGGGACGACGCGGCGTTCTGCCGGACCGACGGGGCGCTGCTGGTGGCCGTGGCGGACGGGCTGGGGCATGGGCCGCCGGCGCACGAGGCGTCGGCGCGGGCGATGCAGGCCGTGCTCGCCGACCCGGGGCGGGATCCCGAGGGCGTGGTGCGGGCGTGCGACGCGGCGCTCGTGGGCACGCGCGGGGCGGTGATGGGCGTCGCGCGGGTCGACTTCGCGGCCGAGGCGCTCGAGGCGACCATCGTCGGCGACGTCATGGTGCATCGGTACCGGCCGCGCGAGGCGCTGCGCTTCACGGCGACGCGCGGCATGCTGGGTGCGGCGGACCTGCGACGGCGCGCGCCGCGGGTCGAGCGGATGCCGCGCGAGCCGGGCGAGGTCCTGGTGCTGGCGACCGACGGGCTGAGGACGCGCCTGGATCTGTCGTCGGACCTGGCGCTGCTCCGGCAGCACCCCCTGTTCGTGGCGCACGCGCTGCTCGAGCGCTACGGACGCCCGGACGACGACGCGCTGGTGCTGGTCGCGCGCTGAAGCGTCAGCTCGAAGCCGGCGCCGCCGAGGGGCGAGTCGGTGAGCTGGAGCCTGCCGCCCATGGCCTGGATGGCGCGGAGGGCGTTGGTGAGGCCCAGGCCCGAGCCGCGCTGGCGCGTCGTGTAGAAGGGCTCGTAGATGCGGGCGACGATGGCGGGATCGATGCCGGGCCCGTCGTCGTAGACGGCGATGGCGCCGTCCCGGATGGCGACGTGGACGCGGCGGGCGCCCGCCTGCCAGGCGTTCTGGATGAGCTGCGTCAGGGCGAGGCCGAGCAGGGAGGCGTCGCCCAGGGCGGCGCCTTCGCCCACCACCTCGGCGCCGCCGAGGTCGCCGGCGGCCACCTGGGAGGCGACCAGCCGGGCCACCTGGCCGAGGTCGATGGAGGCGGAGCGGGCCTCGAGGGGTTGGCTGAAGGCGAGCAGATCGGTGGCGTGCTGGTCGAGGCGGCGCACCTGGTCGAGCAGCTTCGTGAGGACGCCGCGGCGGCGGTCGTCCGCGGGCAGCGAGAGCAGGACGAGCTGCATGGCGGCCGAGATGCCCGCGAGGGGGTTTCGGATCTCGTGGGCGATGGCGGCGGCGAAGGCGCCCATGCGGGCGAGGTTGCGGGCCTCGGCGGCCTCGGCCTCGGTGGCGAGGCGGTCGGCCTCGTTCCAGGACTCGAGCAGGGTCGCCAGCTCGAGGTCGAGGACGCGCTCGATGGCGCCGACGGTGGCGGCCGGGTCGTCGGCGAGGCCGTGGGTCAGGGTGAGGTCGACCAGGCCGCGGCGGACGAAGCCCATGGCGAGGACCATGGCGCGCTGATCGAGGCCGAGGCGGAAGTGGACGCTGCCGACCTGGCGGCGGCGGGCGTGCCAGGCCTCGTCGTGGGGGCCGAGGAGCAGCTCGTCGAGCCAGCCGGCGAGCATGGCGTGCAGGCGCGTGAGTGGGCCGTGGCGGTCGAGGGCGGCGGCGGTGTCGGGGCGGCGGGCGAGGGAGGCGTAGAAGCCGTCGACCAGGCCCGGCAGGTGGGGCTCGACCCTTTGGTGCAAGGCCCGGAGGTAGACGGAGTCCTGGGGCGTGAAGCCGAGGGAGTCGGCCAGCGGCTGGAAGGCTTCGGTCATGTCGCACCCGCTCTGCGTACGACCCGCGGCCGGCGGGCGAGCAGCTGTTGCAGCGCGGCGGCGTCGAGCGTCTCGTGCTCGCAGAGCGCGTCGGCCACCGCCTCCAGATGGTCGCGCCGGACCTCGAGCACGCGCAAGGCCCGGCCGTAGGCTTCGTCGAGGATGCGGCGGATCTCGGCGTCGATGAGGCGCGCGGTCTCCTCGGACGTCTCGGCGCGGGAGGAGCCGGCGAGCCAGCTCGACTCGGGGCGCCGCTCGTAGGTGACCGGCCCGATGGCTTCGCTGAGGCCGAGCTGAAGGACCATCGCGCGGGCGGTCTCGGTCGCCTGGACGAGGTCGTTCTGGGCGCCCGTCGAGGCCTCGTGGCAGACGAGCTCCTCGGCGGCGCGGCCCCCCATCAACACGGCGAGCCGGTCGTCGAGCTCGGAGCGCGTCAGCAGCTGACGGTCGTGGGTCGGCAGCTGCAGGGTCACGCCGAGCGCCCCGAGCCCGCGCGGCAGGATGGACACGCGGTGGACGGGATCGGCGTTCGGCACCGACAGGGCCACCAGCGCGTGGCCGGCCTCGTGGATGGCGACCCGGCGCTTCTCCGCCTCGGTCATGGGCGAGGCGCCCTTCTTCAGCCCGAGCTGGATGCGGTCGATGGCCTCCTCGAAGTCGCGCTGCGCGACCCGGTCCGCGCCGCGGCGAACGGCCGCGAGCGCCGCCTCGTTGACCACGTTGGCCAGGTCGGCCCCGGCCATGCCGGGCGTGCGGCGCGCGACGACCTCGAGCGCGACGTCCTCGTCGAGGCGCAGCCGGCGCGCGTGGATGCGCAGGATGGCCTCGCGGCCGGTCACGTCGGGGCGGTCGACGAGCACCTGGCGGTCGAAGCGGCCGGCGCGCAGGAGGGCGGGGTCGAGGATCTCGTGACGGTTGGTGGCCGCCATGATGATGACGCCGCTGTTGGGGGCGAACCCGTCCATCTCGGTCAGCAGCTGGTTGAGGGTCTGCTCGCGCTCGTCGTGGGTGGCCATGGCGCCGACGCCGCCGCGGGAGCGGCCGACCGCGTCGATCTCGTCGATGAAGACGATGCAGGGGGCGCGCTCGCGGGCCTTGTCGAACAGATCGCGCATGCGGGCGGCCCCGACGCCGACGAACATCTCGACGAAGGCCGAGCCCGAGATGGAGAAGAAGGGGACGCCGGCCTCGCCCGCGACGGCGCGCGCGAGCAGCGTCTTGCCCGTGCCGGGCGGGCCGAGGAGCAGGACGCCCTTGGGCATCAGGGCGCCGACGCCCGCGAAGCGCTCGGGGTGGCGCAGGAAGGCGACGATCTCGGCCAGCTCGGTCTTGGCCTCGTCGACGCCCGCGACGTCGGCGAAGGTCACCTTGCGGTCGCGCGAGGCGTCGAAGATGCGCACGCCGGCCTTGCCGACGCTCAGGGCGGACGCGCCGCCGCCGCGCCCCACGCGGCGCACGCTCCAGGCGAGGTAGCCGAAGAACAGGCCCATGGGCAGCAGCCACATCAGCAGCATCGGCCACCAGGCGCCCTGGCCGTCGTCTTCGCCCACCAGCTCGACCGGCCGCCCCGCGAGGGCGTCGAGCAGGGCGCGCTCCTCGAGGCCGGGCAGACGCTGGGCGCGGACGTGCTCGCGCTCGCCGCGGTCCTCGGCGGCGCCGTCGGCGACCAGCTCGGCCTCGAAGCTCCCGGGATGCACCACCAGCCGGGCGACCCGCCCGTCCTGGGCGGCCTCGAGCAGCTCGCTGTAGGGCACGAGCTGCGCCGCCGCCGCGCGGGTGCGGGCGTCGTGGAGCACCCACAGGGTCAGCCCGAGGAGCAGGGCGAAGGTGACCAGCCGCTGCGGGGTGAGGCGTCGTCCCTTGGTCTCGGTCGCGCTCATGACCGGGCTCCAGCCTCGGTGGCCAGCCGCTCGCCGCCGACCGGCCGCGGCGCGGGCCGCCGGACGAACTTGTACAGCTCCATCGCGGCGAGGACGGTCAGGGAGAGGCCGAAGAGGGTGAGCCAGTGGGTGAGCGAGACCGGCTGCAGGCCGAGCACGTCGCGCACGCCGGGGGTGACCATGGCGCCCAGGTGGATGAGCTGCGCGGTCGCCGTGCCGATGAGCAGCACGCGGTTGCGCAGCGGCGACAGGGCGAAGGCCGAGCGGGTCTCGGAGCGGGCGCTGCCCACCAGGACGTTCTGGAAGAGCACCAGGGTGAGCAGGGCGCTGTTGCGCGCGGACTCGAGGCCCCAGCCGGCGTCGAGCAGGGTGACGAACACGGCGAAGGTGACCGCGCCCATGACCAGGGCGCTCAGGAGCACGCGCTCGATCATCGAGCGGTCGAAGATGGCCTCGCCGGGCGAGCGCGGCCGGCGGCGCAGCTCGTCGCCCTCGGCCGGCTCGTAGGCCAGGGCCACGTCCTGGATGCCGTTGGTGACCAGGTTCAGCCACAGGAGCTGCACGGCCGTGAACGGCAGGGGCTGGCCGAAGGCCATGGCCAGCGTGAACAGGATGAGCTCGGCCGCGCCGCACGAGATGAGCAGGAAGATGACCTTGCGGACGTTGGCGTAGGAGACGCGCCCCTCTTCGATGCCGCTGACGATGGAGGAGAAGTCGTCGTCGCTGATGATGAGGTCGGCGGTCTCGCGGGCGACGTCGGTGCCGCGCAGGCCCATGGCGACGCCGACGTGGGCGGCGCGCAGGGCGGGGGCGTCGTTGGCGCCGTCGCCGGTGACGGCGACGAAGTGGCCGAGGCGGGTCAGGGCCTGGACGATCTCGAGCTTGTCGCGCGGGCTGACCCGAGCGAAGACGCGGGCGCGGCGGACGAGGGCGTCGCGTTCGGCGTCGGAGCGGGCGGCGGCCTCGGCGAGCTGGGGGCCCGTGACGACCTGCTCGGCGGTGTCGGCGAGGCCGAGCGAGCGGGCGATGGCGAGGGCGGTCAGCGGGTGGTCGCCCGTGACCATGGCGACCTCGATGCCGGCGCGGCGGCAGGCCTCGATGGCGGCGGGGGCCTCGGGGCGCAGCGGGTCGATCATGCCGACGAGGCCGACCAGCGTGAGATCGTTCAAGTGATCGGCGACGAGGTGGGGCGGGGCCTCGCCCGCGAGCGCCGGGACCGGGCCGCTGGCGAGGGCGAGGACGCGGTAGCCGTCGGCGGCCAGGGCGCGGGCCTGGGCCTCGAGCGTGGCGGCGTCGAGGGGGGCGTCACCGTGGCGCGTGGCCATGGTGGTGCACATCGGCAGGACGCGCTCGAGGGCGCCCTTGACGAAGGCGACCGGCTGGCCGGCGACGCGGTGGACCGAGGCGGCGAAGAGGCGCTCGGACTCGAAGGGCAGGGCCGCGAGCGGCGGGTGGGCGGCCTCGAGGGCGCCGCGGGTCAGGCCCAGCTTGTGCGCGTAGACCAGCAGGGCCACGTCGACGGCGTCGCCGTGCTGGGTCCAGGCGCCGTCCTTGCGGGCGAGGGTGGCCTCGTTGCACAGGGCGCCGGCCTCGGCGATGCGGCCGGCCAGCGAGGCGGCGGCCGCCGGGTCCAGATCGTCGGGCCACTGCACGCCGCCCTCGGGGACCTGGCCACCGCCGGTGACCTCCCAGGGGCGCTCGCCGGGGGCGACGACGCGCTGCACCGTGAGCGCGTTGAGGGTCAGCGTGCCCGTCTTGTCGGTGGCGATGAAGGTGCAGGAGCCCAGCGACTCGACCGCGACCAGGCGGCGCACGACGACGTTGCGGCGGCTCATGCGTGACATGCCCAGGGCGAGGGCCACCGTGATGGACACGGGCAGCCCCTCGGGGACCGCGCAGACGGCCAGGGCCACGCCCAGGATGAAGACCTCGTGCAGCGTGGCGCCCTGCAGGAGCGACAAGGTGCCGAGCAGCGAGACCATGACGGCGACGGCGATGGCGACGCGCGAGGTGAAGCGCGCCATGCGCTGCAGGAGCGGGGGCTCGCCCGACTCGGCGCCCAGGACGTCGGCGGCGATGCGGCCCAGCTGGGTGTCGAACGCCGTCGCGACCACGACCCCCTCGGCGCGTCCGCGGGTGACCAGGGTGCCGGCGAAGACCATGTTCCGGCGGTCACCCAGCGGCGCGTCCTCGGTGAGGACGACGTCCGGGCGCTTGTCGACCGTCAGGGACTCGCCGGTCAGCAGGGACTCGTCGACCTCGAGGCCGCTCGCGCGCACGAGGCGCAGGTCCGCCGGCACCTTGGCGCCGGACTCGAGCAGGACCAGGTCGCCCAGGACCAGATCCTGGGCGGCGATCTCGGCGTCCTCGCCGGCGCGGCGGACGGTCGCGTGGGCGACGACCAGGCTCTTGAGCGCCTCGGCCGAGCGCTGGGCGCTGCGCTCCTGGATGAAGCCGATGATGGCGTTGAGGAGGAGGGCGAAGAAGACGAACAGGCCGTCGGCGAGCTCGCCCAGGGCCAGGGACACGATGGCCGCCAGCAGCAGCACGTAGATGAGCGGGCTCTTGAACTGACGGATGAAGAGCACGAGCAGGCCGACCGGAGGCTCGGACGGCAGCGTGTTCGGCCCGAGGCGGGCGAGGCGGGCGGCGGCCTCGGCAGGGGACAGGCCGGACGGGCCGGTGTCGAGGCCGGCCAGGACCTCGCTCGCAGGGACGGCGTGCGGGGCGGGGGCCGACTTCATGTGGCCCCTCCCGGCTCGACGAGGCGCGCGGGGACGCCCGGGTCCAAGCGGTAGGGCTGCCCCTCCTCGGGGACGACGACGTCCCAGCCGAGGGCCTCGCGGATGGCGATGCGCAGGGCCTCGGTCGCGGCGGGCTCGCCGTGGTTGAGGAAGACCGTGCGTGGCGGGCGCGCCAGCGTGCGGAGCCAGTCGAGGGTCTCGGGCTGGTCGGCGTGCGCGCTGAAGCCGTCGAGCGAGACGACCTCGGCGCGGATCTGGATCCACTGGCCATGGACCTTGACCGACCGGGAGCCGGCCACGAGATCGCCGCCGCGGGTGGCGGGCGCCTGGAACCCGGCGAAGGCGATGGTGTTGGCCGGGTTGGGCGCCAGCGCGACCAGGTGGTGGAGGGAGCGGCCGCCGGTGAGCATGCCGCTCGCGCTGACGATGACGCGCGAGTGGCGCATGCGCGTGAGCGCCTTGGACTCCTCGACCTGGGTGACGAGCCGGGCCGACTCGGCCATGTGCTCGACCTCGTCGGCGGACAGGCGGTGCTCGGCGTAATGGCGCGCGTAGATGTGGGTCGCCTTGACGGCCATGGGGCTGTCCAGGAAGACCGGGACCTCCGGGATGCGGCCGGCGCGGCGCAGGCGGTCCAGGGCCAGGGTCAGCTCCTGGGCGCGCCCGACGGCGAAGGCGGGGATCAGGACCGAGCCGCCGCGCTCGACGGTGCGCGTGATGACCTGGGCGATGGCCTCGAGCGGGTCGCCCTCGGGGTGCTGGCGGCCGCCGTAGGTGCTCTCGAGGACCAGGTGATCGGTCTCGAGGCCACGGCGCGGCGGGCGCATGATGAGATCGTCGGGGCGCCCGAGGTCGCCGGTGAAGAGCGCCGTCGCGCCCCGGTGGGTGAGCTGGGTGAGGGCCGCGCCCAGGATGTGGCCGGCCGGCGCGAAGGAGACCTCGACGCCGGGGGCGGCCTCGAACGGCGCGTCGAAGGGCACCGGCTTCAGCAGGCGCAAGGCGCGGCGCGCGTCGTTCTCGTCGAACAGGGGCAGGGCCGGGCGGTGCCGCGAGGTGCCGTGGCGGTTGGCGAAGGACGCGTCCTCTTCCTGCAGGCGCGCGGCGTCGGGCAGGAGGAGGCCGCAGAGATCGGCCGTGCCGGGGGTGCAGTAGACGGGGCCGCGGAAGCCGGCGCGGACCAGGACCGGCAACCAGCCGGAGTGGTCGAGGTGGGCGTGGGTGAGGACGACGGCGTCGAGGCGGCTGGGCTCGAAGTCGGGCCGGCGCCAGTTGCGGAGGCGGAGCCGCTTGTAGCCCTGGAACAGGCCGCAGTCGACCAGGACCTGGGCGCGCCCGGCGGAGACGAGGGTCTTGGACCCGGTGACGGTGCCGACGGCGCCGAGGAAGGTGAGCTGCATCGTCATCGGGTGAGCCCCACGGCCGCGAGGAGGGTGGACAGGAGGGAGGTGCTGGGGCGCGCGGGGGGGCGCGGGGCGATGACGGCGACGGGGCGGCGGCCGGTGAGGCCGTCGGGAGTGCCGAGGTCGGTCCAGCCGCAGGGCGGGACGGGCAAGACGCGGAGGCGCTCGGGGACGGTCTGCAGGACGTCGGCCGACAGGTCGTGAGCGGGGAGGCGCTCGTAGATGACCTCGAGGCTCTCGAGATCGCGGGAGCGGCGGCGTCCGTCGCAGTGCCAGAGGGCCGCGACCAGCTCGGGCAGCGTGTCGGAGAGCAGACGCAGCAGGGCCGTGGCGGCGCCCGCCAGGATGAAGCTGCTCCACAGGGCGCCCTCGGCGTGGAGGGCGGCGGCCTGCGCGGGGGCGGGCTTTTCGACGAAGCGGGCGACGCCGTGGGCGAGGCCGTCGCCGCCGCGCTCGGGGACCACCCAGCCGTAGCTGGTGTCGGCGTGGGTCGGGGTCATGCCGAGCAGCACGATGGGGCCCGAGCGGTGGCGCGCCGAGCCGACGGCGTTGAGCATGGCCCAGTGCAGGGCGCCCTCGTCTTCGACGAAGTGGTCGCTGGGCATGACGACGACGGTGGCGCCGGGATCGCGCTCGAGGACGCGCACGAGGGCCAGCAGGAGGGCCGGGGCGGTGCCGCGACGCGCTGGCTGGACGACGACGTTGTCGCGGGGGTGGCTGTCGAGCGCCGGGGCCCACAGCGGCTCGTGGTCGGCCGAGACCACGACCATGGTGCGCTCGGGCGAGGCCAGATCCGAGGCGCGATCGAGCGCGAGCTCGAGGGGGGTGGGGCCCTCGGGCAGGCGCCAGAACTGCTTGGGGACCGAGGCGCCGTCGGGCCGACGCGTGACCGCCTGCACCCGGCGGCCTTCGCCGCCCGCGAGGATGATGACCCAGATCCCGTCGTCGCCCATGTGTGGTCTCCAGCACGTGTCCGCGGCAGGGTTTGAGCAACCCGCGTGCCAAGGTGAAAGCCTAGAGGCGACGCGGGTTTGCGGAGTTGGTGGGCGACGCCGTGTGCGAGATGGCGCGACCCGGCCGCGGCGGGGCGTGCGAGAAGACACAAGGGCGGGCGGCGCCCGCGTCAGAAGCGATGCATCAGGCGCGCGGCGCAGCGCCCTTCGACGCAGAGGCAGCCGCCACCGCAGTCGATGGTGCCCGGGCGGCACTCCATCGTGCAGGCGATGTTCTCGCACATGGGGGTGTTGTCGCCCGACACGCACATCGAGGCGTGGCAGCACTCGGCGGGGAAGCAGTCGGCGTCGGTCTGGCAGGGGTCGTCGCCGACGACGACGGTGGACTCGGGAGGGGGCGGGGCGCCCTCGGGCGGGACGGAGGCGTTGCCGCCGCAGGCGAACAGGGCGAGGACGGCGGCGAGGGAGACGAGCGAGCGCCGGGCGTGGGAGAGGGACATGGCGTGATCCTGGCAGGGGGAGGGAGGGGAGGGGGCTTGCGCGGGCGCGCGGAACGATCACACCACAGCGAGGGCGGGGCCGGGAGGTTGTGGGCGCCATGGACGGCGTCCCCAGCAGGGTGGGGAAGATGACGCAGCGTGTCGTGGCGCGAGCGGCCGTGCGGGCGGGCGCGACGCTGGCGTGACGGTCGCGTCACTGGGCGCGGCAGGCGGTGGTGAAAACTTTCCCGGTCAGTCGAGGCGTGGAGGTGAGGGAGCGGCGGCCGGGGAGGCGTCCCGATCCGACGAGAGCGGCCTGCCGTGCGGGTCATCGCCGGCCTCGAGCCGTTTGGCACGGCCCGTGCTAAACCTGGGACCACTCCCTGGACGGCGGCGCCTCCCGGCCGCCTGACAACATGTTCCGAGCGCAGGCGGCCTCTCCCCCGAGCCGTCTGCACGCCGCGCGGCGCCCCCCTTTTTCGCCGCGCGGCGGTCGTTCCCGCGAGAGGCATCGCGCTCCGACCCACATCCCGGTAGGGCCCACGCAGGAGGGTGACTCCCCGACACCACTCCGCGACAGGTGACCTGGCGAGCCGGGGCCATGATGGCGAGGTCCGGTGCCTTTCGACACTGCGTACGCGGAGCCGCCGCGGCGGGCATGACGCCAGGCGCGTCAAAATGCCCTGCGCTGCGTCCAAGAGCTTGCGATGTGGCGGCGCATGGTGAAACTGGCGCCACTCGATCGCGACGGTTTGGACTCAGGAGGACGCGATGCGCAAGGCGATGATGACGCTCGGGCTGGGGCTGGCGCTGACCTTCGGGCTGGGCGCGTGCAAGAAGGACGACGGCGGCGGGGCCGCCGGTGGGCAGCAGGCGGCCGTTCAGGTCGACGCCAAGGCCAAGGCCGAGGCCGACCAGAAGTGGACCACGCTGTGCGTCAGCTGCCACGGCGAGTCGGGCAAGGGCGACGGCCCGGCCGCGGCCAGCCTCGACCCGAAGCCGCGCTCGTACGCGGACGCCGAGTGGCAGAAGAGCGTGACCGACGATCACCTGCGCAAGGTCATCGTCGAGGGCGGCGCGGCGGTCGGCCTGTCGCCGCTGATGCCGGGCAACCCGGATCTGAAGGACAAGCCCGCGGTCGTCCAGGCGCTGGTCGAAAAGATCCGCGGCTTCAACCCGCAGCAGTAGTCCGATCCGGGCGGGCGCCTCGTCGCGAGCGCGCCCGCGTCCGGAGACTCAGCGCCGGACGTCGACGCTGAAGTCGCCCTCGAGCCGGCACGTGCCCGGGCCGAACCCGGTGAACGTGCCGCTCAGGCGGCTGCCGTCGCGCGTCCCGTCGAATGTCACGCGCACCACGTCCCCGTGGGCCGACGTCTCCGTCGTCGTGAAGGTGACGCACGAGCCGTCGACGCGCGCGCCGTCGAAGGTGAACGACACGCCGGGCGGCAGGGACAGGGGCTCGGCGAGCGTCAGGGTCGAGCCCGACTGGACGATGTCGAGGGGGCCGACCGTCAGGGCTAGCTCCGAGGCGTTCAGCGTGGCGTCGTCGCACGAGGTGCGTTTGCCGTCGCCGTGAACGGTCCAGGCACCCTGCAGCGACATGGGCACGACCGAAGCGGCGCACGCGCGGTCGAAGGGCCAGTCGGAGTCGAGGTCGCAGGCCGGCAGGGGAGCGCCCAGCGCGACCAGCAGGGCGGCGAGTCGGGTCGAGATCGTCACGGCGGTCCTCCGGGGCGCGATCAGAAGTAGACGCCGAGGGCGAAGTTGAGCTGCTGGGGCACGCCGCGATCCAGGAAGTCACGGAGGATCGCGTTGTACTCGACGCTGATGGACATACGCATCGCGTAGGTGCGCAGCAGCATCAGGCCAGCGCGGCCGAAGACGCCGAACCCGACGCCGCCGTCTTCGATCTCGGCCGTGTGGGTGGTCTTGATGACGTCGCCCTGGGTGAGCGTGCGCGACTCGTCCGCCCAGGCGAAGCGCAGCCCGGCGCCGCCCCCGAAGAAGGGCGCGAGGTCGCCACGCCCCAGGATGTAGTAGACCCCGACGTCGACCGGGATCTCGATCCAGTCGGAGGCGTCGTCGAGCCCGTTGGTGTTGAAGCGCAGGCCGATGCGCGGCTCGATGGCGAAGTCGGTCGTCTCGAACCAGTAGCTGCCGTCGATGAGCACGCCGGGTCCGCCGCCCTGGAAGGCCTCGGACACCGGCACGACCCCGCCCAGGTACAGGCCCAGCCCGCGCGCGCCCTCGCGGCGCAGATCCGGCTGCACCTCGCGATGGGTGATGGCGCCCAGCTCGGCGGTCTCGGAGACGTGCCGGCCGCCGGCGATGGCCTTGGCCACGCGCAGCGCGACGGTGTCCAGATCCTCGACCCGGTCCACGTCCATCTTGTGTCGCGACAGGGTCGACCCGTCGTGAGCGTCGACGACGTACAGGTTGACCAGGATCTTTCGGCCCAGGGCGGACACGGTGCCGAAGACCGCCACGTCCGCGCCCAGCTGCTCGGCCGTGACGCGCGCGCACTCCGAGCCGTCGCACACGGCGTCGGCCTGCGCGAAGGTGGCGGCCACCCGCTCGCCCAGCTCGGCGATGAGCAGATCCCGGAAGGTGGCGGCCGTCGCCTCGTCGACGCCTTGCGTTCCCAGTCGGTGCACGACCCAGACCTCGGCGGCGTGCGCGGCAGGCGCGGCGGCCAGGGCCGTGCAGGTCACCACGGCGAGGGCGAGCAGCTTCCACAGGCGGTTCATCGGTCCTCCCGAGGGCGGTGGCGCGGCGGCGCCTCCCACGGCGCCGGCCCACGCCCGATGACCTTAGCACGCGGCGTGCCAGCGCGGGCAGGGGCCCGGTGTCGCGCGCCGCTCGGTCCAGCGTCGGGCCGCGCCAGCCTTTCGGGTGCGGCATCCGTGTCAGGGTCGAGGGGCCGCCCCTCGTCTGACGAACGATCTCAGCGCAGCTGCGCCGCCACCAGCCCGCCCAGCCGCGCGATGGCGTCCTCGACGGCCGGCGACCAAGCAGCCGCGTTCAGCCGCATGCAGTGCTGGAACCGCCCCGACGCCGAGAACATCGGCCCGGGCGCCATGCTGACCCCGGCCGCCCACGCCTCGTCGAACAGCCGCACCGAGTCGACCCGCTCGGGCATCTCGACCCACACCACGTGGCCGCCCTGCGGCCGCGTCACCCGCGTGCCCGGCGGCATGTGCTGCCCGAGCGCCCAGATCATCCGCTGCACGTGATCCCGGTACACCGTCCGCAGCCGCCGCAGGTGCCGGTCGAACGCCCCCGACGCCAGGTACTCGGCCACGACCAGCTGCGGCACGGTCGGCGAGCCCAGGCTCGACACCCGCTTGAGCCGCGTGAACCGCTCCAGGTAGCGCCCCGGCGCCGCCCAGCCGATGCGTAACCCGGGTGACAGCGTCTTCGACACCGATGCGCAGTACACGACGCGCCCCTCGGCGTCGAAGGCCTTGAGCGCCTTGGGGCGCCCGCCCTCGAAGGGCAGCTCCCCGTAGATGTCGTCCTCGACGACCGCCACGTCCCAGCGCGCCGCCATCGCGCACAGGGCCTCCTTGCGCGCGTCGCTCATCAGCGTGCCCAGCGGGTTGCCGAAGTTCGCCACCAGCGCCACCGCCCGCACCGCGCCCGCCGCCATCACCCGCTCGAGCGCCTCGAGGTCCATCCCCTCGCGCGGGTCGGTCGGGATCTCCAGCGCCCTCAGCCCCTGCGCCTGCAGCGCCTCCAACGTCCCGAAGTACGTCGGCGCCGGCACGGCCACCGCGTCCCCAGGCCGCGTCACCGTCGCCAGCGCCAGCCACACCGCCTCCTGCGCGCCGCTCGTCACCACGAGCTCGTCCGCCCCCAGCGTGCACCCGGCGTCCACCATCCGCGCCGCCAACGCCCGCCGCAGCTCGCACCGCCCCGGCGTCATCGCGTAGTCGTGCGCGTCCCGCACTCGACGCGACACCTCGGCCGTCAGGCGCCCCAGCGCCTTGGTCGGCAGCAGCTTCGCGTCCGGCACGGCCGCGCACAGCTTCACGAAGTCCGCCACCCCGACCACCGACACCAGCCGCTGCCCCAGCGTGCTCATGTCGACCCGGCACGGCTCCCGCGGCGGCGCGCTCACCCCCGGCTCGGGCAGCCTCGGCCCCGGCCGCGCCTTGACGTAGTACCCCGACTGCGGCCGCGCCTCCACCCACCCGCGGTCCTCCAGCCGCCGATACGCCTCCAGCACCGTCGACACGCTGACGCCCCACTGCCGATGCAGCCGCCGGATCGACGGGATCCGCTCGCCTGGCCGCAGCGTCCCCTGCGCGATGAGCTGCTCGATGCGCCCCGCCACCTCCTCGTACAGCGTCCCGCTCCCCGCCGCCTCGTCCATCGCTCCCTCCACGCCCCGACCTTGCCCCGAGGCGCCCCTCGCCGACAGACACAGTCGCCCACCCGCGCGACCAGCACAGTCCGCCCCTGCCGAACTGTACCCGAAACAATTCGAATCACCTGCATCTGTCACGGTTCGCGTCCCAGGCGCATGC
This sequence comes from Myxococcota bacterium, assembly GCA_041687695.1. GTDB lineage: Bacteria > Myxococcota_A > UBA9042 > PHBI01 > JAWLBL01 > JAWLBL01. The sequence goes on along the minus strand of JAWLBL010000035.1, from coordinate 21,311 downwards.
TCCCCATGCTGCCGCCGGCCCCGAGCGCCGCCAGCACCCGCTCGCACCCCGGAGCCCCCCGTGTCCCTCGCCCTCCCCACCGCGCCCGCCGCCCCCGTCGCCCCCCGCACCGCCTGGTTCGTCGCCGCCTTCGCGGCCATCTACCTCATCTGGGGCTCGACCTACCTCGGCATCGCCATCGCCCTCGAGACCCTCCCGCCCTTCCTCCTCGCCGGCGTCCGCTTCCTCGCCGCCGGCGCCCTCCTCTACGGCGTCGCCCGCCTCCGCGGCGCCCCCGCCCCGCCCGCCGCCGCCTGGCGCGCCGCCACCCTCGCCGGCGCCCTCCTCATGCTCGGCGGCAACGGCCTCGTCACCTGGGCCGAGCAGACCGTCTCCACCGGCCTCGCCGCCCTCCTCATCGCCACCGTCAGCCTCTGGGTCGTCCTCTTCGACTGGCTCCTCTTCCGCGGCCCCCGCCCGAGCGGCCTCGTCCTCACCGCCCTCGCCCTCGGCCTGTCCGGCGTCGCCGTCCTCGTCGCCCCCGGCGCCACCCCCACCTCCGCCTCCTGGCTCGGCCTGCTCGTCCTCGTCGTCTCCGCCGCCTCCTGGGCCCTCGGCACCCTCTACGCCCGCCGCGCCGCCCTGCCGCCCTCGCCCCTGATGTCCTCCGCCCTCCAGATGCTCGCCGGCGGCGCCCTCCTCGCCCTGCTCGGCTCGGCCACCGGCGAGTGGGCCCGCCTCGACCTCGCCGCCGTCAGCGCCTCCTCGGTCCTCGCCGTCGCCTACCTCACCGTCTTCGGCTCCATCGTCGCCTTCAGCGCCTTCGTCTGGCTCGCCCGCAACGCCTCGGCCGCCGCCGTCGCCACCTACGCCTTCGTCAACCCGGTGGTCGCCGTGCTCCTCGGCTGGGTGGTCCTCGGCGAGGCCCTCGCCCCGCGGACCGCCCTCGCCGCCGCCCTCATCGTCGCCGCCGTCGTCCTGGTCGTCGCCTCTCGCCGCGCCGCGGCCCAGCGCCTCAAGCCGCGCTGACCGCCCGCACGGGCGTCGCGTCGACCGCCCGGAAGTGCTCCAGCAGCATCGCGTTGACCTGATCGGCGCACTGCCCGGTCACCGCGTGCCCAGCGCCCCGCACCACGACGCCCCGCGCGCCCGGAATCAGCGCCGTCAGCGCCGCGCACCGCTCGGGCGCGATGAGCAGATCCTGGTCCGGCTGCACCACCAGCGTCGGCAGCCCCTCCAGCCGCGCCAGCCGCCGCCGCGTGTCGTGCCCCACCATGGCCGCGATCTGCGACAGCCGCAGCGACGCCTTGGGCATCGGCCCGAAGTCCCGGGCCAGCCCCGCGTCCACCGCCTCGCGGTCGCACTCGGCCAGGTACGCTTCGGGGAACATCAGCCGTCGCCACCCGGCCACGCGCTGCTCCAGCGGGCCCACGCTCGCCCGCGCCAGCGCCCCCAGCCCCCGCCGGCTCGGCACCAGGGTCCGCAGCCCGCCGCCCGCGTGCGTCGCCACCAGCGCCAGCGTCCGCACCCGCTCGCGCGCGCCCAGCGCCAGCTCCTGCGCGATCATCCCGCCCATCGACGCCCCGACCACGTGCGCGTCGCGCCAGCCCAGGTGATCCATCAGCGCCCGCGCGTCGCGCGCCAGCTGCGTCATCGAGTACAGCCCCGCCCGCGCCCGCGTCGCGCCCGACCCGCGGTTGTCGTACCACACGACCCGGTGATGCCGGCTCAGCGCCTCGACCTGCGGCTCCCAGACCCGCCCGGGCACCGCGAACCCCATGATCAGCAGCACCCGCGTGCCCCGGTCGCCCGCCGTCTCGAACCAGAGCCGCGCGCCCTCGTGCTGTAGCCACGCCATCGTCATCCTCCTCGTCCTCGGGGTGCGTCCCGGCCCGTTTCACGTCGCGTGCCAGCCGCGCCCCTCCAGCCACTGCGCGGCCCCTCCGCGCCCGGCACGACCGCCCGTGTGGCATTCCTCTACACGCTCGGCGCCCCGCCCGGCCGGCCGTGTCAGCCGGCCCCCGCGAACGCCCCGCACTGTGGCGCCGGCTCGCGCCTTCATGCTAGGACGGCTCGCCTGGGGGGGTTCACATGTCTCGCCGCGTCGCCATTGTCTCCACGATCCATCACGCGCTGTTCGCCGCCCTGGCGCTGCTCGCCCTGACGGGCCCTGCGTCCGCCGCGCCGCCGGACTGGCACACCGCGCCGCCGCTGTCGGTCGACCCGGCCCGCCTGCTCGAGGTCGCCGCCGCCGCGCCCGACCCCGCGGCCCTCGAAGGCGTTGACACCGAGATCCTCCTCTTCCAGCTCACCGTCACCCTCGAGGCCGACGGCCGCGAGACCCACGCCTGGCACACCATCAGCCGCGTCCTGACGCCCGCCGGGGTCCAGGGCTCGGCCACCATCGGCGGCTACTGGGCGCCCTGGTTCCAGGAGCGCGCCGAGGTCCGCGCCCGCGTCGTGACCCCGGACGGCGTCACCCACGTCCTCGACCCGGCGACCCTCACCGAGGCCGGCGTCGGCGCCGACTCGCCGGACGTCCTGACCGATCGCAAGCGCCTGTTCGGCCCGCTCCCCGCCGTCGCCCCGGGCGCGGTCGTCGAGAGCCTCGTCGTCACGCGCGATCACCGTCCGTTCTCACGCTCCGGCGCCACCGGCGCCTTCTACTTCGCCTCGCAGGACCCGGTGCGCGTCATGCGCTTCGTCGTCGCCGCCGACCCCAAGGTCAAGCCGCGCTTCGTCCTCGACGCGCTGAAGCTCAAGCCGAAGACCGCCACCGTGGACGGCCGGCGCGTCACCACGTTCGAGATGCGAGGGGTCGCCGCCGAGCGCGTCTTCGAGCCGAACACGCCCTGGGACAGCGTTCGCTGGCCGAGGGTCGCCTACTCGACCGTGAAGGGCTGGGCCGACGTGGCCGCCGAGTACACGGCCATCGTCGAGGCGCAGCTCGAGGGGCACGCGCTCGACGCCATGGCGGCCGAGGCCGTGGCCGGCGCCGCGACCCGCGACGAGAAGGTCGCGCGGCTGCTGGCCCTCGTGCAGGACAAGGTGCGCTACACGGGCCTCGAGTTCGGCGAGGCCGCCATCGTCCCGCGCAAGCCGGCCGAGACGCTGGCCCGCCGCTACGGCGACTGCAAGGACAAGGCGACCCTGCTGGTGGGCCTGCTGCGCGCGGTCGGCGTCGACGCCCACGTCACGCTCATCCGGGTCGGCGACAGCCGCGAGGTGCGTGACGACCTGCCCGGCCTCGACCAGTTCGACCACGCCATCGTCTTCGTCCCCGGCCCCGAGCCGCTCTGGGTCGACCCGACCTGGGAGGCCGCCGCCGCCGGCCAGCTGCCCGCCTCGGACCAGGGCCGCCTCGTCCTGGTCGCCGCCCCGACCACCAAGGGCCTGATCCAGACCCCGGTCGCCGCCGCGCAGGCCAACCGCATCATCGAGACGCGCGAGGTGCGCCTGTCGCCCGACGGCCCGGCCGCCGTCGTCGAGGCCTCGGAGTACACCGGCGTCCCGGCCCTGGGCCTGCGCGGTCAGTACGCGACCGCCAACGCCGAGCGCCTCCGCGCGCACCTCGAGTCCTACGCCAAGGAGACCTACGACGCCGTCCGCCTGACCGACCTGCGCTTCACGGACCCCAAGCAGGTCCAGGATCCGATGACGCTCACGCTCGAGGTGGCCGACGCCGGCGTCGCCTGGACCTCGCAGAGGGAGGCCAGCGTCGCCCTGCGTCACCTGCGGGTCTATCGAGGGCTGCCCGAGATCCTCACCCACCCGCAGGCGGCGCCGCTGGGCACGCGCGTCCCCGAGCGCGCCGACCAGGCCTGGGCCAAGCGCACCCACGACGTGCAGGTCGAGCACCCCTTCGTCAGCGAGATCCGCTACCGCATCGTCCCGCCCCCCGGGTACAAGGCGCGCCCGGTCCCCGAGCCGCGCGACTGGGACGTCGGCCCCGCCGCGCGCCTGACCGAGCGCTACGCCCTCGAGCCGGACGGCGCCGTCTCGGCGACCATCGCCTTCACCTTGAACCAGCGCCGCCTGACCCCGGCCGAGGCGCGCGCCCTGTGGGCGGGCATCCAGGGCTTCGACAAGGCCAACGCGGCCGTCATGACCTTCGACCACGAGGCGGCCCTCCACGAGGCGGCCGGCCGGGTGCGTGAGGCGGTCGACGTGCTCGAGCGCCTCGTCACGCTGCCGGCCAGCGAGGCGCCCAGCCGCAACTTCCTCATCGAGACCATGATGCGCTACGGCCTGGGCGAGGCCGCGCGCGAGCAGGCCAAGGCGCTGGTCGCCAAGCGGCCCGAGGACGCCGACGCCTGGCGCGCGCTGGGCTGGACCCTGGGGCACGACTTGGTCGGTCGCTGGCTCGAGCGCGGCTGGGACCGGCCGGGCGCCATGGCGGCCTTCCTGAAGGTCGTCCAGCTCGACCCCGAGGACGCGCTGGCCCATGTGCGCGTCGCGGTCGCGCACGAGCACGACGCCAGCGGCACCCGCTGGGGCCCCGGCACGGACCTCGAGACCGCGCTCACGCACTGGAAGCGCGCGGCCGAGCTCGGCCAGGAGGCCGAACACCAGACCGCCTGGCTCGAGACGCTGTTCATGGCGGGGCGCGCCGCTGAGGTCGAGCCCATCGCGCGCAGCCTGCCCACGGTCAGCGAGCGCTTCCCCCTGCGCGTCGCCGCGGTCGCCGCCGCCGACGGCGCCGAGGCGGCCACCCGCCTCGCGACACGCCTCGCCGGCAACCCGCAGGACCGGCAGAACACCCTGGGCAGCGCCGCCCTCTGGCTGGCCACCGCTGGGCGCTTCACCGAGGCCGCCCAGCTGCTCGACGCCCAGCAGAAGCTGGGCCGCGGCGGCGACGACAGCTTCCTCACTACGATGCGCAGCGCCCGCCGCTGGCTGCCCTCGACGGTCGGCAAGGTCACCGAGCCCGAGCACGCCGCGCGCCTCTTCTACGCCTCCCTGTTCGAGCCCTTCCCGGACGAGGCCACCTGGCGCCCGCTGCTCGCCAAGTCGCAAAGCGGCGTCTTCGCCGCCAGCGCCGGGCGCCGCCGCAAGCTCGCGGCCGTGCACGCCGGCCGTCTGTCCAGCGTCCCGCTCAGCATGCAGGCCCTGGGCGACCTCGTCGCCAGCTCCCTCACGCTGAAGGTCGACGGCGACGCCGACACCGGCTGGCGCGTCTACTCCGAGGACGACGACGCGGACGGTCTGGTCGTCTACGTCGTGCGCGAGGACGGTCAGGCGCGCGTCCTGACCACCAACGACGACCTGCGCCCGCTCGCCGCCGAGGCCGTCCGTCAGCTCGACCGCAAGCGCCCCGCGGCGGCCCGGCGCTGGCTGGGCTGGTTGCGCGGGCACGTGGCCGACCCCGACCCGGCCAACCCGCTGTCCGCCGACCCCGTGGCGCACCTGTGGCCGGTCGAGGCCGCCGACGACGCCCGGGTCCGCCTCGCCGTCGCCACCTACCTGGCCCGTGGCGAAGGCGCCGCCCCCCACCGCGCCGTGATCGAGCGCGCCCGCAAGGCCGCCAAGGGCCTCGAGGCGCAGGTCCTCGACCTGGTCCTGGCCCACAGCTACCTGGACGCCAAGCGGCCCGACCTCGCCAACGCCGCCTTCGAGCGCCTCGCCGAGGCCCGCCCCGACGACCCGGTCGTCGCCGGCCTGCACGCCCTGAAGCTGTTCGAGCGCGGGGACGACGCCGGCGCGGGCAAGCTCCTCGACGCCGGGCTCGCCAAGGCGCCCAAGCACCCGTTCCTCACCCACCTCGCGGCCACCCTGGCCGGCTCCGTCCGCGACTACGACCGCGCCCGCGGCCTGTACGAGCGAGGCGCCACCGCGGCCAACGCGACCGTCACGGCCCTGAACGACGCCGCCTGGCTCGCCCTGTTCGGCGGCGATCTCGACGTCGCCCTCACCCGCGCGACGCGCGCCGTCGACCAGGCCCCGAGCCGGCGCGTCAGCCTGCTGCACACGCTCGCCTGCCTGCAGGCCGAGCGCGGCGATCTGGCCGCCGCCCACGAGCGCCTCGTCGAGATCGCGGGCACCTACGCCGACGGCCAGGTCCGGCAGGACGACTGGTGGATCCTGGGCCGCATCGCCGAGCACATGGGCCTCGAGGACGCCGCCCGCATGTACTACGCGCGCATCGCCAAGCCGACCTACGGCGAGGGCCTGTCCACATGGGCGCTGGCCCAGCGGCGCCTGCAGGCGATGGGCGCCCGACGTTGACCCGGGGGACCCGGGGGACCTGGGGGCGCCCGCCGCTCCTGCGGCTGCTGCGCACCTATCGCCGCGCCGATCTCGCGGCCGACGTCACCGCCGGCGCCACGACCGCCGTGATGCTGGTCCCGCAGGCCATGGCCTACGCCCTGGTCGCCGGCCTGCCGCCCATCGTCGGCCTGTACGCCTCGACCGTCCCGCTGGTCGTCTACGCCCTCTTCGGCACCTCCCGCCAGCTCGGCGTCGGCCCGGCCGCCCTCGACGCCCTGCTCATCGGCGCCGGCCTCGCCGCCTTCGCCCCGCCGCAGACCTCCGGCTACGTCGCCCTCGCCGCCACCCTGGCCCTGATGGTCGGCGCCATTCAGATGCTCATGGCCGCCCTCCGCGCCGGCTTCCTGGTCAACTTCCTCTCGCAGCCCGTCGTCAGCGGGTTCACCTCGGCCGCCGCCCTCGTCATCGCCGGCAGCCAACTCGGCCACCTGCTCGGCGTCCCGCTCGACGCCCCTCACCAGCTCCACACCGCCCTCGGCCAGCTCGCCAGCGATCTGCCCGGCTCCCACCTCCCGACCGCCGCCCTCGGCGTCGGTTCGGTCGCCCTGCTGCTCGTCGCCAAGCGCCGCTGGCCTCGTCTCCCCGGGGCCCTCCTCGCGGTCGCCCTCGGCACCCTCGTCACCTGGGCCCTCGACCTCGGCGCCCACGGCGTCCGCACGGTCGGCCACGTCCCCGGCGGCCTGCCGCCCCTGTCCCTGCCGCCCCTCGATCTCCCGACCCTGCAGGCCCTGGCGCCCCTCGCCGCCACCCTCGCCCTGGTCGGCACCATGGAGGTCATCTCCGTCGGCAAGGTGTTCGCCCGCAAGCACCGCTACGACATCGACCCCGACCAGGAGCTGCTCGCCATCGGCGCCGCCAACGCCACCGGCGGCCTGCTGTCGGGGCACCCCATCGCGACCAGCTTCTCGCGCACCGCCGTCAACGCCAGCGCCGGCGCCCGCACCACCGTGGCCACCCTCGCCACCGCCGCCCTGGTCACCGTCACCCTGCTCGCGCTGACCCCGCTCTTCCGCCACCTCCCGCTCGCCGCCCTGGCCGCCCTCATCGTCGTGGCCTGCGTCGGCCTGGTCGAGCACCGCGAGGCCCGCCGCCTCTGGACCGTCAAGCGCAGCGACTTCGCCCTGCTCGCCTTCACCTTCGCCGCCACCCTCACCCTGGGCGTCGACCGCGGCCTCCTCGTCGGCGTCGCCGCCTCGCTCGTCCTCTTCCTGGTCCGCACCACCCGTCCGCACTTCGCCGTGCTCGGCCGCCTGCCCGGCGCCGCCGACGTCTACCGCAACGTCCGCCGCTTCCCCGAGGCCGTCCCCCCGCCCGGCGTGCTCGTCCTGCGCGTCGACGCGCAGTTCTACTTCGGCAACGTGACCTTCCTCAAAGACACGCTGCGCCGCCTCACCGTCGCCGACGCCACCCTGCACGCCGTGGTCCTCGACGCCTCGGGCATGAACCAGCTCGACAGCTCCGCCGAGGCCGCCCTGCGCGACCTCGAGGGCGAGCTGGCCGACCGGGGCGTCACCCTGCACCTGGCCGAGGTCAAGGGTCCCGTCCGCGACGTGCTGCAGCGCTCGGGCCTGTGGCAACACCTGGGCCCCGGCCGCATCCACTGGCGCGTTCACGACGCCGTTCTGGCCGCTACGCCGCCCTTCGCCCTGGCCGTCTGAGCCCCAGCCAAGTCACCAGCGACAGCCAGGCGCCACCCGCGCTCCCGCCCGCGCAGCCCTCGCCGCGCGAGACCCCGCCACCCTCGTCGCCGTCCGCCACGTCGGGCTGGTGGGTCGGCGCATGCGCCACGTTGAACCAGCGCCGCGCGTAGCTCACGGTCGCCTCGCCCGACGGCGCCCTGACTGTCACCCGCAGCAGATACGCCCCGTCCGGCACCTGCCGCGTGTCCCACGTCGCCTCGAGCCGCCACCGGTCCGGCCCGGCGGCCTCGTCGCGCTCGAGCGGCGCGTCCGTCAGCACCTCGAAGCGCGGCGCCCACACCAGCTCCTGGCACAGCGCGTCCGCCGGCAGCCCGGGGTCGCGCACCATGTCTCCCGCCTCGACGGTGACCGTCACCCCGGCGGGCCCCACGGCCGTCAGCTCGAAGGGCGCGGCGCCGTCGACCAGCACCGACTGCTCGAAGGGCTCGGTGACCATCACCCCCAGCGGCGGCGGGTCCCCGGGCCGCTGGACGACCACCAGCGCCGGCGCCAGCTCCAGCAGGATGCAGTCGAACTCCTCGTACTCGTTGGTCACGTGGTAGGCGCCGGTCGGGACGTCGCCGAGGTCCCACAGCACCTCGTTGACCGCCGCCGCGGCCGGCTCGACCGCGATCGGCGTCCCGTCGCGCAGCCGCTGGGCCACCCCCGCCGAGGCCGGCAGCCCGTCCGCCTGGTAGCTCAGCGTGTGGGCCATCTCGGGGTGCACCTCGAAGCTGGTGTACCGCAGCGACACGGGCGCGCTGCCGTCGACCACGACGAAGCCCTGCGGCGCCAGGAACTGCGGCTTGATGCCCAGCCCGATGTGCGCCCGCGCGGCGTCGCCCCACGGCAGCGCCTGCGCGGCGCCGCCCATCAGCAGCGCCGCGCAGAGACGGGCCCACCAGCGACGTCTCCGCACGACGCTACTTGGGGTCGACCCGGTAGACGCTGCCCGTCAGCAGGTCCGACAGGTACAGCTTGTCGTCGGGGCCGACCGCCAGCCCGGCCAACGTCCCCGTCGGCAGCCCGGTGTCCAGCGAGCGCACCAGGGTCCCGTCCAGCTCGAAGGCGTACAGCTTGCTGGTGGCGTTGTCGCTGACGAACAGCAGCCCGTCGTGCAGCGCCAGCCCGCTGGGCTTGTCCAGCAGCCCGGCCGAGACGACGTCGCTGACGACCGCGCCAGTCATCTTGCCGTAGTCGGCGAGCGGCTCGTAGACCGGCGAGAACGGCAGGCCCTTCTTGCCGCTGGTGCTGTCCAGCTTGATGATGCGCTCGTTGCCGGTGTCGACGACGTACAGGTGCTGGTCGTCGTCGTTGAACTCCATGTGGCTGGGCACCCCGGCGACCCGCGCGACCTGGCCTTCGGCGTAGCGGTGGATCTCGCCGTCCGAGTGGTCCTCGGCGCCCGGGCCGTGGTCCTCGTGGAAGTCGTAGCGGTCGAGCGCCCCGACGTGCCCGTTGAAGGCCCAGTAGACGTTGTCGCGCTCGTGGGCGATGCCCATGCACCACGGCGTCGCGTGCAGCATGTCGTAGTGCGAGCCGTTGTAGCCGTTCTTGTAGGTGAGCTCGTCGGTCGCGAACTCGTCGAGCTCGCTCGACCATAGGCTCGGCCCGATGAACTGGACGCTGTTGTCCTCGAAGTTGCCGGTCGCGGCCTCGCCGCAGGTCGCCCAGCGCTCGCCCACGCCCATCGCCATCGCCGGCGGGCGCCGCATGAAGTGCCACGCGTTGCCGTCGACGCGGATCTCGGCGCTCTGGTTGGGCGTGCCGGGCTCGAAGATGATGGTCGTCGTGCCCTCGAGCGACCGGCACCGCGCGCTGAACGGGTTGCTCTCGGCGCACACGCCCTCGACGTGAAACGGCCGGTTGACCACCCACAGCTCGTGCCGCGTCGGGTGGAACTCCAGGTCCGTCGCCTCGAAGGCGTCCTGCGGCTCGAAGATGGTCGTCAGCGTCACCGTCCCGGGCGAGCCGTCCCCGTCACCGAGCTGCCACGCCCGCGGCAGCGCCTCGCACGCGCCCGCCTCGACGTTGCACACCGGCCCGACCTCGCTGTCCGCGCAGTCGTCGTCGGTCGTGCACTCGGGATCGGGCGCCTTGGTGTCGGCCTCGGCCGTGTCGCTCTCGGCGTCGCCCTCGCCGCCGCCGACGTCTCCGGTCACGTCCGCCGTCCCACCCGGCGGCGTCGCGCCGCCCTCGGTCCCGCAGCCCGTCCCCAGGGCCAGCAGCCCCGCCACCGCTCCGCCGATCAGCACCTGACGCATCGCACAGCCTCCCAGTCCGAGGCCGGACAGCCTACCGACCGTCCCCGCCCGCCGCCACCCCCTTTCGCCATTCCGAACGCCGGCCGCCCCGTCACGCGCTGTCATGGAAAGCCGCCCCCCGCCGGCCCGATCCTCACCTCGTCGCGCCAAGGTCCCCAGGACGGCCCGCAGGAGGTCCCATGTCGCGCCCGGCCCTCGTCACCCTCGCCCTGGCCGCCTCTCTGGTCGCCCCACCCGCGTCGGCCGCCCCGCCCGCCGACGCCGCCCTGCACCGCGTCCGCTACGAGGGCCCGCACCCGGTCGACCCGGACATCGCCGACGGCCTGTGCCACATCCCGGGGCCGCACGTGCACGCCTACGAGCCCCACGAGCCGCTCCTGTACGTCGCCCTCCCGGGGGACACCTGGATCTTCGTGGGCGACCCCGTCGAGTTCGAGGCCCCCAGCGACGCCGTCCAGGTCCAGGTGTACTACGGGCATCACCCCGCCTTCTGGGTCCCCAGCCACGCCGACGAGCACTGGTGCTACATCTCGGGCCCGCACCGCCACTGGCAGACGGCCCCGATCACCGAGGCCTGGACCCTCCACGACGGCGCCATCTGGTACACCGGCCCCCTCCCCAGGCGCTACCACGCCCACAAGCACCGCGACCTCGACCGCCACTACGCGCGCGTCTCGCTGGCCCGCCCGGCCATCGTGGTGACCGGGGCTCCGGCGGGCTTCGGCGGCGTCCTCTGGACCGCCCCACGGGTGCGCGTCGACGTCGCCCTGCCCGGGGCCGAGGTCCACCTCGCCGCTCCCCGCCGCGTCCATCGCCGCCCCGTCCCGCCCGGCCACGCCAAGCACGGCCACTGGAAGTCCGGCCGCCGCGGCCAGCCCGGCCCGCGCAAAGGCAAGACCCGATGAAGCGCCTCCTCCTGATCGCCGCCCTCGGAGGCCTCGCCGCCTGCGCCAAGGGCCCCGACCCGGTCCTCGAGGCCCTGGCGACCGCCGGCCTCGAGCTGTCGGACGCGGAAGCGACCGCCCCCGAGCCGTACGTCGCCACGTCTTGCGTCACGACCCAGGCCGCCGGCCTGTCGCTCCTGGCCTGCCGCCACCCCGACCCGGCCCAGGCCTCCTCCGCCACGGCCGCCCTCGAGGCCTTCGCAGGCGACGCCCTCACCGCCGTCGTCCGCACCCGCGGCCCCTTCTCGCTCACCATCGCCGACCGCGCCGCCTCGGATCCCCAGGGCCACCACATCGCCAAGCTCCTGAAGGCCTTCGACAAGCTCGCCATCGACTGACCCGTTCCCGTTGTCCTTGACGCGCCCCCACCGTCGCAGGCTTCATCGGCCCTGGTTCAGCGGCGCGGCGCGGCGACCGCGGGGGCAGCTTGCCCGCCACGCGACGGACACAGGGGGGGACACTGTGGACCGCGACCTCCACCTGGGCATGCTCGAGGCCGCGCCGGTCATGCTGTGGCGCGCGGGGCCCGACGGCCAGCGCGACCACTTCAACGCGCGCTGGCTGAGCTTCCGAGGGCGGTCGCTGGCCGACGAGCGAGGCCGCGGCTGGACCGAGGGCCTGCACCCCGACGACGCCAACGACTGCCTGGCGACCATGGCCGTCCAGTTCGCGCGACGGCGGCCCTTCGAACTCGAGTACCGCCTGCGCGGCGCCGACGGGGCCTATCGGCGCGTGCGCGACCAGGGCGAGCCGTTCACGGACCCCTCCGGCGCCTTCGCCGGGTTCGTCGGCGCCTGCCTCGACCTCGAGGGACAGCCCCGTCGGGCGCTGCCCTTCGCCACCGACGACTTCTTCGAGCACTCGCTCGACTGCCTCTGCGTCGCCGGCCTCGACGGCTACATCAAGCACCTCAACCCCGCCTGGACCCGCACCCTCGGCTGGTCCGCCGAGGAGATCCTGTCGCGCCCCTCCATCGAGCTCGTCCACCCGGACGATCGCGAGGCCACCCTCGCCGGACGCCAGCGCCTGCGCGAAGGCGGCCACCTGGGCCGGCTGGTCAACCGTTACCTGTGCAAGGACGGCGGCTTCCGCTGGTTCGAGTGGCGCTCGGTCACCCACGACCGTCAGGGCCTGGTCTACGCCGCCGCCCGCGACATCACCGAGCAGAAGCTCGCCGCCGAGCGCCTCGCCGAGGCCAAGGAGACCCAGGAGCGCCTGCAGCGCCAGCTCTACTTCGCCGACCGCATGGCCTCGGTTGGCACCCTCGCGGCCGGCGTCGCCCACGAGATCAACAACCCCCTCGCCGCCGTCACCGCCAACGTCTCGATGATCCTCGACGAGCTCGAGGCCCTCCCCCTCGACCGCGCGCCCCCGAGCCTCCCGGATCTGCTCGACATGGCCGCCGACATCGCCTCGGGCGCCGAGCGCATCCGCAAGATCGTCGGCGGCCTCAGCACCTTCTCACGCCTCGAGGACGAGCGCCGCGTCGTCTTCGAGGTCCACCCCGTCATCGAGCTGGCCGCCAAGATGACGGACAACGAGATCCGCCACCGCGCCCGCCTCGTCCGCGACTTCGGCGCCCTCCCGCCCGTCGAGGGCGACGACGCCCGCCTCGCCCAGGTCTTCATCAACCTGCTCATCAACGCCGCCCAGGCCCTGCCCGAGGGCGACGCCGCCGCCCACGAGGTCCGCGTCGTCACCCGCACCGACGCCGCCGGGCACGCCGCCATCGAGGTCCGCGACACGGGCTGCGGCATCGATCCCGGCGTCGTCGGCCGCATCTTCGACCCGTTCTTCACCACCAAGGCGGTCGGCGTCGGCACCGGCCTGGGCCTGTCCATCTGCCACAACATCGTGCGCGCCATGCAGGGCAGCATCAGCGTCGACAGCCAGCCCGGCCACGGGACGACCTTCCGTGTCGTCCTCCCGCCGGCGCAGTCCTCCGCGATGGCCCTCGCTCCCGCTCCGTCCCCGGCCACGCCGGCCCCCGGTCTCTCCGCCTCCATCCTGGTCGTCGACGACGAGGTCGCCGTCGGCCGCCTCCTCGCCCGCATCCTGCGCGACCACGACGTCACGACCGTCACCTCGGCCCGCGACGCCCTCGAGCTCCTCGTCGCCGGCCGCCGCTACGACCTCATCGTCTCGGACCTGATGATGCCCGAGATGTCCGGCATGGACTTCTTCGCCCAGCTCGAGACCCGCTGGCCCGCCCTGACCGAGCGCGTCGCCTTCATCACCGGCGGCGCCTTCACCCCGGCCGCCCAGGCCTTCATCGAACGCGTCCCCAATCCACGCTTGTACAAGCCCTTCACTCCGCAGCAGGTCCGCGAGCTGGTCCAGACCCTCGTCCCCGCGTCCGCCCCCTGACCGGTTGGTCTGTCGCCTTGCCTTTACACGACGTCGCGTTCGGCTTACATGGCACCGGTGAGCGACGCCGCCCTGACCACCACCCTCCGACAGCGCCGCACCGCGCGCGGCCTCTCGCAGGGCCAGCTCGCCGGACGCGTCGGCGTCTCGCGCCAGGCCCTGGTCGCCATCGAGGCCGGCCGCCAGGTCCCCTCGACCACGCTGTCGCTCCAGCTGGCCCGCGCCCTGGGCTGCTCCGTCGAGGACCTCTTCGCCCTGCCGACGCCCCCGACCCTGCAGGCCGCGCTCCCCGAAGCGCCGCCGACCCCCACCACGCGCGTCGCCCTGGGCCGCATCGACGACCGCTGGGTCGCCCACCCCGTCCTCGACCCCGCGCATCCGGCCGACGGCGTGCTCGTTGGCGGCCTGGACGACCCCCACGCCGCGACCGTCGAGCCGCTCGTCGACCCCGCCGACCTCATCGCCAACGTCCTCGTCGCCGGCTGCGCCCCGCTCCTCGGCCTGCTCGCCGCCCGCCTCGGCCGACGCCACCGCGACGCCCGCGCCACCTGGCTCCCCAGCGCCAGCGCCCGCTCGCTCGACCTCCTCGCCCGCCGCCACGTCCACCTCGCCGGCCTCCACCTCGCCGACGCCGCCCACCCCGCCGTCCACGCGGCACTCGTCACCGCCGCGCTCCCCGGCCAGCGCGCGACCCTGGTCCACCTGACCCGCTGGCGCCAGGGCCTCGTCGTCGCCCGCGGCAACCCGCTCGCCATCCGCGCGCCCGCCGACGTCCTTCGCCCCGACGTCCGCTGCGTCCTCCGCGACCCCGGCTCGGGCGCCCAGCGGCTCCTCGAGCGCGTCCTGGGCACGCTGGCGCCGGGCAACGCCCTCCGCGCCGCCGACCACGCCGAGGTCGCCCGCCTCGTCCGCTGGGGCGTCGCCGACGTCGGGGTCGCCATCGAGTCCGCCGCACTCGCCGAGGGCCTCGACTTCATTCCATTGTCCGAAGAGCGCTTCGACCTGGTCGTACCCGACGCGCGCCTGTCCGACCCGTCGGTCGCCCGCCTGCTCGACCTCATCGACCGCCCGGCCTTCCGCGCCGAGGCCGCGCGTCTGCCCGGCTACGACCTCTCGACCGCCGGCCACGCCCTGGCCGTGCCCGTCGCCTGAGGTCGCGCGATGCTTCGAACGCTCGCCGCCCTCGCGCTCCTCGTCGCCCTGGCCCCGGCCTGCGCCTCCAACGAGGCCGCCCCCGCCCGGACCCCGCTCGCCGTCTTCGCCGCCTCCTCGTTGACCGAGGCCTTCCATGACCTCGAGCAGGCCTTCGAGGCCGCGCACCCCGAGGTCGACCTCCAGCTCACCTTCGCTGGCAGCCAGGTCCTGCGCTTGCAGATCGAGCAGGGCGCCGCCGCCGACGTCTTCGCGTCCGCCAACCCCCAGCACGCCGAGGCGCTCGCCCGGGCCGGCCTCGCCAGCGCGTCGGTCCCCTTCGCCTGGAACGAGCTGGTCGTGGTCGTCCCGCCCGGCTCCCCGGTCGCCACCTTCGCCGACCTGCCCAAAGCCAGCCGGCTGGTCATCGGCACCGAGCACGTCCCGGTCGGCCAGTACACGCGCCAGCTGCTCGACCGCGCCCGCGTCCAGCTCGGCGCCGCCTTCGGCGACGCCGTCCGCGCCCGCGTCGTCTCCGAAGAGAGCAACGTCCGCCTGGTCCGCGCCAAGGTCGAGCTCGGCGAGGCCGACGCCGCCATCGTCTACCGCACCGACGCCGCCTCGGACCGCGTCCGCCAGGTCGCCATCCCTGCCGCGCTCAACGTCCGCGCCAGTTACCCCATCGCTGCGCTCACCGGCTCGCCCCGGCCCGCCCAGGCCGCCGCCTTCGTCGCCTTCACCCGCTCCGAGCCGGCCCGCGCCATCCTGGCCCGCCACGGCTTCCTGACGGACCCGCCGTGACCCGCCGCGCCCCCGTCTCCCTCCTGGGCGCCGCGCTCGGCCTCGCCCTCCTGGTCGCCCTCGTCCTGCCCCTGGTCGCCCTGGCGCTGTCCACCTCGCCCGACGCCCTCGCCGCCGGCGCCTCCCACCCGCTCTTCGCGCCGGCGCTGACCCTCAGCCTGCGCACGACCCTCGTCAGCCTGGCCCTGACCGTCCTCACCGGCACCCCCCTCGCCTGGTGGCTCGCCACCTCGCGCTCGCGCGCCGCCCGCGTCGCCGAGCTGCTCGTCGATCTGCCCATCGTCATCCCGCCGGCCGTCCTCGGTATCGCCCTCCTGCAGGCCTTCGGCCGCCAGGGCCTGCTCGGCCCGGCCCTCGCCAGCGCCGACCTCGCCCTGCCGTTCACCCAGGCCGCCGTCGTGCTCGCCCAGGTCGTGGTCTCGGCGCCCTTCTACGTCCAGGCCGCCGCCAACGCCTTCCGCAAGGTCGACCCCGACACCCTGGTCGTCGCCCGCACCCTCGGCGCCTCCGCGCCCGTCGCCTTCCTGCGCGTCGCCGTCCCCATCGCCCTGCCGGGCCTGGTCGTCGGCGCCTCGCTCGCCTGGGCCCGCGCCCTCGGCGAGTTCGGCGCGACGCTCCTCTTCGCCGGCAACCTGCCCGGCACCACCCAGACCATGCCGCTCGCCATCTTCGCCGCCCTCGAGCGCGACGTCCGCCTCGCCGTCGTCTTCTCGCTGGTCCTGGCCGCGATGGGTGCCGGCCTCCTGATCCTCTTGCGCTTGGTCCCCGCCGCCTGGCGCGCCTGGACCCGCCAGCGCCCCGCTGCACTGGGGACGCCATGATGAGCTGGCGCGTCGCCGTCCGCGCCCGCGTGGGCGCCCTGACCCTCGACGTCGACCTCCAGGGGGGCCCCGAGCCCCTCGCCCTGGTCGGCCCCAACGGCAGCGGCAAGACCACGCTCCTGCGCCTCGTCACCGGCGCCCTCACCCCCGACCACGGCACCATCGAGGTCGCCGGCGCGACCCTCTTCTCGAGCAGCAAGGGCATCGACCTGCCCATCGAGCGCCGCCGCATCGGCTTCGTCCCCCAGGGCTACGGCCTCTTCCCCCACCTGACCGTCCTCGACAACGTCGCCTTCGGCCTGTCGACCGGGCCCAACCGGCAGCCCCGCGCCGCCCGACGGCAGGCCGCCACGGCCATGCTCACCGCCCTCGACGTCGCCCACCTCGCCCAGCGCCTCCCGGCGCGTCTGTCCGGCGGCGAGCAGCAACGTGTCGCCCTTGCCCGCGCCCTGGTCATCGACCCGGCCCTCCTGCTCCTCGACGAGCCCCTCGCCGCCCTCGACGCCACCGCCCGCCGCTCGGTCCGCGCCTTCCTCGCCTCCCAGCTCCGCGCCCTCGGCCGTCCGTCGCTGGTCGTCACCCACGACCCCCGCGACGTCGCCGCCATTGGCGCCACCGTCTGCGTCCTCGAAAACGGCCGCCTCGTCCAGCGCGGCCCCCTCGCCGCCCTCCGCGCCGCCCCCGCCACCGACTTCGTGGCCGAGTTCGCCTCGGCTCCGACCCCGAACTCCTTCGCGCTCGCCCCCTGACCGGCACGCCTGCGGCCCGCTTGCCATCCGGCCCCATCGTTCTACGATGCATCCAGTATGGGCCGACTCTTCTGCCATCCCTGGGCGCTCCTCCTCGCCAGCCTGCTCCTGGTCGGCTTCGGCGCCCGCCTGGTCGACCCGCTGCCGGCCGCGGACCGCGTCCCTGACCCCGACGTCCTCATCCGCGCCTACCCCTGGCCCGACGATCTCCTCCTGCCCGGCGAGGTCGCCCCCCCTCCGCCCATCGACGGCCAACCCTGGCAGGCCCTCTGGGCCGACGGCACCGTCGCCGCCCGCGGCCGCTTCCTGAACGGCAAGCGCCATGGCCCTTGGGTCCGCTTCTACCCGGATGGCTCCCCCCTCGAGCAGGGCGCGTACGACCAGGACCGCCCCGTCGGCCCCTGGCAGGCCTGGGACACCACCGGCAAACGCCTCCCACCGGTCCACTACGGCCTCGATCCCTGCCCCCTGCCTCTGTCCGACCTCGAGGCGCACATTCCCTCTTGCGGAGTGGGCCCTCTCGACCCAGCTCGCTTCCATGACGAGCGTCCTCAGCTCGTGCGCCGCTGCCAAGGCCACTGGCGCGAGGCCCTCATCGCGGACCTCGCAAACCAGGGAGTCTCTGGTTCCGCCATGGCCTATGCCGCCTCACCCGAGCTGGCTCCCATCCTCAACGAGGCCGCGCATGTAGAGTTCGTCATCTCTCAGTCGCTCGTTCTGCACAAGCTCCTCTACACCTACAGCGAGCTGGACGAAACGAGCGCGCTGATGCGCTTGCACGACCTGCGCCTGCGCCGCGACTTGCTCGCGACGACTACGCTTCGGGCTTCGTTCGCCGGGCACGTCCGCGTCGCCAGAGAGGCTTCCCGTGCCGCTGTCGAGTCCAGGCCGGGATTCCGCCGTTCATGGCGGGACCACTTGATTCAGGCCATCTACTCCGGCGAGCACCTTTCCTATGAACTACTGCATGTGACCAAGGGCATGGCCGAGGTCGTCGAGCCACATGTGGGCGATGCCCTCTTCGCCAGCACCATCCGCCATCTCATACGGGTGTGGCCGCGAGGTAACACCTGGGCTCGATGGGCTTTCGCCGAGCACCTCCAAGCCACTTGTCGCCCCGAGCTCGCCGCTGAGCAGCTCGAAGAGTCGCTCCTGTTCGACGACCCCAAAGACGCGCAACGATCCAGAGATTGGGGGACGCGAATGCTCCAGAGGATCCGTTGCAGAGATGCCAATTACCCCTGGGACCAGCCGCAACCCCGAGTGTTCGCTGCCTTCCCCAGTTGGCGCTTCCGCGACGCCGGCCCCTATTTCGAGCGCGCCGAGATGCAACTGACGCGCCTCGGCTTCACCGCCGCGGCGCGCCAGGTCGCCCGGGTTCGAACCCGCATCCCTGTCATCTCCCTCATGCACCCGAGATGATGAGCGTCGTGCGGGCCACGAGGAGTGCGCGAGCTTGCTCGCGCCCCGCCCCAGCGCAGCTTGCGGCAGGGGCCACCGGCGGAAGGGCCTCACGCCAGCAGCCTGAACGCGCGTCCCCGCCCGCCGAGCTTCCACTCTCCCAGCAGCGCCGTCGCGGCTCGTCGGTCGGGCGCGGCCAGGCCGAAGCTGCGCTGCGTCGCCCAGCCCGTGGACGGTTCAGCATGAGTTTCTTCGTGATCGTGCGGTGTTCCCTCGCTGCACGCTCGGCAGAGCAGGCGGATGGACGACGTCCAGTCCTGCGCTGCCAGTCCGGCGGCGTTGAAGACGTCGCTCAACGCCTCGCAGTCCTCGTCCGAAGCCGCCGTGACTTCGGTCTCGAACGTAAGGAAGGGTGACCGCTCGAGCAGCTCCAACTGGTCGAACACGGGAACCTCGCGATCACCGAGCCTGCGATGGCCACAAGGCGATCCATCATGCAGGACGAGGTCGCCCCACTGGTGTCCGTCCATCGGAACGTTCAGGATACGTCCGCGGGCCGGGTCCAAGCGGGCGCACCAGACGACCTCGCCAGAGGGGCTCAAGCGGATCGGCACGGTGCCCAGTCGCATTTCGATGGGACCCTCGCCATCGGGAACAGAGATGCCGAACTCACACCAGGCCCACCTCGCTCGAGCCCAGTCGCTCAACGCCGTTGCGGCGATGCCCAGGTTCCATAGCGCAGGCTCACCCTCGCGTTCTGTGATGCGGCGCGCAGCCTCCTCATTGGCAGCGAGCGACTCGCGCCACAGTCCCTGGCGCTTGTAGTGCAGCCCCAGATTGAACCACGGCACGTCCCAGGTCTCGTCGGCGGCCGCGGCACACCGGTACAAGCTCTCGACCTGGTGCCAGGCCCCTCGGTCTTCGGCATCGAGCCCCGCCTGATTGAGCCGAATGGCCGTGCTCCGCGCCCTCGTCCCGGTCTCCGCCATGACTCGCCTCCCGTGTCCGCGGCCACAGTACCCTCACCCCTCGACCAGCAGCCGCTCGATCTCGCGCAACGTCTCGACATCATCGCCGACCATCGCCTTCATCGCCTGGATGCGGCGGCAGACGACGCCGGCGATGCGCTCCTCGATGGTCTCGTCGGCATAGGTCCAGTAGACCGGCGCGTAGCGGCCGTCGCGGTGGCAGCGGCCCTCGATCTGCGCCATCTGGATGGCCGACCAACGCAGGTCGTGGATGACCTCGGACCGCGGCGTCTCGTCGTGCTCGCCCTGGTGCAGCGAGATGCCCTCCTCGACCGTGAACAGGACGACCGGCACCTCGCCGCGCTGGAAGCGCAGCCGCTCGGCCTCGCGCTCGGCGGCGCCCATGCGGCCGTGCACCTCGGCGCACTTCACCTTGTCACGCCCCAGCGCGTCGCGCAGCGCCTCCAGCGTCTCGATGAAGGCCACCGAGACCGCCACGTGATGCCCGCTGTCCAACAGCTCGAGCACCAGCTCGGCCGTGCTCTCGACCCGGATGAGCGAACTCTTCTGACGCAGCCTCAGCGCCGCCGCCAGCGCGCTCTTCGGGTTCCGACCCGAGGGCTCCAGCGCCATCTCCTCGCGGAACTCGGTCCACGCCTGCGCGTACAGCTGGCGCGCCTCGCCGTCGAGCGCCAGCGGCGTCAGGATGCGGTTGATCTCGGGCCACCCCGCGATGTCCTCGGGCCGCCGCCGCAGCCCGGCCGGCGCCGCCCCGTCGAACAGTAACGTCCGCACCTTATCGCAGTCCCGCGGGTCCCCGCGCCACTCCCACTGCCCGAACTTCCCGCGGCTGACCCCCAGCCCCTGCGCCAGGCACCACGCCTCGAAGTCCTTCAAGTCCGACGCCTTGGCTCCCGTCACCGACGCAAGCAGCGGCGCCAGATACGACAGCTCCAGTGGGTTCTGCCCCGCCGTCGCCGACAGCCACAGCACGAAGCCCGCCTTGGTGTTGATCTTCGCCGCGAACTTCGACCGCGCCGCCGTCGGGTTCTTGCACTTGTGGCTCTCGTCCCAGATCACCACGTCGAACTCGGGCGCCGAGCCCGCCCGCGCCAACCCCTTCTTCGACTTCACCTTCTTCTTGGCCGCCGCGCTGACCTCAAACAGCTTGCCGAGCCGCTCGTAGTTGATGACGACCACCTCGCGCCCGCCGTCCCCCTGCGCCTCGACCGTCCGCCGCCAGTGAGGCACCACCGCCAGCGGGCAGACGATCAGCACGGTCCGCGCCGTCCGCATGCCGCGCACGGCCTCCCAGGCCGATAGCGTCTTGCCCAGGCCCACGTCGTCGGCCAGCAGGAACCCCGGCCGCCCGCGCTTGGCCGCCGCCTCGATGGCCTCGATGGCTTGCTTCTGATGCGCCCGCGGCTCCATCGGCGCCGCCCCGGCCGTCCGGGGGACCGCGGAACCGTTCAGCCGACGCTCGACGCTGGCCTCCCACGAGTACGGCCGCGCCCGAAACGCCGCCAACCCCGCCGGCAGCGCCTCGCCCCGCCACACGAACACCCCGTCGTCCGCGTCCCAGCGCGCCCCTAGCCCCGTCGCCACCGCCCGCATCGCGAATGGCACGTCCAGCACGAACGCGCGGGATGCGTCTTCGGCCGCCGTCGTCGTGCCTCGGCGCGCCCGCGGCGCCCCAACCGTTCGCTTCGGCCTCATCGTCGTCATCGACCCCTCCGTCGTCCGCCGGGGGTCATCGCCCATCGGGCCCGCCGGTGCAACAAGCTCGGCCGCTGCGGTCGCCAGGTACTGAGGTTTCGCGCAGGTGTTCGGGAACTTGCATGGTGTTACCGCGCAGGGTTGCTGATGGGGATGCGGACCGGGTGGTTGATGGGCATCGCTGGGGTGACGGGGTTATGGCACGGGGCGATGGACATCGGTCG
>JAWLBL010000034.1:60479-81538 GCA_041687695.1 Myxococcota bacterium | reverse complement strand
CGGGTTCGAGGGTGGGTACGCGCCGGCTTGGCCGGCGCAAAGCTCGGCCATGGGCCGAGCACTCCGAAAGCCGCCTTCGGCGGCGTAAGGGGTGGGGTCTGGGGGAGGTGCGGGTTCGAGGGTGGGTACGCGCCGGCTTGGCCGGCGCAAAGCTCGGCCATGGGCCGAGCACTCCGAAAGCCGCCTTCGGCGGCGTAAGCGGCGGAGGCGGGGGGAGGTGCGCGGGCGAGGGTTGGACGCGCCGGCGTGGCCGGCGCAAAGCTCGGCCATGGGCCGAGCACTCCGAAAGCCGCCTTCGGCGGCGTAAGGGGGGCGAGTCGGGGGGAGGGGCGGTGCGGGCGGCGGGCGAGCGTTCGTTCGGTGAATGGGCTCGCTTCGGGCGGAGGAGTCCGTCAGTATCCGGGCGCGGCGGGGCCCTGGGAGTCGTCGGGTGGGCGGACGCAAAGGATGATGACGTTGAGACGCTGGGTGATGGGTGCGGCGCTGGTCGCGCTGGCCGCAGGGCCGGCGGGGGCGAGCCCGTTCGAGCTGTACGGGGCGAGCGGACGGGCGGCGGCGATGGGCGGGGCGCAGACCGCCGTGGCCGAGGGGCCGGCGGCCATCTTCTACAACCTGGGGGCGCTGGCGCGCAGCCGGACCGGGGTGACGGTCGGGTTCACCGGGGGCTTCGACCGGGCGCGCATCCTGCTGGACGAGCGGCCGGCCGGGTACGACGTCAGCGACCTGGGCGGCCATGCCAAGGTGGCGCCGACCGGTGGCGAGCCGTACGCGCGGCGGGACACGACCGATCTGGACCAGGGCGTCGCGCTGAACCTGGGGGCGGTGACGTCGTTCGGCCTCGACAACTTCCGGGCGGGGCTGCTGCTGTCGATGCCGATGGCAGGGTACGTCAACGCCGACACGCGCTTTGCCGACGAGCGCGAGCGGATGTTCTCGAACCAGCTGGACTTCACGCTGGTCGACGAGCGCATCCAGCGCATGGTCCTGGAGCTGGGCGCCGGCTATCGGGTGGCGCCGTGGCTGTCGGTCGGGCTGGGGGCGACCTTCGTGCCCGGCACGACGATGAGCAACAGCGTCTACATCCCGGACGTCGGCGACCAGGCCGACGTGGACATCAACGCGGACATCGGCACGGCCAGCAACATCGGGCTACTCGCCGGGGTGCTGGTCGATCTGGGCGACTCGTTCAAGCTGGGTGCGCAGTACCGCGGCGAGAGCTACTTTCGCATCCACGGCGAGAACCGGATCCGGCTGGGCGCGGGCGGCGGGCAGGACGAGAGCCTCATCGTGCAGCAGCTGGACTGGACGCCCAGCTACTCGCCCGACACGCTGGCGGTCGGGCTCGCGTGGCAGGCTGGGCGGGCGCTGGTGACGGCGGACGCCCGCTACGAGCGGTGGAGCGACTTCCACGACGCGCAGAGCCAGCCGGCGGGGTTCGCGGACACCGTGTCGCCGCGGCTGGGGGTCGAGCTCGAGCTGGCCTCGGGCAACCATGTGCGCGCTGGCTTGGGGTGGGTGCCCAGCCCGGTGCCGGACCAGACCGGACGCACCAACTACGTCGACAACGATCGGCTCATCGCCAGCGTCGGCGCCTCATACCGGTTCGAGGCGCTGTCGCAGCCGCTGCAGCTCGACTGGTCGCTGCAGTTCCACACGCTGCTGCGGCGCGAGACCAAAAAGGCCGTGCTGGCGAGCTATCCGGTGTGCGGAGACGGGGTGACCGAGGTGTGCGACGAGGTGCCGGACCATCTGGTCGACCCGCGCACCGGCCAGCCGTTCCCCGAGGCGCAGGGGCTGCAGACCGGCAACCCGGGGTTTCCGGGGTTCACCTCGGGCGGGTGGCTGGGGGCCATCGTGGTGGAGTTGTCATGGCTGCCGTGATGAAGCAGTGGGCGTCCTGTGTGGCCGTGATGGCCGTGATGGGCGCGCCGGGGGCGTGCAGCGTCGAGCGGTCGGCGACGACGTTCCCGGACCAGGAGCCGGCCGACGCCAAGGTCGCGGACCTGCCGGCGACGGCCGACGTGGCGCTGGGCGAGGGGCCGGGAGCGGGGACCATGAGCGGGACGTGGCTGCTGTATCACGAGCGCAGCAGCTGCGTGTTCGGGCAGGAGCAGCTGACCCACGCGACCTATCTGATCGACATCGCGCAGGAGGGGCCGACGCTGGTCGAGACCCGCCGGCTGTGCAAGACGGCGCTGACGCCGATGTTCGGGATGGAGGTCGTGGTGCCCGACGCCGTGCTGGGCGCCATCGAGTTCGTGGCGGTGGACCGCGGGCTGGTCTCGACCTTGAAGCTGGGCGGGACCTACACCTCGTCGACCGAGGTGGCGCTGTGGGGGGTGACGCTGGACCAGCCGCTGACCGAGGCGCTGCCGGTCGAGGCGAGCGACGCGCGGGTCATCGACCAGGACGGGGACGGGCAGCCCGGCGTGACGCTGGAGGTCGGCAGCGAGTGCAAGCGGTACCAGGGGCAGCGGCAGATCATCCGGTACACCGGGACGTTCGTGGCGCCCAACCGGATCGACGGGGCGTCGAGCGGGGTCACCGACCTGAACGTGTTCGGGGCGTCCGAGGGGTTCTGCGCCATCGCGCCGCCGGTCGAGTCGAACGACCCGCACAGCCGGTTCCGCATGGTGCGGGTCGATGGGTTGGGCGGGGCGTATGACGCGGACGTCGACGGGGACGGCGTGGTCGGGTGCGACGAGGCGATGCTGATCGCCGGGTCGGTGCTGGACGAGCGCGAGGTCGACCACGAGCTGTGCGAGTTCTGAGGTGGGTGAGCGCCGCGAGCGGCGCTGATCCGACGAGCCCTCGCGAGCGAGGGCACTCCAGGGGCGGCGCTGAGGTTGGGTGGAGTTCGGAGCGCCGCGAGCGGCGCTGATCCGACGAGCCCTCGCGAGCGAGGGCGCTCCAGAGGGTCGAGCCGGGGCGCTGCGCGTGGGCTCAGAGCTCGAAGGCCTGGGCGAGCAGCTCGTAGCTGCGGACGCGGTCGGCGTGGCCGTGGACGTGGGTCGTCACCATCAGCTCGTCGGCGCCGAGGTCGGTGGCGAGGGTGGTGAGGCGGGCTTTGACCTGCTCGGGGGTGCCGACGGTGAGCATGGCGCGGGAGGAGCGGACCTGGGCCAGCTCGGCGTCGCTGTAGGGGTAGGCGGCGGCCTCTTCGGGGCTGGGGATGGGGCCGGTCTCGCCGCGGGCGATGCGGACCCAGAGCAGGTCGTGGGTGCCGGCGAGGAAGTCGGCGCGCTCGGCGGTGTCGGCGCAGACCACCGAGACGGCGAGGATGGCGTGGGGGCGGTCGAGGTGCTCGGAGGGGCGGAAGCCCTGGCGGTAGGCGCGCATCGATTCGGCGGCGGCGGCCGGGCTGAAGTGGTGAGCGAAGGCGAAGGGGCGGCCGAGCTGGGCGGCGAGGCGGGCGCCGAAGCCGCTGGAGCTGAGGATGTACAGCGGCGGCAGCGGGACGTCGGAGGGGGTGGCGCGGATGCGGCCGAGGGGGTGGCCGGCCAGGTAGTCGCCCTCGCCGCAGTAGGCCTGCAGCTCGGCGATCTGTTGCGGGAAGTCGTCGGCGGCCAGGGCCTCGCGGGAGCGGCGCAGGGCCAGGGCGGTGAGCTGGTCGGTGCCGGGGGCGCGGCCGAGGCCGAGGTCGATGCGGCCGGGGAAGAGGGCCTCCAAGGTGCGGAACCACTCGGCGACCTTCAGCGGCGAGTGGTTGGGCAGCATGATGCCGCCGGCGCCGACGCGGAGGCGCTGGGTCTCGCGGGCGATCATCGCGATGAGGAGCTCGGGCGATGAGCTGGCGAGTCCGGCGGTGTTGTGGTGCTCGGCGACCCAGTAGCGGGTGAAGCCCCAGGCGTCGGCGCGGCGGGCGAGGTCGAAGGCGTTGAGGAGGCCCTGGTGCGAGGTCGAGCCGGAGCCGACCGGGATGAGGTCGAGGACGGAGAGCGGGAGCGACATGAGCGTCAGAGGGTCTTGAGGAAGGCGATGAGGTCGGCGCGCTCGGAGGCGCGGAAGCGGGGGTTGCCGTCGCCGTCGAGGAGGAAGGCGTCGTGGCCCTGGTTGGACAGGCCGGGGAGGGTGGTGTCCATGCGGGCGCGGGGGACGTCCTTCCAGGCGGCGGGGACGGCGTCGCCGGTGGGCAGGCCGACGCAGGCCATGTCGTAGTCGGTGGCCGGGTCCTCGTCGGGGCCGAGCCAGAACTCGGTGGGGCGCTCGGCGGCCGGGGTGAGGAGGGCGCAGAGATTGGGGACGGACTGGTTGTGGAGGTAGGGGTAGCGCAGGAAGATGCCCTCGAGCGGCGGGGGGACGTAGCCGGTCTGGACCTCGACCACGGTGTCCATGCGCTTGGAGATCTCGAGGGCGTTCAGGGCGTCGGCGAAGCCGGCCATGCCCTGGGCGCGCTGCGGGTCGGTGCCAACGTCGAGGACCGGGGTCTGGGCGTGGTAGGTGACGCGGGTCGTCAGGAAGGGGTCGGCGGCGGAGGGGTCGTCCCAGGCCTTGTCGTAGGTGCCGTGGCAGCTGGCGCAGGTGCCGTCGAACAGGGCCTTGCCGCGCTTGGCGGCGGCGAGATCGATGGGCTGGTCGGGGAAGAAGTCGGTCCAGCGGGGGGCCGGGGTGGCGAAGACCAGGGCGGTCAGGGCCTGGACGACGTCGGGGTTGGCGTCGAGCCAGTCGGACAGTGCCTGCAGATCGGTGCCGCGGCCGAGCTCGTTCCACAGGAAGTTGGTGAAGACCGGGTTGCCGGACACCAGCGAGCCGTCGGAGAGCCAGCGGGTCTTGTACTTGAGGCTCCACCAGACGGCGGGCTTGCTGTCGGCGGTGAGGTCGTCGAGCAGGTTGGGGCGGGGGGAGGTCTCGAAGGCGGGGTTGCGGGTGGCCCAGGCGTCGTCGTTGCGGCGGGCGAGGCTGAGGGCGACCTGGGCGAGCGAGGTGTCGAGGCCGTCGGAGACGGGCTGCTTGTAGCCGATGGCGGGGAGGTTGCCCTGGGCCTCGAGCAGCAGGGTGATCTCGTCTTCGGTGGCGCCGCCCAGCTCGACGGCCAGCTCGGGGGAGACGAGGGGGAAGAAGGTCTTGCCGATGCCGAAGAAGGCGTTGGCGCGCGAGCGGCGGTTGGTCGCGCCGACGACGGTGCGGCCGAAGGCGCGGGCGGTGTGGCAGGTCGCGCAGGAGAAGGTGAGGGCCTGGCCGTACTCGGTGTCGAGCAGGCCGGCGCCGACGCGGTCGCCCGGGCCGAGGTCGGCGGGCCAGGGGACGCCGGGGAAGGCCTCGGGGGCGTCGCCGCGGACGGGGAGGCCGAGCCAGTCGTACATCTCGGTGGTGGTGCCGAAGCCGAGCTGGGAGCGGGCCAGCGATTGGGCCGAGAGCGTGGTCTCGTCGGTGGTGTCGGGGTCGAAGATGGTGGCGACCAGGCGCCAGGGCAGGCGGACGCCGGTGACGTCGACCGGCCAGGCGTGGGCGTAGCCGAGGCCGGTGTGGACCATGGCGGGCAGGGCGGGGCCGAGGCCGTAGATGTCGGTGCGCTCGCCCGAGGCGGGCAGGGCGGCGTCGGTCGACCAGTCGGGCGGAGGCGGGGCGGGGACGTCGTCGTCCGCGGCGTCGGGCGTCTTGGTGTCGGCCTGCGTGTCGCCCTCGAGGTGCGCGTCGGCGTCGGCCGTGAGCGGCCAGCATTTGGCGGCGCCCGACTTGCAGGACGGCCCCTCGTCGCAGCCCACCACCGCGCTCGCCGCGCTCAACCCCACCACCAGCGCCATCCACCGCATCGCAGCCCCCTCGGTCCGTGCGCAGCAAGGGCGCCACAAACGCGGGGTCGATGCAAGGCGAACCGGGGGCGAGCGGCGTCACCGCCCCCAAGGCAGGGTGGCGACGCCGCTCGCTGGGACCTCGGCGTGCGGCCGGGCAGGGTAGAAGGAGGCGGCGAGGTTCTTATGGCGTGCGAGTGGGAGGCGACGCGGCGGGGGCCGCGGGTGCAGGCGCCCACGGGGAGGGAGCCATGGAGTTTCAGGACTTCACCAACGCGGCCTCGGAGGTCATCGAGGGGCCCGAGCGCGCGGAGTCGGCCGTCAAGGCGGTGCTGGGCATCGTGGCGAGCCACATCGACGAGGACCACGCGCGGGACTTCGTGAGCGCGCTGCCCGAGCCGCTGACGCTGGAGCGGCTGCGGAGCCACCAGCAGCAGGTGCAGCCGCTGGGTTACCACGAGTGCCTGGGGCTCATCGGGCAGCAGTTCAACCTGGGGCGCGACGCGGCGCGGCGGCTGGTCATGACGGTCCTGCACTGCGCGAAGGAGGCGCTGGGCGAGGACCGGCTGAGGCAGGACCTGTCGGACCTCGGGCGCGACTGGGACGACATCGTCGCCGAGGCCTGAGGTGATGGCTCCCTACGCGGCGGCGCGGCTGTGGACGACGCCCAACGTGCTGAGCCTCGTGCGGCTGCCGATGGCCGCCGCCGTCTGGGCGGTCGCGCCGCGGCCGGCCGCGACCCTGGCGCTGGTCGGGCTGGCCGGGCTGACGGACGGGCTGGACGGCCTGGCCGCGCGGCGGCGGCGCGGGCGGCTGGCGGCGGCAGGCGTGCCGCGGCGCGTGCTCGAGGCCGAGGCGCGCCTGGGCGGCTGGCTGGACCCGGTGTGTGACAAGGCCTTCGTGCTGTCGGCGCTGACGGCGCTGGCGAGGGCGCATCGTGTCCCCGCGTGGGTGGGGGCGATGCTGACGGCGCGGGAGCTGCTGCTCGCTCCGGCGTTCGTGAACTATCGGCGGCTGCGGCGCGCCGGGCGGATCGCGCCCATGGACTTCACGGCGGGGGCCTGGGGCAAGGCGACGACCTATCTGCAGCTGGTCGCGCTGGCGCAGCTGGCACTGGGCGTGGGGCGCGTGCGGCCGGTGGCGGCGGCGGCCGGCCTTGCTGGGTTCGTGGCGGCGCTGCAGTACGGTATTCGAGGGCTGGAGGCGCTGCGGGACCCTGGTGGCCGTGGATCTCGTGGGGCCGACCTGCGCAGTGCGGGTTGTCGTGGTTAATTGGGGCCCAAGTGCCGCGTGGCACATTGGTGGATTCGGGCGTGTTCGATCGTGGCGCCGGGTTGGGCCCGGGTGGGGCGAGCGAGGGGTGAGGAGGGCGTGTTATCGGGTGCAATGAGCGTGGACAGCTCCGCGGCCCCGGTGTAGCGTCTCGGCCACTCGAAACCACGACCCTGGCCGAGGCCTACGAACCATGCACCTCGACATGCGGCGCCGAGCGCTCGCCGCCCTGCTCTCCATGACCCTCGGCGCCGCGGCCTGCGGCGGCCAGAGCACGGCCGGCGGCCTCATCGAACAGATCGACAGCGAGGCCAAGCCGGCCGAGGTCGACGGCGGCGGTGAGCTGCCCGAGCCCGGCTGCACCAGCTTGCAGGCGGTGCGCTGGGGGCCGGCCGAGGTGGTGCCCCCCGCCGGGGTGCGGTTCGACTTCTCGCTGGCCGACTGCGCCGGAGCGCCGATCGCGGGTCTCGCGAGCGTGGGCGCCGTGCGGGTCGACGAGGACGAGAGCGGCCTGCCCCTGGGCCCGCCCGGCACGCCGACCCCGGTGCTGTCGATCGCGCGGGACTTCGCCTTCCGCTCGGTCGTCGTGCTCGACCTCAGCAACTCGGTCGTGGCGAGCGGGCGCCTGGACGCGGTGCTCGACGGCGCCCTCGCGCTGGTCGAGACGCTGGTCGACGAGGTCGACGATCCCCGGCTGCGGCACGAGCTGGCCCTGTACGTCTTCGGCAGCACGGCCGAGTCCGTCGTGTGGCAGCCGTTCAGCCACGACGCGGCGCTGCTTCGGGCGCGCATCGAGGCGCTCCGAGGCGATCCGGGGCGGGGGTCGAGCAACCTGTACGGGGCCGTGTCGACGGCGCTGGACCTGCTGGACGCCGCGGGCCAGGGCGACCCGCGCGCCGTGGGCTCGCTGGTGCTCGTGACCGACGGGCTGCACGAGACCGGCGACCTGCAGGCGCAGCGAGCCGCGGTGCTCGAGCGGCTGGGGGCGAGCGCGACCGAGGTGCATGTGCTGGCGTTCGTCGACGGCTATGACCCGGAGCAGCTGAGTGAGCTCGCCAGCGCGCCGGCGTTCTTCGCGACGCTCGGGGACGGCGACGGGGCGGCCTTCGCGGACACCGCCGAGCGCATGGCCACGCGGCGTGCGAGCTTCTACTCGGTCGCCGTGTGCAGTCCGGTCGAGGGCCCGGGGCGCAGCCTGACCGTGCACGTCACGGTGGGCGCGGCGAGCGCGAGCTTCCAGGTGAGCTACGACGCGACGGGGTTCAACCTGGCGGGCTGCGAGCCGGCGATCGTCGGCGACCCGTGTCAGGGGAGGACCTGCGGCGCGCACGATGGCTGGGTCTGCGGCACGTGCGCGGCCAGTGAGACGTGCAGCGACGGGGCCTGCTGCGAGGCGGCGTGCTCGGAGGCGCGCGTGTGCGGGGACGACGGCTGCGGGGGATCGTGCGGGGCGTGTCCGGCGGGGCAGGTCTGCGTGCAGGAGTCCGGCGGGGCGCACTGCGCCGAGACCATCTGCGAGCCCGGGGCCGCGGCGTGCGAGGGGGCGAGCGTCGTGGTGTGCGACCTGGGCGGGGTGGCCTGGACGCCGAAGGAGGACTGCGCGGCCGAGGGACAGGTGTGCGTGGCGGGGAGCTGTCAGCCGCCGGTGTGCGAGGCCGGGGCGCTCGTCTGCCAGGACGATGGGCTGTATCAGTGCGACGCAGCGGGGACCAGCCTGAGCCTGGTCGAGGCGTGCGTCGCCCAAGGCCCCTGCTGGGAGGTCAGCTGCTCGGTCGAGGCGGGCTGCGTACAGGCGCCAGTGATGGGCGCCAGCTGCGATGACGGCGAGGCGTGCACCGTCGGTGACGTGTGCGACGCCGCCGGGGGCTGCGCCGGGCAAGCGATGGACTGCGAGGGCTTCGAGACGGCGTGCGCCACGGCGGCCTGCGTGGACGGCGCGTGCGCGGTGACCATCACGGCCGACGCGCCCTGCGACGACGGGGACCCGTGCACGGCGGTGTCGACCTGCGACGCGCAAGGGGCCTGTCAGGGGCCGGTCGACGCGATGTTGCCGGGGTGCCTGTGCGATTCGGATGCGGCGTGTGACGACGGCCTGCCCTGCACCGTCGACACGTGCCACGCCGACGGCACCTGCGGGCACGTCGTGGCGCCGGGGACGTGTCTGGTGGGGGGCGCGTGCGTCGGGGCCGGGCAGACGGCGCCCTCGAACCTGTGCGCGGTCTGCGACCCCGCGGCCAACCCGAACGCATGGACCCCGGTCGTGTGCGCCGACTCGGACCCGTGCACGAGCGATGCGTGCCTGCCGCAAGGCGGTTGCGTGCATGTGCCGAACGCGACGGCGCCGTGCGACGACGGGGACGCATGCACCGTGGACGACGCCTGCGACGGCCAGGGGGCGTGCGTGGGTGCACCGATGGACTGCTCGAGCTTGGCGGGGCCCTGCGTGGTGGCGTCGTGCTCGGCGGGGCAGTGCAAGGCCCAGGTGACCCCGGGCGCCGCCTGCGACGACGGGGATGCGTGCACGCCCAGCTCGACATGCGATGGCGCGGGGAGCTGCGTGGGGACCTCGGACCCGGCGATTCCGGGCTGCCCCTGCGTCCTGGATGTCCAGTGCTCCGACGGGCTCGGCTGCACCGAGGACACGTGCGGCGCGGACGGGACGTGCCGGTCCGAGGTCAAGGCGGGGCATTGTCTGATTGGTGGCGTCTGCTTCACGGTGGGCAGCAAGTCGCCGACGAGCGTGTGCTCGACGTGCGCGCCGCAGGTCGACCCCGAGGGCTGGACGGAGGTCACGTGCGACGACGGCAACCCGTGCACGGACGACCTGTGCAAGGCGCAGAGCGGTTGTGAGTTCGTGCCCGACGACGGCAACCCGTGCAGCGACGGCCTGGCCTGCAGCGACGACGACCACTGCGAGGCGGGGGTGTGCGTCGGGACATGCGGCGAGTGCTCGAAAGACGCCGACTGCAAGGGCCCGGCGCCGGCTTGCATGAAGCTGGCCTGTGTGGACCACGACTGCGTCGCCGTGCCCGACGCGGGCGCCGACGGGGCGGCGTGCGAGGACGGCGCGTGGTGCACCGTCGGGGACGTGTGCGCGGCGGGTCAGTGCGTGGCGGGGGCGCCGCGGAGCTGCCCGGCGGACGGGGCGTGCCTCGAGGGGAGCTGCGACGAGCAGACCGACGCTTGCGTGACGACGCCGGTCGCGCCGGGCACGGCCTGCGACGACGGCGCGAGCTGCACCGACCAGGACGTGTGCGACCTCGCCGGAGTGTGCGTCGGGGTGCCGGGGTCTGCGTGCACCTGCACCACGGCCGCCGACTGCGACGACGGGCTGTTCTGCAATGGCGTCGAGGTCTGCGGCCCAACCGGGGTCTGCAAGCAGGGCCACCCGCCGCACGACGACGGGATCGGTTGCACCATCGACACCTGTGACGAGGCGACCAAGACGGTCAAGCACGCGCTCGACCACGCGGCGTGCGACGACGGCGTGTTCTGCAACGGGGTCGAGAAGTGCACCCTCGGCGGGTGTGCCACCGAGCTGCTCGAGCTCAGCGACGGCGTCGCGTGCACGGACGACATCTGCAACGAGGCGCTCAAGAAGATCGAGCACGTGTCCAATTGCGACGACGGGTTGTTCTGCAACGGCCTCGAGACCTGCGACCTGGCGACCGGGGCCTGCGTGCCTGGCTCGGTCGCGCTCGACGACGGCCTGGCGTGCACGATCGACAGCTGCGACGAGGTGCTCGACCTCGTCCTCCACGATCCGGGCGACCCGAACCCCGAGCCGTGCGCTGCGGTCGCCGGTGTGTGTGGCGGCCCGAGCTGCCAGCAGGCGCGCCAGCTCGGGTGCTTGCTCGACGATGGCGCGACCGTCGAGGCCCGCGGCAGCGTGGGCGCGGACGTCAGCGTGTCGCACTGGTACCGGTTCGACGCCATCGACTGGCCGGACGTGACCGGCTGCGACGAGTTCCACGTCCAGATTGCGCTATCGGTGAATCCTGGCGGACAGTACGCGTTCGAGGTCCATCGCGGGGGCTGCGCGGCGCAAGACAAGGTCTGCGGCGGCGCCACCCAGTTCGACGAGCGCACCGACTTCTACAGCGAAGGGGGCGACGGGAAGTTCGGCGAGTGCCCCTGCGCGTTCGGTGAGGCTGCGACGACGAGCGGGGTCCAGCGCTGCAGCGACAATGGGACCACGTACTTCGTGCGCGTCTACCGGACCGGCAGCCCGCCGGCCGCCGGCGAGTACACCCTGCGGGTCAGCAACGGGGCGCCCTGACGGAGGAGGCGATCCGGCCGCCGCGTGGGAGCCAGGGATCGGCCCACGCGGCGGCGCGGCGCGAGGGGACGGGCCGCGGTCAGTTGCAGGACAGGCCGCAGATGCTGGTCACCTCGCTGACGCAGAGGGAGTCCCAGCTGGTGCTGCAGCAGTAGGGGTCGGCGTTGCAGACCTGGGTGACGCAGTCGGTGCAGCCCGAGGTCAGGGCGACGCCGATGGTGCAGGGCGCGTGGGTGCAGCTGCCGGGGCAGATGGCCTTGCCGCAGACGCTCGCCACCTGGTTGACGCACAGGCTGTCCCACGAGGTGTTGCAGCAGAAGGGGTCGACGGCGCAGATCTGGCCGACGCAGGTGTCGCAGGCGGCGTTGAGGGCCGTGCCCGTCAGGCACACGTCGTGGGCGCACGAGACCGAGCAGCCCTCTTCGTCGGTGGCCCCGTCGCAGTCGTTGTCGAGCCCGTCGCAGGTCTCGGGCGAGGGCGCCGTGGTCGGCTGACAGGACACGGTCCCGCCCGAGCAGACCGTGGAGCCGGTGGCGCACACGCCCGGCTGGCCGGTGCTGCAGCCCGCGCCGCCGCCCGGGTTGCCCTCGTCGGTCTGGCCGTTGCAGTCGTTGTCCACACCGTCGCAGACCTCGGTGGTTGGCGACACCGCGCCGACGCAGCTCAGGCCGCCGCCCACGCAGGTGAGCACGCCGGCCCCGCAGGGGCCCGACAGCCCCGTGTTGCACGCCGCGCCGCCGCCCGGGTTGCCCTCGTCGGCCTCGCCGTCGCAGTCGTTGTCGTAGCCGTCGCAGACCTCGGCGCTGGGCGGCGTGTTGGGCTTGCACGACAACATGCCCCCTTCGCAGGCCGTCGTCCCCTGCGAGCACACGCCCGGCTGGCCGGTGCTGCAGGCCTCGCCGGCCCCAGGGCTGCCTTCGTCGGTCTGCCCGTCGCAGTCGTTGTCCAGCCCGTCGCACTCCTCCATGTTGGGCCCGGTCGTCGCCAGGCACGCGATGCTGCCGCCCAGGCACGCCGTCGTCCCCTTTCCGCACAGCCCCGGCGTGCCGGTGTCGCAGGTCTGGCCCGCGTCCGGGTTGCCCTCGTCGGTCTGCCCGTCGCAGTCGTCGTCCAGCGCGTTGCACGTCTCGGGCGACGGGCTCTCGTTGGCCTGGCACACCACCGTCCCGCCCGAGCACAGCGTCTGTCCGGCCGCGCACTCGCCCGGCAACCCGGTCCCGCAGGCCTGACCGCCGCCCGGGTTGTCCTCGTCGGTCTGACCGTCGCAGTCGTCGTCGACCAGGTTGCAGGTCTCGGAGGCCGCCTGCAGGTTCTGAACGCACACCACCTGGCCGCCCGAGCACTGCGTCGTCCCGGCCGCGCACGGCCCCAGCTGCCCCGTCTGGCAGGCCTGACCGCCGCCCGGGTCGCCCTCGTCGGTCTGCCCGTCGCAGTCGTCGTCCAGCCCGTTGCACACGTCCGCGCTGGGGTCCGCCTGCGCGGCGCACGACAGCGTCCCGCCCGAGCACACCGTGGAGCCGGCGGCGCACACGCCCTTCAGGCCCGTGTCACAGGCCACGCCCGCGCCCGGCTCGCCCTCGTCGGTCTGCCCGTCGCAGTCGTTGTCGACGCCGTCACACACCTCGTCGGTCGGGCTCGGCGCCTGGCACACCACATCGCCGTCGACGCAGGCCGTCACCCCGGCCGCGCACGCGCCCATCAGCCCGGTCGCGCAGGCGACGCCCCCGCCCGGGTTGCCCTGGTCGGTGAAGCCGTCGCAGTCGTCGTCGAGCCCGTTGCACACCTCGGCCTGCGGCGCGGCCGGCGCCGCCGAGCAGGCCAGCTCGGTCCCGCTCTCGGCGCACACCAGCGTCCCGGTCGCGAAGCACTCGCCCAGCCCGGCGTTGCACGCCCCGCCCTTGGAGGGCCACGGCTCGTCCGTCAGCCCGTTGCAGTCGTCGTCCACGTCGTTGCAGGTCTCGACGAACGGCCCCAGGGCGCCCTCGCACGCGCCCCACACCCCGCCGGCGCACGACTGGCTCCCCGCCTCGCAGGCCCCCTCGTCGGGGCCGCACGGCTGGGTCGCGCCGTCGACGCAGTCGCAGCCCTCGTCCACGCCGCCGTCGCAGTCCTCGTCCTCCACGCCGTCGCAGACCTCGACCGCGTCGCCGGTCTCGTCGGAGCAGGTCACCGCGTTGGCCCCGTCGCAGCTGAAGGTCCCCTCGGCGCACTCGTCCGCGTCCGGCCCGTCGCAGGCGGCGCCCGGCGCCCCGTCGAGCGCGCACACGCCGCCGCACCCGTTGTCGTCGGCCGCGCCCGCCCCGCCCGACTCGTCGGTCTCGCCGTCGCAGTCGTCGTCGAGGTCGTTGCACGCCTCGACGGCCGGCTCGACCGCGCCCTCGCAGGGCCCCCACAGGCCGTCCTCTCCGCACGCGCGCGTGCCGGCGACGCACTCGCCCTCGTCGGTCCCGCAGGCCTCGCTGGCCCCGGGCGCGCACTCGCAGCCCTCGTCGGTCTCACCGTCGCAGTCGTCGTCCACGCCGTTGAGGCAGACCTCGGCGTTGGCTGGCGTGCCGGCGGTCGCGTCGCACCGGGTCCCCAGGCCGTCGGGCGCGCACACGACGACGCCCTCGGCCGCGCAGGCGCCGGCGCCCACCGAGCAGGTCGTCCCCAGCTCGGGCCAGTCTTCGTCGGTCTCGCCGTCGCAGTCGTCGTCCTCGCCGTTGCACTGCTCGGCGGCGACGGGGCAGGCGTCCTCGGTCACCTCGCTGGACGCTCCGGGGTCGGCGGGCGCGTCGGCTGCGGCGACGTCGGGGTTCGCCTTGACGTCTCCGCCGGTGCCGTCCGGAGGGCCGAACATGGCGTCCGTGGCGGCGTCGACGGGGTCGCCGCCCGAGGAGGCGTCGCCGCCGCAAGCGACGAGGACGAACCCCACGGTCAGGGCGAGGGCAACAGGGCGCCAGGGGGCGCAGGTGACGTGACGCATGGGGCCTCCGAACGACGAGGCCCGGAGTATGACACCAGCGCGTCATGGGTGCCAACGCGCCTGGGGGGCGAACGTCCGGGGCCCTCTGGGCCTCACCTCAGCGCCGGCCCTGGCGCGCAGCGAGCTGCGCGAAGCCGGAGCACGAGCGAGCTCGTGCAGTCCGGTCGCGGCGTCGGCCACGCCCCACCGCCAGGCCCACAGCCACGGCCCACGGCCCACGGCCACGGCCCACGGCCCACAGCCACGGCCCACAGCCACGGCCCACGGCCCACAGCCACGGCCCACGGCCCACGGCCACGGCCCACAGCCCACGGTCACGGCCCACGGCCCACGGCCCACAGCCACGGCCCACGGTCACGGCCACGGCCACGGCATCGGCCCACCGCCACGGCCACGGCCCACGGCCACAGCCACGGCCCACCGCCACGGCCCCGGCTGTCGGGGTCACTCGAGGTGCGGCCCCTCCAGCTCGTCGAGCCGCATCTCCATCCACCGCCGGTGGCCGTGGACCATCTCTTCTCCCTCGCGGACGAGGCGCAGCACCGGCTCGGGCAGGCCGTCGCGCTCGTAGGCGCGCTCGAAGGCCTTGGCGGTCACGTCCTCGTTGGCCTTGACGTTCTTCAGGATGCCCGCCTCGCCCTGCGTGAAGTCGCCGATGGCGACGCGGGCGCGCGCGAGGCGTCCCTTGTGGACCGACGTCTCGACCTCGCGCCCGGGGTCGCCGCCCAGCTCGGCGATGAGGTCGCGCAGGCGGCGGGCCATGCGCTCGTGTTCGCCCATGAACTCGGTCAACGCCTCGCGGTCGCGCGCGTCGTCGACCCGCGCGATGGCCGACCGATACCCTTCGACGGCGTCGTGCTCGAGCGCGACGAGGGTCTCGAGGAGGTGGACCGGGCCGTGCTCGTGGCCGTGGAAGATCGCCATGCGTGCTCCTGGTCCCGTGTGGTTCCGATGGGTTGCCCTGTATCGATTCCAACCAGGGCGCGCGCGATGGGCTTCCCGGCTCCGCGCCCTGTGGGCCGCCGGCGCGGGGGCGCGGGGGCGTCAGGAGGTGGGCTCGACCAGCCGCGACGGGGGCGGGGGACGCGTGGCGTCGGGGGTGACGGGTCGCTCGGCGGGCGCGAGGGACGCGACCTGCTGCTGCCACCAGCGGTCCTTGAGCAGGGCGAGGCGCTCCTGGGTGCGGGTGGCGTCGGGATCGAGGACCAGGGCGCGCTTGAAGGCGCGATAGGCCTCGTCGAAGCGGCGCGCGGACTCGAGGAGGACGCCGAGGTTGGTCCAGGTGACCGGGTCCTCCTCGAGGGCGAGGGCGGCGCGGTACCAGCGCTCGGCCTCGGCGGCGTCGCCGCGCAGGCAGTGGGCGCGGGCGAGGTGGAACTCGAAGTCGAAGCGGTGCGTCGGGTCGAGGGCGCGGCCGGCCTCGAGGGTGTCGATGGCGCGGGCGTAGTGGCCGGCGTCGATGCAGGCCTCGCCCAGGCGGTAGTGGAGCTCGGCGCTGGCGGGGTCGAGGGCCAGGCAGCGGCGCCACAGCCGGGCGGCGCGGGCGTGGTCCTGGGCCTGGGTGGCCTGGCGGGCGGCGGCGGCGAAGTCGAGCATGTCCTCGCCGGCGTGGCCGTGCAGGTAGAGGCGGGCGAAGTCGCGGGCGAGGGCGCCGCCGGGCGGGGCGGAGGGGCGGACGAGGGCGGTGTGGACGGACAGGAGCGGGTCGCGGGTGCGCAGGGTCTGCCAGCCGGGGAGGGCGCCGAGGGCGTCGAAGAGGGCGAAGTCGACCTCGTGGGTCCAGGAGTTGCCGTAGACCGCCGGGCGGCGCTCGCGGAGCAGGGCGAGCTGGTCGCGCGTGACGGTGCCGTAGTCGCTCACGAGGAGGCCGCCGCCGGGGCGGAGCAGCTGCGCCATCGCCAGGGCGAAGGAGAAGAAGGCGATGGGGTAGTGGAGGGTGACCTGGTCGAGGCCGCTCGTCGCGTGGCGGACGAGGTCGGCGTGGGGCGCGCCGAGGGCGGCGTCGAGGTCGACGGGGTGCCACTCGTAGTGGAGCTCGAGCTCGCGGGCGAGGTCGCGCTGGCGGGCGTCGGCCAGGAGGCGCTCGAGGACGGCGTCGGCGGTGGGGGGCTCGCCGTCGTGGAGGGGGGCGCGGACCTGGACGTGGGACTCGAACCAGTGGGCGCCGCGGCGCTGGAGCTGCTTGCAGGCGATGGAGTCGGCGATGTAGCTGGCGATGACCAGGAGCGGGGGGTGGGGCAGGGCGGCGCCGCCGTACAGGCGCATGGTCGTGGGGTCGCGCAGGTCGTAGTGGGCGCCCATGAGGCGGCCGCTGGCGACCCAGGGGGCCAGCTCGGGGGTCTCGAGGGCTTCGGTGAGCGAGCGTGGTGAGTAGTCGGACGCGACGTAGCGCACGCGGGGGGCCAGGGCGCGGCCCTCGGGGCCGCAGGAGGCGTCGAGGGCGCGCATGAAGTTGGCGGCGAACTGGCCGAGGCCGGCGCCGACCTCGAGCACCCAGACCTCGTCGTCGGAGGCCAGGGCGCCGGCGCGCTCGAGGTCGCGGGCGAGGGCCACGAGCAGGTTGGCCTGCATGGTGGCGACGGCGTAGTTGGTGGTCGACTGGTACGGGACCTCGCCTTCGCGCCACGCGTCGATGCCGCGCTGCGCGAAGTAGGCGTCGTGCAGGCGCCAGTGCACGCTGCGGTCGTAGGGGACGAAGTCCTCGATGATGACGTGCTGGTGCATCGGCCCCTCGGCGGCGGCGGGTCGCGCGAGTATAGGCGATGCCGGCGGCGTTGGCGCGGGGCTAACAGCGCAGGCGCTAGCGCGGGGCTACCAGCGCGGGCGTTCGCCCAGGAGATCGGCGGCCTGGGCGCTGGGGATGGGGCGCGAGAAGAAGTAGCCCTGGCCGTAGTCGCAGCCCATGAGGCGCAGGTCGTCGAGCTGGGCGGCCGTCTCGACGCCTTCGGCGACGACGGACATGCCGAGGTTGCGGGCGAGGTGCACGATGGTGCGCACGATCTCGCTGCGGCGGCCGGGGGTCCCCAGGGTGCTGACGAAGGAGCGGTCGATCTTGAGCGAGTCGGTCGGGAAGCGGTGCAGGTAGCTGAGCGACGAGTAGCCGGTGCCGAAGTCGTCCATGAACAGCTGGAGATCGAGGGACCGCAGCTCGCTGAGCAGCGCGGTCGCGAACTCGGCGTTGTCCATGATGATGCTCTCGGTCATCTCGAGCTTGAGGTGCCGCGCCTCGAGCCGCGTCTCGCCGAGGGTCGCCGTGATCTGTTGGACGAGGTCTTGCTGGGCGAACTGCCGCCCGGACAGGTTGACGCTGATCATCAGCGGGGGGTCGGAGGGGAACGTCTCCTGCCACTCGCGGACCTGGCGGCAGGCCTCGCGCATGACCCACTGCCCGATGGGGACCATCAGGCCGGTCTCCTCGGCGACCGGGATGAAGGCGCCGGGGGCCATCAGGCCGCGCTCGGGGTGCTCCCAGCGCAGCAGCGCCTCGAAGCCGACGATGTTCCCCTCGTCGAGCGCCACGATGGGTTGGTAGTGCAGGCGGAACTCGCCGCGCTCGAGCGCGCGCCGCAGATCGGACTCGAGCTGCAGCAGCTCGACGGCCCGCAGGTGCATCGTCGTGTCGAACACGACGTGGCGCGCCTTGCCCATGGCCTTGGCCCGGTACATGGCGGCCTCGGCGTCGCGCAGGAGCGTCTCGGCCGTGTCGTGGCCCGCGCCCGTCAGCGCGATGCCGATGCTGGCGCTGGTGAAGACCTCGTGCGCGCCGACGGTGAACGGGACGGCCAGGTCGCCCTGCAGGCGCTCGGCGATGGCCTGCGCGTCGGACGCGTCCTCGACCGGCTCGACCACGACGGCGAACTCGTCGCCGCCGAGGTGCGCCGCCATGTCGCGCGGCCCCAGCGCCCCCACGATGCGCCGCGTGATGTCGACCAGCAGCTTGTCGCCGACCGCGTGCCCCAGGCTCTCGTTGACGATCTTGAACCGGTCGAGATCCAGCAGCAGCACCGCGACGAGCTGCCCGCTGGTCTGCTGCCGCGCGATGGCGGCCCGCACCTGCTCGAGAAAGCGCCCGCGGTTGGGCAGCCCGGTCAGCGCGTGGTGCGCCGCCTCGTGCCGCAGCTTGGCCTCGGCCTCCTTCAGCTCGGCCTCGGTCCGCCGCCGGTCCGACACGTCGCGCACCGCCGTCACCCGCAGCCGGCGCCCGTCGATGGCCACGTCCCGCGTGCAGATCTCGATGGGGAACCGCGACCCGTCCCGCCGCAGCCCGTCGACCTCGACCGGCCCCACGCCGTCGCGCCGCTCGTGCTCGCGCACCCGCTCGTGGTGCTCGGGCGCCACCAGATCCATGCCGCGCCGCCCGACCACCAGCGCGACGTCGTCCGCCTCGTAGCCGAACATCGCCAGCAGGCGCGAGTTGACGTCGACCATCCGCCCGCGCTCGTGGATGGCCACCCCCTCGAAGCTCGCCTCGGCCAACCGCCGGAAGCGCTCCTCGCTCTCGCGCAGCGCCGCCTCGGCGCGCATCAGCTCGCCGATGTCGCGCTTGATCGCGACCATGTGCAGCACGCGCCCGTCCTCGTCGAGGATGGGCGACACGGTCGACTCGAAGTGCAGCAGCTCGCCCGTCTTCGCGCGGCTCACCAGCCGGCCGCGCCACATCCGCCCGGCCGCCAGCTGGGCCCACAGCGCGTCGAAGAACGCCTCGTCGTGTTGGTCGCTCCTCAGCAGGGAGGCCGGCGTCCGCCCGATCGCCTCCTCCCACGCGTAGCCGGTCAGCCGCTCGAAGGCCGGGTTCACATACTGGAGGAGCCCGTCGGCGTCGGTGATCTCGATGACGTCACCGACGTTCTCCAGGGCGGCGGCTGCCAGCTCGGAGCGCCAGGTCGCCAGCTCGGCCTGCGCCTCGAGCGCGGCCAGGCGCGAGCGCAGCTCTTCGAGGGTGGCCGCGATGGCCGGGTCCAGCTCGGCGCCGGGCGCAGGCCCTGTGACCTGCGCAGCGGCCTGGCTTCGCGTCCGCGTGGCGTCGTCCGTCGCGCTCATGGTGGTCCTCCAGCGGCCCGTGAGCCCACGCTCGCCCCGCACGACGCGCGCTCCCGAGCGCTGCGCCACCGGCTGCCCATGACGTCCCGCGTCGCCATGCCTCGCATGATGCCGAGGCCCCGGCGGCCGGGCAACGCCGATGCTGCGGGTCGGGTTTCAACCCGAACCTGGACACCTCGCCGAGGAACTACAGTGCGTTTCCGCACCCAGCCGACCCGGGTTACCATCGCGCCATGCCGACCTTCGACCCCATGCTCCCGCTCAGCGCCGCCACCGCCGCCTTCGGCGAGGGCCTCGACGCGCTGTTCGTCCGCGCCACGTTCCGCAGCCCCACCGCCGGCCGCCGCGCCGCCCGCGCCTCGCTCGCGAGCCGCATCGAGGCCGCCCGCCGGCTGTACCCCGAGGCCGCGCGCGATGGCCGCCTGTTCCCCGCGCCCCCGGCCGCGGTCCTGACCCAGCGCCCCGTGCGTGACCTGCCCGAGGGCGAGGTCGTCGACCTGACCTGGCCCAGCGTCTGGCGCTCGCTCGAACCCAGCCACGCAACCCTCCTCGGCCGCTGCCCCGAGAACGCGATCTGTCACGGTCGTTGGTTCCGCCACTGGCGCCCCGCCCCGACCCTCATCGCCCTGCACGGGTGGGGCGCGGGTCACTATGCCATCGAAGAGGTCGCGATGCGCGCCCGGTGGCTGTATCGACAGGGGCTGGACGTGGTCCTGGTCAACCTGCCGTTCCACGCGCGCCGCCTGCCCCGGGGGCGCTGGACGCCCATGTTCCCGTCGACCAACCCCATCCGCGCCAACGAGGGCTTCGCCCAGGCGACCAGCGATCTGCGCGCCCTGGTCCGCGCCCTGCGCGATCGCGGCGCCCCGTCCGTCGGCGTCGCCGGCATGAGCCTGGGCGGCTTCACGTCGGCCCTGCTCGCCACGGTCGAGCCCACGCTGGACTTCGCCGTGCCGATGATCGCCTTCCCGTCGGTGGCCGAGCTGATGTGGGATCACGCCTTCGGCACCGAGGCCCTGGCGCGCGCCGCCGAGGCCGGGCTGGCTCGCGACGCCTTCATCGACGCCTTCGCCCCGACCAGCCCCGAGGCGCGGCCCCCGGCCATCGCCAGCGACCGCGTCCTGGTCATCGCCGGGCAGCGCGACCGCGTCACCCCGCTGCGCTACTCCGAGCGCCTCGCCGCCCACTTCGGCGGGGCGCACCTGGCCGTCTTTCCGGGCTCGCACCTCGTCCAGCACGGGCGCGCGGCCGCCTTCGACACCCTGGTCGCCTTCCTGCGCGGACGCGGCGTGCTGCCGGCCTGAGCTCGGTGCCGGCGCTGGGCGGCCGGGCGTTGGGGGCGATGCCGGTTCCGGCCGGCTGGAAGCCGGCGGTCCAGAGGCGGTCGAAGCCGAGAACGACGCCGGCTCCGGCCGGATGGAAGAGGGTGTCGTAATGATGCCGGCTGAGGCGGCCATGGAGTGCTCCGGCTTGCCGGAGCCCCGGCCCCGGCGGCTTGCCGCCGGGATCTGGCCGCCAAACCCGGCGCAGCAAGCTGCGCCGGATGGGGGCTCCACCAAGGTGGAGCACTCCGGTTGGGCTTTTGCGACACCCTCTGGAAGCCGGCGGTCCCAGGCCGGTGATGCTGAAACCGATGCCGAGCCGGGCCGGCTGGAAGATGCGTCGTGTGGATGCCGGCGGAGGCGGCCTTGGAGTGCTCCAGCTTGCTGGAGCCCCGGCCCCGGCGGCTTGCCGCCGGGATCGGGCCGCCAAGCCCGGCGCAGCCCCTCCT
>JAWLBL010000034.1:0-60379 GCA_041687695.1 Myxococcota bacterium | reverse complement strand
GGGCCCCCTGCGGCTTGCCGCCGGGATCTGGCCGCCAAGCCCGGCGCAGCAAGCTGCGCCGCATCGGGGCTCCGGCAAGCCGGAGCACTCCGGTTGGCCGCCGGCGGAGGCGGCCTTGGAGTGCTCCAGCTTGCTGGAGCCCCGGCCCCGGCGGCTTGCCGCCGGGATCGGGCCGCCAAGCCCGGCGCAGCCCCTCCTCCGACCTAGTTTCTTCCTAGTGCTCCAGCTTGCCGGGGCCCCCTGCGGCTTGCCGCCGGGATCTGGCCGCCAAGCCCGGCGCAGCAAGCTGCGCCGCATCGGGGCTCCGGCAAGCCGGAGCACTCCGGTTGGCCTCTTGCGAGGCGGCGATCCCAGGGCGCAGGCCCGCCAGGTCAGGCCGCGGCGTCGGTGTCGTCCTCGGCCAGCAGGGCCATCTTGCGGGCGCGGCGGCGGCCCATCAGGATGGCGACGCCGATGCCGAGCAGGGCCAGACCGCCCAGGGCGCCGCCGTAGATCCACATGGGCATGTAGCGCTCTTTGGTGAGCGTCCACAGGACCGCGTCGACCACCGGGTCCGAGCCCGCGAGCTGGTCGGCCTCGCGGCTGTAGCGCGTCGCCTTGCCCAGCAGCTCCTCTCGGTTCTCGCCCGAGAAGCTGGACAGGTGATAGCTGCCGAGCGCCAGGTAGGCGTAGCCGCGGGCCAGCTTCTCGCGCGAGCCCTCGACCTTCAGGTCCTTGTCGTGCTGGTGGACGCGCTTTTCGATCTCGAGCCCGCCCGCGATGAGGGTGCGCCAGTTGTAGTGGCGCAGGCTCTTCTCCTCGTTGGGCGCGTCGGCGAGCGCCTTGGCCAGCTCGTCGAGCCGCCCGTCGAGGCGCATCAGCGTGCAGCGCGTCACCAGCGCCTCGAGCGGCTTGTGGCGCGGCGTCAGCTCGAGCGCGATCTGGCTGAACTTCAGGCACTTGCCGAAGCCCTCGGGCGTGGCGTGCGCCGTGGCGGCGTCGGCGCAGACCTCGGTCAGCTCGCGCCGGTAGGGGTCGACGTTGTCGACCAGCCGCGTGACCGACAGCGCCTGGTCACAGGCGGCGTCCTTGTCGCCCTTGGCCGACAGATCCCGGATGGAGGCCAGGATCTCCTCGGCCCGCTCCTCGTTGGTCTTGGTGCGCACCACCTCGACGTCCTCGGGCAGCCCCTCGAGCTTGGGCAGCGTCAGCCCGGGCACGTCGTTGGCGGCCACCACGGCCCCGTCGTCCTCGGGCAGCCCCTCGTCGGCCTTGTCGCGCACTTCGAACAGCACCGCCGGCCCCGCGCCGCCCCGGCCGCCGGTCACCAGCGTGCCTCCGTCGGGCGTCGCCGCCAGCGAGGCCAGCCAGCCCCGGTGCGGCAGCGTCGACGTGATGATCGCCTGGTCCGGCACCGACCACAGCTTGACCGACCGGTCCCAGCCGGCCGAGACGAGCCGCTCGTCGCCCGGCGCGAAGGCCAACCCCACGACCGCCCGCCGGTGCCCGGCCATCTCGCCCACCCGCTTGCCCGTGTCGCCCTCGTACAGCCGGATGATGCCCTTCTGGTCGCCGACGGCGACCCGCTGCCCGTCGCCGCTGACCGCGTTCGACCGCGGCACGTCGCCGTACAGGGCCCACAGCGACTTGCCCGTCTGCACGTCCCAGCACCGCGTGTGCTCGTCGCGCGACGACGTCAGGATCCGCGAGCCGTCCGGGTAGACGCTGATGGCGGTGAGGCCTTCGTCGTGCCCGTCGAAGGCCGCCCCCTCGGCGCCCGACTCCACGTCCAGCGCGGCCAGCTTGCCCCAGCCGCCGCCGACGAAGATCGTCCGCCCGTCCGGCGAGAAGCCCAGCGCGGCCACGCTCTGCCCGATGCCCGCGTGGGTCTTGCGCAGCGCGCCGTCCGCGCTGCCGTACAGCCGCACCTCGCCGCTGTCGACGCCCACGGCCAGCGTCTCGCCGTCGCGCGACAGGGCCAGCGTCTCGAACCGCGCGCCCTGCGCCGCGACGCGCGCCCGCACGGCCCCGGTGCGGCCGTCCCACACCGTGACGTCGCCGCCCCCCAGGCCCGCGACCACCTGGCCGCCCGCGCCCACCGCCACCTCGTCG
The DNA here is from genome assembly GCA_041687695.1 of Myxococcota bacterium. Lineage (GTDB taxonomy): Bacteria > Myxococcota_A > UBA9042 > PHBI01 > JAWLBL01 > JAWLBL01. The sequence goes on along the minus strand of JAWLBL010000034.1, from coordinate 58,288 downwards.
AGCGAGGCCGCGAACCCGGTGAAGGCCGCGATCGGCGCCGGGGCCCCGCCGTCGACCGCCTCGACGTCGATCATGACGAGCTTGCCGTCGTCGGTCGCCGCGGCCAGCCGCTTGCCGTCGGGCGAGAAGTCCAGGCTCTGGATCATGGCCTTGCCCACCGGGACCATGCGCTCGAGCGTGCCGGTGGCCCGGTCGTAGATGTTGACCTCGCCCTTGCGGTCGCCCATCGCGACCCGCTGGCCCTGGCGATCGATGGCGATGGCGTCGGCCATGTAGTCGCCCTGGTAGAGCTGGCGCGACGTCCAGTCCTCGGTGTTCCACACCAGCAGCCGGCCGTCGGCGCCGGTCGACACCATGTGGGCCCCGTCGGGCGTGAAGCGGAGATCGAAGACCGAGTTGGTGTGGTCGCTCAGGCGGTCGAGCCGCTCGCGGGCCTCGGTGTCCCACAGGTGGATGGTGCTCTCGCGGCCGCCCACGAAGACGATGGACTCGTCGTTGGGGTGGAAGGCCAGCGTGTAGACGCTGTTGCGGTAGCCGCGGTAGGTCTCGAGCGCCTCGCCGTCCTCGGTCTTCCACAGGATGACCCGGCGGTCGACGCCGCCCGAGGCGATGCGCGTGCCGTCGGCGCTGACGGCGAGCGCCTTGACGTCGCCCGAGTGGCCGCTGAGCGTGCGGACCACCGAGCGGGTCGTCACGTCCCAGAGGCGCACGGTGTTGTCGGTGCTGCCCGACACCACGTAGCGGCCGCCCGGCGTCCAGGCCACCTCGGTGACCCACTCGTCGTGCGACTGCTTCATCGGCACCTCGCGCCCGCCGTCCAGATCGACGACGCGCACGGTGCCGTCCTGTCCGCCCAGGGCGATCCAGGGCAGGGTGGGGTGCCAGGCCATGGCGCCGATGGCGCCGCCCTCGAGGGTGAAGGTGCGCTGCTGGGCCAGCGAGCCGGTCAGCGTCGCGGCCTGGCCGGCGGCGGCCTCGGTCGGGGCGGTCTCCTGGCTGCCGCAGGCGGCGGCGAGGGGCAGCGACAGGGCGGTCACGGCGAGCAGCGCGCGGGCGCGCGTCCAGAGCGACATCATGGTTCCTCGAGCACCGACGCCTGGAACAGGGTCGGCGACAGCAGGCTGGTGGCGAAGACGGAGGTGGGGGCGAACCCCGGGCCCGAAGCGAGGGCGAGGCTGGCGATGCCCAGCAGGCGCCCCTGGTCGGGGTCGTGGACGACGAGACGCAGGCCGTCGGAGGTCCAGGCGTAGATGGCACCCTGGGCGAAGGCGGCGACTAGCACCGCTCCGTCGGGAGCCAGCGCCAGCCCGTCGGCGACGGCGAGCGCGTCGTCGTCGCTGACCAGCTCGGGCGCGCCCACGGCGCCGTCGGCCGCGAGCGGCGCGCGGTGCAGGCTGCCCGGGCTGGTGGAGGCGAACCAGACGAAGCCCCGGGCCTCGTCGAGGGCGATCCCGTTGGCGTAGGTCACGCCGTCGACGACGCGCTGGGGCGTGCCCTGAGGAGGCACCCGGACGACGGCCCCGTCGGCCTGGCCGCCGCTGCCCGAGTCGGTGAACCAGAGGGCGCCGTCGGCGGCGAAGGTCAGCGCGTTGGGGTGCCCCGCGTCGTCCAGGAACACCGTGGCCGCGCCGCCGTCGAGCGGCAGGCGGTCGATGCGCCCGGCGTCGTAGCGCGCGACGTACAGGGCGCCGTCCGGGCCCACGGCCATGCCGGTGGCGCCGGCCCCGGCGCCGTCGGGCACGGGCGGCAGGGTGCCGACCGACTCGCTGGCTCCGTCGGGCGACAGGCGCAGGATCTCGGCGCCGCGCGAGACGTACAGGCCGCCGAGGCCGTCGAAGGCCAGCCCCTCGGAGGGTTGCTGCAGATCGGCGAAGACGTTGGGGACGACCGGCGCGTCGATCAGGGCGGGCACCGGCGTCACGTCAGGGCCGGCGTCGGGCACGGCGCCATCGGGGTCGACGGCGTCGGCCGGCCGCTCGTCGGGCGTCTGGGCCGTGTCCGCCGGAGGGGGCTCGGCCGCCGAGCCGTCGCAGCCCGCGAGCAGGCCGAGCGCGAGCGCGAGCGCCGCGGCCGAGGAGGCCGCAAGGTGTGGAATAGATAGGGGCTTCTTCATGCGTGTGCGTCCGCCGGGGACGGGGCACACTACCGATCGAGGCCCGCGCTGTCGACCCCCAAACACGCGCGCGGGCCGCCGCCGAGGCCGCCCGCGCCGCGCGGTTCGGGGTGGGGCCGCGTCAGCGCCGCGGGTGATCCGGGCGCTGCTGGCCGGGCCCGGGCCGCCAGGCCGCCTCGCTGCCCTCGGCGAAGTGCTCGAAGGCCTTGAGCAGGCCGCGCAGGACCTCGGCCGTGGTCTCGAACAGCGCCTCGGCGCGTGGGTCGCTGGTCTTCGAGACGTCCTCGCGCAGCTGGTTGGACAGCGAGTCCAGCCCGTGGCGCAGCTTCGAGATGCGGCTGTCCAGCGCCTGGCGGTCGTAGTGGTCCTGCTGCATGGCGTCCTCCTCGTCGGGCGTCCGATGGCTCGGAAGTGCTCCAGCCCCAAGGGGGCGCAAGCACCCGGAAACCTTATGGACGCGCGCCTGTCAGGCCACCTGGGCCGCCAGCTCGGCGACGCGCGCGGCGATCTCCTCGTCGGGCGCCTTGTCGCGCAGCAGCCCGCGCAGGGTGGGGTCGGACAGGGTCCGCGCGAGGTGCGACAGCAGGCGCAGGTGCGTGACGCCGCTGGGCGTCAGCAGCACGCAGACCGTGTCGACCGGGACGCCGTCGAGGGCGTTCCACGGCACGGGCTGCCAGAGCAGCCCCACGAGGATGAGCGGCTGCGTGTGGCCGCCCAGCAGCTCGCCGCTGGGGTGCGGGATGGCCAGGCCGTCGCCGATGCCGGTCGAGCCCAGCGCCTCGCGCTCGATGAGCGCCGCGAGCAGGCGGTCGCGGTCGATGGTCTCGGGCAGCGGGGCGCGGGCCACCAGGCGGGCCAGGGCCTGGTCGCGGTCGCCGCCGCCCTCGAGGCGGACGATGGCGCCTCGGTCGAGGGCCTGCGGGATGGCCTCGGGGCCGGCGGCGGGCGGCGGCTCGGGGGCGGGCGGGGCGGCGGGGCGGGGGCGGCCCATGGCCTCGGCCTCGGCGCCCAGCATCCGGCGGTGATAGGCGGCGATGATCTCGCGGCGGGTCAGGATGCCCGCCAGCTGGCCGGGGTCCTCGGTCGAGACGACGACCAGCTCGTCGTAGCCGCTGGCGGTCATGCTGGCGATGGCGTCGTAGAGCGTGTCGACGGGGCGCACCGAGACGGCCGGCGAGGCGAAGTCGTGGGCGATGAGCATGGCCTCGTGGCCGGTCTCCTGCAGGGTCCGGCGCAGGGCGTGGCCGTCGACGACGCCGAGGAGGGCGCCCGTCTGCGGGCGGACGATGGGGAAGACGGCCTGCGGGGTCGAGGCGAAGCAGGCGAGGACCTCTCCGATGGGCATGTCGGGGGCGACGGTGACCGGGGCGCCCTTGTGCGGGTCCATGGCCTCGCGGACCGAGACGCGGCGCAGGACCTCGCCCATCATGTCGGAGAGCTGCCCGGGCGCGTCGAAGCGGCTGGGGACCTGCTGCGGGTACAGGCGGTGGCGGCGGGTCAGGAGCCACGCCAGGATGCAGACCCACAGGGCGGGGACGAGCAGCTGGTAGTCGCCGGTCAGCTCGGCGACCATGATGACGGCGCCCAGCGGGACGCGCATGACGGCGCCCAGGAAGGCGGCCATGCCGACGACCACGAAGGTGGCGGGGGCGATCTGCAGGCCCGGGAAGAGGGCGGCGGCGGCGAGGCCCACCGCGCCGCCCAGGGCGCCGCCGACGACGAAGGCCGGCGCGAAGAGGCCGCCCGAGCCGCCGGAGCCGGTGGTCAGGGCGCTGGTGAGGGTCTTGGTGACGGCCAGGAGCAGGAGCAGGAGCGGGCCGACGCGGCCGTCGAGGGCGACCTGGATGATGCCGTAGCCGCTGCCCAGGGCCTGCGGGACGAAGAGGCCGACGGCGCCGACGCCCAGGCCGCCGATGGCGGGGCGGAGCCACAGGGGCAGGCGCTGGGCCTTGCCGAGGTGGCGGCGGAAGAAGGTGACCGTGTGGACGAAGCCGATGGCGCCCAGGGCGACCGCCAGGGCGAGGACGGCGTAGGCGCCGAGCTGCGAGTAGTGCTCGAAGCCGTGGGCGGGGGTGGTGAAGGCGGGCTCCCAGCCGCGGACGGCGCCGAAGACGGCGAAGGCGATGGTCGAGGTGATGATGGAGGGGGCGAGGACCTCGTGCTCGAGGTCGATGTCGGAGTAGAGGATCTCGGCGGCGAGGATGGCGGCGGCGAGCGGGGAGTGGAAGACGGCGCCGACGCCGGCGGCCATGCCGGCGACGATGATGATGCGGCGCTCGCGGGCGGTCAGGCGGAGGCGGTCGCTGACGACGGCGCCGATGCCCGCGGCGATCTGCGAGATGGGGCCCTCGTAGCCGGCGGAGCCGCCCGAGCCGATGGTGATGGCGCTGGCGACGGACTTGACGACCGGGACGCGGTGGCGGATGCGGCCCTGGCGGCGGTGGTAGGCGTCGATGACCTGGCCGCCGCCGGAGCCCATGGCCTCGGGGGCGAGCCAGGCGCAGATGAGGCCGGAGGCGAGGGCGCCGAGGGCCGGGATGAGCAGGATGTGCCAGGGGAAGGGCTGGCCGAAGTCGAGGCCGACGATGAGCGCGTCCTCGGTCGCGAAGGTGTAGCGGGCGGGGACGACGCCGAGCAGCTCGCTCACCCAGTCGATCATCTCCTCGAAGACGACGGCCATCAGGCCGGCCGCGACGCCGACGAGGCCGTAGACGGCCAGGGCGCGGCCGAGCTGGCGGGCTTCGCGGCCCGTGATGAGCGGCTCGAGGGTGGGCATCAGCGCGACGGGACCGGGGCCTTGTGGGCGGTGTGGGCGAGGGTCATCCTGAAGGCCCTGACGAACGAGCCTGTGAGCGAGGCCATCATGCTGCAACGCGCCTTGTCCAGGGCCACCTGGGGCCTGGAGGTCGCCTTCACGAGCGTGTGGTCGCTGGGCGAGCTGGCCTACGCGTTCCGGCGACCGCAGACCCTGTGGCGGGACCCGGGTCGCCAGCGGCTGCGAGAGGATATAGAGGCCTTCGGGCTATACAAGGAGTTTCCGGGCGAGGTGCAGGAGGTCCGCGTCGCGGCGGGCGGGCGCCTGGTCCTGGACAACCCGTATCGCCGGCCGGGGGAGGCGAGGGCGCGCGACCGCGTGGTGGCCTGGATGGCGCGGCCGGCGGCGAGGCGCAGCCGGCACGTGGTGGTCGTGTGTCACTGCTACGGCGTGCCGTTCGCCGGGTTCATGCAGCGGCTCTTCGGGCTGGGCCAGCTGCACGGCGTCGACGTGGTCTACAACGTGATGAACCACCACTACTTCGGCAGCTACGTCGCCTGGCCGGGGGCCGGGCTGGCGAGCCCGCGGCTGTCGGACATGGTCCACAGCTTCCGCTCGGCCATCACGGGGTTGCGGTCGCTGACCCGATCGCTGGTGGCCACCTTCGGATACGACAGCGTGTCCGTCCTGGGGTACTCGGTCGGAGGCCAGCTGGCGCTGCACCTGGCCAACTGCCATCCGCTGCGGCGCGCGGTGCTGTACTGCCCGGTGGTGTGCGTGCGCCAGACCTGCAGTGAGCTGGGCGTGATGCGCTACGCCACGCCGTTGATGGCGGGGGCGCTGGGGCGGGTGCGTCGGGACTTCGACATGGACGACCTGGCCTGGCTGGACCCGCTGGCCCACGAGCCCGCGACCGACCCGGCGCGCATGACGGTGGTCGCCCAGCGCAACGACGTCATGGTGCCGCTGGCGCAGGTCGCCCGCGTGCGCGCCCGCCACCCGGCCGTCGAGTGGGTCGAGCACGACGGCACGCACCTGGTCCCGAGCCGCTGGGGCGAGCTGACGCGCCTGGTGCGCGCGCGCCTCGAGCCCGAGCTGGACGAGCTGCGTCCCGTGGCCGCGGCCGACGCCACGGCGCCGCCGGTCAGGCGCCCAGAACGGTGATCGTGACCCGCCGCTGGTGGGGCGCGGTCCGGTGCTCGTACAGGTACAGGCCCTGCCACGTCCCCAGGTCGCACCGCCCGCCCGCCACCGGCACCGACAGCGACACCGACGTCAGGACGCTGCGCAGGTGCGCCGACATGTCGTCGGGCCCCTCGGCGTCATGGGCGTAGCGCGGGTCCCCGTCGGGCGCCAGCCGCTCGAGCCAGCCCTCGAGGTCGCGGCGCACGTCCGGGTCGGCGTTCTCGCAGATGAGCAGCGACGCGCTGGTGTGGTGGACGAACAGGTGGCACAGCCCGGTCGACGCGCCGGACTGCGCGACCGCGCGCTGCACCTCGCGGGTGATGTCGTAGGTGCCTCGCCCGCGGGTCGGGATCGTCAGCGACGTCGTGTGTACCATGGGGCGCCCTGTAGCATGCCGTCGTCGCCGCGACCACTCCGCGCGACCAATGCGCAGCGGGCAGGTAGGCGGCACGCGGGTGCCGCGCAGGCCGGTCGATTGCCGCTGGCCGTGCCCTCGGCTACGTTCCCCGCCGGAGGAGGCCCCATGCGCATCTGGAAGTCGTCGCCCGCCCTGTTCGCCGCCGCGCTGCTGCTCGGCGCCCCGGCCTGCAAGCGCTCCGAGCCCGCGCCGGCGGCCCCGGCCCAGGCGCCCACCGCCGCGCCGGCCGCCCAGGCCCCGGCGACCGAGCCCGGCGCTGCCCCCGAGGCGACGGCCGAGGCGACGGCCACGGCCACGCCGCCCAAGCCGGTGATCCCCGTCCCCGAGGACGCCTTCGGCCCCGATCCCGACGCCGACCCGGCGGCCTGGCCGCCCGAGGTCAAGCAGGCCTACGACGGGATCCGCGGCCTGCCCGAGGAGCCCCGCCCCAAGGTGATGCAGGCGACCATGGCCCTGGCCCGTCTCGGCGCCGACGCCCTGCCGGCCCTGCGCGCGCTGACCTTCGCCGACCTGCCCGACCCGCACCGCGCGTACGCCGCCATCTTCCTGGCCGAGCACCACCGCTTCGACCCCGAGGCGCTGGCCCGCATGGCCCGCTCGACCCACCAACCGTTCCTGCAGCGGCAGGCGGTCGAGCTCCTGGCGGCCCTGGGCGGCCCCGGCCACAAGGCGCTGCTGGACGCGCTGGGCAAGGCCGACCCGGCCGTGCGCCCGTTCACCCAGAAGGCGGTCGAGGGCATGCCGGCCGACGAGCTGCCCGCCGAGGTGGTCGCGCTGCTGAACGAGCTGGTCTCGAGCGCCGACCAGGCCGCCCGCGAGCGAGCCGCCGCGCGGCTGCGGACCGACTTCGCCTCCCTCGCGCCGGGGCTGGCGCCGCATCTGGAGCGGCTGGTCCAGAGCCCCGTCACCGACCGGGTGACGCAGAACCTCGCGGCGGTGCTGCTGGTGGCTCCCGTCGAGGATGACATCTTGGCGCTTCAAGCGATGACGGCCCGTGACAAGAACCGCTTCGTTCGTTACGCGGCGATGCGCGGCCTGGCCAAGCAGGGCGAGCCCGGGCGCAAGATGCTCGAGCGCCTCCTCGACATGCAGGATGACCCGCTCTTCGATCAGATCCGCGAGTTGTTGGCGGCTCGGCCTTAGGGAGCGCCGCGAGCGGCGCTGATCCAACGAGCCCTCGCGAGCGAGGGCACTCCAGGGGGGCGTGGGCGCGGACGGTCGCGAGCGGGTCGAGGCCTTGGTGGCCATGCAGGACGAGCCGCTGGAGGGGCAGATCCGGGAGTCGTTGGGGGCTCGGCCTTGGGGAGCGCCGCGAGCGGCGCTGATCCAACGAGCCCTCGCGAGCGAGGGCACTCCGAGTGCGGGCGCGGACGGTCGCGAGCGGGTCGAGGCCTTGGTGGCCATGCAGGACGAGCCGCTGGAGGGGCAGATCCGGGAGTCGTTGGGGGCTCGGCCTTGGGGAGCGCCGCGAGCGGCGCTGATCCAACGAGCCCTCGCGAGCGAGGGCACTCCAGGGGGGCGGCGCGGGCGCGGACGGTCGCGAGCGGGTCAGGCCTCGCGGATGAGGGCGTCGAGGCGGTCGAGGCCGGAGGCGACCGTCTCCATCTCGGGGCCGAAGGACAGGCGGACGAACTGCTTGAGGCGCGAGGGGATGTGGCTGCGTCGCTTGCCCGGGTTGACGTCGAAGAACTCGCCGGGGACGACGATGACCTGCTTGTCGAGGGCGGCGCGGAAGAAGGCCATGCCGTCGCGCAGCCTGGGCGGCAGGTTGTCGAGCGAGACGAAGCAGTAGAAGGCGCCCGAGGGGGCCGCCGGCAGGCCGAAGCCCATGGCGCGGACGCGCTCGACCATCAGCTCGCGTTTTTGGCCGAAGGCGCGCTGGATGGCGCGGGCCTCCTGGTCGGCGACCTCTTGCGTGACCAGGGGCAGGGCGGCGCGCTGGATGGGGTGGGGGGCGCCGCCGTCCAGGAAGCTGCCGGCGGAGGTGAGGCGCTCGATGACGTCGCGCGGGCCGACCGTCCAGGACAGGCGCCAGCCGGGGTAGCGCCAGTTCTTGGTCAGGCCGTCGACGATGACCACCGGGTCCTGGTCGACGTCCTCGACGTAGCGGGCGGCGCTGCAGGCGGGGGCCTCGGAGCGGGCGACGTCGCCGTACAGGTAGTGGGCGTAGAACTCGTCGAGGATGAGGGTGCAGGACGTCTCGCGGCAGATGTCGACCCAGGCGCGCAGGGCGCCGCCTCGGACCACCTGGCCGGTCGGGTTGCAGGGGTTGGACAGGAGCAGGGCGCCCAGCCCCTTGCCGACGATCTCGCTGCGCAGCCGGTCGGGCGTGATGCAAAAGCCCGACGCGCGGTCGAGCACGATGGGCATCGGCACGAAGGCGCGGAAGATGTCGAGCAGCTCCTCGTAGGCCGTGTAGTCGGGCAGGAAGTGGCCCAGGTGGATCTGGCCCAGCGAGGCCGCGAGGCGCGCGAGGCCCGCGCGGCCGCCCGCCGAGATGGCGACGTTGTCGGCCGTGTACTTCGAGCCCATGCCGCGGCGGTAGCGGGCGTTGTACAGCTCGGCGACCGCCTCGCGCAGGGCGGGCAGGCCGGCGACCGGGGCGTACTCGTTGACGGTCGGGTCCAGATCGATCGACGTGACCCGCGGCGTCGAGCCGGGCAGGGCGTCGGTCTCGGGCGCGCCCTGGCCCAGGTTGGCCCAGTCCGGGTGCCCGTAGACGAAGCCGCGCTGCGCCGCCTCGTGCATGACGTAGATGACGCCGGTCCGCGGGACGGGCCGGAACGAGGCGTGAACATCGAGGTTTGCGGTCGCGTCCATGCGCGTCGCATACTCAGCGCCCGTTCGGGTGTCAACGTTGCTAGCGGGCCGACCGGCGAGTGCCGGCCGCGTCCGACCCGTCCGCGGGGCCCCCGCGCCCCACCTGCCACACGGAGAACCGCCATGTTCGCCCTGCTCAGCGCCGTCGTCCTGGGAACCCTCTTCTCTGCCGGTCCCGCCCCGGCCCCGGTGGTCATCGAGAGCGGCGTCGAGTACGTCCTCGCCGGGTGCTCGAGCATCTCCGACAGCGACATGCGCAACATGTGCAACGGATCGTGCTCGTCCATCTCGAACAGCGACCGCCGCAACTTCTGCAACAAGAGCTGCTCGTCCATCTCGAACAGCGACGTCCGCAACTTCTGCTCGGGCTCGTGCTCGTCCATCTCGGACAGCGATCTACGCAACTACTGCAACGGCTCGTGCTCGTCGATCTCCAGCAGCGACATCCGCAACCTGTGCAAGGAGAGCTGCTCGAGCATCTCGAACAGCGATCTGCGCAACTTCTGCGGCAACGGCAAGAAGTGGCCGTTCTCGCGCTGAGGTCCGCCCGCCGGCGGCGCGGGCGTGGTGCGCAAGTGGTTGCAATGTAACGGATTTCTTGCCGCTTGCGCGCCGCCTCCCGCGGGTGTAAATCCGCCGCCCATGAACACCCTCCGCTTCGTCGCCCTGTCCTCCCTGGTCCTCCTCGCGCCGGCCTGCAGCAAGAAGGCCGCCGACGCCCCGCCCGCCGATCCGGCGAAAGCCCAGGCCGGTCAGGCGCCCGCGGCGGCGGGGGACGACAGCCCCGGCCACGCGCCGGGCACGCCCGAGCCGGCCCGCCCCGAGGGCTGCCCGGCCGAGCTGTCGGGCACCGAGAGCCAGGACCGCACCATCCGCAAGGAGTGTGGCGCGGTGAAGGTCGCCGGCGACTACGAGGTCAACGGCGGCACCCTGACCCTCGAGGCGGGCGCGAAGCTGGCCTTCGAGCCAGGCGCGTCGCTGCAGGTCGGCTACTCGGCGCCGTCGAAGCTGGTCGTCAAGGGCACGGCGGCCGAGCCGGTGGTCTTCGCGTCGGCCGGCGACCAGGAGGCGGGCGTCTGGCGCGGCGTGACGCTGTACGACAACGCGGACCGATCGACGGTCGAGGGGCTGGAGATCGCCCACGCCGGCACCGACGACAACGGGGCGCTGTTCCTGTCGGCGGGCGTCGAGGGCATCCGCGTGGTGAACGTGACCTTCCGCGACGTGCGGGGGCCGGCGATTCGGGTGGATCTGGACGCCAAGCCGGCCGAGATCGGCGCGTGCAACTTCGCGGACGCCGGCACGCCGATGGCGATGAACCTGGGGCCGACGGCGGTGCAGGGCGTCAAGCCGGGCCACACCTTCGCCGAGGACGCGTACATCCGGGTGCAGGGCGGCGCGCTGACCGGCGAGCACACCTGGGGCAACCCGGGCGTGCCGCTGCTGCTGACCGGGACGGTCGAGGTGCAGGGCCAGGACGGCGCGTCGGCCAAGCTGACGCTGGCGCCCGGCACGGTCGTGAAGGTGGGCGCCGACGCGGGCCTCGACGTCGGCTACGGCGGCAGCGGCCAGCTGGTGGCGGTCGGATCGGCCGAGGCCCCGGTGGTCTTCACCTCGGGGACCGACGAGGCGGCGGGCGCGTGGGGCGGGCTGCGGGTGTACGGCTCGGGCGCGGCGCAGCTGCAGCACGTGCGGTTCCAGTGGGCCGGCGGCGGGGACGACGACGCGGCGCTGGTCGTGACGGGCAAGGCTCGGCTCGAGGACGTGACCTTCAGCGACTGCAAGCAGGGCGTGAAGCTGGACGTGACCCAGGCCAAGCTCGAGGCGTTCGAGCGCAACACCTTCCAGCGGGTGCCGACGGCGGTGAGCCTGTTCGCGCTGCAGCTGGGGCAGCTGGGCGCGGGCAACGTGTACGACGAGGGGGCGCGCATCGACGTCAGCGCGTCGGACGTGGGGAGCAGCGCGACCTGGCGGGCGCAGAGGCCGGCCGTGGTGACCTTCGTCGAGGGCGAGACCGGGGTGACCGACGGGGCGACGCTGACGGTCGAGGCCGGGTCGGCCTTCGCGATGGGCGAGGGCGTCGTGCTGGGGGCCGGCTATGGCGGCGCGGCGGTGCTGAAGCTCGAGGGGACGGCCGAGGCGCCGATCACCTTCCGCGGGCTGCGGGCCGAGCCGGGGGCGTGGGGCGGCCTGCATCTGTACGGGCAGACGCGCGGGGCGGTGCTGCGGCACGTGAAGCTGTCGCACGTGGGCGAGGCCGGCGGCGTGCAGGTCGACGACGAGGCCGAGGTCACGCTGGAGCACGTGGCCTGCAGCGCGTGCGGCGGTCCCACGGTGGCCCACGGGTGCACCGCCAAGGTCACCGCCACCGAGGTGACGGCGGGGACCGAGGGGCAGGTGGCCGTCAAGAAGGCCGAGGGCTGCGAGTAGGCGGGCGCCCGGGCGCGGCCTCGGCCGACCCTTCGAGCGGGCTCGGGCTCAGGCCGCGCGCTTCATCTTGGTCGAGAGCGGCATGCGCACGTTGAGGACGCGGTCGAGCGACCAGCGCCCGCCGCCGTGCAGCAGCGCGAAGACGAAGACCGCGAAGAACAGCATCGCGCTCTCCATGCTGGCGATGCCGTCGGCGCGGTGGCGGTACATCGCGACCATCATGGTGAAGGCGCTGAGCGCCGCCGCCGGGCGCGTCGCCAGGCCGACCGCGATGAGCAGCCCGCCGAAGAACTCGGTCAGCCCGGCGCACCAGGCGAAGAACTCGGGGAACGGGAAGCCCAGGCTGGCGACGCCCTGGGTGAACTTCTCCATCTTGCCGCCGAAGACCTTGCCGTAGCCGTGGAAGAAGGCGAAGCACAGGCCGAAGGTGACCCGCGTCACCGTCCAGCCGAGCTCCGTCCGCGTCGCGCTGCTCATCACACCTCCCGAGGAACGCCCGGCCGCCCCTGCGGCCCGGCCCCGCGCAAGCTAAGCCGAACGCGGCGCGGCGGCTACGTCTTCCCACCCATCTCTCCAGCGGCGGGCTCCGCCGGAGGGGCCCGGCGGGCGGCTGGGATCGCCGGCTTCCAGCCGGCCCGACTGGCGACGCTGTCAGACTGGCGGCTGGGATCTCCGGATTCCAGAGGGCGTCGCAAGAGGCCAACCGGAGTGCTCCACCTTGGTGGAGCCCCCATCCGGCGCAGCTTGCTGCGCCGGGTTTGGGGGCAGATCCCGGCGGCAAGCCGCCGGGTCCGGGGCTCCAGCAAGCTGGAGCACTCCAAGGCTCCTTCAACGGCGTCTATGCGACAGCCTCTTCCAGCCGGCCCGCGGGACGACGATGTCCGGCTTGCGGCTGGGATCGCCGGCTTCCAGCCGGCCGGCGGGGCGACGATGTGGGACGCGCGACGCTAACCGAAGGGCTGGTCTGGTCGGCGGGCCGAGGAACGGGGATGATGCAGCGCGAGGGTGCGTACGGGCCGTCGTGCGGTAGTACGTAGCGATGAAGCACGCTTGCCGCCAGGAGGTTCATCATGGTCTCGGTCGCTTCGACTCGATGGGGCGCCCTCGCGCTGGGGCTGATGGTGGTCGCGCCGGCGCTGGCCGGGGATCCCGGGCCGCCGGCGCCGACGCTGGACGCCGCCCTGCGCGAGCGGCTCGAGGCGTGTGAGGTGTTGGCCGGGCCGCTGCGGGGCGCGGCGCCTGAGGTCGAGCGGGTGGAGGCGGCCGGGAGCGGCGCGGGGACCGAGGCCGTGCACCTGGTGTGGCCCAAGGAGCGGTTCCTGGTGTTCCTGCACCGCGAAGGGAGCGAGGTCGCCGACGGCCGCACGTGCGAGGCGTTCAAGGTCGGGCGGGCGCTGGACCGGGTGAACGGGCGGGTGTGGCCGCTGCCGGGCAAGGCGCAGGCCAAGGCGTTCCTGCTGACGCAAGAGGACTGCGGCAAGCCGTGGTGCCCGCTGGCGGTGGTGGTGCGGACGCTGGACGGCAAGCCGAGGATCCTGGGAGCGCTGCGGACGGCCGAGCACTGCGACGACGGGGCGAAGCTGCGCGTGGTGAAGGCCTTCGAAGACCTGGCGAGCCTGGAGGTGACTTGTCGGCAAGCGGCGGGGGCGGGCTGGCACGAGCGGCGGGTGCTGGTGCACGCGGTCGAGGGGCGGCTGAAGACGGTGCTGACGATGGGCGCGGGGTCGGGCGAGGTGCCGAGCCGGCAGGAGAAGCGCGACGGCGTGTGCATGAGCCGGCCGGCCGGGACGATCGAGGTCGCCAAGCGCGGAGCAGCACCTGTGCTGAGCGTGCTGGAGCCCGAGCGCGGGGACCCCGAGGACGACGAGACCGGCAAGCGCACCGGGACCGCGTTCGAGTGGACCTGGGACGCGGCGCGGGGCGAGTTCGTGAAGGGCGAGGCGGGGACGCCGCGGGTCTACGACCCGGTGGCGGGGTGCAAGAGGCGCTGATTCGCATGGAGTTTTTCATTTGGCTGGGCGTCGCGTGCACGGTGCCGCTCGCGGCGGCCGTCGCCTACTCGCTTTCGGTTTCGCGGGCGTTCGGGGTCGTCGGGCGTCGGTTCGGGCTTCGGCGAACCGGCGCGCTGACGCTGGAGGGCAGCGCTCGGGGTGCTTCGCTCGCAGTGCGTCGCGTATTCACCTCCAGGCGACGCCGCCGTGGCCAGGTTGAGACGCTCGTCGAGTTCAAAGTGGGGCTCGAGGTCGGGGCGGGGCCGCACGCCGGAATCCCCGACATTTTGAGTCATCACCCGGACGACTGGCGCCCGTGGATGGCGCGACGGTTCCTGGGGCTGGGGGACGGGAGTGACACCGTGCAGGCGGTCGAGGTGGCGGCCACGCTGACCTTCAACGACGTCGAGGTGATCCGGGCGCTGCGTTTCCAGCCGATCCAGATCGAATCCGGGCGGGTCATTGGTCGTTTTCCGCGCCTGGCGCGGTCGCCGCGGCGGCTCACCGAGCGCATCGAGGCGGTCGTCGCGGTGGCGAGACTGCTGGCCGCCGGGCCGCCGCTGCCGGAGCGGCTGCTGAGGGTGGTGCGGGACGTCGAGGATGGCCCCCGGTCGGCGCGGGCGCTGGAGTGTCTGGCGTCGCTGTTTCCGGACTCGGCGGAGGCGCGGGTCGCGCTGGAGGAGGCGCCGGAGCACCCGCAGGTGATGGTGCGGGCGATGGCGGGGCGGTTCCTGCCGGTCGAGCGGGCGGCGCCGCTGCTGGTGAGCGTGTTCGAGGCGCGGAGCGAGCCGCGCGAGGTGCGGGCGTTCGCGCTGCAGGTCCTGGCGCAGCGGACCGAGGCCGAGGTCTGTAAGCCCCATGTGCTGGCGGCGCTGAGCGACCCCGAGCCGCTGGTGCAGCTGACCGCGTGGCCGTTCGCGGGGGCGCTGAAGCTGGTCGAGGCGCGGCCGGTGATGGAGGCGAACCTGCGCCACGGCAACGATCCGCTCCGGCTGGCGACGGTGCAGGCCATCGCTCGGATGGGCGAGCCGGGGCTGGAGGACCTGCTGGTCCGGGCGCTGGAGCGCGAGTGGGACGAGCTGCGCCTGGCCGCGCTGGTCGCGTTGAGCGAGCTGGGGACGCGCGACTCGCTGGCCGCGGTCCAGCAGCTGGCCGCGGGGCGGGCGAGCCGGGCGGTGAGAGCGGCCGCCGGCCAGGCCGCGCAGGCCATCCTGGCGCGTCACCCGGGCGTCTCGGGCGGTCTGGCGCTCGCGGCGGTCGAGGGCGGCGGGCTGGCGGTCGCCGAGGCTGACGGGGGGCTCAGCGAAGCCGAATCCTGAGCCGCGCCGACGGCTGGGCGTTCCCTTGGCCGATGGACCGAGGGCTGCCACTATGCCGCGCGTCGCGGCCCGAAGCGCCGCCGTCCCACCGCACCCGAGCAGGAGCTGCAGCCCGCTTGCAACCGATGAAGCCGAAGCCGCTGAGGGCCCGCGTCAGGCGCCTCCTGGACCCTCCCATGGACGCCGAGGGCGAGCGCGGCGCGAGGATCGTATCCACCGCGCTGGTCTGGCTCATCGTGCTCAACGTCGTCGGGATGATGCTCGAGACGGTCGACTCCATCCGCGCCACCTGGGGCGACGCCCTCCACGCCTTCGAGGTCGCCTCGGTCGCGGTGTTCACCGCCGAGTACGTCCTGCGTGTGTGGTCGTGTGCCGAGGACGAACGCTACGGGCGGCCCGTCAGTGGACGCCTGCGCTTCGCCGCCACGCCGCTGGCCCTCATCGATCTGCTGGCCATCCTGCCGTTCTTCCTCGAGCGGTTCACGGCGGTCGACCTGCGCGTCCTGCGCATCCCGCGGCTGCTGCGCATCCTGCGCCTGCTCAAGCTGGTCCGCTACTCGCGCTCGCTGCGGACGCTCGGCAACGTGTTCGTCGCGCGCCGCGACGAGCTGCTCATCAGCCTGGTCCTGGTGTTCGTGCTGGTCGTCATGTCCGCCAGCATCGTCTATGTCGCCGAGCACGACGCCCAACCCGAGGCGTTCTCGAGCATCCCGGCGGTGATGTGGTGGGCGGTGGCCACGCTCACCACGGTCGGCTACGGCGACATGGCGCCCATCACGCCCATCGGGCAGCTGCTCGGGTCGTTCATCGCCGTGCTCGGCATCGGGATGGTGGCGCTCCCGGCGGGCATCCTCGGCTCGGGGTTCACCGACGAGCTGGCGAGGCTCCGCGACGAAAAGGAGCTGCAGCGCCGCCAGCGCGCCGGACACGACCACCCGACCTGCCCCACCTGCGGTCAGGATCTCCCCAGCGAGGACCGCGACGTCGCGTGAGGTGCGCCCGGCCCGTGGGCGTTTCGGCCGCGCAGCCGAGAGGACCTGTGACGACAGGCTAGCTGACGGGCCCCTGAAGGCGAGCGCGGTCGTCGCTGGCGGCCGGAGTCTCGAGCCGGCGGCGGAACCAGGCGCGCCAGTTCTCGCTCAGGGCCTGGCAGGCCGCGAGCTCGGTGAGCTGCGCGACATCGGTCGCCTGACCGAAGCGGGCCGCGTTCAGGCGGGTGATGGTCCAGTCGGGGTGGGGGCGCTCTCGCAGCACGAGCGCCTGGCCGGCCTCGACGGACCCGGGCTGGAGCACCCGCAGGTACCAGCCCGTGAAGCCCGTCTCCTGGACCCACAGCGCCAGGGACGGCACCCGCCACCGTCGGGCGAGCTTCCAGCACGGCGAGCGCGGCTGCGAGACCTGGACCAGGGCTTCGCCGACGGCATACACGTCGCCGAGACACACGGCGTCCTCGTCCTGCCCCGCGACGGTGAAGTTCTCGCCGAAGGCGCCGAGCGCCAGGGCGCGCTCGAGGCGGCGCTCCCAGTAGGGATACCGGCTCAACGGGTAGACGCAGACGGCCTTGTCGACCCCTCCGTGGTGGTGGAGGTCGGCCTGGCCGTCGCCCTCGAGGTTCTGGGCGCCGAGGTGGAGCGGCCCGTCGACCGGCTGCTTGAACAGGCCGGTGGTCCACGGGCGGTCCATGGGGTCGGCGGCCCCCTCCTCACCGAGGCTCCGCGGGAGTCCGACCTGCAAGGTGTGGATGATGGGAGGGGCCTGGTTCATGGGGAGACTCCGCGGGGGGCGATGACCTACAGGCGGCAACCGTCGGGGTCACAGCGCGTAGGGTCGTCGGTTTCGTCCCCGCGAGGGGCGACGAACCCGGGCGGCGCGTCGTCGACCTGCTCGGCGACCAGGGACGCGACGGCGGCGCCGACGGCCATGTCGTCCGGACGGCCAAAGACGTGTAGCCGCAGACGCCCCGCCTTGTCGATGAGGACGAGCGTCGGGGTGCCGCGCATCTCGTAGGCGGCCATGGTCTTGGGGATGGGCGAGGCGTCTCCCGGGGCGTCGACCGCCACCGGGAAGGTGACGCGGTACTCGTGCAGGAACGCCTCGAGGGACACGGGGCGCATGGCCTCGTGGTGCTCGAAGACGCTGTGCAGGCCGACGACGCAGACGTCCTCGGGCGCGAACGTGGCCTGGATCCGTTGGGCCTGCGGGATCCCGTGGCTGACGCATCCGGGGCAGAGCATCTGGAAGGCGTGCAGGACCACCACGCGGCCGCGCAGCGCCTCCGGTCGTGGCGCTTCGCGCGTGTTGAACCAGGCCACCGTGCTCCACGCGGGGGCGAGGGCGGCCGCGTCGGCCGGGATCAGCTGCAGCTTCGTCATGTCCTCTCCTTGGAACAGGGGCTGGCGGGCGCTGGTTGCGAGTCGATACTAAACGGCGCGACCGGATGGCTTGTCAAGCTGGTTTTGAGTCGCTACCGTGCGAGCGGTTGGTCTCCGAGGAGAGGGACGCGGATGGACGGCGGGGCGTCGGGCGCGAGCGAGCTGCACCTGTTGATCGAGCGACTGAGCTCGCTGTTCCGCTCGCAGCTGCGGGAGCAGGCCACCGAGCACGGGTTGAAGCTGGTCCAGCTCGAGGCCCTGGTGTACCTGTCGGTGGCCAACCGCTACAGCGACACGGCGGGCGCGCTCACCGAGTACCTCGGGGTCACCAAGGGCACGACCAGCCAGACCCTGCTCGCGCTGGAGCGGCGGGGGCTGGTGCGGAAGCTGGCCGATCCCGACGACGGACGGATCTTGCACTGCGTGCTCACGCCCGCCGGCCAGGCGATCGTGGAGGCGGCGCACCCCGCGCCGGCCCTGACCCGGCTGCCCGACGCCGAGCAGGCCGAGGCTCTGGCCGCCGCGATCCGGCTGCTGCGCGCGCTACAGGCGGGCCGAGGGTTCAAGACCTTCGGCCAGTGCCGGACCTGCGCCCATCTCCGGCGCGAGGGGCCCGCGCTGCGCTGCGGCGTGACCGGCCAGGCGCTGACCCAGGGCGACGCCTCACGGATCTGCCGCGAGCATGAGGCCCCGGCCCGATGACGTTGCGAGCGGGTCAGCCGGGCGGGCGCAGGGCGGCGAGGAGGGCCTGGGCGGGGTGGGGGAGGGCTTGGCCGCCGAAGCGCTTGGTCTGGCTGCGGCAGGAGTAGCCGTCGGCGATGGGGGTGGCCTGGGTCTTGGCCAGGACGGGGGCCCAGGCCTTGTCGAAGAGGCCGCGGGACTCAGTTTGGTGGATGGCCTCGTGGCCGTAGACGCCGCTCATGCCGCAGCAGCCGACCGGGGCGTGCTGGAGGTCGAGGCCGAAGGCGGCGAAGACCTGGCGCCACTGATCCTGGCTCTTGGGGGCGAGGGCCTTCTCGGTGCAGTGGCCGAAGAGCTGAAAGGGCACGGCGGGGGGCGCAGGGACGGCCGGCGGACGCGGGGTGGCGCCCTTGTCGAGCTCGGCGGCGAGCCACTCCTGCAGGAGGTGGACGCGGAAGTCGGGGGCCTCGCCCAGGGCCTTGGGGTACTCGGCGCGGTAGGTCAGGACGACCGCAGGGTCGACGCCGACCAGCGGTAGGCCGAGGGCGGACAGGTCGCGCAGGCGCTGGGCGTTGCGGCGGACCAGGCCGCGGAAGCGGCTCATGAAGCCTTTGACGTGCAGCGCCTTGCCGTTCTCGAACATGGGCGCGACGTGGACCTGGTAGCCGAGGGCGGTCAGCAGATCGTGGACGGCCTCGACCACGGGCGCTTCGTAGTAGGTCGTGAAGGCGTCCTGCAGCAGGACGACCGAGCGGGCGCGGGTGACCTCGTCGGCCGCGCGGATGGCGGCCGGGTCGAAGGGGGGCAGGCCTCGGGCGTGCAGGCGGGCCGACAGGGTCGGGGCGGACAGGCGCGGGGCGTCGACGATGCCGACCGTCTTCGCCAGCAGCCAGCGGAAGGCGCGGCTGTCGAAGAACAGGTTGAACAGGCTCGGGGCGCGCGACATGGGGGCGAGGACGCGCTCGAGCCCGGCGACGAAGTGGTCGCGCAGGGGGCGCGGGTAGCGGCGGTGGTAGAGGTCGTAGAACTCGGCGCGGAAGTCGGGGACGTCGACCTTGACGGGGCACTGGGTCGCGCAGGCCTTGCAGGCGAGGCAGCCGTCCATGGCGGCGTAGACCTCGTGCGAGTAGTCGTAGGCGCCGAAGCGGCGGGCGAGGGCGGCGCCCCACTTGCGGAAGACGTCGCCGAGGCGGGCCCGGCGCTGGGCCAGCGGGTCGAAGCCGGCCACGGCCAGCTGGCGCAGCCACTCGCGCATCACGGTGGCGCGGCCCTTGGGCGAGTGGATGCGGTCGACGGTCTCCTTGTAGGAGGGGCACATCACGCGGGCGGTGCTGTAGTCGAAGCAGGCGCCGTTGCCGTTGCAGTCGATGGCGACGGCGAACTTCTGGCGGACCGGGGCCGGCACCTGGCGGTCCTGCTGGCCGCGGCGCGGGCCGTCGACGGGGACGACGGCGAGGTCGGTGCCCTGGGCCGTCGCGATCTTGCCCGGGTTGAGCTGGTTGAACGGGTCGAAGGCCGCCTTGACGCGGCGCAGCTGCTCGTAGAGCACCGGCCCGAAGAAGTCGGGGCCGTACTGGGCGCGGTAGCCGCGGCCGTGCTCGCCCCACATGACGCCGCCGTACTTGCGGACCAGCGTGGCGACCTGGTCGCTGATGGTCTGCAGGAGCCGCTCGTCCTCGTGCTGCTTGAGGTCGAGCGCCGGGCGGACGTGCAGGCAGCCCACGTCGACGTGGCCGAACATGCCGTACTCGAGGCCGGCCTCGTCCAGGATGGCGCGGAACTCGGCGATGTAGTCGGCCAGGCGCTCGGGCGGGACGACCGTGTCCTCGACGAAGGGCACCGGCTTGCGCGGGCCGGGCGCGTTGCCCAGCAGGCCCACGCCCTTCTTGCGCAGCTCCCACAGGACGGCGATCTCGCCGGCGTTCTGCGCGACGTAGTAGCCGGTCGGCCGGCGCGGGCCGCCGCGGTGGGCGTCGACCGCCGCCGTCAGGGCGTCGACCTTGGCCCGGACGGCGGCCGCGTCGTCGCCGGTGAACTGGACCAGGTTGATGGCGCGGGTCGGGGCGTCCGGCGCGTCGGTGACCATCGGCGCGACGCGGTGCCACAGGATGTCCTCGCGCGCGAGGCGCAGGATCTTCTCGTCGACGGTCTCGATGGCGCTGGGGTCGCTCTCGGCGACGAGGCGCGCCGAGCCCAGGGCGTCGTCGAAGGACGTGTACTTGAGGACGACCAGCTGCTTGTGGGCGGGCAGCTTCGTCAGGCGGACCTTGGCCTCGACGACCACGCCCAGCGTGCCCTCGGAGCCGGCCAGCAGGTAGTTGAGGTCGAAGCGGCCCGCGTCGGGGTCGGCCACCAGGGCCAGGTTGTAGCCGGTCATGAAGCGCTGCAGCTTGGGGAACTGCTGGGCAATCAGCGCCTGGTGTTCGGTCGTGATGGCGTGCAGCGTGCGGTGCGCTTGCCCGGCGCGGTCGTCGCGCGCCATCGCCGCCTCGAGGCCCGCCCGGTCCAGCGGCGTCGACGTCCAGCGCTGACCGCCCAGCAGCACGGTGTCCAGCGCCAGCAGGTGGTCCGAGGTGCGCCCGTACACGCGCGACCCCTCGCCGCACGCGTCGGTGTTGATCATGCCGCCGAGGGTCGCGCGGTTCGACGGCGACAGGTTCGGCGCGAAGAACACGCCGTAGGGCGCGACCGCCTCGTTCAGCTGGTCGAGCACCACGCCCGGCTCGACGCGCGCCCAGCCCTCGCGCAGGTTCACCTCGAGCACGCGCCGCATGTGGCGCGACACGTCCAGCACGACGCCGTCGGTCAGCGACTGCCCGTTGGTGCCCGTGCCGCCGCCGCGCGGGCTCAGGCGCACCGCCCGGAAGCGCTCCTCGCTCAGCAGCCTCAGCGCGACCTCGACGTCCTGGGCCGACCGGGGGAACACGACCGCCTGCGGCAGCACCTGGTAGATGCTGTTGTCGGTCGCGGCGCTCAGGCGCGTGGCGTAGTCGGTCTGGACGTCGCCGCGGAAGCCGGCGGCCGGCAGGGCCTCGAGGAAGCTCAGGTAGGTCGCTTCGAGCCCGTGCGCTTGGGCGAGGCGGGGGATGGTCAACCGGTGGCCTCCTCGGGAGTGGGTGTCAGCGCCCGACGAACTCGGGTTTGCCTTTGGCGAAGAACGCGCGCACGCCCCGCATCAAGTCCTCGCTCTGCAGGCACTCGGTCTGCGCGGCGGCCTCGCGGTCCAGGGCCTCGGCCAGCGTGCCACCCGCGGCGCCCGCCAGCAGGTTGCGCTTGGCGCGTGCGAACGCCAGCGGCGGTCCGGCGGCCAGGCGCGAGGCCCAGTCGCCCGCGACGGCGTCGAGGTCGGCGTCGGGGACGGCGCGGTTGACCAGCTGCCACTCGGCCGCCTGCCGCCCGTCGAAGGTGTCGGCCAGCAGCATCAGCTCCATGGCGCGGCCGAGGCCCACCAGGCGCGGCAGCGTGTAGCTGGAGCCGCCGTCGGGCACCAATCCGAGGCGCGTGAAGACCTGGCCGAACTTGGCGTCGTCGGCGCTCAGGCGGAGGTCGCAGGACAGCGCCATGTCGAAGCCGAAGCCGACGCAGGCGCCGCGGATGACGGCCAGGGTCGGCTTGGGCGAGGTCTGCAGCGCCTCGACGATGGCGTGGAAGCCGTGGCGCACGTGGGCGTGCAGCTCGTCGGCGGACGCGCCCATCAGCGAGGCGGCCGCGCGCAGGTTGGCGCCCGAGCAGAAGTGGCCGCCGGCGCCGGTCAGCACGATGGCGCGCACCTCGGGGTCGGCGACGGCCTCGTGCAGGGCGGCCGCCAGGGCGCGGCAGCTCTCGGCCGTCAGGCCGTTGCGCGAGGCGGGGTCGTCGATGACGAGGCGGGCGATGGCGCCCTGGCGCTCGGAGCGGAGGGTCGTCTGCGGGGGCGTGGTCGCGCTCATGATCGGTTCCTGCGGCGTGGAGAGGGGCGCCGATGGCCTCTCGGGGACGGCGATGGTAAGCCCGGCCCCGGCGGCCGTCGAGGACGAACGCCTGTCCCGACGACGCGGTCACTGACAACCCCGCGACTCGTGCGTATCCTTGGCCGCCATGATTCAGCTGTCGTTCGCCCTCGACCTCCCCGAATTGCCTGACGCCCTGGCGGACGCCGCGGCTGGCGGCTTGCCCGAGCCGTTCGTCGCCGAGCGCCTCGACGGTGAGGGCGCGCCGCGCACGCGCCTGACCGCGGTGTGGCCCGAGGGTGACCTGGCCCACGGCCGCCGCGCGATGGCCGCCCTGCTGGCGCGCCTGCCCGCCGACACCAGGGTCGAGGACCTTCTGGTGGGCCACGCCGAGCCGGCCGGCGCCGCCGTCGCGCGCCTGACCCCGCCGCCAGACGCCGGCAACGCCTTCGCCGTGCGCCACGGCCACCTCGGCGACCGCGTCGTGGCCCGGCTGATGGGCCTGTACCAGCTGGGGCGCCCCGACATCGTCACCGAGGTCGCCCCCGACGTCCCCTTCGAGCGCCTGACGACCCTGTTCGGGCAGCTGGCCGCCCACCAGCTGGCCGCCGACGGCCCGCCGCCGCCCGGCGAGCTGCTGCCCTACGGCTACTGGATGCTGACCCTGGGCTCGAGCACGCTGCACGACGACGCCACCTGGCGGCAGCTGCGCGACGCGCTGGGCACGGGCTTTTTGCGCCAGGCCTTCGACGCGCGCATGGCCACGCCGGCGCCCAACGTCCTGGTCGAGGCCGAGCTCATGGACCCCGACCAGGAGTACCAGTGGGTCTACGGCGTCTCGCGCTGCTTGCGCGTGCTCGACGCCCAGGCCCGCGCCCTGACCCGCCTGGGGGTCGCCGGCGCGCCCGCCTCGCCCTGCGCCGCCGATGTCGCCCTGGTCTGCTCGCGGGTCGAGGGGGCGGCCGAGGTCTTCGCCCAGCGCGCCCGGCCGCGCGCCGAGACCGACAGCGGCTGGCAGTTCGGCTGCGCCGACCCCGACCACGTCCACGACGACGAGACGGTCCGGTTCGCGGCGGTCGACCACCTGGCGGGGCGCTTCCCCGAGATCGTGCAATACCTGGGGCTGCCGGCCGGTTGGGTGGTCCACCGCGACGAGGTCGGCTGGTGGCTGCAGGCGCCGGGGGACGACCGCGCCTACCTGGATCAAGAGTGCCTGCTGGGGCCGCCGTGGCTGTCGCAGGCCGAGCGCGAGCGCGCGCTGGAGGGGTTCCGATGAAGTCCAAGACGCTCCGGCGCCTGCAGCGCGGCGCCCGCAACGCGGCCAGCAACGCCATCGAGCTGCTGCGCGAGGGGCGCCTGGGGGCCCCCTACCGTGCGCCCTTCGACCGGGTGACCCAGGGACGCCACCACGGCCTGCGCCGCTACCACCGCGACCCCGACGGGCCGCTCGGCGCGGTCGCGCAGCCGCTGGTGCTGGTGCCGCCGCTCATGGTGACCAGCGAGATCTACGACATCTCGCCCGAGCTGAGCGCCGTGACCACCATGACCGCGCTGGGCCTCGACGTGTGGCTGGTCGACTTCGGCGCCCCCGAGGCCGCCGAAGGGGGGCTCGCCCGCACGCTCGACGACCACGTCCTGGCCGTCGACGCCGCCATCGCCGAGGTCGCCGCCGCGACCGGCCACCCGGTCCACCTGGCCGGCTACTCGCAGGGCGGCATGTTCGTCTACCAGGCCGCCGCCTATCGCCGCGCCCGCGACATCGCGTCGGTCGTCACCTTCGGCGCGCCGGTCGACATCCACCGCAACCTGCCCGTCAAGGTGCACGACTCGCTGGCCGAGCGCCTCATCCGCGTGGCCCGCAAGGCCGTCTCCGGCCCGCTCGACGAGCTCGAGGGGCTGCCGGGCGTCCTGACCGCCGCCGGCTTCAAGCTGCTGAGCCCGCGCCAGGAGGTCAAGCAGCTGGTGGGCCTTCTGGGGCTGCTCCCCGATCGCGAGGCGCTCGAGCGCCGCGAGCCCAAGCGGCGCTTTCTGGGCGGCGAGGGCTTCGTCGCCTGGCCGGGCCCGGCCTTCCGCCAGTTCGTCGACGCGATGGTGGTCGAAAACCGCATGGCGTCGGGCGGCTTCGTGGTCGCCGGGCGCACCGTCAGCCTGGCCGACATCACCTGCCCGGTGCTGGCCTTCGTCGGCGAGCGCGACGACCTCGCGCGCCCCGCGTCGGTGCGCGCCATCCGCAAGGCCGCCCCCGCGGCCGAGGTGCACGACGTCGCCATCGACGCCGGGCACTTCGGGTTGGTGGTCGGCTCCAAGGCGATGACCGAGGTCTGGCCCTGCGTCGCCGACTGGATCGCCTGGAAGGCGGGGCAGGGCGACCCGCCGGCCCTGCTGGGACGCGCCGGCGGGCCCGCCGCGCCGCTGCCCGCGCCGCCGCCCGGCCTCGCGCCGCCCGACGACGCCCCGAAGACGCAGCTGCTCTACGACCTGGCGACCAGCGTGGTCGACGGGCTGTGGCACCGCCTGGGCGACGTCTCGCTCGAGGTCGCCGGCCTGGTCGACGGGCTGCGCTACCAGCTGCCGCGCCTCGCCCGCCTCGAGAGCCTGCACGACGGCAGCCGCGTCAGCATCGGCCGCGCCCTGGCCGAGCAGGCCGAGGCCATCCCCGACGCCACCTTCTTTCTGTGGCAGGGCCGCGCCTACACCTGGGCCGAGGCCGACCGCCGCGTCAACCAGGTGCTGGCCGCCCTCGTCGGCCAGGGCGTCCGCCGCGGGCACCACGTCGGCGTCCTGATGGACAACGGCCCGGACTTCCTGACCGTCGTCGCCGCCGTCAGCCGCCTCGGCGCCGTCTCGGTGCTGCTCAACGCCGGCATGCGCGGCCGCTCGCTCGCCCACGCCCTCGCGGCCGGCGAGGTCGACGTCCTGGTGGTCGACCCGGCCCACGCCGAGGTCGCCGCCGACGCATTCGCGCCCACGCGTGCGCCCACCGGCGACGCCAGCGGCAGGGCCGTCCTGGCCCTGGGGGCCACCGACCACGCGCTCCTGCCCGAGGGGGTGGTCCACCTCGACCCCCTGCTCGACCCCACCGTCACCGCCCCGCCCGCGGACCTGCCGGCCAACCCGGGGCGCGCCCGCGACCTGGCCCTGCTCCTGTTCACGTCGGGCACGACCGGCCTGCCCAAGGCCGCGCGCATCACCAACCGCCGCTGGGCCCTGGCCGCCCTGGGCTCGGCCGCCGCCTGCGGCCTGACCCCGCGCGACACCGTCTACTGCTGCCTGCCGCTGCACCACGCGACCGGTATCCTGGTCGCCGTCGGCGGCGCCCTGGTCGGCGGCGCCCGCCTCGCCCTGGCCCCCCGCTTTTCACAGTCGACCTTCTGGAACGACGTCCGCCGCTACGGCGCCACGGTCGTCTTCTACGTCGGCGAGCTGTGCCGCTACCTGGTCGCCTCGCCGGTCGCGCCCAACGAGCACGTCCACCCGGCGCGCCTGTTCGTCGGCAACGGCATGCGTCCGCAGGTCTGGCAGCGCCTGCTCGAGCGCTTCGGCCCCGTGCGCGTGCTCGAGTTCTATGGCTCCACCGAGGGCAACGTCGCGCTCGCCAACCTGACCGGCGACAAGGTCGGCTCGGTCGGCCGCGCCGTGCTGGGCGCCACCGAGCTGGCGCTGGTCCGCTACGACGTGGCCGAGGAGCGCTACGTCCGCGACGGCGACGGGCGCCTGACGCCGGTCGCGACAGGCCAGCCAGGGGCGCTCATCGCCCGGATCTCCGACGTCCACCCGCTGGCTCGCTTCGACGGGTACACCGACGAGCGGGCGACCGACGCCAAGGTGCTGCGGGACGTGTTCGCTCCCGGCGACGCCTGGTTCGCCACGGGCGATCTGCTGCGCCAGGACGCCGACGGCGACTACTGGTTCGTCGACCGCATCGGCGACACCTTCCGCTGGAAGGGCGAGAACGTCTCGACCGACGAGGTGGCCGAGGTGCTGATGCACGCGCCGGGCATCGCCCTGGCGGCGGTCTACGGCGTCGCGCTGCCGGGCCGCGAGGGGCGCGCCGGCATGGCCGCCGTGCAGCTGACGCCGGGCGCGTCCTTCGACGGCGAGGCCGTCTTCCGGGCCGTGCAGCGCGATCTCTTCCCGGCGGCCCGCCCGCGCTTCGTGCGCGTGGTCGAGGCCCTCGAGACCACCGACAGCCTCAAGGTGGTCAAGCACCACCTGCAGGCCGAGGGGGCGGACCCGGGACGCACCGGAGACGCGCTGTACTGGCTCGACGAGGCGGCGGAGCGCTACAGCCCGCTGGACATGGACGGCTACGCCCGGCTGGTCGAGTCGGAGCGCTGAGGGGCCCTGAGGGGCGTCGGGGCTGCTCCGAGACGTTCGCTGGCGGTCCGGCGGCGGCGCTGTTACCTTCCGGCGCCGCTTCCCCCCTTCCAAGGAACCGCTGATGAACCTCGAGCACATGAGCCCCGACGTGCGTCGCCGCCTGCTGCAGATGGCCTGCGTCGCCGCCTGGTCCGATCTGGACGTCGCCGACGAGGAGCGCGCCGTCGTGATGGAGCTGGCCGGTGACCTGGCCCTGGGCGACGAAGGCGTCCGCCAGGCCCGCGCCTGGCTAGACCACGCGCCGCCCGAGTTCGACCCCTTCGAGATCCCCGCCAAGCACCGCGAGACCTTCTTCGAGGCCCTGCGCGCGGTCATCGAGGCCGACGGGCGCCTCGATCCCGAAGAGTGCGAGACGCTGCGCCTGCTGCGCGAGCTGTCGACCTGAGCCGACCCGGTGGCGGCGCGGCGCGGCCCGGCCCTTCACCGAGCCGGGACCGCCGCCGCTCCCCGCGTCAGGGCGCCGTGATGGTCGCCGCGCCCTGCACGCCGTCCTGGCCGACGACCCAGCAGGTCCGCCAGGTCTCGCCGCCGTCGCGCGTGAAGCGGCCGACGAAGACGTACTCGCCGGCCGCCGGCACCGCGACGTCGGCCATGTACTCGTCGTTGCTGGGGTCGCTGAAGCCCCCGTTGAGGCTCAGGGGTGACCAGCTGTAGGCGGCCGCGTCGGCGGTCGGGTCGCTGCCCTCGGGGGCCCAGCCCACCTCGCCGTACACCGTCGGGTGGGCGTCGGGGCCGGCGGACAGGGTCGTCAGGCCGGGCTCCCAGACCTGCAGGTAGACCGTGAACGGCGCGTCTGGGGCGGTCTCGACCTCGTGCGGCCACTGCAGCCCGCACCAGTCGACCTGGTCGTCGCACAGGGAGTTGGGGGCGCCGGGCGTCCCCGACAGCTCGCCCGCGCCGAGCGGGGCCGCCGAGGGGCACCAGGCGTAGGCGACGTCGTTGGCGTCCGCGGACGCGGCCAACGGATCGACCTGGGCGGACCAGCCGGAGCCGCTCTCGGACGCGACCAGGTCGGTCGCCAGCGCGTCGACCGTGACGCCGCCGCAGGTGAGGCTCAGGGCCCCGCCGCCGATGGCCAGGTCCGCGATCTCGTAGTCGACCGGCACGTCGACGTCGGCGGCGGCCGCGGCGTTGCCGAACACGACCCAGGTCTCGGGCAGGGCGACCAGCCCGGCCAGCGTGTGGCCGGCGCCGTCACCCAGGTCCAGCACGCACCCGTCGAGGTCGAGCGGCGCCTCGGCCGCGACGAACAGCTCGACCCACGCGGCGTCGGTCGGCTCGCCGCCGCCCGGCCACACCTCGGTGAACGCCATGTCGCCCGCCGCGGGCGCCGCGGTGGTCTGGCACGCGTCGTCCAGGCAGACCGCGTCCAGCATGGCGCAGTTGGTCTGCGCGGGCGGGTAGGCGCAGGACGCGGCCTCGCCGTCGGCCGTGCACTCGCCCAGCGCGGGGTAGGTCCACAGGATGATCCCGTCCGAGTCGCACACGTCTGCAGGCGGCGCGTCACAGGGGTTGGGCTCGCACGGGTCCACCGTCGGCGCCACGCAGGCTCCGTCCTGGCAGATCTGGTCGGTGGCGCCGCAGTCGACCTGGGCCGGGCCATAGTCGCAGCTGGCCGTCTCGCCGTCGGCGGCGCAGGCCCCCACCGCGGCGTAGGTCGTCAGGGTCACCCCGTCGGGCTCGCAGGCGGCGGCCGGCGGCTCGGTGCAGGGGTTGGGGTCGCACGGGTCCACCGGCGGGGCGACGCAGGCCCCGTCTTGGCAGACCTCGCCCAGCCCCGCGCAGTCCACCTCGGTGGGGCCGTAGGCGCAGCTGGCCTCGCCGTCGACGTCGGTGCACGCCGCCGGGCCGTACACCCACAGGGTCACGCCGTCCGCGTCGCAGGTGGCCTCGGGCGGCGCCGGGCAGGGGTTGGGCTCGCACGGGTCCACCGGCGGCGCCACGCACGAGCCGCTCTCGCAGATCTTGCCGTCCGCCGCGCAGTCCACCGAGGTCTTGGCGTAGGTGCAGCCGAACGAGCCCCCGTCGGCCTCGCACGTCCCCTTGCTCGAGTAGGTCACCAGCGTCACGCCGTCGACGTCGCAGGTGTCCTCGGGCGGGGCGTCGCACGGGTTCGGGTCGCAGGGGTCGGGCTCCGGCTCGCCGAAGCACGACGGGTTCGGGGTCCCGGGCGTGCCGGTGTTCGACGGGTGGTAGCTGTCGACCGCGTTGCACCAGCTGACGCCGGCGTCGTTGGCGGTCGCGTCGTAGGCCGTCGGGTCCAGGCTCATGGCGAAGCCCGAGCCGCCGATGGCCGGCCGCTTTCCGGCGTTGGTCAGAAACGAGATCGTCCAGGCCACCTGGTCGATGACCTGGCCGCCGCACTCGATGATCAGCTCGTCCGACCCGTTGCCCAGGGTCAGCGGGTCGCCCTCGTCCCCGAAGACGTAGTCCGGCGTCAGGCCGCCGTTGATTCCGAGGCTCGACTTGCGCACGAAGAGCAGCAGCTCGCCCGGCCCGGCGATCAGCTTGCTGCCGGTCGCGATGGTGTGCTTGTCGGTGCCCTTGTCCTTGAGGACACACCCCTCGAGGTCGAGCGCCAGGTCGGACACGTTGAGCACCTCGAACCACTCGGCGTGCGCGTCGTCGAGCTCGTTCGGGTCCTTCATGATCTCGGTGATGACCAGATCGCCCGGCCCTGGCTTGCCGACGTCGGTCAGGCACTCGCCGGCCACGCAGACCGCCCCGGTGGCCGTGCAGTCGACCAGGATCTCGCCCCACGCGCAGACCGCCTCGCCGCCGCTGGCCGAGCACGCGCCCGGCCCCGTGTAGGTGACCTGCGTGTCGCCCTTGCAGCCAGGCGCCGGCGGCGTCGTGCAGGGGTTCGGGTCGCACACCAGCGGGACGATCGAGGTCAACGCGCCGGCCAGCGCCGGCTGGAAGCCGTCCTCGGAGCCGTCGGCGCCCTCGGCCTCCCCGGGCGCATCGCACCACGTCCAGGTCAGGCCCTCGTCCACCGACACGCGCGCCGCATAGGCGTATTCGCCCGGCGACGGCGCCGCAAAGCTGCCCTCCCACGCGTCCAGGCCAGGCTCGCTCTCGGTCCACCCCTCGATGGGATCGGCGGCGAACAGGGTCCAGCCGTCGGCGTCCTGGCTCGGGTCGCTGCCGACCGGGCCGAACCCGACCTCGACCAGCACGCCCGGGTCGTTGCCGGCCGACACGTCGGTCATCCCCGCCTCCACGAGCTGCCCGACCACCGTGACCTTCGCGCCCGCCTCGGCCACCTGCTCGAGCGGCGGCGCCAGGCGGCACAGGTCCACCGGCTCGGGCGACGGGCAGTGCCGGTTGTCGGCCCCCGGCGTGCCGAGATCGCCGGTCGGGAAGGTCGTCTTGGCGTGGCACCACTGCGTGCCGTCGTCGTTGGCCGCGGCATCGAGCGCCCCGGAGCCCAGCTGCAGCGCGATGCCAGCCTTGCCCAGCGGCGGATCGCCGTAGGTCGCGCTCAGGAAGTCGATGTCGAGCGTCACGGCGTCGATCTCGACCCCGCCGCACGTCAGCGTGAGCGTGCTGCCCTGGCCCAGCGCCAGCTCGCTGCCCCAGGTCGCGGCGGGCGCCTTGCCGCCCAGCGCCTCGTCGCCGCCGGCCAGCACCGCATAGCCGCCGGCCACGAGCAGCACCGGCTCGGCCGGCGTCCCGACCGCGACCGACCCGCCGAAGCCGTCGGCCAGGACGCACCCGGTCAGGTCGACCGGCGCCTCCGCCGTGCTCGCCAGCTCGAGCCACTGCCCGTTGAGGTTCGCCACGCCCAGCGGCGACATCATGATCTCGTTGAAGACGACCTCGCCGGGGCCCGGGGGCACCGCGCCGCCCACGCAGGCGCCCAGCTGGCACGTGCCCAGCGTCAGGTCGCACGGGACGTCCTGGTGCGGGTACGAGCACGAGGCCGCGAAGTCGGCGCCGACCTTGCAAACGCCGGTCGCGGGGTAGGTGCGCAGGGTCGTGCCGTTCACGCACAGGGGCGCCGGGGCGTCGGTGCACGGGTTGGGCGCGCACGGGTCGGCGACCGAGGTGAGGCGGCCGGCGTCGACGAGCTGGTAGCCGTCGTCGCTGCCGGAGGTGTCGCACAGGACCCAGCTGTCGCCGCCGTCGCGCGAGAAGCGGAAGGCGAAGGCCCAGGTGCCCGGCTGCGGGGCCGCGAGGGTGACCTGGTACTGGTCGTACCCGGCCGGGGCGGCGGAGTCGACCCAGCCCTGGGTCCCGTCGGCGTTCGTCCAGGTCCAGGCGTCGCCGTCCTCGAGCGGGTCGGTGCCGTCAGGGCCCCAGCCGGCCTGGGCGACGAGCCCCGGGAAGGGGTCGAGGAAGGGCGAGGCGTCGGTGACGCCGGGCTGGTAGACCTGACCCAGCACGGCGACGGGCGTGCCCTCGAGGGCCTTGAGGTCGATGGGCGCCGCCAGGACGCAGGCGGTGACCAGGCCGCCGTCGACGGGGCAGGGCGGGTTGGCGGCGCCCGGGCTGCCGTGGTTGTGGGCGCCATAGGCGGAGGCGCCACTGCACCAGCTGGCGACCTCGTCGTTGGTGGTAGCCGAGGGAGGCGTCGACGGGTCGAGGGCGGACGAGAAGCCGGTCTTGACCGGGAAGCCGTCGGCGACGTCGTAGGCGACGCGGTCGATCTCGACCCCGTCGCAGGTCAGCGCCACGGCGTCGGCGCTGTTGGACAGCTTCAGGCCGGGGACCACGACGTCGACGGTGACCCCGTCGTTCTTGGCGGCGTCGCCCGAGGGGGCGAGCACCCAGTAGGCCCCGGCCGGGATCACCGCCTCGCCGGCGCCGAAGGTGAAGCTCTCGGAGCCGTCGTCGTGCAGGACGCAGCCCGACAGATCGAGCGCCTCGGCGGTCGTGTTGTGCAGCTCGACCCACTCGCCGACGAGGTCCGACACCACGGCCGGGTTGATCATCAGCTCGGTGAAGACCAGATCGCCGGCCGCGGGTGGTGTGCCCGTGACGACGTCCGGCACGTCGGGCACGTCCGGCGTCACCTCGGGGCCCTCGTCCGGCACGTCCGGCACGTCGGGCACGTCGGGCGTGACCTCGGGCCCGTCGTCGGGCAGCTGCGTCGCGTCGCCGTCCCCGTCGCCCTGCGCGTCGCCGTCCCCGTCGCCCTGCGCGTCGCCGTCCCCGTCGCCCTGCGCGTCGCCGTCGCCCTCGACGTCGGGCGTCACCGTGTCCGGGTCGGCGTCGTCCTGCGTGTCGCCGCCCGCGTCTCCCCCCGTGTCGCCCTTCGTGTCGGGGTCGCTGGCGTCGATCTCCTGGGACGTGTCCTTCGGATCGGCGGCGCCGTCGCCGCACGCCGAGATCGAACCCGCGAGGGCGCCGCACACCGCGAGCACCACCGACCGACGCTTCCACACCTGCATCACGACCTCACCGACCGGGGCCCCAACGACCCGACGCGACTCCGCCGCCACCCCGTCGGGGGGCGCCGCGAAGGCATCGCTCTACCGTTCCGCGGGGTTCGCTGCAACCCCGTCCGCCACCGACCCGCGCCCCGCATCGGGCGCGACGGCCCGACATCCCGGATGACCACGCCGGCCACATCGATTACATACCGCGCCCATGTACCGACTCCTCCGTCCGCTGCTGTTCCGCCTGCCCGCCGAGCGCGCGCACGAGGCCGTCTTCGGCGCGATCGGCGCCGGCGGCCCCCTCGCCCGCGCCTGGTTCGGCGCCGTCGCCGGCCCCCCCGACCCGCGCCTGGTGACCACCGTCGCCGGCCTGCGCCTCGCCGGCCCCATCGGCCTCGCCGCCGGCCTCGACAAGGACGGCCGGCTGGCCCGCTTCTGGCCGAGCCTGGGCTTCGGCTTCGTCGAGCTGGGCACCGTCACCGCCCACCCGCAGCCGGGCAACCCGCCACCGCGCCTGTTCCGCTTCCCCGAGGCGGGCGCCCTGGTCAACCGCATGGGCTTCAACAACGCCGGATCGCAAGCGTTGGCCGAGCGCCTCACCGCCCTGCGCGCCTCCGGGCACGCGCCGGCCGTGCCGCTGGGCGTCAACCTGGGCAAGTCCAAGGTGACCCCGCTCGAGCAGGCGGTCGACGACTACGCGACCAGCACCGACCGCGTCGCCGCCGTCGCCGACTACCTGGTCATCAACGTCAGCTCGCCCAACACCCCCGGCCTGCGCCAGCTTCAGGACGCCGCCTTCCTGGCCGACATCGTCGCCGCCGTCCGCGCGCGCGCCCAGGGCCGCCCTGTCTTCGTCAAGCTGGCCCCCGACCTGACCGACACCGCCCTCGCCGAGGCCGTGCGCGTGGCCGAGGACGCGGGCGCCGCCGGCTTCATCGCCACCAACACGACCATCGACCGCTCGGGGCTGCCGCCCGGCGCCCCCGACGTCGGCCCCGGAGGCCTGTCCGGCCGCCCGCTGCGCGCCCGCGCCCTCGAGGTGGTCCGCGCCGTCGCCCGCCAGACCGCCCTGCCGGTCATCGCCGTCGGCGGCATCGGCGACGTCGACGCCGTGACCGACGCCCTCGCCGCGGGCGCCGCCGCCGTGCAGCTCTACACCGCCCTCATCTTCGAGGGACCCGGCCTCGTGCACCGGCTCAACCGGGCCCTGGTCAGCCGCCTCGACGCCGATGGGCTGCCCGATCTGGACGCCCTGCGCGACGCCCTGCGCGCCCAGGGTGGGGCGTGACCCCAGGCCGCGCGCCCTCGGCGCGGCCGAAGCCGGCCGCCGCTTGGCAATCGCCGGCCTCGGAGGCAGGATGGCGCCCATGAAAGGTCCGTCATCCTTCCGCCCCTCCATCATGATGTTGGCGTCGTTCGCCGTGGCCGTCGCGCTGGCCGCGTGTGGGAGCGGCCGCCACGTCCTGCCGGATGGCCGCACCGCGGACGAGCTCGCCGACCGGGACCTTGCGATGGTCTCGGCGACGCCGGCGCGGGCCGAGGGCAGCGCGTTCTCCGAGCAGCTGACCTTCCGCCTCGAGCTCGAGGGCGGCGGCCGCGGCTACGTCCGGCTGCTGGTCAGCAACCTGGCCGGCGCCAACGGGCGCGCCGACCTGCGCGTCAGCTTCGACCTGCCCGACCGCCCCAGCCTCGGCGCGTCGGTGCGCAAGCCCCGCGGGCAGTGGTCGACCGCCGCCGGCCAGCTCGAGGCGGTCCTCGGCGACTCCACGATCAGCGCCCGGGTCGGCGAGGCCGAGCTGAAGTTCCGGCACGCCAAGCTAGAGGTCGACCTCGAGCTCGAGTCCGCGCTGCCGGCGCTGCGCCCCGAAGGAGGCCGGGCGGACTTCGGACAGGGCCGCTACTACGTCACCACCTTGATCGCGCCCCGGGCCAAGGTCACCGGGACCCTGCGCATCCCGCGCGAGGGACAGGACCCCGAGGAGATCGAGCTCGAGGGGCTCGGCTTCGTCGAGCACCGCGCCGGCAACGTCGCGCCGTACCTGATGGCCAAGCGCTGGATCAACGTCAACGGCATCGGCGCCGAGGGGTCGCTGCTGGTCAGCGCCTTCGAGCGGGCCGAGTCGCTGGGAGGCAAGGTGCAGGGCTGGCTGGTCTACGCGACCGACGAGCGGGTCGAGGTCTACGAGCCCGACCTGGACGTGCGCGCCGACGGCTTCCAGGCCGACGCCGAGAGCGGCTACCAGATCCCGCTGAAGGTCCAGCTGGCCTCGGGCGACGCGCTGACCGGCATCGTCAAGGCCGACGCCCTCGAGGGGCGGCTGGACGATCTCCGCTCGCTGAGCAAGCTCGAGCGCGCCATCGTCGAGCGGCTCATGCGGCCGTGGACCTTCCTGTACCGCGCGCGCTACCTGCTGAAGCTGCGCACCGCCGACTCGCCCGAGCCGCGGACGCTGGCGGGCGACGCGACCTACAGCTTCCAGCAGCTCAAGTGACGCGCCCGGCCGCGGAGCCTCGCCGCGGGACCGTGGTCGAGGTCCACGGCATCCGCGCCACGGTGCTGCTGCACGGCGAGCGTGGCCGGCGCGTGCGCTGCCGCCCGCCGCGCGAGCGCTTCATCCTGGCGGTCGGCGACCGGGTGCGGGTCCTCGAGGGCCGCGGCGGCGCCGAGGTGGTCGAGGTCGAGGAGCGCCGCCAGACGCTGTGGCGCCCGCAGGCCGGCAACGAGCACCTGCGGCAGGTCATGGCGGCGCACGTCGACCGCCTGTTCGTGGTGCTGGC
The DNA here is from genome assembly GCA_041687695.1 of Myxococcota bacterium. Lineage (GTDB taxonomy): Bacteria > Myxococcota_A > UBA9042 > PHBI01 > JAWLBL01 > JAWLBL01. The sequence goes on along the minus strand of JAWLBL010000034.1, from coordinate 23,733 downwards.
CGCCGTCCCCGAGCCGCGCCCGGGCCTGGTCGACCGCTTCCTGGTCGCGGCCGACGCCGAGGACATCGAGGCCTCCATCATCCTCAACAAGATGGATCTGCCCGAGGCGGCGCGCGCCCTCGAGGTGTTGGAGCCCTATCGCCAGCTGGGCTGCCCGGTGTGGGAGGTGTCTGCCCAGACCGGCGCCGGGCTCGGGCCGCTGCGCGAGGCGCTCGAGGACGGCTTCAGCGTGTTCGTCGGCCACTCTGGCGTCGGCAAGTCGACGCTGCTCAACGCGCTGGTGCCGGGCGCGGCCCTGGTGACCGGCGAGGTCAACGAGGCCACGGGCCGCGGGCGCCACACGACCTCGGTGTCGACCTGCCACCCGGTCGGCCCGCCGTGGCCCGAGGGGGGCCTCATCGCCGACACGCCCGGCGTGCGCGCCTTCAGCCTGGCCGGGACGGATCTGGCGGACATCGGCTACGGCTTCCGCGATCTCCGCCCCTACCGCATCCAGTGTCGCTTCCGGAACTGCCTGCACGAGCGCGAGCCCGGGTGCGCCGTGGTCCTGGCGGCCGAGCGCGGCGAGGTGGACCGCGAGCGCTACGCCAGCTACCTGCGCATCCTCGACTCGGTCCGGCGCGGAGAAGGTTAGCGTCTTGCACTGGGTCGCCATCGTCGTCGTCCTGGTGCTGCTGGTCGTGGTGGGGCGGGCCATCGAGGCGCGCCGCGCGCGGTCCGAGCGGGCGCGCCGGCAGGCGGTGGCCGACGCCTGCGCCGAGGTGGCGCGGCGGCTGGGGCTGGACGGGGCCTCGCGGCAGGCCGAGGCGGTGACCTTGCGCGGCGCCGTCGACGGGCAGCTGGTGCGGCTGGTCTTCGCGGCGCCCGAGGGGCCTGGCCCGGCCTTCGCGCGGGTCGAGGTCGAGCCGGGGCTGCCGCCGAGCGACGCCCTCGAGGCCGCCGAGGCGCTGTCGCCGCCGCTGTCGTGGCGACGCGACCGCATCGTGGCCGAGTGGTCCCATCGCGGCGAAGATACAGGGGCCGACCGGCTCGAGGCCCTCGCCAGGGGCGCGCTCGAGGCCGGCCGGAACCTGCGCGCCCGCGCTCTTTAGCGGGCGTCACCGCCGATCGCACCCACGCCGCCTCCTGCGCCGCGCACCAAACGGCTCCGGCAAGCCCCGGACCTCCGCCGGATGCGCGGGATGAAGGGCGTCCGGCGAGCCGTTATGGCCCGTCATGTGGGGCTCGCCTTTGTTGACCCGGCCCGCCCGGCCCCCCATCATCGCGGAGATGTTCGAGATGCGCCCCTCAGGATCAGGACGACCGCGCCAGCCGGCCCTCGTCGGGGCCCTCATCGGGGCCCTGCTCGTCACCTTGCCCGCCGCCGCCCGCGAGCCGACCACCACCGTCCGCCAGTCGACGACCCCGTCGGCGCTCGCCGAGCCCGAGCGGCAGCCCGAGCAGGGCCTGCTGCCCCCCGACGTGCCCGTCCCGGCGGACACCCTCGGCGTGGCGACCCCCATCGAGGACGCCAGCGGCCGCGCGCTGCACCGCTTCTACGAGAGCCTCCGCGAGACCGAGCGCGGCCAGCGCACCACCCGCATCCTGGTCTGGGGCGCCAGCCACGTCGCGGGCGACGGCTTCACGCGCCTCATCCGCCACCGGCTGCAGGCGCGCTTCGGCGACTCGGGCCCCGGCTTCGTCGTCAGCGCCAAGCCCTGGCGCGACTACAACCACCGCGACGTCAACATCGACTACTCCCGCGGCTGGAGCCCCTACTGGGTCAGCTCCCGCCACTCGCGCGACGACGGCCTGTACGGCATCGCCGGCTGCTCGTTCGCCTCGGACGACAAGCGCGACTTCTGCAAGATCGAGACGGCCCGCGTCAGCGAGTTCGGCCGCAACGTCACCGACATCGAGCTGTACTTCTGGAAGCAGCCCAAGGGCGGCGATCTCCTGGTCAGCATCGACGGCGCCAAGCCCAAGCGCATCTCCACCCGCAGCGCCGAGCCCGGCCCCGGCTACGCCCACTTCGAGGTCCCCGACGGCCGCCACACCATCGAGCTGCGCCCGCGCGGCAACGGCCAGGTCCTGCTCTTCGGGGCCTCCCTCGAGCGCGACCGCCCCGGCGTCCTGATGGACCAGCTGGGCATCAACGGCGCCCGCGCCTCGAGCCAGCTCGAGTGGGACCCGCGCGTCTTCGCCGACCACCTGACCCGCCGCAAGCCGGATCTGGTCGTGCTCGCCTACGGCACCAACGCCATCGGCGACGACGACGACCCCCTCGACGCCTACGAAAAGCGCCTCGACCACGTCATCAACCGCGTGCGCTCGCTGGTGCCGCAGGCCAGCTGCCTTTACATCGGCCCGTCGGACCGCCCGGTGAAGGTCGAGACGCCGGGCCTCGACGGCGAGGTCGTGACCACCTACCACCGGCGGCCGCGGCAGGCGCAGGTCATCGAGGTGCAGCGGCGCGTGGCCCAGCGCTACGGCTGCGGGTACTGGGACTGGGTCGCGGCGATGGGCGGCGACCTGTCGATGGTGCAGTGGGTCGGCTCCGAGCCGCGCCTGGGCGCGGGCGACTACGTCCACTTCACCCGCGCCGGCTACGAGCGGCTGGCCGACATCTTCTGGAACGCGCTCATGGCCGGCTACTCGCCGGGTCGCTGAGCCGTCGTCGTCGCCGCCGCGACAGGGCCCAGCCCAGCGCCATCACCGCCGCCCACGCCCCGCTCGCGGCGCCGCCCGCGCACCCGTCGTCGTCGCCTCCCTCGCCCCCGCCCGCGTCCACGCACTGGGCCGCCGGCCCGCAGGTGTCGCCCGCCGGGCACTGCCCGCAGGTCCCGCCGCAGCCATCGTCGCCGCAGACCCGGTCACGGCAGTCGCGCACGCAGCCGACCGGCGCCACGCAGGCCGCGCCCGCGGCGCTCTCCTCGCAGGTCCGCCCCTCGGCCGCGCAGTCGACGCTCACCCACTGGCCGCCCTCGCAGCGCCCCAGCGTCTCGCCGTCGCAGCGCCCCTGCGGCGCCTCCGCGCACGCCGCCGTGACCGGCTCGCACACGTGGGCCTGCACGTCGGTCGCGTAGCGGCAGGCCTCCGCGGCCGCGTCGCACTCGGTCTCGACGACCTGCCCGCCCTCGCAGGCGACCACGCTCCCCGCCCGGCACTCGCCCATCGCCGGCACGCCGCCACAAGCCTCGCCCGGGTCGTCGGTGCACGCCCACGCGGCCTCGTCGAACAGCGTCCCCTTGCCGCAGTAGCACCCGCGCAGCGTGTCCTTCACGGAGCCGGCGGGGCAGGGCGGCGTCTCGCCCGCGGCGTACAGGCCGACCCGCTCGATCGAGGCGAGGACGCGGTTGCAGGCCCACGCATCGCCCCCCCAGACGGCGTCGCAGGCCGCCAGCAGCCCGTCTCGGAAGTCGCCGAAGTCCGCGGTGGACGGCAGGTAGCGCCCCGACAGCATCTGGAAGTACAGCCGCGCCACGTTCGGCGCGCCCAGCTCGTCGACCATCAGCGCCAGCGCCCGGTTGGGGATGCCGCTGTTGACGTGAACGCCGCCGTAGTCGCCCTCCTTGGTCTCGGGCAGCTCGACGTACTCGAACAGGTGCGCCGGCTGCCCGCCCAGCCAGGGACGCTTCATGTGGCGCAGGAACTTGCGCCCCGCCCGCGGGCCCATGCAGTCCTCGCCCAGGAACCAGTCGTCGGCGGCCCCGGTCGGCGGGTCCAGGAAGGTGCTGAAGGCGTCGGCGACGTGCTCGTTCAGCGCGCCCGCCTGGCCCTTGTAGGCCAGGTTCACGGTCGCCTGGATGACGGCGTGGGTCAGCTCGTGGGCGGCGATGTCCAGGCATCCGGCGAGGCTGGTCATCACCTGTCCGTCGCCGTCGCCGAACATCATCGCCTTCAGCTTGCCGTGCCAGAAGGCGTTCGAGAGCTGCTCGCCGAAGTGGACCAGCGCGGTCATCGCGGCGCCCTGGCCGTCCCAGCTGCGCCAGCCGTGCGTGTCGTGCAGCCAATCCAGCACCTGCCGCACGTGCCGGTGGGCGTCGACCGCGGCCGTGTCGTCGAACACGCCGTCCGGGCTGACGAACGGCACCGCGAACGAGGCCACCGGGTCGAACTTGTCGTGCCCGCCCGCGTCCAGCGTGTCGTGCCGCCGACCGCCCAGCGCCAGCGGCCACGACGACAGGATGAAGCCGCCGTGGGCCTCCGACCACGCGGCCTCCAGCGGCACCTTCTTGCCGGCCCCGGTGACCCCGTCGGCGAAGGCCGGCGTCACCGCGTCCATGACCAGCGGCTCGCTGTCCAGGATCTCGCCCGTGTCGGCGTCCACCCAGACCGCCCAGGCCTCGTCGGGCGCCCCGTCCACCTCGACCCGCCACGCCAGGCGCGGCCCGCCCTCGGTCGACAGCACCCCCAGCTCGGCCGCCTCGGCGCGCGTCTCGGCCGCCCGGCTCCACGGGTGGCGCCGCGCCCGCTCTCGCGCGTCGGGCCCGGCCACCCGCGCAGCCACCTCCAGCCCCAGCCGCCCTTCGAAGCGGCCGGTCACGGCGGTCACCACCCCGCGCGGGTCCGCGTGCACCGTGAAGTCGCTGCCCCACACCGGCAGCCCGCGGTGCACCCGCGCGAAGCTGGCGTGCGCGTGCCCGTGCCGATCGGTGACCAGCGCCGTCAGCCGCACCGCCCCGTCACGCATCGCGCCGTCGTCCAGGCCCAGCAGCGCCTCGTGTGCGGCCACCCAGCCCTTGAACGCCGCCTCGTCCCGCGCCGCCCCGCTCGGCCCCAGCCGCCCCAGCTTGCCGCGTAGCGATCGCGCCGTGCCTCGCCGCCGATCGTAGCGCGCCCGCACCGGCCCCTCGCTGGCCTCCAGCGCCTCGAGCGCCGCCCGGGTCGTGGGCCCGACCGCCGCCGGCAGCTCACGGGTCCGCCCGTCCGGCGGCGCCGCGGCCGCCACGCCGCCCCAGGCCATCACCAACATGCCGAAAACAAAGCCGATAATCGTCATGCGTCGCATCACGCGACATCGGCTATCCTACCCTCCGCCCCCTGTCGACCCACCGGAATCATTGGCTTTATTCCCAGAGTCCGCCCATGCGCGTCGAGCTTTCGCAAAAGGCCGTCCACTTCATCCTCATCGCCCTCGAGACCCAGCAGGAAGTCTGGCGCGCCCGCCAGGACGACCCCGCCACCTCCGAGGACGACCACGCCGACCTCGGCAACGACATCGCGCTGCTCGAGTCCATCAGGGCCGACCTCCGCGCGGCGGCCGGCTGACCCGGGCGCTGATCAGCTGTCGGACGGACAACCGTCGGCCGGGTCGACGCCGCCGAAGCGGCGCTCGCGGCGGCCGAAGTCGCGCAGGGCCTCGAAGAGGTGCTCTTCCGAGAAGTCGGGCCAGAGCACGTCGGTGAAGTGCAGCTCGGCGTAGGCGATCTGCCACAGGAGGAAGTTCGACACGCGCCGCTCGCCGCTGGTCCGCACGACGAGGTCGACGTCGCCGGGCAGGCCGCGGGTCCACAGGGCGTCCTCGAGGCGGGCGGCGTCGATGTCGGCCGGGTCGAGGTGCCCGGCGGCGGCCTGCTCGGCCAGCACGCGCGCGGCGTGGACGATCTCCTCGCGGCCGCCGTACGAGACGGCGATGGACAGCTGCATGTCGGTCAGGTGCGCGGTGGCGTCGGACAGGCCGGCGATGGCGGCCTGGACGGGCAGGGGCAGGCGCTCGAGGTCGCCGACGCAGCGGAAGCGGATGCCGCGGGCGAGCAGCTCGGGGCGCTCGGACTGGGTGAAGTCGTAGAGCAGGCGCATCAGCGCCGCGACCTCGCCCTCGGGGCGCTGCCAGTTCTGCTCGGAGAACGCGTACAGGGTCAGCGCCTGGATGCCCAGGCGGCGCGCGAGGCGCACGGTGCTGCGGACCACCTCGGCGCCCTGGCGGTGGCCCTCGATGCGCGGCAGCCCGCGCGCGGTCGCCCAGCGGCCGTTGCCGTCCATGATGACGGCGAGGTGCCGCGGCAGGGGGCCTGGCCAGGCGATGGGGGCGGGCGTTTCGGGGCGCGGAAGGGCGGTCATGGCCGGCTCGGGGGCGTCGAGGACGTCGCGTCGCCGCGAGGGGCGAACGGGGGGAAGGTACACGGCCCCTCCCCGGGCGCAACCGAAGGAAGCGCAAGCGCCCGAAATTCCTGACTCCAGGCCCGCGCTCGGCGGTGCCCCCGGGCGGCCGGTGTGCCGCAGCGTGCCAAAAGGCGCACGGCGAAGGCCCGCGTCCACCGCTAGGGACCTCTCCCTTCGGGGGCGTTGGGCCGGGGCCTACGATGCCTGCACCGCGCCACAATCAACCTGAGGAGGGGTGTCATGGAACGAAGCGTACGCGTCGTCGCGGCCGTGGTGGGCCTGGTCGTCTTGGGGTTCGGAGGGACGCTGCTCGCCCAGGGCGGGCGACCGATCGCGTCCGAGCCGCCGTCGAGCTACTCGCCGGTGGTCGAGACCGTGCCGTTCCCCGAGGTGATGCGGCGCCTGTCGGCCGAGAAGCCCGCAGTCATGCAGAAGGCCAAGGCGCTGCTCGCCGAGCGCTATGATCTGGCCAACCGGCCCTCGCCCTACAAGATGACCCGCGGCAAGGCGGTGCAGACCGGCGTCCGGGTCAAGCTGCCCCAGGGGATGACCTGGCAGCAGCTGGCCGAGCTGACGCCGGCGGAGATCCGCCGCCGGGGCCTGTTCCCCAAGGGCTTCCTGCCCCTGCCGCACCCCAAGCACGCCGAGGGCGGCATGGTCTTCCCGCAGTTCCACATCGACCTCGTGCAGCGGCAGAGCAAGCGCGACCTCAACCGCTTCGACGTCGACTTCGACGTCCCCGACCACTTCCTGCCCGAGTTCCCGCCGGCCATCTTCCTGACGACCCGCCCCGACCTCGGCGACGTCTCGCAGGGCCAGCTGGTCACCCTCGAGAACCACCACGCGCTGTTCCTCGGCATCCTGAACCCCAAGCAGCTCGAGGGCCTGCGCCTGCTGGTCACCCCCTTCCCGCAGCAGCAGTTCAACGCCACCTTCGACCGCCGCTCGGCCGAGGCCCACGCCGGCGTCACCTGCTTCGACTGCCACGCCAACGGCCACACCAACGCCGCGACCCACCTGGTCGGCGACATCCGCCCCCAGACCCACCGCCGCCGCATCGACACCCCGACCCTGCGCGGCGTGAACGTCCAGCGCCTGTTCGGCTCGCAGCGCGCCCTCAAGACCGTCGAGGACTTCACCGAGTTCGAGCAGCGCGCCGCCTACTTCGACGGCGACATCGTCCAGGCCGCCAAGAAGGGCTCGAACACCCTCGAGCGCGGCTCGCAGGTCCACCACATGAGCGAGTTCCAGGCCATCCTCGACTTCCCGCCCGCGCCCAAGCTGAACGTCTTCGGCCGCCTCGACCCGGCCCTGGCCACCGCCGAGGAGCTGCGCGGCGAGGCCCTCTTCTTCGGCAAGGCCCAGTGCGGCACGTGCCACCCGGCGCCCCACTACACCGACAACACCATGCACGACCTCAACGTCGCCCGCTTCCACGAGCCGATGAACGTCAACGGCCGCATCGCCAACCGCGAAGGCCCCATCAAGACCTTCCCCCTGCGCGGCATCAAAGAGAGCCCGCCCTACCTGCACGACGGGCGCCTACTGACCCTGGCCGACACGGTCGAGTTCTTCAACCTGGTCCTCGGCACCAAGCTCACCGAGCAGGAGAAGGCCGACGTCGTCGCCTTCATGATGGTGCTCTGAGCCGCGCCAGGCCTCGCCCCCTCGCCAGCTTCGCCCCCGTGTCGACGGTCTCCATGACACGACGACACGGGGGAGGCCGATGACCACCAAGACCGGGTCCTCGCTCTGGCTGGCCGGGCCGCTCCTCGCCGGCCTGGCCGGCGCGCGAGCCTTGCGTTCCCATCGCCGAGAGACCGGCCATCCACGCCGCGCCGCTCGGCCACCCGAGGGCGCCCGCTCACTCGGCGCCCTGGCCATCGGGGCCACCGCCATCGGCGCCTTCGCCCTGGGCGCCGTCAGCATCGGCGCCCTCGCCATCGGCCGCGCCGCCCTGGGCGACGTCCGCATCGGCCGCCTGCGCATCGACCGCCTCGAGATCGCCGGGCGCTGAGCCGCGCTACTCGGCCGCCTCCGTGGCCGGTTGCCTCGAAGGCTTGCGGGTGCGGCGCGACCCCGAGCCGCGGCGGCCGGTGACGCCGGGGAATCGCTTGCGGGTGTCGGCGTCGTCGGGGCTCAGGTACACGGCCAGCTTTCGCAGCGCCTCGTAGTCGGACAGCCAGGCGGTGTAGGCGCGGCGGGCCAGGTCCAGGGCCTTGGGCGCGGACTCGCGCGAGGCGACGGCGAGGCCGAGGAGCCGGGTGGCGTCCCTGGCGGCTTCGGCCAGCGCCTCAGGCGTCAGCTCGGCGATTCCGGGTGGCCACGGGCCGGCTTCGCGAAAGAGCGCCACGAGCCGCAGCACATCCTCGGCGTCGTCCCTGTGCCCGGAGCCGGGCCGGATGTGGGCCAGCAGGGCCTCGCGCGCGGGCTGCCCGGCGAAGAAGGCCTGCGCCCACCTCAGCAGGCTCGCGTCACGGTCGCGGACCCGCGCGGCCAGCCGCTTGCGCTCCGCCTCGCTCTCCGAGGTCTCGGGCCGCCGCGCGCGGAGGGCCGCCATGTAGAACGCCATGGCCGCGTCCTCCAGCCCCTCGGCCTGCGCCCGCCGCTCGGCCGCCCGCGCCTCGCTCAGCTCGGCCTCGAGCCGGCCCAGCAGCGGCGCCAGGTGCTTCGACAGGATGGCCGTCAGCTCCATCGCCCGCTGCGGCGAGATCCGGGGCCGCCGCAACGACTCGGCCGGTAGCGCCAGCAGCCGCTCGCGCCGCGCTTCCAGGATCTCTGCGGCGGGTATGCGATCCTCGTCGAGCGCGGGTGCGTTGGGCATCGGGTCCTCCAGGCGGTGCAGCCACGGTACCGCCGTGCCGCGCCCCCCTGTCAACCCAGCGAGGAACGACCACGTCGTTGCACGCACCTGCCGCGACCCGCAAGCGAACGAGCGCTTCGTTTCGAGCTCATCCGATGCAGGCCGTACGTAACGACACGATCGTTGCCGACCTTCGGCCGCTCCTCGCGACGCACGCGATGATCGTTACTCTGACGGACCCGCCGGCCCTGGCGCAACGACCACATCGTTCCACGCCCACGCGCGGTGAGCGCGTTCGGCTGGGTCCGGGACAGTGACACGGTGGGAGCCCGGCCGCCAGACCGGTGGTTCGGCGGAGCGGCTCGGCTCGACGGATGGGGCGGGCCAGGCGACAGTGGTGACCGTTTGCGAGGAGGGCGGGATGCCGCGAGCGGGTGGGGGGATGGGGTGCGGTGCGGCGCTTGGGGCCGCGCTGATGGTCATGGCCGGCCTCGTCGGTTCGGCCCGGGCCGAGGTGCCGCGCATCGAGGGACCGGTGACGGACCTGGCCGGGGTGCTGGAGCCCGAGGTGGAGGCGACGCTGCGGGGCCGGCTGCGGGAGCATTGGGAGCGGACGGGCGTGCAGATGGCGGTGCTGGTCCTGCCTACGACTGGGGGGCAGCCGATCGAGGACCTCTCGATGGCGGTGGCCGAGCGGTGGGGCGGCGGCCGGGCGGGCGAGGACCGGGGCGTGCTGCTGGTGCTGGCGACCAAGGACCGACGCAGCCGGCTGGAGATGGGGCAGGGGCTCGAGGAGGCGCTGCCGGACCACCAGGCCAAGCGGCTGCTGAACCTGGCGGTGCCGGCGCTGAAGGCCAGCGACTACGGGGCGGCGGTCACGCGGATCGTGGACGGGGTCGTCGAGCGCACCGCGCACCTGCGGCCCGGCGAGGCGGTCGTCGCGCCGCCGCGGCCGCTGGGGTCGGGCGGGCTGGATCTGGTGCTGGTGGCGTTGCTGGCGGCCGGCGTCGGGGGCTGGTACTACCGCCGGGTGCCGCCGGTCGGGCGGCTCTACGGCAAGCGGCGCAAGGCGGCCGAGCGGGAGCGGGCGGCGCGGTGGGTCGCGCTGCGGCCCTGGACGGCGGGGCTGTGGGTCGGCGGGGCCGCGCTGATGGCGCTGGTGTTCATGGGGCAGGCCGGGTTTCCACTGTTCTACGCTGCGGTGTGGGCGGTCAGCGCCACCGTGGGCGTGCTGGTCGTGGTGGGCTGGCGGGCCAGCAAGCTCTACGCGGTGCTCGCCTTCGTCCCGGTGCTGGCCCTGTTCGTGGGCTTCGCCGTGTGGAGCTGGGACGAGGTGCCCATGGAGGCCGCCGACCTGTGGTCCGAAGGCAGCAAGCTCTACGGACTCGGCGCCGTGTGGGCGGTGCTGTCGCTCGCGATGTTCGGCGAGGGCGGCTCGTCGTCCGGCTCAGGCAGCACGTGGTCTTCGAGCGGGTCCAGCTCCGGCGGCTCGAGCTCGTCCCGCTCGAGCGGCGGCTACTCGGGCGGCGGGGGGCGCTTCGGCGGGGGCGGGGCCAGCGGCTCGTGGTGAGGCGGCCTCAGGTCGGGCTCGACAGCCCCGCGGGGGCTCGCTACGGTCCGCGGCGGCCGAGTCGACCGGGAGCGATGCAGTGAGCCAGGACCCCACGGCGGTCATCCGCCGACACGCCGAGGAGGAGTTCGCCGAGGAGCTGGAGGCGCTGGCTCGGCGGGACACGCGGCCGAGGCCGCCGCGGTGGAGGCTGTCGCCCTGGGCGGTGGTGACCTACCTCATGGGCGGGCGGCTGGACGACGGCTTCGAGGTGCGGCCCAAGTACATCGGCGGCCGGCGGGTCATCGAGGTCGCGGTGGCGACGCTGGCGACCGACCGGGCGCTGCTGCTGCTGGGCGTGCCGGGGACGGCCAAGACCTGGGTCTCGGAGCATCTGGCGGCGGCGATCAGCGGCGACTCGACCCTGCTGGTGCAGGGGACGGCCGGGACGGCCGAGGAGGCGATGCGCTACGGGTGGAACTATGCGCTGCTGCTGGCGCAGGGGCCGACGCGGCAGGCGCTGGTGCCCAGCCCGGTGATGCGCGCGATGGCCGACGGCAAGCTGGCGCGGGTCGAGGAGCTGACGCGCATCCCGGCCGACGTGCAGGACACCCTCATCACGGTCCTGAGCGAGAAGACCCTGCCCATCCCCGAGCTGGGCGAGGAGGTGCAGGCGACGCGGGGCTTCAACCTCATCGCCACGGCCAACAGCCGCGACCGCGGGGTCAACGAGCTGTCGAGCGCGCTCAAGCGGCGCTTCAACACGGTCGTGCTGCCGGTGCCGGCCACCGAGGAGGAGGAGGTCCGCATCGTCGCGACCCGCGTCGAGGCCCTGGGGCGGGCGCTGGCGCTGCCGGCCGAGGCGGCGCCGCTCGACGAGATCCGGCGCATCGTCACCGTCTTCCGCGAGCTGCGCGACGGGCAGACGGGCGACGGGCGGACGCGGCTCAAGAGCCCGTCGGGGACCCTGTCGCCGGCCGAGGCCATCAGCGTGGTCGGCAGCGGCTTGGCCCTGGCGGCGCACTTCGGCGACGGCGTGCTGCGGGCCGAGGACGTGGCCTCGGGGCTGGTCGGGGCGGTCGTCAAGGACCCGGTGCAGGACGCGGTCGTCTGGCGCGAGTACCTGGAGACCGTCGTCAAGGAGCGCGACGGCTGGTCGGACCTGTATCGGGCGTGCCGCGCCGAGCTCTGATCTCGGGCGTGTTGGCTCACGTGTGTCCTTGACCCCGCGCGGCGCGGGCCGTGATACTCCGCGCCGGGGCGGGTGGGGCGCTTCGCGGCCGCGGGTGCGGCAGACGCGTTGGGCGGCACAGCGGGGGTTCGCCCGTCCGTGGGTCGGCGGCAGGCCGGCGAGGGAGCGCGAAGTGAGGCGAGCGGGGTTCGGGCGGACGGTGGGCTGGGGCTGGCTGGCGCTGGCGCTGTTGGCGGCGGGCTGCGGCGAGGCGGCGAGCGGCGAGGCGGACGGCGCCAAGGGTGACGTCGACGTGGCCGAGGACGTCGCGCAGGGCGACGCGAGCGACGCGGACGAGGACGACGGGCAGGCCGACGCGGCGGGCGACACCGCGGTCGGCGGGGACGTGCCGTTCGTGCCGGATCCCGAGACCTGGGGGCGCGGCAAGGTGCGCCTGGACGAGGAGAAGCCGGCGGGCGCCGGGCCGCTGATGGCCGGCGTCGCCGTGCGGATGATCGACGGGCCCGTGGGCGTGTCGATGGCCGGCTACGGCGGGCGCCTGAACGGCCGGCGCACGCACTGGTCCGACAAGCTCAAGGGGGCAGCGGGCTTTTACGGCAAGCAGTCGGTCAAGGCCATCGCCATGGAGGTCGGCACCGAGCGCATGGCCTTCGTCAAGAGCCCGCTGATGTGCTCGGAGTCGTACCTGACCGACGCCATCGCGCGGCACCTGAAGAAGGACCACGGGCTGGACTTCGCCGGGCGGGTCATCACCGTCGCCGGGCACAGCCACCACGCGACGGCGCGCTACTGGCCGCTGCCCGAGCACCTGGGCAACGCCGGCATCGACTCGTTCGACACCGAGGTCGCCGAGAGCATCGCCGCGGTCTTCGCCGAGGCCATCGCCGAGGCCTGGGAGGCCCGCGAGCCGGCCGAGTGGGCGCACGGCTTCCAGGACGACTGGGACCCGGCCGACGAGGTCTATCGCGACCGCCGCGGCGAGAACAACCCGACCTACGGCAAGGACCCGCGCCTGTCGATGCTGGCCTTCCGGCGCAAGGCGGACGGCGCGCCGATGGCCGTCGTCATGCACTTCCCGCTGCACGGGACGGTGTTCGGCGACGGCAACGATCTGTTCACCGAGGACGCGCCCGGGTACGTCGAGCACAAGTTCGAGGAGGCGTTCTTCGCGCGCGAGGGCAAGCCCGTCTTCGGCATGTTCGCGCAGTCGGCGGGCGGCGACGCGTCGCCGGCGGGAGACTCGCTGGGGCACCCGCGGCTCGCGCAGCTCGAGCGGCTGGGGGAGGCGGCGGCGCCCAAGATCCTGGCGCTGTACGACACCCTGACCTGGAAGAGCGACGCCGAGCTGGCCATCCGCAGCCAGCGCATCGAGCTGGTCCACGAGCGCATCTACGAGGGCCGCCCCTGGGCGGACGAGTTCATGGACGAGTTCGACGTGCCCTTCACCTTCGGCGGCTGGCAGTGCGTCGGCGTCGGCGTGGCCAAGGGCGGCAGCAGCGAGGGCAAGCCGAAGCTGTGCGTCGACCTGGGCTGGCTCATCGACGTGCTCGAGGAGCCGGTGCCCCACAACGCGGTGCATCAGGTGTACCTGACGACGGCGCGGCTGGGGGACGTGTGGATGATCACCATGCCGGGCGAGCCGGCCTGGTCCATCGTGAAGTACGCGCGCGAGGCGGCGGCGAAGAAGACCTGGAACGGCGCGCCGGCGCAGCTGATGGTGCTGGGCTACAGCCAGGACCACCTGCTGTATCTGACGGCGCCGGACGACTGGTACCTGGGCGGCTACGAGTCGACCATGAGCCTGTGGGGCCCGGGCGGCGCCGTGTTCTTCGCCGACGAGGGCCTGGCGATGATGGACGCGATGATGGCCGGGATGAACGGGCCGGCGCTGTTCGAGGAGTCGCCGTCGCTCGCGTCCGTGCCGCCGTTCGTGCCGCGGGCGCGCGAGCACTCGCTGGCGCCGGGCGTGGTCACCGTGCAGCCGCCGGCGGCGGTGGCCCGCACCCAGACGGTGCAGCTGGCCGCGAACTGCGGCGACCCGGCGCTGGGCTCGCCGACCGTCAAGGTGCAGCGCAAGGAGGGCGACGACTTCGTCGACGTGCCGGCCCTGCACGGATGGACGGGGCGCGCCTACGACAACAGCCGCTACGAGATGGTCAGCGCCTACGACCCGGACCCGCCGCAGCTGGCCGGCGCGACGGTCGCCGAGCGCACCCACCTGTGGCGCTTCTACTGGCAGGTCCCGGCCGACTGGCCCGCCGACACCTACCGCCTGCGGCTGACCTGCAACGTGCTGCCGGTGGGCGGCGGCGCGCTCGAGACGCTGACCCTCGACTCGACCCCGTTCGCGGTCGGCGCGGCCGAGGGGGCGACCCTGACGGCGGAGGCCGACGGGACGACGCTGACCGTGGCCATGCACGTGCCGGGCGTCGCGCAGGAGATGGCGAAGTCGCCCGAGCCCGGGCTCGGCGAGTGGGCCAGCGCCGGCTACCGCCTGCTCGACCGCGACGTGCAGCACACCGCGACCGCCCTGGTGCGAGCCGACCTCACGGTCGAGGTGCTCGACGCCTCGGGCGAGGTCGTGGCGACCGTCGACGCCCCGTTCGACGCGGCCGTGGGCGCCAACGTCGCGACGCTGCCGGCGGCGCCCGAGGGCGAGTGGTCCGCGCGCGCCTGGCTGACCGCCGACCAGACCCCCGCGAAGGTCACCGCGACCCCCGCCTCGAACCCCTGAACCGTCCTCACCACCTCGTGGAGCCTTCGATGAGCCTTCCCTCCCTGCCTGCCCTCCGCCGCTCGGGCGGCCTGCTCCTCGGCCTGTTGCTGGCCGCCTCGACGCTGGCGGCCTGCGAGAGCGAGTCGACCGGCGGCGAGTCGCCCGACACCAAGCAAGAGGCGGACACCAGTACCGGCGACGACACCACCGCTGGCGACGACGCGACCGCCGACGTCGGCGAGGACGTCGCCGAGGCGGTGGTCGACCAGTGCCAGAACGAGACCGACCTCAACTGGCTGCACTCGGACGTCGGCGAGGGCCAGACCGGCCGCGAGCTGGCGCGCGAGGCGGCGGGCGACTGCGGGCTCGCGTGCCTGAACCACCCGACCCCCGACACGTGCGCCATCCAGTGCATGGTCACCAGCAAGGGCGTCCAGCTGTCCGACGGCTGCGCCGGCTGCTACGGCCGCATCGTCCTGTGCACCATCGGCGAGTGCCTGCTCAAGTGCATCGACGACCCGCAGGCCCAGCAGTGCAAGGACTGCCAGGACGACAAGGGCTGCAACGACGACTTCTACGCCTGCACCGGCAACCTCGACTGACGCCAGGTCACCTGCGCCGTCCCACAGCGCCCCGAGGCCGCCGGCCGAGGCTCCGCATGCGCCACTTCGCCCGTCTCTTGCTGGTCTGTTCGCTGGTAGCGCCCATCGCGGGCGCTGCCCACGCTGACACAGGCTCGGCCGACGCTCCGCCCGCCGACGCGCCAGCCGCGGACGAGCCTCGGCCCGCCCCGCTCCCGGTCGTCGCCCCGCCGCCGCCCGCGCCCGCCGCCCCCCTGGGCGGCCTGCGGTTCGACTTCGGCGGCTACTTCCGCACCCGCGCCGTGTGGATCGACGACGCGCCCGTGGCCCGCCTCGACGCCGACGGCAGCCTGGCCTCGGCCGCCCACACCGGGCGCGACGACGCGACCGAGGCCTCCTGGGTCTTCAGCCGCCTGCGGCTCGAGCCCAGCCTGAGCTGGGGCGGCGACCCGGCCGCCGGCGTGCTCCCGCGGGTCGCCCTGTACGCTCAGATCGACGTGCTGGACAACGTCCTTTGGGGCGACAACGCCCGGCAGGCCGCGGTCCCGCTCTTCGCCGGCAACCCCTCGACCACCGGCCTCGGCGGCGACGAGCGCCCGCCCGTCCATGTGCGCCGCCTGTGGCTCGAGACCGCGCTGCCCATCGGCGTCCTGCGCGTGGGCCGTCAGGCGTCGCAGGGCGGCCTCGGCCTGCTGTTCAACGACGGCAACGGCTTCCGCAACGACTTCGGCGACGCCGAGGGCGGCTCGACCTTCGACCGCGTCCTCTTCGCCACGCGCCCGCTGACCATCTACAACGCCCTCACCCGGGGCGACCGCAGCGAGACGCCGCTCATCTTCATCGCCGGCCGCGACTGGCTGGTGCAGGACGCGCTCGGCTTCGGCAGCAAACCCGCCTCCGTCGACACCCGCCCGGCGCCCGGCCCCTACGGCTTCCTCGGCGAGCGGACCTGCGGCGGCGCCACCGACCCGGACGGCGCCGCGCCCACCCCCAAGTGCGACGACGACGTCCGCCAGTGGATCACCGGCCTCATCTGGCGCGACCCGGCCCTGCGCCTGGTCGCCGACACCGACGAGCTGACCCTGGGGGCCATCTACGTCAACCGCAGCCAGGACTTCACCTACAGCGAGATGCACATCATCGACGCCTTCTGGCGCGTGCAGGTGGGGCTGTCCGAGACGGGGCCGTCGGTCCTCACCGAGGGCGAGGTCGCGCTCATCCGGGGCGAGACGCGCGGCCTCAAGATCATCCCGGGCGGGCTCTTCGACGAGAAGACCGGCCTCGCGGACAACGCCACCGAGGGCGACATCACGAACTTCGCCGTCCGCCTCGGCCTGACCTCGCCCGCCTGGGACGCGCTGGTCGAGCTGGGCCACAGCTCGGGCGACGCGCAGCTCATCGGCGACCCCACCTTCGAGATGTTCCCCATGCACGCCGACTACCGGGTGGGCCTGCTGATGTTCCCGGTGGCCGTGCGGGCGCGCACCTTCAACACGGCGGCCGGGCGCGCCTCGGACGCCCTGCACAGCGGCGGCGGCGTCGCCAACGCGACCTACCTCGTGCCCAAGGCGCGCTACCGCCTGGGCGGCGTCGGCTACCAGGTCGAGCTCGTCGGCCAGGCGGTCCTCGCCTGGGCCGACACCCTCAACGGCGGGCGCGTCCTGGGCTTCGTCGCCGACTACTACGCCCCGCGCGACGCGGACGACCCCTTCGCCGACAACGACTGCAGCGCCTTCGACCCGGCCTGCGCCCTGGGCGTCGAGGTCGACGTCGCCGCCCGCCTCGAGTGGCTGCCCCGCGAGCCCGTCGCCCCCGGCGCCCCCATCCGCTACATGATGCGCTGGTCGACCGAGGCCGGCGTCCTGTCGGCCGGCCGCGCCCTCTCGCCGCGCCTGGCTGAGGGTGCCGATGTGATGTGGACCCTGCAGTCGAGCCTGACCTTCGCCTGGTGAGCGCGCTCCGCGCCCGGCTCAGGGGCGTCCGGGGCCGCCGCGCTGGCGCCATGCGTCGGGGGGCTGGCCGGTCCAGCGCCTGAAGGCGCGGTGGAAGGCCGCCGGCTCCGAGAAGCCCAGGCGCCAGGAGACCTCCGCGATGGGCTCGCCGGTCGTGAGGCGCTCCTCGGCGACCTCGCGGCGGAGCGCGTCGAGCAGCGCGGCGAAGGAGGTGCCCTCGCGGGCGAGGGCGCGTTGCAGGCTGCGCGCCGGCACGCGGAGGCGGGCGGCGACCGAGGCGAGCGAGGTGGTGGCCAGCTCGAGGGCGGCCAGATCGTCGTCGAGCAGGGCGCGGACGCGACCCGCGAGGGTCTGGCCGGCGGGGAGGCGGGCCAGCTCGGCGGCGGCCTGGCGCTCGAAGTGCTCGGCGAAGAGCGGGCTGGCGGTGGCCAGGGGCAGAGCGAACACGTCCGGGGCGAAGGTCATGAGGGTCGCGGGCGCGCCGAAGGTGACGGGGGCGTCGAAGAACGACTCGTACTCGCTGAGGTCGCCGCCGCGGTGGTGGGCGAAGTGGACGGCGGTCGGCGCGACGGGGCGGCCGGTGGCGGCGCGCATGATGGCGAGGGTGTCGGCGAGGGCCTGCTCGCGCAGGTGGACCGAGGCGCGGCGCTCGGGGACGTGGAGGGTGAAGGTGAAGCGCGGCGGGTCGAGGGTGACGACGCCGCGGTAGGCGTCCGACCACAGGCGCTGGACGCGCTCGAGGCGGCGCACGGCGTCGCCCAGGGTGCGGCTGGCGAAGAAGAGCAGGCCGGGCAGGGCGAGGGTGTCGAGATCGTGGGCGCGCGAGATGTGCAGGCCCAGGCGGTCGTCGCCGGTGAGGGCCTCGGCGGCCTCGATGAGGTCCTCGACGTGGGACCAGGGCAGGCGGAGGCGCAGCGTGGCGAGGGCGCCGCGGGGGAGGGCGGCGCGGGCGAGCAGGGCCTCGCGGGGGGCGCCGCGCGAGACCAGCACGTCGACGAGGCGGCGGACCAGCAAGGCCGCGACCTGGGGTGAGGGTGGCATGACGGCAGGATGGGGCGAGTCCGGGTCGGTCCACAAGAGGCCGTGGCGCGCCGGGTCAGTCGGGGTGGCGCGGGCGGTCATCGGAGCGGGGGCCGGGCGCGCGTTAGGCTGCACGCCAGCCGCCGAGGAGGAGACGCCGCGATGGGACGAGTGCACCTGTTCGAGCTTCAGGATCTGGACGCGTGGCCGGCCGTGCTGGGCGACGCGGGGACGGCCTACCTGCGCACCGTCGAGCAGGCTGCGGGGGCGCCGGCCCTGTTGGCCCCGGCGGTGGCCCGGGCGCTGGAGCTGAGCGGGCGCGACCGCATCGTCGACCTGTGCTCGGGCGCGGGCGGGCCGGTCGTCGAGATCGTCGAGGTCCTGCGCGCCGAGGGGCGCGAGGTCGACCTCGTCCTGAGCGATCTCGCGCCCAACCGCGCCGCGCTGGGGCGTCTGGCGGCGCAAGGCGTCGCCGTGCATGCCACGCCGGTCGACGCCGCCGCCGTGCCCCGCGAGCTGGTCGGGCTGCGCACCGTCTTCAACGCCTTCCACCACTTCGACGACGCGCAGGCCCTGCGGGTCCTGCGCGACGCGGTCGCCGCGCGGCAGCCCATCGCCATCTTCGAGCTGTCCGAGCGCGCCGTCCCGACCGTGCTCGGCTCGGCGCTCATCCCGCTCGCGGTCCTGTTCGCGATGCCCTTCGTGCGCCCGGTGCGCTGGCCCTGGCTGCTCTTCACCTACCTGCTGCCCGTGCTGCCCCTGGCCATCGCCTGGGACGGCCTGGTGAGCCACCTGCGCACGCGCTCACCCGACGAGCTGCGCGCCCTCGTGGCGCGGGTCGACGCTCCCGGCTGGACGTTCACGGCCGAGCGCGTCCGCGGCAAGGGGCCGCTGGCCTACACCTGGCTGCTGGGGGTGCCGCCGCGGTGACGAGCGTCAGCCGGCCAGGCGCTCGGCCAGCTCGACGCGGCTGCCGACCTCGAGCCGGCGGTAGATCTGCTTGAGGTGGCTCTTGACGGTCTCCCGGGACAGGCCGCTGGCCCGCGCGATCTCGGGGACCGTGGCGCCGGCGACCGCGTGGCGGGCGATCTCGCGCTGCCGGGGCGTCAGCAGGGCGTCGGGGGCCTGGGTGATGGGGGCGGCGGCCTCGAAGGTGACCAGGTAGCGGGTCAGGCCGTCGCCGGTCATGCGGACGATGCGGTAGACCAGGCCGGCCACCGCCCCTTGGGTCGGGAGCCCGGCCGCGTCGCCGCGATCGAGCCGCCGCACATGCGCGGCGATGCGCTCGAGGGCCGCCGCGCCGATCCACCGGCGGGCGGCTGGGGTCACGTGCAGCGGCGCCCCATCGGGGCGCGTGAGGAGGAACATCGCCTCGGGCGTGGGCGCGTCCAGGGCCTCGGCCGCCTGCATCCCGGCGACCAGGGACGAGGTCAGGCGGGACAGCGTCGCCAGCTCGTCGGCGGCGACCGGGCGGCGGAACATCAGGCCGAAGAACCCCACGAAGGCGCGCCCCTGGAACGCCAGCACGCGCGGTTGGGACAGCACCCCCATGGGCAAGTAGATGTCGCGGACCACCGGGGTCTGCTCGAGTTGGCGCGCGTCGAGCGAGGCGTAGGGGTCGCTCATCCGGTTGATCTCGCGCGGGCGCGGGCGCTCGGCCGACCACGGCAGGCGCTGCATCGGCTGACCGTCGAGCGCCACGCACCGCTCGCGCAGGTCGGGGTCGCCGCAGGCCACCAGGCCATCGTAGTGGTCTCGCCCCTCGACCCGGGTCACCCGGAACGCCACGACCAGGTCGGCCTCGGCCGCGGCCTTGACGACCTGGCACAGCCGCTCGCGCGCCGCCTCGCCGGTCGTGGCGTCGACGCTGCACAGCGCCGCCTTGGTCCTGTCGACTTCGAGCATGCCCCCGGGCCCCCCGACGGTGACTCTAACGTGCCGGTGGGGGGCGTGTCATGGTGCAACTTCACCCATCGCTCGGGAATGGTGTCGAAATCATTGGACTCTGGCCCGGCGTGCCCTGTCCCGCACCTTTACACGGGCGCGGTTCGGGGGCTCACTCCGGAACTTCTTGACGCCGGGCAGGTCGGCGTCTAATCCGGGGCCGCTCTCCCGAACGAGCAAGGGCCGCCCCGACGCCACCCTGATTCGCGCTGACCACCTCGAGGGGCCGCGATGCTGTTCAACAGCCTGGAGTACGCGATCTTCTTGGTCGTCGTGTTCCTCGTCTACTGGGGACTCGCCCGCGCGGGCCTCATGCGCATCGTCTTCCTGACGGTCGCCAGCTACGTCTTCTACGCGGCCTCGAACCCCTGGTTCCTGACGCTCATCTTCGCCTCGACCCTGACCGACTACTTCGCCGGCATGAAGATGGGGCAGGCCGCCGAGTCGGGCCGCCCGCGCGCGAAGAAGGCCTGGCTCGTCCTCAGCCTGGCCATGAACCTGGGCCTGCTGGGTGTCTTCAAGTACGCGAACTTCTTCTACGAGTCCTTGGTCGACGTCGCGAACGTGTTCGGCGCCGGGATGACCTTCAGCCGCCTGGACATCCTGCTGCCCGCCGGCATCAGCTTCTACACGTTCCAGACGATGAGCTACTCCATCGACGTCTACCGCGGCCTGCTGAAGCCCGAGCGCAGCCTGATGCGCTTTTCGTTCTTCGTCGGCTACTTCCCGCAGCTCATCGCGGGCCCCATCGTCCGCGCCGTCGACTTCCTGCCCCAGATCGGCCGCCGCCCCTTCCTGTCGCGCGACCAGGTCAGCCGCGCCCTGTGGCTCATCGGCATCGGCCTGTTCAAGAAGGTCGTCATCGCCGACTACATCGGCATCAACCTGGTCGACCGCATCTTCGACGCCCCCGAGCGCTTCAGCTCGGCCGAGGTCTACCTGGGTCTGTTCGGCTACACGATGCAGATCTACATGGACTTCTCGGCCTACTCCGACATCGCCATCGGCTCGGCGCTGCTCTTCGGCTTCCACCTGCCCGACAACTTCAACCGCCCCTATCTGGCCACCAGCGTCGCCGACTTCTGGAAGCGCTGGCACATGAGCCTGGGCACCTGGCTGCGCGACTACCTGTACTACCCGCTCGGCGGCTCCAAGGGCGGGGCCTGGTTCACCTACCGCAACCTCTTCATCACCTTCATCCTCATCGGGCTGTGGCACGGCGCCAGCTGGACCTTCGTGGTCTACGGCGCCCTGCACGCGCTGGCCATGTGCATCAACCGCTTCATGCGCGTGAACGTGCGCGGCCGCGAAAAACCCAAGATGGACTGGTGGGGCTGGACCTGGCGCATCTTCCTGACGCTGCACTTCGTCGTCATGACCCGAATACTCTTCCGCTCGCAGTCGTTCGGGCAGGCGGGTGACATCGTCGACGCCCTGTTCCAGGGCACCTGGCACGTCACCGCCATGACCCCGACCCTGTGGGTGATGCTCGTGGGCAGCTTCATCGTGCACTGGACGCCGCGCGCCTGGGTCGACCGCCTCGGCGCCGCCTTCGAGCGCGTCCCCGCCTTCGCCCAGGGCGCCCTCGTCACCGCGTCCATCCTGCTCATCATGCAGGTCGCCCACAGCGACGTGAAACCCTTCATCTACTTCCAGTTCTGAGCGAGGGCGCCGTGGCCAGCTTCCGCGACAGCCAGACGCGTGACGCGAACGACCCGTGGGACGAGCAGGGCCTGCCCCCCGGCGTCCCCAAGGCGGTCGTCTCCCTGCTCGGCGTCCTGTTGATGGCAGCCGCTCCGTACGTCATCCCGGGCGCCGAGCGCTTCCGCGTGTGGACCCCCGAGGACCCCACCCCGTTCGCCGGCATGTTCGACCCCCAGACCGGCGGCCCCTCGCTGGCCCACGCCTCGGGCGGCCAGCTGACCACCAGCGGCCTCGACGAGTCCGAGGTCGCGGCCCTGCAGGCCACCGCCGGCCTCGACGACGACGCCGACGCCGTCGACCCGCCGGCGGTCGCCATCACGGTCGAGCCCCAGCCCGAGGTCCCGCCGGGGACCGGCCCGGCGACCGCGCTGGTGGACCCGGGCGCCGAACGGCCCGACGCGCCGCCGTCCGCGCCCGCCCGGGCCCGCATCAAGGTCCCCGAGGCCCTGTACGCCGGGGTCGAGGTCACCATCGAGGATCCCAAGGGCGCCATGGAGCCCTTCTACGAGGCCCTCGGCCGCACGGCGCGCAAGGAGCCCGGCGCCATCACCCGCGTCTCGCACTGGGGCGACTCGGCCATCGCCGCCGACGGGATGACCTCGATGACCCGGCGTCTGCTGCAGCGCCAGTTCGGCGACTCGGGGCACGGCTTCATGCTGATCGAGTCGGGCTCGGACTGGTACCGGCAGAAGGACATCCGCTACAGCACCAGCGGCTGGAAGGCCCTGAAGATCATCGACGGCGGGGCCCGGGACGGCCTGTACGGCTTCGGCGGCGTGTCGGCGCGCGGCTACCTGGGCGCCCGCGCCAGCTTCCAGACCGTCGACAAGGGCCCGGTCGGCCACAACGCCAGCCGCTTCGAGGTGCACTACCTGGCGGCGCCTGGCCACGGCGACCTGGCGGTGAAGGTCGACGACGGCGAGCCCGAGGTCGTGAAGACGGCCGCCGACGCGCCGACCGACCGCGTGCACGTGACCGAGGTGCCCGACGGGCCGCACCGCTTCGAGATCAAGAACGTCGGCGGGGGCCTCGTGCGCGCCTACGGCGTCGTGCTCGAGCGCTCGCTGCCCGGGGTCGTCTACGACTGCCTGGGCCTGGTCGGCGCGCGCGGGGCGCGGCTGCTCAACGCGGACCCCGAGCACTGGACGAGGCAGATCCAGAACCGGCGTCCGGACCTGATGGTCATCATGTTCGGCGGCAACGAGCTGGTCGATCGCGGCATGAACATGGACAAGTATCGCGAGAGCTTCACCGAGGTGGTGCGCCGCTTCCGCACGGCGCGCCCCGAGGCGGCGTGCCTGGTGATGAGCCCGCTCGACCACGGCGAGCGCCACCGCGGCGCCATCCGCACCGACCCGCAGCTGCTGAAGATGATACCGGTGCAACGCGAGGTGGCCTTCGCCGAGGGCTGCGCGTTCTACTCAGTCTTCGACGCGATGGGCGGCGAGGGCTCGATGGGCCGTTGGTTCCACGCCAACCCGCGTCTGGGCTGGGGCGACTTCGCCCACGCGACCCCCGCCGGCGCCCGCGTGCTGGGCGATCTCTTCTTCAAAGCCCTGATGAAGGGCTTCGCCGACTGGGCCGACGCGGCCCGCTGACCCCGCGCGGGGCGCCTTCGCACCGCAGCGACCGGCCTTCGAACTCGCGCGCGCTCCACCTCCGCTCGGCTCGCCGCGCGCATGATGGGTCACCGACTCCGGCCGGCTGGAAGCCGGCGATCCCAGGGGATGGTCACCGAACCCGGCCGGCTGGAAGCCGGCGATCCCAGGGGGCGCCGCGACGGGGCGTCCAGACTGCACGAGCTCGCTCGTGCTCCGGCTTCGCGCAGCTCGCTGCGCGCATGGATGGTCGACGGTCCCGGCCGACTGGTAGGAAGAGGGTGTCGTATTCATGCCGGCGAGGGGGCCTTGGAGTGCTCCGGCTTGCCGGAGCCCCGGCCCCGGCGGCTTGCCGCCGGGATCGGGCCGCCATACCCGGCGCAGCAAGCTGCGCCGGATGGGGGCTCCACCAAGGTGGAGCACTCCGGTTGGCCTCTTGCGACACCCTCTGGAAGCCGGCGATCCCAGGGGGCGCCGCGACGGGGCGTCCAGACTGCACGAGCTCGCTCGTGCTCCGGCTTCGCGCAGCTCGCTGCGCGCATGGATGGTCGACGGTCCCGGCCGACTGGTAGGAAGAGGGTGTCGTATTC
>JAWLBL010000033.1:0-92013 GCA_041687695.1 Myxococcota bacterium | reverse complement strand
AGCACTCCGGTCGGGCTTTCGCGACACCCTCTGGAAGCCGGCGGGCGCGGGGGGACGGGCGCCGCTAGCGGCGCCGATCCAACGAGCCCCCGCAAGCGGGGGCACTCCAGGGGAGGCGCGGCCGGGGATGGGAAGGCCGGGGGAAGGCTGGGAGCCGGGGGGCTGGGGTCAGGAGGCTGGAGCGTCGAGGACTTCGCGGACTTTGGTGGTGAGGGAGTCGGGGGTGAAGGGCTTGGGGAGGAAGGCTGACGTTCCGTGGTGGAGGTGGCGGCCCGCGATGGAGGTGTCGGCGTAGCCGGAGGTGAAGAGGACCCGGGTGTCGGGGCGGAGGGGGGCGAGGCGCTCGGCCAGCTCGGGGCCGGAGGGGCCGGGCATGACGACGTCGGTCAGCAGGAGATGGATGGGGCCGTCGTGGGCGGAGGAGAGGGTCAGGGCCTCGATGGCGTTGGGGGCGTCGAGGACCCGGTAGCCGGCGCGCTCGAGGACGCGGCGGGCGAGGCGGCGGAGGTGGTCCTCGTCCTCGACCAACAGAATGGTCTCGGTGCCGGCGGCGGGGCCGCGGGCGGGGGCGGGCGCGGCCGAGGGCTGGGGTGCGGGCAGGCGGGGGAGGTAGACCGAGGCCGTGGTGCCCTGGCCGGGGGTGGACTGGACGTCGATGAGGCCGCCGGCCTGCTGGACGATGCCGTAGACGGTCGCGAGGCCGAGGCCCGTGCCGTGGGGCTTGGTGGTGAAGAAGGGCTCGAAGATCTTGTCGAGGTGCTCGGGGGCGATGCCCTCGCCGGTGTCGCGGACCTCTAGGATGGCCCAGCCGTGCTCGGGGGCCGCCGCCAGAGGGAAGCCGGGGGGCGGCTCGGGCGAGGGACGCAGGGCGATGGTCAGCTCGCCGCCCTTGGGCATGGCCTCGCGGGCGTTGACCGCCAGGTTCAAGATGACCTGCTGCAGCTGCCCGGGGTCGATGGAGACGCGGCCGACGCCGGCGGCGGCGCGGGTCTTGAGCTGGAGATCCTCGCCGATGATGCGGCGCAGCATGCGCTCGGCGTCGCGGACGGCGTCGCGCAGATCGATGGGGACGACACGCACGACGCCTCGCCTGGAGAAGGTCAGGAGCTGGGAGGTCAGCGAGGCCGCGCGGTCGGCGGCGTGGGCGATCTCTTCGGCGTCGACGCGGGCAGGGCCGTCGCTCGGCAGCTGCTCGAGCAGCATGGCCGTGGCCGCCTGGATGACCGTCAGCAGGTTGTTGAAGTCGTGGGCGATGCCGCCCGCCAGGCGCCCGACGGCCTCCATCTTCTGCGCCTGGCGCAGCTGGGCCTCGAGCGCGGCCCGCTGGGCCTCGGCCTCTTTGCGCTCGGTGATGACCCGCGAGACGATGACGACGCCCTGCCCCTCTGGCCCGTCCGCCAGCGCGGCGCCGCGCCCCTCGGCGTAGATCCAGTGCCCGTCCTTGTGCAGGAACCGGTACTCGAGCATCTCGGGCGTGGGGCTGAGCACCGCCCGGACGGCCGCCGCGCGATCGTCGGGGTGGATGAAGTCGAAGATGTCCGCGCCGATGAGCTCGTCGGGCGAAAAGCCCGCCGCCTGCCTCATCGAGGGGCTGGCGTAGACGACCGTGCCGTCGGGCCGGATGACGGTGATGACGTCCAGCAGGCCCTCGACCAGGCTGCGCCAGAAGGCCTCGCGCCGGGTCAGCGCCTGCTCCGCCCGGTGGCGCAGCACCATCTCGGCGATGCGGGCCGCGATGTCGCGGGCCAGCGCGCGCTCGTCGCTCAAGAAGGGGCCGAGCTGGTCGTCCTCGATGGGCTCGGGCAGCTGCTCGTCCAGGTAGGCGATCTCGAGCTGGCCCAGCACCGCGTCGCCCGCCCGGATGGGCTCGTGCAGACACCACGGGCCGCAGTCGAAGGACGCGGTCTCCCACACCCGCGCGCCGAGGGCGAGGCGAACGCCGGTCGCCTCGGGCCGCTGCCAGCCCTTGACGATGAGGTCCGGCAGCCGCGCCAGCGCCGCGTCGAAGTCGGCGCCCGCGTCGGCGAGGCAGGTCGACACCGAGTACAGGCAGCGCAGCTCGCGCACCCGCTCGCTCAGCGCGCGGCGCTGGAGCTCGAGCGACCGCTCGGCCTGCCGCCGCTGGGTGATGTCGCGGATGACCGCCGCCGTGCCCACCACCCGCCGCTGGGCGTCGAGCATGGGCGCCCCGATGATCGCGACCTCCACCAGGCTGCCGTCCTTCCTGACGCGCTGGGCCTCGACCTCGCCGAAGGCCTGCCCCTGCCGCAGGACCTCGCACAGCTGGGTCATCCGCTGGCGCTCGCCCTCGGGCGCCAGCATGGCCAGGGGCTGCCCCAGCGCCTCGTCCCGCGCGTAGCCGAACAGCCGCGCCGCCGCCGGGTTCCAGGCGTTGATGCGCTGCTGGGGGTCGCAGCCCACCACCGCGTCGGGCGTCGACTCGACGAAGGCCCCCACCAGCGCCAGCTCGCGCTCGGCCGCGCGCCGGGCGGTGACGTCACGGGCGATGCACAGCACCGTCCGCGGCGGCCCCTCGGGCGCCGGCTCGGGCACCACCCGGCAGTCGTAGACCACGACCTCGCCCGAGGGACGCGGCCACTGGAAGTCCAGCCACTCCTCGCGCCCCTGGTCCAGGCAGCGCCCGATGAGATCGAGCATGCGCTGCATCAGCGCGGCCGGTCCATCCAGATCGGTCAGGGTGCGGCCTACGAAGTGCTCGCGCGGCCGGCCGCTGCGCTGGAGCACCACCGGGTTGACGTAGTGGATGCCCCCCCGCCGGTCGCAGCGGAGGACCACGTCGGGGATGGCGTCGAGCTCGCTGTAGCCGCGGCTCGCCGTGGCCGGCCTCTCGGCGACGGAGGTCTGGTCGGTCAGGTCGGCCTCGGCCATCCGCTCGGCGGTCATCTACGCTCCCCTTCGCCGCGGCACCCGACGCCGCGGCCGCCGCGGACAATGAGGCACTCGGCGCCTGCAGACAACCTCGGGGAGGGGCAACCACGCGATTCGTCAGGGGTTCCCGGCTGGGGTCAGCGGCGCGGGCGTCCAGCGGCGCCGGGCTTGCCGGGGAGCGGCGGGGCGGGCGCGGCCAGGGACGACAGGATCGGCGCGGCCTCCGCGAGATCCGGGTCGTCGATGCGGCCGCCGTACTGGAGGCTGGCCACGACGTGCTCGCCGCCGACGTCCAGGCACAGCTCGAGCGTGTGGCCGCGCGGCTCGGGGATCTCGACCGCCACCGCCGCCCAGGCCGCGCCCACCCAGGCGGGCCGCGGGATGAGGCGCGCGTAGGGCTTGGGGTCGACCCGCCGGCCGTTCTCCCAGAAGGCGCAGTCGAAGCTGTCGCGGGTCAGCCCCACGGCCAGGGCCGGCACCCCCAGCCGCATCCGCTGCAGGACGTCCAGGCCGGAGCGGGCCTCGAAGCGCCAGTCGGCGGGCAGGGTCGCGGTGAGCCGGCTGGCGGGCAGCGCCTGGGGCCGCGGGCCATCGGGCGGGGCGGCGCCCTGCCACAGCACGTGGCGCGCGTAGGAGGAGAGGATGGGCTGGGCTTCGAGCGCGGCGGCCGCCAGATCGGGGCCGCCGGTGGTGACGACCGCCACCAGCACCCCGTCGGGCAGGTCGGCGCAGGCGAAGGCGCGGGCGCCGGACTGGAGCGGGACCTGCACCGCGTCGGGGTGCCAGCCGGGCGGCAGCCAGGGGCGCGGGCCCAGCTCGGCGCCGGCGACGAAGCGGGCGGCGGGCGCCAGCGCCAGCCAGCAGAGGGTGGGGCCACGGCGCACCTGCAGCGCGACCTGCAAGGCCGGAGCGCCGGGGGCCGCGCGGGTCAGCGTCTCCCACTGCCGGGAGCCGTCGGGCAGGACCTCGGGCGTCCAGTCGGCGGCCGCGCCGGGGACCTGGACCCGGGCGCCCGAGGGCAAGGCGACGGTGGCGGTCGATGGGGCACTCGAGGGCGCGGTCGAGGGGGCCGGCGCGGGCGGGGCCGCGAGCGCGGCGGCGGTGAGCAGGGTGGCGAGCAGGTTCATCGGGGCAGGCGCCCCCAGTCGCCGGAGAGGATGAAGGCCGCCCAGTAGAAGGGGTGGCTGCGCATCGGGTCGCGCAGCAGGGCGAGCTGGGCCTCGCGGATGGCCTCGGCGCGGCTGGTGCCGGCCTCGAGCTTGCCGTACAGGGCGATCATCAGGTCGCGGGTGGCCAGATCGTCGACCTCCCACAGGCTCATCACCTGGCTCTGCGAGCCGGCCAGCACCAGCGCGCGGCGCAGGCCGTGCACGCCGTCGCCGGCCGTGATCTCGCCCACGCCGGTCTCGCAGGCCGACAGGACGACGACGCGGGTGCCCGCCAGATCCAGGCTGGAGGCCTCTAGCGCCGTCAGGATGCCGTCGTCGGCGCCCGCCGTGTCGCGCGCCCCCGAACGGACGTTGGCGCCGGCCAGCGCCAGCCCCGAGCGCAGCAGCGGGTTCTCGAGCGCGCCGGCCCCGTCGGCCTCGGCCGTGTGGTCCAGGAAGAAGCCGTGGGTCGCGACGTGCAGCAGCCGCGGGCCGCGCAGGGCCTTGAGCGCGGACTCGGTGGCTCTCTTGTCGAGCAGCAGGGTCGGCTTGCCGAGCAGGGCTTTGAGCGCGGTCGCCTCGTCCGAGGTGCCGGGCAGCGGGTCGAAGGTCATGCCGCGCAGCTTCGCCGAGCGGCGGGCGGCCGGCGGAGCGTCGCCGGACGCGGCCGGGGGCGCCGGTGAGGCGGCCGAGAAGTCGGGGGCGGCGACGATGGCGGGGGCGGCGCGGGCCTTGGCGGCGGCGGAGGCGCGCAGCAGATCGCGGGCCGAGCTGAGGTAGCTGACGGTGTAGGCCTCTATGAGGTAGCGCTCGTCGGGCAGCACGAAAGCGGCGAAGGGGACCAGGTTGAGCGGCCCGTCGGGCGAGATCAGCAGGTGGCGGGCCCCCTCGAGGGCGGGCGCGAGCGGCGCCAGCACCAGATCGTACAGGGTGCGGCCGCGGCGCAGGGCGTCGTCGCGCTCCGGATCGCTGAGGGCCTTGCGGGCCATCTTGATGGCGTAGTCGATGGGCTCGGCGGGGCCCAGATCGGTCCACTGCAGGCGGCCGTCGGGGCGCAGCACGCAGGCGGCGTAGCGGCGGGGCTCGCTGGGCGGCGCCAGGCCGGGCGGGCGCGGGGTCCAGGCGACCAGCTCGACCAGCGCCGCGTCCTTGGGCAGGGCCGCCTGCACCGCCGAGACGGTGGCGGCGGGCGGCGGCGCGGGCGGGCGGGCGGTCTGCGACAGCGCGGCCTCGGCCTGCTGGACCCGCTGCTGCAGGGCGGCCAGCGCCTGGGTGAAGGCCTCGGCGCTGTCGTCGCCGGGACCGGCCAGGGCGCGGGTGGCCAGCTCGGAGCGCAGGGCGGCCAGGCCGTCGAGCAGGGCGCGCTGGGTCGGGGCGAGGCGGGCGCGCAGGGCGGCGAGGCTGTCGCTCATGGCGTCGAGCACCCTGCCCTTGCGGCGCAGCACCGTGCGCAGCGCGAGGCGGGCGGCGGCCGGGTCGTCGGGGGCGAGGCGCAGGTGCAGGGTCAGGGTGCGGTCGGTCTCCTCGTCGAGGGTGCGCAGGTACAGGCGCCGCTGGCGCTCGGAGCCGACCGAGAGGATGAGGCCGAGGCTCTTCTCGCGGCTGTCCTCGGCGAGGCGGGTCTGCTCGATGGCGCGGTCGAGCTGGCCCTCGAGGGCGTCCAGATCGGCCAGACGGCGGCGGGTCTCGGCGGCGCTGGGGTGATCGGGGCCGAGGGCGCCCACGAAGACGTCGAGGGCGCGCTGCCACAGGCGGCGGGCGGTCGCGCGGTCGCCGCGGCCCAGGTAGCTGGTGGCCAGGGCGGACAGGGACTCGGCGACCGCGGGGTGGCGCGGGCCGTGGGCGGCCTCTCGGATGGCCAGGGCGCGCCAGTCGTAGATCTCGGCGCGGGCCGGCTCGCCGCGCTGGTGCTGCAGGCGCGCGAGGGCGGCGAGATCGGCGGCGACGGCGGGGTGGCGCGCGCCGAGGATGGCCTCGTGGACCCAGTGGGCGAGGCCGAGGAGGCGCTCGGCGAGATCGAGCTGGCCGGCCTTCAGCTGCAGGGTGGCCAGCTCGGCCAGGGCGTCGGCGCGGCGGGGGTCGCCCACGTCGGTGGCCATCTCGAAGACGGCGACCGCCTGGGTGAGCAGCTCGAGGGCCACGGCGGCGTCGCCGCGGTCGGCGTGCAGGCGCGAGCGTTGCCGCAGCAGATCGGCGCGGGCGACGCTGATGGCGTCGTGGCGCTGCAGGAGGGCGTCGGCCTGCTCGAGCAGGGTCTGGGCGCGGGGGTCGGCGCCGGCGTCCTCGAGCTGCTGGGCCAGGGCTCGAAGCACCTGGGCCATCAGCAGCGAGTCGGGCGCGGTCCGGTTGGCGATGGCGTGGGCGCGCCACAGCAGGGCGCCGGCCGCGGCGGTGGCGCCGACGCGCAGGCGCTGCGCGCCCAGGGCGGCCAGGGAGGCCGCGGTGGCCGGGTGATCGGGGCCGCAGGCCTGCTCGCGCAGCGCGAGGGCGCGGCGCAGGGGGGCCTCGGCCTCGCTGGGGCGCAGGCCCTGGGTGAGCAGGTGGCCGAGCAGCAGCAGGGCGCGAGCAAGCTCGGGGTGGTCCGGCGGGAGGGCGCGCTCGCAGGCGGTGACGGCGGCCTCGGCGTACTGGCGGCCGCGGACGTGCTCGCCGACGTCGACGGCGCGCTGGGCCATCATCAGCGGGCCCCAGACGGAGGCGGCCTGGTCGGGGAAGCCCGAGGCCGGGTCGGCGGCGGCGGCGCGGGCGTCGGCGAGCGGGCGTAGCGAGGCGTCGCACCAGGGGTGGGGGGCCGGCGGGGCCGCGGCGGCGGCCGGGGCCAGCAGCAGCGCGGCGAGCAGCACTGCGAGCAGCCGGAGGCGGCGCGCCATCACTGGCCTTTTTCGACGTACGGCTCGAACCACATCTGGCCGCCGCCGAACTCGGCCATGTCGACCAGCAGCACCTGGTCGATGGCGGCGCCGGGGGCCTCGGGGCGGGCCGCGACGGCCGTCTGGAGCTGCTGCGCGACGATGTACTTCAGGGTGCCCATCAGGTTGACCTCGACCTCTCGCCCGCCGCGCCAGATGACGTGGCCCATCTCGACCACGGCGCCGTCGGCGCGCTTGCCGCGGAAGAGCCAGGCGCGGGGCGGGGTGTTGGCGGCGTCGGCGGCCGCGGCGGCGGGCTCGGGGGCGGCGGGCTCGGGGGCGGCGGCGGCGGGCTCGGGGGCGGCGGGCTCGGGGGCGGCGGGCGCGCTGGCGCAGGCGGCGAGGAGCAGGGCGAAGGCGGTCGCGAGGGGAGCGAGGCGCATGGTGAGAGACCCGAAAGGAGTGGGGTTATCGGCCGGTGACGACGAGGCGCTGGACCCGGCCCTTGGCGGTGGCGAAGAGCAAGGCGCCCCGGAAGGGTTGGGCGGGGCAGGTGGCGGCCCAGGCGACGAGGCCGTCGTCGCTGGTGCCGCGGGGGGTCAGGGCCGGGCACAGGCAGGCCCAGGCGTCGAGGGAGGCGAGCGGCTTGGGCGGGGCGGCGAGCGACAGGAGGGTGGTGTCGACCTCGGCCATGGCCGGGCTGGTGGTCTCGGGCAGGCGGACGTGCGACAGGCGCGCCGCGGGCTGGCCGGCGGGGGGCAGGCAGGTGGTGACGCCGGCCGAGGCGGGGGTGACGCCTGGGGCTGCGAGGTCGGGGACGGTGTGGGCGAGGGTCCAGCCGGCGGGGCAGGCGCCGAGGTCGCCCGGGACCTGGGGGCGGGCCGGGATGGCGGCGGCGGCGACGCGGGCGGCGTCGGCGTTGCGGCACTGGGGGGCGTCGCGGGGCGGGGCCGCGGGGGGCGCGGGGTCGGGGTAGCGCTGCAGGGCGGCGACATAGGTGAGGACGTCATGGGCGGCGCCGAAGCGGGAGGCGGCGGCGCGCACGCGGGCGGCCCAGGCGGCGGCGGCGGGGGCGTCGGTCGAGGCGGGGGCGGGGTCGGTCTGCAGGAAGGCGAGCAGCTCGATGAGGCCGGCGGTGTCGGCGAGGGCCTGGGTGACCGGGCGGGGGGCGCGGCGCGGGGCGAGGCGGGCGGCGGCCTGGTGGAAGCGGCGGGCGTCGGAGGGCTCGCCCAGGTAGAAGGAGACGCAGGCCTGGGCGGAGGCGACGGCGAGCGGGGGGGCGCCCCAGTCGCGCGCCTCGTCGAGCAGGCGGCGGGCCTGACGCAGGAGCTGCTCGGCCTGCTCGAAGCTGAGGCCGGCCGCGCGGACGCGGCGGGTCGGGGGCGCGACGGCGAAGGCGGAGTGGGCGGGGAAGATGGCGCCACAGCGCAGCTCGCCGGCGAGGCCGGGGGCGCGGACGCGGTCGCGCCAGGGGGCGTGGGGGGCGGCGGCGGCCATCAGGGCGAGGGCGCGGGCGAGCTTGACCTCGGGCAGCGGGACGCCGCCGCGGGTGATGGCCTCGTCGGCCCAGGCGAGGAGGCGAGCCGGGGCGTGGCCGGTGGTGGACAGGGCCAGGGCGAGCGAGAGCTGGTAGAGGTGCTCCCAGGCGTCGAACTGGCCCAGGGCGTCGAGCAGCATGTGCTTGCGGCTGGCGCTGTCCTGGGGGCGGACGTCGTACTCGGCGGCGAGGAAGCGGGTGACGAGATCCTCGCTGGCGATGCGGCGGGTGGAGAAACCCGCGGCGGCGATGAAGAAGGCGGCGCGTTTGTCGGCCAGCTCCTCTTCCAGGCGGCCGCCGCCGGGGCGCTGGAAGGTCTGCAGCTCGCAGCCGTCGGGGGTGATGTCGTTGATGCGGTGGCCCAGCTCGTGGCCGAGGACGAAGGCCATGAAGTCGTCGGGGTAGGCGCCCGAGGCGACGAGATCGACCAGGGACCAGGGGACGTAGACGGTGGGCGGGGCGCCGGCGCAGATGTAGGCCGAGGGGGCGATGGGCTTGCCGCCGAGCTGGGCGTCCGGGGCGAGGACGGCCAGGGCCGTGTCGCGGTCGGTCATGGCCAGGAAGGGGGCGTAAAGGCGCTGCCAGGTGGCGACGGTGCGGGCGACCTGGGGCTGGTCGGCGGGGGCGCGGGGGGTGCGGGCCAGGGCGGCGCACAGGCCGACCGGGGGCGTGGGGCCGGTGTCGGCGCAGGTGAGCGGCGCGTCGTGGGCGGCGGCCGGGGACGCGAGGGCACCCACGAGCAGGGAGCCGGTCAGGAGGGCGAGGGCGGTCGCAAGGCGGGGCATCGGGGCGCTCGCGGGGGCCGGCGTGGAGAGGGGGCCGACCGCCGCCGAGGGGGCCCGGGGGACCTCGGCGGCGGGGGTGGCGGGGGACCGGGCGGGGATCAGTCGGCCTGGACCTTGAAGACGGCGTCGAGGGAGGCGCTGAGGGCCTCGAAGCTGGCCTCGGGCTTGGCCAGCTCGGCGCCCATGGCGCGGATGGTGGCGGCCAGGGCGCGGTCGGCGCCGCCGAAGGAGGCGTCCTCGTCGAGCATCATGGCGATGGGCTCGGCCATGCCGGCGAAGGCGCTGCCGTTGCCCTTGAGCGAGCCGACCATGGCGAGGGAGGCCCACAGGCCGGCGGTGAGGTAGCCGTGGGCGCGGGCCGGGGCGGGGTCGTCGGCGGTGGCGGTGGCGATGCCGGTGGAGGCGGCCTCGAGCAGCTGGGCGTACAGCGGGCCGAGGTCGCCCTGCTGGGCGCCGGCGCCGATGGCGACGATCTTGGCGACGAGGCGCTGGACGTCGGGGGTGAGGGTGGCGAAGTCGCCCTGGGCGCCCTGGAGCTTCTGGAACAGCTCGGGGGCCTTGGGGTCCTCGAGGACCAGCATCAGCAGGCCGAAGCCCAGGGCGGCGCCGTTGCGCAGGATGCGGACGTCGCCCTCGGTGGCCTTGCCGGCGAAGCCGAGGCCGCGGGCCTGGACCTCGGGGGCGGCGAGCTTGGCGGTGGCGGCGCGGCCTTCGGCGCTGGCGGTGACCGGGGCGGCGCCGAGGACGTAGCCGAGGGCGGTCCAGAGCGGGTCCTGGGCGCCGCCGGTGGCGAGGACCGGCTGGACGGCGACGACCTTGTAGCTGCCGAGGTCGGCGGCGGGGGCCTCGGGGGGAGTGACGGGGGGCTCGGCGGCGAAGGCGGCCGGGGCGGCGAGCAGCGAGGCGGCGGCGGCGAGGGCGGCGGCCTTGCGGGCGGTGCGGGTCAACAGGGCGTGCATGGGGTGTCCTTGGTGGTGGTGAAGGGGGCGTGGAGCGGGTCTGGGGCGGGCCCGAGCGGGCGCGCGGTCACTGGATGCGCTTTTCCCAGGCGATGCGGCCGAAGCGGGCGCTGAGGCACAGCGGCTGCGTGGCGTCCTTGGGGTTGCCGATGAGGTAGACGACGGTCCCGTTGAACTTGAGCGAGAACAGGCCCAGGGTCTTCTGGTTGAAGGCGCCCTGGCTCATCAGCTGGCCGCCGCCGTGGATCTCGTACAGGCCCTTCTGGCCGGCGACCGCGGGGGCCACCTCGGCGACCAGATCGCGGGTGCCGTCGGTGTTGAAGGCGCCCTTGAAGACCTCGCCCGGCTTGAGGCAGGTGGCGCGCTCGACGAAGTAGTCGACCGGCATGTTCTTGGGGTCGAAGGCCATGGTGAAGGGGACGCCCTTGCGCTTGTTGGCCTCTTCGAGGCGCTGCTGGACGATCCAGGCCGGGGTGGCCATCGAGAAGCGAAGGGCCGGGTTGTAGGAGTGGTGGACGCCCATCAGGTTGCCGTTGGCGGCCGAGTAGAGCGGGCCGCCGCTGGAGCCCGAGGAGGTGGCGGCGTCGTGCAGGAGCAGCTCGCCCTTGGCCTCGGTGAGGACGTTGACGACGCGGCCCTCGTACAGCGACAGGCCCAGGCCCCCGGTGTTGCCGATGGCCATGATGCCGCGGCCGCGCAGGGTCTTGGGGTCCTGCGGGCGGGCGGTGAGCTTGGGGATGGCGATGTCGGTGGGGCGGGCGGTGCCGACGATGGCCAGGTCGTTGGCCTGGTCGACGGCGAGGATGCGGTCGAAGGTGTAGGTGCGGCCGAAGTCGTCGGTGCCGGTGATCTCGACGGCGCGCAGGGCGACGTGGGCGTTGGTGACGATCTTGTCGCGGGCGACCCAGGAGCCGGAGCCGACCCAGGTGATCATGCGGGCGCCGCCGCCGTTGAACTCGTAGCCCTTGATGGACAGGGCGACGGTGTCCTTGCGCCAGGCGGCCTTGTCGCTGGGCTCGTCGACGACCTGGGAGGTCGAGCTGCAGGCGGGCGCGCCGAGGCCCACGAGGGCGAGGGCGGCGGCGGCGAGGGAGGCGCGGCGGGTGCGGCGCGAGGCGGGGCGGTTCGAGCGGGACGGGGTCATGCACGGCTCCTGCAAGGGTGATCTCGCGCGAGCGCACGCCAGCGCCGCGCCCGGCTGGTGGGCGCTGACGATGGGACGGATCGGGCCCGCGACGGCCGCGTCGCCCCCCGGCGGTGCGGCTCTTCGAGGTGTGCGCTGCTTGTACGCCGAATGCGGCGGCAGGGAAAGATCACCGAAGCGGGGCACTCGACAGCGCCGGCGCGGGAAGGTTCCCGGCAAATTCGATGGGCCGCGTTTTTTTCTTCTCGACGCGGCGCCGGGTGGGTCCGAGCGGCTGGGTCAGGGCGATCCGCGGAATCGGTCGTGCGGCGCGATGGGGGTGACGCGGGCGGCGTCGCGGCCGCGGTAGACGTCGCGGACCAGGAAGTCGCGCTCGGCGTCCAGATCGGCGGGGCGGACCTCTCGGAACCACAGGCGCTGGCCGCCGTCCCAGGCGTAGCCGCGGCCCTTGAGCAGATCCTTGGTCTCGAAGGGGGAGCCGACCGCCTCGACCATGAAGGAGGGCTCGCGGGCGGTGTCGAGCAGTTCCTTTAGATAGGGGCTGGTCGTCCCGGCAGGCCGGCGGGTCAGCAGATGCAGGAGGGCGTCGGTGTCGGCCTGCGCGCGGTGGGCGCCGACGAAGAAGCCGTGGAAGGCGGTGAGCAGCTCGAGCTTGCTGGCGATGAAGCCCTTGGCCTTCCAGTCGATCTGGGTGAGCGAGCAGGCCCAGACCTTGCGCGGGTGGCCCAGGCGCGCGTCGACGAAGGGGCGGTCGAAGGCGGCGTTGTGGGCGATGACGACGTGGGCCTCGTCGAGCAGGGCGGCCGCGGCGGCCCAGTCGATGCGCTGGCCGGCCAGATCGGCGTCGGTGAGGCCGGTCAGGGCGGCGACCTCGGGGTCGAGGGGGCGGCCGGGGTCCTCGAGGGCGCAGTAGGGGTCGAGGACGGCGACCACCTCGCCGGTCAGGCGGTCGAAGTCGAAGGGGCGCAGGGCGATCTCGATGATGACGTCGCGCTGGCGGTCGAGGCCGGTGGTCTCGATGTCCAGGGCGACGCCGCGGCGGACGCGATCGGCGTCGGCCGGGCGGGGGGCGAGGTCGAAGGCGCCGGTGAAGCGGCGGAGGACGACGGTCTCGCCGTCTTCGGAGAGATCGAGCCAGCGCATGGGGCCCTCCGGGTCAGGGTGCGCGGGGCGGAGGGTAGCAGGGTCGGGCGCGGAGCGCACCCGTGCGGAAAAGCGGCGTGGTTGCATGGTGTTGTGGCGCGCGAGACCCAGCCGATCCGCGCGGGGTCGAGGTCCGGGTCCGCGGCGAGCCGTCGTGCGAGCCCGAGTGACGCCTGTGGGGACGACAGCCCGATCCGCTTCCGGTAGGCTCGCGGGCCTATGGCCCGACTACTGCTGGTGAGACATGGGCAGGCGTCCTTCCACGCCGCCGACTACGACCAACTGACGGAGCTGGGCGCGCGGCAGTCGCGGCTGCTGGGCGCCTGGTGCGCGCGCCGGGGGATGGTCTTCGATCGGCTGTATCGGGGGGCGCTGCGGCGGCATCGACAGACCTGGGAGGCCTTCGCCGAGGGGTACGGGGAGGCGCGGCCCCCAAGCGGCAGCGGAACCTGCAACGTCGGGCTGCCCGAGCCGCTGGTGCTGGGGGAGCTGGACGAGTACGCGGCGCTGGAGCTGCTGGCGAAGGCGGTGCCGGTGCTGGCGGCCAAGGATCCCGAGGTGGCCAGGCACGCGGCGGTCATCGTCAGCCGGGAGGGCGACGTGGCGCGGGCCAAGGAGCTGGTGTTCCAGCACATCACGCGGCGGTGGGTGCGGGGGGAGCTGGGGCTGCCCGAGGTGGAACGCGAGGTCGAGAGCTGGGGGGCCTTTCGCGGGCGCATCGAGGCGGCGATGTCGCGGATGACCGAGGTGGAGGAGCGCGGCCTGACGATGGCGGCGTTCACCTCCGGCGGGGTGGTCGGGGCGGCGGTGGGGCAGGTGCTGGGGGTGGACGACGAGCGCACGCTGGAGCTGAGCTGGCTGGTGCGCAACGCGTCGTTTTCGCAGCTGATGTTCACGAGGGGCCAGGGGGGCGGGCGGGTGTCGGTGTTGTCGTTCAACGAGATCCCGCACCTGGACGACCCGGAGCTGGTGAGGTTTCGCTGATGGATTTTTCGAGGCCGGCCGAGGTGGAGGCGCTGATCGGGCGCCTGAGCGCGTTCGTGGAGCGCGAGGTGATGCCGCTGGAGGGGGCGCTGCGGGCCGAGGGGTTCGTGGCGTGTCACGAGCGGCTGGAGGCGGCGCGGCGCAAGGCGAGGGAGGAGGGGCTGTGGGCGCCGCACCTGCCGCGGGAGCTGGGCGGGCTGGGGCTGCCGCTGACGGCGTTCGCGCACGTGAGCGAGGCGCTGGGGCGCAGCCCGGCGGGGCATTACGTGGTGAACGCGCAGGCGCCGGACGTGGGGAACATGGAGCTGCTGATGGCGCACGGCAGCGAGGCGCAGAAGGCGCGTTGGCTGGGGCCGCTGGCTCGGGGGGAGATCCGCAGCTGCTTTTCGATGACCGAGCCCGAGCACGCGGGGTCGAACCCGACGGAGCTGTCGACGACGGCGGTGCTGGACGGCGGGGAGTGGGTCATCAACGGGCACAAGTGGTTCACGTCGTCGGCGGACGGGGCGGCGTTCGCCATCGTGATGGCGGTGACCGAGCAGGGGGCGAGCGCGCACGGGCGGGCGAGCATGATCCTGGTGCCGACGGACACGCGGGGGTTTCGGCGGGTGCGGAACATCCCGGTGATGGGCGAGGCGGGGGACGGGTGGGCGAGCCACGCGGAGATCGTCTACGAGGACGTGCGGGTGCCCGAGGAGAACCTGATCGGGCGGCGCGGGATGGGGTTCATGCTGGCGCAGGAGCGGCTGGGGCCGGGGCGGATCCATCACTGCATGCGGTGGATCGGGATCTGCGAGCGGGCGTTCTCGATGATGTGCCAGCGGGCGGCGACGCGGGAGCTGGGGCCGGGCAAGGCGCTGGGGACGCGGCAGACGGTGCAGAGCTGGATCGCCGAGAGCCGGGCGAGCATCGACGCGGCGCGGCTGATGGTGCTGGAGGCGGCCTGGCGCATCGAGAAGCAGGGGGCATATGCGGCGCGGGAGTCGATCAGCACCATCAAGTTCTTCGTCGCCGGGGTGATGCAGGAGGTGCTGGACCGGGCGATCCAGGTGCACGGCGCGCTGGGGATGACCGACGACACGGTGCTGGCGTGGCTGTGGCGGCACGAGCGGGCGGCGCGCATCTACGACGGGCCGGACGAGGTGCACAAGATGGTGGTGGCGCGGCGGATTCTGCGGGGGTACGGGCTGGAGGGGCGGTGATGGGGCTGGTGGACGAGGCGGGCGAGGTGCGGGCGGGCGAGGCGCTGGACGTGGAGGCGCTGCAGGGGTGGCTGCGGCGGGAGGTGCCGGGGCTGGCGGGGCCGGTCGAGGTGCTGCAGTTCCCGAAGGGGCACTCGAACCTGACGTACCTGCTGCGGGTCGCGGGGCGGGAGGTGGTGCTGCGGCGGCCGCCGTTCGGGGCGAAGATCAAGAGCGCGCACGACATGGGGCGCGAGTTCGCGCTGCTGAGCGGGCTGCGGCAGGTGTGGGACAAGGTGCCGGAGCCGCTGGCGTACTGCGAGGACGAGGGGGTGCTGGGGGCGCCCTTCTATCTGATGGAGCGGCTGAGGGGGGTCATCATCAGAAAGAAGATGCCGCCGGGGGTGGAGGCCGGGCCGGAGGCGATGCGGGCGCTGTGCGAGGCGATGGTGGGGACGCTGGCCGAGATCCATGCGGTCGATTGGCGGGCGGCGGGGCTCGAGGGGCTGTGGCGCGGGCCGGGGTACGTGCAGCGGCAGGTCGAGGGGTGGACCGAGCGGTACGTGAGGGCGAAGACCGACGAGATCCCCGAGATCGAGCAGGTGGCGGCGTGGTTGGCGGCGAATCGGCCCGAGGAGGGGGCGCCGGCGCTGATCCACAACGACTTCAAGCACGACAACCTGGTGCTGGACCCGGACCCGGCAGAGAGGGGGCGCGGGCCGTGGGGCGTCGTCGGGGTGCTGGACTGGGAGATGGCGACCGTCGGGGACCCGCTGATGGATCTGGGGACGACGCTGGCCTACTGGGTCGAGGCGACGGACCCGGCGCCGGTGCGGAGCTTCGCCTTCTGTCCGACCGATGTGCCAGGGAGCTACACGCGGGCCGAGCTGGTGCGGCGGTACGAGGAGGTCAGCGGCCGCGAGGTGAAGGACCCGGTGTTCTACTTCGCGTACGGGCTGTTCAAGCTGGCGGTGGTGGCGCAGCAGATCTATCGGCGGTTCAAGCAGGGGCACTCGAAGGACGCGCGGTTCGCGAGCTTCATCCTGGGGGTGAGGATCCTGGGAGGGCTGGGGGCGCGGGCCATCGAGAAGGGGCGGATCGACCGGTTGGGGTGAGGGGCGCTGGGGGGAGGTGCAGGCGCGGGCGTCCGGGCGCCGCCAGCGGCGCCGATCCAGCGAGCCCGCGCGAGCGCGGGCACTCCGGGCGGCGGGGCGCGGGGCGTGGAGGCGAGGTCGGACGGTTGGAAGAGGGTGTCATATTGATGTCGGCGGAGGCGGCCTTGGAGTGCTCCGGCTTGCCGGAGCCCCGGCCCCGGCGGCTTGCCGCCGGGATCTGGCTGCCAAACCGGCGCAGCAAGCTGCGCCGGATGGGGGCTCCACCAAGGTGGAGCACTCCGGTTGGGCTTTTGCTCTCCCCTCTGGAAGCTGGCGGTCCCAGAGGGGGGAGCCCGGATCGGCAGGCTGGAGGGTCGGCCGGGGCCGGGTGGCAGGGGGGGCGGTTGGTCCTTAACTCCTTGGAGCGTAACGGGTAATCCGCGACGGACCGAGGAGGGTCGGATGGCGACGAGTAGCGATCGCAAGCACCTCATCAAGCTGGTGAAGTCGTTCAGCGACGGGATGCTGGTCACCCGCAGCGAGGATGGGCTGGTGCACGGGCGGCCGATGGCGCTGACCAAGGTCGACGAGCACGGCGACATCTGGTTCCTGACCGATCTGGAGAGCCACAAGCTCGAGGAGATCGAGGAGGACCCGAACGTCTGCATCACGCTGCAGGCGCACGGCAAGTACCTGAGCCTGGCCGGGACGGCGGAGATCGTGCGCGACCGGGCTCAGATCGCGGAGCTGTGGTCGCCGATGCAGCGCATCTTCTTCCCCAAGGGCAAGGACGACCCGAACCTGTGCGCGCTGCGCATCCACACGCGCGCCGGCGAGTACTGGGACGTCACCGGGCGCGAGCGGCTGAAGTTCGCCTTCGAGGCGGTGCGGGCGCTGGTGCGCGGCAAGCGGCTGGAGCGCTGGCCGCGGCACCAGGGGTTCGCCGCGCTGTAGGACGAGGTTCCGCGGGAGCGCTGGCCGGCCGGGCCGACGGCGCTCCCGCGGTGAGGGTCACTGCTCGATGCAGATGAGGTGGAACTTCTCGTTGCAGGTGAAGGTGTCTTTGAAGATGGCGGTCGAGTCCGTCGCGGAGGGGCTGCTGATCGCCCCCTTGACGCTCGAGGAGCTCTGGGTCCAGGCGTCGCAGTCGCTGGCGGGGGTCCAGCCCGACTTCAGGCCGGTCCAGGCGAGCTTGGGGCTGTCGATCCAGCCGCGCGCCGAGTTGCAGCTGGGCTTGCCGCAGTTGGAGTACCTGAAGATGGCGTTGCCGTCGGTCTGCAGGATGAAGTCGCCGTCGGCCTGCACGTACAGGGTGTTGGGCGCGAGCACCCAGTTCATGCGATCGGTGCACTTGGGGTCGCAGTTGGGGGTGGTGGTCGCGATGCGGCTGCTCTTGGGGTCCAGCCCCTTGTTCTGCGAGACGAGCGCCTTGTAGGTGCCGGTGGTCGGGCGCTGGCCGCCGTCCTTGACGTGCTTCTCGTCGTTGCAGAGGTCGTCGGCCTTGGTGAAGAAGCCGCCGGTGAAGCTGCCGGGGATAGCGAGGCTGGTCACGAACACGTAGCGCTTGGGGCAGGAGTCGTCGAGGTCGGCCTTGCAGGTCCCCGCCTCGCAGTAGTCCTTGGTGCAGGGGTTGCCGTCGTCGCACTTCATGGGCGAGCCCTTGCAGGTGCCGGCCGAGGTGCAGACGTCGTCGAGCGTGCAGGCGCTGTTGTCGTTGCAGGTCAGGCCCGTCAGCGGGGTGTGCTTGCAGGTGCGCTGCGCGTCGCAGGTGTCGAGCGTGCAGGGGTTCTTGTCGTCGCAGTCGGCGTCGATCTTGCACTCGCACTTGCCGCCGTCGATGACGCACTGGCCGCTCGAGGTCACGCACTGCTCGACCGTGCACTCGATGCCGTCGGCGCAGCTCTTGGGGGTGCCGACGCAGGCGCCCAGCGCCGTGCAGGTGTCGTCGAGGGTGCAGGCGTTGCCGTCGCTGCAGGGCTGGTCGGCCAGCACGGTCGACAGGCAGGTGCCCTCGGACACGTCGCAGGTCTTGGTGACGCACTGGGTGTTCGGCCCGCAGTCGGCGTCCTGGGCGCAGGCGCAGGACGACGTGTCGAAGACGCACTCGCCCGTCGTCTCGTCGCAGGCGTCGCCCTGGGAGCAGGCCTTGCCGTCGTCGCAGACGACCGGCGACCC
This sequence comes from Myxococcota bacterium, assembly GCA_041687695.1. Taxonomy (GTDB): domain Bacteria; phylum Myxococcota_A; class UBA9042; order PHBI01; family JAWLBL01; genus JAWLBL01. The sequence continues at coordinate 74,125 of JAWLBL010000033.1, read as the reverse complement.
GGCGCAGGTGCCGCCCGCGTCGCACAGGTCCCCGTCGGTGCAGGGCTGGCCGTCGTCGCAGGCCTCGCCCTCGGCGTGGGTCGGCACGCACTCGCCGGCCGGCAGCGCGCAGGTCCAGCTGGTGCAGGCCGTGGCCTGGGGGCAGTCGGCGTCGGCCAGACACTCGCAGCCGCTGGTCAGGTTCACGCACTCGCCGGTCTGCAGGTCGCAGCTGTCGAGGCTGCAGTCGAGGTCGTCCGCGCAGTCCTTGGCCGTCCCCGACGTGCAGACGCCCGCGTCGCACACGTCGTCCAGGGTGCAGGGGTTGCCGTCGTCGCAGCTGCCGGCCTGCGGATCGTGGGCGCACCCGCCGTCGACGCAGGTGTCGGCCGTACAGGGGTTGCCGTCGTTGCAGTCCTCGTCGGCGAGGCACGCGCAGGACGAGGTGTCGAACAGACACTGGCCGGTCGTGGCGTCGCAGGTGTCGAGCGAGCAGGCCACGTCGTCGTCGCACACCTTGGGGGTGCCCTTGCAGCTGCCGTCGGACAGGCAGGCGTCGTCGGTGGTGCACGGGTCGCCGTCGCTGCAGGTCGCCGCCGTGTTCGGGGTGTTCAGGCAGGTGCCGTCGACGCAGCTGTCGGCCGTGCAGGGGTTGCCGTCGTCGCAGTCGCCGGCCTTGGTGCAGCTGCACTGCGAGTCGTCGTGCAGGCAGGCCCCGGTCGCGGACGCGCAGCCGTCGACCGTGCAGGCGTTGCCGTCGTCGCAGTCCTTGGGCGCGCCGGCGCAGGTCTCGCCGTCGCCCTTGCAGGTGTCGCCCTCGGTGCAGGGGTTGCCGTCGTCGCAGGCCTCGCCGGGCGGGCAGCTGCAGTTGGTCGTGTCGATGAGGCAGGCGCCGGTCGTCGGGCTGCACAGGTTCGCCGTGCAGGCGATGCCGTCGTCGCAGTCCACCGGGACGCCGACGCACTCGCCGTCCTCGGTGCAGACGTCGCCCGTGGTGCACGGATCCTCGTCGTCACAGGCGGCGCCCGCCCCGCCGCAGGGGCTGGACGTGTCCTCGCCCGGGCCCGGATCGGGCGTCACGTCCGGCGGGTCCGTGACCTCGGACGCCGCGTCCGGCGGGTCGGTGACGTCGGGGGCGCTGACGTCGGGCGCGACGCCGTCCTCCTTGACGTCGACCGGGCCGTTGCAGACGCACGGCCCGAAGCCCACGCCGGCCGAGTTCTGCAGGCAGGTCTGGGTGCCGGCCCCGCCGGTCTCGCACAGGCAGGCGCGCAGGTCGCCCGCCGTGCAGTTGCTCTCGACCGAGATGTCGCCGCAGGCGGCGATGGAGACGGCGCCGGCCAACGCCAGCGCGAACGACGGGAGGATGCGACCCATGCGTGTGAATCCTGGGTTGGTGTGAGAGGGCAAGTGGTACCGGACCGCTCGCCGCGCGGCAAGTGCCTCACAACGGCCGGTCGCTTTCACGGCCCGGAGCGGTGGGCTACGCTCGCGCCTCGATCCGTCGGGGCCGGTCCGGCGTGGGCCGGCCCCGGCGTGCAGGGACAGGACGAAGGCGCAGAGGCGAACGGGCTTGGATGACCGCTCCTTGAAGGGCTCGGATCGAGCCTTCGGTGACAGCGCACCGGGTTGGGACTGGCCGCGCGCGTCCGGCCCGAGCGAGGCGGGGGCCGTCGAGGCGCTGCTGGACGAGACGCTGCATTGGACCGGGCTGCCGGCCGACCGGATCGTGGCCGAGCTGGCGGCGCTGGTCGGGACGCGCTACGGGGCCGAGGCGGTCGAGGTCGAGGTGCACACGACCGATCGGCGCTCGTGGGGGGCGTCGTGGGTGCCGGAGGGCGCGGCGAGGCGGACGCGGCTCGTGGGGGCGCGGGACGCCGAGCGGGTGCGCCTGAGCGGGCAGCGGATCGGCGGCGCGATGTGGGTGCGGCCCGCGCGGCCCTGGACCTCGCTGGAGCAGGCCGAGGCGGCCCTCGTCGCGGGGCGGGCGGCCGCGGCGCTGGACGCGCGGGAGCTGCTGGCGGCCACGGACGAGCAGCGGCTGTCGCTGGACGAGCTGAGGCTGGTGACCGACGCCCTGCCCGCCCTGGTCGCCTACGTGGACCCGCAGGGGCGCTATCTGTTGACCAACGCGACGTACGCGCGCTGGTTCGAGCGGCGTGAGGGCGAGCTGATCGGCCGCCACGTGCGCGAGGTCACGGGGGCCGCGGTGTGGGAGATCCTTCGCCCGCGGCTCGAGCGGGCGATGCGCGGCGAGCGCGTGCAGTTCCAGTTCCAGATGGAGCTGCCCGGCAAGGGGCTGCGCTGGCTGGAGTCGACCTACACGCCCCACATGCACCTGGACGGGCGGCCGATCGGCGTCATCGCGCTGGTCAGCGACGTCACGGACAAGAAGCAGACCGAGGACGCGCTGGCGTTCTTGGCGGCGGCGAGCGCGGCGCTGACCGGCTCGCTGGACTGGCAGGCCTGCGTGGGGCGGCTGGCGCGGCTGGCGGTGCCGGCGCTGGCGGACTGGTGCGTGGTGCACGCGCGGGACGACGAGGGCCGCTGGGCGACCGAGACCGCGTGCGACGCGCCCGAGCTGCAGGGGGTCCTGGCGAGCCTGGCCGAGGCCTATGGCCCCGAGGCGCCGCCCGAGGGGGACCGGTTCGCGGCGGTGGCGCGCACCGGGCGCTCGGTGCTGATCGAGCGGGTGGAGCCCGAGGACCGGGAGGCCTTCGCGAGGTCGCCCGAGCACCTGGCGATGATAGAGCGGCTGGGGGTCGGGTCGCTGATGGGCGTGCCGCTGGTGGCGGGCGAGCGGGTGCTGGGGGTGGCGGTGTTCGGGAGCCGGCAGCCGGGGCGCTGCACGGCCGCGGTGCTGGCGGTGGCCGAGGAGCTGGGGCGGCGCGCGGGGCTGGCGTTCCGGAACGCGCAGCTGCACCGGGAGGCGCAGCGGGCGGTGCGGTCGCGCGACGAGCTGCTGAGCGCGGCGGCGCACGAGCTGAAGAACCCGCTGCACGCGCTGGGGCTGCAGGTGGCGAGCGTGCAGCGGGCGGCGCGGCGGGACGGGTCGCCGCCGGAGCTGTCGTGGCTGTTGGAGCGGATCGACAAGGCCGGCGCGCAGGTGGGGCGGCTGGCGGGGCTGGTGGACGAGCTGCTGGACGTGTCGCGCATCACGGCGGGGCGGCTGCGGGTCGCGCTGGAGGACGTGGAGCTGGGGGCCGTGGTGCGCGAGGTGGCGCAGCGCAAGCGCGACGCCGGGCTGAGCGACGCCATCACCGTGGTGGCGCCCGAGCCGGTGGTGGGGCGGTGGGACCGGCTGCGGCTGGACCAGGTGGCGACGAACCTGCTGTCGAACGCGGTGAAGTACGGGCAGGGCGAGCCCATCACGGTCGAGGTGGTGCGCGAGGGTGAGGTGGCGCGGCTGACGGTGCGGGACCGGGGGCTGGGCATCGCGCCGGCCGAGCAGGCGCGGATCTTCGAGCGGTTCGAGCGGGCGGTGAGCAGCCGGCACTATGGCGGGTTCGGGCTGGGGCTGTGGATCACGCGGCAGGTGGTCGAGGCGCTGGGCGGGAGCATCGAGGTCGACAGCCGCCCGGGTGAGGGGGCCACGTTCACCGTGCGGCTGCCGCTGGCGGGGCCGGCCGAGTCGGAGACGGTCGAGCGCGAGGAGGGGGGGCGATGAGCGCGGGGCTGTTGGGGGGCGCGGGGCGGCACGTGCTGGTCGTCGACGACGACGCCGGGGTGCGTCAGGCCCTGGTGGACATCCTGACGGACGAGGGGCACCGGGTGTCGGCGGCGCGGCACGGGGCCGAGGCGCTGGAGCTGCTGCGGACGGCCGAGCGGCCGGACGTCATCGTGCTGGACCTGACGATGCCGGTGATGGACGGGTGGACGTTCCGGGAGCACCAGCGGCAGGACCCGGCGCTGGCGGGGATCCCGCTCATCGTGATGAGCGCGGCCTCGGCGCGCGGGCGGAAGGTGGACGCGAACCGGGTGCTGGCCAAGCCGGTGGACATCGACGTGCTGCTGGAGTCGATCCTGGCGGTGTGAACGGGGCGGCCGGTCAGCGCAGCTCGATGACGGCGACCTCGACCTCGGCGGGGGCGCCGTTGGGGATGGCCAGGAGGGAGACCAGGGCGGTCTCGCCGGGGGCGAGGGGCGGCGCGCTGGAGGCGGCGACGGCGTAGGACTCCTTGCTCTCGAGGGTGCGGCCGTCGGCGCCGCGGACCCGCAGGGCGAGCTTGAGGATCTCGATGTCGCGTGAGCCGCGGTTGATGGCCTCGAGCTCGATGCGGATGGCGACCTTGTCGCTGTGGGCCCAGGGCTTCCGCTCGTCCTTGCGCAGCCGGAAGGTGACGTCGAGGGCCTCGGAGCGCGGGACCTCCCACAGGGGCTCGAAGGGCTGGGCCTCGGGGAGCTCGGCGGGCGCCGGCTCGCTGAGGACGGAGGTGACGACCAGCCGGGCCGATTTGGCGGAGGGCTCGGTAGCGACGCTGGCCCCGAAGGACGCCAGGTCACCGACGCGGAGCGGGGGCTTGTAGCTGGGCCACAGGGTGACCGGCTTGGAGGTCACCAGGCGCCCCTGCCCGTCGAGCAGCTCGACCCGGCCCTTGAGCTCGCGCACGAGATCGGCGCGGAGCGAGGTCACGGAGCCGCGCAAGCTGTACCAGCCCTTGTCCTGGTAGACCCTGAGGTGCGAGCTGCGGTCCTTGAACACCAGGCCCGCGCCGTCGCGGCCGAGGTCGGTGGTGAAGGGGAGCGCGGGCGGGGCGAGTGAGGCGGGGCGGTTCGCCGCGCGGGTGGAAGCGCCGGCCGCGGGGGCCGAGGGCGCCGAGACGTCGACGTGGGGGGACTCGGCGAACAGGGCGATGACGACGCCCGCCACCAGGACGACGCCGCTGGCGGCGACGGCGAGGACGCCGCGGGTGCGCGGGGGCGGCGGCGAGGGGGCCTTGGCGCGCGGGGCCGGCGCGGGGGCGGCGAGGGCGGCGAGGGCCTCGGCGGCGGACTGGAAGCGATCCTCGACGGCGGGGGCGAGCAGGCGGCCGAGGACGCGGCGGAAGTTGGCCGAGACCCGGGGCAGGACGTCTTCGTAGCGCAGGGCCATGCGCTCGACGGGCAGATCGGCGGGGTGGACGCCGGTGAGGAGGTGCAGGACGGTGGCGCCGAGGCCGTAGAGGTCGGTGGCCGGCAGGGCGCGGCCCATGAACTGCTCGGGGGCCATGTAGCCGGTCGTGCCGATGATGGTCGAGCCCGAGCGGGTGACCGAGGGGAGCAGGGACTGGATGGCGCCGAAGTCGATGAGGGCGTAGGTGCCGTCGGGGCGGCGGATGAGGTTGGAGGGCTTCAGATCGCGGTGGACCACCGGCGGGTGCTGGCCGTGCAGGTAGGTGAGGATGGGGAGGATGGCGCGCAGGAAGGCGGTGGCGCGGCCCTCGTCCATCAGCTCGCCGCGGGCGAGCACGGCGGCGAGGCTGTCGCCCTCGACGTACTCCTGCACGAGGACGAAGCCGTGGGCCTCGTCCGGGGTGGCGGTCTCGCCGAGGGCGTCGACGTAGCGCGGGATGCCGGGGTGGCTCAGGCGGGACAGGACCTGGCCCTCGCGCTCGAAGAGCTCGACGGCCTTCCAGTCCTCGGCGTGGGCGAGGAGCAGGCGCTTGACGGCGACCTGGGCGCCGGTCTGGCGGTCGCGGGCGAGGAAGGTGCGGGCCTGGCCGCCGCGGCCGATCTCGCGGAGCAGCTCGTAGCGGCCGGCGATGGTCTCGAGGGCGGGGGCGGTCGCGGTCATGGGGACCGAGCTTGGGCCGGCCCGGCGCGAGGGTCAAGGCGTCTGCCCGGGCAGGCGTCAGGTCGGGACCGGGCCGGGGGCGGGGCCGCGGTGGGCGGCGTAGACGGCGTCGCGCCAGGCGAGGACGTCGGGGAACTCGGAGGCGAGGCTGGTGCGGGTCCAGGCGAGGCGGCTGGCCGGGCCGAGGACCATGTAGGGGCCGTCGAGGGGGCGCACGAACTGCAGGGTGGCGGCCATGGCGACGTCGGCGAAGGTGAAGGGGCCGAGGAGCGGGCCCTCCTCGCGGCCGCCGAGGGCCTGGCGCAGGGCGAGGAGGACGTCGCGCATGGCGGCCTCGTGGGCGGCGATGGCGGCCAGATCGAGGGCGTACTTGTGGGTGAGGTAGCGGATGCCGAGGGTGGCGACGGGGCGGAGGGTGGCGCGGAGGGCGTCGGGGACCTGGCTGGGCAGGCTCTCGCGCTGGGCCTCGGGATCCTGGGCGACGCGGCCGACGGCGAGGGCGCGGCCGGCGGCGGCGAGGGCCTCGCTGCGGGCCACCCAGGCGCGGATGGCGGGGTCGTGGGCGGGCGGGAACAGGGGCGGACCGTGGCCGACGCGCTCGGCGTGGCGGGCGATGTCGTGGGAGTCGCCGAGGCGGGTGGAGCCGTCGACGAGGACGGGGATGGTGACATGGCCGCGCAGGCGGCGGGTGCGTAGGCGCAGGGCCGGGACGCCGAAGATGGGGAAGTAGGGGACCTCGCGGTAGGGGACGGCGTGGTGGTCGAGGGCCCAGCGGGCCTTCTCGGACCAGGGCGAGTAGGACAGCGTGAACAGGCGGGCGGTCATCGTCGAGGGCCCTCGGGATCGGAGTAGTTGCGCACGATGAGCTCGCCGACGGGGCCGCGGCGGGCGGCGTCGCGGGAGATGCGGCGGGTGGCGAGGACGCGGTCGATGCGGTGGTGGGCGTACAGCGCGCGGACGAGCGGGGTGTCGCTATTGGTGAGCATGCAGTGGACGCCGCGGGCAGAGAGGAGATCGAAGGTGTCGGCGAGCTGGCGTTGGTCGGCCTCGACGAAGGGCCAGGGAGTGTAGCTGGTGAAGTTCGCGGTGGCGCTGACCGGCTGGTAGGGCGGGTCGAAGTACACGAAGTCGCCGGGGCGGGCGTCGTCGAGGACGGCGCGGTAGTCGCGGCGGGCGATGGCGTGGCCGGCCAGGGCCAGGGAGGCGGCGCGCAGGCCGTCGACGTCGCAGATGGTGGGGTTGGCGTAGCGGCCCATGGGGACGTTGAAGGCGCCGGAGCGGTTGACGCGGTACAGGCCGTTGAAGCAGGTGCGGTTGAGGTAGAGCATGCGGGCGGCGCGGGCGACCGGGCGCAGGGTGGCCGGGTCGAGGGCGCGGACGCGGTAGTAGCTGTCCTTGTCGTAGCGGTGGCGGGACAGCTCGGCGACGAGGGCGTCGACGTCGTCGCGGACGACCTCGTAGAGCTGGATGAGCTCGGCGTTGGCGTCCGAGAGGGTGGCGCTGCGGGGCTGCAGGGCGAAGAAGAAGGCGGCGCCGCCGCAGAAGGGCTCGAAGTAGCGGCCGAAGGCCGCGGGGGCGCGCGAGGCGAGATCGCCGAGGAGCTGGGTCTTGCCGCCGGCCCACTTGACGAAGGGCTTGGCCGGGACGGCCCCCGGGCGGCGCCACGGCTGGCGGGCGAGCGGGAGTGGAAGCTGGACGGGCGGCATGGGGGCAGCATAGCGTGCGGCGACCGAACACGCTCGAAAGCCGACCAGGACCCGAGGAGGCCGCCATGAAGGACATCACCGCCAAGCCCGACACCCTGCGCAGCGCGACCGCGGAGGTCTTCGTGCGGATGCCGCCGTCGGCCGTGACGCTCATCGCCGAGGGCGGGGTCAGCAAGGGCGACCCGCTGGAGGCGGCGAAGCTGACGGCGATGATGGGGGCCAAGCGGACGTGGGAGCTGCTGCCCTATTGCCACCCGATCCCGCTGACCGGCATCGACGTCGACAGCGCGCTGGAGGCCGACGGGGTGCGGATTCGGGTGACCGTGCGGTGCGTGGCGGCGACCGGGGTCGAGATGGAGGCGCTGACGGCGGCGAGCCTGGCGGCGCTGAACCTGTACGACATGCTGAAGCCGCACGAGACGGACCTCGAGATTACGTCGGTGCGGCTGGCGGAGAAGCGTGGCGGCAAGAGCGACTGGCGGGAGCCGTTGGTGCCGCCGGTGCGGGCGGCGGTGCTGGTGCTGAGCGACACGGTGTTCGCCGGGCGCAAGGAGGACCGGGCGGGGGTGGCCGTGCGCGACCGGCTGGCGCGCGAGGAGGGGGCGGTCGTCGAGGCCTACGAGGTGCTGCCGGACGAGCCGGAGCGGCTGCAGGCGCGGCTGCGGGCGCTGGGGGCCGAGGGGATGGATCTGGTGATCACGGTCGGCGGGACCGGGCTGACGGCGCGGGACCGGACGGTCGAGGCGGTGACGCCGCTGCTGGACCGGCCGATCCCCGGGGTGATGGAGGCGGCGCGGGCGCACGGGCAGCGGCGGACGCCGTGGTCGATGCTGTCGCGCGGGGTGGCCGGGATGATGGGCGAGACGATGGTGGTCACGTTCCCGGGCAGCACCAAGGGCGCCGAGGAGAGCTACGTGGCGCTGTTCCCGGGGCTGCTGCACGCGTTCCGGATGCTGCGGCACCAGCCTCACGCGCACGGGCACGCGTGACGGGTCGCGCCGACGCGGTGGCGCCAGCGGAGCCGGTCGCGATCGTGCTGGCGGGCGGGGCGTCGCGGCGGTTCGGGCGTGACAAGGCGGCCGAGCCGGTGGGCGGGGTGGCGTCGCTGGCGCGGGTGGTCGCGGCGGCGCGGGAGGTGGCCGGGCGGGTGCTGGTGGTGGGCGGCGCCGGGGCGCTGCCGGAGGGGGCCGAGCGGGTGGCGGACCTGGCGGCGGGCGAGGGGCCGCTGCAGGGGGCGCTGGCCGGGTGGCGGGCGGCGCCGGGGCGGGCGATGTGGCTGCTGCCGTGCGATCTGCCGCTGGTGACGGCGGCGCATCTGGCGTGGCTGGGGCGGGCGCTGCCGGAGGGGGTGGGCGGGCGCGTGCTGCGGGCGGGGGACGGCGGGCCGGGGCCGGTGCCGGGGTTCTACGGGGCGGAGGCGGCCGGGGCGTTCGAGCGGGCGTGGGCCGAGGGGCGGCGGAGCCTGCGGGCGGCGCTGGACGGGCTGGCGGTGGAGCTGGTCGACGCGGGCGAGGTGGCGGCGGCGGGGCTGGACCCGCGGGGGCTGGCCGACTTCGACACGGCCGAGGGGCTGGCGCGCTTGCTCAGTCGACGGTGACGGCGCGGCCGGCCAGGGCGTCGGGGGCGGCGAAGGCCTCGACCAGGGTGCCGGCCTGCAGCGCCTCTCCGGGCGGGATGACGCAGGTCAGCGGGCGGACGGCGGCCTCGCGCAGCATGTTGCTGCCCTGGCGGGGCGGGACGAAGGCGCAGGGGCCCTGCGGGGCGTCGACGAAGTCGGCGCGGACCAGGTGCAGGCGGCCACCGCCGGGGCGGGCTTCGGCCAGCGGGAGGCGGACGCGCAGGCGGGTGTCGGCGGGGCCGCCGGAGAGCACGGAGAGGACCGGCTCGACGAAGAGCTCGAGGCCGGTGAGGACGGCCAGCGGGTTGCCGGGCAGGGCGAAGACCAGCGGGGCGGCGCCGCCAGCGGCGTCGGGGACGAGATCGCGGTTGGCGTCGGGGACGAGATCGCGGTTGGCGTCGGGGACGAGATCGCGGTTGGCGTCTGGGACGAGATCGCGGTTGGCGTCTGGGACGCCGAAGCGCAGCGGCTTGCCGGGCTTCATGGCGACCTTCCAGAAGAGGGTCTCGACACCGGCGGCCTGCCAGGCGGAGGCGATGACGTCGTGGGGGCCGACCGAGGCGCCGCCGGTGGTCAGGACGACGTCGGCGTCGGAGAGGGCGTCGGTCAGCCAGGCGGCGACGGCGCCGGGGTCGTCGGGGCGCTGGTCGAGGCGGGTGACGACGGCGCCGGCGCGCTGGCAGGCGGCGAGCAGGAGCGGGCCGTTGGAGTCGACGAGGACGTCGGGGCGCTCGCCGGCGCGGTCGGGGGCGACGAGCTCGTCGCCGGTGGAGAGGATGGCGACGCGCGGGCGGCGGTGGACGCGGACGCGGGTCAGGCCGCAGGTGGCGAGCAGGCCGATGGCGGCCGGGCCGAGGCGGGCGCCGGCGGGGAGGAGGACGTCGCCGGGCGCGAACTCTTCGCCGGCGCGGCGGATGTGGGCGCCGGGGGCGGGGGCGGCGAGGAAGGCGACGCAGCCGGGGTTGGCGGGGGCGGTGTCCTCTTGCGGGACGACGGCGTCGGCGCCGGGCGGGAGGTTGCCGCCGGTGCTGATGCGGACGCAGGCGCCGGGCGGGACGGGGTCGGTGAAGGCGCGGCCGGCGGCGGACTCGCCGGCGATCGGCAGGGTGACCGGGGTGGAGGAGGAGGCGCCGACCAGGTCGGCGGCGCGCATGGCGTAGCCGTCCATGGCCGAGTTGTCGGCGAGCGGGTGCTGGCGCGGGGCGAGCACGTCCTCGGCCAGGACGCGGCCGACGGCGTCGAGGTAGGCGGCGTCCTCGGCGGGGAGCGGGCGGGCGCGGTCGAGGATGCGCGCGCGGGCCTCGGGCAGGGTCAGCACGGTGGGTCCCCCGGGATCAGTGCTCGTGGTGGCCGTCGACGAGGGAGCAGCCCTTCAGGAACTCGCTGGTGCCGTCCTCGTAGAACTCCTCCTTCCAGATGGGGGCGCGGCGCTTGAGCTGGTCGATGGCGTAGCGGCTGGCCTCGAAGGCCTCGGCGCGGTGTTTGGCGCGGACGACCACCCAGACGCTGCACTCGCCCAGCTCGAGCGTCCCGACGCGGTGCTGCAGGCGGCAGTGGCGGACCGGGAAGCGCTCGAGGACCTCGGCCTCGAGGTCGGCCAGCGTGCGGGCGGCGAGCGGCGGGTGGACGTCGTAGCGGATGCGGGTGACGCGCTTGCCGTGGTTTTCCTTGCGGATGGTGCCGCCGAAGACCACCAGGCCGCCACACTCGGGGTCGTCGGTCTCGGCCAGCAGCGCCTCGAGGGGCAGCGGGCCTTGCTGGATCCAGCGCGTCGTGTCGACCTGCTCGGTCATCTCAGCCTCCGCTGACGGGGGGCAACAGCCCGATCTCGTCGCCGTCGCGGACCTGCCCGTCGTCGGTCACGATGGTGTCGCCGATGGCCAGGGCGGCGGTCGGCAGGTGGGGCGCCAGGGGCGGATGGGCGCGCGCGATGGCGGCGCGCAGCTCGGCCACGCTCATCGTCTCGCCGGGCAGCACGAGGGCGTGCTCGCGGCCGCCGCCGACCCGCTGGAGCCCGCCGTACAGACACAGTCGAAGACGCATCGCCCTACCCTCCCATGACCGACATCGAGGTGCGCGTCAGCTGGCCGGCCTCCCAGTGGTGCCCCGCGGGCTTTTGGCGCGCGGCCTCGCGGAAGGCGGCCTCGATGGCGGCCTCGTCGCCCGAGCGGATGGCCTGCCCCATCGGGACGTGCACGTCGAAGGCCAGGCACGGCCGCAGGTCGCCCGAGGCCGTCAGGCGAACGCGCGTGCAGGTGTCGCAGTAGCGGTCGGAGATGGGCGTGATGAAGCCGACCATCCCGGGCGCGCCCGGGACGCGCCAGTAACGCGCCGGGCCGCCGCCGACCTTGGCCTGGGCCGGCTCGAGGCCGTACTGGGCGACGAGGCGCGCGCGGACGGCCGACACGTCGACGAAGCCCAGCCCGGCGCGGCCCGCCTCTCCGATGGGCATCACCTCGAGGAAGCGCACGGTCAGCGCGTGCTCGCGGGTGAGGGCCACCCAGCGATCGACCTCGTCCTCGTTGAAGCCGGCCATCAGGACCGTGTTGATCTTCAGCGGCGCCAGGCCCGCCCGGGCGGCGGCGCGCAGGCCGCGCCAGACCTGCTCGAGGCCGTCGCGGCGGGCCATCTGGACGAAGCGGCCCTCGTCCAGGCTGTCGAGGCTGACGTTGAGGCGGTCGAGGCCAGCCTTGGCCAGCGGCTCGGCCTGGGCCTCGAGCAGCAGGCCGTTGGTGGTCAGGGCCAGCTCGGCGATGGGGGTCTCGGTCTTGATGCGCCGGACCAGCTCGGGCAGCCCGGGGCGCATCAGCGGCTCGCCGCCGGTCAGGCGCACTCGGTGCACGCCGAGGCGGCTGGCGACGCGGAGCGTCAGGACGATGGCGTCGAAGTCCAGCCAGTCGCGGTGGTGCAGGAAGGGCAGCCCCTCGGCCGGCATGCAGTACTGGCAGCGCAGGTTGCACCCGTCGAGCAGCGACAGCCGCAGGTAGTCGACCCGCCGGCCGAAGCCGTCGACGAGCGGGGCGTCCTGTTGCTGGGGTCGGCTCATCTGCGCTCCCGGGCGGCCGCGGCGTGCGGCATCGCCCGCTTCATAGCCCAGGGTGGGCGCGGAACCAAGGGACGTCACCGGGAACCGTCGGCCGGATCGGAGCCGAGCGAGAGGCTGGCGGGCCAGAAGAAGATGCCCTCGTCGCTGAAGAGCAGCCCGTGGCTCCAGAAGGGGCCGTCGAGGCCGCACATTCCCTGGACGGGGACGTGGGGCGACGGGTCGTGGCTGGTCTCCGGCACGTGGATGGGGCGGCCGTCCGAGGTGTACCAGAGCAGCGGCGAGATGAGCGCGAGGTTGCGCGGCGGGTCGGCGGCGAGGAAGTCGGCGAGGACCGGGGCGGCGGCGACCTCGTCGGGGGTGGCGGGGCGGATCTTGCCGGTCGAGCCGTGGACGGCCAGGTAGGCGGGGGCATCGCGGGGGCCGACGCGGACCAGGACCTCGTCGCGGCGCACGCGGTACTCGGGCGGGCCGTGGGCGGGGCCGAGGGCGCGCTTGCGGCCGGTGCGGAGGTCCCACAGGAGCAGCTCGGAGGCGGCGCGCGGGGCGCCGGGATCGGCGGCGAGGGTGGCGCGGGCGAGGACGACGAAGCGCTGGGCGCCGGCGGTGATGGGGGCGAAGGTGTCCCAGCCGGCGTCGCGGTGTTTGCCGGTCTTCAGATCGATGGCGGTGACGCGGGTCGCGAAGATGGACCCGGTGCCCGTCACGAGCGGGGCCTGGGCGCCCTCGGGCAGCTCGGGCGGCGCGTCGTCGCCGTCGCTGCCGATCTGGCGGCGGGCCTCGAGGAGCAGGTGGCCGCTGGGGAGCTCGCGCAGGGGGCCGGCGTCGAAGGTGACCAGGCGCGGCGCGCGTCGGGAGCCCTGGGCCTGGACCAGGAAGCCGGCGCCGCCCTCGGCCCACTCGCCGCAGCCGGTGTGCGTCTGGACGAGGTCGCCGGTGGAGAGGCGGAAGCGTCGGTTGGCGTAGCCGGGCGGCGTGACCAGGGGCGCGAGCACGTAGGGGTCGGTGAGGCGCGCGGCGTCGCCCAGGGTGCGGGGCGGCGCGGTGGCGGTGGAGGGCGGCGCCTGGGTGACCTGGGGGCGCGGCGCGGCGGGGTAGGCGAAGGCGAAGGGGCGGTCCTCGACGCGCGGGGCGCCGGCGCCGGCGCAGTCGGGCTTGCGGGGGGCGACCTGGACGAGGGCGACGACGTAGTCGGTGGCGAAGTAGAAGCCCTGCAGCTGCACGTCGGCGTCGCGGTCGGGGGCGAGCTGGCGCGGGCGGACGCGCTCGACGACGGCCTTGCCGCCGCGGGTGAGGGTCAGGCGGACGCGGTCGACGTCGAGCACGGCGGCGGCGGCGCCGGCGGTCGGGGTGGCCTGGCCGAGGGCGCCGGCGCGGCCCTGGACGGCGGGGTAGAGCTCGCGCTTGTCGGCCCACATGGACAGGCGGCGCCAGGCGACGCGGGCGAGGTCCGGGTGGGCGCGCAGCTCGGCGACGGCGGCCTCGAAGACGCACTCGGCGTGGGCGGCGGTGCGGCAGGGGGGGCCCGCCTCGAGCTGGGCGACGAGGTCGGCGGGCAGGGTGTGGGCGGTGACACCCTGGGCGAGGTCGCGGACCACGACGGGGCCGCTGGGGGCGCCGGGGCGGAGGTCGCGGAGCAGGGCGTAGCGGCCGTCGGTGCTGAGCGCGACGAGGTGGACCTCGCGGCCGCGGCAGGTGGCGGCGTCCTGGGCGAGGGCCGGGGCCGGGGGCGCAAGGGCCAGGGCCGCGGCGAACGCGGCGAGCAGAGGCGGGACGAGACCTCGCACGGGACCTCCTGGGGTCGGGGGCGTGGGGGCCGGGACGATACCACGGGCGGGGCGGGTGTCGACGGCCGGTCAGTCGCCGATGGCGCCGGCGTAGACGTTGAAGCGGCCGGAGGCGCGGGCGAAGCCGACGAGGGTGACGCGCAGGGCCTGGGCGAGGTCGACGGCCAGGGTGGTGGGGGCGCCGACGCAGACCAGGGCGCCGAAGCCGGCGACGGCGACCTTCTGGACCAGCTCGAAGGAGGCGCGGCCGCTGACCCACAGGGCGGCGCTCGGGTCGGGCAGCGCGTCGGCCAGCAGGCGGGCGCCGACGACCTTGTCGACGGCGTTGTGCCGGCCGACGTCCTCGGCGACCGCCAGCAGGGCGTGATCGGGGCCGGGGCCGAAGAGGGCCGCGGCGTGGAGGCCGCCGGTCTGATCGAAGACGGGCTGGGCGGCGCGGGCGCGGGCGCCCATGTCGGCGAGCAGGGCGCGTGGGAGCGTGGCGAAGGCGGGGTGGGGGGTGGTCCGTTGGTAGATGCTGTCGAGGGTGGCCTTGCCGCACACGCCGCAGCTGGCGGTGGCGGCTTGCGCGCGGCGGGCCTGGTCGCGGCGCCAGGCGGACAGGGTGCAGCCGGCGGCGAGGGTAGCGAGCAGCACGTTGGCGGCGTGCGGGCGGTTGGGGTCGGCGCAGGGGGCGAGCGCGGTCAGGTCGTCGGGGCCGTCGATGACGCCCTCGGTCAGCAGGAACCCGGCGGCGAGGTCGCGATCGCGGCCCGGCGTGCGCATCAGGACGGCCAGCGGGTCGCCGTCGACCCGGATCTCGAGCGGCTCCTCGACCACGACCGGGTCGTCGTGGAGGTCGCCGGGCGGGTGGCGCCGGACGGGCAGCAGGCGGGTCGCGTCGGTCGATGGGGTGGTCGTCATAGGGTGCGGACGATAGGCGGCGGCGCGGGACGCCGCCAGCGGGCGGCCGCGGCGGAGGGGCTTGGTGCGCGGCCGTGTCATGCGTTGTAATGGTCGTTGGCCCCGGCGTGGGGCAGGGTCGGACTCATCAGTGCATCGCGATCGCCCCCGACGTGGATGCACCGCAGGACCGCTCGTGGCCGAGCCCCCCGACGTCGCGAGCGAGCTCGGCACGGACCGGGTCAGGGCGTCATGAGATGCGAACGAGGCCAACTCCCCGGCCGCGCCGCGTCAGACGTCACCCCGACCGTGCCGGGCTCCCTGCACATCCCCTCCCCTCGCGGCTCCGGCCGGGCGGCCGCCGCGCGCGGCCGGCGGTGGGATGGCGTCGCCGGGGACGCGCCTGTAGGCTCGGGCCATGACGGCGAGCAGCGAGACGCGGGAAGACGCGGCGGCGGAGGCGAGCGGCGCGCACGGGCCCGAGGGGGCCGAGGCCGAGCTGCGCGTGACGGCGCAGGGCGAGGCGGCGGGCGGGTGGCCGGCCATCTCGAAGGCGATGGGGCACGTGCGGCGGGCGGGGCTGTGGCGCGGCGTGGGCCTGTTGATGAAGGTCAACCAGGCGGACGGGTTCGACTGCCCGGGGTGCGCCTGGCCGGAGCCCGAGCACCGGGCGATGGCCGAGTTTTGCGAGAACGGGGCCAAGGCGATCGGGTGGGAGGCCGACCGGCGGCGCGCGGGGCCGGAGCTGTTCGCTCGGTGGCCCATCGCGCGGCTGTGGGAGCAGTCGGACCTGTGGCTGGGCGAGACGGGGCGGCTCACGCACCCGCTGGTGCGGCGCGAGGGATCGGACAGGTACGAGGCGATCGGCTGGGACGAGGCGCTGGCGCTGGTCGCGGGCGAGCTGCGGGCGCTGGGGTCGCCCGACGAGGCGGTGTTCTACACGTCGGGGCGGACCAGCAACGAGGCGGCCTTCCTGTATCAGCTGCTGGCGCGGCAGCTGGGGACGAACAACCTGCCGGACTGCTCGAACCTGTGCCACGAGTCCAGCGGCGTGGGGCTGACCGAGGCGATCGGGGTCGGCAAGGGGACGGTGCAGCTGAGCGACTTCGAGGCGGCCGACCTGATCCTGGTCATGGGGCAGAACCCGGGGACGAACCACCCGCGGATGTTGTCGACGCTGCAGGAGGCGGCGCGGCGCGGGGCGCGGATCGTCAGCGTCAACCCGCTGCGCGAGGCGGGGCTGGTGCGGTTCAAGCACCCGCAGGAGGTGCGGGGGCTGCTGGGGTCGGGGACGCCGCTGGCGTCGCTGCACGTGCCGGTGCGCATCGGCGGGGACGTGGCGCTGCTGGCGGGGGTGATCAAGGCGGTGCTCGAGGAGGAGGCGCGGCGGCCGGGCGAGGTGCTGGACCACGCCTTCGTGCGCGAGCACACGGACGGGTTCGAGGCGCTGGCGGCGGCGGTCGCGGCCGAGCCGTGGGAGGCGCTGGTCGCCGATAGCGGGGTCGCCGAGGCGACGATGCGCGAGCTGGCGGGGCTGTACGTGGGGGCGAAGGCGGTCATCGCCGCGTGGGCGATGGGGCTGACGCAACACGAGCACGGCGTGGCCAACGTGCAGATGGTGACGAACCTGCTGCTGCTGCGGGGGAACGTCGGGCGGCCGGGGGCCGGGCTGTGCCCGGTGCGGGGGCACTCGAATGTGCAGGGCGACCGGACGATGGGCATCTGGGAGCGGCCCCCGGAGGCGTTCCTGGCGGCGCTCGAGGCGGCGACGGGCGTGCGGGCGCCGCGGGCGCACGGGGTCAGCGTGGTGGAGGCCATCGAGGCGATGGCGAGCGGGCGCACGCGGGTGTTCATGGCGATGGGCGGCAACTTCTACTCGGCGTCGCCCGACAGCGCGCGGACGGCCGAGGCGCTGCGGCGGTGCCGGCTGACGGTGCACGTGTCGACCAAGCTCAACCGGTCGCACCTGGTGCCAGGGCGGACGTCGCTCATCCTGCCGTGCCTGGGGCGGACCGAGCGGGACGTGCAGGGCGGCGTCGAGCAGGTGGTGTCGGTCGAGGACTCGATGGGGCTGGTTCACGCCTCGCGCGGGCGGGCCGAGCCGGCGTCCGAGCACCTGTGCAGCGAGCCGGCCATCGTCGCCGGGATCGGGGCGGCGCTGTTCGGGGCGGCGCCGGTGGACTGGCCGGCGCTGGGGGCCGACTACGGCCGGGTGCGCGGGCTCGTCGCGCGCGTCGTGCCGGGGTTCGAGGACTTCGACGCGCGGCTGCGGCGCGGCGGCTTCGCGCTGCCCAACGCGGCGCGCCAGCGGGTGTGGGACACCGAGACGGGCCGGGCGCGCTTCACCGTGCATCCGGTGCCGCGGCGGCAGCTGGGGCCGGGCGAGCTGTTGATGATGACGGTGCGCAGCCACGACCAATACAACACGACGATCTACGGCCTGGACGACCGCTATCGGGGCGTCTACGGCGGCCGGCGCGTCGTGTTCATGCACCCGGCGGACCTCGAGGCGCGCGGGCTGCGGCCGGGCGACCGCGTGGACCTGGCCAGCCACTACGACGGCACGCGGCGCGAGGTGCGCGGGTTCACGGCGGTGGCCTACGAGATCCCGCGCGGGTGCGTCGCGACGTACTTCCCCGAGGCGAACCCGCTGGTGCCCCTGGGCCGCGTGGCGGCGCGCAGCCTGACGCCGATCTCGAAGTCGGTGGTCGTCACCGTCGCGCCCAGCGCCGAGCCGTCGGCCACATAGCCAGCATCCTCGCTGGCGTGGGGCGCGGCCGAACATCCGAGGGGCCGGGCGTCAGCGCGCACGGCGGCGGCGCGTCGCCAGAAACAGCGACAGGGCGGCGATCAGGACGACCACGAGCAGCAGCAGCGACAACCCCTGAGGCTCCGAGCGCAGCGCCAGGGGCGCGGGCTCCGAGTCGGGCTCGGGCGGGACCAGGGTCGGGTCGTTGACGGCGGCGCGCAGGTGCCACACCACGTCGCGCCCTCGCTGGGGTCCCTCCATGCGCGCCGAGCGCAGCTCGGTCCCGTCGGGGCGGAGCACGATCAGCGCCGGGGGGCGCTCGACGTCGAAGGCGCGCGCCGCGGACGTGCCGGCGGGCGTGGTGACGTCGACGACCACCTCGATGAAGGGCGCCGCGGCGTCGCGCACGTCGGTCCGCGACAGCACGGTGCGGCCCATGACGACACACGCCGGACAGCCAGGCCCGGTGAAGTACACCAGCAGCGGGCGCTGCTCGCGCGCCGCGAGCTCGACGGCCGCGTCGAGCGGCCCGTGGAAGCGGTTGGCGCCGGCGGGTGGCGCGCCAGGGGCCGGCGACGGCGTCCACGGCTGCGCGTAGGCTGCAGGCGCCACCATCAGCGCCATCGCGATCGCCAGCAGCAGCCTTCGCGTCATGAGACCTCCCGATCGTCGCGTGCGCTCCGACACCCTAGGACCGACCGCGCCTCCAGGAACCCCGCCGGCGCCCGCCGCAGGACCGCTGCCCCCTTCTCGCGAGGCCTCGGGCCTGCTAGGGTCCGCCGCCCTCGCCCCCTGCCGCCAGGAGCCACCATGACCTCGCGACGCTTCCTCTCAGTCCTGCTGACCACCTGCGCGTTCACCCTGCTGGGTGCCTGCGATGCCCCAGGCGGCGGCGCTGGCGGCGGCTTCGTCCCCCCGCCTGACGTCGCGGCCGAGGTCACCGGCGACGCGGCCGACAAGGGCGACGTCGCGACGTCGGTCGACGTCTCCGATCCCGGGCCCGACGCGTCGACCGGCGACACGGCGACCTGCACGCCCGACTGCATGGGCAAGGCCTGCGGCGACGACGGCTGCGGCGGCTCGTGCGGCACCTGCCAGAGCGGCTCCTGCCAGGCCGGCCAGTGCGTCGCGGTCTGCACGCCCGACTGCGCGGGCAAGGCCTGCGGCGACGACGGCTGCGGCGGCTCGTGTGGCACCTGCCAGACCGGCTCCTGCCAGGCCGGCCAGTGCGTCGCGGTCTGCACGCCCGACTGCGCGGGCAAGGCCTGCGGCGACGACGGCTGCGGCGGCTCGTGTGGCACCTGCCAGACCGGCTCCTGCCAGGCCGGCCAGTGCGTCGCGGTCTGCACGCCCGACTGCGCGGGCAAGGCCTGCGGCGACGACGGCTGCGGCGGCTCGTGTGGCACCTGCCAGAGCGGCTCCTGCCAGGCCGGCCAGTGCGTCGCGGACCCCGGCCCGTGCGGCGCCAACCCGACCTGCGCGTGCGTCTTCGAGCAGTGCGAGGGCGCCTTCGGCGGCGACCTCGGCGGCTTCACCCCCGAGCAGATCTGTGGATTCTTGCCGCCGGCCTGCCAGCAGCGCCTGTTCGCCACCTACCAGACCAGCGGCTGCACCGTCGGCGGGTGCGGCGACGTCTTGCCGCTGGCCGAAGGGTTCTGTCACGCGGACTGCGCGGCGTTCATGACCCAGGTCGCCGCCATGACGGGTCAGGACATGTGCCCGCCTTGCGACGAGCCGAACCCGACCTGCATCGCCGAGATCGAGCCCAACGACACGGTCGAGACCGCGATGATCCTGACGCCGCCCGCGACCGGCGGGATGTGCCTCGAGGGGACGGTGACCTGCGGCAACGACGGCTCCGAGTACACCGGCGACAGCGACATCTTCTCGATCACCGCGGCCATCTCGATGAACGTCTCGGTCTCGCTGACCTGGGCGACGTCGTCGGATCTCGACAAGGTCGTCTACGACGCCGCCACGGGCGAGGCCGTGCTGGGCTACGACGATGGCCCCGCGACCTCCGAGAGCGGCTCCTTCCAGGCCGTCGCCGGCGCGACCTACTACGTCTTCGTCGGCTGCTGGGCTGGCAACCCGCAGAGCTACCTCATCGAGGCGTCATGGTGAACGGCGCCGCCGAGCAGACCCTGAGCGCGCTCGAGGCCGCCGTCGCCGCCTCGGACTGGGACGCCTGCGCCGACGCGTGCTTCCTGCTGCTGCATGGCCTGGCCCCCGGCGCGGCCCGCGACGTCGCCGCGCGCGCCCTGGCCCGCGCCTGGCGCATCCTGGCGGCGAGCCGGCCCGAGCTGAGCTGGCCGTCCGACCTCCTCAGCGCGCCGTCGGACTGGCTCCCGAGCGGGGTCCCCGAGTGGCCCGAGCCGGCCTACCCGGGAGAGGTCGAGCTGACCACCGGCCTCGACGCCCTGCTGGCGGGGCTCGGGAACCCCGAGCGCTTGCCGACTACCGCCGCCTACGCCGCCGCCGTGGTGCTGGCCACGTCGGCCGAGGCGACGCGCGCCTGGGCCGAGCACGACGCGGAGGCCTACCGCGCCTGGTCGGGCCTCGAGGACTTCGGCGAGGACGACGAGGCGCTGGCGCTGCTCACCGGCCGAACGGTGCTCGACGACGCCGCGGCCGACGCCGTTCGGCGCGCCTCGTGGGCCGCCGTCGCCGCCGATCTCCGGGCCGTCGGCACCCTCGAGCTGGACCTGGCCGAAGCCCAGGCCGCCCTGGCCCTGTGGATCGAGCACGAGCGGCTGGCCTTCCTCGGCTGAACCTCCTGGCGAAATCGCCGCCGGCTCCGCGCGGTTGAACCAACAGCAACCCCGCCCCGTGCCGTCGCGCCCCCTCCGAGCCTCGGGATCCCTCCCGACGCGGAGGCCGCGATGCGCCGTGCCGCTTCCCGCTCCCTGACGACCTGGCTCGCCTCGGGGGCCGCCGCCGCCCTCCTGGCGTGCGCGCCCACCCTGATGCCCCCCACGCCGGCCCAGGTCGTCGCCTCGCCCCCCCTGGACGCGCTCGCCCTCGCCGACGAGCCGCGCCCCATCTTCGCCGCGCACGTCCGAGGCGAGCTCAACGCGCTCGACCTGCGGCTGGCCGACCTCGACCGTCGGCGGGTCCATCTGTCGGGCCGGCGCGCCGTCCACGTGGAGCTGCGGCGCGCCGCGATCGGTCAGCGTCGGGACGCCCTCGAGGCGGCCATGCCCCAGGTGCTCGCCGCTCCCGCCCTGCGCTGGCCCGCGGCGCGAGCGGCGCTGCTCGACCAGCTCGGCGCCCTCGAGCGCGACGCCGAGGCCCTGTGGGTCGACGTCGCGCGCCCACCCGCGAGGGCGCAGGCCGAGAAATTTCGCTTCCCTTTCCGCCCGTTCTGGTGACCTCGCGCCCGCGGCCGCCCTATCCTGGGCGGCACACGTGCCCTGTCGAGCGCCCACGGCGCCAACCGACGACCAGGTGATCGCGATGGAGACCGAGCCCGGCCTCATCCACGTCCTCGTCATCGACGACGACCCCGATCTCCGCGAGCTGATGACCACCAGCCTGCTCGGCGAGGGCCACCAGGTCGTCGCGACCGGGTCGGCCGAGGAGGGCCTCGAGCAGCTGCCCTTCTATCGCTTCGATGTCGCCTTCGTCGACCATCACCTGCCGGGCATCGAGGGCCTCGTCTTCGGCGAGTACCTCCTGCGCAACAACCCCGAGATGGCGATCGCCCTGGTCACCGGCGCATCGGACGAGCGCGTGGCGCGCATGTGCCACGAGCACGGCATCGCCCTCATCGAAAAACCCTTCGAACTCGACGCGCTGACCAGCCTGGTCGAGCGGTATCGTTTGACGGCCGACGCTCGCCGCGCCCGCGCCGAGGCGGAGGCCGACCCCGAGTGGGCGCCGCCCATCGCGCGCCACTGGCACACGCTCGCCGACTTCTATTCGGCGCCGGGCGTGCCGCAACGCCTTCAGGATCTGTTGGCGCAGCGGGTGCGGACGGCGTTGGCCAACCTGCGCCTGCACCGCGACGACGCCGGCCGCGATCGCGTCGCCGCCCTGGCGGGGCTGCTCGCCTGCCAGGCGCTAGGGGTCCGGCTGCCGCGCAACCGAGCCGGCCAGACGGCCGAAGAGGAGTACGACGCTCTGATGCGCGAGCGCGGCTGGCGCCTCGAGTTCAGCGAGGACCAGGAGGCCTGAGCCGACGGCCGCCACCGTCGCGCGGCCGAGTCGTCACGCGCTGTTGCGACTCGTACGTTGACGCGTCACCCGGCCCCACTACGCTGCGCCTTACCGAATCACAGCGCCATCTCAGACCGAGCCACACGCACGCACCTTGCGCGCCGACCCATCGGTGCGCCTCGACCATCGCACTCGCGAAGCGCGGGCCCGCGCCGCCTTCGTCTGGAGGGGGAAGACCATGAGGACCATCTTGATCATCGACGACCGGGGGACCCTCGAGCCGCTGCTCGACGCCGCGTTCGGCGGCGCCTGCGAGGCCATCGTGGCCCGCGACGGCGCCGAGGCGCTGCGGCGCATCGAGGAGCGCACCATCGATGGCGTCCTCGTGAACCTGATGAGCCCCGTCCTGGACGGGGCCAGCTTCATCCGAGGCCTCGGCCTGCACCAGCGGGCCATCCCGGTGGTCCTCGCGTCGCGCTCGAGCGACGTGCGTCGCCTCGCGATGGCCGTCGACGCCCTCGACGAGCCCACCAAGGATCGCGGGGAGCGGCGCGACGAGCGCCCCCGCGCGGCCGCCTGGCCGATCGCCCTCCACGCTGCCTGATCCCCTGTCCGCGGGCGCGGCCGGTCGGGGCTCCCCGGCGCCGGCCCCGGCCGCGGGCGTCCGGGATCGCAACGGAGTCGCAATGTATCGCTTCGCTGACCGCTCGCAGGCCGGGCAGGCGCTCGCAGAGCGCCTGGCGGATCTCCGTAGGGAAGCCGGCAGCGGGCGGGTCGTCGTCCTCGCCCTGCCGCGCGGCGGGGTCCCCGTCGGCCTCGAGATCGCCCGCCGCCTGGGGGCGCCGCTGGACGTGCTGGTGGCGCGCAAGCTGGGCGCGCCCTTTCAGCCCGAGCTCAGCATGGGCGCCATCGCCGAGGACGGCGCCCTGTTCCTCGAGCGGCGGGTCGCCGCGCTGGTCGGCGCCACCGACGAGGACATCGGACGCATCGCCGCGGCCGAGGAGGCCGCGCTCGAGCGCGCCGTCGAGGCCCTCCGGGGCGAACGCCCCCTGCCCGACGTCGAGGGCCGCACGGTGGTGCTGGTCGATGACGGGGTCGTCACCGGCGGCACCCTGCGCGCCGCCATCTGCTCGATGCGTCAGCGCGGCGCGGCGCGGCTGGTCGTCGCCGTCCCGGTCGGGGCCGCCGAGACCCTCGCGCTCATCGCCCCCGAGGTGGACGAGCTGGTCGCCCTCGACGCCCCGCGCGAGCTGCGCGCCGTGAGCCTGTGGTACGAGGCCTTCCCCAAGCTGCGCGACGACGAGATCGTGCGCATGCTCGAGGAGCATCGCGTCAGCCTGGGAGAGGGGCCGCCCTCCGAGCCCAACGGACGCTGGCTCGCCGGCTGAGCGCCAGCGGGGTTTGTCCTGTCATCCCGAGTGCTTACCCCCTCCCCTCGGGTCGCACCGAGAGCCTGCAGGCCAGGCGACCCGAGGGAGCAGCCGTGCAGACCTTCCTTCCGTTCGCCAGCTTCGAAGAGAGCGCGCGGGTCCTCGACCCCAAGCGTCTGGGCAAGCAGCGCGTCGAGACGCTGCAGATCCTCAACGCCCTCACCGGGCGCAGCCGCGGCTGGCGCAGTCACCCGGCCGTCCTGATGTGGCGCGGTCACGAGCCGGCCCTGGTGCACTATGGCCTGGTCGTGTGCGTCACCTGGCGCGCCCTGGGCTACGCCGACACCTGCTACGAGAAGATCCGCGCCTTCGCCCCGGACGTCCACACGCGCCCGCCCGTGCTGCCGCCCTGGCTGGGCCTGCGCGAGCTGCACCGCTCGCACCAGTCGGCCCTGGTTCGCAAGGACCCCGCGATCTACCGGCGGTGGTTCCCGGACGTCCCGGACGACCTGCCCTACTACTGGCCCACGGCGAACGACGCCGAGGCCGCGTCGCCGGGCGCGGGTTGAACCGGGGCTCCCGGTTCGGACGGTTCGGTTCGAGGGTGGCCGCCGCGGCGCGGCCGAACACGGACCGGACGACGAGGGGGGAGCCATGGCGACGCGCGATGTCGCGACGGCGATCGGCGAGGGGCTGTTCGCGGGGCTCGTGGGCACGGCCGCGATGACGCTCGTGAGCACGTTGGAGGCGAAGGTGCGGGGGCGCGGCCCGAGCCGGACGCCGGCCGAGGCCGTCGAGGAGGTCTTCGACCTCGAGCCGGGCGACGACGAGGCCGAGCAGCGGCTGGCGAACGTGACACACTGGGGCTATGGGACGGCCTGGGGCGCGGTCGGAGGGCTGTTGACGCTGACGAGGCTGTCGCCCACGGCCAGGGCCGCCCTGCACTTCGGGCTGATCTGGGGGGCGGAGCTGCTCATGCTGCCGCGCCTGGGGGTCGTGCCGCCGGTCAAGGAGTGGGGGGCCAAGGAGGTCGGCCTGGACGCCGCGCACCACGTCGTCTACGCGGGCGCGACCACGGCCGCCCTGCGCGCCATCGAGCGGACCGGACGCCCCGTCTACGTCGGTTGACGGGGGGCCGGGCGACGCGTTGGCGCCAGGTCACCGGGGCCGCGAGGCGATTGAACGGAGGGCAGCCGGATGAAGCGAAACGGAGAACATCGCAAGGTGGTGGTGGTCACGGGCGCCTCGGCGGGCGTCGGGCGCGCGACGGTGCGCGAGCTCGCGCGCGAGGGGGCGCTCATCGGGCTGCTGGCGCGCGGCCTCGAGGGGCTCGAAGACGCGCGGCGCGAGGTCGAGGAGCTGGGCGGACGCGCGCTGGTGCTGCCGACGGACGTGTCGGACCCGGACCAGGTCGAGGAGGCCGCCGAGGCGGTCGAGCGCGAGTTCGGGCCCATCGACATCTGGATCAACTGCGCGATGGTGTCGGTCTTCGCGCCGGTCTGGCAGACGACCCCGGACGAGTACAAGCGGGTCATCGAGGTCAACTACCTGGGCTACGTCTACGGGACGCAGGCGGCGCTCAAGCGCATGAAGCCACGCGACGAGGGCGTCATCATCCAGGTCAGCTCGGCCCTGGCCTTTCGCTCGATCCCGCTGCAGTCCGCCTACTGCGCCAGCAAGGGCGCCATCCTGCGCTACTCCGAGTCGCTGCG
This sequence comes from Myxococcota bacterium, assembly GCA_041687695.1. GTDB lineage: Bacteria > Myxococcota_A > UBA9042 > PHBI01 > JAWLBL01 > JAWLBL01. The sequence goes on along the minus strand of JAWLBL010000033.1, from coordinate 49,348 downwards.
CTCGGAGCTCATCCACGAGGGCAGCCGCGTCCACGTCGGGATGGTCCACCTGCCCGCGGTCAACACGCCCCAGTTCGAGCAGGTGCGCTCGCGCCTGCCGCGCGCCCCGCAGCCGGTGCCGCCCATCTACCAACCCGAGGTCGCCGCCCGCGCCATCGTGCACGCGGCCCACGCGCGGCGCCGCAGCATGGCCGTGGGGCTGTCCGCGCTCAAGGCCATCATCGGCAACCGCTTCATCCCGGGGTTGCTCGACCGCTACCTGGCGCGCGTCGCCTGGGACGGACAGATGACCGACGCGCCGGCCGATCCGGACCGCCCGGACAACCTGTGGGAGCCGCTCGGCCGGGATCTGGGCGCCCACGGCGACTTCGACGCGCGGTCGCGCGGCTTCAGCCCGCAGCTGTGGATGAACGAGCACCGCGGCGTGCTCGGGGTGCTGGGCCTGGCGGCGGCCGCGGCCGGGGCGGCCTGGCTGTGGCAACGCACGCGCGAGGAGCCCGGCTGACGGGGCGGACGGCCGGCGACGCGTTCAGCGCGGGTCGAGATCGGCCTCGAAGAACGCGTCGTCGAGGTCGCCGTCGCCATCGAAGTCGAAGGTGGCCGGCCCGCGCAGAAACAGGCGGTTGCCGACGACCGAGCACCCGACGACGCCGCCGTCGAGGTCGACGTCCGTCAGCAGCGGCGCGTCGGTGAACAGCAGGTCGCCCTGCACGAGTTCGAAGGGCCCCGTCTGCACGTCGGGCGCGCGGCCCGGCTCGGTGAAGCGCGAGACGAAGACGCCGTCCTCGAAGCTGACGCGCCAGTCGGCGCCGAGGGTGTCGAAGTCGCGCAGGACGGTCGGGTCGTCGGCGGAGGTGACGCGGAGGTCGATGGCGTCGTAGGTGCCGTCGATGGCGGCGCAGCTGCGCAGGGCGAAGGGGTTCGGGTCGTCGAAGGCGTCGAGCTCCTCGAGGTCGCAGGCCGTGGCGAGGAGCGCGAGCGCTGGGGCGACGAAGAGGGCGCGCCAGGGCGAGCGCCCGACGGATGGGGGGAGGCGCATGGCGGGTCTCCAAGCTGGGGCGGCGCCCAGGGCCGCGGAGGGGCTGGGGCGGCGAGGCGGCGCCGCGGGCCGGGGCGCGGCCGGAGGGTCGGGTGGGGGAGCGACGGGGGACACCGAGTCCAACCCCGTGATTTGTCGTGCGCTTCCCGCCGCCGACCGCCGCGGTCGCGCGCGCGTCGTGCTTCCCTTCCGAGGGCGATGGGGCGATGCTCGCGCCGCCGCGACCGTGGAGAGAGCGCATGGCCACCCCCGACGACCCGACGCGTCAGCCCAAGCCCCTGGCGGCGAGCCTGGAGCCCGAGCGCCAGCGGACCATCGAGCGCCTGCAGGAGGCGTTCGCGAGCGACCTCATGACCCTCGAGGAGCTCGACGAGCGGCTCGAGCTGGCCGAGGCGGCGCGCACCGCCGGCGACCTGGCCGTGCTGACGCGTGACCTGCCGGCCGAGGCCGCGCCGGCCGCGCGCCCGACCGGGACGGCGCTGGCCCCGCTCGGGCGAAGGCAGTCGCTGCTGGCCCTGTTCGGCGGCGTCGAGCGCAGGGGGACGTGGACCGTGCCGGCCGAGCTGAAGGTGCGCGCCGTGTTCGGCGGGGCCGTGCTGGACTTCCGGGACGCGCAGTTCGAGGCGGGGGTCACCGACCTGAAGGTCACGGCGGTGTTCGGGGGCGTGGAGATCCGCGTGCCGCCCTGGCTGCGCGTGGAGAGCGCCGGGTCGGGAATCTTCGGCGGGTTCAGCGACTGCAACCAGGCGCCGGCGGATCCGTCCGCGCCGGTGCTTCGGGTCCACGGGATCGCCGTCTTCGGCGGCGTGGACGTGCACGCCAGGAAGAGCAAGGCATGAAGATCTCTCTGACGCTGGTGAACACGGCGTTCCACGAGGCCATCGACGCGGCGCTGGTCGACACCTACGAGGCGCTGCTGGCGCTGGATCTGGACGCGGCGCGGACGCGCTGGCGGCGCCTCAACGAGGGCCTGGCCGCGCACATGGAGGTCGAGGAGCGCCTGGTGTTCCCGCGCTGGGAGGCGCTGGAGGAGCGGCCGCCCCGGTCCCCGGCCGATCTGTACACGCGCGACCACGAGCTGGTGCGCCGACGCCTGCGGGACGTCAGCGGCGTCATGGCCGAGCTGGCGCTGATGGCGCCCGAGGGACGCCGCCGCTTCCTCGCCCAGCAGCTCGAGCCGCTGGTCCGCCTGCGAGGCGTCCTCGAGCACCACGGCGGACGCGAGGACGAGCAGCTCTACCCCTGGCTCGAGGCGCGCCTGCCGACAGCGACCGTGGCGGAGCTGTCCCAGGCCTTGCTCGCGGTCACCCGGACCTTCATGGACGCGCCATGAGCGGCCCCGTCGCCCCCACGCCCGACGAGTGCCTGGCCCCGACCTTCTTCGTCGACAGCGACCACCCGGCCGTCGTCGCCTGGGCCCGAGACCGCGCCGGGCAGGGCGACGCCGTCACGCGCGCCGTGCGGCTGTTCGACGCCTGCCGCGACGAGATCCGCTACGACCCCTACCGGGTCGACTTCGGACGCGCCGGCTTCAGGGCCTCGACCGCGCTGCTGCAGGGCCGCGGCTTCTGCGTCAACAAGGCCGCCCTGCTGGCCGCCGGCGCCCGCGCCCTCGGCCTGCCGGCTCGCCTGGGCTTCGCGGACGTGCGCAACCACCTGACCAGCCCCAAGCTGTGGGCGCTGATGGGGACCGACGTCTTCGTCTACCACGGCTACGCCGAGCTGTGGCTGGGCGAGCGCTGGGTCAAGGCGACGCCCGCCTTCAACACCAGCCTGTGTGAGCGCGCCGGCCTGCGGCCCCTCGTCTGGGACGGCCGCGCCGACGCCATCTACCACCCCTTCGACGCGGCCGGCCGGCGCCACATGGAGTACGTCCTGGACCGCGGCGTCGCGCGCGACGTGCCGTGGGAGCACATCCGGCAGACCTATCGCGAGGTCTACGGCTGGACCTGGGAGCGCCTGGAGGGCGGCCGCATCGCCGGCGACTTCGAGGCCGAAGCCCGCGCCGACCTCGCCGAAGGCGGGGACGGGAGTGGGTGACCTCGAGACGGGACCGTTCCTGTCGGCCCTGAGCCTGACCACGCTGGCCGAGCTGGGCGACAAGTCGTTCATGGTGCTGCTGGCGCTGGCGACGACGCACGGGCGCGTCCCGGTCCTGGCCGGCGCCGTGGCGGCCTTCGCGGTGCTGAACCTGGCGGCGGTCGCCCTGGGCGCCGCGCTGGCCGACGCCCTGCCCGTCCGCGCGCTGCTGGGGGCGAGCGGGCTGCTGTTCCTGACGCTGGCGGTCCTCGCCTGGCGGTCGGCGGGCGACGAGGACGACGAGGCGGAGGCCGAGCGCCGATCGTCGGCGCGGCATCCGTTCGTGGTGACCTTCACGGCGTTGCTGGTCGCCGAGATGGGGGACAAGACGCAGATCGCGATCGCCGGGCTGGCCGCGCGCTTCGACGAGCCGGCGTGGGTCTTCGCCGGGGGCACACTGGGATTGGCGCTGGTCAGCGTGGTCGCCGTCACGGCCGGCGCGGCGCTGGCGCGGCAGCTGCCGACCGCCCTGCTGCACCGGCTGGGCGCGGTGGTGTTCGCCGTCTTCGGCGCGTTGGCGCTGGTCGAGGCCGCTCGCGGCTGAGGGCCCGCCAAGGAATAAAGGGATCGGATCGGCAAGGAGGCGTCGTGCTGGGCGCGTCGCCGAAAGTGAAGGTGTATCTGGATACTCCGAGCTTTCGGCGACGTGTCCAGTGCGGCGGATCCGCCGCGGAGGCGAGCACTTTATTTCTTGGCGGGCCCTGAGCGTCAGGCGGGCCGGGCCAGCGCCGCCTCGACGAAGTGCATCCGGTCGTTGCCCCAGAAGAGCTCGCCGCCCACGAAGATCGCGGGCGCGCCGAACACCCCGCGCTCGACGGCCTCGTCGGTCAGGGCGCGCAGGCGGTCCTTGATCTCGGGATCGCCCAACGCAGCCAGCGCCTGGTCGGGGTCGAGGCCCGCGGTTTGGGCGATGGCGCGCAGCTCGGCCGGATCGGTGATGTCGCGATCGTCGACCCACAGCGCGCGGAAGGCGGCCATCGCGACCTCGCCGGCGCGGCCGTGGCGCTCGCCGACCAGGACCAGGCGCATGGCCTGGATGGCGTTGACCGGGAAGCGGCTGCTGAACCGGAAGGGCACGTCGTACCAGGCCGCCCAGCGCTGCAGATCCAGCGCCATGTGGCGCGCCTTGGCCGGCACCTGCGCGGGCATCCGGTTGCCGGCCGCCTTGAACACGGCGCCCAGGACCACCGGCTTGTAGGCGACGATCGCGCCGTGACGTGCGGCGATCGCCTCGACCTGGGTCGCGGCGAGGTAGCTGTAGGGCGAGGACAGGTCGAAGCAGAACTCGAGGTTGCGTGGCGCGCTGTTCATGGCGTGCACGATAGCCCGCCGCGGGCCCCCTGGGAACCGCTCCAGCAGGAGTGTCTAGAGCGGCGTCGAGCCCTGTTGACTCGGCGCCACCCGCTGGGTAGGGAGTCGCGTCCCCAGTCCCTCTCGGGGCCGGGGAGCCCGCGACCACCGCATCGCAACACGAGATCGTCCATGATGAACCGCTCCACATTGGCAGGCTTTACCGCGCTGGCGCTTTGCGTCGCGTGCGGCGACGACGCGAATCCCGGCAACACCACGGCGGACGTGCCGCACAGCGACGCGCCGAGCGAGGTCTCGCCCGACGTGGACAAGCAGCCGGACGAGGGGCCGGGGTGCACCAACGCGTGCACGAACCAGGGCGCGACCCGGTGCGAGGGCAACGCGGTCGAGACGTGCGCGGACTACGACGATGACGGCTGCCTCGAGTGGGGTGACCCGCAGGAATGCGGCGCGCAGACGTGCACCGGGGGCTTCTGCGCGGTGTCCTGCACGTCCGAGTGCACGGTGGCGGGCGCCAAGCGCTGCGGGGCGGGCGACACGGTCGAGACCTGCGGCGACGCGAACCAGGACGGGTGCCTCGAGTGGGGCGCCGGGGTGCCCTGCCAGGGCGGGACCGTGTGCTCGAACGGCTTCTGCGCGGTGAGCTGCTCGAACGAGTGCACGGTCAAGGGCGCGCGCCAGTGCTCGGGCAACGGCACGCAGGTGTGCGCCGACTACGACTTCGACGGGTGCCTGGACTGGGGCGACGTGACGCCCTGCCCCGACGGCGAGGTGTGCGCGAACGGGACCTGCGGGTCGACCTGCACCGACGAGTGCAACGTGATGGGCGCCAAGCAGTGCGCGGGGACGCAGTCCGTCAAGCAGTGCGGCGACACCAACGGGGACGGCTGCCTCGAGTGGGGCACGGCGGTCAGCTGCAACCAGGGCGAGGTGTGCTCGAACGGGTTCTGCGCGACCAGCTGCCAGAGCGAGTGCTCCGTGCTGGGGGCGACCAAGTGCTCGGGCAACTCGGTGCAGACCTGCGGCGACTCCAACGGCGACGGGTGCCTCGAGTGGGGCACGGGCGTGCCGTGCGGGGACGGGCTGGTCTGCTCGAACGGGTTCTGCCAGACGACGTGCACGAACGGGTGCACGGCCCAGGGCGCCAAGACCTGCGACGGCAACGCGGTGGTGGTCTGCGAGGTCGGGCCGGGCGGGTGCCTGGCCTGGGGGACGCCGGTCGGGTGCGGCGAAGGGCTGAGCTGCTCGAACGGCAACTGCACGGCGTCGTGCTCGGACGAGTGCACGACGGTGGGCGCCAAGAAGTGCGAGGGCGACGCGGTGCGGACCTGCGGCGACTCGGACGCGGATCCGTGCCTCGAGTGGGGCACGCCGGTGGCCTGCGGCGACGGGCTGGTGTGCTCGAACGGCAACTGCGCGCTGGACTGCTCGGACGAGTGCACGACCGAGGGCGGGCGGCAGTGCGCGGGCGGGGGCGCGTGGCAGGAGTGCGGCGACCACGACAGCGACGGATGCCTCGAGTGGGGCACGGCGCAGGCGTGCGAGGGCACGCAGGTGTGCTCGGGCGGCAACTGCATGCTGTCGTGCGTGAACGAGTGCGGGGCCATCGGCGAGACGAAGTGCAACACAGCCGGGACGGCGGTGCAGACGTGCGACGACTGGGACGACGACGGGTGCCTCGAGTGGGACACCGGCGTGGCGTGCGACGGGACGGACGTGTGCTCGGCCGGGCAGTGCGCGTCGAGCTGCACGGACGCGTGCGCGGTCGTGGGCGATGTGCGGTGCAACACGGCCGGGACGGGCGTCGAGACCTGCGGTGACTACAACGCCGACGGCTGCCTCGAGTGGGGCACGGCCGCGCCGTGCGGGGTGGCCCAGCAGTGCGTGGGCGGGGCGTGCGCCGACCTGCCGCCGCCGGGTCAGGTGGTCATCAACGAGCTGCTGTTCAACGACGCGGGCGCCGACGACAACGCGTTCATCGAGCTGTTCGGCGAGCCCGGGCTGGATCTGACGGGCTTCAAGCTGGTGGGCGTCAACGGCGCCAACGGCCAGGACTACAACGACATCGTGCTGATGGGGGCGCTGAACGCCAGCGGGTTCTACGTCGTGTCGCTGGGCGGGCCTGACGCCTCGATCGTGGCCGACCAGGTCAGCGCCAAGGCCGACTACCAGAACGGGCCCGACAGCGTGCAGCTGCGCTGGGGCGCGCAGGTGGTCGACGCGGTGGGCTACGGCAGCTTCGGGGCGAGCGACGTGTTCGCGGGCGAAGGGACGGCCGTGCCCGCGCCGTCCGAGGGCAAGAGCATCGGGCGTGACCCCAGCGGGACGGACACGGGGGACAACAGCAAGGACTTCACGGCGCAGCAGGCGTGGACGCCGGGCGCGCCGAACGTGTTCGACGGCAACCAGGCGCCGTTGGCGGCGCTGTCGTGCCCGGCGGGCGGCAAGACCGGGGTGTCGCTGAGCTTCAGCGGCGTCGGGTCGACGGACGCGGACGGCGCGGTGGTCGCGTGGGCCTTCGACTTCGGCGACGGCACGACGACCAGCGGGACGGCGTCGCAGGTCTCGCACGCCTACCAGACGGTGGGCGCCAAGACGGTGACGCTGACGGTGACCGACGATCAGGGCGCCAAGGGCAGCGCGACCTGCGTGGTGACCATCGGGGACGCCAACGCGCCGACGGTCACCTTCGTCAAGCCGCTCGAGGACCTCCAGGTGACCCAGGGCTCGGTCGTCGCCATGACCATCGACGCGACGGCGGCCCCCGGGCGCAGCATCGCCCAGGTCGAGATCCTGGCGGACGGCGTGGCCATCGGGCCGGCCGACGCGCTGGTGCCGTACGAGTTCACCTTCACCGTGCCCGAGTCGGCCGCGACCGGCAGCACCATCGCGCTGGTCGCGCAGGCGACCGACAGCCAGGGCACCGAGGGCCTGTCGCCGGTGCGGCAGCTCTTCGTCAAGAACGACAAGCCTGTGGCCTCGTTCAGCGCCATCGTGACGGGCACCCTGCAGGCGACGGTCGACGCCAGCGGCTCGTCCGACACCGAGACGGCGACCGCCGACCTCGAGGTGCGCTGGGATTGGACCAACGACGGCACCTGGGACACCGGCTGGTCGAAGACCAAGACGGCGACCTACACCTACGCCGCCGACGGCACCTACACCATCGGCCTCGAGGTGCGTGACGCGGTCGGGCAGGTGACCAAGGCCACGCGCGACATCAACTTCCAGAGCGTCATCGACGTCTCCGGCACCGTGACGACCACCCTGTGGTACGGCACCGTCAACATCACCGGCGACACGGTCGTGCCGGCCGGCGAGACGCTGACCATCGCCTCGGGCACCACCATCGTCTTCGTCGAGGTCGACCAGAACGCCGACCAGGTCGGCGACTACGAGCTGACCATCCAGGGCAGCCTGCTGGTCGAGGGCACCGAGGCCGCCCCGGTCATCTTCACGACCCTGCCGACCAGCGGCCCGGCGGACCCCAGCAGCTGGAACGGCCTCGTCCTCACCTCGGGCTCCACCGCCACCATCGAGCACGCCATCGTCGAGTACGCCCACAAGGGCATCGCCTCGGCGGGCGACCTGAACCTGAGCCACGTCGAGCTGCGCCACAACTTCATCGGCCTCGAGACCACCGGCACCAAGACCAAGTACCTGGCCGACGTCCACATCCACGACTCCGCCGACGACGGCTGGCGCGCCACCAACGCCACCCTCTCGGCCACCAACGTCACCTCCAAGGACAACGGCGGCCGCGGCGTCTACGTCAGCGGCGGGTCGGGCACGGTCGCCGGCTGTGACCTGTCCAGCAACGGCTCCCACGGCGCCGAGCTGGTCGGCACCTCGCTGTCGCTGACGCAGTGCGACATCCTCAGCAACGGCGAGACCGGCGTCACCTACCGCGGCGCGTCGACCGGCGACCTGACCTACTCGCAGGTGAAGTACAACGCTCACGAAGGCGTGCGCGCCCTGTTCCAGGGCACGGGCGGGACGCCGACCAGCCCGACCCCCAAGGTCGAGTGGAACAACGTCTTCGGCAACGCGACCGAAGGCGCCATCGTCGTCGTGCCCGTGTCGCTGTCGGTCTCGACCAGCGGCAGCGACTACAAGATCGCCTCGACCGCCACGTTCACGGCCCCCGCCGGCGCCGTCATCGTCGGCGCCGAGGTCGCGTACAACGAGGGGACCAGCTCGCAGTCGGGCGCGCTGAAGACCAGCTCGGGGACGAGCCTGCTGAGCATCGGAAGCTCGATTTCTACGCGCTGGGTCGACCTCGCCTCGAGCAAGGCGACCACGCTGAAGGGCGAAGTGACGGACTACAGCTCGTCGTATGGCACCAGCCTGTCGATCACCAAGATCGCCTATCATCTGCCGACGTCGACGGCCCAGGTCTCCGCCGTCCTGCAGTCGGGCACCGTGACCGCGCAGCACAACTTCCTCGGCACATGGCCGAACATCCTGACCCACATCAGCTACAGCGCGGCCTCGCACCTGGACATCCAGGGCTTCGTCGCCGAAGCCTTCGACGCGTCCTTCGACCCCGGCGCGACCCGCGGCGCGCTGAACATCACCGGCGAAGAGGTCTGGGACACCGACGTCTTCGTCACCGGCGACGTCACCGTCGGGACCGGTGGCACTCTGACCATCGCCGAGGGCGTGACCGTCACTTTCGTCCCGATCGACCAGGACGGAGACGACGTGGGCGACTTCCGCATCACCCGTGCCGCTGGAGATCTGGTCGTGGACGGTCAGCCGACCCTGCCGGTGACCTTCACGGTCCTCGGCGACGTCCCGGCCGGAGGCGGGTTCGAGGGCCTCTTCGGCGCCGGCGCCGGGACCAGCGCGCTGACCCATGCCATCGTCGAGCTGGGCGCGACTGGCCTTCTGGTCAGCTCCGGGACGCTGAACGCGACCAACGTCGAGACGCGCGACCACGCGGTCGACGGCCTGTACGTGTCGGGGTCCGGGACGCTCGTGGCCACTCACGTCACCGCCGTGAACAACGGCCGCCACGGGCTGCACCTGATCTCGAGCAAGGGGCACACGGTCGACCACGCCCTCGCCCAGAACAACGCCGGCTGGGGTCTCGTGGTGACGAGCTCTCCGACCGGCACACCTACCGCGATCACCAACAGCAGCGCGCTGTACAACTCGGCCGGTGGCGTGCGTGTCGCCAACGCCGCCGTGAACCTGTCGAGTAGCCACATCAAGTACAACGGCTACGGCGTGTCGCTCGAGGGCAGCGCTTCGGGCTCCGTGACGGCCAGCGACCTCCTGTACAACGAGCTCGAAGGTGTCTTCGCGCGCGCCATCGGCTCGTCGAACCCCTCGACCAAGGTCAACGGCAACAACATCTATGGCAACGCCAGCGCCGAGGCTGCGGTCGTCGAGTCGCCGAATCTGTCGGTGAGCACCTCGGGTTCGGACTACAAGATCGCCACGACCGCCACCTGGACCGCCCCCGCTGGCGGCGTCCTGATGTTCGTCAAAGCGAGCTACACCGAGGGGACCTCGAGCCAGTCCGGCCGCATCCGGACCTCGTCGGGGACCACCCTCGTCTCGCTCGGCTCGTCCGCGTCGCTCCAGTGGTACGACATCGGCTCCCATGCAGCGACCAACGCCCAAGGCGAAGTGACCGACTACAGCAGCTCCTACGGGACCAGCCTGTCCCTGCAGAAGGTGGTCTATTCGTTCGGCACCTCGAATCCGCCGCGCAACATCGAGATGACCGCCGTCCTGCAGGGCGCGACCATCGACGCCACGGCGAACTACTGGGGCGTCTTCCCCGACGTACCCAGCCGCATCGTCGAGGCCGACTCCGGCGCGGTCAATTACACCGGCTTCAAGAGCAGCCAGGTCACGGGCACCGGGCCGCAGTGACGCTCGACGGCCCGTCGCGTGCCCACGCTTCGGCGTCGGGCGCGCGGCGGGGTCAGAGGTGGGCGGAGGCGCGGCCGGTGGGGGCCCAGGAGACGGCGTCGAGGAGGGCGTCGAGGCGCGAGAGGACGTAGGAGGTGGCGCCGGCGGCCATGAGGTAGGTGGCGCGGAGCTTGATGACGTGGTCGCCTGCGGGGACGACGAGGAGGATGGAGCCGAGGCGCTCGTCCTCCTCGCGCAGCTCGAGGAGGGCCAGCCTGGCGGCGACGGTGGCCTCGCCCTTTTGGACCGGGTGGGTCAGGCGATCGACGAGGACCGCGTCGGGGTTGTTGGTGCGGATGGCCGCGAGGGCGCCGTCGAAGTGGGCGTCGACGGTGGGTTCGGCCATGGTCCGGCGCGGGAAGACGAAGCAGGTGACGTTCAGGCCGGGGCGGCCGTAGCCGATGCCGACGTCGAGGCCCTGGTCGTCGAAGTTGGTGATGTCCCCGCGGCGCAGCTCGGCGACCTCGGAGGGGAACGAGAAGCCGGAGTCCCGGTGGACGAAGACCTCTGCGGCCGGGCGCGGGGCGGCGGGCGGCGGCTTGGCCGACTCGAGGCGCGTGATCTCGCGGGGCGCGGCGGGCGCGGCGTTGCCGCCGGCCTGGTCGGGGGTGCGGTGGCCGGCGGCGGGGGCGTCGGGGCGGGCGGCCGTGGAGGCGCAGGCGGGCGCGAGGAGGCCCAGGGCGGCGGCGGCGCCGAGGGCGCGGAGCGAGCGCGGGAGGGGGGAGGTCATGGGGGGCTCCGGGTAGACGGGGAGTGCCCCCAGCATAGCGCAGGCGGGTCCGGCGCGCCCACCCGCGGGCTCGAGCCGGTCCCGAGCCCCTGGAACGGCGCGCGAAGTCGGGCGGTGGGACGCGCGGCGTGAGCCCCCTCGGTCGGCTCGGGCGGGCGGGCGAGACGGGCCGGAGGGCAGCTGGAGCCCGGAAGCGCGGAGGGCCGGGCGGGCGCGGCTAGGATGGGCGCCATGAGCCTCCTGGAGATCATCGAGGCGGCCGCGACCGGAGCCGAGGTCGCCGGGGTGGCCATCATCCTGGGTGGGGCCCTCCTCGGCGTCGTCATCGCCATCGGCAAGCTGCGACACGAGCCGCCGGGGCACGCCTACCACCGCTACCGCCGGTTCCTGGGTCGCAGCATCCTGCTGGGGCTCGAGCTGCTGGTCGCGGCCGACATCATCCGCACGATCAGCACCGTCCCGACGCTGGAGAGGGCCGTCGTGCTGGCCATCATCGTATTCGTCCGGACGTTCCTGGCGATGGCGCTGGAGGTCGAGCTGGAGGGGCGGTGGCCGTGGCGGAGCCCGGACAAGCAACACAAGGGCTCGGCGAGCGAGCCGTGAGCGGATGGAGTGCGGCCGCGGCGAGGGGGTCGGCGGGTCGGGAGGATCAGGTCTCGACCATGATGCAGTCGCCGACGATGACGGTGGGGAAGCGGTCGCGGGCGGCGCGCACGACCGCGGGGTCGTAGGCGCCGGGTTGGAACCACAGGACGTCGCACCGGGCGGGGTCGAGGGCGTCCACGACCTGGCGCGCGACCGCCGGGGGCACCACGAAGTTCACGATGTGGATGGGCCCGGGGGCGTCGGCCACCGTGGGGTAGGCGGCGGCGCCGTGCACGGTCGGCTCGCGCGGGTGGATGGGCAGGACCGTGAAGCCCTTGCGCGCCAGATCCAGGAAGATGATCGAGCCGTACTTGCTGGGGTCGTTGTTGGCACCGACGAGCGCCACGCGCGTCGAGCCGTCGCGCTGCGCGAGCAGACGGTGCACTTCGCTGGGGATGGCCATGGGCGCCTCGCGTGCCGTGAACGTTGCCGGGATGGGCCGTTGTAGCCACTCGGCGCGCGCGACGCCAGCGCGTGGGCGGTGACTGCGCTGGCGGGGGCCGGCGCGATGGGTCAGACTCGCCGCCATGAACGAACGCACACGCAGCTTCTGGGCCTGGGGTTACGAGGACCGCTTCCCGTCCGACGAGGCGCGCCGCCAGCAGGCGCGGATGGCCTCGGCCCTGCTGGGCTTCCCGGCGCTCGAGGCCCGCCCGACGCCGACCCTGGACGACGTCCGCATGCCCGCGCCGCGCCTGAGCGCGCCCGCCGCGCTGGCCGACGTCGCGTCGACCGATCGGCTGGACCGCGCCCTGCACACGCACGGCCGCGGCTACCCCGATCTGGTGCGCGGCTTCCGCGGCGACTTCGGCCGCGCCCCCGACCTGGTCCTGCACCCGCGCGACGAGGCCGACGTGGTCGCGGCCATCGCCTGGGCGGCCGACGCGCGCGTGGCCCTCATCCCGTACGGCGGCGGCACCAGCGTGGTCGGCGGCGTCGAGCCCGAGGTCCCCGCCGGCTTCGCGGGCACGGCCAGCCTGGACCTGGGCCGCCTCGACCGCGTGCTCGAGGTCGACCCCGTCTCGCGCACGGCGCGCATCCAGGCCGGCGCAAAGGGGCCGCGCCTCGAGGCGCAGCTCGCCGACCACGGGCTGACCCTGCGCCACTACCCGCAGAGCTTCGAGCTGTCGACCCTGGGCGGCTGGATCGCCACCCGCGCCGGCGGCCACTTCGCGACCGTCCACACGCACATCGACGACTTCGTCCAGTCGGTCCGCCTGGTCACGCCCACCGGGGTCCTCGAGACGCCGCGCTGGCCCGCCTCCGGCGCCGGCCCCGACCCGAACCGCCTCGCGCTGGGCTCCGAGGGCGCCTTCGGCGTCATCACCGAGGCCACGATGCGCGTGCGCCCCCGCCCCACCCACCGCGCCCGCGTCAGCGTCCGCTTCGCCGACTGGGACGCCGCCGTCGCCGCGACGCGCGCCCTGGCCCAGTCCGGCCTGAACCCGGCCAACGCCCGCCTGCTGGACGCGCGCGAGGCCGCCCTCCATCAGGTCACGCGCGACGGGACCCACGTCCTGCTGGTCGCCTTCGAGTCGGCCGAAGCCCCGGTCGACGGGCTGCTCGGCCAGGCCATCGCCCTGTGCGAGCGCCACGGCGGCGCGGCCGGCGCCCCGAACGTGTCCGGCGAAGGCGCCGCCGACGAACCCGCCGAGGGCGCCTCGGGCGCGTGGCGTCAGGCCTTCTTCGACGCGCCCTATCTGCAGGGCGTGCTGGTCAGCCTGGGGGTGCTGGTCGACACCTTCGAGACCGCCTGCACCTGGACCGCCTTCCCGGCGCTGCACGCCGCGCTCGTCGCCAACGTCCGCGCCGCCATGAAGGCCCACTGCGGCCAGGGCCGCCTGACCTGCCGCTTCACGCACGTCTACCCGGACGGCCCGGCGCCCTACTACACCTTCCTGGCGCCCGCCCGCGACGGCGCCGAGCTCGAGCAGTGGGCCGCCATCAAGGCCGCCGCCTCGGACACGCTGGTCGCCCACGGCGCCACCATCACCCACCACCACGCGGTCGGCCGCACGCACCGGCCCTGGTTCGCCCAGCAGACGCCCGAGCCATTCGGCCGCGCCCTGGCGGCCGTCAAGGCGACCCTGGACCCGGCCGGCGTGATGAACCCGGGCGTGCTGCTGCCCTGACGTCGGGTCAGGGCGCCGCGTCCCCGGCCGGCGGGGGACCGAGCACGCGCAGCCACTGCAGGGTCGCCGCGTCCAGCCCCTCGGACGGGGCCCCCAGCAGCCGGCCCGCGGCCGCCGCGTCGCCGCCGAAGGCGCGCGCCAGGTCCTCGAGCCACACCGGGGCGGGCAACGGGCGCACCGCGCGCTGGGGCTCGAGCGCGACCTGGCGCGCACGGGCCGCCGACTCGGCGGCCGCCTCGGGACTCCGGGGCGCGTACGCGACGCGCCAGGCCATGCCCTCGGCCGGCAGGTCCACCTCCCAGACCGGCAGCCCCTGTCCGCCCGGGCGCGCGGTTAGCACGGCCCCCGGAGCTGCCAGGGAGTCGGTCACGCGGTGGGCGTCCGTCGTCCGGGCCCGCAAGTGGGTCCGCGCGAGGAGGGGCCGCAGCGCCGCGTCGACCTCGTCGGGGTCGCAGGGCGGGATGGGGAGGGCGGTCTCGCGCATCAGCGACAGCCGGGTCGGCGGCGCGTCGCCGAACAGCGCGCGCGTGGCGGCGGTCGGGGCGGGCGGCATGGGGCCGTCGAGCGGGGCGAAGGCGTCGTTGAGCGGGCGGGCCGCGTCGGTCATGGACACGGAGAGCTCGAGGTCGGACGAGGTCAGCACGAGCCGCGGGCGGGGGCGGCCGGCGACGTCGACCGTCTCGAGGCGGGCCGCGTAGTCGCCGCTGGGGAACGGCACCCAGAGCGGGCCGAGCCGCAGGGCCATCGGAGGGACGCTGGGCTCGGGGGGCTCGAGCAGCTCGGGCGGCGGAGGCAGCGCCCCGGCGTCGGCGCGTCGCAGGGCCTCGGCCCAGGCGTCGATGCGTTCGCAGCGGTCGAGCGGCGGGGCCTGCGAGGCGTGGAGCCGGGCCAGGTCCTGCAGGGTGGGCGGCTTCGAGGGGAGCGCGTCTGGCGGCGCGTCGCCGAGCGGCTGCCCCGCCTCGGGTGGAGCGGGGGGCGGCGGGGAGGGGCGCTCGCGGCAGGCGACGAGGGCGAGGGCGGTGGCGGCGAGCAAGGCGGGAGGCAATGGACGCAAGCGACGGCTCCGGGTCGGCGACGGTCTCCATCCTTACGCACCCGCGCGGACGCAGGCCAGCGCGCGGGGCGGCGTTCGGCGAGCTTCGCCGAGGAAGCCGGCTAATGAGTGGACAAATCGGCGTGGTTGGTCCAATGGCGGGGCCATGACGCAAGAGGTGACGAGCGCGATGACGAGCGGGACGGAGCGGGCGGAGCATCGGTGGGTGAGCGACGCGGCGGGCCTCGAGGAGGTCGCGCGGGCGGTCGAGGCGGCGCCGTGGTGCGCGATCGACACGGAGAGCAACTCGATGCACGCCTACCGGGAGCGGGTGTGTCTGCTGCAGATCAACGCGGCGGGGCGTCTGTTCATGGTGGACACGCTGGCGCTGCCGACCGGGCCGGGCGCGCTGGGCGGGCTGGCCGAGCTGCTGGCGGGGGACGCGCGGCGCGTGTTCGTGCACGGCGGCGAGTACGACGTGGCCGTGCTCAAGCGCGAGTACGACCTGGCGCTGGGCGGGCTGTTCGACACGCAACAGGCGGCGAGCCTGCTGGGCTGGGAGCGGACGGGCTACGGGGCCCTGGTCGAGGCGATCTGCGGCGTGAGCCTGCCCAAGCACCTGAGCCAGTACGACTGGGCCACGCGACCGCTGGCCGACGACGCGCTGCTGTACGCGCTGGACGACGTCATCCACCTGCCCGAGGTGGCGCGTGTGCTGATGGAGCGCGTGCGCGAGGCCGACCTCGAGGAGGAGGTCGCCATCGCCAACCGCGCCGTCGAGGAGACGGGGGCGCACGAGGCGGGGTTCGATCCCGCCGGGATGTGGCGCCTCAAGGGCCTGCGGGAGCTGCCCAAGCGGGCGCTGCCGATGCTGACGGCGCTGTACGCGTGGCGCGACGAGCAGGCGCGCGCGCTGGACGTGCCGCCGGGCAGGCTGCTGGCCAACGCGGCGCTGCTGGCGCTGGCCGAGCGGCCGCCGATGACCCAGGAGGCGCTGGGCCGCAAGCGCCTGCCGGGGCGCCTGCGCGGGGCGCTGGCGCAGGATCTGCTGCGGGTGGTGAACGAGGCGGCCGCCGCGCCGCCCGAGCCGCCGCCCCGGCCGGTGGGGCGCGAGGTCGGCCCCGAGGAGCGCGAGCGCGAGGCGCGCCTGAAGGAGTGGCGGCGGCAGGAGGCCGAGCGGCGCGGGGTGACGCTGCAGGTGGTGCTGCCGGCGCGGGCGCTCGAGCACCTCAAGCGGTGCGGCGCGGACGATCTGGAGGCCGTGCCGCAGCTGGGCGACAAGCGCATCCGCCTGTACGGCGACGCGCTGCGGCGCCTGGTGGGCTGACCCTCCGCCGACCCTGCGTTCGCAGCCGGCGGGTTGACGCACCGCACGCGGCGCTGGCATGACGACGGGCGATCCCCACGACCCCCAGGCGAGGCCCCCATGTCGAACGCCGTGTCCCAGCTGCACGAGAGCATCACCGAAGGCTTGCACGATCTAGGCCTGCCGGGAGTGCAGGTCGAGGTCGCCGAGTCGGGTGAGGTGACCCTCACGGGCGAGATCGACGACCCCGGCCAGGAGGCCGAGGCCATCGACGTGGCCTTCACGCGCGGCGCCGCCGACGTCCATTCGCGCCTCACCTACGCGGCCGGTTCGCCGACCGACTCGTACCTGGCGCGCGAGCAGCACGAGAGGCCGCCGCCCGGAGCCGCCGACCAGAGCAAGCGCACCTACGAGGTGCAAAAGAGCGACTCGTGGTGGCGCATCGCGCAGAAGCACTGGGGCGACGGGCGCAAGCATCCCGCGCTGCGGCAGGCCAACCCCGACGTGAAGGCGCTGCACCCGGGCGTAGTGCTGGTCGTGCCGGGCATCGAGGACGACGCGACCTATCACGTGGTGCAGCAGGGCGAGTCCTATTGGGCCATCGCCCAGCGGTACTACGGCGACGGGCGCCGCCACGAGGAGATCAAGGCGGCCAACCCGGACATCGGGGGGCTGCACCCCGGCAAGGTGCTGCGCATCCCGCCCAAGGCGTGATCCGGCGCGCCCGGCCCCAGACTCGAAGCGGCGCACCCCGCCCAAGGCGTGATGCGCCGCGCCGCGCGTCGGGTCCCGCGCCGATCAGCCGTCGATGGGCTGCAGCGGCGGGCCGTTCTCGCGCATGACCGGCGGCACCGACATCAGGTGCCGATAGATGGCACGCAGGTCGGAGTCGCTCATCAGCCGGTACGACGCCCAGGGCATGTGGGTGCCCTGCACGGTGGCGCCGGCGCGCATGCGCGCGATGAAGTCCGCCTCGGACCACTTGGCGATGCGCCCCGTCTTGGGATCCGGCGTCAGGTTGGGGCTGACGACGACCATGCCGGGCTCGCCCAGCGCCTCGAGGCGCAGCCCGCCCGCGTACGGCGGGCCGATGAACTCGCCCGTCGCGAGATCGCGGTCGGTGTGGCAGCCGACGCAGTTGGCGACCGACTCGGACAGGTACTTGCCATAGTCGGCCTGGTCGCCGATGGCGACCTGCTTGGGAGGCACGCCGGTCGGGCCGACCGGCTCGAGCGCCAGGGCGCGGACCATGTCGCCCAGCAGGGAGTACTCGTGGTCCGGGACCGCGTTGCGCACGGGCGGCTGCGCGCGCAGGAAGGACAGGACGGCGACGACGTCCTCGTCCGAGAGGTTCTGGAAGGGCATCAGCGGGAAGACGGCGCGACCGTCCGGCCGCACGCCGTGGCGCAGCACGCGCGCGATCTCGCCGTCCGAGTAGCGCCCGATGCCGGTCTCCTTGCAGGGCGTCAGGTTCGGGGCGTACAGCTTGCCCAGCGGCAGTTCGAAGGTGAAGCCGCCCACCAGGGGCAGCTCGACGCCCGCCTCGGCCTCGGCCAGCTTGTCGGGCGCGATGTGGCAGCTGCCACAGTGCGCGGGGCCATAGACCAGATAGCGGCCGCGCTCGATGACCGCGGGATCGTCGCTGGCGGCCAGGGCCGGCAGCGGCGCGTCGAAGGTCCGGTCCTTGCGCACGCCGACGTAGGCGGCGAGGCCGCCGACGAGCACGACGAGGACGAGCGCACCCCACTTGAGCGTCTTCCTGAGCATGTGTTCCCCCGGGTGAAATGTGCGCGATCTCGCACCGGCCACGATGTAGCCGACTTGCCGGGGAGCGGCAAGCGGGCGCGCGCATGCCGCAGACACGCTCGGGACCGCCTCCGAGGTGAACCGAACTGGTGGCCGTTGGCGGCTCCGTCGCCGCTGTCGTAGCGGAGCGTGGCCTCGCTTGCGGCCACGGTCTCGGCCACGGACTCGGACTCGGACTCGGACTCGGACTCGGCCACAACGACGGACCTGCGGCGCCCCATGGAAAAGGAAGGCGCCGCTCACGAAGAGAGCCCCGAGGGACGGGCCCCCCGGGGCTCGGTCGGTCGGGCAGGTCGCCGCGACCCGGCGCGATCAGCGCAGCGCGCTGGTGGACGACGTGTCGCGATGGAGGCTGCTCGCCTCGACGAGGATGTTGTGCTCCTCGAGGGTGCTGCGCTCGACCTCACCCAGCTCGTCGCTGCTGAAGTCGGGCAACCCACCGTCCTCGATGTCCTTGATCGTGCCCTCGATGACGAGGATCTGACCGACCTGGACGTCGGCGGCACGCAGCGCCTCGCCCTGCGACGAGCTGCCCTGGGCCTGCGACGCGGGCTGCTGGGCCTGCTGGCGCTGCGGCGTGTCGCCCTGCTGCGCCTGCTGACCCTCCAGCTGCTCGAGCGTCACGAGCAGCAGCGCCTCCTCGCCGTCCGGCTGCGTCTGCTGGCCCTCGCGCGCCTGCTCCTGACCCGAGCGCGGCTGCGCCTGGTCACGCTCGAGCGCCTGGTCCAGGGCCTGGCCGCCCTGCTGCTGACGGTCCTGCCCCTGCGTCTCCCAGGCGCCCTGTCCCGCGGTCGGCTCGCCGCCCAGATCCTCCAGGATCTGACCGACCGGCTTCACCAGCAGCGCCTTGTCGCCCAGCTTGTGCACGACCTCGACCTGTTTCAGCTCGACCTGCTTGTCCTCGAGCACCGACGGGTCGGCCGCCGCCACCAGCAGCTCGGCCACCGAGACGTTGCCTTCGGGGCAGGCCTCCGCGGCCCCCGCCCCCATGCCCGGCATGCCGCGCTCCGCGCCGCCAGGGCCGGGCTGCTGCCACGGCTGCTGCTGCTGCGGCTGCGACCCGCCCGGCGCCTCCTGCGCCACGACGAGCGGCGCCCCCAACGCCAGCCCCGCGGCCGAGGCCACCGCCACCGGCCAGCGCCACCACCGCCGCGGCGACGCCGCGGCCTTCGAATGCACCTTCTTCATGATGGACCTCCCCATTCCATCTGGCCCTTCCCATCCGGGCCGAACGCAACCTTAGGTCCGCCCCCGGCGCGCTGTACCCCTTGAACGCCGAGGCCCGCCGCACCGGCCAGCCCCGCGGGGGGGTCGGGCGGTCGCGACGGGCCTCGGCGGCGCACCCGCCCCCATCGCTCAGGGCGCGGCGCCAGGCTCCGGCGCCACACCGGGCGGCGACGCCCCGGGCTGACCAGGCGTGCCTGGCTGCGGCGGCGGCACCCCGGGCTGGCCGGGTGCGACCGGCTGCGGCGTCGGCTCCGGCAACCTGCGCAGGTCGGGCGCCCGCTCGGGGATCCCCCCCCGCCCCGGGCGCAACTGCCCCGGCGGCGGCGGCACCGAGAGCGGGCCGCGCGCCGGCTCGATGCTCCCACCCGACGGGTCCGGCATCGGCGCGGCCTCACCCGCCGGGGGCGCGCCCACCGTCACACCACGACGCCCCTCGACGCCGTTGAGCCGGTCCCACTGCGTCACCAGCAGGATGCCCAGCGCCACCACCACCAGGGCGACCACCGGCCACACCCACCTGCGGCGGCGCCCGGTGCCCGACTCCTCCCTTCCGTACACTTGCGTCCTCATGACCCCTCCCTCACGGCGCCGGCCGGGCCGCCCCCGACCCGCCGCGCGGCTCGAGGCGCTCCACCTCGAGGTACACGTTCACCTCACCCAGCCCGCTCAGGTTCACGCCGGCCGGCAGCTGCGGGTGCGACGCATGCTCCGCGCCCAGCGCCCGCACCGTCCCCTGCACCTGCACCACCTCGCCGACCTCCGGCGGATCGCCCTCGCCGCCCGCCCCGATGGCCAGCAGCTGCCGCGCTCCCGCGCCGCCTCGCGCCCCCGCGGGCGCCTGCTCCGCCTCGCTCACCGGACCCAGCAGCACGACCCCCGGCCCCAGGACCTGCTCCACTC
This sequence comes from Myxococcota bacterium, assembly GCA_041687695.1. Lineage (GTDB taxonomy): Bacteria > Myxococcota_A > UBA9042 > PHBI01 > JAWLBL01 > JAWLBL01. Next base: position 29,215 of record JAWLBL010000033.1, on the reverse strand, counting down.
GCGCGGCGCCCAGCGCCAGGGGCCGCCCGTCGAACGCCTCGGGCGCCGCGTTCATCGACGCGATGGCGTCGGCCCCCAGCTCGTCCATCCGCAGCGCCTCACCCGCCGGGGCCACCGCCTCCGGGTCCGGGCGCCGCTCCGGCGGCAAGTCCCCCTCCTGGACGCCCGGGATCTGGTCGACCCTCGGATCCTCGAAGGAGGGCCGCCCCGTCCCCGGGCGCTCGATGCCGATGGGGCTGTCGTCATCGATCTGGTCCACCCCCGTCGGCGGCCGCGCCTCGGCCGGGCCGCCCGGCGCCCCAGGCTCGACCGGCGTCTCCAGCCCCGCCTCCGGCCCCTGCTCCGGCATCGGCGAGAACGTGCGCCCGGGCCCCCGCGCCTCCCCGCGTCCGTACAGCAGCAGGCCCGCGATCACGGCGACTACCAGCGCCAACCCCAGCGGGTAGGCCCACCAATAGCTCCTCTTTTTGCCCTCGCCCTCGCGCGGATAGGTCATCTCGGCTCCTCCGTCGACCACGGGGTGACGGGACAACCGTAGACGCGCCCACCTCGCGCGAAAGCCCGCCCGTCAGGGCGACGGATCCAATAACCCCGCGATGTGCCTCACGAATTCTGGCGCCGCCGCCCGCGCGACGCCGTCCGCGCCGACCTCGATCGCGCCCCCGTCGGCCCACGTCCCCTCTGCGTCGTCGTACCAGCGCAGCCGATACGTGCCAGGAGTCATCCCGGCCCAGGTGACGGTCGCGCCCGCGACCCCCTCGCCGTAGCCCGCCTTGGGGCCCAGCAACCACACGGCCCGCGCGTCGCCGCCCGCCAGGGCCCAAGCCGTCACCCCCTCCGGCCCCTCCGCCACCACTTCCACGGGGGTGAAGTTCCCGTGCGGCTCCAGCGCCGCGACGAAGCGCCCCAGCACCGTGAACCGCCGCGCCCGCTCGGGGGTCAGCGGCGCGTCCGAGTCGACGTTGAACACGGGCGCCGCGTGGCTCAGGGCCGCGGCCCCGCTGAAGTAGGCCGACCACAGCCCGACGTGCGTGTGGTCCCAGAGCGCGCGGTCCTCGCCGCCCCAGCCAAACTCGCCGACCAGGATGGGCTTGCCGTGCCGCTGCGTCTCGCGGACCTTGCGCGTCATCTCGGCCGCCAGCGCGTGCGTGTCGTAGATCTCCGGCCCGTACAGGTGCCACTGCACCAGATCACAGGCCGCGTCGCCCCACCACGCGTGCTCGTCGCCCTCGATGTTCCAGTGCAGGCCCACCGACCCGACCGTCACCGGTTGGTCGTGCGGCGCCACCCGCGCCCAGTGCGCCGCCATCGCGGCCGCCCACGGGTGCCACAGCGCCTCGGGCACGCCGCCGTCCCACTCGGGCTCGTTCAGCAGGTCCAGCGCCAGGAAGCTGGGCGAGTGTCCCCAGCGCCGCGCGATGATGTCCAGCCGCGCCCGCGCCGCGTCCCAGTGGGCCGGCTCGAAGAAGGCGTGCGGCCCGTCGACCGGCCCGCCGCGCGCCGTCGACCACGGGTTGTCGTCCCAGCTCTTCCAGGTCTCGGGCGCGGGCGTGAACCCCACCGCATAGGCCGTCAGCACCACCTGCACGCCGTGCGCCTCGGCCGCGTCGAACAGCCGGTCGAAGCGCCGCGCCACCTCGGGGTCGAACCGCCCCGGCGCCGGCTCGAGGCACCCCACCTGCGCGCCGTCGCCCCCCTGCTCTCGCGACGACTCGTCCTCGCAGTCGCCGAACACGAACACCCGGATGGTGTTCAGCCCGTGCGACGCCATGTAGGCGACGTACGCCTCGATGTCCTTGCCCTGCCAGTTCCACCGCGGGTCGTACACGTTGAACCGGTTGACCCCCAGCGGCACGAACGGCCGCCCGTCCGCCCGCACCAGCCGCGTCGGCGCCTCGGGGTCCACCGCCACGAACCCGTCGCGCCGCGGCGCCGTCGCCACGAACGCCCCTGCGCGCGCCCCGTCGGCGGTGGTCCACCGATGCAGCCCCGCCTCCCTCGGCGTGAACCGCGCGCGCCACACGCCCCCGTCCTCGAAGGCGCCCACCTCCCAGCGCTCTCCCGAAGGCCCCGTCACTCGCACCTCGCGCTCGCCCGAGCTCAGCGTCACCTCGAGGCGCCCCGCCAGCTCGGGCACGGCCGCCTCGGGCTGCTCGACCCGCGCGGGCGCGTGCCCGCACCCCACCCACAGCGCCGCCGCCGCGACCAGCGCCGCCCTCACGCCACGCCCCCGCGCGCCCGCTTCTCGCCGACCATGGGCGCCACGTCCAGCCCCCTCGCCTGCAGCCTCACGAGCGACCCGTAGTACCCCTCGCGCGCCATCAGCTCCTGGTGCGTCCCGGTCGTCTCGATGCGCCCGTTCTTCAGCACGATGACCCGGTCGGCGTCCACGATGGTCGACAGCCGGTGCGCGATGACCAGCGTCGTCCGCCCCACGACCAGCCGCCCCAGCGCCTCCTGCACCAGCGCCTCGCTCTCGGCGTCCAGCGCGCTCGTCGCCTCGTCCAGGATCAGGATCGGCGGGTCCTTCAGCAGCGCCCGCGCGATGGCCACGCGCTGCCGCTGCCCGCCCGACAGCAGCCCGCCCCGCTCGCCCACCATCGTGTCGTAGCCGTCGGGCAGGGCCATGATGAAGTCGTGCGCGTTGGCCGCCCGCGCCGCCGCCTCGATCTGCGCCTGCGTCGCGTCGCGCCGTCCGTAGGCGATGTTGTTGCGGACGGTGTCGTCGAACAGCAGGCTGTCCTGCAGCACGACCCCGATGTTGGCCCGCACCGAGCGCTGCTGCAGGTCGCGCAGGTCGTGGCCGTCGACCCGCACGACGCCCTCGCAGGGGTCGTACAGCCGCTGGCTCAGCGCCATCAGCGTCGACTTGCCCGACCCGCTCGGCCCCACCAACGCCACCTGCTCGCCCTTGGCGATGTGCAGATCGATGCCGTCCAGCACCCACGGCCGGTCGTCCCCGTACCGGAAGCGCACACCCTCGAAGGTGATCTCACCCTGCGCCCGCTGCAGCGGCTTCGCGTCGGGGGCGTCGCTCAGGTGGTCGCTCGCGTCCAGGATACCGAACACGGTGTCCAGCGACACGCCGGCCCGCGCGACCGTCTGATAGATGCCCGTCAGGCCCTGCACCGGCCCGAACAGCCCGGCCGCGTAGCTCATGAAGGCCACCACCGTGCCGACCGTCGTCTCGCCGCGCACCACCAGCCAGCCGCCCAGCCCCAGCGCCGCCAGCCGCGCCACGCCGACCACCACGTTCTTGGTGCCCTCGAACCAGCTGTCGCGCCCGACGCCCCGCACGACGATGCGGTTGGCCTCGTCGACCTGCGTCAGAAAGCGCCGCTTCTCGTCCTCCTCCATCGTGAAGCTCTTGACCGTCACGATGCCCGCCAGCACCTCGGTGAAGCGCGCGTAGATGCGCGTCCAGCGGTCCAGCAGCTTGCGGTCGCGCTCCAGCTGCTCGGGCGCCGCCTTCATCCCGATGAGCACCGGCAGCGGCACGAAGACCAGCACCAGCAGCGACAGGCGCCAGTCCAGGCCGACCATCACGACCAGCGCGGTCAGCAGGTACACGATGGCCGGCAGGACGTTGAACGAGATCTCGGTCAGCGCCGTGACGAAGCCCTGGATGCCGCGCTCGAGCCGCGTCAACGTCCCGCCGGACGACTCGCCCTTGTGGTAGCTCAGCGGCAGCGTGTGGATGCGCGAGACCGTCGCGTCCAGGAGATCGTAGTGCACCGCGATGCGGGTGCGCCAGGTCAGCCAGTTGGACGCGCCGGTCAGCGCCTCGCGCACCAGCGTCAGCGCCGCCAGCCCGACCAGCCCCGCCCCCAGCCCGTGCAGGGCCGCCTCGGTCCCCTCACCGGCCGTCAGCGCGTCGAACAGCCCCTTGAGCAGCAGCGGCTCCAGCGCACCCAGCGACCCCATGAGCAGGGTCATCGCGACGATGCCCACGACCGACCCCTTGTAGGGCCTGGCGTACCCCAGCGCGCGCTTCCAGCTGGGCCACAGCCGCGGGCGTACCTGCGGGTCCTGGGCGACGGCGTTCGACACTGACACGGGCTCCTCCGGGTTCGAGTGACGCTCCCAACCCATCGAAATCCCAGAGGCTTCCATCCACGCTCGGCGTCCCCACTCCCGCCGCGGCCGACGCCTCGCCTTCCGTGCCCTCGTCCATGACGCCTCCCGTGGGCCCGGTACAGTAGCCACGTGCCCCAACGCCCCCCGGAACCCAGCCTCACCCTGGCTACCGTCCTGGACGAGCAGCGCGAGGCCATCGTCCAGCAGTGGCTCGATCTGCTGCACGCCGCCGACCTCGACGACGCCGCCGAGCCGCTGCTGCGCGACCACATCCCCGCGCTCCTGTCGGACGCCGCCGTCCTCGTCGCCTCCGGCGAGCGCCCCAACCTGACCCGCGTCCCCGATCTACACGCCCTGCAACGCATCGATCTGGGCGTCGGCCTCGGCCGCGCCGTCCGCGAGTACGGCCTGCTGCGCGAGGCCATCGTGCTCGTCGCCGCGCGCAGCGCGCATCATCTCGAGTGCCGCGACCTGCTCTCGCTCGATCGCCTCATCAACCACGCGACCCAGACCCTCGTCGAACACTACGAGTCCATTCGCGATCAGACCTTCGCCGCCCTCGACGCGGTGGCGACCGCCGAGGCCGAAGCCACCGATCTCGACCAACTCCTGCGCGCCCTCCTCGGCGCCCTGGCCGGCGCCCCCAGCGTCGTCAGCGCCGGCCTGTGGATCCCCGAGGGGGACGCCCTGGTCCTGCGCGCGGTCTGGTCGCGCGGCGGCGCCCCCGAACACAGCCTGAGCGTCCCCCTCGACGATCCGCTGATCGGCGCCGCCTTCCGAGCGCACCGCCCCGTCACCGGGCGCCCTCCGTCACCGCGCCTGTCGGCGCTCGTCGCCGCCGGGCAGGGGCTGTCGGCCTTCGAGGCGCTCCCGCTCATGCACGGCGGCCAATCCGTCGGCGTCCTCCACATCGCCTCCGACACGCTGGCCACCGTCTGGGCCCACGAGGAGCGGCTCTTCCGCGCCCTGGCCGACCGCGCCGCCTCCGCCGTCGCCGCCAGCATGGCCGTGGCCACCGCTCGGGCCGCCACCGAGCGCGCCACCCAGGCCGAGTCCGAGCTGCGCGCGTTCTTCGCGGCCGCCCCCTTCGGCGCGGCCATCGTCGATCGCGACCTGCGTTACGTCCGGGTGAACGAGGCGCTGGCCAGGCTCAACGGTCATCCCGTCGAGGACCACCTCGGGCGGCCCATCGAGGAAGTCATCGGCTCCCAGAACGCCGACGTGGTGCGGCCCGCCTTGCAGCGCGTCCTGACCACCGGCGAGCCGATGTACAACGTCCTGTACCACTTCGGCGCGAGCGCGCTACGCATCACCTGGTTCCCCATCCTCGGCGACGGAGGACGCACGGTCGCCCTCGGCGGCCTGCTCGTGGACACGACCGAGCAGGAGCGCGCGGCCGCGAAGCTGCGTGAGACCCAGACGCTGCTCGAGGTCGTCGTCGAGCAGAGCGGCGACGGCATCGTGGTCGCCGACGCCGACGGGCGGCTGCGCTTCATGAACCCCGCGGCCGCCGAGCAGCTCGGACGCGGCATCACCGACGTCCAGCCCGAGGCGTGGGCCCGCACGTACGAGCTGATCGACGCCGATGGCCGTATCCTGCCCGCGGAGCAGGCGCCGCTGTATCGCGCCCTGCGCCTCGGCCAGTCGCTGCACGGGGCCGTCATCCGGGTCCGTCGCCCCGACGGGGAGGTCCGAGAGCTGCTCGGCACGGCTACACCACTCCGCGACGCGTCCGGGGCGTCGCTCGGCGCGGTCGTCATCATGCGCGACGAGACCGAGCGCCTCGCCGCCGAGCAGGAGCGCGAGGCCCTGCTCCGCTCCGAGCAGCGGGCCCGCACGGAGGCCGACCTGGCCCTCGCGCGCGCCAACCACGCCGTCGCCTCGCGCGAGCGGGTCATGCGCGTGGTCTCCCACGATCTCAAGAGCCCGCTCAGCGTGATCTCGCTGTCTCGCGAACAGATCCAACGCGCCCTCGAGCACCAGCGCCTCGAGCGCGTGCCGGACAAGCTGGCGGCCATCCGCCGCGCCGTGGAGCGCATGGACGCCCTGCTGCGCGATCTGCTCGACTACGAGGCCATCGAGGCTGGCGCGGTGGCCATCCGCCCGGTGCGCAGCGACCCCGACGACCTGCTCCGCGAGGCCTGCTCGCTCATGCAGGTCATCGCGCGCGACGCCGACGTGCAGCTCACCGCCCTGCCCGGTCCCCCGCCCCCGCCGGTCGACTGCGATCCCCAGCGCATCGTGCAGGTCCTGACGAACCTGCTCGCCAACGCGGTGCGCGTCTCCCCTGCCGGCGGACGCGTCGCGCTGTGGAGCGCCGAGGCCGAGCGCGACGGGCGCCGCTTCGCCCTGCTGGCCGTCCGCGACGCCGGCCCGGGCATCGCCCCCGACTTCCTGCCGCGCATCTTCGAGCCCTTCGAGCGAGCCACCGACGTCGCCTACGCGGGCACCGGCCTGGGCCTGCCGATCAGCCGCGCGCTGGTCGAGGCCCACGGGGGGCACATCGAGGTCGACACGCGCCTGGGCGAAGGCACCACCTTCCGCGTGTGGCTCCCCGCGGCCCCCGGCTGACCCCGCCGGGTTACGAGCCGAAGCCTTGGTCCTGCCGGGGCCCCTGCTTACAGTGACGCGAGACGCCCCGCCGAGCCCCGCCGCGCCCCGGCGAAACCGGCTCCCGAGCGTCCGGCCGTCCGCCCGTCCCCGCGCCCCGCGAGAGGTGTCGATGAGCTCCGTCCATCGCCTCGAACCGCTCCGTCCCCGGCCGGCGACCGACTCCGCGCCGCTGCGCCTGCTCGCCGCCGACCGCGTCCAGGTGCCCGTCATGGTCGTCGCCGCGCACCCCGACGACGAGAGCCTCGGCGCCGGCCCCCTGCTCGCCCGTTGCGCGGACGCCCGCGTCGTCCACGTCACCGACGGCGCCCCCCTCGACCCCAGCCGCCCCCAGCCCATCACGGACCCCGAGCGCCTCGCCTACGCCGCCCGCCGCCGCGTCGAGGCCGCCGCCGCCATGGCTCAGGTCGGCCTGGCCCCCGATCGCCTGCACGCCCTGGCCATCCTCGACCAGGAGGCCTGCTACGTCATGGCCGACATCGCGCGCGCCCTGTACGCCCTGGTCGCGCGCCACCGCCCTGCCGTCCTGGTCACCCACGCCTACGAGGGCGGCCACCCCGACCACGACGCCACCGCCCTCGCCGTCCACGCCGTCGCCGCCTTCGCCCGCCGCTTCGGCCTCGGACGCCCCGCCGTCGTCGAGTTCGCCGGCTACCACGGCCACGGCGGCCCCTTCACGCCGCAGCGCTTCCTCCCGGCCGACACGCCGACGCTCGAGCGCCCCCTCGACGCGGCCCAGCGCGCCCTCGTCGCCCGCCTCGTCGCCGCCTACCCCAGCCAGCGCGACGTCCTGGCCGCCTTCCCCGCCGACACCGAGCGCCTCCGCGTCGCCCCCGCCTACGACTTCACCGCACCGCCCCACGACGGCCCGCTCTACTACGAGCGCCAGGGCTGGGGGCCCGGCGGCGCCCGCTTCCGCGAGCTCGTCCGTGACGCCACGCATGGCCTCGGCCTGGAGCCTCCGCCATGGCCCTGACCGTCCTCAACGTCGCCTACCCGCTCGCGCCCGTCGGCCCCGACGCGGTCGGCGGCGCCGAGCAGGTCCTGAGCCTGCTCGACGAGGCCCTCGTCCGGGCCGGCCACCGCTCCCTCGTCATCGCCCCCCAGGGCTCGCGCTGCCGCGGCGAGCTCCTGCCCGTCCCGGCGGCCGACGGCGCCCTCGACGTCACGACCCGCCTGCGCGCCCAGGCCGCCGTCCGCGGCGCCATCGCCCGCGCCACCGCCGAGCACGAGGTCGACCTGGTCCACTTCCACGGCGTCGACTTCCACGACTACCTGCCCCCGGCCGGCCCGCCAGTCCTGGCGACGCTGCACCTCCCCCCCGCCTGGTACCCGGCCGAGGTCTTCGCCCTGACCCGCCCCGACACCTGGCTCAACTGCGTGTCCGCCTCGCAGCGGGCGGCCTGCCCCCCCAGCGACCGCGTCGTCGGCGTGGTCGCCAACGGCGTCCCGATCGACCGCTTCCACCTGGGCGCCCGCAAGGACGACTACGCCGTCGCGCTGGGCCGCATCTGCCCCGAGAAGGGCTACCACCTCGCCCTCGAGGCCGCCACGCGCGCCGGCGTCCCGCTGATGCTGGCCGGCCAGATCTTCGACTACGCCGCCCACCGCGAGTACTTCCGCGACGAGGTCCTGCCGCGCCTCGAGTGGCCCCACCGCTTCCTCGGCCCCGCCGATCTCGAGGGCAAGCGCGAGCTGCTGGCCGGCGCCCGCTGCCTGCTGGCCCCCAGCCTGGTCCCCGAGACCAGCTCGCTAGCCGCCATGGAGGCCCTGGCCTGCGGCACCCCCGTCATCGCCTTCCGCGCGGGCGCCCTGACCGAGATCGTCGAGCACGGCGTCACCGGCTTCCTCGTCAAGGACGCCGAAGAGATGGCCGCGGCCATCGCCAACGCCCACACCCTGGACCCGCACGCCTGCCGCCGCGCCGCCGAGCAGCGCTTCACCGCCGAGGCCACCGCCCGCGCCTACCTCGAGCTCTACGCCGACCTGGCCCGCCGCGCCCGCCCCCGCCCCTCGGCGTCGACCGTCGTCGCCTCGGCGCCCTCCGGCCAGCTCACGGTCGCGACCATCGAGCGCCTCGAAGACCTCGAGGCCCTCGCCCCCGACTGGGCCGACCTCTTCGACCGCGACCCGGACGCCACCACCTTCCAGCGCCCCGAGTGGCTCCTGCCCTGGGCGCGCGCCTTCGCGCCGGGCGGCCTGATGACGCTGGCGGTCCGCCGCGACGGCCGCCTGACCGGCCTCATGCCCCTGCGCGTCCGCGATCACGACGGCCTGCAGGTCGCCACCTTCCTGGGCGAAGGCGTCAGCGACCACCTGGGCCCGCTGCTCGACCCGCGGCACGCCCGACCCGACCTGGCCCTGATGCTCGAGCACCTGGCCGATCGCGCCGAACCCTGGGACCGCGCCGAGCTGGCCGAGCTGCCCGAAGGCGCGCCCCTGCTCGCCGCCGCCCTGCCCGCCCGCCTCGCCGCCTCGCGCCGCGCCCTCGGCGTCGCCCCGCGCGTCGCCCTGCCGGCCACGCGCGCCGAGTGGGAGCGCGGCCTGCCGACCTGGCTGCGCCGCAACGTCGCCTACTCTCTACGTCGCGCGCACCGCGAGGGCGGCCTCCGCTTCGAGCGCGCCACGCCCGACACGGTGCCCGGCCTGATGGACGCCCTGTTCCGCCTCCACGCCGCCCGCTGGCAGGCCCGCGGCGAGCCCGGCGTCCTGGCCGATCCGCTGCTCCAGCAGATGCACACCCAGGCCGCCCAGGGCCTCGCCGCGGCCGGCGCCCTGCGCCTGTACGGCGTCCGCATCGGCGGCGCGCTGGCGGCGGTGCTCTACGCCTTCGCCGACAAGGGCCGCGTCGCCTTCTACCTCAGCGGCTTCGACCCCGATCTCAAGCACCTGTCGCCGGGCGCGCTCGCCCTGCACCACGCCATGGGCCAGGCGATCGACGAAGGCGCCCACACCTTCGACTTCCTGCGCGGCGACGAAGCCTACAAACGCGACTGGGGAGCGACCGACCACGCGCAGCACGCGCTCACGTTGACGCGGCGCCCGTGAGCCTCGCGACGGCTCACCCCGAGGCGGCGCCCGAGCCCCCGCGACAGGCCGCTCGGAGCCGAAAGATTGTGAGCGGCCGGCGGCCGACCTAGCTTCCCAAGGACCTCCCCAGCCGCATCCCCCGCCCTCCGACCCCCGCGCCGAGGCCCTCCGCGCGCCTTCAGCGCGTGAGGGTCCGCGCCCGTGGAGCCTCGTCCATGAAGCTGGTCATCTTCGGCCTGTCCGTCAGCTCGTCGTGGGGCAACGGCCACGCGACGCTGTGGCGCGGGCTCGTCGAGAGCCTGTCGCGGCGCGGCCACCGGGTCGTGTTCTTCGAGAAGGACGTCCCCTACTACCGCGACACCCGCGACCTCGACGCCCTCGAAGCCCCCGCCCAGCTCGTCCTCTACCCCGACTGGGAGGCCGTCCGCGGCCAGGCCGCCCGCCACCTGCGCGACGCCGACGCCGCCCTGGTCACCTCCTACTGCCCCGACGGCGTCGCCGCGGCGCGCCTGGTCCTCGACTCGCCGGCCGCCGTCCGCGCCTTCTACGACCTCGACACGCCGGTCACCCTCGCCCGCCTCGACGACGGCCAGCGCCCGCCCTACCTGCCCCCCGAGGGCCTCGGCGGCTTCGACCTCGTCCTCAGCTACACCGGCGGCCGCGCCCTCGACGCCCTCCGCGACCGCCTCGGCGCCCGCGACGCCCGCCCGCTGTACGGCAGCGTCGACCCCGCCGTGCACGCCCCGGCCCCGCCGCGCCCCGAGTTCCAGGCCGACCTCAGCTACCTCGGCACCTGGGCGGCCGACCGCCAGGCCGCCCTCGACGCCCTGTTCCTCGAGCCCGCCCGCCGCTGCCCGGACCTGCGCTTCGTCATCGGCGGCGCCCAGTACCCCGAGGGCTTCCCCTGGACCGACAACCTGATGTTCGTCCGCCACCTGCCGCCCTCCGACCACGCCGCCTTCTACGCCGCCTCGCCGCTGACCGTGAACGTCACCCGCGGCCCCATGGCCGCCATGGGCTGGTGCCCCTCGGCCCGCCTGTTCGAGGCCGCCGCCTGCGGCACCCCCGTCCTCAGCGACCTCTGGGACGGCCTGGACCACTTCTTCGACCTCGGCGACCAGCTGCTGCCCGCGCGCACCGCCGACGACACCCTGGCCGCCCTCGAGCTCGGCCCCGAGCGCCTCGCCGCCATCGGCCGCCGCGCCCGCGAGCGCGTCCTCGCCGAGCACACCGCCGCCCACCGGGCCGACGAGCTGCTCGACCTGCTCTCCCAAGCCTCCACCCGCCGCGGCGACGATCGCCCCGCCGCCTCGGCCCAGGGGTGACCCCATGACCCGTCCACACCACGCCACCTCGGCGCCCTCGGGCCCGTCGGTCTGGGGCATCATCCCCGCCGCCGGGCAGGGCAGCCGCATCCAGCCCCTCGCCTTCTCCAAGGAGCTGCTCCCGGTCGGCAGCCGCCTCGAGGCCGGCGTCGAGCGCCCCCGCGCGGTCAGCGAGTACCTGGTCGACCGCATGATCCGCGCCGGCGCGACGCGCCTGTGCTTCGTCATCTCGCCGCACAAGAGCGACATCGTCGCCTACTTCGGCGGCCGCGTCGGCCCGGCCAGCGTCTGCTACACCGTGCAGCAGCGCCCCGACGGGCTGTGCGACGCCATCTTCTGCGCGCTGCCGCTCATCGACGACGAGGACGAGGTCCTGGTCGGCCTGCCGGACACCGTCTGGTTCCCCGAGGACGGCCTGGGCGGCCTGGGCGCCGGCGGCTTGAGCTTCCTGCTCTTCCCGGTCGAGCGGCCCGAGCACTTCGACGCGGTGGTCACCGACGAGCGCGGTCACGTCCTCGAGATCCAGGTCAAGTCGCCCGAGGCGCGCACCCACTGGGTCTGGGGCGCCTTCAAGGTCAAGGGCGCCGTCCTGCGCGCCCTCGAGGCCCTGTGGCACGAGCGCGATCGGCGCGACCCCTACATCGGCACGCTGGTCAACGAGTACCTGGCGCGTGGCGGCCAGGCCGTCGCCGTGCGCTCGGGCGAGTCCTACGTGGACGTCGGCACCCTGGACGGCTACCGGCACGCCCTCGATCTCCTGACGCTCCGGCGCGGCGACGGCGACCTGCCGGGCGCCCGCGCGGCCGGCTGATCCCATGGACGGACCCCAAGGAAGGAAGGCGCGCATGCAACCCTGCGACGGAAAGCTCCTCGTGCTCCTGCCCGGCCTCGGCGCGGTGGCCTCGACCACCATCGCCGGGGTCGAGCTCATCCGGCGCGGCCTCGCCGCCCCGACCGGGTCGCTGACCCAGCTCGGCACGGTCCGCCTGGGCAAGCGCCCCGAAGGCCGCGTCGTGCCCATCCGCGAGCTGGTGCCCCTGGCCAGCCTCGACGACCTGGCCTTCGGCGCCTGGGACATCGTCTCGGACGACGCCGCGGCGGTCGCCGATCGCTGCAAGGTCCTCAGCCGCGAGCACGTCGACGCGGTGCGTCCCTTCCTGCAGTCGGTGAAGCCGCGCTCCGGCTGCCACGACCCCGAGCGCGTCCGTCGCCTCGCGGCCGACCACGCGCTGCCGCGGATGCCGCACCGGCAGATGGTCGAGCGCCTGCGCGCCGACATCCGCGAGATGATGGACGAGGCGGGCGCCACGCGCGCCGTCATGGTCTTCACCGCCTCGACCGAGACGCACGCGCCCGAGCCCGCCTGCGCGGCCAGCATGAAGGCGCTCGAGGCGGCGCTCGACGGCGACGACCCGGACGTGACGCCGACGATGCTCTACGCCTACGCGGCGCTGCGCGAGCGGGTGCCCTTCGCCAACGCGACCCCCAACGCGTCGGTCGACCTGCCGGCCTTCCAGGAGCTGGCCCTCGAGTGCGGCGTGCCCATCGCCGGCAAGGACCTCAAGAGCGGGCAGACCATGATGAAGACGGCCATCGCGCCGGCCATCAAGGCGCGGATGCTGGGGCTCGCCGGGTGGTTCTCGACCAACATCCTGGGCAACCGCGACGGCGAGGTGCTCGACGACCCGCAGGCCTTCCGCTCGAAGGAGGTCACCAAGTCCGGCGTGCTCGACACCATCCTGCAGCCCGAGCTGTACCCCGAGCTGTACGGCCAGACCAGCCACAAGGTCGCCATCCACTACTACCCGCCGCGCGGCGACGAGAAGGAGGGGTGGGACAACATCGACATCTTCGGCTGGCTCGGCTATCCGATGCAGATCAAGGTGAACTTCCTGTGCCGCGACTCCATCCTGGCGGCGCCGCTGGTCATCGACCTGGCGCTGTTCCTGGACCTGTCGCGGCGCACCCAGTGGCGCGGCATCCAGGAGTGGCTGTCGTTCTACTTCAAGAGCCCGATGGTCAAGGCGCCGCTGTACCCCGAGCACGATCTGTTCATCCAGCTGACCAAGCTCAAGAACACGCTGCGCGCGCTGGCCGGCGAGGAGCCCATCACCCACCTGGGGCTCGAGTACTACGCCGACGAGCTGCCCATGCCCGCGCCGCCCGCGTCCGAACGAGCCAGCGAGTCCACCGAAGCGCCCACGATGGGGGAGCCCCGCCGATGATCGAAGCCGTGATGCTGTGGAACGAGCCCAACAACAAGTCGCACTGGGACCTCGAGCTCGACCCCGAGTGGACGCAGTTCGCCCAGATGGTGAAGCTGGCCGGCGAGGCCATCCGCGCCGAGCACGCCACCTTGCCGCGCGTCCTGGGCGGCATCTCGCCCATCGACCCGAACTTCATCGCCAACATGGCCGGCCAGGGTGTGCTCGACCACGTGGACGTCGTGGCGGTGCACGGCTTCCCGCTGGACTGGAACCACTGGCAGATCCACCAGTGGCCCGAGCGCATCGCCGAGATCGAGGCCATCGTGCGCCACCCGGTCTGGGTCAGCGAGGTGGGCGTGTCGACCTTCGGCGCCGAAGAGGTCCAGGTCTTCGGCCTCCAACGCACCGCCGAGCTGCTGCGCGGCCGCGTCCCGCGGGTACACTGGTACAGCCTCTTCGACCTGCCCCGCGCCTGGCCGGCCACCACCCGCCACCGCGAGGCCGAGGGCTCGAGCTACTACCGCCACTTCTACATGGGCCTCATCCGCGAGGACGGCACGCCCAAGCTGGCCCTGCAGCACTTCCACGAGCACACGCCCGACTTCGGCCTGTGCCAGTGGTTCCACTTCGAGGACCACCGCCTCGAGGCCGCCGTCCGCTGGCTCAAGGAGCTCGGCGTCAAGCACCTCCGCACGGGCCTGAGCTGGGCCGACAGCTACCGTCCCAACGCCGACGCCTGGTTCGACAAGCAGATGAAGGCCCTCGAGGACTTCGAGGTCACCCTCACCTTCTGCTTCACCCCCGAGCACCGCGGCCTCGCCCCCCACCACACCAGCCCGCCCCAGGTGATGGAGGAGTACGCCGACTTCTGCACGCGGATGATTCGACGGTATGTGAGGTAGGGGCGAGGGAGAGGGCGCGCGGGCGCCGACGAAGGCGCGCGCGGGACCCGACCAACGCGCGCGCGGGGCGACGAACGCGCTTTGGTTCCTTCGGGTTGGGTGCAATCCCGGTAGCCTCCGCTACGGCCGACATCAAGGGCTTTGTCCCCCTTGGCCGGCCTGCGGCCGTCCAATTCCTCGCGGACGACAAAGCCCTTGACCCCGGCCTCCGCTGCGGCTGGCAGGCCAACATCGACCCGGAAGGGGGCCTTCCGGGCCGCTCCGCGTCCCGGTGCCGGCTGTGGCGCTGGACGCGTCGGGTAGGTGCCAGGCTGACGTCCGATCGTGGGTCGGAGAGCGAGGCGGGGCGCGGTAGTGCGGCGGGAAAGCTGGGCACGGGCCGGCAATTAAACGTGTGAATAATTAATCGTCCCGGGACGACAGTCGCGGTCAGGTCGTCGTCCCGGGACGGAAAGTCAGCCAGCGGGTCGTCGTCCAGGAACGACAGTCGCGGTCAGTCGTCGTCGTCCAAGGGACCACAGTCGCGATCAGGTCGCCGTCCCGGGACCACGGTCGCGGTCAGGTCGCCGTCCCGGGACGGAAAGTCAGCCAGCGGGTCGTCGTCCCGGGACGACTTTCATCCGACCTATTTGCGCCACGCGGTGGCACGGGTCGACGAAGCCAGGCCCCGCCCGTTGCGCTTGCGCGCCAGGAAGGACGCCCCCAGCTCCTGTCGGGCGATGAGCTGGTTGTGGGCCTGGCAGAGCAGGCTGATGTTGTCGACCGAGTGCGCGCCGCCCACCGCGAAGGGCTCGTGATGGTGGAACTCGAGCCGTCGTCGCTCGCGACAGCGACCCAGCGGTCCCTCGTAGGTGCAACGCAGTCCGTCCCGCTCGACCACGGCTCGCTTGACCTCGACGGGGATGGCGCGGCTGCGGTCGCTCGGCTCGACCGGCTCGACCGGCTCGACCGGCTCGACCGGCTCAGTCGCAGGTTCGCCGTCACCCTTCGCCTCGACCGCCTCGACCGCTGGCTCGGCCGATGGCGACGTCGAATCGCTGGCCTTCTTGGCCTTGGGCTTCCGGCCGGTCCCGAACCGCTGCTTCTTCTTCGCGGCCAGAAAGACGTCCAGGGCCATCTCGAAGAAGGTCTCGTAGTCACCCGCGGCGACCTGATGGCCGGCCAGGGCCATCGCCTCCTCGAGCTTGGCCGCCACCCGTGCGTCGACGGTCAGCTGGACCTTGAAGCGAGCCTCCGACAGCGGCTCGACCGATCGCTTGGGCCTCGGCGACGCCAGCTGCAGACCGTCGTCCCGGGACGACGCGGCGTCCGAGCCTGCTCTCGAAGCGCCGAGCGACTCGGACCGACGGACCGGCAGCCGCCTCACCTGGCCCGGCACGTCCGGTCGCGGCGCCCACTTGGCCATCAGCAGCTGCAGCTCCTGGCGCGTCTTGCCCGCCGCCTCCCGCAGCCGCTCGTCGGCGACCTCGTCGGTCAAGTGAGGCCGCAACGCCCGAACCGCGCTCAGGCTCAGCCGCCCATCTGCCAGCATCTCGAGTGCCAACGGGTACTTGCGCGCCACCTCGACGACCTTGGTGTAGGTCCAGGCCTGGTCCTCGGACATCCCCCACCGCGCCATGCACCAGTCGGCCAGCGTCGACGCGCCGTCCGTCAGATGCAGGTCCCTCCGCGCGACCTCGACCAGACAGGCCAGCAGGTTGGCCGTCGCCCTGCGCTGCACCCCGACCAGCTGGTCGGCCGTCGCCACCAGGACCTCGTCCGTCAGCTTCTCCAGGCCCTTCGTCGCCTCGCTCATCGGCCCCACTCCTCGTCCTCGTGAGCGAGCAGTATAGCACGGGGGGGCCTGCCCCCTCGTAGCGCCCCCTGGACGGCCGTTCAGGCCCTTCGGACACCTCGCGAGGACCCTTCCCCTTGATCAGCGCGTCCTGCGGCGCGCCAGAGGGGTCTCAGCCCCCGTAAGGCCTCGATCGCCGATCCGCCGCCGAGCGGGCCCGAAATCCGTCAACAACATTTTCACCCCAGCTGCTCCAATCCGGTCGATTTTGCCTCGCGTCCCGGGACGACCAGCCGCTGAGCCTCCGCCCCGGGACGACGATCCGCTCGCTGACCTCCGTGCCCCGGGACGACGACCCGCTGGCTCATCCTCCGCCCCGGGACGACGACCCGCTCGCTGACCTCCGTCCCGGGACGACGACCGACTGACCTCCCTTCCCGGGACGACGACCAGCTCACTGGCTTTCCGCCCCGGGACGGCGACCCACTCACTGGCTTTCCGCCCCAGGACGGCGGACCTGACCGCGACCGTCGTCCCGGGACGACTAATTGCATGCACGTTTAATTACGGGCTCGCCCCTACGTGCCCGCCGAAATGACGCCCCCCGCCCCTCCCTCCGACCCGCGATCGAGCGTCCGCCCTGGCACCCAACCCGCGCCCCCCACCACCCCAGCCGGGCACCGGGACGCGAAGCGGCCCGGAAGGCCCCCTTCCGGGCCGATATTGGCCCCTCAGCCGCAGCGGAGGCCGGGGTCAAGGGCTTTGTCGTCCGCGAGGAATTGGACGGCCGCAGGCCGGCCAAGGGGGACAAAGCCCTTGAGGCCGGCCGTAGCGGAGGCTACCCGGGACCGCGTCGATCATTGGCCGGCCCAGGGGCACAGAGCCCTCGAGGCCGGCCGTCGCGGAGAAGGGGGACAAAGCCCTCGAGGCCGCCCGCAGCGAAGGCTACCGCGCCTCCTCTCCCCCTCCCCTCACCTCCCCACCCTCACCCCCTCACCCCTCCCCCTCACCCCCGCACCTCACCCCCTCACTTCCCCATCATCGAAAACCCCCAATCGGTGCGCACACTTAACCCGAGGCGCCGTGTCCTTCGCGCGGCCCCTCGCCGGCGCGGGCCGAACCGAGCCGAACCGGCAACACCGGGCTCGGACCCACAGTGACCGCGCGGGACTGACAAGGCATCGGGAGGGAATCATGTCCGCTCGCGTGATCAACATCGCCCTGGGCGTCTGGCTGTTCATCTCGGCCTTCATCTGGCCGCACACCGACGCGCAGCAGACCAACACCTGGCTCATGGGCGTGCTGTGCGTGCTCTTCGCCGCCGTCGCCATGCGCTGGGACCAGGCGCGCTACCTGAACACGGCGCTCGCCGTCTGGCTGTTCATCAGCGCCTTCATCCTGCCGACGTTCTCGGTCGGGACGGTGTGGAACAACGCCCTGGTGGCCGTGGCCATCTTCTTCGTCTCGCTGGCGCCGACCCATCCGTCGCGCGTCCACCGCGAGCCGCTCCGTGGCCCGGGCCACCCGACCACCGCCTGATTCGCCACGCCAGCACTGCGAGCGCGGGTCCCCTCGCCGAGGGCGGCCCCGCGCACCCCGTCCGCCCTCGCTCCCGCCGGCCGCGCGCCCGCGTGAGCGGGGGCGTTCGCGGTTCGAACGGCCCTCAGCCGACCTCGCCCTCCTCGGCGACCTCGCCGGCCGCCGAGGCCTCGAGCGCCGGGATCTCGGTCTCGACCTCACCACCCACGGGCGCCGGCACCAGGTGGGGCGCCTCGGCGGGCCGGTCCAGCGACCGCCGCGCCAGCGGGAAGCCGACCGCGAACACCAGGATGCTGGTGAAGACCGCCGCGTAGACGATGCCCGGTAGCGACTCGGTCCCCGGCACGCCCGCGGCCAGCGGGGTCATCGCCAGCACGCCCGCCGCCAGCCCGCGCGGCATCGCCACCGCCGCGATGCGCCGCTCGCCCCGGCTGAAGCGGCTGCCCAGCGCCCCCAGCCACACCGCCCCGAACCGCGCCGGGATGAGCAGCAGACCCAACGCCACGCCCAGCGCGATCTGCGACCACGGCGGCCCCAGCATCAGCCCCAGGAACGTGAAGAAGAACGACTTGACCAGGAAGGTCAGCTGCCCGTGGAAGCCCTCGAGGCCGGTCCCCAGCTCGGCCGACTCGTTCAGGCCCATCGCCTTGCCGATGTCCGCCGCGTTCCCCGCGACCACCGCGAAGGCGATGACCGCCAGCGCCGGGCTGCCGCCCAGGGCCTCGGTGCCCGCGTACAGCAGCATCAGCGCGCCCAGCATCACCGGATAGCCGTACCCGCTGGTCCGCAGCAGCCTGAACGCCGGCACCGACGCCAGCCCCAGCACGGCGCCCACCCCGACGCCCAGCCCCAGCGACTTGCCCAGCGCCAGGCCGACGCTGCTCGGGTCCGCCGCGCCCGTCAGGGCCACCTCGATGCCCGCCGTCGCGACCACCACGCACAGCACGTCCGTCAGCGACGACTCGAGGCTCAGCAGGTTCGCCAACGGCGGCGACAGCCCGGCCGTCCGCACCGCCGGCATGATGACCAGCGCGCTCGACCCGCCCAGGATGGCGCCCAGCAGGATGGCCTGCGCCCAGCCCCAGGTCTCGGGCAGCCACCCCAGCCACGCCGCGCCCATCGACGCCGCCGCGACGACCGCGGTGGCGGCCGACCAGCCCAGCACGGCCACGACCAGCGCGCGCCCCAAGGCCCCGCGCAGGTCGGCCAGCCGCAGGTGCAGCCCGCCGTCGAACAGCACCACGACCAGCGTGACCGCGCCCAGCAGCGGCGCGATGCCCATCATGGCGTCGCGCTCGACCAGCCCGGCCACGGGTCCCAGCAGGATGCCGGTCACGATGAGCCAGATGACGTCGGGGACGCCGGTGCGGCGGAACATCAGCTCGCCGATGGTCCCCACGAGGAGGATGCCGGCGAGCACGACGAGGAAGGCGGAGGCTGCGGTCATGGGCACGCGGGATCGGAGGGTGACGGAGCGGAAGGACGCCCCGAGTGTGAGGCGTCAACCCACCGGGGCACAAATCATTGCCCGCGAGCGCGGGGCTTGCCCATCCGCTCGCGACTCGTCAGGCTCGCGGCCTCTACCCGACAGCGAGGCCCGCCCCATGACCACCGTCGTCTGCTTCAAGGTCCCCGACGGCATCGTCCTCGGCGCCGACAGCGCCATGACCGTCCGCCGCCGCGGCGCGGGCGAGAACCGCTACGACAGCTACCACAAGATCTCGGTGGTCGGGGACCTGCCCATGGCGACGGCCATGTGGGGCCGCGGCGCCCTCGGCCAGCGCACCATCCCCAGCCTGGTCGAGGAGTTCTCGGTCGAGCACGTCCACCTCATCCCGCCCATCGAGCGCACCGTCGAGCGGGTCGCCCGCGATCTCCGCGCCTTCATGCAGGAGCGCTACGAGGCCGCCAACGCCGGCCACGGCCCCGACGTGCCGCTCCACATGCTCATCGGCGGCTTCTCGCCCGGGCAGTACCACGGCCAGGTCTTCACCTTCGACGTCCCGGGCGACGACATCCGCCTGCACGCCGATCACCCGACCCTGACCATCTCGTGGTTCGGCGTCACCGACGCCATCCACACCCTGTGGTGGGGCCACGCGCCGGGCCTTCACGAGGCCCTGATGGCCGAGGGGCTCGACCACGCCGCCGCCCACCGCGTCATCGCCCGCGTCCGCCAGCAGGCGGCCCTCGGCCCCGAGCGCCTCGACTTCGGCATGCCGCTGCAGAACGCCGTCGACCTCGTCGGCTTCTTGGTCTCGGTCGAGATCGCCCGCGAGCGCTACACCCCCGGCCTCGCCCGCTCGGCCCCGCCCGTCGATCTCCTGGTCCTGCGCCCCGACGGCGCCCGCTGGATCCGCCGCAAGGACTACGTCGCCCCGCCCACCCTGCTCGGCGGCTTCCTCCCCTGAGCCGCGCCAGCGACGCGCGCACGGCGGCCCGGACCATGCCGGCCGCGCCTTGCAGGAGCACGAGGAGCTCGAGCGTGTCCGACGACGAGGAGACCATCGTCCTGCACCAGCCACTGGGCGCGAGCCTCGTCTTCGGGATCTTCGGAGCGGCGCAGGTCGCGCTGGGGACGCCGTTCGCCGTCGACGGGCGGTTGGCGTTCTTCGGCTGGCTCCTGGCCCTCATGGGAGGCGCCCTCCTCTACTTCGCGATCGCCATCCGCAAGCCCGACTACGCCTACCTGCGCATCGACGCCTGGGGTCTCGAGTACCGGGCGGGTCGCAACCAGGCGTCGTACGCGTGGGAGGACATCGAGGAGGTCGCGGTCGTCCGCGCCAAGGGACCGCTCATCGGCATCCGGCTCCGGCCCGGTCACCCGAAGACCGAGGGCGGGCCGACGATCCACCTGGATCCCTGGGCGCCCGGCAGCGTGCCGCGCTATCACGACACGATGGGCGCCTACTCCATGGACAAGGGCGCGCTGGTCGCGCTGCTCGAGGCGCGTCGGCGGCGCGCGCTCGGGCTGCCACCGGCCCTCGAGCCCGAGGCGCCGGCTGAGCGCGCCACCCCCACGTAGAGGCCGCAGCGAGCGCAACCGACGACCGCCCCGGCGCACTGCCGCGCCGGAATGTCGCCCCATGGGCCCTGGGTTCCCTACCCCGGCCCGAGCCTTGTCCGCGCCCGCGCCGGGGCCGATAGTCCGCGCCGTGAGCCGCAGGGAGACCCACACATGACCCCAGGTGACCTCGTTCGGCGCGTGGTGGCGCGGCTCATCGCGCGGCCCTTCGTCAGCCTGGCGGTCATCGTCGCGGCCACCGTCGCGGCGGGCTGGTGGGGCATGGGCATCCCCATCCGCACCGACATGGAGGACCTCTTCCCCGAGAGCACGCCCTCGGTCGCGCGCGCCCGCGAGGCCCGCGACCGGGTCGGCTCCCGCGCCGAGCTGCAGATCCTGGTCGGCAGCCCCGATCGCGACCTCAACCGGCAGGTCGCCCACGCCCTCGGCGACGCCCTGGCCGCCCACGACCAGCTGGTCAGCCGGGTCGAGGTCCACCGCGACATCTCGTTCTTCCGCCAAAACGCCCTGCTCTACCTCTCGATGGACGACCTGGCCGACCTCGAGGCGCGGGTCGACGCCGTCATCCAACGCGCCGTCGCCGACGACTTCGCCCTCGACGGCTTCGACGACGACGAGGACGACGACGCGCCCGACGAGCCGCCCGCCACCGCCACCGTCGACGAGCCCGTCTCGGCCCTGCCCGACGAGGACGAGCTGAAGCGGCGCTTCGGCCTGCAGGCCTTCTCGGAGTACGACGAGAGCCCCGACGGCCAGGTCATCGCCCTGCGCGTCTACCCGACCTTCAAGCCCGCCGACACCGAGCGCACGGCCGAGCTCACGGCCCTCGTCGAGGACGAGTTCCACCGCCACCGGGCCCGCCACCCCACGGCCGGCCTCACCTTCGCCACCGAGGGCGACTACGCCCAGGTCACCGCCGCCGTCGACCAGCTCGGCAGCGACCTCCAGCTGGCGACCTCCCTCGCCCTGCTCTCGCTGTCGACCATCATCTTCCTGCACTACCGCCGCGTGCGCGCGCTGCTGCTCATCGTCCTGCCGCTCGCCATCGGCCTCGCCTGGACCTTCTTCTTCGCCCGCGCCGCCATCGGCTACCTCAACCTCATCACCTCCTTCATCTTCGCCATCGTCACCGGCCTCGGCGAGGACTACTCCGTCCACGTCCTGTCCCGCTGCGACGAGGAGCTGCAGGCCGGCAAATCCATCGACCAGGCCATCCTCGGCTCGCTCGGCTCCCTCGGCCCCGCGATGACCACCGCCGGCCTCGCCACCATGGCCAGCTTCTTCTGCCTGGTCTTCTTCGACTTCCGCGGCTTCTCCCAGTTCGGCCTCATCGCCGGCGTCGGCGTCCTGCTCTGCATCGCCACCACCTTCCTGGTCCTGCCGGTCTTCATCGCCGCCTTCCACCGCATCCGGCCCCACGTCCCGCTGCACGCGCCCTCGGACGACGCCACGCCCCCCGCCCGGCCTCCCCAGCGCACCCGCTCCACCCGCCGCGTCGGCGCCGTCGTCCTCGCCACCGTCGGCGTCCTGCTCGCCGGCGCCGCCCTGGCCCTGCCCCGCCTCGAGTTCGAGGCCGACATGCGCAAGATGCGCGCCCAGAACACCCACGCGACCAGCGAGCTCAAGAAGAAGTACCACGCCGAGGCCGACACCCGCGCCGCCAGCCCGGCCCTCATCGTCACCGACGGCCTCGCCGACACCCAGGCCCTGCACCGCCGCCTGGCCGAGCTCCAGCCGACCCTGCCGGCCCTGCAGGACTTCGTGTCCATCTTCACGTTCGTCCCCGACGAGCAGCCGACCAAGCTCGCCCGCGTCGCCGAGGTCAAGCGCAAGCTCGACATGAAGTACGCCCTGCTCGAGGGCCGCGCCAAGCAGGACGCCGACCGCCTGCGCGAGCTGCTGACCCCGGCCGGCTTCGGCGTCACCGATCTACCCGCCTGGGTGCGCGACCAGTTCACGGACACCCGCGGCCAGCTGGGCTCGTTCGTGATGCTGTACGTCAAGGGCGTCAAGTCCGACGCCCGCGAGGTCCTGCGCATCGCCGACCAGGTCGGCGCCATCGAGGCCGGCGGCAAGGTCCACCACGCCACCGCCGCCTGGTTCATCCTGGGCGACGCCTACACCACCGTCCGCGAAGAGGGCCCCCAGGCGGTCGCCCTCGCCGCCGCCTGCATGCTGCTCATCCTGGTCGTCGCCCTGCGGCGCTGGTCCGACGTCGCCCTGGCCTTCGGCGCCATGGCGGCCGGCTTCACCCTCTTCCTCGGCCTGCTCGCCGCCTTCGGCCTGCCGCTCAACCTCTTCAACATCGTCGTCCTGCCGACCGTCTTCGGCATGGGCCTGCAGACCGCCATCCATCTGGTCCTGCGCCTGCGCGCCCCCGACCACCCGGGCCTGCGCCACGTCCTGCGCTCGACCGCCGTCCCCGCCGGCGTCACCGCCCTGACCACCGGCTTCGGCTTCGGCGCCCTGATCGTCGCCCACGTCGAGGGCCTGCGCTCCATCGGCTGGGTCGCCTTCATCGGCATCATGACCTGCTACCTGGCCACGACCGCCATCATCGCCGGCGCCTCGGCCCTGGGCTGGGGCCGCGCCAGCCGCCCCGACACCACCGACCTGGGTCCTACTCGCGCTGCGGCTTGACGCTGAAGCGCTGCGAGCTGATGACCTGGCTGTCCTCGTTGACCAGATCGCAGCGCCACAGCCCGACCGGGTCCCCCATCAGCCCCAGCTTGGCCCAGGTCCGCCAGCGCGTGCTGCGCCCCACGTCCAGATCCGACGAGAAGCGCTCGACGCCGTCCTTGACCCACGACACGGTCAGCCGGCGCTTGCCGCCCTTGGCGTTATCCAGTTCGAAGAAGCAGTACAGCTCGCGGTCGGCCGGCGTGAAGGCCTCGCGCGCGTCGCGCGGCTCTCGGTCGACCACCTCGCGCGCCGTCACGTGCCGCTTGACCCCCAGCCCGCGCGCGTCCGCGACGACCACGGGGCCCGCCGCCATCCCGGCCGCGAGCGCCGCCGTGGCGAAGGCCTTGGGCGCCCCGTCCGGCTGCGGCTCGCTCGGGGCTTCCCCGGTCAGCGCGCTGGGCGCGTCGCTCACCGCGACCTCGGCGTCGCGCTGCCCCCAGATCAGCAGGATGGCCAGCCCCGCCACCACGCCGCCGATGATGGCCCGTCGCGTGCTGGCGCCTCCGGCGGCCGGCGCGTCGGGGGCGAGCGGCGGCTGCACCCGGCGCGCGGGGGTCGCGGCGACGTCGCCGTCCAGCGCCTCCAGCAGCGCCGCCCGCGCGGCCTCGGCGCCCTCGAAGCGGTCCTCGGGCCGCGTGGCCAATAGCCGCGCGACGTAGCGCTCCAGGGCCTCGGGGACGGCCGCCTCGGGCGCCGCGGCGCGCAGGGTCGGCGCCGTGGTGACGATGCGGGCGCGCATCGACGCCAGCAGGTCGTCGTCGCCCCACGGGAGCCGCCCGGTCAGCATCTCGAACAGCATCACGCCCAGCGAGTACAGGTCCGAGCGCGGGTCGACGTCCGAGGCGACGACCTGCTCGGGCGACATGTACTGGGGGGTGCCCAGGGTCATCCCGAAGGCGGTCAGCTTCGAGGTGCCGAAGCTGGCGGGGTCGACCGACCGGGCGATGCCGAAGTCCAGGACCTTCACGAAGTCGCGCACGCCGTCGCGCTCGACCAGCATGACGTTGTCGGGCTTCAGATCCCGGTGGACGATGCCCAGGGCGTGCGAGCGGGCCAGCGCGTCCAGGACCTGCAAGGTGATGGCCCCGGCCCGCGCCGGCGGCAGGCGCCGCTCGCGCTCGAGCACGGCGGCCAGCGTCTCGCCCTCGAGGTGCTCCATCACCATGAAGAAGGCGCCGCCCTCGGTGACGCCGAAGTCGGTGGCGGCGCACACGTTCGGGTGGTCGATGCGGGCGGCGGCCTGCGCCTCCTGCTGAAAGCGCGCGACGATGGCCTCGCTGTGGACCACGTCGGCGTGCAGCACCTTGATGGCGACGGTCTTGGCCATCAGCGTGTGCTCGGCCCGGAAGACCTGCCCGACGGCGCCGCTGCCCAGCTCCTCGAGCAGCCGATAGCGCCCCGACAGCAGCGCGCCCGGGCCGAAGGCGCCCGACCCGCTCGCCTGCCGATCCGGGCGGTCGCCGGCGGGCAGCGTCGGCTGCGTCCCGGTGGGGCCGAGGTCGCCCGTCGCGGTCGGGGCGGCCGCCGCGGGGGCGGCGTCGTGCTGGGTGTCGCGGTCGCTCATCCGGCGTTGGCGAATAGCCCAGGCGAGGCGACCGGGCAAGGTCGGATCCGGCGGCGCGGTGACCGGCGCGCCACGCTCAGGCGCCGCCGAGCAGCTGAAACCACAGGGGCAGGGTCAGGAAGCTGAGGACGGTCGTGAACAGGATCGCGTTGAGGACCAGGCGGGTGTCGAGGTCGAAGAGCAGGGCCAGGGTGAACGAGTAGAGCATGGTCGGCATCCCGGCCTGCATCACCGCCGCCTGGGTGAAGTCGGTGGGCAGCCCCAGGGCGAGGGCGACGCCCCAGGTCACCGCCGGCAGGACCAGCAGGCGGCCGGCGACGGCGGCCATGACCGGCTTGCCGTGCGAGCGCCAGTGGCGCAGCTCGAGGGACAGGCCGATGGACAGCATCATCAGCGGCGTCGTCAGCGCGCCGACCGGCTCGAGCAGCCCGACCAGCGCCTCGGGCAGCGCGATCGGCCGCAGCGCGAGCCCCAGCGCCAGCGCCCAGATGGGCGGGAAGGTCGCGAGCTTCTTCGCGATGGCCTTGGCCGCGATCGCCCCCGACCCCAGGGCCGCCGCGACCGACACACCCAGCGTGTTCACGGCCAGCGTCGCGCCCAGCAGATCGTAGAAGATGGCCAGCGTCAGGTGTCGCTCGCCGTACAGCTCGGTGATGACCGGGTAGCCGAAGTAGGTCGTGTTGCCGAAGGTCAGCGCCAGGATGAACGCCCCGGCCAGCTTCCCCCGCAGCCCCAGCAGCCGCGCCCCCAGCCAGCCCAGCCCCAGCCCGACGACCGAGACGCCCCAGGCCAGCCCCGGCATGGCCAGCATGTCCCAGGCCAGCTCGCCCCGGTGCAGCGCCAGGA
Organism: Myxococcota bacterium; assembly: GCA_041687695.1. GTDB lineage: Bacteria > Myxococcota_A > UBA9042 > PHBI01 > JAWLBL01 > JAWLBL01. The sequence goes on along the minus strand of JAWLBL010000033.1, from coordinate 3,634 downwards.
AGATGAGCGGCGGCAGCGTCAGGTAGAAGACGATCTGGTTGAGGTCCTTGGCGGCCTCGACCCGCACCAGCCGCACCCGCCGCAGGGCCCACCCCGCCCCGACCAGCAGCACCACGAACGCCACGACCTCGCCCAACCGCCCCTCCCCTGTCCGTCGGCGCGCGAGCCTCCCCCCGCCGCCCCCCGCGCGCAAGCCCGAAGGCGGGGGCGCCGCCGAAGGCGGCCTCGGAGTGCTCCGGCTTGCCGGAGCCCCGGCCCCGGCGGCTTGCCGCCGGGATCTGGTCGCCAACCCGGCGCAGCAAGCTGCGCCGGATGGGGGCTCCACCAAGGTGGAGCACTCCACAGGGCCTCTACGAAGGCCTCGTGCCAGCCGACCCGCCCCGGGCCACTCCGACTCCGCTTGCGTCGGCGCCCAGGCTCGCCCAACCTGCGCCCAGACCGCACCGAGGGGGGCATACCGATGACGAGCAGGCACGGCCTACGACTGGCGATCGCGGGCGCTCTGGCGCTGGCCGCGTGCGGCGACGACCCGCGCCCTGGCGCGCCGGACGCCGAGCCCGGCTACGAGCTGCCGACCACGGACATCATCGACGACCTGGCCCCCGGCCCGCTCGACGCCGTCGAGACCGTCGACGACGTCCAGCCCGACGTCTCCTACGACGTCCCCGACGCGCTCGAGGACGCCGCCGACGCCCTCGACGACGTGCCCGACGCGCTCGAGGACGCCGCCGACGCCCTCGAAGACGTGGCCGCCGACGTCCCCGACGACACCGCGTCCCCCGACGCCGGCGACACCGAGCCCCCGCCGCCCGCGCCGCTGCCCGGCTGGCGCCTCACCCTGGACGACGACTTCGACGGCCCCCCTACGCCCGGCGACCCCTGCTACGACGCCGCGAAGACGCCGCCGATGTGCCTCGACCGCTACTGGAGCCGCGCCCCCTGCCCGCCCGAGGTCGCCGACGCCCTGGCCGACCTGAACAAGTGCCGCTGGTCGGTCTACGACATCTACAACTGGATGGACTGGAACAAGCCCTGGGGCACCGGCATCAACAAGCTCGACGCCACCCAGGTCGAGGTCTCGGACGGCGAGCTGCGTTTGAAGGCCACCAAGGCCTCTGGCGCCGGCCCCTGGAGCTGCGGCGGCGAGCTCCCCGACTACTACGTCGCCGAGGAGTGCCCCATCCGCTCCGGCGCCATCATGTCCCGCGCCTGGGACGGCACCCCGGGCTTCCAGCAGCAGTACGGCCGCTTCGAGGTCCGCGCCATCCTGCCCGCCGGCCCCGGCGCCTGGCCGGCCCACTGGATGCTGCCGCAGGACGGCGGCTGGCCCGACGCGGGCGAGATAGACATCATGGAGGCCATCTGGGAGCACCCCACCGAGGCGCACGCCACCTTCCACGGCGGCACCGTCGACGGTGAGACCCGCACCCACTACAGCCGCGGCCACCACCACGACCCCGGCGACGCCCGCTTCACCACGACCTGGCACACCTACGCGGTCGAGTGGCGGCCCGGCGAGATCCGCTTCTTCTTCGACGACCTCGAGGTCGGCCGCGTCTGGGACGGCCTGATGCTCGACGCGACCATCATCGGCTCGGCCGACCCCGAGCAGCTCGGCGCCGCCGTCGGCCCGCTGCCGCTCGAGGTCCCCGCGTCGCCCTTCTTCTTCATCCTCAACACCTCGATCGTCCCGACCGGCGGGCTGAAGCAGGACCTGTCCAACTTCCAGCCGATGGTCCACCGCATCGACCGCGTCCGCGCCTTCGAGCCCTGCACCACCGACCAGGACGGCTGCGCCCCCGCCACCGCCGGCCACCGCGTCCTGACCCGCGAACCCTGGATGACCGGCGGCAAGTGGTCCGAGCAGTACCGCGTCGCCCACGCCGCCGACTTCGACGGCGACGGCCGCGCCGATCTGCTCCTGCAGGGCAAGAGCGCCGCCCACGCCACCTACCTGCTGCGCGCCACCGACGGCACCACCTTCGCCCCCGAGCTGACCCTGTCCGAGCCCCCCGGCCTGCCCGCCGGCCAGTGGTCCCACGACGATCACGCCCTGACGGTCGGCGACTTCGACGGCGACGGCCGCGCCGACGTCCTCCTGCGCGCCCGCGGCGCCACCGGCGACTCCTTCCTGCTGCTCGCCGACGGCAACGGCGCCTTCAAGGCCCCGCAGGTGGTCACCTGGGCCTTCGACATGACCGCCGACAAGTGGGACGCCGCCCAGCGCGACCCCGTCGTCGCCGACTTCGACGGTGACGGCGCCGACGACCTGCTGCTCGTCCCCCGCGACCCGGGCGCCGCCTTCCTGCTCCGCGGCGGCCAGCCCGCCGGCCTGGGCGATCTGGCCAACGTCACCTACTTCTTCGGCCTCGACGACGCCCTGTGGGCCGACGCCGCCGTCCACGCCGGCGACTTCGACGGCGACGGCCGCGCCGACCTGCTCCTGCTCCCCGCGACCGCCGAGGGCTCCGCCCGCCTCCTCCGCGCCACCGAAGACGGCCTCTTCGCCGAGGCCCAGGTCCTGACCGGCGCCTTCGACCTGCCCGCCGCCGCCTGGTCGACCGCCGCCTCGGTCCCCCACCTCGCCGACTTCGACGGCGACGGCCGCGCCGACCTCCTCCTGCAGCCCAAGACGGCCGCCGGCGCCACCTGGCTGCTCCGCGGCGCCGCCGACCCGGCCGCCCCCTTCCTGGACGCCTGGCAGCTCGACGGCGCCTTCGGCGTCGACACGGCCACCTGGGCCGCCTCCGGCCGCCGCCTCGTCGCGGGCGACTTCAACGGCGACGGCGCCGCCGACCTCTTCCTGCAGGCCCTCACCCCGGCCGGCGCGACCCGGCTCCTGCTCACCAACGGCGCCGGCGCCTTCCAGGCCGCCGTCACCCTGGGCAACGCCGGCCCCTTCGGCCCCCACCACCTCGCCGCCGACCAGCACGAGGCCCTGCCCGCCGACTTCGACGGCGACGGCCGCGCCGAGCTGGTCCTGCGCGGCCGCCTCACCACCGTCGACACCTACCTCTACCGCCCCGCGCCCTGACCGAGCCCGTCCGCCCCCTGAATTCGCGGCCGGCCGGCCGGCACCCCGCCCCCTCCAGCGCCCGGCCCCTGGGATCGACGGCTTCCAGCACCAGCCGCGCCGGCAGAGCCGGCGCAAAGCTCGGCCATGGGCCGAGCACTCCGAAAGCGGGCCTGCGGCCCGCGATCAGTGCCCTTGTGCGACAGGCTCCTCCAGCCGGCCGGCACGATGCCTCCAGCGCCCACCTCTGGGATCACCGGCTTCCGAGGCGGCGCTCCGAAAGGGCGGTTCTCTCGCCCTTGCAGGGCCGTTCATCGAACTCGGCACGGCGGGTGCCGGCGTCTTCGGGTCACCTTGGCGGTCCGCCTCTTACGCGGGCCGAAGGGCCCGCTTTCGGAGTGCGCCGCCCATGGCGGCGCTTTCCGCGCCGGCGGAGCCGGCGCGAGTTGACGGTCCGCCTCTTACGCGGACCGAAGGGCCCGCTTTCGGAGTGCGCCGCTCATGGCGGCGCTTTCCGCGCCGGCGGAGCCGGCGCGAGTTGGCGGTCCGCCTCTTACGCGGGCCGAAGGGCCCGCTTTCGGAGTGCGCCGCCCATGGCGGCGCTTTCCGCGCCGGCGGAGC